>NZ_AUIX01000007.1 GCF_000423925.1 Butyrivibrio sp. VCD2006
TGCATCGCCAGATGCATAAGGCTGGGTAGCCAAGTCCGGAAGGGATAAACGCTGAAGGCATCTAAGCGTGAAGCCCCCCTCAAGATGAGATATCCCTCCTTTATGGAGTAAGACCCCTTAGAGACTATGAGGTAGATAGGCACAAGGTGTAAGCACGGTAACGTGTTCAGCTGATGTGTACTAATAGGTCGAGGGCTTGTCCAATATGGATATAGAACAAAAGAAACGGATCTAAAATGTATTCAGTGTTCGGTTTTGAAGGTACGGAAAGGCTAAAGCATTTCGATGCTTAAAACCATGCCTCCGTCGCGATTGCAAGCAATCCCGACTGTCGGGCTTGCGCCCTATGATGCACGATTTAAACAGTGCCTTGAATGCAAGCATTCAGATCACTGTTTAAACCATGCATCGCATGGTTTAATTTTCCTCAATAGCTCAGTCGGTAGAGCATTCGGCTGTTAACCGAAGTGTCGTAGGTTCGAGTCCTACTTGGGGAGCTGGTTGTACGGAGACCTACAATCGAAAAACCTGTAATACAGGAAACACGGCTCCGTGGTCAAGTGGTTAAGACATCGCCCTTTCACGGCGGTAACACGAGTTCGAGCCTCGTCGGAGTCATATATGGTGACTTAGCCAAGTGGTAAGGCGTGGGACTGCAACTCCCTGATCGTCGGTTCAAATCCGTCAGTCACCTTTAATAGTAAGTCTTAAATGCATGTAACAAGCATTTAAGGCTTTTTTGTTTGCTTAAAATATAGGTACAATTCTTTATTTTAGCGGTGTATAATTTATTTCAGATGAGTATTGAAAAGTTTTGTCCGTGGATATGCGGACTAAGGAGGGAGGAATTTCAAAATGGAATCAATGGAAGATTTCAAAGACGAGATTGACAGATCATTTAGACAGATTAAAGAGGGAGATATTCTTACGGGAACAGTTATAGGTGTGGAAGACACCTATGTTCTTCTTGATATCAAATATTATACCCAGGGTGTTATTAAAGCTGAGGATTTAAGCGATGATCCTAAGTTTAACATAAGAACTGATATTTCGGTTGGTGACGAGGTTGAGGCAACTGTTGTTGCAACTGATGACGGAAACGGTAATATTCTTTTGTCAAAGAAAGAAGCAACGCAGGTTCTTGCATGGGACAAGTTAAAGCAACTTTTCGAGAGCAAGGAAAATGTTTCTGTAACTATCAGTGAAGCAGTAAAGAGTGGTGTTGTATGTTATCTTGAGGGAATCAGAGCGTTTATTCCTGCTTCTAAATTATCTCTTAACTATATAGAAGATGAAGCACTTAAGGATTTCGTAGGGAAAAAGATTGATGTCAGAGTTATAACTGCTGATGAAAAGGATAAGAAGTTGGTGCTTTCCGCAAGAGAGATTTTAAGAGAAAAAGCCGATGAGGAGAGAGCTCAAAAAGTATCGAATGTTCAGGTAGGTCTTGTGACAGAAGGTACAGTTGAGAGTCTTCAGGATTATGGCGCTTTCATAAATCTTGGCAACGGTCTTTCAGGACTGGTGCATATTTCACAGATTTCTAATCAGAGAATAGCTCATCCAAGTGCTGTACTTAAAGTTGGTGATAAAGTTAAGGTTAAGGTAACAGCTATTAAAGATGGTAAGCTTAGCCTTAGTATGAAAGCGTTACAGGATATTGCAGCTACTGAGATAACAGAAGAGAAGATAGAGTTCGAGAGTGAGGGAGAGGCAACTACTTCATTGGCGGATCTTCTTAAAAAAGCGGGATTTTGATTATCTGTTTAGCATTCCTTTGAAAAAAATAGTATTACATCAGAAACATATTGGATTAATAGTAAGGTTTTATCTGGTATAGATTGGCAGCGGTTTTCATTGAAGAAAGGCGATATCTATGGATGACAAGATCAGAGAGTTAAAAGAACTTATAGATGGTTCTGATAATATTGTGTTTTTTGGTGGTGCCGGGGTTTCTACTGAGAGCGGTGTTCCGGATTTCAGAAGTGAGGATGGACTGTATCATCAACATTATAAATATCCGCCGGAGCAGATGCTTAGCCACAGTTTTTATGTGAGAATGCCTGAAGAATTTTTTAGATTTTATAAGGATAAGCTTCTGGTTAAAGGTATTAAGCCCAATAAGGCACATTTAAAGCTTGCTGAGTGGGAAAAGCAAGGAAAGCTCAAGGCAGTTATTACTCAAAACATAGATGGACTTCATCAGGCTGCGGGAAGTAAGGAAGTACTGGAGCTTCATGGAAGTGTCCATAGAAATTATTGCGAAAAATGTGGAAAATTCTATGATTTTGATTATATGGCCGAATGCGAAGGTGTTCCATATTGTGATTGCGGTGGTAGGATTAAGCCTGATGTAGTTCTTTATGAAGAAGGGCTTGATATGGATGTCATGAGCAAGGCAGTTAATTATATTGCCAATGCTGATGTGCTGATTATAGGTGGAACATCTCTTGTTGTTTATCCTGCAGCAGGTCTTATAGATTACTATCGTGGTCATAAGCTGGTATTAGTAAATAAACAGGCTACAACAAGGGATTCGCAGGCAGATCTTGTAATTCAGGGACCTATCGGAGAGGTATTTAGTCAGTTATAATGCATGGCATTAGTCAGTTTTCAAAGAGGCTAATAGACAGTAATGATCTATTGAAGGAATTTGGGTCTTGAAAATATTAGCAGTTTGAATGACTGTAATGTTTTGTCGAGATGGGGAACCAGTTCTAGTATCTGAAATGGATAATAAAGCAATAGATATACTATATATAGAAGAAATAGAATTGTCAGCCTATTTGGTATTAATTCTGACTATCATAAATTAGGCCAATTTTGCTTGCTTAAATTCATGTTTTGTGGTAAAGTCTATCTCTGTGATAATTTCCTTGTTACCGTACTGAAAGCGGTAGCCAGAGACCAAAAGGAGGTAAGAAAGCATGACAAAATATGAGTTAGCCGTTATCGTTAACGCAAAGATCGAAGACGACGCCAGAGCAGCAGCAGTTGACAAGTGCAAAGCTTTGATCGAGAGATTCGGCGGACAGATCACAAATGTTGATGAGTGGGGCAAGAAGAAACTTGCTTACGAGATCGACAAGATGAATGAAGGCTTCTATTATTTCATTCACTTTGATGCAGAGCCTACAGCTCCTGCTGATATCGAGAAGCGTGTCCGCATCGTCGATGGCGTCATTCGTTATTTGCTTGTTAAGCAGGACGAGGCCTAAATAGAAAAGGACGAGAAAAAATATGAATAAAGTTATACTTATGGGACGTTTAACAAGAGATCCTGAGGTTAGATATTCTCAGGGGGAGAGTTCTCTTGCAATTGCGAGATATACACTTGCAGTAGACAGAAGATTTAACAGAAACAATCAGGACGGTCAGACAGCAGATTTTATTAACTGTGTAGCGTTTGGCAAAGCCGGAGAGTTTGCTGAGAAGTATCTTAAAAAGGGAACCAAGATGGCCGTAACAGGCCGCATCCAGACTGGTAGCTATACCAATAAGGATGGCCAGAAAGTATACACTACTGAAGTTGTAGTTGAGGATCAGGAGTTTGCTGAGAGCAAAAATGCTCAGAATGGAAACGGTGGATTCTCAGGTGGCTCACAGGCACCCGCATTCGAAGCTCCCAGTAGCAACGGAGCTGGTGATGGTTTCATCAATCTTCCTGATGGAATTGATGAAGAGCTTCCATTCAATTAATTGATTTGTAATACCCGGTGGGGTGTTGTCAACTGAAATTCGATAAGGAGGTACCACAATGGCTTTCAATAAGTCTGATAGAACCGATTCTCCTGTAAGAAGAAAAGGTGGTATGCACAGAAGAAAGAAAGTTTGCGTTTTCTGTGGAAAAGACAATGTTATTGATTACAAAGATACAGCAAAGCTGAAGAAGTTTGTTTCCGAGAGTGGAAAGATCCTTCCCAGACGTATCACTGGTAACTGCGCTAAGCACCAGAGAGAGCTTACATCAGCTATCAAGCGTGCAAGACACCTTGCACTTATGCCTTACGAGGCAGAGTAATAGCATTGGCTATTTAAAAATGATTTTGAAGACACTTTTTAGAAGGAATTCTAAGAAGTGTCTTTTTATGTTATTATAAGATATATGCACAAAATTTTGGGAGATGGAGAAAAGAAGTCATGCCTAAGGCAAGAATCAGGTTGAAGGGAAAACTGAAGACATTTCTTCGTATTTTTATTTATCTGGGGATTCTTTTAGCTCTCGTAATGATTGCAGTGTTTACTGTAGATTTTACTGCAGGGCTTATAGTTGCGGCGTTTGCAGCCTTATATTTTATGGCAGTTATCTATCTCGATTTCTATAACAAGCCGATTATCATGAATGAATTGGTTAGCTTTGCTACGGAATATGGGCAGATACAGAAGAGACTTTTAAGAGAGCTGGATCTTCCACATGCTCTTCTTGATGATACAGGAAAAGTAGTATGGACTAATGTCGCTTTTGAGAGGGCTGTTCATCAGGAGAAAGGATTTCATAAGTCTATCTCTGTTCTTTTTCCTTCAATCACACCTGAGAAGTTTCCGGTTGGTGAGGAGGAGACGCATCAGGATGTTGAATTTGATGGCAATTATTTCACTCTTAAGATGAAGAAGATATCTCTTGAGGAGATGGCAGCAAATAGTGACATTATTGAGTCAGATGGTTATGAAGGATATCTTGTAGCAGTTTATCTTTTTGATGAGACTGCATTGAAGTTGGCAATAAATGAGGTTGATTCTCAGAGTCTTGCAGCAGGTCTGATTTACATTGATAACTATGATGAGGCGCTTGAAAGTGTTGAGGAGGTCAGAAGATCCCTTTTAACAGCACTTATAGACAGAAAAATCAACAAGTACATTGCTACCTGTGATGGTATCGCAAAGAAGATAGAGAAGGATAAATATTTCGTCGTAATGCCTAAGAAATCGGCGCAGTATCTTAAAGAAGTGCGTTTCGATATTCTCGAGGATGTTAAAACTGTTAATATCGGTAATGAGATGGCTGTTACACTCAGTATTGGTGTTGGAATAGATGGTTTGTCCTATGCTCAGAATTATGAGTTTGCGAGAAATGCGATAGATGTTGCACTGGGACGAGGCGGTGACCAGGCGGTAGTAAAGACTCCCGATGAGATTACTTACTTTGGAGGTAAGAGTCAGAAGGTTGAGAAGTCAACAAGGGTTAAGGCCAGAGTTAAAGCTCATGCGCTTAAGGAAATCATCAATGGCAAGGATACTGTAATTGTCATGGGACACAGACTGGGTGATGTAGACAGTTTTGGATCATCAGTCGGAATATACAGAATAGCTAAGACCTTGGACAGAAGATGTCACATTGTTTTAAACGATGTTACTAATTCCATGAAGCCCTTGGTTGATCTTTTCAAAGATAATCCGGAATATGAATCGGATATGATCATCAGCAATCAGCAGGCTATAGATATAGCCGGCAATAATGTAGTTTTGGTTGTGGTTGATGTCAACAGACCGAGTATTACTGAGTGTCCGGAGCTTTTGAAGTTCTGTAAGACAATTGTTGTTTTGGATCATCACAGACAGGGTGCTGAAGTGATTGAGAATGCGACGTTATCGTATGTAGAGCCTTACGCATCAAGTGCCTGTGAGATGGTTTCAGAGGTTCTGCAGTATATTGATGAGACAGTCAAGATAAGACCTGAAGAAGCAGATAGTATGTATTCCGGAATTGTTGTTGATACAAACAATTTCATGAACAAGGCCGGTGTAAGAACCTTTGAGGCAGCTGCTTTCCTTAGAAGGAACGGTGCTGATGTCACCAGAGTAAGAAAACTGTTCAGAGAGGATGCGACGGATTATAAGGCTAAGGCAGATGCTGTTGGCCAGGCTGAGATTTACCGTGGAAACTATGCGATTTCTGTATGTGCGACGGATGAAGTACAGAGTCCTACAATTGTTGCAGCACAGGCTGCCAATGAACTTTTGAACATTAAGGGCATCAAGGCAAGCTTTACACTTACTGAATATCAGAACCAGATTTACGTCAGTGCCAGATCAATAGATGAGGTCAACGTGCAGATTATTATGGAAAAGCTTGGCGGTGGCGGACATATCAGTTCGGCAGGATGTCAGTTTGAAGGCATCAGTATGGATGAGGCAATAAACATTGTAAAAGGACAGCTGGATAGCATGATTGAAGCCGGTGAGTTGTCCTGACAATTATGAAACTAAAACGGATTATTTCTAAGAAAATTAGATTTATGAATAATATGAACTACGGAGGAGGAAGTTATGGAGATAATTTTATTGGAGGACGTTAAGTCTCTTGGAAAAAAGGGAGATATAGTCAAGGTAAGTGATGGTTATGCATCCAATTTCATTTTACCTAAGAAGCTTGGTGTTGAGGCTACAAAGGCTAACCTCACAAATCTGAAAAATCATCAGGCAAAAGACGCCAGAGATGCTCAGGCTCTTCTTGAGAAGATGCAGGAATATGCGAAGGAGATAGAGAAGGCAACAGTTCGTCTTACTATGAAGGCCGGTGAAGGCGGAAGAGTTTTTGGTTCAGTTTCATCAAAGGAAATTGCAACTGAAGCTAAGAAACAGTTTGGATTTGAGATTGATAAAAAGAAGATTCAGCTCTCTGAGCCTATCCGTAACTTTGGCACAACTGAGGTTCCGGTAAAGTTACACCCTCAGGTTACCGCCACACTCAAGGTTTCTGTTACGGAGGCTTGATATGCCCGAAGAAAATGTAATACAGCGTACCATGCCGAACAGTCTGGAGGCTGAACAGTCGGTAGTTGGTGCTATGCTAATTGATAAGGATGCAATACAGATTGCATCCGAGATGATCTCAGGGGATGATTTTTACAATAGACAGCTGGGAATGCTATTTGAAGCTATGGTTGAATTGCATCAGGTGGGCACTCCGGTTGATGGAGTTACTCTGCAGAATCATCTTAAGGAAAAGAATGCGCCGCCTCAAGTTTATGATATGAATTATATTCTCGGAATGGCGAGTTCGGTTCCGACATCCGCAAATGTGAAATTCTACGCGGAAATTGTCCATGAAAAGAGTAAGCTTCGAGAACTGATTCATTCCTGTGGCGATATCATTAACGAGTGTTACAACGATAATAAGGATCTGGCAGATCTTATGACTGATACGGAGAAGGAAATCTTCCGTATTACGCAGTTGAAAAACAGCGGTGAATTTGTTCCTATCAGCGAGATCGTCATGAATGCGCTGAATAAAATTGAGATGGCGAGTAAACTGCAGGGAACTGTTACAGGTTTGGCTACAGGGTTTACGGATCTTGATTATAAAACTGCTGGTTTTCAGCCCTCTGATCTTATTCTGATAGCAGCCCGTCCTTCAATGGGTAAAACTGCATTTGTGCTTAATATAGCTCAGTACATGGCTTTTCATCAGGATAAAACAGTTGCAGTATTCTCACTGGAAATGTCAAAGGAGCAGCTGGTTAACCGTCTTATGTCAATGGAATCACATGTTGATTCACAGCACATAAGAACTGGTAATATGACGGATATGGATTGGGAAAATCTTATCGAGAGTGCAGATCTTATCGGAAGGTCACATCTCATAATTGATGATACGCCCGGTATTTCAATACAGGAGCTCCAGTCAAAGTGCAGAAAATATAAGATGGAGCACAATCTGCATATTATTATGATCGATTACCTGCAGCTCATGAGTGGTAGCGGAAAGCGTTCATCAGAATCGAGACAGCAGGAGGTATCGGAAATTTCCAGAGCTCTGAAAGCTCTTGCCAGAGAACTTAATGTTCCTGTAGTTGCGCTTTCACAGTTATCGCGAGCAGTAGAACAAAGACCTGATCACAGGCCTATGATGTCTGATCTGCGTGAGTCCGGTGCCATTGAGCAGGATGCAGATATGGTTATGTTTATCTACAGAGATGATTATTATAACAAGGATACTGAGAGGAAAGGTGTTTCTGAGATAATCATAGCAAAACAGAGAAATGGTCCGATTGGAACCGTAGAGCTTGCTTGGCTTCCTGAATTTACGAAGTTCGCGAATTTGGAGCCTTCAAGAAAGAGTAATTTTGAATAATGCCCCTCATTCGGCGCTTTGCGCCACCTTCCCCCAAAGGGGGAAGGGATAAAATGTTGAAGTCTACCCCCAGAGAGAGGGTAAAGATTGATAAAGCCTTCCCCCTTTTGGGGGAAGGTGTCAGCGAAGCTGACGGATGAGGGCAAATAAAAAACTCCGAAGCGAAAGCTTCGGAGTTTTTATTTCAAAATAATTAACCCTGAGAAATAGCTGAAACAGGGCACTGAGCTGCGCAAGAACCGCAATCGATGCATGTATCAGGATCGATGTTGAACTGTGAGTCTCCCTGAGAAATAGCTGAAACAGGGCACTGACCTGCGCATGATCCGCAGCTGATGCAAGAATCACTAATAACGTATGCCATATCAAAAATCTCCTTCCTGAAATAAAAGTTTGTAATATTTTAACGATCGGTGAGCCACCACCAATCAAACATTACCTACTACAAAGGATATGATAATATAATTGTCTTTTTTTATCAAGCAATTTAACGATAACTTTTATCTATAAAGCGTCAGTTTATAAAAGATTTATTTTTTTTATCAAATCGTAATTTTGTTTAGAAAAATTATCATTCTAAAGCCCTATAAATGGCGTGATTTCGTTGACTTTGATAAATCACAATGTTAGAATTTAAATTGCGCGAAATGTGCGCGCTACATAGGTTTCTCGGCATAGGTGTGTAAAAGCTTAACATGCCTATCCTGAAAATCCATAGGCTAGTGGTTGTGGGAAATTCCGACAATTTCTTTTGCCCCCGCGATCACAATAATATAAGGTAGGAGGAATAGAAATGGCAAGAAACATGAAAACCATGGACGGTAACGAAGCTGCTGCATATGCTTCATATGCATTCACTGAAGTTGCTGCCATGTACCCGATCACACCTTCATCAGTTATGCCTGAGCATGTTGATGAGTGGGCAACTGCCGGTAAGAAGAACATCTTCGGCCGTACAGTACAGATCACAGAGATGCAGTCAGAGGCAGGTGCAGCAGGTGCTGTACACGGATCTCTTGTAGCAGGTGCACTTACATCTACTTATACTGCATCACAGGGACTTCTTCTTATGATCCCTGATATCTACAAAGTAGCAGGTGAGAGACTTCCCGGTGTGTTCAATGTATCAGCTCGTTGTGTTGCTTCACATGCGCTGAACATTTTCGGTGATCATTCTGATGTTTATGCATGCCGTCAGACAGGTGCTGCAATGCTCTGCAGCTCAAGTGTACAGGAGGTTATGGATCTTACACCTGTATCTTACATGTCTGCAATAGAAGGAAAACTTCCTTTCATTAATTTCTTTGATGGTTTCCGTACATCACACGAAATCCAGAAGATCGAGGTTTGGGATTACAAGGATCTCGACGAGATGGTAAATCACGAGGCAATTGACGAGTTTAAGGCTAACGCTCTTAACCCGAATCATCCTCGTCAGATGGGCTCTGCTCAGAACCCTGATATCTTCTTCCAGGCAAGAGAAGCTTGCAACACTGGTTATGATGAGCTTCCTGCAATTGTTCAGAAGTACATGGACAAGGTTAATGCTAAGCTTGGAACAGATTACAAGCTTTTCAACTACTACGGAGCAGCTGATGCTGAGACAATCATCATCGCTATGGGTTCCGTTAACGATACAATCGAGGAGACAATCGATTACCTTGCTAAGAAGGGTCAGAAGGTTGGCGTAGTTAAGGTTAGACTTTATCGTCCTTTCGATGCTAAGGCACTTGTTGATGCTATTCCTGCAAGCGTTAAGAGAATCGCTGTTCTTGATAGAACAAAGGAGCCCGGTTCTTACCGTGAGCCTCTTGCTCTTGATGTTATCGCAGCTCTCAAGGGCACAAAGTTTGAGTCAGTTCCTGTTATGTGCGGACGTTACGGTCTTGGTTCTAAGGATACAACTCCTGAGCAGATCGTTGCTGTATTTAACAACACAGATAAGGAGCAGTTCACAATCGGTATCAACGATGATGTTACACATCTTTCACTTGATGCTGGTGAGCCTCTCGTTACAACTCCTGAGGGAACAACAAACTGTAAGTTCTGGGGTCTTGGTGCAGATGGTACCGTTGGTGCTAACAAGAACTCTATCAAGATCATCGGTGACAACACAGACATGTATGCTCAGGCATATTTCGATTATGACTCTAAGAAGTCAGGTGGTGTTACAATGTCTCACCTTAGATTTGGTAAGACTCCTATCAAGTCAACTTACCTCATCAAGAAGGCAGACTTCGTAGCTTGCCACAATCCTTCATACATCCGCAAGTTCAACATGGCTCAGGAGCTTGTTGATGGAGGATCATTCCTTCTTAACTGCCCTTGGACAGTAGATCAGCTTGAGACTGAGATTCCTGGCCAGGTTAAGAAGTTCATGTATGACCACAAGATCAACTTCTACATCATGAATGGTTCTAAGATCGGTGTTGAAGTAGGTATGGGTCCTACAAGAATTAACACAATCCTTCAGTCTGCATTCTTCAACATCACAAAGATCATTCCTGAAGAAGATGCAATCAAGTTCATGAAGGATGCTGCTCAGAAGACATACGGCCGTAAGGGTGAAGATGTCGTTAAGAAGAACTGGGCTGCTATCGATGCCGGTGCAGATCCGAAGAACCTCATCAAGGTTGAGATTCCGGAGAGCTGGAAGGATGCAAAGGACGAAGGCCTTGAGTTCACAGAAGCTAAGGGCAATCGTAAGGACGTTGTAGACTTCGTAAATAACATCCAGTCTAAGGTTAATTCTCAGGAAGGTAACACTCTTAAGGTTTCTGACCTTCTTCCTTATGTTGATGGTTCTACACCTAGTGGATCAGCTGCATTCGAGAAGAGAGGTATTGCAGTTAACGTTCCGAAGTGGGATGCAACAAAGTGTGTAGAATGTGGATTCTGCTCACTCGTTTGTCCTCACGCTGCAATCAGAACAGTTGCTCTTACTGATGATGAAGTTGCTAAGGCTCCTGAAGGACTTCAGACAAAGGATCTCAACGGAGTTCCTGGATACAAGTTCTCAGTTGTTATCTCTGCACTTGATTGTACAGGTTGCGGATCTTGCGCTAATGTCTGCGTAGGTAACAAGGCTGGCGAGACACTTAAGATGGGTGCTATCGCTGACAACAAGGATGAACAGAAGTACTTCGATTATGCTGTTAAGACTCCTGTTAAGACAGAAGTTGTTGAGAAGCTTAAAGAGACAACAATCAGAGGTTCACAGTTCAAGCAGCCTCTCCTTGAGTTCTCAGGCGCTTGCGCAGGTTGTGGTGAGACACCTTATGTTAAGCTTGTTACTCAGCTCTTTGGTGACAGAATGTACGTTGCTAACGCTACAGGATGTACATCAATCTGGGGTAACTCCTCACCTTCAACACCTTACACAGTAAACGAAAAGGGCCAGGGTCCTGCATGGGATAACTCCCTGTTCGAGGATAACGCTGAGTTTGGTTTCGGTATGGTTCTTGCACAGAACGCACTCCGTGATGCTATCAAGGAGAAGGTAGAAGAGATCGCAGCTGGCAGCGGTTCTGCTAAGGATGCAGCTCAGAAGTATCTTGATACATTCTCAAATGGTGCTACAAACACAGCTGCTACAGAAGAGCTCGTTGCTGCACTTGCAGGAGACAGCTCAGATGCTGCTAAGTATGTTCTTAAGAATAAGGACTTCGCAGCTAAGAAGTCACAGTGGATCTTCGGTGGTGACGGATGGGCATTCGATATCGGATTCGGTGGTCTCGACCACGTACTTGCTTCCGGTAAGGATGTAAACGTTCTCGTTGTTAACACTGAGGTTTACTCAAATACAGGCGGACAGTCATCAAAGGCTACACCTACAGGTGCAGTTGCACAGTTCGCAGCAGGCGGTAAGGAAATCAAGCAGAAGGATCTTGCTTCTATCGCAATGAGCTACGGTTATGTATATGTTGCTCAGATCGCTATGGGTGCTGATATGAACCAGACACTTAAGGCAATCGCAGAGGCTGAGGCATATCCGGGACCTTCACTCATCATCGCTTATGCTCCTTGTATCAACCAGGGTCTCAAGTCCGGTATGAACAAGGTTATGGACGAGGAGAAGAAGGCAGTAGCAACAGGTTACTGGCATATGTTCCGCTTCAATCCTGCAGCTGAGAAGAAGTTCTCACTTGACAGCAAGGCTCCTACAGAGGAGTATCAGGACTTCCTTGATGGTGAGGTTAGATACCTTTCACTTAAGCTCAAGAATCCTGAGAGAGCACAGAAGCTCTATGCTAAGTCTAAGGAGAATGCACAGGAGCGTCTTGCATACCTCAACAAGCTCGTTACTCTTTACGATAACGAATAATTCTGTTGTGGAGACTGCGAGAGCAGAGCTACCTGTATAACTAAACAAAAGAAAGGCTTCGGACGAAAGTCCGAAGCCTTTTTGATTGCTCATTTGTTTAAAACAGCTACTAATGTGTGTAGATGCCTCAAAATCAAATTGTTGAAAGTTTTTGAATAGCGTTATCTCTGATAATTGTCTGATAGTGCTCGTCAAGATACTGCTCGCTTATAGAACTTGAGGATTCTGACCTTCCATATTCGGAAAGGATGGAGCAGAGCTTGTGCAGTACTGATGCAGATTCATTATCAGGATGAAGCAGAAGATAAAGTCTGCCATTCGAGTCACTCTTATACAAAGTGTTCCTTATTGAAACTGATATTCTGTTCAGTGATGCAAATTTCATAACATCATGCATTGAAGCAAATGAGAATAGGAAAAACGGATCAACAGCAGGTTTGCTACGTTCAGCCATTTTACTGCTTCTCTGAGGTTTGCCACCATTTAAGACTCTGTCTATATCGTCGATGTCAGACTCAGATTCGCTTTTAAGACGTTGGAAAAGATCCATAACATCTTCTTCATCGGAAGCATCAGAATCTGCTCCGGATACTTCGCTCTGAATTGCAGGAGAGAAGTTTGCAAATCTGGTATCAAGTTCTTCAGGGTCTTCAACCTTAGTTATTATTAAAATGATGCATTCTGAATTGATCGGAACGGCCTCAATCATAAGCGGAATATCTTCCGCATCAAAACCGAACTGATAATTAGCCTGTTGCATCATATCTCTAAACAGGTCCTTAGCTTTCTCAGTTCCATAAGCAAGCTCACTTATTTTAAGCTCTCTGCTTGCAAGGTCTTCTTTTGTAAGTGTGCATCGAATCTGGCAATCATTTACGCGCTCAATTTTCATGCGATGCCCTCCATATAAATAAGGTGGATTTAATATATTTTTAGTTATTAAATGTTAAAGTATAGGACTCCATGTGTCAATAGATGTATCGACATGTTTTATAATTTCATATATAGGGGTGGGATTATAAAATTATTAATTTTTGATAATGGTATTGACAATGTGATTTGCGTCGTGTATATTACTATCTCGTGGTGCCTCTGTATTACGTATCGGGGAGGAGGCATGGTACACAACAATAATGAATATTGAAATGTTCCGTCGGTCTTGGCGGAATGTCTTACAAGTTCAACCGATAATCTCGGGAAGAAATCAACAAAATACCTGTAATATAATTTTTTATACAAACAAACAACAATACAATTAGCTTGCAGGAATTGTTATTTTAGCTAAGGAAAGATTGTGATACAGCAGAGGCACCTGTGCCGACTGCCGACGATCTATAATTCTATTCTTTTTACCCATGAACATATAAGACTATAGACAGATTTTGAAAGCGGTTAAGGAAACTATCACAATTGATTATAAATCTTCTTTTGGAATCTGAATTCTGGTATTAAAGAATTTTAGTTGACTATTTAAAGAACTGGAGGCCCCACCAACAGCATAGACACGCCTAATTAAGACAAAATTACATGTGTCAGAGTATGGGCTTAAAGTAAGGATTAAAGACACGTCGGCAAAATGGCAATAAAATTGAATAATATGGTATAATAAGCGATTGGAAGGAGTCACAGATGAAGAAAAAGATTAAACCGGTGATTTTTATAATCGCTCTTATTATATTGTTTGGATTAATATATGCGGGTCAGATTGCTTATGAGCGTTTGTCTTATACAAAGGATAAGGTGGACTTAAATGAGTATTATGGATTGACCGACCAGACGCAAGCAGTGTTGTTCCTAAATGATGAACTCATGGAGGAGAAGGCTTCATATTATAATGAAAAATATTATCTGGATTTTGATTTTGTTCAGGAATATATAAGCAACAGATTTTATTATGGTGAGGCTGACGGAATTCTTGTTTATACAGGTCCTTCGGCTACATATACGACAGTTATAGGAGAGAATAATATTACATCTACTGCCGGTGATAATTCGGATCTGGGATATCCTGCTGCACTTCTCGAAGATGGACAGCTGTATCTAGCGGTAGATTATTTAAAGAAGTTTGCTTCTGTGAATTATGAGAATTACGTGGATGATGGCCCTGCCAGAATCAGAATATATATTGGAAGCGAACACGAGAGTTTAACTGGAACTCTTAAGAAGGATGTTGCCATAAGAAAGCTTGGCGGCAGAAAAAGTGAAATTGTCAGCATGGCACCTGCGGGGACTGTTACTATCGTCGAAGAGATGGAGGAATGGTCAAGAGTTATTACCGCTGACGGACATATCGGCTATCTGGAAAATAAAAATATCAAAGATATAGCCCCTGTGGTTGTGAATACAGATAATTCAGAGGGGAAAGTGGCTCTTGGAGAGTATACATCTATGTCACTTGGTACGAAGGTGAATCTTGGTTTCCATCCCATAGGCGGAGTTGCCGGAAATGAAACAGTTTCAAGCGTACTTGCAGGAACCAAGAGTTTAAATGTTGTTGCACCTACATGGTTTTCTCTTGAGGGAAATGATGGTAGCATTTCAAACTTTGCAACACATGACTATATTACAGCAGCGCATGCAGCTGGTGCTCAGGTTTGGGCTGCAGTAGATAACTTCAATAATCCTAATGGTTGCGATACGGAAGCAGTTATGACTCATGCTGCATCAAGAGCCAACCTGATTTCAAATCTGATACAGCTTCAGGCTGAATATGGATTTGAAGGAATAAATGTGGATTTTGAGCAGATAGGTGAGAGCTATTCAAGATCCTATGTGGAATTTTTGCGTGAGTTGTCCGTGGCATGTAGGGCTAATCAGATTATTCTATCAATAGATAATTATGTTCCTATGAATTTTAATGATTATTATGATCTGACAGAACAGGGAATAATTGCTGACTATATAATCATCATGGGTTATGATGAGCATTATTCCGAATCTGAGGAAGCAGGATCAGTTGCTTCGATCGGATATGTTGAGAACGGTATAAAAAGTGCACTTGAGGAGGTGCCCGCAGAAAAGCTTATAAATGCGGTACCTTTCTATACCAGAGTCTGGACAACAAGTGGCGGACAGCTTTCAAGTAAAGCTATCCATATGAGTGCTGTAGATGGCTTTGTTTCTGAAAAGGGTATTGAACTTAAGTGGGACGATGCAACCTGTCAGTACTATGGCGAAAGCACAGCAAGCAACGGGGACTTTTATCAGATATGGAGCGAGGACGCTAAGTCTCTTGAGGCGAAGCTTAATGTAATGCAGGCATCCGGAATAGCTGGAGTTGCTGAATGGGCGCTCGGATTTGAGTCATCCGATGTGTGGGATGTAATAGCAAATTATATGGCTCAGTGAAGAATTAGTAGAAATGAAAACAATTGTAACAAAAATAGATGAACAGAATATAGATGATAAAGCGTTAGAAGCTTTAAAGGAAGCAGGAGAGATCATTAAAAATGGTGGTCTTGTCGCTTTTCCTACAGAGACGGTTTATGGACTTGGAGGGGATGGATTAAATCCGGAATCTTCTAAGAAGATATATGCCGCGAAGGGCAGACCGTCAGATAATCCGCTCATAGTACATGTTGCGGATATGGAGTCCATTAAAAAAATAGTAAAAGAGTTACCGGATGCAGCTTATAAATTAGCTGACGCACTTTGGCCGGGACCGCTTACTATGATTATGGAAAAATCAGATGAGGTTCCATATGAGACTACCGGAGGGCTTGATACAGTTGCGATCAGAATGCCAAGTAATAAGATTGCAGCTGAACTCATACGTCAGTCAGGAGGATATATTGCTGCTCCGAGTGCCAACCTTTCAGGAAGACCAAGTCCCACTGAGGCTAAATACTGCATTGAGGATTTGGACGGAAGAGTTGATATGATAATCGATGGAGGACAGGTTGGAATAGGCCTGGAATCAACAATAATTGATCTGACTTCTGATGTACCGATGATTTTAAGGCCGGGATATGTTACGCAGAAGATGCTGGAGGATATACTTGGAGATGTCAGCATTGATAAGACGATTCTTCGTGCAGACAGCGGGGTTAAACCTAAGGCTCCCGGAATGAAATACAGACACTATGCACCTAAAGGAGATCTTACTATAGTAGAAGGAGACCCTCTGAAGGTTACTGAGTATATAAATTTAAAACTCGCAGAGCATAAGGAAAACGGAGAAAAAACCGGCGTCATAGCGACAAAGCAGACTGTATTAAAGTATAATGCTGATGTTGTGAAATGCGCAGGAAGTCGTGAGGATGAGGAGGAGATTGCAAGAAATCTTTTCAGTATTCTCAGGCAGTTTGATGATGAGGATGTGAGCTGTATGTATTCGGAGGCTTTTGCTGATACAGGGCTTGGTCAGGCAATCATGAACAGACTTCTTAAGGCAGCAGGACATAAAGTAGTTAAGGTCTGAGAAAGTTTAGTTTTAAGGCGATTTATAGAAAAATCAAATATATATTATTGAGAGGAGTATGAAAAATGATAGCACTTGGAAGCGATCACGGCGGATTCGACATTAAGCAGGTTGTGATAGAGCACCTGAAGGAGAGAGGCATCGAATATAAGGATTTTGGTACCTATGACAAAAACTCCTGTGATTATCCGATTTTCGGAAAAGCAGCTGCTGAGGCTGTGGCAAATGGTGAGTGTGAAAAGGGTATTGTTATTTGTACAACAGGTATTGGTATCTCTATAGTTGCCAACAAGGTTAAAGGCGTAAGATGCGCACTTTGCAGTGAGCCTCATTCAGCAAGACTGACAAGAGAGCATAACGATGCAAATGTTCTTGCTATGGGCGGTGCTCTGATTGGTCCTGACATGGCAATTGATATTGTAGATACATTCCTGGATACGGAGTTTTCAGGACTTGAAAAGCATGTCAGGAGAATTTCTGAGATAACTGATATGGAGTAAACTCCTCATCCGGCGCTGCGCGCCACCTGTCTTCGCGCTGCTTCGGTCGGCGCAAAGCCAACGTCCTCTGGACGTTGTGCGCCCCGAGGGGAAGGCAGCAAGAAGGGGATGAATTAAAGAGAAAAAGGGGGTAGCGTATGAAAAGAGAAGATTACATTTCTTGGGATGAGTATTTTATGGGCGTTGCGAAGCTTGCGGCTATGCGCTCAAAGGATCCCAACACGCAGGTTGGTACATGTATTGTCAGTGATGACAACAAGATTTTGTCCATGGGATACAATGGCTTTCCGATCGGCTGCGATGATGATGATTTTCCTTGGGAGAGAGATGGGGAAGATGAGCTTTCTACCAAATATCCTTTTGTTACCCACAGTGAACTTAATGCCATTTTGAATTACAGAGGTGGAAGCCTGGAAGGGGCTAAGCTTTATGTATCTCTTTTCCCATGCAATGAATGTGCTAAGGCTATAATCCAGGCAGGGATAAGAACAGTTGTCTATGACAGCGATAAATACAGTACTTCCGCAGCTACAAGAGCATCCAAGAAGATGTTCGATGCTGCCGGGGTGAAGTATTATCCGTATAGCAGATCGGGTAAAAATATACATATTGAAATTTGACCAGAGGAATAATTGTGAAGAGTTATTGGGGAAGAGCCATCAGGCTTGTTGCCGTGACGATGACAATAGTTCTTTGTGTGTGCTGGGGGAGCGCAGGAACTGAGGTAAAGGCGACGGAAGCCACGAAGAAGGCACTGCAGGAAGCAAAGGACAAACTGAATGAGACAAAAGGGCAGCTGAGTGAAACTCAGGATCAGCTTGATGACAAGAAAGAAGATATTTCAAATATGCATCAGCAGAAGAGCGCTCTTGAGAATAAGCTGGATGATTTGAACGATCAGCTTACGGAAGTCAGCAACAATCTATCTGACCTTGAGGATCAGATTGATGTTAAGCTTGATGAGATAAGTACGACTCAGGAAGAACTGGCTGCTGCCATAGATACCAGGGATGCTCAGTATGCAGCTATGAAGAAGCGCGTGCAGTTCATTTATGAAAAAGAGAGCTTCATGCTTTTGGATATGCTCGCTGATGCCGGAAATTTTGCTGATTTTTTGAATCACAGTAATTATGTGGCTTCACTTTCTGCGTATGACAGGAAGATGCTTGACCAGTATAAGAATACCTGCGTACAGATTGATGAGAAGGAGAAAAACCTTCAGCAGGAAAAGGCTGAACTGGATGAATGTAAGGTTCAGGTAGAAGCGGAACAGAGCAGGGTTTCAGGGCTTGTTAGTAAAACCAGTGGAAGTATTAGCGCGTATAAACAGAATATTTCAGATGCTGAAGAGGAAGCCAAAAATATTGAGAACAAGGCGAGAGAGTATGAAAATCAGGTTGCTGAACAAAATGCCGATGTAAAGGCTTTGGAGGCAAAGCTTGCTGAAGAAATCAGACTTTCTAAACTGGCTGCTAAATCGAAATGGAGGAATATTTCAGAGGTATCATTTGCAGATGGTGACAGATACCTTCTCGCGAATTTGATTTATTGTGAGGCAGGTGGTGAGCCTTATGAGGGTAAAGTTGCTGTTGGTGCTGTAGTAATAAACAGAGTGCTGAGTTCTGTTTATCCTGATACGGTTGTGGGAGTTATCTATCAGTCAGGTCAGTTTTCACCTGTTGCAAGCGGAAGGCTTGCTTTGGCTCTTGCTAACGGAGATGCAACAGAATCCTGCTATCAGGCAGCAGATGCTGCTATGGGTGGCGCTACGAACGTGGGCAACTGCGTATATTTCAGGACACCCATACCGGGACTTTCGGGTATAAATATCGGAGGCCACGTTTTCTATTAAACATTATTATATTTATGTATGCAAATGCCTTCCACATAAGTGGAAGGCATAGTATAGATTAAAGAATAGCTTTTATTATGGGTGCTTCGAGAGCTGAAATGCTGTTCTCGTAGATAGCATCCATCAGGTCACCAAGTGAATGGAGGGCTGTTTTTAACTGTTTTTCATCTATGAGCTTTTGCTCAAAAGCATCAGAGAGCTCATCCAGATCGAGAATGCGGATTTTGCCGTCGGGATATATTACTACGTCGGCAAGAAGATCCAGGGTTACGATGGAGTTTTCCTCCGGGCCTTTCTGGTATTCAACTATATCGCAGTACCAGTACATAAGGCTTGAGTCGGCACGATAAAACTTGCTGATTTTGTAACCGCGTTTTAAATAGTAACAGGAATAACCATGAGATAAGTCTGACCGTGGGTGTATTGCTTCCCACGCCGTGACAATGGTGTTATCATCGCATTGCAGGATACGATCGTCCTTCAAAAGGATGCACTCATTCGGAATAATACGTTTACGATAAAGAACAGGGTAACTCATAAAATCCCCCTATCTGCGCTTTAGCGCATGTATCTGACGTTTTAAAGTTAGAAAAATATTACCGCGATGAGTGTAATAAGTCAATGGAATTAGGACATAGGATATATAATGAAAAAAACTATCATTAAGATTATATATACAATAATTGTTTTTATACTCTCGCTTTTTCTAATAGGGCATTTCACCAATGTTGAGACGGTTGACATGACTGCCAGAATGGGTGCCCCTACTTTTCCCACCGTATCTTTTGAACTAGCCGGAAAACAAATTAATATGCTGCATGGATATTCGCACGAGATGGATGTGGCGCATATTCGTGGAGAAATACTTACGACCGATTCATCAAGAGGCGTAAAGTTCAGGATGAATACTTATGGAGAGATCGTCACTAATTTGCGCTTTGAGGTCAGACAGGCTTCCGGTAATAGTCTTGTAGAGAATTCAGAGATTACGGATTTTACGCAGGATGGAGATATAATTCGCGGAAGCTTTCAGATGAAGGATTTGATTGATCCCGGACAGGAATATATTCTTGTTATCCTGGCGGATGTAAACGATAAGACCGCGAGATTCTACGAGAGAATAATTTGGTCAGAAGAGGATAATGCATATCATAGCAGGGAAGTAATCGATTTTGCGGTGAATTTCTCAAAAATGACATTTGATAAGGTGGCAAATGCTGAGGAATTGACTAAATATATGGAGTCAAATGCTGATGGAGATAATACTTCCTACAGTCATGTGAATATTAACAGTAGTTTTGAGCAATTAACCTGGGGTGATCTTAACATTGTTGCGCATACCGAGCCAAATGTGTTCCTGAGAGATGTACACTTGCAGACATCCATTGTAGGGCTGGAGTATCAGGTTACACAGAAGACTGAGGATGGTACGGAAAAGCTCTATAACGTAAAAGAGGCATACAGAATCAGATATACCACTGACAGAATATACCTTCTCAATTATGACAGGACAATGAACTATGTATTCAATGCTGATAATTCGGACATAACTGACAATGTTATAAGCCTGTGGATTACAGATCCGACAGTTTCTCTAAAGGAGAGCGATGGCGGAAGCGTGTTTGCTTTTATCAGTGAGGATAGGCTATATGTATATAACAGCACTGAGAATAAAATTGCGCTTGTCTTCGGCTTCTATAACGATGAGTATCTGGATGACAGAACCATCTACCAGGGCAATACAATTCATATCTTGAATGTTGATGAAGCGGGTAATGTTGAGTTTGTTGTTTCGGGGTATATGAACCGCGGAGATCATGAGGGTGAAGTAGGTAATGCGGTCTATAAGTATGATTCACGCATAAATAGTATCGAGGAGCTGGCGTTCATACCTTCTAAGCTTCATCAGGATATAATACGTGCTTATTCTGAGAATGTGTTGTATGTCAGCTCAAACGGAGGACTTTTCATAAAGCTGGATGGCGATCTGTATATGGTGGATCTGGATACCAGAAGTCAGAAGAAGGTGATTGAAAATCTTTCAGAGGATAGATACTGTATATCGAATTCGGGAAGCATTGTTGCATGGCAGGATGAAGAAAAGAAGACTGTACAGATCATGAACCTCAGCACCCAGAGCACGTCTGACATAAAGGCAGACAGTGGAGATCTTATCAGAGTTCTCGGCTTTATGGGAGAGGATCTGGTTTATGGAATGGTTCATGAATATGATGTGCATATTGATCGAATGGGAAGCAAAATATTCGGAATGTATGCTATTCGTATCGTGGACAGTGATGGCAATACGCTTGAGAATTACAGTCCAACTCAGGGAATCGTTACCGGAGTCAGAATTGAGGATAATGTAATCCGATTATCAAGAGCTCAGTGGAATGGGGATAGCGGATTATATGATGAGCTTATTGATGATCAGATAATGAGTACTCTGAAAAATGAAGTTGGAAGTAACTATATAACTGTAGCCGCCACAGAGAATTATAAGAATATTACCCAGATTAATGTCAAAAGCAATATAAAGAAAAAGTCACTTATTGTGCAGACCCCGAATATGACTCTCTACGAGGGAAGCAGGGAGGTTCAGATAGAACCTGACAGAGACAGGGAGAATAATCCATATTATTTCGTGTATGGACTTCATGGACTTATTCATATATATGATAATCCTGCTGAGGCTGTAAGCGAGGCATATAATGCTGCCGGTGTTGTTACGAACGATATTAATCAGTATGTATGGGTAAGAGGAAATCTTCTTACTTCAAATCAGATTATGTATATTACAAATCTTGCTGAGACGAGGGAGAACATCACAGCTGAAGATTCTACAGCTGTGTGTCTTGATATGATTCTTCAACATAAGGGAATAAGTGTGGATGTTGAATCTATGTTGGGACAGGGCAAGTCGGTTGTTGATATTTTAAAGAACAGCCTGGTAAATGCCAAGGTGCTTGAGCTTGACGGCTGTCCAATGGAAGCGATGCTCTATTATGTTAATCAGGACATACCCGTAATGGCGACGCTTAACGATGGTAACAGTCTTTTGATAATTGGATTCAATGATCTTAATACGGTTCTTATGGAGCCTTCCACCGGACAGGTTTACAAGTTTGGCAGAGTTGATTCCGCGAATTTGTTTGAGAATAATGGTAATCACTTTGTGACATATCTGCCGGGACTAGAAAACTGATAAAATGAATATCAAAAACCTCCGCTGAATTTATTCAGCGGAGGTTTTTGATATTTGATGAATTTTTAAATGAATAATAGCTGTATTATTGATTATCCAACTCGCCATTCTTATAGCGGGCAATGATGCTATTGATACGCTCAACAGGATTAAGAAGATCGCTTATTGATGCATCGTGATTGAGTGTATCTATAAGGTATGCGATATACTTGCTCATGTCACAGCTCTCATACCAGTCTCTGGAAAGAAGCTCGGGAGTCTGGTAAATAAGATTGGTTGTAAATACTTTATCAATAAGACCATCCTTATGTGCCTTATCAAAGCTCTCAAGACCATTGGTGAAGAGACCAAAGGTTGAGTATGCATAGATGTGAGCTGCCTTTCTCTGCTTAAGTGCCTTCGCAACATCGATAAGACTTTCGCCTGAGGAAATCATATCATCAACAATGATGACGTCCTTACCTTCAACGGAGGTTCCGAGGAACTCATGTGACACGATAGGATTTCTGCCATCCACAACCTGTGTGTAATCACGGCGCTTGTAGAACATACCTACGTCAAGACCCATGACACTGGCAAGGTAGATAGCACGTCCCATACCACCTTCGTCAGGTGAGATTACCATCATGTGGTCTGAATCAATCTGAAGACCTTTGATGCTTCTTAAAAGTGCTTTTATAAACTGATAAGCTGTGCGGACTGTTTCAAATCCGTTAAGAGGTATTGCGTTCTGAACTCTGGGATCGTGAGCATCAAATGTGATGATGTTGTCGACACCCATGCTTACGAGCTCCTGAAGAGCAATGGCACAATCAAGAGATTCTCTTGATGAACGCTTATGCTGACGGCTTTCATAAAGGAAAGGCATGATAACTGTAATTCTTCTGGCCTTACCGCCTACAGCTGCGATTATTCTCTTGAGATCTTGATAATGATCATCAGGAGACATGTGATTTTCTTTTCCAAAAAGTGAATAAGTTAATGAATGGTTACAAACATCGACCATTAAGTACAGGTCATCACCTCTGACTGACTGCTTGATGACACCCTTAGCTTCGCCGCTTCCAAATCTCGGAACTTCTGCGCTAAGAAGATATGATGGGCGCTCATATCCTGTAAATGCAAGGCTGCCTTTGTGCTCGTTCTCTCGCTCCTGGCGCCATTTTACAAGGTAGTAGTCAACTTTCTCCCCCAATGACTCACACCCCTTAAGTGGAATGATTCCTAAAGAACCCACGGGGATTGTTTCAAGGTTGCGTTTTTCTTCACGTCTTGGCATTGCCAAAATTCCTCACTTTCTGTTTTGGACCTTTTTCATGATGCGTATATCTCTGCCAGTGAGCTTGCAAAGGTGATAATTACTAGCAATTCTGGATGATACACGCTCAGAATACATGGACTTGATATCGTCCAATGAAAAATTAGTAGTGATAATAGTAGACCTGTTCCTGATAAGTCTCTCATTAATACATGTGAACAATTGGGGTATCGAGGTATTTGTTACATGCTCGGTTCCAAGATCATCTATTATGAGAAGCTCGGTATTATAGAGGTCATCCAAAAGAGTGCTCAGCTCATCCGATCTTTTGAAATCAAAAGAGGTGGCCTGCAGCAGTGAAAACAGGGAAGCTGCGCTGAAATACAACACAGAATGGCCCATTTCCAGGATTTCCTTAGCTATACAAATCGAAAGGAACGATTTACCAGTACCAACTGTACCATAAAAGAGCAGATTTGGGTATAAAGTTTCAAAATTCTTAATAAATTCTTTGGAAGTTTTAACGGCACCGCGGAATCGATCCAGGTCCTCGCCTGAGTAGTAGTCCTCGGACATGAGGTCAAAATTGGCTTCTTCTGCGAGCTTGTTTATGTTCGATTGAGCATAGAGACGCTGTATTACTTTTTGCTTAAAGCAAGAACATTTTTCGTTATCAACATAGCCGGTATCTTTGCAGATAGGGCATTCATATTCCATTTCAAGGTAATTTTCAGGAAGATTGGCCTTTCGAAGAAGACTCTTTTTCTGTTCGGATATTTCAAGAAGCTGTCTGTGAAGTTCAGATCTGTCCAGTTTTTCACCACTTAGAAGTCTGCGGCCGAATGCAGCACTACGTTTACTGGTCTCCTGATCAAGGTCAAGATATCCGGGAACATGCTGCTCTACATATTGAATGCGCTTAGATAACTCGCGGCGCTTTATAGTGCGAAGTGTTTCATAATCGTGCATTATTTCATCATATTGAGTGTTCGTTAAAGCCATAGTGCACTCCTTTCATACTTCTTGTTTGTCAGACCAGCCGACACCCTCCCTAAGAGGGAGAAGGCTAATGTGATTAGCCTGCCCCTCAAAAAAAGGTATAAAAACATTCCTCCCATATAGTAAATCAGTTGTCCAGTAACTGATTTTCTAAACTTGTCAAATCGTAGTCATTCTGCTTGAACTGATGGAAACGATTATTGGTTTTTACGGAGTCGGCTTTTACTGAGACCGTTTTTCTGGAAGTTTCTTTTCCAAATGTGGAGTCAAGGTTCTTGACGTCATTTAAAGTTTTAACGCCTGCCTTGAACCAACTTTTCAGTATGCCGTCACAATATTGAATACGCTTAACCTGTGTCTGCAGAACAGTACGTCTACAGGCTTCCGTAATAATTGTGAGCGGAAATCCATATTCATCCTGCCAACGGTCAAAGTATTGAAGCTCTGCAGGTGTGGGAGCATTCTGCATTCCCAGTTCCTTCATTATCTGATATGCGGTTCTCGTGGCTGAGTTCTCAAGACTTGCCTGCTGGGGAGAAGTGATTCCTTTGTCATGCCATGCCATAGCGACTTTGCGGACATAATCGAAATCTGTCTTGCCCTTGCTTGCACAGTGCTGGAGAAGGTAGTCCAGAAGATCCTCGGAAAACTCAAGATCATCCTGAATGTAGTAAATAGTCTTGATCTCTGAGGGATTAAGTGTTCTTCCGAAATATTGCTCAGCCACGAAAAGCATTTGAGGGTTATCTTTGTGAGAGACCTTTTTCTCAGGCTGCTTCTTCACTACAGAGTACTTGGGCTGTACTTCGTTCTCTGTTGTATGGACAGTGTGAAGAGGTGTTATCTTGGAGGTCTTCTTGGGGAAAATGTCCTGCATATGTATTCCAACAAGCTGACCTGAGCCATCGAGCTCAAGAGAGATAAGACCCTGTGTCTCCCAGTATGTAAGGGCGCGCTGAACGTCCTTTTCTGTGTAGTTAAATTTATCTGCAAGGTCACTGACGCTGGTGGCCATGCCTGAACACATCATTCTCAGCAGATAAAGGTACACCTTCACCTGCGCATCATTTGCGTCTGCCAGATATTCATCTATAAAAATATTGGAAAGTGATGTCGTTGACATCATAGAACTTTGATTGATCGTTACTCGCCCCATCATTTGTTGCTTCACCCACTTTTTTCATTTTTTTCTCTAATCCGTTAATTCGTTTTGAATTATACACCGAAGAACAATTAGTGAAAATGGGAAAAATGCCGAAGAAAAGTCAGGTGGATACTGGGCTTAATCCGTTTCGTAAAATTGTGGACAATGTGGATAACGTGGATTATTTTATGAAAAATTTATAAAATCCGCTGAATCAAGAGGCCATAGCCAAATGACTTCAGCGGATGTTATCCACATATATTTTCGATTAAATTGCATAAGATAGAAGTGGATAGGGTGGACAATTAGAGTCCTAAAAGGTCATTTGCGATATTTACAACATTCCCTGCCCCCATGGTTATCAACATGTCATCCTTCGTGCAATTTTGCAAAAGAAATTTTTCAATTTCGTCAAAGGACGGAAAATAGTAGCATTCATGTCCCAGGGATTCAATCTTTTCCTTAAGTGTTCTTGAGCTGATGCCAAGATTGTCATTCTCTCGTGCGGCGTAAATATCAGCAATAATCAGTTTGTCTGCAGGAAGAAGCGCATTTGCAAATTCATCCATAAGAGCCTTGGTCCTTGTAAAGGTGTGAGGCTGGAAGACAACCCAGAGTCTTTTGTGAGGATAATTCTTGGCAGCGCTCAAGGTGGCAGCAATCTCTGTAGGATGATGTGCATAGTCATCAATAATTGTGAGGCCGTCTACTGTTCCTCTGTACTCAAAACGTCTGCCTGTTCCTGTGAAGGAAGATAAGCCGCCGGCAATTTCCTTCTCCGGAATATCAAATACATCAGCGGTAGCGGCAGCAGCCAGCGCATTTCCGATATTGTGCTTGCCGGGAACCATGAGGCTTACGGCAAAGGATGAACCGTTCTTTCTATTAATAGTGAAAGAAGCGTTACCAAAATTATCATATGAAATATCTGAAGGATAATAGTCGAACTCATCAGAGAAACCATAGGTCTTTATTTTGCATTTGAGATCTGATGTCAGTTCTGTAAGGTTAGGAATCTCTCCATTTATAACAAGTGTTCCGTTCTCAGGTATGAGAGCTGCGAACTTATGAAAAGAGTTTCTTATGTCATCAAGGTCTTTAAAGAAATCAAGATGATCGGCGTCTACATTAAGAATGATTCCTACGCCCGGGAAGAAGCTCAGGAAGCTGTTTGTGTATTCGCAAGCCTCAGTTACAAAATATTTAGAAGCACCGATGCGAATATTGCCGCCGATGTCCTTTAAGATACCGCCAATGGAAATTGTGGGATCCATATTGTTTTCAAGAAGAATCTTGGAAACCATGGCAGTTGTTGTTGTCTTGCCGTGCGTTCCTGAAACTGCGATGGGCAGATAGTAGTGAGTCATGATCTGGCCAAGAAGCTCAGCTCTTGTCAGCATGGGAATTCCCAATTCCTTTACCTTTACAAATTCAGGGTTATCGGGATGAATAGCAGCAGTGTAAACAACAAGATCAGGCTTTGGACCTTTGTCAAGATTTGCTGCGTCTTCTCCTATATGAACTGTTATTCCGGCTTCCTCGAGAGAGGCTGTTACATCTGAAGCGGTTCTGTCGGAACCTCTGACATTAAACTTTCTGTCAGCAAGAACCATTGCAAGTCCGCTCATGGAGATGCCGCCGATTCCTATGAAATAAACATTTATTGGATTATCAAAGCTTATCTGATACATAATGTCCGCCTTTCTTTGTCTTTTCATAAATATTAATACTAAGCTTGTACGATGTCAAAATTAGTTCCGGACACAAAATACTTAATAATATGTAGAAAAATAGCATCACTTTTTTTCAAATTCGTTCACTTTGCAGAATTAGTATGATATACTTTTAATGGTGGTTTATGTGGGGGATAACCACATTAGACCGCGGGAACTATATTTTTTGTGACAACGAGGTCTTAACATGATAAAAAAAGAGATGATTGCCATGTTGCTCGCGGGCGGTCAAGGTAGTAGACTTGGCGTACTGACTAGTAAAATGGCAAAACCGGCAGTTTCATTTGGCGGTAAATACCGTATCATTGATTTTCCACTCAGCAATTGCATTAATTCGGGTGTAGATACAGTGGGCGTGCTTACACAGTACAGACCGCTGCGTCTTAATTCGCATATCGGAATTGGTATTCCGTGGGATCTGGACCGTAATATCGGCGGTGTGTCCATTTTGCCTCCTTATGAGAAGAGCGCAAACAGTGAATGGTACACCGGTACTGCGAATGCAATTTTCCAGAACCTTGAGTATATGGAGAACTATAACCCGGATTATGTACTTATTCTCTCGGGAGATCACATCTACAAGATGGATTATGAGACCATGCTTGATTTCCATAAGGCTAATGGTGCCGATGTTACAATTGCGGTTATGCCTGTGCCGATTGAGGAGGCAAGCAGATTCGGTATCATGATCACCGATGAGGACAGGAAAATCGTGGACTTTGAGGAGAAACCCGAGAAGCCCAGATCAAACCTTGCTTCAATGGGTATCTATATTTTCTCATGGGAATCATTGAAGGAAGCTCTTATTACAAATCAGGATCAGCCGGGCCTTGATTTCGGTAAACATATTATTCCTTATTGTAAAGAGAAGGGTCAGTCCCTTTATGCATATGAATTTGACGGTTACTGGAAGGATGTCGGAACACTTACATCCTACTGGGAAGCTAATATGGAGCTTATAGATATCGTTCCTGAATTCAATCTCTATGAGGAGTATTGGAAGATTTATACCAGGAATGAGGTTCAGCCGCCGCAGTATCTCGGACCTGAGAGTTCAACATCAAGAAGCATCATTGGCGAGGGCTCTGAGATATATGGTGAGGTTCATAATTCCGTAATAGGATGCGGAGTTAAGATTGGAAGAGGTACTGTTGTAAGTCATTCCATCATAATGAACGGAACCACTATAGGCGAGAATTGTAATATTGAAAAGGCTGTAATAGCCGAGCATGTTGACATTGGTAATAATGTAAGGCTCGGTGAGGGCGAGGAGGTTCAGAATGAAACCAAGCCCGGAATTTACAGAGACGGAATCGTAACTATCGGAGAGAAATCTGTTGTACCTAGTGGTGTATCTGTTGGAAAGAACACAATGATCTCCGGTGTAACTACCGAAAAGGACTATCCGGGCGGAGTGCTGGATAGCGGAAAAACATTGGATAAGGCAGGTGATAGGTAGTGAGAGCGATTGGAATTATTCTTGCCGGTGGTGGCAGTAACCGCATGCATGAGCTTTCAAAGAGCAGAGCAGTTTGCGCTATGCCTGTGGCCGGTTTTTACAGAAGTATTGATTTTGCATTAAGCAATATGACGAACTCCCACATTCAGACGGTGGCTGTTTTTACACAGTATAATGCCGGAAGTCTGAATACACATCTTTCGTCATCCAAGTGGTGGGATTTCGGACGTAAGCAGGGTGGTTTATATGTTTTCACTCCTGCAGCAAAGGCTAACGGTAATCTGTGGTACAGAGGAACAGCCGATGCTATTGCACAGAATCTCAGCTTTTTAAAGAGCTGTCATGAACCCTATGTGGTCATCACATCAGGCGACTGTGTATATAAGATGGATTATAATAAGCTTCTTGAGTATCACATTGAGAAGCAGGCAGATATCACAGTTGTTTGTAAGGATGTACCCGCTGATATTGATACCGAGAGATTCGGAACCATTCGCATGAATGAGGAGAGCCGAATTGAGGAGTTTGAGGAGAAGCCTGTTGTGGCAAGATCCAATACCATTTCCTGCGGTATATATGTTATCAGGAGACGCCAGCTCATTGAGCTTATAGAGAAGGCTCAGACAGAGGAGAGATTCGATTTTGTAAGAGATATTCTTGTACGTTACAAGGATATGAAACGAATCTATGGTTACAAGCTTAAGACTTATTGGAATAACATCGCTTCCGTAGAGGATTACTTCCGCACAAACATGGATTTCCTTAAGCCGGAGGTAAGGAATTACTTCTTTAATGAGTATCCGGGTGTTTATACAAAAGTAGTTGATCTTCCTCCTGCTAAGTACAACGTGGGAGTTAAAGTATCAAACAGCCTTATCTCCAGTGGCTGCATTATAAACGGAATGGTTGAGGACTCAGTTGTATTTAAAGGTGCATTCATCGGTAACAACTGCTACATCAAGAATTCAATCATTTTGAATGATGTTTATATCGGAGATAATACGCACATTGAGAATTGTATCGTTGAGAGCCATGGAACAATCCAGGCGAACTCCTATTATAAGGGAGAAAATGATATAAAAATAGTAGTAGAGAACAATGAGAGGTATGTAATCTAAGTATTCATTTTTTACATTTCTAAAAGGGGGACAAACAGGATGAATATTACAGATGTTCGTGTCAGAAAAGTAGCAAAGCAGGGAAAAATGCGTGCCATCGTTTCAATCACTATTGATAATGAATTTGTGGTTCATGATATCAAAGTGATCGAAGGCGATAAGGGTCTTTTTATTGCAATGCCCAGCAAAAAGTCAGTCGATGGAGAGTATCGTGATATCGCTCATCCAATTAATTCAGACACGAGAAGATTGCTTCAGGATACCATTCTTAAGGCTTATGATGAGGCATCCGACGAGGTGATTGACTCAAGACCTGCTGATACTGAGGCGGCTCCTGCAGGTGTAGGAAGCTTATTCTGATCATACTGATTTTTGAATTTCTAAAGCAGGATTCGGAAATGTAAGCATTTCCTCGGTTCTGAAGAATGTGATATGATGTGGGGAGTGACGCAAAAATAGCGTCAGTCCCCTTTTTCATTTACATATGCATACAAGAATTTGCAGGGGAATGTTGTTTTTATTGAGGTAGTAAATAATGTATTTGATAGTAGGACTCGGTAATCCCGAGAAGAAATATAACGCGACAAGGCATAATGTCGGATTTGGCGTAATAGATGTTCTGTCGGAAAAGTATGATATTGATCTCACAGAGATGAAGTTTAAGGGTATGTATGGTAAGGGCAGGATCGGAAATGAGAAAGTCATTCTGTTAAAGCCCCTGACGTATATGAATCTAAGCGGAGAATCGGTAAGGCCTGTTGCGGATTATTTTAAGATAGACACCAAGACGGAGCTTATCGTAATTTCTGACGATGTGGAGCTTGATCCCGGTCGGATCAGAGTTCGTCCCGGAGGAAGTGCCGGTGGACATAACGGACTTAAGAATATCATCGCACAGCTCGGTCATGATGAGTTTGCCCGTGTACGTGTGGGTGTAGGTAAAAAACCGCCAAGGATAGATCTTGCGGATTGGGTTTTGGGCCACTTTGATAAGCAGGATGTAGCATACATGAAAGATGCGATGGATCACGCTGCGGATGCTGTGCGTGTAATCATGGAAGAAGATGTAAATGCAGCCATGAACAAATGGAACGGTGTGAAGCCTGATGCAGAATGATTAAGAAGTAATAGTCGCTTTTTACAGGCAGGAGAAGAGTGTCTGCAAAGCAGACGGATGAGGATTATATGAGAGCAATCGAAGCGCCTCTGCAAGAACTGGAGGCTTTCCAAAAACTTAATAAGTATCTTGAAAAGCCTTTTGCATGTGCTGAGGTTTCGGGATGTATGGACTCCCAGAAGCTGCACTTTATTAATGGCCTTGCACAGGACTTTAAGTATAGGATAATTGTCACATATAGTGATCTTCGCGTTAAGGAGATATATGAGGACTACAGATTCTATGACCGAAATGTCACTGTCTATCCAGCAAAGGACCTGATTTTTTATCAGGCAGATGTCCATTCAAACGAGATTGTAAAAGAGAGAATACGTTGTTTAAGACGTCTGATAGAAGGACGACCGGTTACTGTGGTTACAACTTTTTCAAGTCTGATGACACCACAGATTCCGATAGACATAATTAAAAATAATATTCTCAAGATTGATAAAAGAAAGCCAGTTAACGAACGAGAGGTCGCAAAGACTCTGACCAGGATTGGTTATAACAGAGTTTATCAGGTAGGTGCTCCGGGTGAGTTTTCGGTGCGCGGAGATATAATTGACGTATTTGATCTTACGGAAGAGAACCCCTACAGAATAGAGCTTTGGGGTGATGAAGTCGAGCACATCAGAAGCTTTGATATCATGACTCAGAGATCAATTGATAAGCTGGAGTCTATTGAGATTTATCCTGCAGCGGAGATCATTCTTACGGATGATGAAAAAAAGCAGGGCTTAAAGAAGATGGAAGCTGAAACGAAGCATGTATATGAAAAGCTTCGTGAAGAATTCAAGACTGAGGCCGCTCATCGCATAAAGACCTCCTTTGAAGAGCTAAAGGAGGAGCTGACGGAGCTTGAGCTTGAGGTTAACCTTGAGAGCTACATCAGATATTTCTATGATGAAACAGTTACCTTCATGGAACTGTTTCCTGCAGGTAAATCCTGTATTTTTATAGATGAGCCGCTGCATGTACTTGAGCATGCATCAGCTGTGGAGACAGAGTTCAGAGAGAGTATGATCCACAGATCCGAGAATGGTTATGCGCTGCCGTCTCAGATGGATCTGCTATATTCCAAGGAAGAGTGTATCGCCAGAATGAAGAGCACGAGACGCGTTATGTTATCTGCTCTTGCTGCTCCAAAGGGATTAAATGATTTTGAACCCGAGATCAGTACGGAAGTGCATGCAAGAAGTATTGCGCCTTATAACAACAGCTTTGAATCCCTTGTGCATGATCTGAAGGGATTTGTGAAAAAAGGATACAGGGTACTTATTCTCTCGGGATCCAGAACAAGAGCCAAGAGAATCGTAGAGGATCTGCGAGATCAGAGCGTTACGGCTTTTTATAGTGAAAATCCCATGCGCGAACTTCAATCCGGCGAGATAATGACCTACTACGGAAGAATCCTCAAAGGGTTTGAGTACACTGACCTCAAATTTGCAGTTATCTCTGAAAGTGATATTTTCACTGAACATAAAAAGAAAAAGAGAAAGCATTCAAAGTCCAAATATAGTGGTGAGAAGATTTCTGGATTCTCGGATCTTACAGTAGGAGATTACGTGGTACATGAGGACCACGGCCTTGGAATCTACAAGGGAATTGAGAAGATAGAGACCGACAAGGTTGTAAGAGATTATATCAAGATCAGCTACGCTGACGGGGGTAATCTTTACGTTCTTGCGACGGGACTTAATGTAATACAGAAATATGCAAGTGGTGATACCGGAGATGGTAAAGCCAGAAAGCCCAAGCTCAACAAGCTTGGTACAGGCGACTGGAAACGAACCAAGAATAAGGTAAGGACGGCTGTTGAGGAGATTGCTGATGATCTCGTGGAGCTCTATGCGAAGAGACAGAACAGCAGTGGGCATCAGTTCAGTACTGACACAGTCTGGCAGCAGGAGTTCGAGGAGGCGTTTCCTTTTGATGAGACGGAGGATCAGCTTGCTGCAATTGCAGATACCAAGGCGGATATGGAATCCGATCGTATCATGGACAGACTGATCTGCGGAGATGTGGGCTTTGGTAAGACTGAGATAGCAATACGAGCTGCTTTTAAAGCGGTTCAGGATGGAAAACAGGTTGCGATACTTGTTCCTACTACGATTTTGGCTCAGCAGCATTACAATACCTTTACAGAGAGAATGAAGGATTTTCCTGTAAGAGTTGATATGATGTCGAGATTCAGGACGGCCTCCGAGCAGAAGAAAACAGTGGAGGATCTCAGGAAGGGCCTCGTGGATGTGGTCATTGGAACACACAGACTTTTGTCAAAGGATGTTGTTTATAAGGACTTAGGACTTCTTGTTGTAGATGAGGAGCAGAGATTCGGAGTTACACATAAAGAAAAAATAAAGAAACTCAAAGAAAACGTGGATGTACTTACGCTGTCGGCAACACCGATTCCCAGGACTCTCCATATGTCGCTTGTAGGAATAAGGGATATGAGCGTGCTTGAAGAGGCGCCTATGGACAGGCAGCCTATTCAGACCTTTGTGTGTGAGTACAATGATGAGATGGTTCGCGAAGCTATTGCGAGAGAGGTTTCCAGAGGCGGGCAGGTTTACTATGTCTACAACAGAGTAAATGATATAGCGGATGTAGCGGCAAGAATACAGAAGCTCGTGCCGGAGGTCAATGTGTCGTTTGCCCATGGGCAGATGAAGGAATCAGAGCTTGAGAAGATAATGTATGACTTTATCGATGGCGAGATAAATGTTCTTGTATCAACAACAATCATCGAGACCGGACTTGATATCTCAAATGCAAATACCATGATCATCCATGACTCCGATCAGATGGGACTCTCACAGCTCTATCAGCTTAGAGGACGTGTCGGAAGATCAAACAGAACCGCTTATGCGTTCCTTATGTATAAGAGGAACAAGATGCTCAGGGAAGTTGCTGAAAAGAGACTTTCTGCAATTCGAGAGTTTACGGATCTTGGTTCCGGCTTTAAAATTGCCATGAGAGATCTTGAGATAAGAGGTGCCGGAAACATGCTTGGAAAAAGTCAGTCCGGACACATGGCTTCGGTCGGATACGACCTGTATTGCAAGATGCTCGGTGAAGCAGTAAGGCGTAAGAAGGGTGAAGAGAAGGATGAGCTTCTTGAGGACTTTTCAACCAGTGTGGATATTGATGTGGACGCATTCATTCCGAGTGAATACATTGTTAATGAGGAGCAGAAGCTCGAGATTTACAAGAGAATTGCCGGTATTGAGAACGAGGGCGACAGAGATGATATGAGAGATGAGCTTAAAGACCGCTTCGGTGATCTGCCGGAATCTGTTGATAACCTTATCAGAATATCACTTGTCAGAGAGAAGGCTCATTCGCTTTACATTCTTGAGATCAAGGGTGGCAATGGTGAAATCGCAATAAAGATGAACAACAATGCAAGACTTAAAGCTGAGAATATTCCGGCTTTTATAGAGAGCTGTGAAGGAAAGATAACCTTCAGGCCGGCATCCTACCCGTTGTTTCTTTATAAGTATGTGAAGGATAATAATTCCAAGCAGGCTGAGAGACAGTTGCTTCAGGATGTGGAGGAGATTGTGGAGAAGATGGAAGTACTTGCAGATATTTGAATTGATGGAGGAGAAAAACTCTCAGTCTTCCTCTTGGGGGGCGCACAACGTCCGGGGGACGTTGGTTTTGCGCGGACCGAAGCGGAGCGAAGACAAGTGGTCCGAAGGACCGGATGAGGGAATGAGGGCTATATGGACGAAATACAGATCATAAACGAGAAATATATTACACAGCTCCGTGAGCGTGTTGAGAGAAAGCTTGGAGAGAGTGAGGGTGCGTGCGAGCCGCTGGACAGTGCACTTGCAAATGTCAGAACTCCCATTGAAAATCCCAAGGTGGTTTATCAGGGAGAGCCCGGTGCATACAGTGAGATGGCTGCCATTGATTTTTTTGGAAAAGATGTCAATAGCGAGGGACTGGTACATTTTGAGGACACTTTTGAGGCTATAAGAAGTGGCGCGGCAGATTATGCTGTTTTACCAATCGAGAATTCTTCTACCGGTGCGATAAGACAGGTGTATGATCTGCTTGCTCAGTATAAGTGCTACATGGTGGGAGAAACTACGGTAAGAGTTAAGCACAGTCTGATGGTTCTTCCTGATGCGGATATATCCGATATTAAGACAGTCTTTTCCCACGAGCAGGGCATTTTCCAATGTGAGCAGTTTCTGAATGAACACAGAGACTGGGAGAGAATTCCGCAGGCGGACACTGCAGGAAGTGCCAGAATGGTGGCAGAACTGGGAGATAAGACAAAGGCTGCAATATGTTCCTCACGTGCAGCGGAGATCTATGGACTTAAGATTATTAAGGAAGGTATCAACACAAACAGAACTAATACTACAAGGTTTGTTGTTGTATCGCCGAGAATGGAACTCAGAGAGGGCAGAGATAAGATTTGTATAAGCTTCAGAACCGAGCATAAGGCCGGAGCACTTCATGAAGCTCTTACTGTTTTCAGAATCTATGGACTAAACCTTGTAAGACTTGAGTCCCGTCCGATTCCGGAGCAGAGATGGCAGTATATGTTTTTTGCTGAGTTTACCGGGGACCTTATGATGGAGGACATGAACAGGGTGATCGAGGCACTTATGTGTACAGTCACTGATATAAGAATTTTTGGTAACTTCGCGGAGAATTTGTAAAACTGTTAAGATATTATCGATTTTATCCGATATAATGATAAGTAGTAATAATTAGCAATGCAGGAGGGCGCAAATTATGTATATTGCAATGCACTGTGTGAATGCTAACAATGTTGTACAGGATGAGATTTGCAGGTTTTATGGAATTCATTATGACTATATGTATAAATCATGCGTGATTTCGACAGATCATCAGCATCATGATTTTGTAATGTCTATGACAGAGGATGATTACAAGGATTTTTATGATCAGGTCAAGGCAGCGCTTGCTGCGGAAGGCGGCCAGATAATTGAGATCACAAAGGGTAATGTTTTCAGGTGCCGGAAAAATGAGATAAGGCATGGTGAGAATCAGAAGTGCGAGATAAAGAGGCTCTAAAACATATTGAAATTTTGTGCAGGGTTTTTGTCTTTTAGACAGCCCTGCATTTTTTATGGTTTTAATCATATATTTTTCATTATGTACAAATATATGGTAATATTTAGGAAAATGTTTCAGACAGTAGGAATGAGGACAACTGCGTATGTGTGGAATAGCAGGACTTTTGAAGTTCTCCGGTGATGCGAGAGCAAATGTTCAGAAGATGAATGACAGAATGCTTCACAGAGGACCGGACGACGGCGGAATTTTTATAAGTGAAAATGGTGAGGTGGCGCTTGGGCACAGGCGCCTTTCTATTGTGGACCTTTCTAAAAACGGAGCGCAGCCGATGGTGAGCCACTCCGGGAATCTTGTGATGGTCTATAACGGAGAAATTTACAATAACGCAGATGTCAGAAAAAGACTTTTGGATGATGGCTTTGCCGCTTCATCTGATTTTAGGGGAAGTTCTGATACGGAGGTTCTTCTTGAAGCTATCGAACACTATGGAATAAAGGCTGCTCTTACAATGTGTAAGGGTATGTTCGGAATTGCTGTTTACGACAAAACGAAGCAGACAGTAACGCTTGCCAGGGATAGAGTTGGCGAGAAACCGGTGTATTACGGAATGGTAGCCGGGGCTTTTGCCTTTGCATCTGATCTTGGATGCCTTCGCGTGGTAGACGGATTTGATAATGAAATAAATACGGATATTCTTGATATTTACTTTGTTGAGGGATATATTCCCGCACCCTATACGATTTACAAGGGAATCAACAAGCTTGAGGCAGGAACAACCCTTACGATAGATCTTAAAACACTGACAACTAAAGGGGATACCTACTGGTCCATGAAGGAAACCGCAAAAAGAGGCCAGGAGAATCCCTTCACAGGAAGCAGTAAGGAAGCCGCAGATGAGTTGGAAAGGCTTCTTAAGGAGTCCATCAAAGGCCAGATGGTGGCTGATGTTCCTGTTGGTGCTTTTTTATCAGCCGGAATTGACTCGAGCACAACAGTGGCACTTATGCAGTCTCTTGAGCCCGGAAAGGTTAAGACCTTTACAATCGGTATGGAGGATAAGGCCTATAATGAAGCTGTCTATGCTGCAGAGATTGCAAAGCATCTTGGAACTGAGCACACGGAGCTTTATATTACAGAGAAGGATGCCAAGGCGGTAATTCCCAATCTGGCTCATATGTTTGCTGAACCTTTTGCTGATTCATCACAGATTCCCACATATCTTGTAAGTAAGATGACCAGGGATCATGTGACTGTATCCCTAAGCGGAGATGGCGGAGATGAGCTGTTCTGCGGATATACATCCTATGAGTCTATCAGCAGGATTTGGGGAAAAATGCACGGAATACCTTATCCTATAAGGAAGGCTGCAAGTGCACTTGTTTTGAATTCTCCTCTTAGAAATAAAGATATTTACAGAATTAAGGGAACGCTTCTTGGAGCTGAGGGACCTGTTGATATTCACAGGATGGAGCATGAGACCGATCCGCTTACCAAGAAAATTGCACTTAAGAGATGTACACTTCCTTATAAATATACAGAGCTTCCAAATGGTTTTGTGGAGGAGGTAAATCATCAGACCATGCTGATGGATATGCTTGTATATCATCCGGATGATATCCTTGTTAAGGTTGACAGGACAGCCATGGCGGTGGCCCTTGAGACTCGTGTTCCGATGCTTGATAAGGATGTTGTAGAGTTTGCATGGAGCCTGCCGATACAGTATCTTCGAGACGAAAAAGAAAATGTCGGGAAGAAGGTGCTGAGGGATGTCCTCTACCGCTATGTTCCGAAGGAAATGATGGAACGCCCTAAGAAGGGATTTTCGATACCGATTGAGAAGTGGCTTCTTGACAGCGACCTTCGTGATTGGGCTGAGGGACTTCTTAATAAGGAAAAGATCAGGCATCAGGGTATACTTGACCCTGATGTTGTGGAGAAAATCTGGACAGATTTTACGCAAAAGGGTATATACAGAATTCAGATATGGTACATCCTGATGTTCCAGCAGTGGTATCAGGATGAGTATTTAGGATAAAGAGGATTTTATGATAGGTGCGGAATTTATTAAGGGATTTGGCCTTGGAAATCAGCTGTTTTTCTATGTGGTGACACGATGCATGGCTGAGGAAAAGGGCGTGCCCTTTGGATTTGTGAACCCCGGTCAGGTTGGAAATGTCTTCCATTCAAACAAGGGTATGTACTTCATGGACATTGATCTGGGAGTTGAAATACCTCGTGAGGATATGGATAAGTACAAGATATTTCATGAGCAGGATGACAGACTTTTCATGGGGAACTCAGTTCATGATATGACCAATGGGTGCTTCATATCCGGTGCTGATAAAAAGCTTTTTGAAATTGAAGATAATACACTGATATATGGTAATCTACAGGATCAGTCGTATTTTGAGAAGTATCGTCATAAGATAAAGGACTGGCTTCATGTAAAAGAGGAGGCTGAGTCCTATGAATATACAGCAGATGATCTGTGTATTATAAATATGAGGGGCGGAGAGTATACGAGTGCTCCCGAGCTTTTCCTGGACAGACATTATTGGCTCTGTGCGATAAAGAACATGAAAAAGATCAATCCCAATATGAGGTTCATGGTTGTCACTGAGGATGAAGAGGCCGCAAAGAAGGTGCTGCCGGAGTATGAGTGTCATCACTTTGATATGGGGAAGGATTATGTCACAATAAAAAATGCGAGATACCTTATTTTGTCTAATTCATCCTTTGCAATGATGCCTGTTATGTCCAGCACAGAGCTTAAGTATGCAATAGCACCAAAGTATTGGGCGAGACATAATATATCTGATGGCTTCTGGTCTTCAGAGCAGAATATTTACAGCTTTCTTACTTATCAGGATAAGAAGGGAAGACTTTTCAGTGCTGATGAGTGCAGAAAAGAGCTTGAGGAATACAAAAAGCACTCTAAGCTATATGCAAGAAGGAATGTAAGACCCGGTAAGATGGGAGTGTTCTTTCAGAATATCAGAAGAAAACTGATATATGGAGTTTTCTTCCTTAAGAAGGTATGGAGATCGCTCTTAAGGCGAGCCGGAATAATAAAAACTTTTAGATAATATAGAACTCTCCTTTTTATAGGATGAGGTGTCAGTGTATCTGACAGATGAGGTTTTAACTGTGAATAACGAGAAAAAGCTGCAGCTTCCAAGAGTAACAATTGCAGCCATGACAAGTGTAGATGTATATGAAACCGTGCAGGCAATGAAGTACAGCATGCGCGATATTGAATTTGGAGATGCGGTTCTTATCACTGATAAGAAGCCGTTTTATCTGCCGAAGAATATCCGCTTTTCCTATACATCAAAGCTTGATGATATTGATAAATTCAACTATAAGATGACGTACGAGCTTGGACAGCATATAAAGACTGATTTTGTGCTTATTGTTCATGCTGATGGTTTTGTCATTCACCCGGAAAATTGGTCTGACCACTTTCTGGATTTTGATTATATAGGCTCTCCCTGGCCTTTGCCGGAAAATGACTATGCGTATAGGGATAGCGAGGGCAATATCTGCCGCGTAGGAAACAGCGTATCAATCAGGTCAAAAAGGCTTTTGGATTATCCTGCAGAGCATAAGCTTCCATGGGAAAAGGTTTATGACGGATTTTATAATGAGGATGTTTTTCTTTGCTGTAAGAATAAGAACTTAATGGAGAAGGATGGCCTTAGGTGGGCGGATCTTGAGAGCGCGGTAAAGTTTGGAAGAGAGCATCCGCTTCCGGAGAATAAGGGTGTGGAGCCCTTTGTTTTTCATAAGTGGTGGGGAGAAAATGAGGGATATCCCAGGTTTTACAGTCCTCAGAAGAAAGTGAAGATGGCTCTTAGGCAATTGCTTGTTTGGAGAAAGACCGATAAGTGGAAAGAGGAGCATGGCGTAAAATGAAATTTTCGGTCATAGTGCCTGTGCACAACGCTGAAAAGTATATAAAGGATGCTGTCGAGTCAGTGATAAAAGCGGCAGATTCAGAGGGATTTTCTGTTGAAGTCCTTCTTGTTGAAAACGGTTCGACTGACAGAAGTGCTCATGTTTGCGATGCTTATGCGGATAGAGTCCCTGCTATAAAGGTTATTCATATGGGGGCAGCTTCTGCATTTGATGCCAGGCAGGAGGGAATCCGGCATGCTGCTGGAGACTATCTTGTTTTCATGGATGCTGATGATGGGGTTGATAGCGGGATTTTTACTGAAATCTCAAAGACCCTGTCTTTTTATGAAAAAAAGAAGGAGCGTCCGGAGGTAATCCTCTATAATGCTGCCGAGATGGGAAGCCCTGATGTCAGAATGTTCCCTTTTCCTTTTAAAGAAGATAAGATTTATTCCGATGAAGGAAAGAAAGAGTTTTACAAGCTTATGTGCTCGGGAGACATGCTAAATGCCATGTGGAATAAGTGCATCAGCAGAGAACTTGCGGGGCGAGTTCTTGAAACGGGTGCAAGAAAGCTTAACTACGGAGATGATATTCTCCAGACAGCGGAAATAATTGATAAAGCAAAAAGCATTGCATATCTTGACAGGATACTGTATTTTTACAGAATAAACGAAGAAGGTCTTACAGGCGGTTACCACGAAAACTTTATTGAGAATCAGGTGAAAGCCTTTGAGGTTCTCGACAACTATGCAGATAAGTGGGCCCGCGGTGCTTACACTGAGGCTATCAACCAAAGAAAGACACTTACCTGTACGATTGGAATAAAAAAGCTGATATACTCATCGCTTCCTTTTTATCAGATAAAACAGAAGATGAAAGAGATGATGCACACCGATTTTTATGAAAAGTACGGAAAGGGCAAGCTTCCCGATTGGGCATCCGATGAGGATTCATATGTGTACAGATATCAGACTTCAGCGCTGCCTTCATTTGCGCTGATGAGACTTAGCAGGAGAACGCGCCTGAAATCCTATATAAAAGCGAGGATCAGAAAAAATGGTATATGATTGCATTCCATTTTTTAATGAAGTGGATATATTGAAGCTTAGGTTGAATATCTTAAGCCCATATGTAGATAAGTTCATTATTGAAGAAGCAACAATGACCTTCTCCGGAGAAGAGAAGGAGCTTTGTTTCGAAAAAAACAAGGATCTGTTCAAGGATTATCTGGACAGAATAGAATATGTGGTTGTTACTGATACACCGGTGGATGCACTTACACATGAGAGGGATTATTTTCAGAAAAACCATCTCATTGAAGGGCTAAAGAAGGTCGGAGCAGCAAGCGATGATATCATTCTCTTTGGAGATGTGGATGAGATTCCCAATCCTGAGGTTCTTACAAAGATTATTGAGAATTTCGATAAGACAAAGGTATATCATCTGGCCCAGAGGAATTTCTATGTATTCCTTAATATGGAAGAAAAATCCGGAAAGCTTCTTTCAATAACCGGTGAGTTTCCTGAGATTGCCGAGGCTGACAGGAAGTGGCTTGGAACTAAGATTACTTCTATAGATAATATCCCAGAAGAGGGAATGGTCAGACTTAGGGATCTTGTGCCCGTAACAGATGAGAGGTCTGTCAGGGTTGCGGATGGAGGATGGCACTTCGGCTACATGGGCGGAAGACATTGGACAAACCCTGTTGAAAGAATTGGTGTCAAAGTAAAGGCTGCAGCACATCAGGAGTATAACGACAGAGAGATTTTGGCGGAGACAATGGATAATCTGGTGCTCGGACGTGATATTTTCGGAAGGGATGCACGTTTTGCCAGAACGGAAGTGGACGGAACATATCCGAAATACCTCCTGGATCATATTGGGGAATATGATTATTTGGTGATGCCGCCTATTACAGCTTTTTCAAGACTGTATCATAAACTGGATATTACGGCCGGAAGATTTTGCAGGAAGGCATATCATAAGGTAAAGCGGATTATAACAAAGTAAAGGTAAGTTTCAGCTAGGCTGATGAGGAGCATGAAAAAAGGAGCATTATGAGCACAACATTATCTAACAGAATGGCAACAGTTAAAATGTCACCCACGACGGCACTTTTTACCAAAGTGGAAGAACTAAAGTGCAAGGGCGAGGACATCGTTTCCCTAAATGTCGGTGAGCCGGATTTTCCTACACCGGACAATATAAAAGAGGCGGGAATCAAGGCTATAAATGAGAACTTCACCAGATATACCACAGGAAACGGAATTGCTCCGCTGCGGGAAGCAATAATAGAAAAGATGAAAAAAGACAATGGCGTCACCTATGAGATGAATGAGGTGGCAGTCATGGTCGGTGCCAAGCAGTCGCTTTTTTGTGCGCTCTGTGCTGTGGCAGGTGAAGGAGATGAGGTCATCATCCCATATCCCTGCTATGTTAGCTATCCCGATATTGTAACTCTTGCAGGCGCAAAGCCTGTTCTTGTTAAGAGAAATGATGATTTTTCTCTTGATCTTGAAGCCATCGAAAATGCTGTCACTGAGCATACAAAGGCTGTTATTATCTGCACTCCTGATAATCCCACTGGAAAGGTATACAGTGAGGATGATCTTAGGGGACTATCTGACCTTGCCAAGGCTAAGGACTTCTTTGTTATTTCAGACGAAATCTATGAAAAAATAATATATGGTGAAAATCGTCACATCAGTATTTCTTCATTTGAGGGAATGAAGGACAGAACAGTAGTGGTAAATGGTTTTTCAAAAACATATTCTATGACCGGATGGAGACTTGGATATCTTTGTGCAAGGGCAGATGTGATAGGTGCTGCCGTAAAGGTTCAGAGTCAGACTACCACTACTCCGCCAAGTATTTCTCAGTATGCAGCGGTTGAGGCTTTGAGAGGACCTCAGGATTCCGTTGAACTTATGAGAAGTGAGTTTGAAAAACGCAGGGATTATGTGCAGGAGAAGCTTCGCGATATCCCGGGAGTTGTCTGCCATGATATACAGGGAGCGTTTTATGCTTTCTTCGATATAAGAGAATTTCTAGGAAAAGAGTACGAAGGTTATGGACTTATTGAGAATGATTCACAGTTTTGCGAATATCTTTTGGAAAAATATCATGTTGCCATGATGCCCGGAAGTGCCTATTTTGCCCCTGGATTCGTGAGAATTTCGTTCGCATCATCGATGGAAGTGCTTAAAATGGCTACTCAGAGAATAGCATTAGGCTTAAATGCGCATAAATGTTGACTTTTTTCAGAAGATGTACTAAACTCAAAAACGTAATGATAAATTTGCAAAAACGCATAACAAGCGTTCCTTACGGAAAGAGAGGGAGATATGGCTGACGACAAGTTGAGAGAAACAGCGATGAAGTCGGTTGCAACTATCAAAAAACCGATTATTGCTGCGGAGAAGAAGGAAGAAGTTAAACCTGTAGAGGCACCCAAGGCAGAGGCTAAGAAGGAAGAGAAAAAGCCTGCAGCTAAGAAGGCGGCAGCAAAGAAGCCTGCAGCTAAAAAAGCTACAACAGCCAAGAAGGCTACCACAGCAAAGAAGGCTGAGCCTAAGGCAGCAGAGAAGAAGGAAGAGAAGAAGCCTGCAGCTAAGAAGGCTACAGCAACTAAGGCAGCAGCTAAGAAGACTGAGACCAAGAAGGTCGCAACTACTAAGGCAGCAGCTAAGAAGACAGAAACCAAGAAGGCTGCACCTGCTAAGAAGGCTCCTGCAAAGAAAGCTACAACAGCTAAGGCAGCAGAAACTAAGACAAATATCGTTCTTCAGTATGCAGATAAGAGTGTTACTTATGACACTTTCGTTGAGAATGCGAAGAATGTTTGGCAATATGATATGGGAAGAAAAGTTTCCGAGATCAAGACCCTTGAGCTTTACGTAAAGCCTGAAGAGGAGAGAGTATACTTCGTTGTTAACGGAGAGGTTCACGCAGATTTTGGAATGTAATTCCTACTATAATTAAAGCGAATGTAAGTTACTACCCCGAGGATTTTCCTCGGGGTTTTTCTTTATGGTTGACATCGACTATTTATAGTGGTAATTTATTCTCAGAAGATGTTAGCACTCAACCTTAATGAGTGCTAACACAATAAAAAGGAGGTACTGTGATGCAACTGGATGACAGAAAAAAGAAAATACTGCATGCAATTGTACGCAATTACCTCGAGACAGGCGAACCTGTTGGCAGCAGAACTATTTCCAAGTACACGGATCTGAATCTCAGTTCTGCCACTATCAGGAATGAGATGTCGGATCTTGAGGAGATGGGACTCATATTACAGCCTCATACTTCTGCGGGACGTATTCCTTCAGATCAGGGCTATCGTGTCTATGTTGACGAGATGCTTGCCGAGAAGGAGGAGAAGCTTGAGAACATGAAGGAGATGCTTCTTGATAAGGAAGAGAAGCTTGAAAAACTCCTTAAGCAGGTTGCCAAGACTCTCGCGGTAGATACGAATTATGCATCAATGATCTCGGCACCGATGATTCGCAGGAACAAGCTGAAATTTGTTCAGCTTTCAAGAGTAGACGAGGAACATCTCCTTACTACTATTGTTATAGAAGGTAATGTGATAAAGAATCGCATGATCGAGATTGAGCAGGAGCTTTCAGAAGCAGATATGCTGAAGCTCAATATACTTCTCAATACCAGACTTGCCGGACTTTCTGTGGAGGACATCAATCTTGGACTTATAACTGCCATGAAGCAGGAGGCAGGTATCCACAGTGAGATTGTAGACAGAATATTGAATACAGCCGGTGAAGCCATCACTGAGGATGAAGATCTTCAGATATATACCAGCGGAGCCAATAATATCTTCAGATATCCTGAGCTTGCTGATAAAGAGAGGGCGAGTGATCTGATTACAACCTTTGAGGATAAGAGCGACCTTACAAGTATAGTGGAGAATGCTCTTCAATCCACCAGTGATGAGACAGGTATACAGGTCTACATTGGAAATGAATCGCCTGTTCAGTCAATGAAGGATTGTAGCGTTGTAACAGCAACCTACGACCTGGGCGAAGGAATGCGTGGAACGGTAGGTATTATCGGACCCAAGAGAATGGATTATGACAAAGTTGTCGGAGCACTTAAGAATATGATGAGAGCTCTGGATGATTTATATAAAAAAGAATAGAACCATAAGGAGTATTTAAGTTGAGTAAGGAAGTAAAGAAGGACTCTGCTACAGAGTCCGAAAAGAAAACAGCTAAAGAACTTCAGCAGGAAGTTGCCGAGAAGGCTAAGGAAGTTGCAGAAGCAGCCAACAAGGTTGCTGAGGCAGCAGAGGAAGCTGAGTCAGAAGCAGAGGTTGATGCTCCTGAGGCTGAAGGCAATGATAGCGAAGCAGCTGCCGGAGAGAAAAAGGGACTTTTCGGAAAAAAGGAAAAGAAGAATCCTTTTAAAGAGAAGTTTGAAGAAATGCAGGATAAATACCTGCGCCAGGTTGCGGAGTTCGAGAACTTCCGTAAGAGAACCGATAAAGAGAAGGCGCAGATGTTTGACCAGGGTGCATCAAATGTACTTGAGAAGATGCTTCCCATCGTTGATAACTTCGAGAGAGGACTTGCTGCTGTCCCTGAAGATGAGAAGAATTCCGCTTTTGCTGATGGAATGAACATGATATACAAGCAGCTTGTAAAGCAGATGGAAGACCTTGGTGTAACTCAGATCGAGGCTGTGGGAAAAGAATTTGATCCCAATTTCCACAATGCAGTAATGCAGGTTGACAGCGAAGAGTACGAGGAAGGAATCGTAGCTCAGGAGCTTCAAAAGGGTTATATGTATCGCGACATGGTGCTTAGACATAGCATGGTTGCAGTAGCCAAGTAATTATAGTATTTCAATCATTTAGATTTATATATGGAGGAATAAAAAATGAGTAAGATCATAGGTATCGATTTAGGAACAACTAACAGCTGTGTAGCTGTTATGGAGGGCGGACAGCCCACAGTTATAGCTAATGCAGAAGGCGCAAGAACAACACCTTCTATCGTAGCTTTCACAAAGAATGGCGAGCGTCTTGTAGGTGAGCCCGCTAAGCGTCAGGCAGTAACAAATGCTGAGAACACAATCTCTTCTATTAAGAGAGATATGGGTACAGACAATGGCCGTACAATCAATGGCAAGAAGTATTCACCTCAGCAGATCTCAGCTATGATCCTTCAGAAGCTGAAGGCAGACGCAGAACAGTATCTCGGCGAAAAAGTAACAGAGGCGGTTATCACAGTTCCCGCATATTTCAATGACGCACAGCGTCAGGCTACAAAGGATGCAGGTAAGATTGCAGGTCTTGATGTAAAGCGTATCATCAATGAGCCCACAGCAGCAGCTCTTGCATATGGTCTTGATAACGAAAAAGAGCAGAAGATCATGGTTTATGACCTTGGTGGTGGTACATTCGATGTATCAATCATTGATATAGGTGATGGCGTTATCGAAGTTCTTTCAACAAACGGTGATACACACCTCGGTGGTGATGACTTCGACCAGAAGATCATCGACTGGATGGTTTCAGAGTTTAAGGCTAAGGAAGGCGTAGATCTTTCCGGCGATAAGATGGCAATGCAGAGACTTAAAGAAGCAGCTGAGAAGGCTAAGAAGGAGCTCTCTTCTTCAACAACAACCAACATCAACCTTCCTTTCATCACAGCAACAGCTGAGGGTCCCAAGCACTTTGATATGGACCTCACAAGAGCTAAGTTCGAGGAGCTTATCCACGATCTCGTAGAGAGAAGTGCTATTCCTGTACAGAACGCTATGAAGGATGCAGGTCTTACATATTCAGACCTTGGTAAGGTTCTTCTTGTTGGTGGATCAACACGTGTTCCTTGCGTAGTAGAGAAGGTTAAACAGCTCACAGGCCAGGAGCCTTCAAAGAACCTCAACCCTGATGAGTGCGTAGCAGTAGGCGCAGGTATCCAGGGTGGTAAGCTTGCAGGTGATGCAGGCGCAGGTGATATCCTTCTTCTTGACGTAACACCTCTTTCACTTTCAATCGAGACAATGGGTGGTGTTGCTACAAGACTTATCGAGCGTAACACAACTATTCCTACAAAGAAGAGTCAGGTATTCTCAACAGCAGCTGACAACCAGACAGCAGTTGATATCAACGTCCTTCAGGGTGAGAGACAGTTCGCTAAGGACAACAAGTCACTTGGCCAGTTCCGTCTTGATGGAATCCCTCCGGCAATGAGAGGTGTTCCGCAGATTGAGGTTACATTCGATATCGATGCAAACGGTATTGTTAACGTATCTGCTAAGGATCTTGGAACAGGTAAGGAGCAGCACATCACAATCACAGCTGGTTCTAACATGTCTGATGAGGATATCGATAAGGCTATCAAGGAAGCTGCTGAGTTCGAGGCTCAGGATAAGAAGCGTAAGGAAGGCATAGATGCAAGAAATGAAGCTGATTCCTTCGTATTCCAGACAGAGAAGGCTATCCAGGAGGTTGGCGATAAGATCGATCCTTCTCAGAAGCAGACTGTAGAGGATGACCTCAAGGCTCTCAAGGATACTCTTGAGCAGACTAAGGATCGTGAGCTTACAGACAGCGAGATCGACACAATCAAGAGCCAGAAGGAGAAGCTTATGACAGATGCTCAGGCTCTCTTTGCTAAGGTTTATGAGAGTGCTCAGGGCGCAGCAGGTGCTCAGGGTGCAGGCCCTGACATGAGTGGTATGGGCGGAGCAGCTCAGAGCTCAGATGCCGGCAATAATGACAACGTAGTAGATGGCGATTACAGAGAAGTATAATCATTTAGCTAGGTTCTTTCGAGCTTTTATAAAAGTTTAATAATTCAAATATTGCTAAAGCCCAATACATAATGTAGTATGGATTGGGTTTTAGCGTATTTATTAAGAAGACGCATAATAATAGATTTAGGAGAGATACATGGCAGATCAGAAGCGCGATTATTACGAGGTTCTCGGCGTAAGCAAGGGAGCCAGTGATGATGAGATAAAAAAAGCATACCGTGTTCTTGCGAAGAAGTACCATCCGGATATGAACCCCGGGGATGCAGCAGCGGCAGATAAGTTTAAGGAAGCATCTGAGGCTTATGCAGTGTTAAGCGACCCTGAGAAGAGACGTCAGTATGATCAGTTTGGTCATGCGGCATTTGAGGGCGGTGCCGGCGGTTATGGTGGATTTGACTTTGGCGGTGCTGATTTTGGCGACATTTTTGGTGATATATTCGGTGATTTCTTTGGCGGCGGAAGAAGAAGCCAGGGAGCAAGAAGTGGCCCTGCAAAGGGAGCAAATATTCGTGCCAGTGTTCGCATAACATTTGAGGAAGCAGTATTTGGCTGTGAGAAGGAACTGGAGCTTAAGCTTAAGGATCCGTGCCCGACATGTAAGGGAACAGGTGCAAAGCCCGGAACGACAGCTCAGATGTGTCCTAAGTGCGGCGGTAAGGGACAGGTTGTATTCACCCAGCAGTCTTTCTTTGGTACAGTGAGAAATGTCCAGACATGTCCTGACTGTAACGGAAGTGGTAAGGTGATTAAGGATAAATGTTCTGATTGCGGTGGAACCGGATATGTTTCAAGCAACAAACGAATTCAGGTTTCAATTCCTGCAGGTATTGATAACGGACAGAGTGTCCGCATCCGTGAAAAGGGTGAACCCGGAAGAAATGGTGGTCCCAGAGGAGACCTTCTTGTTGAGGTAATTGTTCAGGATCATCCAATTTTCCAGAGACAGGATTATGATATTTTCTCAACAGTTCCTATGTCATATGCAATAGCAGCACTTGGAGGAACAGTTGCAATTGATACAGTAGACGGCAAGGTTCTCTATGATGTTAAAGCCGGAACCCAGACTGACACGAGAGTAAGACTTCGTGGAAAGGGTGTTCCGACACTTAGAAACAAGGATATCAGAGGTGATCATTATGTTACCCTTGTTGTTCAGGTTCCTGATAAGCTATCGAAAGATGCAAAGGAGCTTCTGAGACAGTTTGATGAGAAGACCGGTGATAGTCTACACGCTGCCGATAGTATTTCCGGAGACAAGGATGGAAATGATGATGGTGGCAAGAAAAAGGGCGGTTTCTTCGGCAAGAAGAAATAATATATGAATAATAAAGCGGGGAGAAATAATTAGCTCCCCGCGTTTTGCGTGAAAAGCAGAGCCATGCAACATAGATTTATTGCATGCTTGCATGCAGAGTCAGAAAGGAAATTCCTATGAAGTGGATGCGTTTTAGGATCAGAACAAATGAAGAGTCAGAGGACATCATTGTCAGCAGTATGATGGATATTGGTCTTGAGGGAGCTCAGATCGAGGATAATGCGCCTCTTACAGCTGCAGACAAGGAGCAGATGTTTACGGATGATCTTCAGGATGCTGATGATGAAGAGACCGGTGTTGACAGCTGTGCAGTTACTGCTCCCGGTGAGGAAGGAGTTGCATATCTCAACTTTTTCCTTGAAGTGGATGATGATAATATGCTCACTGTTCATGAGTATGATGAAAACGGCGAAGAGATTGAGGTTAAGAAAACACCTGATCAGATGAAGGCAGAAATCAGGGAAGTTCTTGACGATCTTAGCAGCTTTTCAGATATCGGTGACGGAACTATCTCTGTTGATGTTACTGAGGATATTGATTGGATAAATAACTGGAAGCAGTATTTTCATAAGTTCTTCGTGGACGATGTTCTGGTTATTCCCTCATGGGAGACTCCCGATGAGGAGGATAAAAAGAAAGCAAACATAACACTTCATATAGATCCCGGTACAGCGTTTGGTACAGGTATGCACGAGACAACACAGCTTTGTATCAGAGCACTTCGCAAATATATTGAGCCCGGTGACAGAGTACTTGACGTGGGTACAGGAAGTGGGGTATTGTCTATACTTGCTATGAAATTCGGCGCGGGACATACTGTAGGAACAGATCTTGATCCCTGTGCAGAGCCTGCAGTTGCAGATAACAAGAAGGCAAATGATATAGCGGTAGAGGATTTTGACCTAATAATCGGGAATATCATAGATGATGAAGCAGTTCAGAAACAGGTAGGAGCTGGCTATGATATTGTAGTTGCGAATATTCTTCCCTATGTGCTTGTTCCGCTTACTCCAATTGTTCCCGGACTTCTTAAGGACGGCGGAATCTATATCACTTCCGGAATAATCGAAGCAAAAGAGGATGTTATCAGAAAAGCACATGAAGATGCAGGTCTTACGATTCTTGAGGTGACCAAACAGGGCGAATGGGTATCAGTGATTTCGCGCAAATAAGGATAATGTATATTATTTAATTCATAAATGACTTCTCTTTTTATGGAGAAGGAGCCGTAAGGCAGATGGGGATTTTATGTACCATTTTTTTGCTGACAGTAGTCAGCTTATTGATGAAGGAAAGCGAATAATAATAGATGGTTCTGATTACAATCACATGGTGAATGTTCTCAGAATGAAGGTAGGCGAAGAGTTTTCGGTAAGCATAAAGGATGAATTATCCGGTAATGGTGATAGCTTTGCAGATGTAACCGATGATTCTGCTGCTTTTGAAGGTGTTAAGGAGTATCGTTTTGGAATAGAGTCGATATCTCCTACGGAGCTTGTCGGTGAGCTGAGGTTCATAAAAGAGTCCGGTGCTGAGTTGCCTTCAAAGATATATCTTTTCCAGGGACTTCCCAAGGCCGATAAGATGGAGCTTATAATACAGAAAGCAGTTGAACTGGGAGCATTTCAGATAGTTCCAGTATCGATGAAGCGCTCTGTTGTTAAGCTCGATGAGAAAAAAGCAGCCAATAAGGTGAAGAGATGGCAGGCAATTTCAGAAGCTGCAGCGAAACAGAGTAAGCGTGCTTTTGTTCCTGAGATAAGTATGCCTATGACTTTTAAGCAGGCAATAGCATTCTGTGCGGATATGGATGTTAAACTTCTTCCGTATGAGATGGCAGAGGGCATGGAAAAAACCAGAGAGATAATAGACAGTGTAAAGCCCGGGCAGAGCATAGCTATATTTGTTGGGCCTGAGGGAGGCTTTGCAGAGGAAGAAGTAAGCTATGCTATAGATGCCGGATTTAATTCGATTACAATGGGTAAGAGAATACTTCGCACAGAAACGGCGGGATTTACAATGCTCTCATGGCTTATGTATAAGCTTGAGGCATGATTTTGCGCAAAAGTTTGCTTTTGTAATAGATTTTTATAGTTTGATTTTTAGAATATATATTTGACCAAAGTAAGAGGAATTATGGAAATTTACCTTGATAACTCGGCTACAACAAAGGTTTATGATGATGTGACAGAGCTCTGCATCAAGATGATGAGAGAGGATTTCGGTAATCCATCAAGCATGCATCACATGGGAGTTGTGGCTGAGAATTATGTAAAAGAAGCTGCAGAGAGAATAGCTAAGACATTAAAAGCAAAGCCTAAGGAAATACTTTTCACATCCGGTGGAACGGAATCCGATAATACCGCAATAATCGGCGGTGCTATGGCTCACAGGCGAGAGGGTAATCACCTTATCACGACAAGTATAGAGCACCCCGCAGTTTTAAATGCAATGAAATATCTTGAGAATCAGGGCTTTGAGGTGACTTATCTTGGAGTTTCTGATAAAGGTATTATTGATTTAGAAGAGCTTAAGAGTGCTTTAAGAGAGGATACTATCCTGGTATCTATCATGGCTGTCAATAATGAGATTGGGTCAGTTCAGCCCTTGGAAGAAGCAGGGAAAATTATCCATGCAAGCAATAAAGGGACAATTTTCCATGTGGATGCTGTTCAGGGGTATGGAAAACTCTCTATTATTCCTAAGAATCTTGGAGTAGATATGATGTCAGTCAGCGGCCATAAGATTCATGGTCCTAAGGGCGTAGGCTTTTTATACATAAGAGATGGAGTCCGTATCGTGCCGATAAGCTATGGTGGAGGGCAGCAGTCAGGACTTAGATCAGGTACACTTAATGTTCCCGGAATTACCGGGCTTGGAAGAGCTTCCGAGGAGATTTACTCAGGCTTTGATGAAAAGATTGCTGAGTTATATGAAAAGAAAATGAGGCTTATAAAAGGTCTTACCGGAGCACTTGAGGATCTTAGGATAAATGGAATAGAGTCTGATAAAAAGAGTGTTTATGATTTTACAGAGGAAGAGCTTCGTGATGCTGTAAGCCAGACTGCTCCGCATATTGTGAGTGTGTCGGTCAAGGGTGTTAGAGCTGAAGTTTTGCTTCATGCGCTTGAGGATAAAGAGATTTATGTTTCTGCAGGAAGTGCATGCTCATCCAATCATCCTTCGGTGTCAGGTACACTTAAAGCCATCAGGATTCCAAAGGAATTATTTGACAGTACAGTGCGACTTAGTTTGTCTGAATTTACAACTAATGAAGAGATAGATGAAACGGTAAAGGTGTTCAAAGAGATCGTGCCAATGCTCAGACAGTTCTCGAGAAGATAACTATCAGAGGTCGTTTCACGCCATTTTGTCTTCGCTCCGCTAATGTGGAGGCATAACAATAAAGGAGAAAATTATGCAGTACCATGCATTTATAATCAAATACGCAGAGATAGGAATTAAGGGTAAGAACAGATACCTCTTTGAGGAAGCGCTTGTAAAACAGATGGAGCGTGTTCTTGCAAAATGCGAGGGAGAGTTCAGTATTTTCAGGGTTTCAGGAAGAATATATCTGAATGCGAAGGGCTTTGACTTTGATGAGATTGTTGCAGCACTTCAGAGAGTATTTGGAATTACAGGAATTTGCCCTGCTGTTTGTATTGAGAGGGATGGAGATGGTAAGCTTCCGGATATTAATGGACTTTCAGCAGAGGTTATCAAGTTCCTTGACGGAGTTTATCCTGACAAGAACAAGACCTTTAAGATAAAGTGCAGACGTGTTGATAAAACTTATCCTCTGGATTCCATGGAGGCAGCAGCCGAGATAGGAGCACAGGTTCTTGATGCTTTTCCTGAGATGAAGGTAGATGTCAGAAATCCTGATATCCTTGTAAGTGTCGAGATTCGTGAGAAGGTAAATATATATTCTGAGATTATTCCCGGTCCCGGGGGAATGCCAATCGGAACCAGTGGAAAGGCATGTCTTCTTCTGTCAGGCGGAATTGATTCCCCTGTTGCGGGATACATGATCGCAAAGCGCGGTGCCGAGATCGAAGCGGTTTATTTCAATGCTCCACCATACACCAGTGAGAGAGCAAAGCAGAAGGTTATTGATCTCGCTAAGGTTATCGCAAAATATACCGGTAAGATCAGACTTCATATTATCAATTTTACGGATATTCAGATGTATATCTACAAGCAGTGCCCGCATGATGAGCTTACGATTATAATGCGCAGATATATGATGAGAATCGCAGATATGATCGCAGCAGAGAATAAGTGTATGGGACTTATTACAGGAGAGAGTATAGGACAGGTTGCGTCTCAGACAATGGAGAGCCTTATGGCTACAAACGAGGTTGTGACCGATATGCCTGTTTACCGACCGCTTATCGCGTTTGATAAACAGGATATTGTAGATATCTCACTGAAAATCGATGCCTATGAGACATCAATTCTTCCTTACGAGGATTGCTGCACAATCTTTGTTGCCAAGCATCCCGTAACCAAGCCGCGTCTTGAGGTTATCCGTGCTCACGAACACCGACTTGATGAGCAGATTGATGACATGGTTAAGGCAGCGCTTGATACAGATGAGATATTAGAGATAGAGATTTGATGGGAGAACCTCATCCGGCATTTCGTGCCACTTTCCGCCTGTAAGGGGGAAAGAAATCGGAAAATAAAAAACCTGCGACGTTAGTCGCAGGTTTCAATAGATTTTTTAGATCATGTAAGGCTTTAAGATTGAAAGCACTTCGTCGGCGCCGTCTTCAGCATGGATGTTAAGATCAATCGGCTTAGAAAGATCAAGTGAGAAAATACCCATGATGGACTTTGCGTCAATTACATATCTACCTGATACAAGGTCGAAATCATAATCGAACTTTGTAATATCATTTACGAAAGACTTAACCTTATCGATAGAATTTAAAGAAATTTTTACGGTTTTCATTGCGCAAATACCTCCTTCTTTTGTCTCAATGATATACGGAAGGACGTTAAAAGTCAATGATATATACGTCAAAAATAGTGGAGGTTTCATATGAAAAATGTCGCCTTACATAGCCTCGGATGCAAAGTAAACAGATACGAGACGGATGTTATGGGACAAAAGTTACAAGAAAATGGATACAACATTGTTGCATTTGATGATGTGGCTGATATTTATATAATAAATACCTGTTCAGTCACATCAATTGCTGACCATAAAAGCAGACAGATGCTTCACAGGGCCAAGAGAAAGAATCCGGACGCAATAGTTGTCGCATGCGGATGTTATGTTGAGACCGACAAAGAGGGAGTCAAGGCTGATGATAGTATTGATCTCATTGTTGGAAATAACAAAAAGGCTGAAATAGTCGAAATTCTGAGCGATTATTTTAAAGAAAAGGAAGAAAAGGCACAGCAGAAGGTTGATAAGCTTCTTGGTGGAGAGAGCGTGACTGAGATTAACGATCCTGCGCAGGAGTATGAGCGCATGGAGCTTAAGAGCATGCCGGGACATACCAGAGCGTATATCAAGATTCAGGATGGATGCAATCAGTTCTGTAGTTATTGCATAATTCCCTATGCCAGAGGGCGAATAAGGAGCAGACTTGAAGAGGATATCCTTCAGGAAGTGAAAAAGCTCGCTGAAGATGGATGCAGGGAGATTGTCCTCACAGGAATTCATATCAGTTCTTATGGCCTTGATAAAGGAGAATCTGCACTTCTTTCACTTTTGCAAAAGCTCAATGCTATAGATGGAATTGACAGAATCAGACTTAGCTCCCTTGAGCCACGCATTATAACTGAGGAGATGGCAAAGGGAATGGCGGCACTTGAAAAGGTTTGTCCTCATTTTCATCTCTCGCTTCAAAGTGGCAGTAATGACACTTTAAAGCGCATGAACAGGCACTACAGCGCTGAGGAGTATGCGAATAGCGTGCGCCTTTTAAGAGAAGTATATGATAAGCCCGCTATCACAACAGATATAATTGTGGGATTTCCTGCTGAAACTGAGGAGACCTTTGAGGAGAGCAGAAAATTTGCTGAGGATATCAATTTTTATGAGATGCATGTCTTCAAATATTCTCCCAGAAAAGGTACAGTTGCGGCTAAGATGGAGGATCAGCTGACTGACAGGGAAAAAACGGCAAGGAGTAATGTACTCCTGACGATGACCAAGGAGCAGTCGAAAAGGTACAGAGAGAGCTTTATTGGCGCTAACGAGAAAGTCCTTTGGGAGGATTTTGAGACGATAGGTGGCAAAGAGTACCTTATTGGACTTACGACCAGATATATCAGAGTGGCTGTAAAAAAGGAAATGGCAGACAATCTTGGAATCAAATCAGGTGACATAACTGAGCATACGCTTAATAGTTTCTTAAGAGACGATACATTGCTTATTTAAGTTTTATGGGGTATTATTAAATCAAGTATGCACTGGTTTTAGTGCTAAGAATCGGCATAATTATTAAGCGAGGATGGCAATATGACAGATACAAATCTTGGCAATACACAATTTTTTAAAGTGGATGTTGATCCAGAGACAGGGGTGAAAAAGGTACTTTCTGTCGTTTATGAGGCACTTCTGGAAAAGGGTTATAATCCGGTAAACCAGATTGTCGGTTATATCATGTCCGGAGATCCTACTTATATTACGAGCCATATGGGCGCTAGAAGCCTCATTATGAAAGTGGAGCGTGATGAGCTTGTAGAAGAGATGCTCACGGAGTATATAAAAAACAATAACTGGTCCAGAAAATAATGCGAATAATGGGGTTGGATTACGGATCAAGGACTGTAGGAGTGGCACTTAGCGATGAACTTTTGCTTACTGCACAGGCCAAAGAAATAATCCGTAGAAAAGAAGAGAATAAGCTTCGAAAGACGCTGGCACGTATTGAAGAGCTGATTCAGGAGTTTGGGGTTGAACTGATAGTTTTGGGGCTTCCGCTGCACATGGATCAGTCTGAGTCTGTGCGCTCAGGTTTGTCTATTGAGTTTAAGGAAAAGCTTGAGAGACGAACATCTCTTCCTGTGATTATGTGGGATGAGAGACTTACCACTGTTGAGGCCGATGCTATTATGGATGAGGTTGGGATAAAAAAAGCAGACCGCAAGGAGTATGTTGATATGATCGCAGCTCAGATCATACTGCAGGACTATCTTGATAACAGACCTACAGAATAAGGAGATATATGGAGAGAATAACATTCCGTCCTGAAGGCGAAGAGCCTGTGGATTTTTTTGTTTTGGAGCAAACGGTAATAGGCGCCAGATCTTACATCCTTGTAACAGATGTTGAGGATGGGGATGGCGAGGCTCTTATATTACGTGACGATTCCGCTGAGGGTGAGACTGAGGCTAAATATACGATTGTTGATGATGATAGTGAACTTGAAGCAGTAGCTGCTTTATTCAGAAAACTGCTTGAAGAAGACGATATAGGATTGGATTGATAGAGCGCTTTGGACCGGTTTATGGAGGTGAACGGATCCATGGGAACGGTTTCAACCGATGAATTTAAGGAATTACTTAAGAGCAAGGGTCTCAAGATTACATCCCAGAGACTTATTATGCTCGAGACACTTGGCAGGCATCCCGGAGAGCATCTGACTGCTGAGGAAATTTATAATTTGGTAAAGACAGAGCATCCGGAGATCGGACTGGCTACTGTTTATAGAACAATACAAGTACTGATGGAGTTGCATCTGATAGATCGGGTGAACTTTGATGATGGAGTAGAGCGCTACGAACTGGCACATTCAACTGGAAGTGCAGGAGCGCATCACCATCATCATTTAATATGCCTTGGATGTGGGAAGGTCTTGGAATTTGAGGAAGACATGCTGGAAGGGCTGGAACTCAAAATCGCCGAGAAGACCGGATTTAAAGTCACTGATCATGAGGTCAAACTCTACGGTTACTGCAAAGAATGTGGAGGAAAGAATTGAATAAAAAGAAAACGAATGTATCTGCTTCAGGTCTTCAGGTGATACCGCTTGGAGGATTGGAGCAGATTGGAATGAACATTACTGCCTTCAGATATGAGGACAGTATTATTGTAGTGGATTGCGGTCTGTCATTCCCTGATGATGATATGCTTGGAATCGACCTTGTAATCCCGGATATCACTTACCTGAAAAATAACATCGAGAAAATAAAGGGTTTTGTAATAACACACGGACACGAGGATCATATAGGAGCACTTCCTTATGTTCTTAAAGAGATAGGTGTTCCGATTTATGCAACAAGGCTTACCATGGGAATCATTGAGCACAAGCTTGAGGAACATGGTCTTATTAAGAAGGTCAGAAGAAAAGTTGTAAAGTTTGGACAGTCGATAAATCTTGGCGATTTCAGAGTTGAGTTTATTCGCACTAACCATTCTATTGTTGATGCGGCTGCGCTGGCCATTTATTCACCTGCAGGTATTGTGGTTCATACTGGTGACTTCAAGGTTGATTATACTCCTGTTTTCGGAGATCCAATCGATCTTCAAAGGTTTGGAGAGATCGGTAAAAAGGGTGTTCTCGCACTTATGTGTGATTCTACCAATGCCGAGAGACCCGGATTTACAGCTTCTGAAAGAACAGTAGGAAGAACCTTCAATGCTCTTTTTGAGGAGCATTCGAATTCAAGAATAATAGTAGCGACTTTTGCGTCTAATGTTGACAGAGTTCAGCAGATCATTAATACTGCCTATAAATTTGGCCGAAAGGTTGTGGTTGAAGGCAGGAGTATGGTGAATATCATTGATATTGCCCAGAAGCTTGAGTGTATTAAAATACCGGACAATACACTGGTCGATATAGATCAGCTTAAAAACTATCCGGATAATCAGACTGTTATTATCACAACAGGAAGCCAGGGTGAGAGCATGGCTGCTCTTAGCCGTATGGCAAGCGGACAGCATAAGAAGGTGAGCATTCGCCCAGGGGATACGATTATATTTTCATCACATCCCATACCGGGTAATGAGAAGGCAGTAACCAATATCATCAATGATCTCCTTGTAAGGGGAGCGGATGTTATCTTCCAGGATGTTCATGTATCAGGACATGCCTGTCAGGAGGATATTAAGCTTATTTATACTCTTGTTCGTCCTAAGTATGCTATTCCGGTTCATGGCGAATATAAGCATCTTATAGCGCAGAAGAATATCGCTATGGGGCTTGGTATGGATAAGGATGATATTTTCATCATCAAATCCGGAGACGTACTTGAACTTAGGGAAGAAGAAGCTAAGGTAGTCGGGAAGGTGCCTGTTGGTACTATTCTTGTGGATGGACTCGGTGTTGGCGACGTAGGTAATGTGGTTCTTAGAGATAGACAGCGACTTGCCGAGGATGGTATCGTTATTGTCGTATTTGGAATTGACAGAGACAATGCTCAGCTTGTTTCAGGTCCCAGCATAGTATCGAGAGGATTCGTTTATGTAAGAGAGTCCGATGAGCTTATCGATGATGCCACAGATCTCGTACTTGATGAAGTCACTGAGGCACTCGATAGAAATATAACTGACTGGAATAAGCTTAAGAACATCGTTAAGGATGTTTTATCAGATTTTATCTGGAAGAAGACAAAGAGAAGACCCATGATACTTCCTATTATCATGGATTCTAACTATTGATTTTAGAGGTTTAATTATGGATGCAAGGGGAATAGGGCTTGGGATTCTTGATGCAATAGTCAAGATTCTGCTGGTTATAGTTGCGGTGATGCTAATAAGTAAATATGCATCCGAGGCCTACAGCTATGGATACAATATATATAATCAGGTTCCCGCTTCGAAGTACGATACAAGGACAGTATCTGTTTCGATAACGGACAGCATGTCAGTAGGAGACATCGCAGAGCTTTTGGAAAATAGAGGGCTCATTAAGAATAGTAAGCTGTTCTGGCTTCAGGAGAGATTTTCAGAGTACCATGGAATGATTGCTCCCGGTACTTATGAACTCAGCCCTTCAATGACTCCTGATGAGATAATTGGAGTTATGAGTGCTTCATCAATTGCGGAGAGCGAGGAGGCAGCAGGTGATAACTGATGAGAGAATAAGCACATTTATTAATTCACTTGATCAGGGGAATGCCCCTTTTCTGGATGAGCTTGAGAGAAAATCTCTTGCGGATGACGTGCCTATCATCAGAAAGGATACACAGAGTCTTATTAAGTTTCTGCTTCAGATGAACCATCCCGTGAATATTTTGGAGGTCGGATGTGCTGTTGGTTTTTCAGCACTTTTGATGGCGACCTATTCCGATGATGACACTAAGATAACTACTATAGAGAAGTTTGAGAAGCGCATTCCAGTTGCGCGCGAAAACTTTGATAAATATGATACAAACCATAAAATCACACTGCTTGAGGGGGATGCAGCCGATATTTTGGCAGAACTGACCGGGCAGTATGATTTTATTTTTATGGATGCTGCCAAAGGGCAGTACATCAATTTTTTGCCTGACTGCAAGAGGCTTCTTAAGAGTGGCGGATTGTTACTCTCAGATAATGTGCTCCAGGATGGGGATGTTATGGAATCCAGATTTGCTGTCACAAGGCGAAATCGTACTATTCATGAGAGAATGCGAGAGTATTTGTTTGCGATAAAGCATGATCCGGAGCTTTCCAGTGTAATTCTGAATGTAGGCGATGGAATGGCGATGTCGCTAAAGTTGTAAAGGTTGTGCCTTCTCATTGCGGAAGGTGTCTGCAAAGCAGACGAATGAGGGGAAAAGAAAGGATAATATGGCAAGAACAAGAAGAAAACCTGAACTGCTCATACCTGCGAGCAGTCTTGAAGTATTAAAAACTGCAGTTATTTTCGGAGCGGATGCTGTTTACATCGGAGGTAACTCCTTCGGGCTCCGAGCAAAGGCAAAGAACTTTAGTCACGATGATATGGCTGAGGGTATTAAGTTTGCGCATGAGCATGGAGTGCATGTGCATGTCACTGCCAATATTTTAGCTCACAACGATGATCTTAAGGGAGCTGAGGAATATTTCCATGAGCTTAAGGAGCTTAAGCCTGATGCACTTATTATCGCTGATCCCGGCATGTTTATGATGGCAAGAAGGATTTGCCCTGAGATAGACATTCATGTATCAACTCAGGCCAACAATACGAACTATGAGACCTATAAGTTCTGGGCGGATCTTGGAGCAAAGAGAGTTGTTGCGGCAAGAGAGCTTTCTCTTAAAGAGATAAAGGAAATCCGTGAGAATATTCCTGAGGACCTTGAAGTAGAAAGCTTTATCCACGGAGCTATGTGTATAAGCTATTCAGGAAGATGTCTTCTGTCTAACTATTTTGTTGGAAGAGATGCTAACCATGGTGAATGCACACATCCCTGCCGCTGGAAATATGCAGTTGTCGAGGAGACAAGACCCGGAGAGTATCTTCCTGTTTATGAAAATGAAAGAGGCTCCTATATCTTTAACTCCAAGGATCTGTGCATGATAGAGCACATACCGGAGCTGGTGGATGCAGGAGTTGACAGCTGTAAGATAGAGGGTCGCATGAAAACTGCCCTTTATGTAGCTACTGTAGCAAGAACATATCGCAAAGCGATTGATGATTACTTCGAGTCTGAGGAAAAATACAGAGAGAACATGCCCTGGTATCTTGATGAGATTTCAAGATGTACCTACAGACAGTTCACAACAGGCTTCTATTTCGGAAAGCCCTCTGAAGAGGCGCAGATATATGATGCCAACACCTATGTTAATGAGTACACCTACCTTGGAATCGTTGGCGAAGTGGATGAAAGAGGACTTGCCAAGATTGAGCAGAGAAACAAGTTTAATGTCGGTGATGTTATAGAGATCATGAAGCCTGATGGCCGTGACATTGAAACTAAAGTCCTCGGTATGGTAAACGCTGATGGCGAAGAAGTAGAAAGCTGCCCTCATCCAAAGGAAGTTATTTACTTAAAACTTGATCAACCCACAGAAAAATACGACATCCTAAGAATCCACACAGGATCATCAGAAAACATATCCTGTTAATTAAATACATGATCACTACAGAGCTGCCAAGCCATAGCGCTAAGGCAGCTCTAGTTATGGAAATATCGTTTGAGAATTTTAATATTCTATAGTACAATCATTTGCGAATACTCAGATTAAGTTTAGGGTATAAAGCCCTTTGGCCGTATTATATAAAATAGTGAGGTGTTTATGAGCGAACAGGTAATGGTTGAGGAACTATTTGGTAAGAATGTGTTTACGCTTGAGAAGATGCGTCAGCATCTGCCAAAGAGCGTCTACAAAGAAGTCATTCAGGTTATGGAGAATGGTGGAGATCTCTCTCTTGCATCAGCGGATGTAGTGGCAAATGCCATGAAAAACTGGGCTATGGAGAATGGTGCAACTCACTATACACATTGGTTCCAGCCACTTACAGGAATAACAGCCGAGAAGCATGACGCATTTATAACCAGTGCTCGAGGAGATGGTCACATGATGACTTCTTTCTCCGGAAAAGAACTTATAAAGGGTGAACCGGATGCTTCATCATTCCCTTCAGGAGGACTCCGTGCTACATTTGAGGCCAGAGGTTATACTGCATGGGATATCACATCACCCGCGTTTCTTAAGGAGACAGGGGCTGGTGTTACACTTTGTATTCCTACCGCATTTTGCTCATATAACGGAGAGGCACTTGATAAAAAGACACCGCTTTTAAGATCAATGGAAGCAGTTAACAAGCAGGCCCTCAGAATTGTACATCTTTTTGGAAATACAGCTGCAAAAAAGGTAAATGTTTCAGTAGGACCTGAGCAGGAGTACTTCCTTGTAGACTGGAAAAAGAGCTTGAAGCGTCCCGACCTTATCTTTACAGGACGTACACTTTTCGGAGCGCAGCCGCCTAAAGGACAGGAGATGGAGGATCACTACTTCGGTGTAATCAGAGAGCGTGTCGGAGAGTATATGAAGGACTTAAACGACGAGCTTTGGAAGCTTGGAGTTCCCGGAAAAACTCAGCATAATGAGGTTGCTCCCGGTCAGCACGAGCTTGCGCCTATTTATGAGACAGCAAATATTGCGGTGGATCATAACCAGATCATCATGGAGACTATGAAGAGAGTTGCTGAGCATCACAATATGAGATGCCTTCTTCATGAAAAGCCTTTTGCGGGCGTTAACGGCTCAGGTAAGCATGATAACTGGTCGCTTTGTACAGATAATGGTGTTAACCTTCTTGATCCCGGTGATACACCTAATGAGAATATTCAGTTCCTTTTTGTTCTGGCATGTATAGTGAAGGCTGTAGACAGACATGCAGACCTCTTAAGACAGAGTGCATCTGATGTTGGAAACGACCATCGTCTTGGTGCAGATGAGGCTCCGCCGGCAATTATTTCAATGTTCCTTGGTGAGCAGCTTGAGGATGTAGTTCACCAGCTCATTGAGACAGGTGAGGCTAAGAGATCAAAACGAGGTGGAAAGCTTAAGACAGGAGTTTCAACACTTCCTGAATTTGAGAAGGATGCAACTGACAGAAACCGTACATCACCTTTTGCTTTTACAGGTAATAAGTTCGAGTTCCGTATGGTAGGTTCTTCAGATTCCATGGCGAGCTCAAATACAGCTTTGAATACAATCGTTGCTGAGTCTTTCTGTGAGGCTGCTGACAGACTTGAGAAAGCAAGCGATTTTGATATGGAAGTACATGATATCATCAAGGAGTATCTTACAAAGCATCAGAGAGTAATCTTCAATGGCGACGGATATTCTGATGAGTGGAAGAAGGAGGCTGAAAGAAGAGGACTTCCCAACATTCCTTCCACGATAGAGGCTGCTGAGGTTCTTACTACCAAGAAAGCAATAGAGCTTTACAAGAAATTCGGTGTGTTTACTCAGACTGAGCTTGAAGCACGCCAGGAGATAATTTTTGAGACCTATTCTAAGACAATAAATATCGAAGCACTCACTATGATAGATATGGCAAGTAAGCAGATAATCCCGGCTGTAATGAAGTATGCAGGAAGACTTGCTACTGATGTTAATCAGGTGACTAATGCAGGTGTTGGTGCTACCGTAATGGTGGGAGAGCTTAAGGAAGTAATGAATCAGTTAGAGGCCATGAAGAAGGCACTTGATAAGCTGATCAAGGAAGAAGAGAAGGCCAGAGCAATAGTAGAGCCCAGAAAGAGAGCATATTATTGCAAGGATAAGGTAGTTCCTGCTATGACAGCACTTAGAACTCCTGCTGATAAGTTGGAGATGCTGGTTGATAAAAATGATTGGCCATTCCCGACATATGCTGATCTTCTGTTTGAAGGCTGAATTATCCTACTTATATCAGAAATTTTGTGGAAGCTTTTTTGAGGGGAGTAGAGTGAAAACAAAATTCTGATTAAATCCATGTAAGATAATGGAAACTAAACGGCACCCTCCCAACTGGGGAGGGTGCTTAAATGGAAGAATACAGGGAACTAAAATCTTTTTAAAAAAGTGCTTGCATTTTTGGGGATTCTTCCGTATAATCAATTCTTGTCGATGGGCTATCGCCAAGCGGTAAGGCAACGGACTCTGACTCCGTCATTTCGTAGGTTCGAATCCTACTAGCCCAGCTTAACTCCTCAGAAGTACTTCTGGGGAGTTTTTTTTCATATGCTAACAGTTTTATGTTATAATCAATCAGATTAAGTATACTTAGAGGTGAGTTGTGAAATCTCAGATTAAGAACCTGGCATTCCCGCTAGTGTGGGAATTGGCATTTATTATATTTTGCATAATCAGACCTTTTAAGACGTTATACATATTCTTTGTTTTCTATCTGGTTCTTACCGTTTATTTTGCTAAGGATTTTTCATTCAAGGAATATTCTAAGAATTTCAAGGATATCAAGAGATTTTGGATACCTGCTGTTCTTACACTTGTAGGTATTGTAATTGTTTTCATGCTAAATAAGAAAATGATTATACCTAGTTTTTCAGACATAATAAATGATGGCACATATGATTTCACCTGGGAAAACAGTTATATGGGTGAATTACTTCGGGCAATAACTATTTTGTTTATGCGTCCTGTTGCGGAGGAATTGTTCTTTAGAAAAGCGATAATGAATTTTGATTCCGCGACATCAGCAATTTTGACTTTTTCACTTGGACTTGTTCTGTGCGGATTCAGCCATGCATATTTGCCTCTGGGAGTAGTAGAGTATATGGTGCTTGCACTTCCGCTTGCGGTAGCCTTTTTCTGCACGAGGAACATATATATTCCCATAACGGTCAATGTGGTGTTTATGATGTACCAATATCTGCCTGAGATAATATATGATGTTGCACGTATTTCGATGAGATAATTAAGATCAGATTTTTCTGATAATGAGATGTGTATGATGATAGTTAGTGAATAAAATATTGCCTCCGATACATTTTTGAGTATCGGAGGCATTTTCATATCTTAGGATAATTCCTGATTTCTTAATACTTTTGCTCGAATTCTTCAATAGGAATTGCGTGTGAAAAGAAGTATCCCTGGAACCGATCACAGCCTATTGATTTGAGATATTCAAATTGGGTTTCGGTCTCAACACCTTCTGCAACAACTTTAATTCCAAGTGCCTGAAGAAGTTTTACTGTTGCTTCAAGTATGATCTTGGATTTGGGATAACTATAACTGTCATCAATAAACTTTTTGTCGAGTTTGACATAGTCTGCATGGAGCTCTTTTAACATTCCGATGGAGAGGTTGCCCTGACCAAAGTTGTCTATGGCTACCCGGAAGCCCTCTTCGCTAAACTCATCAAGAATTGCAAGCTGCAGTTCTGTGTCGTTCATGAGATCTCTTTCAGAGAACTCAAGAATAAGCTTGTTTGGATCAACGTTATATGCGTGTACCAGTTCCTTTACTTTTTTAAGTGCGTTCATGTAAAAGAGATCCTTAGGAGACACATTAACTGAGATTACAAGGTGATCCTTTGGAGTTGCTTTCCAGGAACGTAGTTGTTTCATAACTCGTTCCCAGTTGCCTATATCAAGTTTGGCAATGTTTTCACTTCTTTCAAGCAGGTGTATGTATTTATCGGATGGAACAATGGATCCGTCCGGTCTGATCCATCTGGTTAGTGCTTCGGAACCGGTAACTCTTTTTGAAGCATCAAAAATGGGCTGAAGGAAAATATGAAACTGACCTGCTTCAAGGTTCTGGTGGAAGCTGTTTAAAAACTCCAAATCATATTCAGCCTGCTTTAAGAGTTTGTTTGTGTAAAAGGTCAGGACATTTTCCCTTCGGTCATGTAGGGTCTGTAATGCCAGATCAGCTCTTTCTATCATAACGGTAACAGGTATTTCCGGGTCGTCTATACGGAATACTCCGAGATGGAAATAAAGGTGATAATTCTCATAATCGACCATTTTTCCAATCTCTTCTACAGCACTCATGAAAACGCCTTCGTCAAATCGTTCTTCCGGCATGCAAAGTACAAAGTGATCGGCATGCGTCCTGCCGTAAATAGCACCCGGTCCACAATTTCTACGCAGCATATCTGCTATAGCAATAAGGACTTCGTTTCCGCGCTGGGTTCCATAACGCTCGTTAAGAGTCCTAAAATGTCTTATATCACCTGTTATAAGGACACGATTTGTGTCTGGATCTTCTACCAGAATTTTGCGGACTTCTCTGCATATACCATCAAGGTTATAAAGTCTGGTGAGAAGATCGTGTGTCAGCAGATAATCTGATTCCGTCATGCCCTGAGAGAGCTGTTTGTCTTCACCTGCAGATATCGGATTGGAGGAAGGAATTATCTCACCCTCTTTTTCGTCTATACTAATAAGTTCCATAACACAGGTGAAATTGTTTTTGTCGGGGAGTACAAGCTTAATAGGAACTGACTGAATCAGGAAACGGTGGCCATCATAAATCTCTTCTTTGGTCTGCCTTTGGCCGCTCATGACAGCTCTGTAGCTGCTACAGTTTGAACAGCGTGAAGCTGCTTTCCAGGCAGAATAGCATTCCTTTTCATAATGGAGCTGTCCGGAGGTATCAACGTTGATTACACGACATTCTACCGGATCAACTAGACGCACGGTGTCATACATTCTCTTCATGTAATCCATCATGTGCTTAAGTTCCTGATATGTATATTCCTCTACTCTCATGATCTTTCCTCTTCGGAAGTGTTCGCTTTTTTAGCAAGCGCAGCCTCCCTCTTCTGAATCCAATTCTGATATGTAAAGTTAAATATAGCAGCGAAAGGAATCGCAAGCATGATGCCGGCAACGCCAAACATTCGGCCGCCGACAACCAATGTAACAAGTATCCACACGGCTGAGACGCCGAGTGTGTTGCCGAAGAGCTTTGGCTTTATAACATATCCATCAACTGTTTGAAGAATTACAGTAAATATAAGGAAAATCAGTGCATGGATCGGATTTACCAAAACCAGGATAAATGCACCGAGTATGGCTCCTACTATAGGACCAAATGTGGGCGCTAAGTTTGTAACACCTACAAATAGTGAGATGAGTACTGAGTATGACATGCCGGTTAAAAGCATGAAAATCCAGTTTATTACTCCGACTGCAAGTCCATCTAAAAGGTCTCCAGCGATGTAGCGCTTTAATATATCATTGCAGGTACTCCAGAATGTAGCTATACGATCATATACATGCAGCGGTATGAAGGCTTTCATGAGTCTTATGGTACCGGCCTGAAGCTTTTCTTTGCCTGCCAGAAAATAGATGGCTAGAATGAAGCCCAATATGAAGTTGAAGACGCCTTTTCCTATACCTGCAGATACATTGATTATCTGAGAAACCGCCTGAGGTAGCTTTTGTGCAAATTGGGACAGAAATGAATTAATCTTACTGGTGATACCGGATAGATCTATATGGAAATTACCGGCTTTGGCACTAATTGTGTTTAGCAGGGTTTCAAGTGATCTTGCATAGCTGTCAAGATTGGAAACGAAAGTTGTAATACTGCCTACCAGCTGAGGAATCAATGCAATCACAAGCACTACAATGAATAGAAGCACTGCCAGAATAGACAGCATAATGGCAAGTGACCTTCTTATTCCTGATTGTTTTAAGCCGGAAAAAACTGTCCTCTCAAAAAAAGCTACCAATGGGTGCAAAATGTACGCTAGGATCAGACCTGTTATTACCGGTGAAAAATATTTACCTAGAATTCCCAATCCTTGAAAAAATAGGTTGATATGGGATAAGGCAAGGTAAAGGACAACTGCCGAACAGGATGCAATAGTATATGGGAACCATTTTTGGTTAATACATTTTTTAATAAAATTCATATTGTCATTGTGCTTAAATTGCACAAACCCCCAATCTATAGTATTTTAATAAGTATATTCTAGTATTTGGCAGGTTAGGATTCAATTAAAAAAGTATTAAGTTTCGTACAATTATTTACGTGTAGGAGTTAAAAATATCAGCTTTTACGGAAGGTTCTGATAATTGACAGAATCAAAACACAAATAAGACCAGCCCAGATTCCGCAGGTAATGGTGCTCCGTATATATTCCATATGCGGGGCCTTTTTCTTAAAGACATACATTGTGGGATCATCTGCGTCGTAGCCTTCCACAAGATCACCTGCTTCAAGAGCTGCTTCAACATCTGCCTCAGACATAGTGATGCTCTTGTGGCTAAAGTATGGATCAGTGATCATGGAATCGGCATAGAGAATTTTGGGTTCATCATTTGTTTTGGTATAAACAGTGCAGCCAATAAGTCCTACAATGGCAAATATAAGCGCGTATCTTATGATGTGTGTACTGATCTCGTAAAAGGTTTGAGAGAGTAACCTGACGTGGGAGCTTTTTTGTTTTCTAAAAAGGGTTACTTCGTTTTCTCCAAAAGGGAGGATAAGAATCTCTTTTTGGAGTACCTGAGGTAATGAAGCTTTTGCTTTGCCTATCGAGTCGTATAACCATGTTCCCAAGAAAATAAAAGTCAGGTTTTTGAAGCTTAGGTTAAACAGGAACGGATCGCTCATTCCTATAAAGCAGAATGTGATGATAACTGCAAGCTCACTAAGCTTGTTTCCTTTTATAAGATGTCTGATCCACAGAATATAAAGTGCACATACAAGCAGGAAAGGAATTATACCCAGCTGTAAAAACAGGTACAGGAAGGAATTGTCCAACATATACCAGTTTGTGGGCGTTGCTTTGAAATATGAACCAAAGGGTGTGATCTTTTCATTCGTAAGGAAGTAAAGAGCGAATTCATAGCGTTTATGCAAAAGCTTGTTCATGAATTCAAAGGCCTGGCCTGTGGCTAGGAGCGGGCCTGCGACTGAAAAGACTACAACTGCTGGGAAAAGAAGGCTGATAAAGAAATTCTCAACCTTTGATCTTACAGGTCTAAGCTGTAGGTAAATATTAACAATCAGGTATATTGATATAGACAGAAGTCCCGTGAGACTTACTGTGTACATGTATACATAGACATTAACGAGCATAGCAATAATAGAAGCTTTAAGAAGACTGCGTGTGTTCTTTGCCTCGTATAGATAGAAAAAGAAAATTATTAAAATAAGCAAGGTTGTATGAGCTGTGTTTGGGTAGGGATATCCAAGGGAGTGCCTAAGGAGAAATCCATATCCGCTTCGCTTATTCATGTGATTTAGTTCTGTAATTATGCCGGTAATTGAAAGAAGATACAAAACAAAGTAAGAGACGGAAAGTATGATCAGCCCAAGGCGCATGACCTTCTTTTCCTGAATACCTTTCATTCCGAGCATGAGGGTAAAGTAGATTAAGAGTCCCTTTTCACCCGAGCACAGGTAAGTGAGGGCTCCTGTAGATAATATCGCAAAGCCTGCAATATATTCACAAAGAGATTGTCTGGTTGCTGCGACTTTTATGAGGAAAGCCAGCATACCTGCAACGATACATGCGTTGTAAACAGGCTGTCCGTCATAAAGCCCGACGGCTCTTGACCCGAAAAGGAAAAGAAAATAGATATAGAAAATCAGTTCATGGACTTTTATTGTGTTGTTTGTTGATAAGTCTTTAGTGTTCATGCGATAATGTAGTTCCTCCCGGCCAAATAAAGCCACGTTCCTAAAAGGATTATATCAGATATGAATGTTTTGGAGAAAAAAGAATTGAAAAATACTTTTATTGCCTTTCTATGTACCTGGGGGCTACAGCTTATTTTGGGGATTACTGTAAGAAATCCTCTTACGCTGATTTTCTTTGGTTTGTTTATTTGTATTGGCAGAAAGGTTAGAGAAAATGATAGAAAAGGTCCGGTGATTCCTGTTCTTTTGGTATCTTTTCTGTTATCTGCAGCTTTGGTGTTTTTTGTCGGAAGAAGAGCTGTGGAGCGGTTTGATAGCGGGCTTTTTAAGATTGCCGGAGTTTTAATAATGCTTTCCGGGATTTCTCTTGCGATTTTCAGAGTGATGCAGTTTTTGTTTAAAACCGGTGATTTACTGAGATATGCAGAGAGCAATGATAAGAACTCCGTAGAAAAAGAAGGGCCTCTTGCGAATACGGCAAGGGATGAAGGGAAAATGGCATCCTTCCTGTGGGAACATGAGGGGGCGATTTTTGCTATAGGAGCAATTATCTGTTTCCTGTGTTGGCTTCCGTACTTTTTGTATGAATTTCCTGGAATCATGACTGCTGATTCAATTGTCCAATACGAGCAGGTAATTGGAGTAAATCCGCTTTCTAATCATCATCCGGTTGCGCATACGCTGATCATTTCTCTGTTTTATAATCTGGGGATGAGTGTGACAGGTGAACCGAATAGTGCAATAAGCTTTTATACATTGGCGCAAATGATTTTCCTCGCTATTTGTTGTGGAAGAGTTGTGCTGGAGGTTAAGAGAATAGTCGATAAGAAAAGATGGGTGATGTTGTCACTTGCTTTTTTTGCGCTTGTTCCTTTTAATGCTGTTTTTGCAGTGACGATCTGGAAGGATGTGCCTTTTGCGGGGATAGCAATGCTGCTTGGCTGCAGGATTTGTGAGATGGCTATGCGGGATAAGGCGAAAACAATGGATTTTGTTATGTTTGCTTTTTTAGCAGTGCTTATCTCTGTTTTCAGGTCGAATGGCTGGTATGCTTTTCTTTTGTGTGTGCCATTCTTTGTATTTCTATTCAGACAGGATATTTTGAAGGCAGCAGGTGCAGTGATTTTTGCGATTGTTGTTTCTTTGATAATTAAGGGTCCTGTAATGAATGCCGCAGGTATAGTACAGCCTGATTTTACTGAATCACTATCACTTCCGCTTCAGCAGGTGGCAAGGGTCCTTGTAAGTGATGAGGCGCTTGATGAGAAGGATATCAGGTTGATTGATGCGGTTATTGACAGGACTTACATTCATGAGCTTTATGCTCCGGATTTTGCCGATAATATAAAGGAACTTGTAAGAGCCGGATATCCTGATGTAATAGAGAATAATAAGGGTGAATATTTTGGACTGTGGTTAAGGCTTGGAACGAAATTCCCTATGCATTATATAAGAGCCTGGTTTGATTTAGAGGGTGGATATGTGTATCCTGATATTCCCTATGAAGTCGGAAACATCGACGGCGTAATGCCAAATGACTATGGACTCGTTATGATGCCGCGTATCGGGGGAAAGGCGGTAGTTAAAGGTAAAGAGATACTTATAAAGCTAGGAGGCTTTGTACCGCTTTATGGTATGCTCTGGTGCGCCGGAATCTATACTTGGCTTATTGTTTTGCTGTTAGTATTGATGTTAAGGGATAGGCAGGCATTCCATGGCAGATTATTGGTGTTTGCGATTTTTCAGGCAGCACTGGTGTTTACGCTGCTTATAGCGGCCCCTGTTGTGGATTTTAGATATGAATATGCAGTAGTTATGCTGATGCCACTAAGTGCTGCAATTTGTGCTATGATAGTTAAGAGAAGGATTTAAAATGTACAAATTTGATTCAAGAATTAGATTTTCTGAAACGGATGTTGAGCATTACCTGACATTCGAATCGCTGATAGACTATTTTCAGGATTGTTCCACTTTTCAGACACAGGAAGGCCCGGCAACGATAGAGGTGACTGAAAAGCAGGGCATTGCGTGGGTTGTTGCCAGTTGGCAGGTGGAAGTGAAAAGACTCCCCAAATTGGGCGAAAGAATAGTGACGGGAACGGTTCCGTATGAGCTAAAGGGATTTTTTGGACACAGGAATTTTTTCATGGATACAGAGTCCGGTGAGCGCCTTGCGGTTGCAAACTCCGTTTGGATGCTGATGAATATGGAAAAGGGGTGTCCTGCAAGGATAAATGATGATATGATCGCCACCTATCCGCTGGATGAAAGGCTTCCGATGGAGTATGCTGCAAGGAAGATTGAGCTTCCTAAGGATGCTCGGGTTTTTGAGGCGGCTTCCAAGAAAATAGGGATGCATCATCTGGATTCCAATATGCATGTAAATAATGGACAGTATATTAGAATCGCGTTTCAGGCTTTTGAGAATGTGGCAGAAAAAAATGGGATCGATGATCTTTTGCAGCTTGTAAGGAGCAGGGAGAATATCAGCATCAGAGTGGAGTACAAGCAGCAGGCGCATCTTGGTGACGAGGTTCGTCCGACTGTATATGTTAAAGAGGGTATTTATACGGCATCAATAAACGACATTGCCGGTAAACCATATGCAATAGTTGAGTTAAAAGGATAAAAGAATGTTAAGAATAGGTGAAAAACAGGAACTGATAATAATCAAACAGGTGGATTTCGGAGTTTATCTGGCTGAAAAGCAGGGTAGTGACGACAAGGTGCTTTTGCCCAAAAAGCAGGTGCCTGAGAATGCAGAGCTTGGCGATAAACTGACGGTCTTCCTTTACAAGGATTCCGATGACAGGCTTATCGCAACTACAAAGACACCGAAGCTTATGCTTGGAGACGTAAATATGCTTACGGTAACGGATGTAGGTAAGATCGGAGCATTTATGGACTGGGGGCTTGAAAAGGATGTGCTTTTGCCCTTTAGAGAGCAGACCAGGAAGGTTAAAAAGGGAGAAACTGTTCTCTGTGCCTTATATGTGGATAAGTCAGGCAGACTCGCTGTTACCATGAATGTGTATGAGTTTTTGAGAACTGACAGTCCTTACCATAAGGAGGACAGAGTCAGAGGAACTGTATACGAGACCAGCTCTAATTTTGGTGTGTTTGTTGCTGTAGACGATATCTTTTCAGCTCTCATTCCGAAGAAAGAGCTGTATGGCGACATAAAGATAGGTGATGAAGTTACTGCCAGAGTAGTCGATGTGAGGGAGGATGGAAAGCTTACCTTAAGCGTTCGCGAGAAGGCTTACCTTCAGATTGACGATGATGCAAAGATCATCCTCGAAAAAATGGAAAAGAATGGCGGAAAACTTCCTTTCACTGACAAGGCTGATCCTCAGCTTATAAGGGATGAAATGGCAATGAGTAAAAATGAATTCAAACGCGCCATCGGTCATCTTCTTAAGGAAGGAAAGGTTGAAATTAGGGAAAATGAAATCAGAATGATTTAACCATCGTTTTCCTTGAAAAAAACAACTTGGAAATTTGAATAATTCTACTTTGGCTATTTGTTTAAAAATGAAATATAGATTGATTAGGAAAAGATAATCAATAAACAGCCCCGCATATATTATGTGGTTATTTAGGGCGATTTACGGTATCGTATCAGAGCTCGAAATAACTACATAGTATATGCGGGGCGTCATGTTGGGGATGTTAGGTTTACAACCTAACATCGATTGTGCCACCCAGGTTCGGGTTAACCGACCTCTCTAGAGCGGACACATCCATCATTTCGCTAATGGTATCGCCAACCTCCTGCAAAGCATCAAGATTCTTGGAGAGTACTGCTGTTCCCCAGTCTGATTGAAGCTTGCTTGCAGACAATGCCATTGATAATTCAGGTATGTCCATAGGCACCTCCTTTTGCTTGCTGAGGACGAAGTTCTTATGTTTAAAGTGTCCTCAGACATGTATCCTAATCCATATCTTATTTCGGAAAATTTCTTCTGAAAAATCATTATGGAAATTTCACAAAAAAACACTTATTTTTTGTGGATTTTTATGCATTTATCGAGTAGAATAAGAGTAGAACAATGAAAATAAAATTTTGGGAGATTAAATATGATTTCAAATCAAATCCTTCAAAATACCATAGACGGCTTGAAAGGCATCGCACATGTGGATTTATGTGTGCTTGACGTTGATGGAAATGAAGTCGCTGCGACTAGGCCGGACTTTGCAGACATGAGTGATTCTGTTCGTGATTTTGTCAGATCACCTGCTGATTCTCAGGAGGTTCAGAGTTATCAGTTTTTCAAAGTTTATGATGAACAACAGCTTGAGTATATTCTGATAGCCGCAGGAAGCGGTGAGAGTACTTACACGATCGGTAAGATGGTCGCATATCAGATACAGGGGCTACTTGTGGCTTATAAGGAGAGGTTTGATAAGGATAACTTTATCAAGAACCTGCTCCTTGACAATCTGTTGCTCGTGGATATATATAGTAGAGCGAAGAAGCTGCATATCCCGTCTGATTCCAAGAGGGTTACCATGATCATTTCCGCTGACAAGGTACGTGAGAATAACGTACTTGAGCTTATCAGGACTCATGGCACCGGAAATGGCGGTGATTTTGTAACCGAAGTAGATGAGGACAATGTTATAGTTGTCAAGGATGTTTCAGAATATAATAAGACGGAAGATATTTCAAAATCTGCCGTGGAACTTCAGGAGCACCTTGAATCACTTGGCATATCCAATGTTCACATTGCTATTGGTACAGTTGTAGGAGAGATTAAGGAAGTCAGCCGTTCATATAAAGAGGCCAAGATGGCGCTGGATGTAGGAAGAATATTCTTCGATGAGCGCAAGGTTATAAGTTATGGGGAACTTGGCATCGGAAGATTAATTTATCAGCTGCCCATTCCGCTTTGCAAGATGTTTATCCGTGAGATATTCGGGGGAAAGAATCCTGATGGATTCGATCAGGAGACACTTGCAACCATTGATAAGTTCTTTGAGAACAATCTCAATGTTTCGGAAACATCAAGACAGCTCTTTATACATCGAAACACATTGGTATACAGGCTTGATAAGCTACAGAAGAGTACAGGCCTTGACCTTCGCGTCTTCGATGACGCCATCACCTTCAAGATCGCTTTGATGGTGGTTAGGTATATGAAATATATGGAGCGATACTAGACTACCAAAGTCAGAAGTCATCCATATATCGCAAAAGGAAGAGGATTTTTAAGTATGGAAAAAGTTTACAGAAGAAAACGTGCGGCTGCACCGATCCCGGAGGATGAGATCATCACGCTTGATAATGTGACAAAATCTTATTCAACGGGAGCACCAGCCTTAAATGGAGTCACCCTTCACATAAAGAAGGGTGAATTTGTTTTTATAGTCGGAGACAGCGGATCAGGTAAATCAACCCTGATAAAGCTGCTTCTTAGGGAGCTTGTGCCTTCGGACGGAACCATTACCGTCATGGGACAGGATCTTGGCAGGATGAGACATAGAAACATTCCGAAGTTCAGAAGAAGGCTGGGAATAGTATTCCAGGATTTCAGACTTTTAAAGGACAGAAATGTCTATGAAAATGTAGCGTTTGCTCAAAGAATTATTCAGAAATCAAACAGAGATATCAAAAGAAATGTGCCGTCAGTTCTGGCAATGGTGGGACTTGCCGGAAAATATAAAAGTAAGGTAACTCAGCTTGCAGGTGGAGAGCAGCAAAGAGTTGCCCTGGCCAGAGCCATAGTCAATAAGCCGGATATTCTGCTCGCAGATGAGCCTACCGGTAATCTGGATCCTAACAACACTCTGGAGATTATGAAGCTCATGGAGCAGATTAACATGAATGGTACAACAGTTATTGTTGTTACACATAACAGGGAGATTGTTAACTCGATGCATAAGCGAGTTATCACTATGAAAAAAGGCGTCGTGATTTACGACGAAGAAGAGGGTGAGTATCACGATGAGGATGAGTAGTTTTTTCTATACATTAGGACAGGGATTTAAGAACCTGAGTCGTAACAGATGGTATACACTTGCTTCTGTTGCAACTATCAGTGCATGCTTGTTCCTGTTCGGAATGTTTTATTCAATAGTAACCAATTTTCAGCATGTAGTTAAAACTGCTGAGGAAGGTGTATCCGTTACGGTATTCTTCAATGAAGGAACCAGTGAGGATGTCATTCTTGCGACTAAAGCGCTGATTGAGAAGAGACCTGAGGTCAGCAAGGTGGATTATATCTCAGCTCAGGATGCATGGGAGGGCTTTAAGACCGATTATCTTGGAGAATATGCTGATGGCTTTACAGAGAATCCTCTTGAGGATTCAGCAAACCTGCAGATATACCTTAATGATGTATCGATGCAGCCTGCGCTTGTAACTTATCTTGAATCAATTGATGGCGTAAGAATGGTCAACAGATCTGAGGTTACTGCATCGACTTTGAGTGGAGTTAACAGCCTTATCGCTTATGTTTCGCTCGGAATTATTGCAATACTTTTGCTGGTTTCAATTTTCCTTATAAGCAATACGGTTACTATCGGTATTTCTGTCAGAAAAGAAGAGATAAATATAATGAAGTACATAGGAGCAACGGACTTCTTTGTGCGTGCACCTTTTGTCATCGAGGGTATCATCATAGGACTTATTGGTTCACTCATACCGCTGGTAATTATTTACTTTATTTACAATAAGGCAGCAGAATTTTTGGCAATCAGATTTTCAATGCTGAATTCTATATTGGATATTCTTCCGGTTGGAAAGATATTTGAGGCGCTTACACCAGTTTCGATTCTCATAGGAGTTGGTATCGGCTTCCTCGGTAGTGTTTCGACTGTGCGCAAGCATCTGCATGTATAAAAATGCGATTTTTTTATGGGAGGCTGCTGGATTTTGATTAGCAGAACATTTGGGAAAAGGATAACCGGGTCAGTTTTACTTCTGTGCCTGCTTGCAGGCACAGTTTCTTTTAGTACAACGCCTGTGAATGCGGCCGTTACTGCGGAGAGCATTAAGGAAAAAGAGGGACAGATTAAAGATGCAAGGAAAGAGAGAGATTCAATGAAGAACTCTCTTACAGATCTGCAGTCGGTAAAAAAATCTCTTGAGAAAGAGAAAACGGATCTGAATTCATATATAACGCAGTTGGATGCCAACCTTGACAGCATCCAGAAAAAGATAGAGGACCTTACGGTAAGTATAGAGCAGAAGGAAAAAGATATTGAAATAACCACTGCGGAACTTGAAGAGGATATAAGGATCCAGAATGAGCAGTATGAAGCCATGAAAAAAAGAATCCGCTTCATGTATGAGAGGGGAGATACTTTGTATGCTCAGCTTCTTTTGGAGACGGGATCCTTTTCGGAAATGCTTAACAAGGCTGAGTATATTGAGGAATTGTCTGCCTATGATAGAGGAAAGCTTCAGGAGTATATAGCACAAACCGAGCTCACTACGTTGACGAAGGAAGCTCTTGAAGAAGAAAAGAAAACTCTTGATGAGGCCAAAGCGAATGTAGTTATTGAAGAGGGTAATCTTCAGACTCTCATAGCCCAAAAGAATACAGAGGTTAATACTTTATCTGCAAATATTAAGGATAAAGAAGCGGCGATTGCCGAATATGAGAAGCAAATAGCGGAAGAAAATGCCACTATTGCTGCATTGGAGAAAGCAGTTGAGGCAGAAAAAGCTGAGCTGGCGGCTCAGAATGCAAGAAAATATGATGGCGGTATGTTTACTTTTCCATGTCCGTCTTATACAAGAATTTCTGATAACTATGGTATGAGAACACATCCTACTCTTGGAATTCAAAAGATGCATAATGGAGTAGACCTTGCTGCGCCAAGCGGATCCGCTATACTTGCAGCATATGATGGAAAAGTTGTTGCTGCAGCATATAATTCCACTATGGGTAATTATGTTATGATATCCCATGGAAGCGGACTTTATACAATTTATATGCATGCATCTGCTGTTAGTGTTTCGACAGGTGCAGAGGTGACGAAGGGACAGAGAATCGGATCTGTAGGTTCGACAGGAAGATCTACAGGACCGCATTTGCATTTTGGAGTAAGACTGAATGGTAATTATGTAAGTCCCTGGAATTACCTGAAATGATTTTTGAAAGGAAGTATCACTATGGAGCCTAGAGATAATAAGTTAGGCATAATGTTTGCGGGAGTGATCGCGGGCTTTTTTCTGGCGACATTTCTTCTAGTTGCGGGAGTGTTTGTAATACATGCAAAAGGGTTTTCATTTTTTAAAACAAAACCGAAGAATATAAATGAGATTGATTCTGCAGTTAATGATGAGACTCTGAACAAGGTTAAGGTTATAGAGGATACAATAAACAATTATTACTATAAGACAGAAATTGATCGGGATGCTGAAGCAAATGCAATTTACAAAGGTGTTGTTGCTTCGCTTGGAGATCCTTATTCCGAGTACTACACATCTTCAGAGTACAATGATCTTATGTCTGATACTCAGGGAATATATTACGGTATTGGTGCTTACGTGAGTATGGATAAGGATACCAACCTTCCCAGAATTACAGGCACAATTAAGAATTCTCCTGCTGAAAAAATCGGACTTAAGGCGAATGATGTGATCTACAAGGTTGCCGGCGAAAATGTTCAGGGCATGACACTTTCTGAAGTAGTTGGATTGATAAGAGGTGAGATCGGCACAGAGGTTACGATAACTATCTATCGTGAAGGAGAACCCGATTATCTGGATTATACTCTTAAAAGAGATAAGGTCGAAGCGCAGACAGTAAATACTACAATGCTGGAGGATAATATTGGTTATCTTGGCATAACAGAATTTGATTCTGTGACACCTGAGCAGTTCAATCAGGGGATGGAAGAGCTTAGGAAAAAGAAAATGGAAGCCCTTGTGTTGGATCTTCGGTCTAATCCGGGTGGAAGTTTGAATGCAGTGTGCGATATTGCAAGAGAGCTGCTTCCCAAAGGAGATATCGTTTATACGGTGGACAGGGATGGGAATCGAGAGAATTTCGAATGCGATGGAACAAAGGAAATTGATATCCCATTGGTTGTTCTTGTAAATGGATATTCCGCAAGTGCATCTGAAATCTTGTCAGGGGCCATTAAGGATTATGACAAGGGAACAATTGTGGGTGAGACAACATACGGAAAGGGTGTTGTTCAAAGGATTTTCCCGTTTACTGATGGAACAGCGGTTAAGCTTACAATCAGTAATTATTTCACTCCTAAAGGAAATGATATTAATGGAGTCGGAATTACTCCTGACGTTGAGATTGAGTTGGACTATGAGGCGTACAACAAAGACGGTACAGATAATCAGCTTAACAAGGCAATAGAAATTTTGAAAAAGGAATTAAAGGGAGCTGCTCTTGATGATGCAGCCTGATAACTACAATGTTAAGGCACTTCTGCGATTAAACAGAAGTGCCTTTTTATGTACAATAGGTTCTTTACAAAAATTATTTTCTGAGATATAGTTCTAATGTTTTAATTCTGATTCCTTATCCGGATTCACGGATACTTTTTCCAATTTAAAAATTTAACTTGAAAGGATGTGTGGTAGATGGATTATTATACGGCCACTTTGCGTGAGCCGGGAATAAAACCTAATAACGATGGATTAATGATAAAAGGTATACATTTTAAAAACAGACCGGATATGGTTGTCATGGTCATAAGCTGTTGCAAAATGAATCCTAAACTCTGCGACAAGGTAATAAGGACAGCTGAAAGGCTAGTATATAAAGCTGTAAAAAAGGACATGGCGAGGGCTTTAAAAAGACTGTCTGTGATCTTTGGGAGTCGCGGTTTTCTGATAAAAAGAAAGATTCCGGATATCACGGTTCTGATATTTGATGGCATAGATTACCTCGTGATGAATCGCGGGAACAACAGAGTTTTGAAAATAGACAGACTCGGAACAAATGAAATCTCCTGTAAACCAATGGAAAATAAAAATCACGGAGTCTGCGCTTTTGAGGGCAGACTTATGCAGGGGAGTACTCTTGTAGCGGCAAATCAGGCATTTTATGAAAGACAGCTTGATACAGAGATTTTTAAAAGATTATGTCCTCAGATGTGTATCGATGATAATGAGATGCAGAAAAATATGGAGTATCTAAGGAGTCAGCTATGGAGCAGAGGCGAAATAAGACCAATAACCGCAGCGGCTGTATGTTTGAAGTAGAAAACCTGCGAAAAATCGGAAGAGGAGGTAATTCCGAAGTTTTTCTGGGAGTGCGCAGAAATACAGGAAAGTATTGTGTGATAAAGCGTTCCATAGATGCGAAGTTCTCCGGCCAGCAGCTTGAGAATGAGGGACGGATACTAGAGTATCTGAAGGATTCGGCGTACAAATATTCACCAGATTTATATTATTATTCCGAGAAAGAGCTTGTTATGGAGTATATCGAGGGGACTTCTCTTGATAGAGCTTTTTCGGAAAATCTTAATGAAAAGGATATGATAGATCTTTTTGAACGAATTTGTATGGCTGTAGAGGCACTTCATGAACTGAGACCGCCGGTAATTCATATGGATATAAAACCTTCAAACTTCATGGTCGATAAAACGGGCAAAGTATATCTGATTGATTTTGGCACTGCGAAGATTGCGAAGGGATATGATGGGATTTTTGATTCCAAGCTAATGCCAGAGGAAGTATATTTAGGGGCGGGTACCAGGAATTATGCGGCTCCGGAACAGTATGGCGGACTTAGTGAGAATTCCTTTTTGACAGATGTATTTCAGGTGGGAAAAACAATCGAGTTTTTTCTTCAAAGGTCCGGAGTATCGCGTCGGTTCAGTGAAGATGTGATGAAAGTTGTCAGAAAATGCTGTGCATCACATATATCTGAAAGGTATTTGAGAATCAGTGATATCAGAAAAGATCTTTTGTCCGTTAGGGTAAGAAATAAGCGACATGTCTTCTGTAAGGAAATTTTTCAACAAAAAGATGAGAGGGAAAAATGCAAAAAGGTGCGCAAGAAAGCCGAAAAGCCCGAGCTTTTTATAGATGTTGTCAGAACATTTGATACGATTGAGTTTTTATAAATGATATGTTAGAATAATCTGTATATCGAAAATATGTTCGGAATTATTTGAGGTGTTCACATGGATCATTTTGAACTTAAATCTGAATATAAGCCAACCGGAGACCAGCCACAGGCAATCGAGGCACTGGTTAAGGGGTTTAAGGAAGGGAATCAGTTTGAGACTCTTCAGGGTGTTACCGGCTCGGGTAAGACGTTCGCCATGGCAAATGTTATTCAGGCATTGAATAAGCCAACTCTGGTAATAAGCCATAACAAAACATTGGCCGGACAGCTCTATGGCGAGTTTAAGGAGTTTTTCCCAAATAATGCAGTAGAGTATTTTGTTAGTTACTACGACTATTATCAGCCGGAGGCATATGTCCCTCAAACGGATACTTATATTGCAAAGGATTCCGCGATAAATGATGAGATAGATAAATTGAGGCTTTCAGCAACGGCATCTCTTACAGAGAGGAAGGATGTCATTGTCGTTGCCAGTGTGTCCTGCATATACGGTCTGGGAAGTCCTGATGAATTCAAAGGAATGTCTATTTCGCTCCGTCCGGGGATGGAGAGGAGCCGCGATCAGATTCTGAAGGATCTTGTGGCAATTCAGTATACGAGGAATGACCTTGATGTTAATAGATGTAATTTCAGAGTTCGTGGCGATACGATAGAGGTTTTTCCGGCACAAGCGGATGACTATCTTATAAGAATTGAACTTTTTGGTGACGAGATAGATAGAATATGTGAGGTTGAACCGGTTACCGGAACTATTAAAAATGAGCTGACTCACGTCATGATTTATCCGGCATCACATTATGTTGTGCCACAGGAGAAGATCAATCTGGCATGCCAGAATATAGAGGCTGAGCTGGATGAGCAGGTCAAGTTTTTCAAAAGCGAGGATAAGCTTATTGAGGCACAGAGGATAGCTGAGCGCACGAATTTTGATGTAGAAATGATGCGAGAGACCGGATTCTGTTCCGGAATCGAGAATTATTCAAGGCATCTGAATTTTGCAAAGCCGGGAGAGCCGCCCCTCACACTAATGGATTTCTTTGATGGCGAATTTCTCATAATAGTGGATGAGTCTCATATGACAATTCCTCAGATAGGTGGCATGTATCATGGAGACAGATCCAGAAAGACTACGCTTGTCGATTATGGTTTCAGATTACCATCTGCTCTTGATAACAGACCTCTTAATTTCGAAGAGTTTGAGGCGCATATAGATCAGATGCTGTTTTGTTCTGCTACGCCGGGACCCTATGAGGAACAGCATGAGCTTTTGCGTGCTGAACAGATAATAAGACCGACAGGACTTCTTGACCCTGAGATTTCAGTAAGACCTGTAGAGGGTCAGATAGATGATCTCATTACTGAGATTAACAAAGAGACAGCTAAAAAGAACAAGGTACTTGTTACAACACTTACCAAGAAGATGGCTGAGGATCTTACGGAATATCTGGCAGAGACAGGCATCAGAGTGAAATATATGCACTCTGATATCGATACCCTTGAGAGAGCGCAGATAATACGTGATATGCGACTTGATGTATTTGATGTGCTTGTCGGAATCAATCTTCTTAGGGAGGGCCTAGATATACCTGAGATCTCACTGGTAGCAATAATTGATGCCGATAAGGAAGGCTTCCTCAGGTCAGAGACTTCGTTGATACAGACTATAGGAAGAGCTGCGAGAAATGCAGACGGACACGTTATCATGTATGCGGATAACATGACGGATTCCATGAAAAATGCGATCGAAATAACTGAGCGCAGAAGAAAGATACAAGAGGCTTACAACGAGGAGCATGGCATAACGCCGCAGACAATCAGGAAGGCAGTAAGAGACCTTATCAGTGTGACAAAGGCTGTTGCAAAGCAGGAGGTTCAGTTCGAGAAAGATCCTGAGTCAATGGATAAAAAGGAACTGGAGAAAGTTATCAAGGATGTCGAGAAGCGCATGAAGAGAGCTGCTGCTGAGCTTGACTTCGAGACGGCTGCCATGCTAAGGGATCAGATGGTGGAGCTGAAGAAGAACCTGCTTGAATTAACCGGAGGGAAGTGACCCTCATCCGGCACTACGTGCCACCTTCCCCCAAAGGGGGAAGGCTTGAGGAGAGCTGTATATAACAGCTATCTCCCTTTGGAATGCTTGAGGAGAGCTGTATATAACAGCTATCTCCCTTTGGAATGCTTGAGGAGAGTTGTATATAACTGCCTTCCCCCTCTGGGGGAAGGTGTCAGCGAAGCTGACGGATGAGGGAAAAGGAGCGATATGGCAAAGAAGATACTTTCAAGTGATATACATGATTATATTAGAATACGCGGTGCCAATGAACATAATTTAAAGCACGTAGAGGTGAAGATTCCAAGAGAAACCCTGACTGTATTCACAGGGCTTTCTGGCTCGGGAAAATCCTCACTGGCGTTCGATACTATTTTTGCTGAAGGACAGCGGAGATATATGGAATCTCTGTCTTCCTATGCGAGGATGTTCCTTGGGCAGATGGATAAGCCTGACGTGGAAAAAATAGAGGGACTTTCACCGACTATTTCTATTGATCAGAAGTCGACTAACAGAAATCCCAGGTCTACTGTAGGAACTGTTACTGAGATATATGATCACTTTAGGTTGCTCTATGCCAGAATAGGTATACCTCACTGTCCGAATTGCGGCAGAGAGATCAGAAGGCAGACCGTTGATGAGATGGCTGATCAGATTCTTTCGTTGTCAGAAGGAACAAGATTTCAAATTCTGGCGCCTGTTGTTCGTGGCAGAAAGGGTGAACATGCCAAGGTTCTGGACAGAGCAAAAAGAGCCGGTTTTGTGAGAGTAAGGATTGATGATAGTCAGTATGATCTGTCAGAAGAAATCAAACTGGATAAAAATCTTAAGCATAATATTGAGATTATAGTCGACCGATTGGTTATAAGACAGGATAATGATGAGCTCAGAGGGAGACTTACAGATTCAATAGAGAGTGCACTTAATCTTGCAGAGGGACTTCTTACCGTGGATGTTATCGACGGAGAGCCCATGAACTTTAGCCAGAGTTTTGCTTGCCCTGATTGTGAAATCAGTATTTCGGAGATCGAGCCAAGAAGCTTCTCTTTCAACAATCCTTTTGGAGCCTGTCCTGAGTGTACAGGTCTTGGTTATAAGATGGAATTTGATGAAGAGCTTATGATACCTGATAAAACTCTCTCAATAAGTGAGGGGTGTTTTCAGGTTACAGGTTGGGCATCCTCCGGAAAAGAGGGTAGCTTTACAAATGCGATGTTGAGAGCACTGGCTAAAGAGTACAAATTCAGTCTTGATACTCCTTTTGAAAAACTCTCTAAAAAGGTCAGGGATATGCTGGTCCATGGTGCTGACAGACAGGTTATGGTTGAGTATACCGGTCAGAGAGGCGAAGGCAGATATCCCATAACTTTTGATGGTCTAATTAAAAATGTTGAACAGCGATATCGCGAGACCTATTCCGAACAACAAAAGGCGGAATATGAGCAGTATATGAGAATTACACCCTGCCCATCATGTAAAGGTCAGAGACTTAAAGCGGATTCTCTTGCTGTAACAATTGACGATAAGAATATTTTTGAGATCACTTCAATGTCCATAGGAGAACTTCATGAGTATCTTGAAAATCTAAAGCTTTCAAAGCAGCAGGAAATGATCGGATCTCAGGTTTTAAAAGAGATAAGAGCCAGAGTGGGTTTCCTCATAGATGTAGGATTGGATTATCTATCTCTTTCCAGAGCAACTGCTACTCTTTCCGGAGGTGAAGCACAGAGAATAAGGCTTGCGACTCAGATTGGGTCCGGACTTTGCGGAGTCTGCTATATTCTTGATGAGCCAAGTATCGGTCTTCATCAGAGGGATAATGACAAGCTTTTAAATACACTTAAGAACCTGAGAGACCTTGGCAATACTCTGATTGTTGTCGAACACGATGAGGATACCATGAGGGCTGCTGACTACATTGTAGATGTGGGCCCAGGCGCAGGATCACATGGCGGTGAGATCGTGGCAGCAGGCACTGCTGAAGAAATTATGAAGGTCAAGGAATCTGTGACCGGACAATATCTTGCTGGCAAATTAAAGATAGAAGTTCCTGACCACAGAAGAAAGCCCACCGGATGGATCAAGGTTAAGGGAGCTGAGGAGAATAATCTTAAGAATATTGATGTTAAGTTCCCCCTGGGAGTGCTTACCATAGTGACCGGTGTTTCCGGATCAGGTAAGAGTTCGCTTGTTAATGAAATCTTATATAAGCATCTTGAGAGGGACTTAAACAGAGCCAGATGCATACCTGGTAAACACAAAGGCATAGAAGGAATAGAACAGCTTGATAAGGTGATTGCTATTGACCAGTCGCCTATAGGAAGGACTCCCAGATCGAACCCTGCAACATATACCGGGGTATTCGATATGATAAGGGATCTTTTTGCAGGAACACCTGATGCCAAGACAAGAGGATATAAAAAGGGAAGATTTTCCTTCAATGTAAAAGGCGGAAGATGTGAGGCCTGTGGAGGAGATGGAATCATTAAGATTGAAATGCATTTCCTTCCCGATGTTTATGTGCCCTGTGAGGTTTGCGGAGGTAAGCGCTATAATAGAGAAACTCTTGAGGTTCACTATAAGGGTAAGAATATATATGATGTCCTCAACATGACAGTTGAGGAGGCTCTGCCGTTTTTTGAAAACATAAGGACAATTAAGAGAAAGATCAAGACTCTTTATGATGTGGGACTTGGTTATGTTAAGCTGGGGCAGCCTTCTACGGAGCTTTCCGGAGGAGAAGCCCAGAGAATTAAGCTTGCCACTGAGTTATCAAGAGTGAGTACGGGCAAAACAATATATATTCTTGATGAGCCCACCACAGGACTACATTTTGCGGATGTACAAAAGCTTGTAAAGATTTTGCATGATCTTGTTGAAGCGGGTAACACGGTTATAGTCATTGAACATAATCTGGATGTGATAAAGACCGGAGACTATATCATAGATATGGGACCGGAGGGAGGCTCCGGCGGAGGTACTGTTGTGGCTTGCGGTACTCCTGAGGAGGTCGCAAAATGCAAGCAGTCATATACGGGTGCATACATCAAAAAAATGCTTGAGAAAAAATAAAAAAATTTATTCAAAAGTATTAAGTTTTTATAAAGTGATGCCGATATACCTATAGGCATGAGCTATGCATTCAGTGCAGAGCTGCCTTTTGTGACATTGGAAATTGGTATTATATGATATAAAAATACGATTAGATGTTTAAAAACTTGCCCCATTGGTTTATAATGGCTAATGAATTATATCTTTAATTAAGTTATTGTGAGCGACTATGCGCTCTGAGCCTTATTTCCAGAAAGGGGTAATAGATTAAATGCAGTATACAGATATAGGAATTGATTTAGGAACAGCAAGTATCCTTGTTTACATCCGTGGCAAGGGTGTAGTTTTGAAGGAGCCATCTGTTGTGGCTTATGATAGAGATACTGAGAAGATCAAGGCAATCGGTGAGGATGCCAGACTGATGCTTGGACGTACACCCGGCAACATCGTGGCTGTAAGACCGCTTAGACAGGGTGTTATTTCAGATTATAAGGTTACCGAGCAGATGATGAAGTATTTCATCACTAAGGCTATTGGACACAGAACCTTCAGAAAGCCTCTTATAGCTGTATGCGTACCCAGTGGAGTAACGGAAGTTGAACGTAAGGCTGTTGAAGATGCTACTCTTATGGCAGGAGCCAGAGATGTGCGTATTATCGAGGAGCCTATCGCAGCTGCTATCGGTGCAGGAATAGATATTACCAAGCCCTGTGGAAACATGATCGTAGATATAGGTGGCGGTACATCTGATATCGCGGTTATTTCACTTGGTGGAACCGTTGTCAGCACATCTGTTAAGATTGCAGGCGATGATTTTGATGAAGCTATTGTCAGATATATGCGTAAAAAGCACAATCTTCTTATCGGTGAGAGAACAGCCGAGGATATAAAGATCAAGATAGGTGCAGCATATCCAAGAGCAGAAGCAGATTATATGGATGTTAGAGGACGTAACCTTGTAACAGGTCTTCCCAAGACTGTTAAGGTATCCTCTGAGGAAACAGAAGAAGCTTTAAGAGAGACCACAGCTCAGATCGTGGAAGCTATTCACAGTGTTTTAGAGAGAACTCCTCCGGAACTTGCGGCTGATATCGCTGACAGAGGAATAGTTCTTACAGGTGGCGGAAGTCTGCTCAGAGGTCTTGATGACCTTATCGCTTCCAAGACAGGTATCAATACTGTGACAGCCGAGGATCCTATGACTGCGGTTGCAATCGGAACAGGACGTTATGTTGAGTTCCTTGCCGGATATCGCGAAGTATAAACGCTCCAAAAGGATGCGTACTCGCGCGATAGAAATGTAATGTTTTGACTAACGCGTCTACGTTCTTGCGACAGGAGAGGTAAAGGCATATGGTAAAAGGTCTGTACACCGCGTATACAGGTATGATCACCGAGCAGAATCGAATGGATATCCAGACTAACAATCTGGCCAATGTTAATTCTACCGGTTTCAAGGAGGAACGCTCGGTCAGCCGTTCATTCCGTGATCTTCTTGGTCTGAAGATCAAGGATTACTCTGATGCCCCCTGGACAGCGCGCAGACTTGGCCTTATGAATCCGGGAGTGAAGCTTGCCGGAACTTATACAAATTTTGAACAGGGAGCTCTGAGACAGACGGATCAGAAATATGATGTTGCTCTGAATAACGGACTTCCAAATGTGGACGACGACTCAGTTAATGATAATATGAGCGCCGGCGGAAATGCATTTTTTGCTACTTCATATGCCTCTGATGATCCTGATGGAGGCGGACAGCTTATCAAATATACCAGAGACGGTAATTTTACCCTGACGCTGGATGGCTACCTTGTTACCAGCGAGGGTAATAATGTCCTGGATGTCAATAATAATCCCATTCAGCTTGATCCGTTAGCGGATACTACAATATTACAGGACGGACGAATTATTCAGAATACAAATGTTGTTGCAACAATACAGGTTGCAAGATTCGATTCGCCGCAGTTTTTGCAGAGGTATCAGGATAATTCATTTATTATAGGCGAGGGTGGGGCACAGGTAATTTCTACAACTGCTGAGGAAGCCAATGCAACAGTTAATCAGGGATATCTGGAATCATCGAATATAAGTGTAGTAAATGAGATGACCAGTATTATCACTATACAGAGGAACTACGATACCAATGCCAAGGCTATGCAGGCTGAGGATGACACATTGGATATAGCTGTAAATCAGTTGGGAAAAGTTCAGTAAATACTATTAATCTGATAGCGCAATGAGCCGATAAATTAATTGGCGGAGTATTGGTTTACGCTAGGAGGTATTTTATGGTAAGAAGCTTATGGACAGCAGCATCCGGCATGAATGCACAGCAGACAAACGTAGATACTATTGCGAATAATCTTGCTAACGTTAACTCTGCAGGCTATAAGGCACAAAGTGCCAAGTTCAAATCTTTACTGTACCAGGAGCTGAAGACCAAAACAGTTCAGACAACAGGATCGCCTGTTAACTCTGATGTTGGTCTCGGTGTAAGAGTTTCATCCATCAATCAGTTCTTTACACAGGGAAATTTACAGGATAATGACTCCAGCTCTGCATTTGCAATACAGGGTGATGGATTTTTTGTATATTCAACAGATGCGCAGGATTTGAATCCTGCTAATCTCAGATATACCAGAAATGGTAATTTTGTTTGGGCGCTCACTGAGCAGAACACATTGGAGCTTACAACTTCAGAAGGTAATCCGGTACTGGGAATTGACGGTAATCCTCTTGTTGTTAACGATGTTACAGTAAAAGCTACCGATATTAACTGTGATGCAGAGGGCAATCTCTATTATCTCGATATCAATCAGCAGCGTCAGGATATTGGAACAATAGCTCTTTTCCAGTTCAGAAATGCAGAAGGACTTGAAAGAGTCGGAGATACAAGTTTTATGGCTACGCTTGCCAGCGGTGACGCACTTCCGGAAGCTACGACTCAGGGTATCAGAAGAAGTACAGTAGTTCAGGGATATTTGGAAGGCTCAAATGTAAACGTTGCTACTGAAATGGTTAACCTCATCGTGGCTCAGAGAGCTTATGAGATGAATTCCACGGCAATAACCACAACTGATGAGATGATGCAGACAGCAAACGGACTCAAGAGATAATGTAAGGGTATAAAAATATGGCTATGGATATGAATTCATTAAACAGTCTGTCCGGTATTTCGCAATATGCCACCAGTCAGGCTGCCTCGGATAAAATAAATGCAGCTGCATCCAAGGTGAGGCGGATTGAGACTGAGGAAGATAAAGCCAAGGTTGATAAAGAGCTGATGGATGCCTGCAAGCAGTTTGAAGCATATTTTATGGAGCAGATATATAAAGGCTATGAGAAAACTGCTAAGGTGTTCAGTAAAGAAGAAAGCGGCTCCATGAGTAAGATGGTTGATTATTTCAAGGATCTTACAATTCAGGACATCGCAGCAACCGGTGCGGATACACAGAGTAATGGATTGGCACAGATGCTATATGAAAACATGAAGCGAAATTACAATCTTTAAATAATAAAAATGAAATTCCCTCTTTAAGTAAAAAGAGGGAATTCTTTATGCATAAGACTATTTTTATAGACAGTAAATATATTTATTGTCTTATGGGGGTATCAGACCGGTAATATCCGGCGTTTATAGAGGAGAAGCATGGAAGTAAAGGGATATATAGATCATTTTATATACAGAAGTCCTGACAGAAGCTATGGAGTAATGGTGCTTGTCAGTGACGGTGAAGAGATAACCTGCGTCGGAAGCTTTATTGATGTGGATGAGGGCGATACTCTTGAAATAACCGGGGATATGACTGAACATCCCGTCTATGGTGAACAGATAAAGGTCAGCAGCTATAAGATTGCTGCACCGGATGATACAGAATCCATGGAGAGATATCTTGGATCCGGGGCCATAAAGGGAATAGGCGAAACAATGGCCAGAAGGATTGTAAAAAAGTTCGGAAAGGACACCTTCAGAATCATTGAAGACGAGCCTGAGAGACTTGCAGAAATCAAAGGGATAAGTGAGAAGAAGGCGCGGGATATTGCAATTCAGCTTGCTGATAAACGTGAGATGCGGGACGCATTCGTATTTATGTCTGGATATGGCATTACCGGGAATATGTCCGTGCGAATTTATGAAAAGTATGGAAACCAGGTATACAAAATACTTAAAGAGAATCCGTACAAGCTTGCGGATGACATAGAGGGAATAGGCTTTAAGACAGCTGATGAGATAGCTGCCAAGGTTGGCATAAGAGTAGATTCTGATTACCGAATAAGGAGTGGTGTTCTATATGTACTTCTCGAGGGAGCACAGGACGGTCACAGCTATCTTCCTAAGACGGAGCTGATACAAAAAAGCAGGGAACTTTTGGGGGTGCCGGAAGAAAGTATTGAGATTCAGATGGATAATCTGATGGTTGAAAGAAAATTGGTATATAAGGGCGATGATGAAGTGTATGCCTCCTCGTATTTTTACGAGGAAAAAGCCATCGCGGTCATGCTTAAGGAATTAAACCTCAGAGTTTCCAATGAAAGTGAAAAGAATCTAGAGGATAGGATAAGAAAGATTGAAAAAAGGCGCGGTATAGAACTCGATGATCTGCAGAGAAAGGCAGCGGCGTTAAGCGCGGGAAATGGTGTTGTAATTATCACAGGAGGTCCGGGAACAGGAAAGACGACCACGATTAACACGATAATTGAGTATTATGCCGAAGAGCAGATGGAAATTGTTCTTGCGGCTCCTACTGGTCGTGCTGCTAAAAGAATGACGGAGGCAACAGGCTATCAGGCATCGACTATTCACAGACTTTTGGGAGTTGGCGGTGCGGGTATCGATAATCAGGGGGAAAAGAGCAGACTTCATTTTGAGAAAAATGCAGATAATCCTCTGGAGGCAGATGCCATCATAATAGACGAGATGTCAATGGTGGACATGCACCTTTTTGCAGCGCTTTTAAAGGCTGTCATTCCTGGAACTCATCTTATTCTTGTCGGGGACAGTTCACAGCTTCCGAGTGTTGGACCGGGACAGGTTCTTCATGATCTGATAGCAAGTGAAACATTTACGACCATTACGTTAAAGAAAATATTCAGGCAGGCACAGCAGAGTGATATTGTTATGAATGCTCATCATATAAAAGATGGAGATCCAATAAAACTGGATAATAAGAGTAAAGATTTCTTTTTCCTAAAAAGAGATAATGCAGATGTTATATACAAACATATGATAGAGCTGATCAGGGATAAGCTTCCGGGATATGTGGAGGCAGGATCTGAGGACATTCAGGTGCTGACACCGATGAGGAGAGGTCCTCTGGGAGCTCAGACACTGAATGCAGTCTTGCAGCGATATCTCAATCCGGCAGACGACAGAAAAAAAGAATATGTTCATGGAGACAGAGTTATTCGTGTCGGTGACCGCGTGATGCAGATTCATAATAATTATCAGGCAGAGTGGGAGGTCTACGGTAAATATGGAATACCCACCGACAAGGGAATGGGGATATTTAATGGAGATATGGGTGTTGTTAAGGACATGAATATTCCTATGAAGGAACTCACGGTGGAGTTTGATGAGGGAAGATGCGTTACATATCCCTTTTCGGAACTTGAAGATCTGGAACATGCATATGCTATAACAATTCATAAATCCCAGGGTTCGGAATATCCCGCAGTAATTCTTCCTCTTCTTGGAGGCCCCAGAATGCTTTTGAACCGTAACCTTTTGTACACGGCTGTGACCAGAGCCCAGAAGTGTGTCGTGGTTCTTGGAAATACTGAGACTCTGAATACTATGATTGAGAATGAAGAACAACTAAGAAGATATACGGGACTGAAGGCCAGGATCCTGGAGGTTAACGATGCAGACTGAGAACATCACTGAGAGGATTGTTTCCATCCTTTATCCAAGAAGGTGCCCTGTCTGCGATGATATCGTAAAACATAATGAAGGTCTGATACATGCGGAGTGTAAAAGGGTTATAAAGCCTGCGGGGAGGGTGATCTGCATGAAGTGTGGAAAACCCCTGACTGATCCGGATGAAGAGTATTGCCATGATTGTGCAAGTATGAGGCATTATTTTGACAGAGGGGTTGGTGTTTTCAGATATAGATCGGTTTCCGGGTCGGTTTACAGATTCAAGTATTCAGGCAGGAAGGAATATGCGGATTTTTATGCAGATGCGGCAAAGAGATATCTGGGAAGCGTTATAAAAGACTTTAATGCAGAAGTGATTATTCCGGTACCGATGTATGCAAATAAACAGAAAAAGCGTGGGTATAACCAGGCAGAGATTTTTGCTAAAGCGCTTGGAAAGAGTATGAACATCCCTGTCAGAAATGATGTGGTTATAAGGGTCAGAGATACTGTCCCGATGAAAATGCTTGACTCATCAGAGCGCCGCTCGAATTTGAAAAAGGCTTTCAATATAAGAGAAAATGATGTAAAATTTAAGTGTATTATCCTTATTGATGACATTTACACAACCGGCAGTACTATGGACGAGCTCGCAAGAGAATTCAGGAGGCACGGAGTGGAAAGGATCTTCTTTGTTACGCTTGCAATAGGCCAGGTAGTGTGAACACTAAGCGCTGCAAAATAGGAGGATATCATGAGTAATATTCGTAATTGTACAAGATGTGGTAAGATGTTTAATTACATTGCTGGCGATGTAATATGCGATGTGTGCAAGAAAGAAATTGAGGAAAAATTCCAGGAGGTTAAGAAGTATATTCAGGATAACCCCGGAAGTGGCCTTAAAAAGATTTCAGAGGATTGCGATGTAACTGCCAAGCAGCTGAAGAAGTGGATTCTTGAAGAGAGACTTATGTTCTCTGAGGACTCTCCGATTCAGATTACATGCGAAAATTGTGGTGCGCGAATTGTCACTGGAAGACTTTGTGCAAAGTGTAAGGCAACTGTGACCAATGCGCTTAATGATACCGTTAAACAGCGTCAACAGGCGCTTGCAGCTGAGCTTGCAAAGAAGCAGGCCGCTCAGAAATCTGACTCAAAGTCAGGAATGAAGTTTCTTAAAACTTGAGGATTTTATGTTAAACGAGGAGAGAGTTATCCTGATGACCAGGATGGCTGCTTACGAGCAGCGTGAGGGGAAAGAGAATAACGCTATAAATTCGTACTTTCGCAGCGACTATGTCGGATTCCAGGTGTTGAAGTCTATTATCAGCGCAACCGTGGTATATCTGATACTGGTCGCTGCCTATGTGATGTATCATTTTTCTGATGTGCTGCAGGATGTATATAATACAGATGTCGCAGCAACAGCCCGGAAGTATTTGATTTATTACATTGTGCTTGTAGCCGTATATTCAGTGATTTCATACATCATTTATTCCATCCGATACGGAAAAATGCGGAAGAACATGAGAGCATATTATTCCTGCCTGAAGAAATTAGGCAGAATGTATGAAAAGGAATAGGAAAAATGACGTCTTTACTTGAACTACGGGAATATATTAAGAATTTTTATGTAAAATATGAATTATACATCACATATGTCTGGAAGTTTTTGCTTTCACTGATTGCGTTTACCATGATAGGAAACAAGATCGGATATCAGACAAATCTGACGAAAATGCCCATTTTGCTTATGGCTGCGCTTCTGTGCTCCATAATGCCTCAGAATTTCATGGTGTTCATTTCCGCCGGATTCATTTTGGCACATCTCTATAAGCTGTCTATTCTGTGCGCGGTTGTTGCACTTATAGTTTTTCTATTGATGTTTCTGCTCTATTTCAGGTTTTCACCTAAGGATACGATTGCGGTAATGCTGACACCTATGTGTTTTTACTTAAGTGTTCCATACGTGATGCCTATAGCGCTCGGTCTTATGGGTACACCTGCTTCAATAGTATCCATGTCGTTTGGAATCATAGTGGCTTTTCTGGTTAATTATTTTTCAAGCAATGCTACTACATTTGCAGGGGCTGAGATGGAGGAATCAGCAGCTCAGTTTCAGACTATTATTTCAGAGCTCTTGTCAAATAAGCGCATGTGGGTATTTATTGCAGCATTTGCCATTACTCTTGCGGTTGTTTATCTGATCAGACGTATGTCAGTTGATCATGCATGGACAATAGCTATTATTGCCGGTGCCCTTACAAATATTATATGTCTCCTTATCGGTGACATGATGTACACGACTGAACTATCTTTTATCGGAGTTGTGGTTCAGACTATCATTGCTATATTGATGCTATTTGTTCTTCAGTTCTTTGCCTTCAATCTTGATTACACCAGGATTGAGAAGGTTCAGTTTGAAGATGATGAATATTATTATTACGTAAAAGCCGTTCCGAAGGTAACGGTTTCCACCCCTGCACCAAAGGTTAAGAAGATAAGCGGATCTAATGCCGGCAGGGATTACAGAGGTAAAGACAGAGGCGAGTAATTTAAATGCAACAGATCGGATTTTTTCTTGAAAACAATCTGACAAGCCTTCATATGCCGACGGTCAGGGCTCTTGATGTTGTTGAGATGCTTATTATAGCATTCCTGATCTACCATATTCTGGTTTGGGCCAAAAATACAAGACTATGGTCCCTTTTAAAAGGGGTCGTAGTTATTGTTGTCTTTATAGTTATTGCAGCTGCATTCAACATGTCTACTATTCTTTGGATAGTTCAGAATGTATTTGGAATTGCAGTTACTGCAATGGTTGTTATTCTCCAGCCTGAACTTAGAAAGGCCCTTGAGGGTATCGGAAGAAGAAACTTCTTTCATGGTCTCTTAAATTTTGCAGACACAAGTGAAGAGGGCAGATTTTCAGATAAGACCATCAATGAGATCATCAGAGCCTGCGTTGAGATGGCGAAGGTTAGGACTGGTGCGCTTATTGTTATAGAGCAGCTCTCGTCACTAAGTGAATATGAGAGAACGGGTATTGATATTGACGGACTTGTTACCAGTCAGCTTTTGATAAACATTTTTGAACACAATACACCACTCCATGATGGTGCTGTAATAATCAGAGGTGACAGAATCACATCAGCTACGTGCTACCTGCCGCTTTCGGACAATATGGAGCTTGGTAAGGAGCTTGGAACAAGACACCGTGCAGGTGTGGGTGTGTCAGAGGTTACAGATTCACTCACAATAATTGTGTCGGAGGAAACCGGTAAGATAAGTGTTGCCTATATGGGAGAGCTTGAGAGAGCGGTTGACAGTGAGAGACTCAGAGAGAGATTAAGACAGATACAGAACAAGACAACTGAAGATAAAAAGGATAAAAAGAAAAAGATTAAGACTAACAAAAAAGTGAAAGGAAAGGCGAAATGAAGAAGCTAAACTTGACTGCCAACTTAGGGCTGAAGATTGCTTCGCTTCTATTTGCCGCACTTCTTTGGTTCCTGGTTACAAACATAAGTGATCCTGTTGATTCTGTGAGATTCAGCAATGTGCCGGTCACTTTCAGAAATGCCAACAGCATAACGGATAACAATCAGGTGTATCAGGTTTTGGAGGACAGCGATGTTATTTCTACTGTCTCGGTTTTCGCGCCAAGGTCTATTGTTGATTCGCTAAGCCGTGATAACGTTGTTGCTATTGCAGATCTTGAGAATACGACAAATATTGATGGTACGTATTATGTGGCTATTCAGCTCTCGACGAATAAGTACAGCAATCAGATTCAGAGTATTACCAGTAGTATAGATTCCGTAAAGCTGAATATTGAAGGAAGAGATTCTAAAACACTGGCAATTTCAGCTACTACGACGGGTACCTTGACTGATGGGTATATAATAGGTGATGTTGTTACTGATCAGAACCAGATACGAATCACAGGTGCAGAATCGATAGTTCAAAGTGTCAAGAGCGCATCTGTTAATGTTGAGGTTACAGGCTATACCACAAACATTGGAACTAATGCTGAAATACATCTTTACGATGCTGACGGAGAAGAGATTTCGAAGGATAATCTCAAGCTGAGCAGTACATCTGTAGGTGTGAGTGTTTCTATTCTTGCAACTAAGAGAGTTCCGATAACCTATCAGGTATCAGGTGTTCCGGCAGATGGATATGTGGCAACCGGTAAGGTTGAATCCAGCCCGGATAGTGTCCTGCTTGCAGGTAGAATGTCTGTGCTCAATAAAATTGATTCTATCTCTGTAGATGATGATGCGCTTGATATAACAGGCCGCACAGATGATTTGGCTATAACCATTGATCTTTCCGCATATTTACCCGGAAATGTAAGCTTTGGCGATGAGGATTTCAATGGTATTGCGACAGTTGTTGCATATATCGATAAGAAGACAGAGAAAACGCTGAATATTCCTTATAGTCAGGTAGAACTGATAAATGTTCCTGAGGGATATGAGGCTGTTATAGATGAAGAAGAATCTACATTTGCTCTGGCAGTAAATGGATTAGCTGAGAACGTTAACGCTATTAACGAGAGGGATGTGACCGGAGTCGTTGATATAGCGCAGTTCTTTGACGTAAACACAGATGTATCGGGAACATACCGCACCAGCATATCGCTGTCATTGCCGGGCGGTGTAACAACTTCGGATACGGTGGATGTATCTGTAACGCTTACAAAGACAGTAGAGGAATAATCATTTTTGGAGGAATTTATGGCAAGATTATTTGGAACAGATGGGGTCAGAGGAGTAGCAAATGATGAGCTGACACCGGTTCTTGCAATGCAGCTTGGACAAGCAGGTGCGTATGTACTTTCTAAAGAGAATCAGCACAGACCTACTATTATGGTAGGATGTGATACGAGACTTTCGGGAGATATGCTTGCTGCGGCACTCATGGCAGGGGCATGCTCTGTTGGTGCTAATGTGGTTAATGTTGGAATACTTCCTACACCCGCAGTTGCATATCTTACAAAGAAATATCGTGTGGATGCAGGAGTAGTTATTTCTGCTTCACATAATCCTATGGAATTCAATGGAATTAAGTTCTTTGACGGTAATGGATTTAAGCTTCCTGACTCTATGGAGGATGAGATTGAAGAGCTGATAAAAAACAATCTCGAGGGTGTTAAGATGCCCACAGGCGCAGGAGTAGGAAGAATCAAGAACCGCACTGATGCAAGAGAAGAGTATATTAATCACAACTTAAACTGTGTTGATGTAAGACTTGATGGAATGAAAATCGTTATGGACTGCGCTGAAGGTGCAAGCTCATATACATCCGTTGAGACTATAAGGCAGACAGGTGCTCAGGTAATTGCTATTCATACAAGTCCTGACGGAACCAACATAAATGCCAATTGTGGATCAACACATATGGAAGAGCTGATGGGACGTGTTGTCAAGGAGAAGGCAGATATCGGACTTGCCTTTGATGGTGACGCTGACAGATTCCTTGCTGTTGATGAGAATGGTAAGTTTATCGATGGTGATCAGATCATGGCTATCATCGGAAAGCATATGAAGGATAACGGTGAGCTTAAGGGCGATACAATTGTTGCTACCGTTATGAGTAATCTTGGATTTTTCAAGATGGGGGAACGCGAAGGAATCAAGATTGAAAAGACCAAGGTTGGAGACAGATATGTTTTGGAGCGCATGAAGGAAATTGGCGCTAATCTTGGAGGAGAGCAGTCAGGACATATCATATTCCTCGATGATAATACTACAGGAGATGGTCTTCTTTCCGCACTTCATCTTCTCAAGGTTATGAAGGATACAGGCAAGAAACTCTCAGAGCTTTCTTCAATAATGGAGGTTATGCCTCAGGCTCTTTGTAATGCAACCGTTCCTACTCATAAAAAGGATCATTTTATGGAATATCCTGAGATTGCGGCTGCAATTGAAGAACTTGATAGAAAGTTTGCCGGAGATGGAAGAGTTCTGATCAGACCTTCGGGTACAGAACCGCTTGTTCGTGTCATGATAGAGGGTAAGGATCAGAAAGTAATTGACGCGGAAGCAAAGAAGCTTGCAGAACTGATTCAGGATGTAATGCTGTAACCTGTTAGGGCACGGCTTTTAGATAGAGGAAATTATTATGATAACAAAAAAGGTGATTATTAAAAATCCCACGGGGTTGCATCTTCGCCCTGCAGGAAATCTATGTAAAGTCGCCATGAATTATAAATCACACATAACATTCATGTATGGCGAGAATTCGGCCAATGCCAAGAGCGTACTCAGTGTTTTGGGCGCATGTATAAAATGCGGAGATGAGCTTGAATTCAAATGTGAGGGACCGGACGAGGTAGAAGCGATGAACGCTTTGGTGGATGCTATCGAGAACGGACTCGGAGAATAAATATTGAAACAATAACGGACGGCATTTATGTCGTCCGTATGCTCGTTGTGAAGAAAGGATCATTATTATGAAAAAGATAATTGTTACCGGATGCAATGGACAGCTTGGAAGAGCTGTTAATCTTGAGATTGGAAGTACGGGTGAATATGAACTCGTAAATACCGATGTTTTTCAGGGAGAAGGAATTACTCCTCTTGATATAACAAGTGTAGATGATGTTGTAAAACTTGCGAGAGAAGTTAAGCCCTATGCAATTATCAACTGTGCTGCCTATACTGCAGTAGATGCGCAGGAAAGTGATGTGGATCTTGCATATAAAATCAATGCGATCGGCCCCAGAAATCTTTCAATAGCTGCTACAGAAACAGATGCAAAGCTTGTCCATATCTCTACCGATTATGTTTTTGCAGGTGACGGTAACAGACCTTACACTGAGTTTGATAAGACAGGACCTGTAAGTAAATATGGTATCACTAAGCTTGCAGGTGAGCAGTTTGTTGAGAAATTTGCAAAGAATTATTTCACCATCAGAACTGCATGGTTGTATGGCGATGGCAAGAATTTCGTAAAAACAATGCTTGGCCTTTCTGAGAAGCTTGATGAAGTCAGTGTTGTATGCGATCAGCTCGGTACACCCACAAGCACCTATGAGCTTGCTAAAGCAATTCACTATCTCCTTGAAACAGAGAATTATGGTCTTTTCCATGGCACCTGTGAGGGAGATACAAACTGGGCAGACTTTACAGAAGAGATATTCAGACTTGCCGGAAAGAGCACCAGAGTTAATCATGTTACAAGTGCAGAATACTCTGCTAAAAATCCGCAGGCTGCACCCAGACCGGCTTATTCTATTCTCGAGAATTATATGTTCAAGTTAACTTCAGACTTTATGTTCGCTGACTGGCATGAGGCTATTGAGAGATATTTGAAAGACATTCTGTGATAAGGATTAAGCTTAGATGCTTATTGTAATAGTTAATTGGATCTATGTGCTGATAACTACATATATAATTGGTTTTTCCACTCTTCAGGGAATATCAGGAATCAGTTATATGTTCATATCCAAGGGCAAAAAGAAACTCACTTATAATTACAAATATAGGGAGAGTACGCTGATTGCCGGATTATTGGTAGTGAACCTTTATGCTGAGTTTTTCAGTATAATCGGAAAGGTTTCTATAGCCGCTAACCTTCTCCTGATATTTACGTGTGTCCTCCTGTTCTTTGAGTATAAGGACGGTATCGTGGCAAGTCTGTCTGAAGGGATAGGAAGAATGCTCAGCTCACGAAGCCTGTGGCTTTATGTGCTTATTTTCCTTTTGATGGCCTATGGTACTTCCCATGGGCTTATACATTATGATACAGACCTTTATCATGCACAGGCTATCCGATGGATAGAAGAATATGGTATGGTCAAAGGACTTGGGAATCTGCATGTAAGACTGGGATATAATAGCGCATCATTTGCGCTTTCTGCTCTATATAGTTTTGCTTTTTTAGGGAAATCCTTACATACCATGGCGGGCTATTGCGCGCTGCTCCTTGCATGGCAATGTGCAGACCTAAAGAAAATAGCAACAAGAAAGCAGCCAGTATTGTCGGATTTTGTCAGAGCCTTGGCGATATATTATCTTTTTACGATTTTTGATGAGATGGTATCTCCGGCATCTGATTATTTTATGGCAACATTGGTGCTTTACATCATAATTCATTGGCTTGATCTATATGCTGCACATGAGAGAGCGTTTCTGCCGCATGCTCTTCTTGCAGTATGTGCGGTTTACGTCACTACAATAAAATTGTCGGCAGCGCCCCTTGTTCTTCTTGCGATCTATCCGATTGTCAGAATCATTAGAAGACAGCGCAAGGCAGCCGTTATGCCTATAGTTTTGTGTGTGATTTTCTGTCTGTTTATTTCGATTCCTTATTTTGTAAGGAACGTGGTAATTACAGGCTGGCTAGTATATCCTTTTACCGGAGTAGATTTGTTTAGCTTTGGGTGGAAGGTACCTTTTGAAACTGCTTTAAGTGATGCGCGTGAAATAACTGCATATGGAAGAGGGTTTACCGATGTAGCTATGTATGGGGTTCCCTTTGGAGAATGGTTCCCTATGTGGTTTTCAGCGCTCTCTAAGTTTAATAAGATGATGCTTATTATGGATTTTGCATGCTTTCCAGTTTTTGTGGGCTGCATCGTCTATTATATTGTATCTACTGTCACTAAAAAGGGTGAGTCACGCACTGGTGAAAAAATACAAAAAATCTTTCATATGAGTCACAGAAGATCTGTATCGCTTTCGGATTTTCTGTTCATTGAAGGCATTGTTTATATTGCGCTTTTGTATTTTGTTTTGGCAGCGCCGCTTGTTAGATATGGCTGTATTTATATCTGGCTCCCGGCAGTGATTTTGGTAGGGCGTTTCCTTATAGTGCTGGATAACAGACTGGACCAGAATCTTAAGGAATATGGTTATAGAATTAGCGTGTGCCTTTTTGCGGCTTTTATGATCTTTAAATTTGGAGTATTGGTACGAGATGACGTGCCAAGATTCAGGACTGAGTATCTTGTGGCTCAGCAGAATTACAACAGCTATGAAGTTGAAACAATGACCATGGGTAATGAAGTGATCTATTATCCAACGGAAGGTGACAGGACAGGATATGATGCTTTCCCATCCACTCCGAATCCGGATGGTTTTACAATGGCGGGAGATAATTTTGAGGATGGATTTTTGCCTCCCGGCCGCTAAAATGGAAAAAAAGTCTATTATATAGTAAAATAGAGTATTGTAGTTTGATTTTTGATTGGAGAAACACGTAATGGAAAAGAATGCAAAGATTTTTGTTGCAGGACATCGCGGAATGGTAGGCTCTGCAATAGTTAGAGAGCTTGAAAAACAGGGTTATACAAATATTATTACCCGTACTCATAAAGAACTTGATCTTACCAGGCAGGATGCTGTTGAAGATTTTTTTGAAAAAGAGAAGCCTGAGTATGTTTTTCTTGCGGCCGCAAAGGTTGGAGGAATCGAGGCTAATCAGAGCGCTCTTGCTGATTTTATGTATGAGAATATGATTTTGGAGATGAATGTTATCCATGCGGCATGGAAGAATGGCTGTAAGAAGCTTGAGTTCCTCGGATCTTCCTGTATTTATCCCAGGATGGCTCCGCAGCCTATGACTGAGAGCTGTCTTCTTACAGGAGAACTTGAGAAGACTAATGAAGCTTATGCTCTTGCTAAGATTTCCGGACTCAAATACTGCGAGTTTTTAAATAAGCAGTATGGAACAGATTATATTTCAGTTATGCCGACTAATCTGTACGGACCCAATGACAATTATCATCCGACACATTCACATGTTCTTCCTGCTATGATCAGGAAATTTCATGAGGCAAAGGAAGCCGGAGAAAGCAAGGTTGTATGTTGGGGAGATGGTTCACCCCTTCGTGAGTTTATGTATGTAGATGATCTTGCTGATCTTTGCGTATTCCTTATGAATAATTACAGTGGTGATGAGACTGTTAACGCAGGAACAGGTAAGGAACTCACAATCAAAGAGCTGGCTGGAATTGTTGCAAAGGTTGTAGGCTTTGAAGGTGAGATCGAGTGGGATACAACTAAGCCTAACGGAACACCCAGAAAGCTTCTTGATGTATCAAAGGCAGCAGCACTTGGCTGGTCATATAAAACAGAACTTGAGGATGGTATTAAACTCGCGTACGAGGACTTCCTTAACAATCCAATGAGAGCGGAGAGATAATCATGAAGCTTATCAGCATAATTGTGCCTTGTTATAATGAAGAGGAAAATATCAAGGATTTCTATGATGAACTCATGAAGACTGAAGGCTTTTTTAAGGAGAATGATGTTCAGTTTGAGATCATATATGTAAATGATGGCTCAAAGGACAATACGGTAGCTGAAGTGAAGAAGCTACGCGGCACAGATGAAAGAGTTCACCTTATTAATTTCTCGAGAAATTTTGGAAAAGAAGCAGCAATTTATGCTGGGCTTCAGAAATCCAAGGGAGATTATGTGGTTATGCTGGATTGCGATCTTCAGGATCCGCCTGCTATGCTTCCGGAGATGTATGGCTATATTGTAAATGAAGGCTACGATTCGGTTGCAACAAGGAGAGTCACCAGAAAGGGTGAACCGCCTATCAGGTCTTTCTTTGCCAGAAGATTTTACAGCCTGATCAATAGAATGTCCAAGACAGAGATTGTTGACGGGGCAAGAGATTACAGGCTTATGACAAGACAGTTTGTGGATGCCATTCTTTCCATGGAAGAGTACAATCGCTTTTCCAAGGGCATATTTGGATGGGTTGGATTTAACACAAAATGGCTTGAGTTTGAGAACATTGAGCGAAAAAAAGGCGAAACCAAGTGGTCATTTTGGAAGCTGTTTTTGTATGCGCTTGACGGAATAATGGCATTTTCTACGGTTCCGCTGGCATTTGCCTCAATACTGGGTGTGGTATTTTGTTTCCTCGCTATAATTCTGATTATCGTTACAATAATTAGGAAGACATTATTCGGAGATCCCACAAGTGGTTGGCCGTCATTGGTTTGCATTATTTCTCTGGTTAGCGGAGTGCAGCTTTTCTGTCTGGGAATAGTAGGCCAGTATCTGAGCAAGACTTACCTTGAGGTTAAGCGCAGACCTATTTATATCGTTAAGGAAGAGCTCTGATGGAAAAGGATCGCAGACTTGGAAACCGGATCAGTATTGTTGTTCCTGTTTATAACGCAGGAAATTTTATATTAGAGACCATTGAGATGGTTAGGCAGCAGACTTACGAGAATTTTGAACTGATACTTGTTGATGATGCCTCGACCGATAATAGTGTGGAGCTTATTGAAAAAGCTGCGAAGGATGACAACAGGATAAAGCTTATAAAAAAAGCGTCAAACACAGGTGCTGCAGCTGCGAGGAATGCAGGCATAAGCGCTGCTACAGGAAGGTATCTGGCTTTTCTTGACGCAGATGATATATGGATAAAGGACAAGCTTGAAAAGGAGCTGGCCTTTTTGCAGGAAAAGAAAGCGGCATTTGTTTTTACTGCTTATGAATTCGGGGACGAAAATGCAAATCCCACTGGAAGAGTAGTGTATGTTCCCGAGACATTGACATTTAAGCAGGCACTTTCAAGAACTGTCATTTTTACTTCTACAGTAATGATAGATATGGATGTGGTTCCAAAGGATAAGATATTTATGCCTGGAATTGAAAGTGAAGATACTGCTACCTGGTGGAATATTCTTAAAGGGGGTACTATTGCCTACGGCCTTGATGAGGTTTTGGCAATATACAGAAGACCGGGTAAATCACTTTCATCAAATAAGTTTTCGGCAATTAGAAGGATTTGGGGGTTGTATAGGAAAATTGCGGGCCTGTCGCGTATAGCTTCTTTGTTCTATTTTGTCGGATGGGCTTTCCGTGCGACTGTTCGCAGGCTGTAAAGGGAATTGTATGAAACAGATTGAATCTATAAAAAGAGTATTTGTATTATGTCTGGGGTTAATGGGACTTGCAATGCAGACCCTTATATATGGTTGGTTCTGGTTTAAAGTTTACTATCCGATAGCAAATGCACCAAGATATGCTGACGGATATTTTATCGGCCCCGGATTGCATCTCTATTTCCGTGGACATCTTCTTGTTATAATACTCTATTTTGTTTTAATGCTCTTTTTCTCAAATACCTATGGGGGGCTAAAGATAGGTTATCTGAAGGCTATGGATATTTTCCTTTCTCAGATATTTGCCCTTCTGATGGTAAATGGTATCTCTTATTTTCAAATAGCACTTATGAGCAACAGGTTGATACCAATCTATCCGATTTTGGAGATATTGGCAGTACAGCTTATTATTTCATTTCTATGGGCTGTTTTTACGAACTGGCTTTATCGTGCAATTTTCCCGGCAAGGCAGATGCTGCTTGTCAGTGGAGAATATCCCGTTGATGATATCTTAAGAAAATTCAATTCAAGACAGGATAAATACAATATTGTTAAGTGCATGAATATCAGCGAAGGTCTCATGAACATTGAAAGAGAGTGCCTTGAGCGATATGATGCTGTAGTTATTTGGGATATTCCAACGAAGGACAGGAATAAACTTCTTAAATTTCTTTATTCCAATTCAATAAGAGTTTATATGATGCCCAAGATCACGGATGTGCTTGTTAAGGGATCAACGCAGATGCATCTTTTTGATACGCCTGTCCTGCTTCTTCGCGAATATTACTTAAAAGTAGAAGAGAGAGCTATAAAGAGAATGATAGATATAATATGCTCTCTTATTCTGATAATCCTGACATCACCTATCATGGTGATAACTGCGATCATTATCAAGATTTCTGATGGCGGACCGGTACTGTACAAACAGGTGCGCTGCACGTTGAATCAGAAAGAGTTTAAGATCATGAAGTTCAGGAGCATGAGAGTTGACGCGGAAAAGGATGGCGTTGCAAGACTTGCTACCAAAAATGATTCAAGAATAACGCCCTTTGGTAAATTCATAAGAGCTTGCAGAATTGATGAACTCCCGCAGTTATTTAATATTTTAAAGGGAGAGATGTCCTTTATAGGTCCAAGACCTGAGAGACCTGAGATAATCGAACAGTATATGGAAACAATGCCTGAGTTTGCTTTCAGAATGAAGGTTAAGGCGGGTCTTGCAGGCTATGCTCAGGTTTACGGAAAATATAACACCACACCTTATGACAAGCTAAAGCTTGATCTTGCTTATATTGAGAACTATTCTGTATGGCTTGATTTTAAACTGATGCTGCTTACACTTAAAATACTTTTCACTCCGGATGCAACAGAGGGAGTGGAGGAGACACAGACAACGGCACTTAAAAATTCGGGTGAAAAATAGTGGCTGCTAAAAGGGAAAACTACGACAACGAAATACTTAATCTTAGAGCGTTTTATCTGACTATTTTAAAGAGAATATGGATACTTCCGATTGCTGCGGTAATAGGCGCAGTTATAGCGGGAATTATATATTTTCTTGTGACTTGTGTTTATGCACCTGCCAGGAATTATGTGACAGAATCCACTCTATATATTTATTTTGCCTATGATGAAAACAAGGGCAGTGTAGTTGACTCCTATAATGCGTATACATGGAATCTGCTTGTAAAGACGCAGGATAATACCCTTGGCGGGATCATTGAAAATGATACGGATTACAATATTCTTAACGGTATCATGGACAACCTGGATAATGCAGGCTATAAGGATGTTTCCAAAGATGAAGTAATTGCTTCAATAAATGCTGATATCCCTTCTGATGTAAGGGTGATGATCTTTACTGTAAAAAACCCTGATAAAGAGCTTTCGGGTGCTATAGCCGATGCTGCCAATGAAGCGCTTAAAACATATGGAAAGAAAGATACCGCTTTTACAGAGATAAAACTCCTTGGCAGGTCAGATACAAAGCTCGAGGTTTTGACTGACAGAATGGGGGTTGCAGTAGCACTTGGCGCGGTGGTCGGATTTATTCTTTCCATGATTGCATTGCTTCTAATCAGATCAATGGACGATGAGGTTTACGTTCCGGAGGATGTTGAGAGAAGATATTCGCTTCCGGTTCTGGGGGTTCTAAGCCCTGCAGATGAGAAAGAGCCTTCATTTTTCAGAAATGAGCTGCTTCTTACATTTAAAGAAAATTTCAAAGCACCTCTTAAGCTTGCACTTATAAGTGCAGATGACAGAGAGGGTGCGGAAAATGCTGTTAAGGCATCAGACAGACTTAAGGAAGTTATTGGAGAAGGGCTTTTAAATGATATGCCGGTGTTCTGCGAGATGCCGCTTCCGGGAAATGATAATGATTCCCGCGAGAAGCTTTCGCATGTTGACGGGGCAATAATTGTTATGAGCATGGGAAAGCATAATGGTGCAATGACAGAGCATATGATTTCACTTTTAAATAAGCTGAAATGTAAAGTGTATGGCATAGTTATTGTTGATGCTGACATGAAATTCTTAAACAGATACCTGGGACTTTGATATGTCGAGAATACAATTGCTTGTGGCTGCCGTTAATCAGGATACGGATGAGCTTCCTAAAAAAATGAATATCCAGTCTGATGCTGTTATAGTCAATCAGTGTGACAGGGACAAAGATTATGAGAAGATGGTAGCCGGAAAAGACGGAAGCGAAAACACAATACTCGTTCTGGACAGAAATGAGAGAGGTGTAGGCGCTTCAAGGAATCTTGGGCTGGATAATGCGGATCACGAATTTTTGCAGTTTATCGACGAGGATATTGTCCTTGATGATGGCTATACAAAGCTTGTTGAAAAGGAATTTGATGAGCATCCGGAGGCAGATATGATCACGTTTAACGTGAAAGCGGCTCCGGGTCGTGAAACATATTATAATACCGATTTTGGACAGGTTACCTGGAAAAATTATGGAAGATATGCCGCTTATGCAATAATTGCAAGGACAGAGGCGGTAAAGAAGTCAGGAGTAAAGTTTTCGACTCTCTTTGGAGGCGGTGCCAAGTATAGTAACGGAGAAGATTCACTATTTCTCCATGACTGCCTGAAAAAGGGAATCAGGATATATAGGACAAATGTGGATATAGGCCACGAGGTGTCTGAGAGACCTTCAACGTGGTTTAACGGATATAATGAGAAGTTTTTCTTTGACAGAGGTGTTCTGTATCACTTTTTATATGGGGCAATGGCGGGTCTCATGAGCCTGAGATTTGTGATAGTTAAGAGGAAGGTTATGTGCCGCGATATACCCATGTGGGAGTGTTACAGGCTGATGAAAAAAGGAATCAGGCAGGGTGTGCTTGAGGATGAGGGACTATGATCGTTTATCTGACACTTACGATAGTTACCCTTACCATCGCATACAGGATTGTCAGTAAAGATATGCAGGCTGAGATCCGCGGTGGCGGACAGTACAATTACATATATCGAGGAGTGAGCAGAAGACAGGTGAGAAACGGTATAGGACTTTTCTCACTATTTGTGCTTTTGACAGGGATTTCTGCCATCAGGCTGAATGTCGGTAATGACTACAGTAATTATGTGGAGTTCATGCATAGAACCTATAGTAATGCCATAGTACCGACTGAGCCGGGCTTTAATTACCTTACGAAGTTGATTTATACACTATCGGGCTTTGAAAACTATGTGGCAGTATTTGCCGTATTTGCTGCGGCTACAGTGTTCTTTTTTCTTGCGGCTATATACAGGCAGACAGAGGATTTTTTCCTGAGCTTCATGATGTTCATGCTCTTAGGGTATTATTTTCAGTCTATCAGTACGGTGAGATATTATCTGGCTATGGGGGTGGCACTTTATTCCATCCGTTTTTGCTTAAACAGAGACTGGCCCAGATTTATTATATTGATTCTGTGTGGTGCACTTTTTCATAAATCATTGCTTGTGGTATTGGTGCTATATCCTCTTGCTGCGATGAAATGGAAGAGATGGATGCAGGGTGTGCTTGCGATACTATGCTTTTCCTGCATTTTTCTTAAGGATATTTATTTAAAAATTGCACTGCGACTTTATCCTTCATATGAGGGAACGGAGTACCTATCGGGAGGCACGAGTGCAATAAGCATTATAAGGTGCGTGGCGGTTCTTGCATTTGCGGCATTTGTTCTTGGCAAGGATATCATCAGGGAAAAGAAAATGAGCTTCTATTTTTATGCGAATCTGGGAGCGCTTCTAATGTATGTTTTCTGTTCATTTTTGCCAACGATATCGAGAATAGCTTATTATTTCACGGTTACACAGATTTTATATGTGCCTGCGCTTTTACAAAGGCTCTTAACGGAAGAGGATTATAAGCGCTACAAGGCAGGACGGGTAATGCAGGTAGTAACAATCATGTGCTGCGTACTGTACTTTGCAAAATATATGAGAGGTGCAGCAGGTGACGGAGTAAGGATTCTTCCATACGAGACATTCTTTTTTCATGAGCTGCCCGCAACACTTTCTGAGAGAGGCTTCGGCTGACAGAGGAATGATATGAAGAGAACTTTTTTCACAATTATTGTAGTTTCATATAATGCCGGTGATGAGCTTATCAAAACTCTTGAGAGCATTAAAATGCAGACATTTAAAGATGTCTCTATAGTTATTAAGGATGGCGGGTCTACCGACGGATCACTGGTAAAAGCGCGTGAGCTTTTAAAGGATGATGAAAATGCAGGAAAAGCCATGATCATTAAGAGTAAAGACCATGGCATTTACGATGCCATGAACATGGCGATAGCTGCATTAAAGGAAGATAGGGGAACAAAAGCTAAGGATACTGAACCCGGATATATTTATTTCCTTAATTGCGGAGACAATTTTTCAAATGAGCATGTACTGCAAAAGGTGCGTAATAAGATAAAGCTTGATGAAAAGGATTCAGGCACTATAGTCCCGACCATATACTATGGAGATATCTATGAGATGAAGACCTCTCAGAGGGTTTCATCAATTCCTAAGATAAATGATTTTGCGTGCTATAGGAATGTGCCTTCACATCAGGCATGCTTTTATGATGAGAGACTTATGTACAGATATGCCTTCGATACAGTTTGGAAGGTGAGGGCTGACTACGAGCATTTTCTTCGCTGCTTCTATATTGAGAAGGCCGAGACAAAATATATGAATTTGCTTATAGCTGATTATGAGGGCGGTGGCTTTTCCGAGACAAGAGAAAACCGCAAGGTGTCCGAGACGGAAAGACAACAGATAATACATCTTTATCTTCCGAGGAAAATGATAAAGAAGTTTGATCTGATAAGAATGCTGACGCTGGCCCCGATGCGGACGAAAATAGCAGAGAATCCAGGGACTGCAAAGGCCTATAATGGGATTAAGAGTTTTATTTACAAACATAAGAAGTAAATATGTTTATTGACCTTTCACTTTTGGGAAAGGTGTCAGCGCTGCTGACGGATGAGGATTTTATGAAAGTTTTGTGGGTATGTAACATCATGCTTCCCGCATTTGCAAGAGCTAAGGGGCTACCATGGTCTGACAGGGAAGGGTGGCTCTCAGGTGCTTATGACAGAATCCTGATGGGAAAAGATAATAGCAATATTACGCTTGGCGTTGCTTTTCCTTCGGATAACATGGGAAGAGATGCAGAAAAAATAGATAATGTAAGTTTTTACGGCTTTTCCGAAAATCTGGATACTCCCGAGATTTATGATGAGTCGCTTGAGGGCAGATTCAGGGAAATTTTTGAAGACTTTAAGCCGGATATAATTCATGTTTTTGGAACCGAATTCCCGCACAATCTGGCTGCGATAAAGGCATTCGGACGTCCTGAGAGGACACTTCTCGGAATACAGGGACTTTGCTGTGAGATTGAAAAAGTGTACATGGCAAATCTTCCTGAGAATGTCTGCAGTGATATGACCTTCCGCGATAAGTATAAAAACGACTCACTTCTTCAGCAGAAGGAGAAGTTCGCAAAGCGTGCAGAGCACGAGGCCGAGGCTATCAGGCTTGCAGGGCATATCACAGGGAGAACCGATTTTGATCAAGAGGTAACTTCAAAGATTAATCCCAGAGCGAAATATCATAAGATGAATGAAACCATGCGCCCGGTTTTTTATAAGGACGCCTGGAGGTCTGTGAATACTGTTCCGCATAGCATTTTCCTTTCACAGGGTGATTATCCCTTAAAGGGATTTCATTTTGTGCTTGAAGCTATGCCGGAGATTGTAAAGGAGTATCCTGACACCAAGGTTTATGTTGCAGGAAATAGTATCATAGGTAAGATACGAAGGAAGACAGTCACTGTTCCCGATGAGCAGAAGAATGCTTCAGGAAAAAGCAGATATCCGCTGGCCATAAGAATTTCGGCATATGGAAAATATCTAAAGAAACTGATAAGAAGGGGAAGACTAGGCGGCAAGGTGATAATGCTAGGAAAGCTTTCGGCAGAGCAGATGAAGGAACAGATGTTAAAATGTAACCTTTTTGTATGCCCTTCCATAGTTGAGAATTCGCCTAATTCCATGGCGGAGGCTATGCTGCTTGGAGTGCCGATAGTTGCTGCTGAAACCGGAGGAATTCCCAGTATGCTTGAAAAGAACGTTGATGGGCTTTTGTTTGAGGCGGGTAATTCGCAGGATCTTGCAAAGTGTATCAGGCAGATGTTCAGAGAGCCTGTTATAGCTGCGGTATATGGAGATAATGCAAGAAAGCATGCGAAAATAACCCATGATGCAGGAACCAATTTCAAGAGACTTTTGGAGATATATAAGGAAATTGACGCTATAGCAGAAGGATGAGGGTAAAAATATAGCAACGATAACATTTGTATCGAACTTCATAAATCATCATCAAATCCCTTTTTGTGATGAAATGTATGAAAGGCTCGGAGATGCTTTTTCTTTCATCGAATCACAGCCTATGGAAGAGGGGAGAAAAAATCTGGGGTGGAGCACCGATACGGGCACAATTCCCTATGTTCACAGAATGTATGAGGATGAGGAAGCCTGCGCAGCTCTGATAAAGAACTGCGATGTTTTGATGCTTGGCTGGACCGGACAGGATAACGACAGCAATACTGGCAGGCTATTAAAGGAACGTATGGATTCCGGAAAACCTGTAATACGTGTCAGCGAGAGAATTTATCGCGAGGGCAGATGGAAGGCTGTTTCGCCAAGGGGGCTGAAGGCCAAGTATGAGGAGCATATTAAGTATAAAAATGCGCCTGTTTATATGCTGTGTGCCGGGGCCTATGTGTCAGGCGATTATAATCTGATCGGAGCTTATCCCGGAAAAATGTTCAAGTGGGGCTATTTTCCACCGCTTAGAATATACGATGAAGAGAAGCTTGAATCGCTTCTTTACAGGGATGGGGAGCAGCTGCGGATATGCTTTGCATCAAGACTTATAAAGTTAAAGCATCCTGAATTTGTGATAACTGCCGCTGACTATTTGCGTGAAAATAATATTGATTTTCATATTGATATGGTTGGAGACGGACCGCTCTTAGATGAGCTAAAAAAAACAATTGATGAACACTCTTTGAATAACTGCATTAAAATGCATGGGGTAAAGAGCCCTGATGAAGTCAGAGATATGATGGAGCAAAGCCATATATTTATATTTGCCAGCAATTATCTTGAGGGCTGGGGAGCAGTAGTTAATGAGGCTATGAACAGTGCCTGCGCTGTTGTGGCATCCTCTGAAGCCGGTGCTGTGCCATTTTTAATTCGGGACGGTGTAAATGGCCTTACTTTTGACAATTGTGATGTAAATGAGTTAAAAAAACATTTGATACTGAATGGTGAGAAAATCCGTGAGCTTCAAAAAGCAGCATATGCTACTATAGCCGGAACCTGGAATGCAAAGTGTGCAGCGGATCGCCTGCTGTCCTTTTGTGACAGTATCACCGGGGGCGCTGAGTTTAATGTGCCTTCCGATGGACCCATGAGCATGGCGCAGGTAATTAAGGCACCGGGATTTATCAGAACTTTACAGGAAGATAATCACCTTGAATGAATCATAAATGGTGAAGGCCAATAATCCGACAGATGAGAGAGCTTTAGGAGACAATATTGTTAACAAAAAAGATTAGCGTAATCATACCTGCATATAACATAGAAGATTTGATAATCCGCTGTGTGGACTCGGTCTGCAATCAGACCTACCCTGCAGAACTTTTGGAAGTAATAGTAGTGGATGACGGATCATCTGATAATACCTATGCGCGGGTTCAGGAATATATTGAAAAACATGAGAGACTTGGTCTGGAAGGTGAAGTATCCGCTGATCCGGGAGCTTCATCATGGCCGCATGTGATTCTGCTTCACCAGGAGAATGGGGGCAGCAGCAAGGCAAGGAACCTTGGGCTCAGTGCCGCAACCGGGGAGTATATTGGATTTGTTGATGCAGATGACTATATTGATTCTCATATGTATGAATCACTTATGAAGGCAATTATTAAAAACAGTACTGAGAAAGAGCCTGTTTTGATGGCCCAGGTATCAAGGAACGAGATCGCTGAGGATGGTACCAGACTACCTGATGTCTGCATTCCGCCGTCATCAGAGATAACCGTGACCGGAGCAGAGCATTTCAGGACACTTTTGATGCATACCGGGGACGCTTCATTTTGTACCAAGCTCACCAGTAGGAAGCTGTTTGAGGGAGAATGCAAGGGATTCCCTGAGGGCGAGCTCAATGAGGATTTTTATCTCATGATCCATATGCTGAAAAATGTGAAGAGGCTGGTGATTCTTCCCTCGCAGTATTATCATGTGTTTTACAGAAGCGGAAGCAACTCGCGAAAGAAAAAAGATCAGAAGGACTACTTCCCGCCGGTGTTTACTGATATTGTAAGAAATTCTGATGTGGCAAGAGGACTTGTGAAAAAGAGCTTTCCCGAGCTTTCGGAAGTGGCTATGAGATTCTGTCTTATTCAGAGGCTCGATTATCTGCTGCACATTCCGATCAGTAAGATGAACAGAAAGAATAAGTTCTATAAAGATAATGTAGTAGGCTTTTTGAGAAGACATCTTAATGAAATAAAAACGAACAAATACCTGACAAAAAAGAACAGGACATATCTTATTTTGCTTGCAATAGCGCCTGCTACGGTGCGCAGAATACATGCCGGATTAAAAGGTCTGTAAATAGGTTTAACGACCTTTTTCTTATTGCACAAGGGGGAGCAAAGTGTTGCTTTGAAGGGATATAAAACGACATGAAAATGGACTCAAAAAAATTTAATTTAATATTTCTTCTTATTCTTGTGTTACAGATAGTGACTATGTGCCTTTTTGGCATTCAAAAAGCAGGATATCATCAGGATGAGTATTACTCTTATTTTTCAACGAACAGAAGCCTTGGATTCTATTATCCTGACAGAGAGTGGGTGGATACCGACACTCTGAAAAATGAATTTGAAGTGTTGAAGGGTGAAGGCTTTAATTATGGGCTGGTTCATCTGGTACAGTCATGGGACGTTCATCCGCCGCTTTTCTATGATTTTTTGCATACGGTTTGTTCGCTGACCCCGGGAGTTTTCTCAAAGTGGCAGGGACTTTTTGTTAATCTGATAGCTTTTGTCATTAGCTATCTGCTTTTAAATGCACTTGCAAAGAGCGTTGGTATGAATAGAGGATTAAGACTGATTCTTATGTTTTCTTACGGCTTTAATCCTATGACTATCTCCTGTGTGATGTTTATCAGGATGTATATGTGGCTGACGGTTTTCGTGCTGTCACTGGCGCTGTGTCATATGAGACTTATCAGTCTTATAAAGAATTATTATGCAGGCTCAGAACTTACAGGATTTAAACTCGCAAAACCGTTTGATAAAAGATTTAAGAAAGGCTTTGCCAAATGTGTAATTAACATAGCAGCAGTGAGCTTTTTGGGATTTATGACCCAGTATTATTTCCTGATTTTCATGGTGATGATAGGATTATCATTTGTTATCTGGTTTTTATTCCTGATGCCAAAGAACAGAAAGAAGAGTAATGCTGCTTCTGTGGAGGGTGAAGATCAGAAACCCTTAACGATCGAGGGGATTTTAAATGATGAGCAGTTTGTTGCTCAGGCCGCATCAATGGCAGAGAGATTCATGTATATTGTTTTCTATGGAATCGGTTGTGCTGTTTCTCTTGGCTGCGCAGTTCTTGTTTATCCTGCTTCGCTTTCGCATATCTTCAGAGGCTACAGAGGGCAGGAGGCTCAGGCAGCATTTGCGGATGGATCAAATATTTTGGAGCGCCTTGGCTTTTTTTACGGACTGGTAAGAGACTATCTTTTTGCAGGATTTGACTGGCTTATAATAATTCTTGTGGTGATCGCACTTATAGGTCTGTTCTTTCTTATCAGAATCAAGGGAGAAAAGGATAAGCTCCACATTGCGCATATCAGAATTCTGGTGGCTACAGCTGCAGGATATTTCATTGTAGTTGCAAAAACAGCACTTCTTCTTGGTGAGACCTCTAACAGGTATGAGATGCCAATTTATCCTATAATGCTCCTGCTTGCTGTATATTTTGTAAGAATCGGCATGAGGGCTATTGTAGGCAACAGAAAGGCTTTCGGAATAGTGATTCCGTATTTTTTGACCTTTTTGGTATTTGCGCTGATAACTGCTAAGGGTCTTTTGGTAGATCACAATGTTCTATTTTTATATCCTGAGGACAGAGCGAGAATCAGCTATGCAAAAGAAGTTAAAGAACAAGGAATTCCTGTGGTAGTTATGTTCAATGAAAAGACCCCGGATAATATCTGGAGACTTACGGATGAGCTTCTGGAGTATGATAAGCTCTATTATGTTAGTGAGGATAATACTGCAGACATTGTTGATGCAGAGATTAAGAATGCTGATGAAATTATCGTGTATGCAGCAGATCACGAAAACAGGGATGAGCTGATGGGCAAGATAGAAGCTCTGAATCAAAATTATCAGGCATGTGACGTTCTATATACAAAGGAGATGTGGACTGTATATAAAATCAAATAACTGCCTGATCAGTGCTTTCTTGATCTTATGTAGAAGAATGTAATTACGTATACGATGACTGCGATTGTACCGCCTACAAATAGCGCGATATAGCTGTGCTCAGTAATAGCTTCTCCGCCATAAGCGTAGATGAAAATATGAGGAAATCTGGTAATGAAGGTGATTATTATCCACTTAAGAAGAGATTCCTCGGAGTAGTAGCCAAGCCATGCATAGGTGTCTTTGGGAAGGGGCAGCAGCATAAATATTATGTGGATGAGAGTGGGGTTACCCTGTTTTATCAGGAGCTCCACTTTTTCTAATTTCTCATCTCCAAACAAAGAGCACAGGAATGCTCTTCCAAATTTGCGGCCTATCAGAAAGGCGATGGTATTGCCGATCGTTGAAAAAAGGTCACAGATAAGGGCACCCTTAAAGCCGCCCATCACGTAGCCGGCCGCAAGATGAAAGGGCAGGCCGGGAATGCAGGTGGACATTGCCTGAATAACGATAAAGGAACCGAATACAAGATACGCAAAAATTCCCTTGCTGTCTATGTAGGATTGTAGAGCCTCAGGATCTCCAAGGAATGATATCATGGGTTTTCCGACAAAGAAGTAAAGAAGAGCAAGAAATAATGCTAATAGTATAACTAATAGGATTGTTCTGATTGTTTGTTTCTTCATTTAATGGAACCTCTTGCGATTTTTTTCATTGTATCACAGATTCCCCGAGCTTTTTTTGGTAAATTGGCGATTTTGTAGTATAATTTATTAGAATTATGCTTTGAAAAGAGGTAAAAAATGAAATTAGATGATAAAACCATACTTGTAACAGGAGGAACCGGTTCGTTCGGACATTGCTTTACAGAGTATCTTCTTGAGCATTATAACCCTAAGAAGATAATCGTGTACTCACGTGATGAGTTTAAGCAGTATACCATGGCAAATGAGAAGATCTACAGAGAGCATGCAGATCAGATGAGATTTTTCATTGGTGATGTTAGAGACGCTGCTCGTATGGAGAGAGCTATGGAAGGCGTTGACTATGTGATACACGCTGCTGCTCTTAAGCAGGTTCCCGCTTGTGAGTACAACCCCGATGAGGCTATTAAGACCAACGTCAACGGGGCGCAGAATGTCATTAACGCAGCTCTCAATACAGGTGTCAAAAGAGTAGTTGCCCTTAGTACCGATAAGGCAGTTAATCCTGTCAACCTCTATGGTGCTACCAAGATGGTTTCCGATAAACTTTTCATTGCTGCCAATGCATATGCCGGCAACAAGGATATAAATTTCTCAATCGTAAGATATGGTAATGTGGCAGGAAGCCGCGGATCAATTATTCCGCTCTTTAAGAGCCTTATTGAAAAGGGCGAGAAGGAACTTCCCGTTACCGATTACCGTATGACTAGATTCTGGATCAGTCTTCCGGAGGGTGTTGAGCTTGTTCTCAAGGCTCTCGAAGAGGCTAAGGGTGGTGAGACATTCATCAGCAAGATACCTTCTTTCAATGTTAAGGATCTTGCAGAAGCTATGTGTCCCGGAATTGCTACAAGAGAGATCGGAATCAGACCCGGTGAGAAGCTTGATGAATGCATGGTGACTGTAGAGGATGCTCCTTTTACATACGAGTTTGATAAGCATTTTATCGTATATCCTCAGGTTACATTTAATGATCGTCAGCAGCCTGATCCCAGAGGTAAGAGAGTTCCCGATGGATTCTCATATGACTCAGGTAATAACAAAGAGTGGATGAGTGTAGAGGATATCAGGGCAAGACTTCATGAGGCAGTAGATCACTAAGTGGCATGCCATTTACTTTTATGCAAAAGACGTCAGTATAGCTGACGGATGAGAAAAAATAAATAATTGAAATTTTGGAATCCCTGCAATTTGCGGGGGTTCGCCCGTTAGGGAGAAAATATTCCCTAAAATAGATGTTGATAAGTGTTACAGAAAGGATATGGAGATGGCAGACAAAGAATTGATTCCGGCAATTGAAGGTGGGACTCCTGTCAGAGAAGAAAAAATATATTATGGAAAGCAGTGGATAAATGAGGATGATGTTAATGAAGTAGCGACTACGCTTACTTCGGGCTTCATTACCTGCGGACCTAAGGTTGACGAGCTTGAGCGCAAATTGGAAGAGTATACAGGAGCATCCTATGCGGTCGTATGCAGCAATTGTACTGCGGCACTCCATCTTGCATGTCTGGCAGCAGGCATTGGACCCGGGGATGAAGTTATAACTACTCCGATTACATTCATGGCATCTGCCAATTGCGCATTATATTGTGGAGGAAAGCCGGTTTTTGCTGATGTGGACCCGGACACATATAATATTTGCCCGGATTCAATAAGAGAGAAAATAACAGACAAAACAAAGGCAGTAGTTGCCGTCGATTTTACCGGTCAGTGCTGCAATTTTGATGAGATCAGAAAAATATGTGATGAGCATAACCTTATCATGATCGAGGATGCTGCTCACTCAATAGGCAGCAGGTACAATGGAAAAGTGGTAAACGGACGTGTCGGAAGCTATGCTGATATGACTTGTTTTTCATTCCATCCTGTAAAGACAATTACCTGTGGCGAAGGCGGAGCGGTTCTTACCAACAATGAAGAATATGCCAAAAAGCTTCTGTTATACAGATCGCATGGTATGGAGCATGATCATTCACTTTTTATTGATGATATTGATGAAGAGCAGGAAGGCATCTGGTACTATGAGCAGCAGATGCTTGGATATAATTACAGAATGACAGATTTTCAGGCGGCATTGCTCTGCAGCCAGATGAACAGACTGGATAGCTTTATTGCCAGAAGAAAAGAAATTGTAGAGAAGTATAACGAGGCATTTGCGGATCTGGATGGAATAATAGTTCAGAAGGAATTACCTGAGTCCGATACCAGCAGACATTTATATATAATCAGACTTGATCTTGATAAGCTAAAGTGCACAAGAAAACAGTTTTTTGAAGCTATGTCCGCTGAAAATGTACAGTGTCAGGTGCATTATGTTCCTGTTTACTGGATGCCTGTTTATCACAAAATGGGACACCAGAAGGGCGAATGTCCGGTTGCTGAGAAGATTTATTCAGGCATAATGAGTATTCCGCTGTATCCCAGAATGACAGATGATGATGTGGAAAGTGTTATTAAGGCTGTGAAGAAATTGATCAGCTGGTATCATATCTGATTTTGAAGGAATGAAAGAGGGCTTTATGAGCGCAATAGCTATTATAACTGCCAGAGGCGGCAGCAAGCGTATTCCTCGCAAGAATATTAAGGAATTTTGCGGCAAACCTATTATTGATTACTCGATAGAGGCTGCACTTGAATCGGGGATTTTTGATGAGGTCATGGTATCTACTGATGATGAGGAGATTGCCGAGATATCAAGGGCAGCAGGTGCAAAGGTGCCGTTTTTCAGATCTGCAGAGACTTCAAATGACACTGCAACAACAGCAGATGTGCTATTAGAGGTACTTGATGAATATGAAAAGCGCGGTCAGAGCTTTGAGTATGGCTGCTGTATTTATCCTACTGCTCCTTTTGTTACTGCCAGGAAGCTTAAGGAAGCTATGGATGAGCTTGTGAAGTCAGGCGCCGAATCCATAGTTCCCATGCAGGAGTTTTCATATCCTCCGCAGAGAGGACTTTTTATAGATGACAAGGGACTTGTGAAAATGCTTCATCCTGAGTACGCTACCACAAGAAGTCAGGATTTACAGAAGCATTACCATGAGTGTGGACAGTTTTATATTTTCAGAAATGATGCCTTTAGAATCCAGAAGGATACTACTATGGAGAGGTCTATACCATATATTATCGACCCTGTAGAGTCACAGGATATAGATAATGAGAGTGACTGGCTACTGGCGGAGCTGAAGTACAGGTTCCTGACGGAGCAGGGAATTTTGAAGTGAATGAGTAACCCCTCATCCGGCACTTCGTGCCACCTTCCCCCCAAGGGGAAGGCAATATGAGGGGAGAAAAAAGCTATAAATATAGCCTCCCCCCAAGGGGAAGGCAATATGAGGGAAGAAAAAAGCTATAAATATAGCCTCCCCCCAAGGGGAAGGCAATATGGGGGAAGAAAAAAGCTATAAATATAGCCTTCCCCCCACGGGGAAGGCTATATGAGGGAAGAAAAAAGCTATAAATATAGCCTTCCCCCAAGGGGAAGGCAATATGAGGGAAGAAAAAAGCTATAAATATAGCCTTCCCCTTGGGGGGAAGGCTATATGAGGGAAGATAAAAGCTATAAGTATAGCCTTCCCCCTTTGGGGGAAGGTGGCGCGTAGCGCCGGATGAGGGCATATGAGATTACAGGAATGTTTAGATAACCACAGAGCATATATAATTGCTGAAATGAGCGCCAATCACGGTGGCTCTCTTGATAATGCGCTTAAGATAGTAGAGGCTGCTGCCAAGGCAGGAGCAGACTGTCTAAAGACCCAGACTTATACCGCAGATACGATTACCATCGACTGTGATGCGGAGGCCTTTAAGATTCATGGCGGTCTTTGGGACGGCTACAATCTTCATGATTTATACAAGGAGGCATATACTCCCTGGGAGTGGATGGAGCCTATCAAGAAAAAGTGTGAGGAGTGCGGAGTTGATTTTCTCTCAACACCCTTTGATACCACTTCGGTGGATTATCTTGAAAATATCGGCGAGGAGTTCTACAAGATTGCATCCTTTGAACTTGTGGATATACCGCTTATAAAGTATATAGCCAGAACAGGAAAACCTATTATAATGTCGACGGGCATGGGATCCGAGGAGGAAATCAGAGAGGCCGTGGAAGCCATAAGGTCAGAGGGTAATGACAACATTATTCTTCTTAAATGTTGCAGCGTTTATCCTACTGTATCAGCTGATCTTAACCTTAGAACCATACCGGATATGAGAGAAAAGTTTAAGGTGCCAATCGGACTTTCAGATCATTCAATGGGTGGAACAGCTGCTATTGCTGCTGCAGCACTTGGCGCAGTTGTAATAGAAAAGCACTTCTGTCTCGATAGGGATATTCCTTCAGCTGATTCAGCTTTTTCCATGGAGCCTGAAGAATTTGCTGATATGGTCAAGGGCGTTCATGATGCAGAGCTTGCCTTAGGACAGATTTTTTATGGGCCTACCGAAGCTGAAGCAGGAGAATATACCAACCGCAGATCTCTTTTCATAGTTGAGGATGTTGAAGCGGGAGAAGTGCTGACGGATAAAAATGTGCGCAGCATCAGGTCATATAACATTCAGGGAATGAAACCCAAGCATTATGAAGAAGTTATTGGAAAAAAAGCAAAGCAGAAGCTGACACGCGGAACACCGCTGGATTGGAGCTGCATTGAATAAGATCGCGATTCGAGTTGATGCAAATGAAATAGTGGCGACGGGGCACATCATGCGCTGCAGGACAATAGCCTGCAGCCTTTTGCAGATGGGATGCTCTGTCGTTTTTGTGTCTGCCGATTACAATATAGAACCTTATATCAAGGAAGAATTTAAATATCATGTTTTGGAATCTGACTGGAGAAACATGGAACAGGAGATAATCAGTCTTCTGGATTTTTTACATGATGAGGGTATAGACAGGATACTTGTTGATAGCTACCAGGCTACTCCGGAGTATATAAGGATGCTGGAGTCAAATGGTATACATACCATGTACATCGATGATATGCAAAAGGAACAGTATCCGGCATCGGTTATACTAAATTACAGTCCGGGGGCTATAAAGCTTGGATATGAGGAATTTTACAAGGACTATTCACCCAAATTTCTTCTTGGGACCAAGTATATTCCTATCCGTGAGCAATTTGTGAAGCAGAGCAGAAAGAGCGGAGGAACCGGAGAAGCCAGTTCTGAGGAGCTTTTCGGAACCGATGGAGAATTCATACAGAATATTGATATCGATATAGTAGCAAGTGAGAATGCTGAAGCCTTTGAAGGTGCTCACAGAACATATGGCTACAAAATAAATGAGATAAAAAACATCTTTCTTACCACCGGAGGCGCGGATACTATGGGGCTTTCGGAGATTATCACGACAGCAATCCTAAGGGATCCTGAGCTGAAATTCCGTGATAGTAAGGAGAAAAAGATACACCTTTTGGCCGGACGTTTTTACAGGATTACTGAGAAAATGCAGCAATATGTTGAGGATGGCTATGTTGTCCTTCACCAGAATGTATCGAATGTTGCTGAGATTATGAGTGGCTGCGATGTGGCCATAACGCCTGCAGGGACAACTCTTTACGAGCTGTGTGCGGTCGGAGTATTGTCGGTAAGTTTTGTTTTTGCTGAAAATCAGGAGCCGGATGCACTCTATTTTGCAGATGAGGGATATATACCTTACGCAGGAGATTTCAGAGATGATATCAATGAAGCATTGACGGCCATATTGGCGTACCTTGAGGAGGTTCTGTCCATGGATACATCCGAGCGTCTTGAGATATCAGGAAAGCTCAAAAAACTTATTGATGGGCAGGGCGCTGACAGAATAGCAGAAGTTCTGATGGAGATGTGATTAAATGAAAAAGATTTTTATATTAGGTGCCAGTGCATTACAGGTACCTGCAATAAAAAAAGCAAAAGAAAAGGGGCTTTACGTTTATGCTCTTGACTATGATCCCGAGGCTGTTGGTATAGCCGATGCAGATGAATTTTTATGTATCAGCACAATAGATAAGGAAGCAGTACTTGAGGCTGCTAAGAAATATGAGCCGGATTATATCATTACATCGACAAGTGATATGCCGGTAAGAACAGTTGCCTGGGTGAATGAGCAGCTTGGAAGAAAAAATGACATTTCATACGAAAATGCTATTTGTGCTACGGATAAAGCTGCAATGAGAAGACGCATGAAGGAGAAGGGAGTACCGATTCCCGAATTCTATGTGGCTTCAGATGAAATTGAATTTATGTATGCAATGCACCAGCTCGGAGACAGATTTGTGTGTAAGCCTGCTGACAATGCAGCGAGCCGTGGTGTAGTCCTTATAGATAAAAAGGAGCTTATCGAAAAAGCTGGTGGAGAAGAAGGTTTAGATGATGAGCTTCTAAAAATCTATACATATTCAAAAAAGTATTCAAGGAGCGGAGAGGTACTTCTTGAGGAGTTTATGGAAGGTCCGGAGGTGAGTGTTGAATCCTTTACGATAGAAGGTAAGACGCATATTATAACTATCACAGATAAGATGGTTACGGAGATTCCTTTCTTTGTTGAGACCGGACACACTGAACCTTCAAGACTACCGCAGGATGTGAGAGAGGATATAATGAGGGTGGCAGAGGCAGCTATAAATGCTGTTGGAATAGTAAACGGACCATCTCATACAGAGATCAAGGTTACAAAGAACGGAGCAAAGCTCGTGGAAATTGCAGCTCGTCTAGGGGGCGATTTTATCACATCAAAGCTGGTACCTTTATCAACAGGAGTTGATCTCATAGACTGTTGCCTTTCCTCTACGCTGGGTGAAGAGGTTAAATGGCAGACATCTAAGAATGCAGGATCAGCCATCAGATTTTTGTTTGCAAAAGGAGAGGCAGAGAGCGCAGGTGATTCAAAGGATATGATCATTTCTTCTGTGGAAGGCGCGGCTGATGCAGAAAGGATGCCCGGGGTCACTGAGGTTGTTATATATAAAAAGCCCGGGGATAAAGCCACTAATCTGACCAATAGCGGTGACAGATGGGGACATGTCATAGCTGAGGGAGAAAGTGCCGAGGATGCAGCAAAAAAAGCCGAGGATGCGGCATCAAGAATAAGATTTATATTGGAACAGTAACTTGTTTTGGAATACTAATATCGGTAAGAAAACAGGGGAGAGAATATGTACGAGATCGGAAGCGAATTTAATTTAGAAAGAGATGCGCAGCGAAGAAATCTTTTGGGAGATTTTACAGAAGCGGCAGAGGCAGCAGGCAGATATATCGAGTTTTTGAGATGCGGAAGAGATGCCATTGGTTTTGTTGCGGATGATATCATAGCGGGTTTTCAGGATGATGGCATAAGCAGGGGAGACGGAGGCTATAAGGCATTTTTGCCTGCACTTGCATGTGATTCCATGGTACTTCCCTTCGAGGTGCGCGGTTATGACATTGTTTATTACAAGGTTGGTGACGATCTTTCTATAGATGCAGAGAATCTTCTTGAAAAGCTTGATGCGGCATCAGGATCAGATGATTTCAGGCCTGTTGTTCTTATCATGAACTACTTTGGAATTACGGAAACATCAGTGATTGCAGATGTGATCAAGGATAAATATAAGGACTCAGTGATAATCGAAGATGTGACGCATCTTCTTATGGATGAGCAGGGCTGCTTTAACGGTAGCTCAGCTACCGACTATCATGTGGGAAGCATCAGAAAATGGCTGGGTGTTCCCGACGGAGCCTTTGCTGTAAGTAAAAAAGAATTCCTTATGGGGGCACTTACCGGAGAGACAGATTTTACAGCCTTAAGACGAGATGCTCTCTTAGAAAAGACAGAGTACTTAGATAATGGCGATGAAGAGCTGAAGACTCATTTTAGAAGCCTTCTGTCAGATGCAGAAGATTCCTTAAGTGATGGACTTGATCCATATCATATCTCCGATGTCAGTGCAGATATTCTTAGTGATATTGATGTTGCGAAGATAAGATATAGAAGGAGTGTCAACTATAGCATATTATATAAAAAGCTTTTAGATCTGCCGCTGTGCGGTAAAGCCTTCAGAGCTTTGCCGGAAATTGCTAAGACTGAAGATGGAGATCTTAAGCATGTACCTTTCATGCTTCCCATCGTGCTTGATGTTGATTTTATGCGCAGAAGTGCCATTACAGATGAAGGGAAGAGCATAACCCGTGACGGCTTTGAGAGAAAGCTTGCAGAGCGCGGAATATATGCGCCTGTTTTATGGCCTATTCTTGACGGGGCCCGCAGTGCCTGTGAGAAATCAGCATATTTTTCGGATAATATGCTGGCATTCTGGATCGATCAGCGCTATGACCGCTTTGATATGGAGCAGGTAGCCAGGGCGTTTAATGAGGAACTCAGTAAACTCTGATGGCTTTAAGACTGAAGATGATATAGTGTTAGATAAAACTTATTTAGATAGAGCTTACGGAAAGATTTACTATGCGACTTAGTGTAATAGTTCCCGTCTATAACATGGCGGGTGAGGATAAATTGAAGCACTGTCTTGATTCACTTGTGAATCAGACACTGCCGGATGGTGATATCGAGATAATTGCTGTAGATGATTGCTCAACAGATAGTTCATTTGAGCTTATGCAGGATTATGAAAAGAGATATCCTGGCAGATTTATTGCGATTCACAGTCCGGTTAACCATCATCAGGGCGGAGCCAAGAATATCGGCCTTGGTATCGCAGAAGGTGACTGGCTTGGATTTATTGATGCGGATGACTGGGTAGTCCCCGATTATTATGAGAGACTTCTTAGGAAGGCTTACGAGACAGGGGCAGATATGGTTGGCTGTGACTACAGCCTTGTTGAAAATTATACTTTTACTCCGGGACAGATTGTTCATAATAATAACTCGGAGCAGACCGGAATAATGGATGAGGAGAAGTACAAAAAGCTCCTTCTTGATACCGGAAGTCTTGTGGTCAAGATATACAAAAGAAATATAGTACTCGGGGATAAGGATACCCGGGCCAAAGCTTCGGAAAGCGGGCTTGGCAGTGATATCCGTATTAGGAAAGAAGAAGCTCTTACACGTAAGCTTGATATTTTCCCTGAGGATATTTTTTATGAGGACAATGCTGTCAGTAACACCTGGATGCTCAGAGTAAAGCATTTTGAGTATATTGAAGAGCCGCTGTATTTCTATTTTCAGCATGATGCATCAACTGTTCACACCGTTTCAAAGAAAAACCTTGAGGACAGAATGACTGCCGGAAGACAGATACTCTCTGAGGCTAAAGAGAATGGTTATCTTGAGAAATTCAAGGATGAGATAGAGTTTATGTATACGGTACTGTTTTACGTAAACACCCTGTTTTCAGCTATGCCAAAGGAGATGCATATAGAGGATTGCTATAATTTCACTAAGCAAATGGGCAGTGAGATGAAAAGAGCTTTTCCAAATTTCCAGGAGAATCCCTATTATAAAGAGAGAATCCATGCTGAGGAGAAGAAGCTTATAGGGATGCAGATGAAGTCGCACCTACTGTTTTATGTGTATTACAGGCTATTGTGGCTGTATAGAGGTTTTAGAAAGTAGAACCCTCATCTGTCAGCTTCGCTGACATCTTCCCCCAGAGGGGGAAGACAAAAAATAATATAAGCAAAGCCTTCCCTCAATGAGGAAAACAAAAAAATAGAGCCTTCCCTCAATGGGGAAAACAAAAAAATAGAGCCTTCCCTCAATGGGGAAAACAAAAAAATAGAGCCTTCCCTCAAAGGGGAAAACAAAAGAATAGAGCCTTCCCTCAATGGGGAAAACAAAAGAATAGAGCCTTCCCTCAATGGGGAAAACAAAAGAATAGAGCCTTCCCTCAATGGGGAAAACAAAAGAATAGAGCCTTCCCTCAATGGGGAAAACAAAAAAATAGAGCCTTCCCTCAATGGGGAAAACAAAAAATAGAGCCTTCCCTCAATGGGGAAAACAAAAAAATAGAGCCTTCCCCCATTGGGGGAAGGTGGCGCGAAGCGCCGGATGAGGGAAAAAAGGAGTTAACGTGCACGAGAGAATTTATGTGTGCCACACCTTCTATCATGTGTATGTGGCATGCCTTAAGGAATTTCATATATTGCATCAGTTCGCGGGAAAAGGAGGTGATACTTTTGGCGCGTCTAAGTCCGGCGGTGGAAGTGATATGGCAGGCCGGGCAACCCTGGTGCTTTCCAAGATGAGCAATAAGTTTGGAAGTATGGTGGACAGAGCAAGAGATTGCGGTCTATTTGAAGAAGTTATTGAGTACGATGAAAAGGTAGATACCTTTTTCCCTGAGCTAAAGCCACTTCGTACAAATACCGGAAGCCTTCCGAAGAACATGATAAACAGAATAAAATTCTGCAGGAGATTTGCACAGCTGCAGGAGCAATATGTTCCTGTTGATTTTAAGAAGTACAAGGATATATATGTTTTCTGTGATTCGGATCCTATAGGCTATTATCTGAATTATAAAAAGATTAGATACCATGCTCTTGAGGATGGACTTAATTGTATAAAATACGGTGATCAGGCCAGATATGATAACAATGGACATTTTAAGTTCAAGGCATGGCTTGCATCCACAGGACTTATTTTTATTCAGAATGGTTGGGGAAGATACTGCATAGATATGGAGGTCAATGACATATCTATACTTGATTATCCATGCCCAAAATATATTGAAGTGCCAAGAGATCCGCTTGTTAAGGAGCTTACACAGGCCGATAAGGATCTCATGCTTAAGCTCTTTGTTGAAAACATGGATGAGCTGAAGGATCAGCTTGAAAAGGGAAAGGACAAGCCTAGAGTACTGATCCTTTCAGAGCCTCTTTGCGATCTTGAAACCAGAGAGAGACTTTTCAGGGATCTTGTAAATGAGTACGGAAACCTTAAGGGTAAAGAAGCAATAGTAATGATTAAGCAGCATCCCAGGGATTATCTTGATTACAAAGCAAAATTCCCGGATGTAATCCTTCTTGCGGGAACATTTCCCATGGAAATGCTCAACTTTATCGATGGACTAAAATTTGATAGACTAGTATCTGTATACACAGTTGTAGACTCAATCAAGTTCGTCGATGAAAAACTTTTCCTCGGCGATGATTTCATGGACAAATATGAAGCTCCTGAAATCCATCGACTTAATGAGCAGATAATAGATAATTAAAAAACGCCCTCATCCGGCGTTACACGCCACCTTCCCCAGAGGGGAAGGTAATATAGGAGAAACATGAAAAAGATTTATCAAAAAATGATGGTGCTTTTGGATGCCCGTCAGAAGAAGCAGATGGTGCTTATTGTTTTATTGATGCTTTTGGGTGGCCTTCTTGAGACACTGGGAATAGCTTTGCTATTACCCGCTATGCAGACAGTTCTTAAACCGGATGACCTCCCAAGCAGCAAAAAGCTTTATGCAGTTTATAATTTCCTTGGATGTAACGACGTTAAGCAATTTGCATTAATAATATTTGCATCCATTATAGCGGTATTTATTATTAAGAATATTGTGCTGTTTATAATAAATGTAATACAGCTTAGATTTGTTTATACCAATCAGTTCGCTACTTCAAGGCGAATGATGATCAACTTCATGCAAAGACCTTATGAGTATTATCTCAATGCGGATACGTCAGTAATACAGAGAAATATTACTTCTGATGTTAATAATATGTACGGACTTATTTTAAGCTGCCTGCAGCTCATTTCGGAAATGATTGTATTTGCATGTCTTGTTATCATGCTGCTAATTCAGGATTTCAGGATGACGCTCTTTATTTCGGTTTTGCTTGTTACCGTTCTTTTGATAATAAAGTACATCATCAAGCCTATCATGGTTAAGGCAGGTCAGGATAATCAGGATTACTACAGCGGACTTTTCAAGTGGATTGAAGAGTCTGTTATGGGAATCAAGGAAATCAAGATTGCCAATAAGGAGAACTACTTCATTAACGGCTATGCGGATTGCGGTGCCGGATATGTAAATGCGGTCCAAAAGTACAATCTTTACAATTCAACTCCAAGACTTCTTATAGAGACTATAGGAGTAGCAGGAATGATCGGATATATGATGATCATGATTGCCAGTGGCAGAGATTTCAAGGCTATGGTTGGAATGATCACTGTTGTGGGCGCAGCTGCAGCAAGACTACTCCCAAGTGCCAACAGAATCAACAACTACCTCACATCAATAGCTTATTTTGAGCCATTTTTCATGAATGTAAGTGATAACCTCCAGCAGGAGATCAACGACGGTTCTGTATCATATAAGGCTGAGGATTACAGGGTGATGAAGGAAGTGGAGAAGCTCCCTGTTCACAAGACAATTGAGCTTAAAAACATCACTTACCACTATCCTAATTCTGAGGCTTATGTTCTTAAAAATGCCGACATGACTATTCCTGTAGGAAAGTCCATCGGTATTGTGGGAACCTCAGGTGCAGGTAAGACAACTATTGTCGATATCATGCTCGGACTTTTGAAAATTGAGACAGGACAGATTCTGGCTGACGGAGTTGAGATAAGAGAACACTATCCGGAGTGGCTTAAGAATATCGGCTATATTCCGCAGACAATTTTCATGCTGGATTCAACCATAAGGAAGAATGTTGCCTTTGGTGTTCCGGATGAGGATATAGATGATAACAAGGTCTGGGCTGCTCTTAAGGAGGCTCAGCTCGATGAATATGTAAGAAATCTTCCTGATGGACTTGATACCGCAATTGGGGAAAGAGGTATCAGACTTTCAGGAGGTCAGAGACAGCGTATAGGTATCGCTAGAGCTCTTTTTGAGGATCCGGAGGTACTGGTTCTCGATGAGGCTACAAGTGCTCTTGATAATGAGACTGAAGCTGCGATCATGGATTCCATCAACAGACTCCATGGCAGAAAGACGCTCGTAATAATCGCGCACAGACTTCAGACCATTGAAAAGTGCGACATGGTTTATAGGGTAGAAGGACAGAAGGTATCTCAGGAGAGATAAAAAACGGGGAAGCAGACTTGGGGGAACACGTATGCTTACATTACTTACCGTAAGGGAAAAAGTTTTTAGATTTAAAAAATATCAGAAACCACTGGAAAAGTGGATTTTTCCTGTGATTCTGTTTTTGTATCCGCTTATCGGGGTGGCGCAGGGGGTAGATATTACCGACACTACGTATAGTCTTGGAAATTATCAGTTTGCGGATGCGCTTGACCCGATGTGGATGATCGCGACATATATTCCTAATCTGATTGGACGGTTTTTTATGGTGCTTCCCGGTGGAAGTACCATGCTTGGTATGAATATTTATTGCTCATTTGTAATAAGTGCCACCGCACTTGCAGGATATTATATGCTACAGCGCTGGATGCCGGGATGGATGACTTTTATCGGAGAACTGATAGCAATAAATCTTTGCTGGTGCCCCAGGGCAATCCTTTACAATTACCTTACATACTTTTGCTTTACTACCGGAACGCTGCTGCTTTTGCATGCAATGACTGATTATGAGATAACAAGATGGAAATTTCTTCTTGCGGGATTTTTCCTGGGACTTTCAGTAATGGTCAGGTTCCCTAATGTAGTAGAAGCAGCAATGATAATTGTCCTTTGGTATTATGACGGACTACATAAAAGGGACATGAAGGAGATAATGCGGAAAACCGGTCTTTGCATCGGTGGGTATTTTATCGGCTTATTGATTCCTTTAATTATGATAAGCATAGAATATGGGATTACGGCCTACCCGGAAATGATCATGTCACTGTTTTCCATGTCAAAGGAAGCAACGGATTACTCTGCCGGAGGCATGATCGGAGCCATATTAACAGCGTGGGATACGAGCTTTATGCATATGATCATAATGATTCCCTGCATGATCGTGGGATCCATTATGATGTTCTTAAAGCCCGGCAAGTTCTACTGGATAAAAAGAATAATATACATAGGCGGAATACTGCTGCTGTTTTACTACTATTACGAAGAGAGCGTATTTACAAGAAGCTATCATTACTATGATTCTGTGTTTGAGCCTGCAATGATGTTTCTTATCTGCGGAATATGTTTCTTTATAATTGGTGTGACACCGTATATACATGGGCAGGCATCTGAGAGAAGTCTTTGTCTGGCGAGCCTTCTTATAATAATTATTACTCCTCTTGGAAGTAATAATTATACATATCCGCTTCTAAACAACCTGTTTATAGTTGCACCTTTTATAATGTGGATGTTCAGAAGAGTAAGACAGGCAGGTGGCTCTGAGGAGGTTCACTTCACCTGGAAAGCTATGTATATGGCGATTCTTGTTTTGATATTTTTCCAGAGTTCGATTTTTCATTGCAAATATAGCTTTGTAGACGGTACTGATGGAACTAAAAGATTGGCGCTTATCGGAACACAGGATGTTCCAAAGGCAGCAGGCATGTATACCACTAAGGAGAATGCTAGTAGTCTTTCGGAGCTTCATACCCTTATAAGACAAAGGGGTCTTGAGGACAAAAAGCTTTTACAGTTTGGAAAAGCACCGGGACTTTCATATCTTCTTGATATGGAGCCGGCAATTTTCACTACATGGCCTGATCTTGATTCCAATACAGTGACAAGATTTGAGGATGCTCTTTCAGAGTTTGAGGGGGCTGATAATGAGGAATTACCGGTGGTCATCATCAATCCTGATTTTGAAGGAGAGAGAAGTGCCAAGAAAAAATATGATATGTTATTGGACTTCCTTAAGACTTGGAAGTATAATAAAGTCTTTGAAAGTGACCGCTTTGAAGTTTATGCGGTCTGGTAAAGAATGTGGGAGATCTGTTCCGCGGTTTTAGAACACGGAGGAATTATGGAATTAAACGAAGTACAAAAAAAGGACATCTTTGACAAAATCATGTCATTGCCGGTTCTTAATATATTTGAACCTTTTTATAAGAAGTACAAGGAAGGACTTTTATATTTATTCTTTGGAGGACTGGCCTTCTTTTTGAGTATTTTTCTTTTTTGGTTTATGGATAGTGTGATGCATCTGAATGAGGTGGTAAACAACACTATTGACTGGGTTATATGTGTGGCATTTCAGTTTTTTACCAACAGGACCTGGGTGTTTGATGGTAAAGTTGATACAAAAAAAGATTTCTTAAAGCAGGCAGGATCTTTTACTGCAGGAAGATTATTTACACTTGTAGTCGAAGATTTGCTGATATTTATTTTTATAACTTTACTGGGATTTGCCAAGATGCCTGTAAAATTGGCTGCAACTTTTGTCGTGATAGTTCTTAACTATTTTATCAGTAAACTGATAGTATTTAGGAAAAAAGAGGATTGACCTATGCGTATCAATTTTAACGTGCCTCCCTACACCGGGAAGGAAATGGATTATATAAAGGTATGTGTGGAAAACCAGAAAATCTGCGGAGATGGTGAATTCACAAAGAAGGATAATGAGTGGTTCGAGAAGAAGACAGGTGTTAACAAGTGCCTTCTGACGACCTCCTGCACTCATGCCACTGAGATGTCTGCGATCCTGGCAGGCATAAAGGAAGGTGATGAGGTAATAATGCCTTCATATACCTTTGTTTCCACGGCTAATGCGTTTGTACTTCGTGGCGCCAAGGTGGTATTTGTTGATATCAGGCCTGATACCATGAATATCGATGAAAAGCTTATTGAGGATGCGATTACTCCAAAGACAAGAGCGATTGTTCCCGTGCATTATGCAGGTGTTGGATGCGAGATGGATACGATAATGGATATTGCAAAGCGTCACAACCTGTTTGTTATCGAGGATGCCGCGCAGGGAGTTATGTCCACTTATAAAGGCAAGGCACTTGGTGCTATTGGAGATTTTGGTAATTACAGTTTTCACGAGACTAAGAATTACAGTATGGGAGAGGGTGGAGCACTCCTTCTTAGGGATGAGACCTATGTAAATGATGCGATCATCGTAAGAGAAAAGGGCACTAACAGAACCCTGTATCAACTTGGTAAGGTGGATAAGTACACATGGCTTCAGCCGGGATCATCCTATCTTCCGAGCGATATGAATGCTGCTTATCTATATGCACAGCTTCAGATGGCGGATGAGATCAATGATGCCAGAATGGATCACTATAACAGATATACTGAGGCGTTTAGGGATATGGCAGAAGCAGGAATGATCGAGCTTCCCTATGTTCCGGAAGAATGTAAGCATAATGCGCACATGTTTTATATTAAGTGTAAGGACTTTGAGGAGAGAGAAGGTCTTATAAAGTATCTGAAAGCTAATGATATTCTTCCCGCATCCCATTATGTTCCGCTTCATTCGTCAACTGCAGGACTTAAGTACAGTAGGTTCCACGGCGAGGATAAGTATACGACTAAAGAGAGCCTTCGCCTGCTCAGACTTCCGATGTATTACAGTCTCACAAATGAAGATCTTGATGAAGTAGTGATGCGTGTTAAGGAGTATTATAAAGCTTTATAAACGTTCTGTAGAAAATGAGTGACATGGAAAATAAAAAGAGATTCCCATCATCCAATTCTATAATTTCAGGTCTCATAACTATTGCTTTTGCAGTGGTTATGGGACTTTTGTACTCTTATTGGTTTGACCTTAATGACGATGTACTGATGAAAGATATATTGTCAGGAGTTTTCACCGGTAAGCCCTGTGCGCATAATATTCAGATGCTCTATCCTATAAGTTTTCTGATAAGCCGGGTATATATGCTATTTAAGAATGCCGACTGCTATGGGATTTATCTGATTGTATGCCAGTATTTAAGCTTTTTTGTACTGTTGAGATCTTTTGCGGGAGTTCCTGCGGATGTTATTTTAAAGCGCATAGGTGAAGATGCATCCTGGTTAGCAAGGGTCTTAATCAAAATAATATGTAATCTCATAGTCCTTATTGTGTTTCTTACAGTGGTTGCGGGGCATTTTGTAATTATTCAGTATACTTTTACTGTTGCCATGATGTGCTCTGCTGCTGCAGTTTTATGTTTTGAGAAGAAGGATGTGGCAGCGACTGCTTTTATTGCGTTTGCATTTCTCACAAGGTCTGAGATGACGTTGCTGATGCTTCCATTCGTTATGCTTGCACTTTTTTACAGATTTGCTGATGGAGGCATTACTGATAAGAAAAATATCAGGCGGCATGCTATTCCTGTCCTGGCGGTTATAGCAGTTCTCGTTGTTTCGGAACTTCTTAATTTTGCAGGTTATTCATCAAAAGAGTGGAGAGAGTTTAATTCATTTTTTGACAGCAGAACTAAGGTTTACGACTTTTATCAGATACCGGATTATGAAGAGAACAGGGACTTCTATGATTCGATTGAGCTAAAAAAGAGTGAATATGAGCTTCTTAAGAATTATAACTTTGGAATAGATGACAATATTGATGCAGCTAAGATGGCTGATATTGCAGCGTATGGTAAAAAGCTAAGTGGCCAAAGATCTTTTGTTTCCAGGATGGCCGGTTGCCTGAGGCTCTATGTTTACAGATTTCTGAATATCGGAAAGCCTGTAAGTTTCGAGTATCCGCAGACAGATTCTCCATGGAATATAGTTGCGAACCTGATGTATCTTATTGCGCTTGTGATGCTTATTTTGCATGAGAGCAGAAGGAAAAAAGGGGTAATGGCAATCGCTGTTTCTGCGATCTGGAGGCTGGCTCTTCTTCTTGCAGGAAGGACTATGATATGGCTATACATAATGGCAGGAGAGCGTGATCCGATAAGAATAACGCATTCACTTTATCTGATAGAGATAACGCTTTTGGTAGTCCTTTCCGAGGAAATGCTAAGAAGAATTGTAGATGATTCTTTAGATGGCAAGTATGATGATACAAAGAGGATTGTCACAGAAGTCATTCATATTTTTGCGGGCTTTTGCCTTGCCGGATTCTTTTCCATAAGCTTCAGATATCTTTCCATGAATCTGAAAATAGCAGATACTGAGTGCAAAGGAAGAGCTGAATATAACAAGGCTTATGAGGAGCTTGAAACCTATTGCAAAGGGAATGGTGACAGATTTTATTTTGTGGATGTATACACTTCTGTAGCCTATGAGGATACAGGTTATACATACTCTCAGGAGATGTTTGGCAGTAATAATGATGCATCCAACATGACTCTTATGGGAGGATGGGCATCAAAGAGTCCTGCTGAAAAAGAGAAGCTTCACTACTTTGGACTTAATGAGACAATGGGAGAAGCTATCTTTGATGACAGGGCATATATAATCGCCGATAAGGACAGTGATCTTGAATGGATGATGGACTACTACAGTGATACGGGAAGAGACATAAGCATTGAGAAGACCGATGAGGTTGCAGGAGAGTTCTCTGTCTGGAAGGTAAGATAGAGTTGTTGTTAAGAGTTAAGCGACTTTTTGTTCTTATAAATTTATGAAAGTCAGGATGAAGATGAAATTGATTGAAGGGGATAAGGTATATTTAAGGAAGATAACCTATGAGGATACTCCGATGGTTGTGAGATGGAGGAATAATCCGAGGGTTAGAAATAATTTTATATATCGAGAGGTTTTCACTGAAGAGATACATAACAACTGGATGAAAACCAAGGTGGAGACAGGAGAAGTTGTTCAGCTTATAATCTGCCAAAAGGAGAATGATAGTATTCCGGGAAAAGCAGATGCTGATGAGTATCCTGTTGGAAGCGTATATTTAAGAGATATTGACATGGCTAATAAAACCGCAGAGTATGGCATTTTTATCGGTGAGGATGATGCTATCGGGAAGGGCTTTGGAAATGAAGCCGCTGATCTTATGTGCAGATATGCCAGGGAGGAGCTTGGGCTAAAGAAGCTTATTCTAAGAGTTTTTGTGGATAATACTGCTGCTCGTAAAAGCTATGAACATGCAGGTTTTATCAAAACGGAAGATATGCCCTCTGTTGAGTGCTCTGATGGAGCCCTGGGTGATATGATACTGATGGAAAAGACGTTGTGAAATGGTGTAGAATAACGATATGCGAAATAAATTAGTGAGTTTTGTGATTCCCTGCTATCGCTCGGAACGGACTATTGAAAATGTAATAAATGAAATTGAAGGCGCTATGGACATGCTTGTCCTTTACAGCTACGAGATCATTCTTGTGAATGATTGTTCTCCCGACAATACCTGGGGGAAAATCTGCGAGCTTGTGAAGGAGCATGACGAGATAAGAGGCTTTAGCCTTGCAAAGAACTTTGGACAGCATGCCGCTATTATGGCAGGTCTTAATGCTTCAAAGGGCGATATCGTAGTGTGCCTTGACGATGATGGGCAGACTCCTGCTGATGAGGTTGGAAAACTTTTGTACCAGATTGAAAAGGGTGCGGATGTTGCCTATGCCAGATATGCGCAGAAAAAGCACAATCTTTTCAGGAATTTCGGAACTGCCATGAACGAATGGATGGCTCATGTGATGCTTGGGAAGCCGAAGGAACTTCATGTGTCAAGCTACTTTGCGGTAAGAAGATTTGTTGTTGATGAGATGATAAAGTATAAGAGCTCCTATCCCTACGTGATAGGGCTTGTGCTCAGAACCACCAGAAATATCGTGAATGTCGATGTGACACACAGAGCGAGAGAGATTGGTGAGAGCGGATACACATTTGCCAAGCTCATGGGGCTTTGGATCAATGGGTTTACCGCATTCAGTATAAAGCCGCTGCGCATCGGAACTCTGATGGGCGGTATTTCTGCTGCAGCCGGTTTTGTATATGGAATTTATACGATTATTAAGAAAATTATGTATCCGGATCTTCCTACTGTCGGTTTTTCTGCGCTTATGTCCGCAATAGTATTTATGTGCGGAATGCTTATGGTGATGGTGGGACTTGCAGGAGAGTATATAGGGAGAATATATATTTCTCAGAATAATAATCCACAATATGTTATCAGGGATGAGGTTTCACATGAGAAATCAGAGGAGTAATAATAAGACCTGGCTGATGCCGGTCTTATTTGGCGTAAGTGCATCCCTTGCATGTGTATGGGGATATCAGCTTGAGACAACTGATCATATAGATGTCGGAAATGTATTTATGATTCTTTTGTTTCTTGGGCTCTCGGCTGTTATAGCTATACTTGTAAAATACAGCTGGAAGGTGTTGGAGGAAAAACAAAAGAAGGAAAAAAGCGGAGTTACGGTTATTACAACTGCAAGATCATTAAGGCTTTCCGCTGTAAAGAAGGGCTATACCCGGGATGAGTTTTTCAGGACGTGGATGGCAATAGCAGCTTGTAATTTTGTTGTACTTCTTGGAGTTTATCCGGGCTTTTTTGTGTACGATGCGCAAACAGAAGTCATAGAGGTGCTTAGCCGAAGCTTTAATACGCATCATCCGCTTTTACATGTGCTTCTGCTTGGCGGGAGTGTGGCATTTTTCCACAAGTTTACAGGAAGCTATAATTTGGGAATATTCTTTTATATTCTCTGCCAGATGCTTCTTATGACCTGGATATTTACTTATGTTATCAGCTACCTGAAAAAACACGGTGCTGGAAAAAAATTCAGAGTTATTACCGGTGCTTTTTTCGGGCTTTTTCCTACGATAGTTATGTATAATCTCTGTTCGTGTAAGGATGGCCTTTTCTCAGCATTCCTTGTACTTACGATTATTCTGATGCTTGAGTGGGAAGAACTGACAGGTCGAGGTGAGAAAAAGAAAAAAGCATTTCAGATAATAATATCAGCTGTACTGATGATGCTTTTTAGACATAATGGCTTTTATGCTTATCTTGTTTTTGCGGTGATAGTCATGGTGTCTGCCCGGATCATGAGAGAAAATGACAGGTTCCACAGAAATACGTTTCTTATTGCTCCGGTAATATTATATTTTTGTATAAATATGGTAATTGGGATGGCTCTTTCCGCAGAGACAGGGGAACACCAGGAAATGCTGACAGTACCGATCCAACAGATTGCCAGAGTTTACTATTATGAACCTGAGAGCTTTACGGAGGAAGAAAAGGAGATACTTCACAGGTACTTAAGCGAGGAGGGACTGTCTCACTATACACCGAGGATTTCCGATATCTTGAAAATATACTTCGATAACTCTGCATATGAGGAAGATAGGGCTTCTTTCTGGAAGATGTGGCTTAAGAAGGGTGCCGAGAATCCCATGAGCTACCTTAATGGGTGGTTTTTGACATCCTATGGATATTGGTATCCCGGAGCGGTTATAAACGTTTACCAGGGGAATACTGTATTTACATTTACATATACAGACAGTTCATATTTCGGATACGAAGTTGAGCTTCCGGGGGAGAGGCACAGCTTAATTCCGGCGATTGATGCGTTTTACAGAAAGTTGTCAATTGAGAAATTTCAGCAGAACATACCGATTATTTCACTTTTGTTTTCTCCGGCTGCATATTTCTGGGCTTTTTTGTATCTTATGATGACTGCAGCCAAGATAAGAAAAGAAGCCGGTATGTATCCATGGATACTTATGGGACTTGTATGGCTCACGGTTTTACTTGGACCTACATATCTGGTCAGGTACACAGTTTACCTGTGGTATGCTGTTCCTATCCTTATTTATACAGTTTTACTGCATAACAAAAATGCAGTGGAGGAGTTATGAGAAGAAAAGTTGTTTACAGATCCACGGCAATCAGAGCCGTAATATTAATATTTGCTCTTTTAGCCATTCTTTCAATCTTCCCGTTTAGAATATGGCAGACAACCGTAACTGAAAAGGGGGGTGGAGAGATTGTCCAGACCTCTGACAGAGTAAATGATTTTTACGATGTTGTTCAGAGATTTATTGCGCAGTATGACAGACTTGAGTCAATTGATATCTATGTGGACAGTGTTGAACTCGGCAATTACATGAGCATGGTTTTCTACAATGAGAATATGGAGGTAATGTATCAGCGATATGTTAATTTGCATGACGCTGAGTGCCCCGGATATCTCAATGTAAGAGTGGGGCTTGACCTCAATGTGGGCGAGACCTATACGATGGTCATTAGCGGAGCATTTTCAACGTATTATGTGGCCTTTGAGCATGCTGGCGAGGATACTTCGCCGTATTTTGTGTCCTTCGCATATCATGACACCGGTATGGAAGGCTTGCAGCTCGCTGCAAAATATAATTATGCAAAGCCTCTTTCCAAGAAAACATCGCTTCTTTATATTTTCGAAATTGCTTTGCTTGCTGTATTACTTATAGCTCTTGAAAGATTTCTTTTCAGAAATAAAGAGGATTCACTGATAACAGTGCATAAGGTTATCAGAATAGTTGGAAATCCGGTGGCTACTGTGGCAACCGTTGCGATGATGATACTGATTTATCCTGTAAAATACTTTGATTTAAGGCCAGTTGAAAACCTGTTTTTGGAAATAGGTGTGATCATTACTGCCGGATTTGTATTTTATGCGATAAACCATGAAAACGATGCGACTCTTGACGAAAAGCTCTGGCACAACGTAAAGAGCTTTGTGCAGATGGGCACAATTGCTGCTGCAATCTGGTTCTGCTGTGAGTACATGAATGCTCTCTATACCATTTATCAGACGCTTGCTGAGAGGAAGGAGATGATCTGTCTCCTTTTATTCCTATGTCTTGCAATTCCTGCTGAAAGGATTTTGAACAGAAGGAACTGCATTTACGCAGTGGTATCCATTTTTATAGGCTATGTATATAGACAGAGGCATCTCATGCCTGAGTCGGAAAAAGAGTTTGATCTTCACAATGCCATACTGACCTATGGAATAATTGTGGCAATACTTGCCGGATTTATCATTATGAATATGGCTATTGAGCTTTATCGTAGACTTCGCGATAAAAAAGAGAGTGGCTATATTGAGTTACCTGATATTAAAATAAGCTTTTTTGGTATTGTGCTGCTTGTTCTCTTTGTTGTGCTTACTGTTTTCAGAAATACCAGATGGTGGGGAGTTGCGCTTGCGGTCTTTGTTATAGGACTAATGCTCAGCTATTTCTTATATGGATTTAAGGCATATCCGGAACTCATTATCGGCGGACTGCTGCTTAACTTTGTGGTATCGATGATATACTGTTGGCTGTTTAGGAATTTTGCGGCTTTTAACACAGGAAGATACGCGTTTGTTTTCCATACGGTTACAATAACTGCGGAATATATGACTGTTATGGAGTGCGCTTCTGCGGTACTTCTTTTGTATAAGCTATATATGACACGGGAGATGACTTCTTTTATTTCACGAATTAAGTATCTGTGGAAAGAGTTTATCCTGTTTGGATTTGTAACCGCTTATATGCTTTTTACAATTTCAAGAACATCATACCTTGCGTGTATCGTTATGTTTTTCTGCATGTTTGTGCTTACATTGGGTGACTGTGAGAAAGGGAAGCTGCGCTATCTTGGAACACAGATAGGAACAATGGCACTTGCAGTAATTCTTTGCTTCCCATCAGCATTCATGTTGCAGAGAACGCTACCTGCAATAGTTGGGCATCCTAAGAAGTTTCTTGTGGAAACAGGGAATTTTGGCCTATATGGAGGTGGACAGCCTGACAGTCATCTTTATATGAATATTGAGAGATTCGTTGATCTTTTTGCTGAAAAGATATTGAATCTGGATATAATGGATTACAATTATCCTGAAGATAATCTCAACTATAACAGTGAGGGTAAATCTACTGTTGGTGCCAACGGAGTGCCTCTTACAGAGGATCAGTCAAGGAGAATGGTCTACACACTCCCTGAGCTTGTTGCTTCAAAACAGACTACTCCTGAGCTCAAAGAATACTTGATGAAGACCGGTGGCGAGGAGCTTTTGGCCAGAATGGAAGCTGAGAAAGCTGCCGCTGAGCTTAACGAAGCAGAGAGTAGTGAATCTCAGAGTGATTCAGACAGTAGCGATGAATCAGCGGAAAACAGCGGAGCATCTGGAGATGGAATTGAAGAGTTTTCAAATGGAAGAATCACTATTTTCAAAGCATATCTTCAGCAGATGACTCCTTTTGGACATGATGAGATGGGTGCTGTCCTTCCTTCGGGAGAGATTGCAGTACATGCTCATAATACATACCTTCAGGTTATGTATGACAATGGAATTATTGCGGGATTAGTATTTTTACTGATGTTTGCCTGCGCATTTTTTAGCGGCGCATTTTATTACAGGAAGTATAAGGATGATGTTCCGGGTGCTCTCCTTTCATTTGGAATGACTGTGGGTGTTGGTGTGGCAGCTCTTTCCGAGTGGGTGTTCCAGTTTAGTAATCCTATGGCGATAGCACTTGTGTTATCACTCATGCCAATAGCATTTACCGACAGGAAAACCAATATGGTATGCCGTAAAAACGATTTATGATATTATAAAATGATATGAAACAAGAAAAGAAACCTTTTAATTATGCAAAATTCTATAGAAGAACAGGACTGATTATATACGATATCCTAAGTATCATAGCGGCCAGTTACTTCGCACTTCTGATGAGATACGAGTTTAATGTGGATCTGGTGCCATATGAGTTTATGGCTCCTGTATCAAACTTTTTGCTCATCAATATAGTGCTCTCATTAGTGATTTTTTACTTTTTCAGATTGTATAACAGTCTGTGGGCATACGCCGGGGAGACTGAGCTTCAGAACCTTGTTACAGGATGTGTTGTCTGCGGAGTAGTAAATGCAATAGGACTTCAGTTTTTCAGAGTGGGAAGACTTCCTGTTCCTCAGAGCTATTACTTTCTGTATACCTTTATTCTGATCACGCTTATTTTCATTAGCAGGTTCAGTTATAGGTTTTTCAGAAGCATAAAGCACAAGACGGAAAACAGAAAAAATACAATATCCGTTATGGTTATCGGTGCAGGTGAATCCGGCAATATAATCATTAAGGAGATTGTTAACAGCAATTTTTCCACAATGGTTATCAGATGTATCATTGATGATGACAGAAGTAAGTGGGGACACTATATACAGGGAATCCGCGTAGTTGGCGGAAGAGATAAGATCCTTGAATGTGCTGATCTCTATGATATAGATGAGATAATTGTAGCCATTCCTTCATTATCAAGGAGTGAAATGAGAAAGCTTCTTGATCTTTGTAAGGAGACCAACTGTAAGCTTAGATCACTTCCAGGTGTTTATCAGCTTGTAAACGGCGAAGTGAATGTTAGCAAGCTCCGTGAAGTAGAGGTTGAAGATCTTTTGGGAAGAGATCCTATTGCTGTTGATCTCAATCAGATTGCGGGATATGTCAGCGATAAGGTTGTTCTTGTTACAGGCGGAGGCGGATCAATCGGCTCTGAGCTTTGCAGACAGATAGCCAATCACAAGCCGAAGAGACTTGTGATAGTTGATATATATGAGAATAATGCCTACGATATTCAGCAGGAGCTTAAGAGAAACCATCCTGATCTGGATCTTGTGGTGCTGATAGCATCAGTAAGAAATACGAACAGAATTAACAGGATCTTTGAGGAGTACAAACCTCAGATCGTTTACCATGCAGCAGCACACAAACATGTGCCGCTCATGGAGGATAGTCCGAACGAGGCCATCAAGAATAATGTATTTGGTACATTTAAGACGGCTATGGCAGCAGCCATGAATGGATGTCAGAAGTTCGTTATGATCTCAACAGATAAAGCTGTTAACCCTACAAATATCATGGGTGCCAGCAAGAGAATCTGTGAGATGATAGTGCAGACCTTTAATAAGCACTATGATACTGAGTTTGTTGCTGTTCGTTTTGGTAATGTATTGGGATCCAATGGATCTGTAATACCGCTCTTTAAGAAACAGATTATGGCAGGCGGTCCTGTAACTGTAACAGACCCTAATATTATAAGATATTTTATGACGATACCTGAAGCAGTCAGCCTTGTAATGCAGGCTGGAGCTTATGCCAAGGGCGGAGAGATATTTGTCCTTGATATGGGTGAGCCGGTAAGAATACTTGATCTTGCTGAAAATCTGATAAAGCTCTCAGGCTACAAAGTGGGAGAGGACATAAAAATCGAGTTTACCGGTCTTCGTCCGGGAGAGAAGTTATATGAAGAGATGCTCATGGATGAAGAAGGGCTTCAGGATACAGCCAATAGAATGATACATATCGGAAAGCCGATAAATATGGATGATATGAAGTTCTTTTCACAGCTTGAGGAGCTTAATGGAGCTTCCAAGGCAGAGCATGCTGATGAGATCAGAGAGATTGTCCAAAAGATTGTTACAACATATCATCCCGAGGACAATGCTGATTCACACTCGCTTGAACATCAGAGAGCTTTGGAGAGAGCTGCTGAGCTGATCAATGAGACGGAGTGACGTTTAATTCCGGTTTATAGCGGAGGGATTATGGATAAGAGATTTGACGGTATAAAGAAATTCGAAAACAGAGTATGGCTCGCTTCACCGACTATGCATGGCGATGAGCTTAAGTGGATAAACAGTGCTATAGAGGCTAACTGGGTTTCCACTCTTGGTGAGAATATTAACGAAGTTGAAAGAATAACTTCGGAGATAACAGGTAGAAAGTATGCTGTCGGACTGAGTTCAGGAACAGCTGCTCTTCATCTTGCCATAAGACTTGCAGGTGAGAGAGTGTATGGACCTAAGCCGGCAAATGTTGGAACACTTCAGGGACAGAAAGTATTCTGCTCAGACATGACTTTTGATGCGACAGTTAACCCTGTGGCATATGAAGGCGGAGAAGCAGTTTTTATTGATTCGGAATATGATAGCTGGAATATGAGCCCGGAGGCTTTGGAAAAGGCTTTTGAGATTTTTCCTGATGTAAAGATAATTGTGGTGGCTTATCTGTACGGAACTCCCGGAAAAATAAGTGAAATCAGAGAAATAGCAGACAGACACGGAGCAATCATAGTTGAAGATGCTGCGGAGTCCTTTGGCGCTACATATAATGGAATACAGACAGGGAAATTCGGAGACTATAGCATTATCTCCTTTAACGGTAACAAGATAATCACAGGCAGTGCAGGAGGACTTTTCCTTACAGATTCAGAATTTGACTGCCATAAGGTGAGAAAGCTCAGCACACAGGCAAGAGAGGATGCGCAGTGGTATCAGCATGAGGAGCTTGGATATAACTATCGCATGTCCAATATTGTTGCCGGTATTGTCAGAGGACAGCTTCCGTACCTTGATGAGCATATTGCACTTAAGAAAAAGGTTTATGAAAGATATAGAGAAGGATTAAAGGATTTACCGGTTACAATGAATCCTATCCCGCAGAACACAGAGCCCAACTATTGGCTCAGCTGTTTATTGATAGATAGGGAAGCTATGTGTGAACAGGTCAGATCTGAAAGGAAGGCTCTTTATAAGACTGAGCCGGGTAAATCATGTCCGACAGAAATCTTTGAAACACTGGCCGCTTTTAATGCAGACGCAAGACCTATATGGAAGCCTATGCATATGCAACCCATATATAGGAATAATAGCTTTGTAACTATCGAGGGCATACTTCGCGGTAGAAGTAATGCATATATTGATGAGGGTAATGCTGTAGATATCAGTATGGACATTTTTGATAGAGGTTTGTGTCTTCCTTCAGATATAAAAATGACTGAACAGGAACAGGATGTAGTTATTGATATTATCCACAGATGTTTCAATTAAATGGATTTTTCGATAAACAAAGGATAAGGGGCGCTTGTTATGAGCTTGTCACGCTCACATAAAAGAAAAAGAATACTATTATTTGTAGATGGGGTTTCATTGGCGCTGTCTTATGTTTTGATGATTACTCTGCGCTTTAACTGGTATTTCAAAAAGGATTGGATGATTCCCCTTTACTCCATGCTGTTTATTATGGAGATATTGTTTGCAACACTTGTCACAGTATATAGAGGCAGACGATTGGATTACAAACCCATAGAGGACTGCGATCCGCTTGAAGTCTTTGTGGAAGTGTTCAAAAGTCAGGCAATCCTGTTTGTGTTTTTACTGATAGTACTAATGGTTACTAAAAACACTAATAGGGTATCAAGGATTGCCATGGGAATTCTTGTTATTACCAATTTTCTTTTTGTGCTAATATTCCGAATGGTCTACAGAGGTGTTCTGATCAAGAACGGCAATCCGGAAATTCACAGAAGAAAGCTCGCTGCGCTTGTGTATTCTGAGGATATTGAGTCGGCAAGAGTACATCTCCAAAATGATCTTGGACTGGAGTTTTCACTGGAAGGAGTTCACAGTCTTGATGAGGCGTATCCGAAGAATGGGTTAAGATTATCGGAAGATGATGAGGTAGCAAGGAAAAGAAACGAACTTATAAAGTACGTGAAGGATGCCGGCTGTACAGATGCATTTATTTGCGTTCCTGACAAGCTGGATATAGCGGGCTTTGTAAGAAGCGATATAGTGAAAAGACTGGGTGATGTCGGAATCAATACATATTTTGGACTGTCTTTGGACGGGCAGTGGATCACTCAGAACCTGTTAAGGGGAATAGGATATTATCAGGCAACATATTTTTCTGCAATGGCAAAACGCTGCAGAGTCCTTGGGATTGATTTTGCCGTATCCAACGTTGAAAATGCAGTTTTATATGTCAGAACGCATCTGAAGAATTTCTATGGAAAATACATTTGCTTTTGTAATGTTCATACTACAGTCGAAGCCAGCGAAGATTCTGAGTATATGAAGATTCAGAATTCCTCTGCATTAACTTTCCCTGATGGACAGCCCATTGTTAATATGATTCAAAAGGCAGGATATGTGAAAGCTGAGAGAATTGCAGGTCCTGATTTTATGGAAGTGATGTTCAATGCGACCATGGATGGCAAAATTTCACACTTCTTTTATGGATCTTCTGAGGAAACTATTGAACTGTTAAAGAAAAAACTTCTGGAGAGATTTCCCGGTATGGATATAAGAGGTTTCTATTCTCCGCCGTTCAGAGAGCTTACTAAGGAAGAGGATGAAGAGATAGTTGATATGCTCAATGCTTCCGGAGCTGATCTGATATGGATAGGCCTTGGGGCTCCTAAGCAGGAAAAGTGGATGGCTGCACATGAGGGACGCATTCATGGAGCAATGCTTGGTGTTGGGGCCGGGTTCAATTTCTTTGCCGGAAATATCAAGCGAGCACCAAGATGGGTAAGAAAAATCGGCATGGAATGGCTTTACAGACTATTCCAGGACCCTAAACGTCTTTTCAAGAGATACTTTGAGTCAAATATAAAGTTTATTTGGAAAGCAATAGTACTCAGAAAATAAGAAAATGCGAAATTTATCGCGTTTCCGTGACGCCACTTTAAATCGACAGAGTGTCCGCCACACAAAGACAAAAGTGCGTCAGTGCTTGACTTATTTTAACTTTTTGATATAATTTAATCTCGGTTATGATATTTTATTGATTAATAATGTAATGCTTACATTTAGAACAACGGCGTTCCTACTTGCGAGGTGTAAGATTGGAACGCTTATTCTATCTATAAGCTGAAATAGGATTTTGGGGTCATGAGTATTCTGAATAATCCATACAAGGGAGATTATGATCACTTTCCCGAGGTGGATAAAAAAGGGAGGTTCCGCGACAGATTCTTCTATAAAGGGGATATCTATGTGCTTCCTTATGATGAAACTGAAAAAAAGAAGACCTATCTGCCCTGCATATTGTTCGGCGTCGGAATGTTTGCTTCTCTGATTGTTCAGGGATTAGTTAATCAGACATCTTCACGTACACTGTGGGTGGTTCTTCCTTATTTTATTCAGTTCCTTCCTGTGCTTTTCTTCCTTATTGGAATAATGGAATATGTAGGAGCAACTCCAAGGATGACCAGAGAGCAATATGATAAGGGCGTAGGTCGCATGCATTTTTGCGGTATAGCGGTTATTGTGCTGGCTGTTGTAAGTGCTATTTGTGATGTTATATATCTCATTATCAGGCATGGTCAGTATGATGTGGTTCGTGAACTGACATACCTGGTTTTACATGTGCCTGTAATTGTTGTGGCATGTTTGTTTGCCGGATACTATAATAGGAAATTTTCCGGAATCTCAGTTCAGAAACTGGATTAACTGATGATAACTTCTTGTTATATTAAGTAATAAGATATGTCTATTAGAAAGTGTTTTTTATGTCCTATATACTTTCTGATGAAGGAATATTTGGTGACAACCACTAAAGTGGATGCACATAAATATTTGGGGGGAAGAAAAACCCCGGAATGGAGGGCAAAATGAAAAAGTTAGGCAAATTTCTGGCATTAGGACTTGCCGGAACAATGGTTGCCAGCGCAGTTGGTTGTGGCGGTAACACTGCAAGCAATGAGCCTGCAACTGATTCTGCAGAAACAACAGAGTCTACTGCAGAAGCTTCTACTGCAGAAGCGGCTGAGGAAAGTTCTGACGCTACTGAGGCTGAATCTACAGAAGAAGCAACAGAGACCACGGAGAATACAGGAAGCGGTGCTCCCCTTGTAATTGGTGAGTCAGAGTTTTCTGAGAAATTCAGTCCTTTCTTCGCAAATTCTGCTTATGATATCAACGTTGAGCAGATGACTTCTTTACCGCTTCTTAAGGTTGATCGTATGGGTGAGATCATCATGAACGGTATCGAGGGTGAGACCAAGGAATATGATGGTAACAGCTATGAGTACAAGGGACCCGCAAACTGTGAGGTTACAGAGAACGAGGATGGTACAGTTGATTATGCATTTGAGCTTCGTGATGATCTTACATTCTCAGATGGTGAGCCTATCACTATAGATGATGTAATTTTCTCAATGTATGTACTTGCAGATCCTTCTTATGATGGACCTTCATCGTTCAATGCACTTCCTATCAATGGTATGGAAGCTTACAGAAGTGGATCTGATACACTTTTCAACCTTCTTGTTAAGGCTGGTGAGGATAACACAGATTTCACATACTTCACAGAAGACCAGCAGAAGAAGTTCTGGGAGACAGATTTCCCTGCAGCTAAAGAGCAGTTTATAAATGACATCGCTGATTACTGCACAGCAAACGGCGCAGTTTCATCAGATGAAGATGTTGCAAAGGATCCTATTGCAAATGCTATGGCTAACTGGGGCTATGGTAAAGCAGAGGGTGGCGTTCTTACAGCTCCTTCAGGTGCTACTTTCGATGTTAAGGGTGGCCAGGCTCCTACAGTAGATGATTTCTGGAATGAGATTATTGCTGCATATGATGGAGACGTTATGGCAGCTGCTGATGCTGAGAAGGCTGGTGACGGCATTCTTGATATGCTCAGTGATGATTACAAGAATTCAATCGAGACAGGTGATTCTGCAACTTCTATCACAGGTATCGAGAAGACAGGCGACTACTCAATGGTAGTACATATGGATAAGCTTGATGCAACAGCTATCTATTCACTTCCTGTAGAGATTGCTCCTCTTCACTACTATGGTGATAAGGCTGAGTACGATTATGATAACAACAAGTTCGGATTTTCAAAGGGTGATCTTTCAACTGTAAGAGCTAAGACAACAGAGCCTCTTGGAGCTGGCCCTTATGTATTCCAGAAGTATGAGAACAAGATTGTTTACTTCACAGCAAATGATAGCTATTATCTTGGCGCTCCTATCATAAAGGACGTTCAGATGAAGGTTACTCAGCAGGCTGATGCTGAACCCGCTGTCGTTCAGGGTACAATTGATGTTGCTGAGCCTTCAGCAAATAAGTCAACACTTGAGCAGATTGCAGGTGACAACTCAAATGGTGAGCTTATAGGTGATAAGATTGCTACATCACTTGTTGATAACAATGGTTATGGTTACATTGGAATGAACTCTGAGAACGTTAAGGTTGGCGACGATCCTTCAAGTGATGAGTCAAAGGCTCTCCGTAAGGCTATAGCAACTGTTCTTGCTGTACACCGTGATGTTGTTATTGATTCTTACTATGGCGATGCAGCTAATGTTATTAACTATCCTATTTCTAACACATCATGGGCAGCACCTCAGGCTTCAGACCCTGATTACAAGGTTGCTTTCTCTGTTGATGCTGATGGAAACGACATCTATACAGATGGCATGAGTGAGGATGAGAAGTATGATGCAGCTCTTCAGGCAGCACTTGGCTTCTTTGAGAAGGCTGGTTATACAGTAGAAGATGGTAAGCTTACTGCAGCTCCTGCAGGTGCTAAGCTTTCATACGAGGCTATGATTCCTGCAGATGGTTCAGGTGATCACCCTTCATTCGGTATCCTTACAGCAGCTAAGGAAGACCTTGCAAAAATTGGCTTTGACCTTATTATCAATGACCTTTCAGATTCTTCAGTTCTCTGGTCAGCAACTGAAGGTGGCACAGCAGAGATCTGGTGTGCAGCATGGGGCTCATCAATCGATCCTGATATGTATCAGATTTATCACTCAGAAGGTGGTTCTGCATACATGTACAGAATCAACCAGAAGGAACTTGATGACCTTGTAGTTGAAGCTCGTTCAACAACTGATCAGTCAGTTCGTAAAGCAATTTATAAAGAAGCTCTTGATTATATCGTTGATTATGCAGTTGAAATTCCGGTTTATCAGAGACAGCAGTGCTCTATCTACTCTGTAGAGCGTGTTGATGTTGATAATTCTGAAATGCTTCAGGATCAGACAACATACTTCCACTTCTTTGCAAGCACAAGTGCTCACGATGGAATTGAGAAGCTTATGACTAAGTAATTCGTGTTTTAAAATTGAAATGCACGTAACTTTGTCCGTGGGGGCCTATATGGCTTCCACGGACATGTTATGTTGTGGAATACTTCATGACTTTAAACTGACAGAGAATTGACTTTTCAATTTATATAGAAAAAAGCTGATTTCGAAAAATATGTTTCGCATAGCGAAATTTTTATATAGATTGCATTACTCCCCGAGGAATGCGAAAAATTTACAGGTAGAAGATATTTAACAATAGAAGGAGTATAGACAACAATGAAGAAGTTCATACTAAAACGTCTACTCATATCAGTAGTATTACTGTTTTTCGTATCTATGATTATTTATACAATCATGAGATGTATGCCTACATCATACGTTGAACAGCAGGCAATGGCTTTGTCAACAAAGCCCGGTGCTAAGAGCTACTCTGAGTGGGTGGAACAGCTCAATGCACAATATGGCTTGGACACGGGGGTAATCCAGGGATATTTCAAGTGGGCGTCAAGAGCGGCCAGACTTGATTTTGGTGATTCATGGTTTTGGAATCAACCTGTTCTTAAGAAGTTTGCGAGTGTTATCTGGTATTCATTTGCACTTGGACTTGTAACTTTTATTTTGGAGATTATAATCGCAATACCTGCCGGTGTTGCTGCTGCAAGAAAACAGTACTCTGCAACAGACTATACCGTAACGGTTATCGCACTTATCGGAATTTCGCTTCCGAGCTTTTTCTTTGCGACGATTTTGAAATATGTTTTATCAGTTAAGCTTGGATGGCTTGATCTGTATGGAATAGTTGGCAGATATCATGAATCTTATACTTCAGTGGGTAAGATACTTGATATGGCCAGACATATGATCATGCCGGTTATTACGCTGACTGTTGTAAGTGTTGGTTCATTGATGCGTTACACAAGAACAAACATGCTTGAGGTTTTGAATGCGGATTACATCCGTACAGCAAGAGCTAAAGGTCTTTCTGAGGACAGAGTGGTTAATCATCATGCCTTCAGAAATACACTTATTCCGATAGTAACACTTCTTGGTGGATCACTTCCGGGACTTTTCTCAGGTGCTATGATCACAGAGACATTGTTCCAGATTCCCGGTATCGGATATACATCATACCAGTGTGTAGTACAGGGTGATATACCTTTTGTTATGTTCTACATGGTATTTATGGCAGTACTTATTTTACTTGGAAATCTTATTGCAGATATTCTTTATGCAGTAGTTGATCCCAGAGTAAGAGTAAACTAAGGAAAGGAGGAGGATGAAATGTCAGAAGAAAGAAAAGAAAATATAGCTGAAGTAGTAAATGACGAAGCAGCTAAAGATGAAAAAGACGGAAAAGGCATAGAAGTAGAATTTAAATTAGAAATGCATCTCGATGATGCTAACAGAGTCCGTGTCCTCTCTCCGGGAATGATGGTCCTTAAGAGATTCCTTAGAAACAGACTTGCTATAGTTGGTATGTTTATTATAGTAGCCATGTTCCTGTTTACTTTTGTTGGTGGCGCACTCTATCCATATTCAGAGAGTCAGGTATTCTATAAGACTGAGCTGGTAATGAAGGATTTTGCAGGAGCTACTGAAATTGATCAGTTCCAGTTCCAGACAGCCGATGGAGTTGAGCTTCCTTCAGATATTAATTCAAAAGCTCTTATTGCGGTATCAAAGAAGAAATATGTTTTTGAGACACGTGGCGGTGAGATGCTTGGTCTTATTCCTGCTGCTGAGGATTCAGATGTATTTCTGGTGTATGCACTTGAGCCCACTCAGCTTTTCCTTAAGGGAAATAAAGAGTTTGATTCAGCTGTAAAAGCAGGAAGAAATGATTTTGAGCAGGATGGAAAGATTTACATGTTCAACGGCGAGGACTTCAAGGCGGACGTCTATGAGGCTACAGAAATCGCAGTTGCAAGTAAGAGATCATTTACAGGCTACAGCAAGGAAACTAATTTTAGTTACGATTTTTATCGCAATTCACTTGTTGCGGTAGCAACAAAAGCTAATTCATTCGAAGCAGACGGAAATTCATATAACATCAGTGATGGTCTTGTTGAGCTGAATGGTGATGCATATGCGGTTGTTTCAAATATGAACTTCAATGCAATTGATTCAGCAGTTTTCCTTAGCCCTGATTATAAGGCTGCAGCGCTTGAAGCTTTTGAAACCTCAGGAAATTCAGGCTCCTTTGAGTATGCCGATGAAGAAGGGAATATGGTTGAGTACCGTTTTGAGAAAAAGACAGGTCAGTACACAATCAAAAAGTATCAGGATTCAAGACTAATAGATACATATGCAGCTCCTTCCAAGGATCATCTTGTAGGAACAGATGCAAACGGTATGGACCTTCTTGCACGTCTTATGTATGGTGGCAGAATTTCACTGCTTATTGGTTTTGTAGTTGTCTTTATTGAAGTATTTATCGGTATGATTATCGGTGGTGTTGCCGGTTTCTTTGGAGGCTGGGTAGACAATCTGCTTATGAGACTTGTTGATGTAGTTTACTGTATTCCGGCTATGCCGCTTTATCTGATTCTTGGTTCAATCATGGACTACTATCAGGCAAGCCCAAGAGCACGTATATATCTTCTTTGTGTAATCATGGGTGTTATCGGATGGGTAGGAATCGCCCGTATTGTAAGAGGTCAGATTCTTTCACTCCGTGAACAGGAATTCATGGTAGCTGCAGATGCACTTGGTATCAGCACATACCGCAGAATATTCAAGCACCTTATTCCTAACGTAATACCTCAGCTCATCGTATTTGCAAGTATGGGCCTTGGTGAGGTTATCCTTTCAGAAGCATCACTCAGTTTCCTTGGTCTTGGTATCAAGTATCCTGCTGCTTCATGGGGAAGTATCATCAACGCTGTTAACGATTCATATGTCATGACTAACTATCTCTTTGTATGGCTTCCTGCAGGAACACTTATCCTTCTTACTGTTCTTGCGTTCAACTTTATTGGTGATGGCTTAAGAGATGCTTTTGACCCGAAGATGAAGAGGTAAGGAGAAATAATATGGCAAAGAATTCAAATTATATCTCGGCTAAGGAGTCAAGAAAAATCTCAAGAGAGAACAGAAAGATTACTTCCGAGATAGAGAAAAAGAGAAATAGAAAACATATTCCCGAGATTGAGTATGTTACATCAATGAAGAATCCTGATAACTGTGTAGAGTTTGATAACGTACACACATATTTCTTCACAGATATAGGAACTGTTAAGGCTGTTGACGGAGTATCATTTGAGGTACCCCAGGGTAAGACAGTAGGAATAGTTGGTGAGTCAGGTTGTGGTAAATCCGTTACCAGTCTCTCACTCATGCAGCTTGTTCAGAGACCTGCAGGACAGACTGTTGAAGGTCAGATTCGTTTTAACGATGGTAATAGAACAATAAATGTTGTTAATGCCCCGGCTTCCGTAATGCAGAAGCTTCGTGGTAACAAGATGTCAATGATCTTCCAGGAGCCAATGACATCACTGAATCCGGTTTTCAGAATTGGTGATCAGGTTGATGAGGTTATTTCACTTCACAACCCTGAAATGACACCTGAACAGGTTAAAGCAAGAACAATCGAGATGCTTCAGATGGTTGGTATTGCAAACAAAGAGGGTGTATACCAGATGTATCCTCACGAGCTTTCAGGTGGTATGCGTCAGCGTATTATGATCGCTATGGCGCTTGCATGTGATCCCAAGCTTATCATTGCCGATGAGCCTACAACTGCACTTGATGTTACTATTCAGGCTCAGATTCTTGATCTTTTAAGAAACCTTAAGGACAAGATCAACAGTTCAATCATGCTCATTACTCACGACCTTGGTGTTGTCGCAGAGATGGCTGATTACGTTGTTGTTATGTACGCAGGACGTGTTGTTGAAAAAGGTACTGCAAGAGAGATCTTCAAGGATCCCAGACATCCTTACACAATTGGACTTATGAATTCTAAGCCCGTTGTTGGTAAGCATGTAGACAAGCTCTACAGTATTCCCGGAAACGTACCTAATCCTATTGATATGCCTGATTACTGCTATTTTAAGGATAGATGTGAGATGTGCGTAGAGAAGTGCTCTGGAAAATATCCCGGTGTTTACAAGGTATCACCTACTCATGAAGTAAGCTGCTACAGATGTGAACAGGTAATTGGCGATGCAAAAAATGAGGAAGGAGGTGCAAACTAATGAGTGAAAAAACCAATGAAATTAAGGAAAACATTCTTGAAGTAAGGCACCTCAAAAAGTATTTCCCTATTAAGGGAGGTTTCTTTGGCGGTGTTACCGGAAATGTTAAGGCTGTTGATGATGTAACATTTTCAATTCCGCGTGGAACAACCATGGGACTTGTAGGAGAGTCAGGCTGTGGTAAGTCAACAACAGGAAGAACTATTCTCAGACTTCTTGAGAAGACTGAGGGAGAGATCATTTTCAACGGTCAGGATATCAGCACATATAACAAGAAGCAGCTTCGTGAGCTTCGTACTAAGATGCAGATTATTTTCCAGGATCCGTACTCTTCACTTTCTCCCCGTCTTCCTATCGGTGAGATTATCGGAGAGGCTGTGCGTGAGCATAATCTTGTGCCTAAGGCTGAGTTTAATGACTACATTACTGAAGTTATGAAAGAGTGTGGTCTTCAGGAATACCATAAGGATCGTTATCCTCATGAGTTTTCCGGTGGACAGAGACAGCGTATCTGTATAGCAAGAGCACTTGCTGTAAAGCCTGAATTTGTTGTTTGTGATGAGCCTGTATCTGCGCTTGATGTTTCAATTCAGGCACAGATCATAAATCTTCTTAAGGATCTTCAGGAGAAGAATAACCTTACATATCTGTTTATTTCTCATGACCTTTCGGTTGTTGAGCATATCTCAGATTTTGTAGGTGTTATGTATCTTGGTAACCTTGTAGAGACAGGTGCTACAGATGATATTTTTGCTAATCCGCTTCATCCGTATACAAAGGCACTTTTCAGTGCTATTCCTATGCCTGATCCGGATATCAAGAAGGAGAGAGTTCTCCTTGAGGGAGATATTCCTTCACCCGCTAATCCGCCTAAGGGATGTAAGTTCCATACAAGATGTCCTCATTGCATGGGTATCTGTAAGGAGCAGGAGCCCAAGGCAAAGGATATGGGCAATGGACATGTTGTAAGATGTCATCTTTATGATAAATAATATTTTAAAACTCCGGCCAATTTGGTCGGAGTTTTTTGTAAGCAAAACATTTTTTACTTTATATCTCGAAGGTTTAAATCTTTTACACCATTCATGGCTTTTGCATAAATAACAAATACAAATATTGCTGTGATCATTGCTCCGAATATGCAGGAAGGAATGTTCGGCGATAGAATAAAGGCAAGATGGATTTGTTCCATGCTTTTTAGTATGGAATGAACCATTATAACTCCAAAAAAGATACCAAGTATTATACCGATAACTGTTGTGAAGTAGACTTCTCTTACACAGAAGCCTATGGTTTCTTTTTCTGTAAAACCATTTATTCTCATAACTGTCAGTTCTGTCTTTTTAGAAATAAGATACATGTTAGCCAGGTTAAGAAGGACGAACAGAGCCATAACACCTGCCAGGACGACTAGCAGACCAATAATGAGATTAAGGACCATCACAAGGCTTTCAAAGGTTGCTATAACTTCAGATGAAGGTTTGTAGGATTCAAAGCCTTCAATGTCTTTGAGGCTGCTAATAAGGGCCTCTGGGGCATCCGTATCCATGTCCTTTGGAAGTTTTATTAAGAATGCGTTGTCTTTATAGGTGTCATTTAATGTTTTCTCATAGTATTCTTTTGATATTACTGTAAAACGACCGATGTTATTATCCATAATACCGCTTACGGTTACCGGGTGTTTATAACCGAGGTCATCCATAAGTGTTATGTCGTCACCGGGCTTTAGAGAATAAATTTCCGCCAGTTTATTGGTTATGACAAGGCCGTTTTTTAGAGAATCAATATCCTGATCAGGCAGTGGTCTGAACTTATGTAGGCTCTCGAAATCATCAGTGATTATAAACTCTGTAAATTCCATTGTATCATCAATCTGTACGCTTCCATTTTTACTTAGAATTGAAACGTAGGAGATACCGTTTGATGAAAGCGCATCGGATACTTCTTTTAATGCGTTTTCATAAAGGTTAGTGTTCATGACAATTTTGCCGTCATAAAGCATGTATTTGTCTACCTGTTGGTTTATGGTACCTATTATGTTAAAACGAAGTGAAAAGCCAATAACAATCAGAGCGCAACAGCCTGAAATGCTGATGATAGTGACAAGAATCCTTACGATATCAGTGCGCATATTCAGGATGATCATTCTATTGTAAAGAGAAAGGCTTTTAAGAAGAGGATTATTTCGCAGCTTTGCAGCCTCCTTATCGGGAGCCTGAGGCGCGAGAAGCTTTTTGGCTGACTTTTTAAGGAGTTCTGAGCATGAAAAGTAAATAGAGGTAAGTGCAACGATTATCGCAAGGACGATAGTTACAATTGTAGGGATAGGGCTGATAACATAAGGAAATGCACCAAAAATGAAGTGATCAGCATACCCGAGACCGATAACCCATTCTAATGCTGTATATGATAGAATGATTCCTACAGCAATGCCAAGTATGGAGGATGACAAACCAAATATAAGGTATTTCGAAAATACTTCAGGTGCAAACATGCCAAGAGCCTTTGAAACACCAATCTGAGTTTTTTGCTCGTAAACCATTCTTGATAAAGAGGCAAATATGACCATTATGGCGATAACTACAAATAAAACAGCAAAGGTTTTGTTAAGGCTATGCAGATTCTCTGCGTTGTTTTTTAGATTTGAGTAATCAGCACTGGCGTTGCGGTTAAATACATACCAGTCGCATTGACCTTTACTTTTCATCTTTTCATAACGCTTGCACGTATCATCAACACGCTTTATCGCATGATCATAAGAGCGTTTGGCATCCTCGTAATTACTAATCTGTTCATCAGGGGTTCTGTATTCAGAGGGCTCTTCTGAAATGAAAACCGATAGCATGTTGGAGAGATCTGACATTACAACGCCGGTCTTGCTGTCCATAGATTTGACCATACGACCTGCCAGTCTTAGTTCTCCCTCTGCGGAGGATAGCTCCTTTTTACTGTCATCAATCTGGTCTTGCAAAAAAGAAAGATGAGCAGCATATCTTTCTCCGGCGCGTTCTTTACCCAGTTCCTCCAGAGCATCTACATATTCAGCTACAGCATCAAAGTAGGGCTGCCCAAAAATGTCAGAATATGCTGAATGATCAAAGGTGACTTCGGCGAGAGTGTAGCAATTATCCAATTTTTCCATGTCGAAGGCATCTTTTGTGACAAGGACGCAGTAAGTCTCGTCCATATCAAAGGTTGAGTGTTCTGCGTGGGTGAAGATGCCGGTTATTATGAATTCTGAATCTGTAAGTTCAGGAATATCTTCAGCGTATTCGTCGGTCAGACTTAATTCATCTCCCAATGTAATCCCCAGTTTTTGGGCAAGATTCTCTTCCAGCATACATTCATTTTGAGCAGAAGGTAATGTTCCCTCGCTGATGATGGGAATACCGATTCTAAAGGGAACGGATGTGACATAAACATTTTGAGTATTGGCTCCGGCATCGATTTTTGCGTTTATTCTGTAAACACCTTCAACGTCAGTTATACCGGGAACGGCTTTGATTGCGTTTAGATCATCCTCAGAGAGCATACAATTGGAAGAAATCTGAATATCTCTGAAATTCGTGGATTCATAGAGATTTTTCCCAGCGGTAGAAAGACCGTAGGCAGAGTAAGTAAGCCCCAGATATGCGGCTACGGCAAATGAGGAAATAACAATGATGGACAGCCATGAAACAAGCTGCTTTTTGATGTTTCTAAGAGCATCCTTGAGCTGGGTTTTTTTCATGAGCATCACCAAAAAGGATCAGTGGTTACCAGGAGAGATCAGTAGCCGAGCTTGGAGAATGGTTCTCAATTATCTCAGCTATCTGGCCATCTTTTATTCTGATGACTCGGTTTGCCATTTTTGAAATCTCATTATTGTGAGTAACCATGACAACAGTAGTCTTGTTTTGTTTTACGATATTTTCAAAAACCTGCAATACTTCAATGCTGGTAGTGAAGTCGAGAGCTGCTGTAGGTTCATCTGCAAGAATAAGACGAGGGCGCTTGCATACTGCCCTGGCGATGGATACACGCTGCTGCTGCCCTCCGCTCATTTGCGATGGATAGTTGTTTTTTCTTTCAGATAATCCAACCATTTCAATGGCTTCTTCAGGAGGCATTGAATCAGGAATCAGTTCTGCAACGAATGTCACATTTTCAAGTGCTGTGAGATTAGGCATAAGATGATAATCCTGAAAAACAAAGCCAATATAGTTTCTCCTGTAAGCAGTTAGTTCATCCGGGGAGGGGTGGGAGAAATCCTTTCCATCGAGAAACATAGTGCCGTTTGTCAGGTGATCCATACCGCCCATTATGTTCAGGATGGTTGTTTTTCCGCAACCGCTCTCGCCAAGAATAGCAACAAATTCTCCTTCATAAATATCAAGGGAAATAGCCTTAAGAGCTTCAAGCTTACCATCACCGGTATTAAATTCTCTAGTTACATCCTTTAGGGATATGATTACCTTTTTATCTTCTGACATAGTATCTCCGTGGCCTACGATTACAGAAAAAGTAATACCTCAAGAATAATATAGCATAATGTGAAGTCAATAAATTTTAAGTAATGAGTTAGAATGTTAAATAGTTATAAATAAATTCTGAAAAAACAGATAGGATAGAGGCTACTGTCTAATTTCATGTATAATTGATATTGGATAAGAATGCGCAGGGAGTCGATTATGATCACAATACTTAGTCTGGGGATTATTGCGGTCGGTATTCTTGCTATGCGTGCTAGAAGTATAAGCCGTACAGTAGGTATTGTCTGGATTAATCTGGAAGTAAATGTGACAATTGCATATATCGTCTTGGTATGGGCTCTTCGTACTTATGATAAATATTTTGGCCTTGATAGCAATTATTTCTATGTTGCAACCGTGACCATTTTTATTCTTGCGCTCAACACTTATCTTCTTTGCGCCTTTAAAGTCACTGTAGGGCTTGTAAGATATCAGGAAAAGAGTCCGGTATTATCCCTTGTTCCAATTATTCTTGAGTTTATCTATTTGCTCGTGCTTAATCCAATAAATCATTTTGTGTTTTTTGATGAAGTGAAGGGAGTTGATTCTGTTGAAAGGATAGCTTATATTGTTATATCGACACTTATAAGTCTGTTTTACGCGTCAGTATCTGTTGCGCTTGCATGGAAGCACAGGAGGAGACTTGGGAAATATGCACCTGCGGTTATAACGTTTATTGTGCTATTGGATTTTTTGATGCTTGTCCTAAATCATAAAATTGAGGATTTTGGATTTATGGGAGCTGCTTTTGCAGCCGGTGTTACATTTAATCTGGTAATGCTTTATCTTGTTGATAATCCTACTGATCCAAAGACAGGACTATATACAAAGCCGGCTTTTTTACGTGCGGTTGAGGAGGATCTGATACTGAATCCGCATATGGAATATAAGATTTGTCTTTTGGATATCAGAGACTTTCAGGATGTAAATGAACGTTTTGGCTTTGAAAGAGGCGATGATATCCTAAGGCGTGTAGCCATAGCGATGAGGCAGAGCTTTTCCTGGGAAGTTGAACTGGCATATCTTGGCGAGGACAATTTTGTCGGACTTTTTCCGGAAGGGTCTTATTGGATGCTTCAGGGAATTTTGAAGCTTGATGATATGTATCCCGGAGAGGATATGGATTATAATCTTTCTCTCTATTCAGGCGTTTATCCCATCAAGGATAGAACGATGAATCCTATTCTCATGTGCGACAGAGCCCGTTTTGCGATGGATTCTATCCGCTATGAGTATGATAAACATGAAAAGATTTTTGATGAACAGCTCGAGCACTCATTTGAAATGCAGGCATATATGCTCCACAACTGTGACAGGGCGATACATGAACGTGATTTTGTCCCGTATTTTCAACCAATCTATGATGCCAAGACGAAGAAAATATGCAGTGCTGAGGCGCTGATAAGATGGAAAGACAAGCAATATGGACTGATAAGTCCCGGTGATTTTATTCCTATATTTGAGAGGAATGGTTTCATCAATAAGCTGGATGTTTACATGTGGGAATCTGTATGTAAGCAGATAGCGGATTGGAGAAAAGAAGGGATATTGGTTCCGCCTATTTCAGTTAATATTTCAAGAAGAGATCTGCAGATGGAAAATCTGTATGAAATAATGCTGGACCTAATTAAAAAGTATCACCTGTCTCCGTTGGATATTAAACTTGAGATTACCGAAAGTGCTTTTGTGGCAGATAACCAGAAATTCTTTGGGACTGTAGATGTTCTTAAAGAGGTTGGTTTCAGGATTCTAATGGATGACTTTGGAAGTGGGTATTCTAGCTTTAATACTTTCAAGGACGCTCACGTTGATATCCTTAAGGCAGACATGAAGTTTATGGATGGAATTGAATCATCCGAAAAGGGAAAAATAGTTATCAATACAATAGTTGATATGACTAAAAAGCTGGATATGCCTATAGTGGTAGAGGGAGTGGAAACAGAAGAACAGTATGAATATCTTAAATCCATAGGCTGTGAGATGATACAGGGCTATTATTTTTCAAGACCTGTACCGGCTGATGATTTCAGAGAATTGATAAAATAAAAGGCGCCGCTTTGATTGCGACGCCTTTTCTATGTCTGTTTACTGGATTACGAGCTGATCCCAAGTATCTGCGGGAACAAGTGCGATGTAAGTTTTACCATTATTGATCTCAAGCTCGTTAGCCTGTGAATCAAAGTACTGAGTTTTTACAAGTTCACCTGTTTTTGTCCAAACGATATCAGTTGCCTTACCGTTTGTGCAGTAGTAACCTGGCTGGTTGATATCGATACAGTTATAAATAAGATAACCGTGATCATCAAGCTGGTTAAATGTGCACTTCTGAAGAATTACATTCTTAAATGAAAGAACTTCGCCATCTTCGCCATCCTTGTGAGGATTGCCGTAATCATAATACTCGTATTCCTGAGTCTGCTCGTTATAAACAAGTTTTGAGCTGTTGTGTGTGAAAGGTACTATGTCAATTGTTGTAGCATCAAGGCACTTATAATAGCCCTTGTTCTCAAGATGTACTTCGTTGCCCCAGGGAGTGAAATTGAAGTGATTTTCTTTTACTCCATCGGGAGTGAACTCGTTATATGTTGTAGAGAAATTGCTTGCTGAGAAATTGTTTTCAAGATCACCTGCAAGAATATACTCTGTGTACTCTCTCTTCTTACCATTGTCTACACGTGAGAATGTTCCGGAGAAATGGTTTGTACCCCACTCCTTCTTGAGATAGGGATCGATATGAACCTTGGGACCACCATCGTGGCAAAGTACTGCGTTCCACTCAGCAGCAAGGATAATGTTTGTAGGTCTGGTACTTCTGATAGAACCGAGCTGTTTGATTGAACCCCAATCCTTCATCATACACATAAGACGAGTGATACGGCCGTTCTGTGTACTGTTCATCATCTCATAAACAACATCGCATTCAGCTGTTCCGAAGTGAGGAAGAGCAGCAGTTTCATTGTCGACCATAACAGCTATGGGACGCTGATCCTTAAGTGACTCGCTTATAGGTTCACCTGTGAGCTCACTTCTGTACATGCCTGCGGGTATCTCGGCAGAAACAATTTCCTCCTGAGGTGCTTCTTCCTCTGCAGGAGTTTCTTCTACAGGCTCCTCAGCAGGTGTCTCATCCTCGATTGCTTCCCAGGAAAGTCCCTCTTCAGCTTCATTGGCAGGTGCTTCTGTTTTGTCGCCGCAACCAACGATTGATGTAAGCATCATAGCTGTAAGAGCAAAGCTTACTATACGCTTATTAAATTTCATAATATAAATCCTCCTTAAAATGTGTTAAAGACACATCCTCATTATTTTAACAGAAAAGATATTACGGAAAAAGTAAAATTTAAAAATTTAGTTAATAAATATTATGAAGAATAGTCTCTCCTTTTGCGGTCAGCTGCTTCTATAAGCATACGAAGCTCATCCTCATCTCTTGGGGTTCCGTGTGAATATCCGCTTGTATAATGGATGGGCTTGTCAATTTCCGGAATTCTAAGGGTTGCCATGCTTCGCTCCCAAATGGAAAGCCTTTGAAGAGCATCACTAAGCTCCATGTCCTGAAGGATTATTAGGAATGAATCTGAGCCATAGCGGTAGGAATGGCTGTCTGTAAGGTGAGTTTTTATATAGCTTCCTACCTGGTTCAGGATTGCATTTCCTGCCTCAACACCATATTCATCATTGACCTTTGAAAATTCATCAAGATCCAGCATTACGACGATTATGTGATGATTCTGGTAAGAATCAAAGTCATCTCTAAGGGCATAACGATTTTTCATATCAGTTACATTGTCATGTACAGGAACGTTCTGAAGCATATCGTTCATAGTCTCTATACGGTGAATACGCTCAAGTTCTGTTGCCTGCATACGATACTTGTTAAAAGAGCCTATTACTGTAAGAATAGCAAACAGTGCGTAATTGAAAAGATTTATGGTTTTGGCTCCGTCATAGGCATACAAAATAAGATAAAACACTATATAGGATCCCCATATGAGGATCATGCTTGTTATTGGCGGTAAGAGAAAGAAATTTACCAGACAGAATATTATGGCAAAGAAAACAAACATCTGATTGCCATGAGCGTAATGGTAAAAAGAAGTTACGATTCCGAATATTATTATAAGGACATAATAAATAATGCTCAGATGTCTGTATGAGCTAAAGGGCAGTTTTGAATTGTTAAGTCCATGTTGCGCGATAGCAAAAGTTATAGCGCTTACAACTGTTGAATAGATTGCACTCGGAACAACAGCAGGCTCTGAAAGAACGCTTCTGAAAAATGTAAAATATGAGATCAGAGCAAGCAGCTCAATGATGGTGAAAGCAAAGGATATATCACGAGTTGACTTGAGATTTATACGGTAAAGCCCCTCTTTTATGGAAGGGTGTATATATGGATTTAAATAATTTGCCAGAGATTTTTTCACTTCAGAAAAAGTTGCCATTAGTTCCTACCTTCGATAATATAATGATAACGACTGGTAAGTGCTGATAATTATGAAAGAATTGAATCTGCATACAACAACACATACCAAGCAAAATTATATCATAAACGGACAAGTTTCTGAATAATGAGATAAAAACAGGAGATTTTAAAATGCTTTATGAGATATTACTCAGTATGTTCACACAGCATCAGGTAGCTGCCATAGGAATGATGGTTTCATTTGTGCTTACTTTTCTTACTCTTAACATGAAATTTTCATTTCTGCCACAGGATCAGGGTAGGGCGTTTGCGATAAACGGAGCTCTGTCGAAGGGCAAGCTTAGAGGAGTCGGCATCGTTTTTGTTATAGATTTTATTCTGGTAGCGGTTCTGTTTCTTCCGCTATCTGTTGAGCTTATCATTTACCTGGGCCTTCTTTTTCTTATCATGCTGAGCGGATATCTGGATGATGCATCCGAGAAGCCGTGGAATGAATATAAAAAGGGACTTATAGATTTCGTACTTTCTGTTGCCACAATGTATACCTTTTTGTCACAAAACAGTACGAAGGTAAAGCTGATGGCATATGAGTTCAATATTCCATACCCGGTTTATTTTGTTCTTGGAGTAGCTCTTATATGGGTGGCAATCAATGTTACCAATTGCTCTGACGGTGTCGATGGACTTTGTGCATCGCTTGTTATTGTAACGGTGATGTCATTTGTTATTATTTTCCCGGAAAATCTTGGAAGCCTTGGAACGGCAGGACAGCTTCTTGTGGCTGTTTTGCTTGCGTATCTGTACTTCAACTGTTCCCCGAGTTCAATGCTTATGGGGGATGCGGGTTCAAGAGCACTTGGCTTTTTTATAGCACTGATAGCTATGAAATCTGGTCATCCGTTTTCATATCTTTTGTTATCGTTAGTGCTGATAATCGATGGGGGCCTGGGACTTATAAAGATAACACTCATAAGATTTTTCAAGCTGAATGTTATGTCTAATCTAAGGACACCTATACATGATCATGTCAGAAAAAATCTGGGATGGTCGGATACCCAGGTGGTGATCAGATTTACAATAATGCAGGTTATTTTATCTATCCTGTTTGTTGCGTTGTAATAATTTAGTTGTAGAAGGATGATAATGAAAAAAGCCGTCTGTCAAAAAAATGACAACGGCTTTTATTATTAATAATTTTCTTTGGCTTATTTAAACGTCATAGGTTTTATTTTTAAGGCGTTCTTCAAATTCACTAAGTTCAAGAGGTTTGTCATAAAAGAATCCCTGGACCAGGTCACAACCTACGCGCTGCAAGAACTCAATCTGGTCTGTTCTCTCGACACCTTCGGTTATTACTTCAATATCGAGTTCCTTTGCCATGTTAATGATGTTTCTTAATACGACTTCGTCCCGGTGAGTGAGTACATCATTTTCAATGAAGGACTTATCAATTTTAATGGTGGATACCGGTAGGTCACGCAGTATTCCCAGGGATGAATAGCCTGTTCCAAAATCATCGATGGAGCTTGCGATATTCATTCCGTCCAGCTTATTAAGGAAGTTTGTTATAAGGCTTTTTTCGCGCTGCGTTGCTGTCTCTGTAACCTCTATCTGAATGTAAGACAGATCAATGCCATACTTGGTGATTATTTCAAGAATCTGATCTGCAAGTCTCTCATCGGTGAGATCACTTCTGGAAAAGTTTACCGATATAGGCACAGGATCAAGCCCCATGTCCAGCCATCTTCGAAGAGTCCTGCAAACTTCTTCTATGACGTAAATATCAAGTCCGATTGAATAACTGTTTCTCTCAAGAACCGGCACAAACTCTGATGGATAAACATATTCCCCCTTAAAGAGCCAGCGTGAAAGAGCTTCGGCACCTATAAGAGTGTGGGTTTTAGTGTCAACTTTAGGCTGATAAAATACTTTAAATTCATTGTTTGAAAGTCCGTCTTCAAATCTGTCCTCAATCTGTTTTTCACGGTAAACCCGAGTACTCATTTCTTTAGTGACAAACAGGAACGGCTCATTGGCAAGCGACCTTGCTACACTAAGTGCAATGGAACTTCTACCAAGTATCTGCCCGGGATTTTTCAAGGATTCGTCTATGTCATAGACACCTGCAATGGCGCTTATGGTAATCGGGATCTTTTCACCATCCCTTATGCCGAAAACAGGGGTCTTCTGAAGTAGGTTAAGGAAATCTCCCGTGCGCTCTTTTCTGATAAGTGCAACAAAGTTGTCGCCACCGAGATGACCTATTACTTCGTCCTCTTTACAGAATTCTAAAAGCGTTCTTGCATATCTGCGAATAATATTATCTGTCTCATCGGTTCCAAAACGCCTGTTTATCAGTCCAAAGCCCTTTAAATTAAAATAATAGGAGTTGTATTTGGTGATTTCACCTGCGATGATTTTTTGCGTTGCAAAGGAAAGGAAACCGCCTGAATTAGGCAGACCTGTTAAATACTGAGTAAGTGCACTTTTTTGAACGAGCTCGACAAGCCTGAACCTTCCAACATGCATGAGAAATATTCGTATGGCAGATAGAATCAGCTGTCTCTCATCAGGACTCCAGTTGGTTTCAACAGAACCATATACATGGGCAGTGATTGTACCATTTTCAAAAGTGTGTTGGGATTCCTCGAGCCAGACAATTTCGGGCTCTTCATCAGAGAGCATCTCACCCTGATAAACAGTGATGTGTCTGACTTCACCAGTAGGAGTCTGTCTGGTTTCCGGGATATTCATGTCCAGTGTTATTCTGGAAATTCCAAGATCCAAGGCAAACAAAGAAAAGGCATTGTATGCTGCCTCCATGGTGTTTTCCGTAGCGGAAAGTATCTGAACGAATTTATCGAGAATATTATTATCCATGAATTACCACTCAAAAAATTGTTGCGGTGACTATTTTTATTTTGCTATAAAAAGATGCTAAGTACAAGTGAATTTATATCGCTTTTAATATTAGTTTTAATTATCCGTCAAATTACACAATTTATATAGAAATATTCGGCAATGTGCTATAACACAAACTGCATAAAACTTGATACAATGATGTAGTATCACGAGTTTCATATTTTCTTATTGAATAGCTCAATATTGCAACAAAAAAGTTATTGAAAAATGTTAGCAACCAAAGTCTCATGGGGGGAGAGTGATGGGGATAACTATCAGGCAGTACTCATCGGTCGTAGTGACGATCAGTGAGCGCGAATCTGAAGCAGTCAAGATTGCGGTATCAAATCTGATCCGTGATTTCAAAAGAGTACTTCAAATAAATACGGAGGTTCACGATCCCGACTCGCAGCAAGTGCTGGTGGGGACTGTTGGCGTGTGCGAAGATTTTGAGGAAGAGGACCTTGTCGGACTTTTCAGCTCCCATGGGAGAAGAAGAAAAGAAGCATATGTTATTCGTGACAGAAGAGGCAGGCTTATTATAGCCGGATCTGATAGAAGGGGTACTATTTTCGGCATTTATGAATTCTGCCGCAGCGTCCTGGGGGTATCTCCCTGGTATTTTATGGCTGACGTACCTATTCATCCAAAGACAGAAATATCACTTCCTGATGATTATCACGTATCGGATCATCCGAGCATTGAATACAGGGGTATTTTCATAAATGATGAGGAAGAACTGGATCATTGGGCACAGAGATACCTTGGGGAAACTACTATAGGCATAAAGACCTATGAAAAAATCTTTGAGCTCATGCTGCGCCTTAAGATGAATTATGTGTGGCCTGCCATGCATGTTAATGCATTCAATTCAAATCCCGAGAATGCAAGACTTGCAGACAGGATGGGAATTGTTGTCGGAACCTCTCATTGCGATATGCTCATGCGAAGCAATAATAAGGAATGGAGACCCTGGCTTGAGAAGAAGGGTTATGGCGGAATGCCCTATGACTTCACTGCTTCTGAAAAAAGCAGGGATGCGATCATAGAGTACTGGCAGGAAGCCGTTGAGCAAAATAAAGATTATGAGGTTACATATACTCTGGGAATGAGAGGTATTCACGATACTGAGTTTGAGCCGGTGGCACTGGCAGGTCTTAAAGGGGATGAGCTTCGAGATGCCAAAATAGAGATTTTGGAGGATGTAATTAAGGCTCAGGAAGAGATTCTGGAAAAGACCCTTGAATATACTCCCATGAAGATATTTGTTCCCTATAAGGAGGTACTTGAGCTCTACGATAACGGACTAAGGATTCCGGATGATTTTACTCTTATCTGGGTTAATGACAATTACGGACATGTAAGAAGGTATCCAAGTGAGATAGAAAAGCGACGCCTTGGAGGTAATGGTTTGTACTATCATAACTCATACTGGGCTCCGCCTGGATCATCTTACCTTTTCTTATGCTCTATTCCGCTCTCACAGACAAGAAACGAGTTGAAAAAAGCTTATGAGGAAGGTATCCGTAAGCTCTGGGTTACAAACTTCGGTGCCATAAAACCGCTGGAACAGCAGATTACATATTATGCCCAGTTGGCCTGGGACATCGGGAAAAGCGATACTATTTGCGCTGATGAAGTTGAGTTTCTTGCAAAATGGATTGATGAATCCTTCAGTGGGCATCACGGTAAGAAGCTCGCTCCTATGCTTGTTGAATTTGACCAGCTTACAAATGTCCGCAAGGTTGAACAGATGGATGTGGATGCATTCTCACAGACAGCCTATACTGATGAGGCTGTTAGCAGAATTCATCGCTATGAGTATATGTTTAAAACCGGAAACAGAATATATCATTCTCTTCCCGATAACGAGAAGGATGCATTTTTCCAACTTGTTCTTATGAAGATCCATGCGGCGTATTACACTTATGCAATGTATTATTATGCCGACAGAAGTAATCTGTGCATAAGGCAGGGAAAGACCCACAGTGCGTCCGATTATACTACAAGATCTCTTGCTTTTGATCACGCAAGAAGAAGTATGCTTTATTATTACAACCATGTTATGGCTGACGGTAAGTGGGATGGAGTGATGACTCCTGAGGATTTCCCGCCTCCGAGAACAGCCATGTACCCGGCATGTAAGCCTCCGATAAAGAGGTCGGAGGATCATCTGATAGTAACATGTCAGAATGAGGAAAATTCGCTAACATTTGTTAAGCCTGTTGAAAAATGGTTTGAGATAGCAAATGCCGGTGAAAATGAAATCCTAGTCACGGTTGATCTTCCAAACTGGCTCAGGGTTACTGAGGAGAGTATGGTTGGATTTGAAGGTCATGGTGACATCAGGATCAGCGGTGAAGAGAGACTTCTTCTGGAGGTAGATTGGACGCAGGTCTCTGACATGATAGAGCAGATGACCAAAAAAGGAGAGGTTAAGCCTGATGACGCAGTGGTTTCCATAAAGGATGAGATTCATGTCATGGCACTTATGACAGGTGAAAATCACATCATTCCTGTGGAGGCAAAGCTGTTTAGGGGAATAACTCTGCTTGGACAGGGCAATATAGTATTTCCTCCTCATATGGAGGATGATGGAATGCTGAGAATAGAGGCAGACATGGTCAGAGATCTTTCCGGTGCATGGGTCCGCATTCCAAATCTCGGAAGGCAGAGAGGGTCACTTGTTGAGGCCAGAACCGAAGGTGCAACGCTTACCTATGAGGTAACCGTGACGAGTGAAGGTGCATTTCTTCTTGAACTGCACAGATTTCCTTCGCTTAATGCCATGGGAAGAATCAGAATCGGAGTATCCGTGGATGAGAATCCTGTGGAAGTTATAGAATCGGATGCCAATGATGAGTTTAAGGGCGAGTGGAAGAACAATGTAAGGAACAACGTAGACAAGCTTTATCTTCGCCTGCCGAATATTAAACCCGGATCCCACAGAATTATTTTCCATGCTGTTGATAAATATTTTTCATTCTCAAGATTTGTTATCTATACCAGGGAAAGACGTGAGAATACGCTTGGAATCAGAGGTGGAGACTTAAGACTTCCGCTCAGCTTTGATGCTGCGGGATTTTGCTGGGATTTCTATGGAAAAGAAGCCTATGAGCTTCCTCCGCGTCCTGTTTATTATGCGTTTAGAAAACAGAAGGGAAATTGCCTCGAGATAGGTGAACATATGGAGTTTCTTTCACACTATGGGGCACCTGTGGCTGCAGGAGAGATTGTAGCGACGGGAGAGCATACTTCTATTGAAAAAGATGGAAGGATATTTATTGAAGCTGCAGCAGCTCTTGCCCAGTCCAAGGCGGCCTATACTGAGGGCGGAGGCTGGGATTATTGCAATGCTCCGTCTCATGGAGAGAGCGGTCTTGCTATGTATGTAAGAGATGAAAAAGCTCTTGAAAGCTATGTGGGAACCAGTTGGGGTGGAACAAGTGCTATTAAGAAGGCACCTTCACTTCACTACAATATTGAGACCAGGGGTGGGACCTACAGAATATGGGGAAAGTTCCTGATGTGGGATGAAGAAAAATCTCATTTCACAATAGGCGTTGATGATAAGATCTATTCCGAGCAGGATTTATACTGCGGACAGTCCATCTGGAGATTTTCTGCAGAGAATATCTGGAGATGGGTGCCGCTTGTGGATGTGAAATTGCGGGGAGGAAGACACACGCTTAGATACTTTGCACTTTCTGCCGGAATAAGGGTGGAGCAATTCTATATGACTGCGACAGATGAGCTTCCTCCGGCAATAGTCTGATAACTAATCGAGTATTGATAGCAGTGCCAGGGTGCTACCCTGACCCCATGGGTAATGCCCGTAAACCTGTCTGTGCACTGCAATATCTTCACAGCTGCTTAATGATTGTAAAACAGAGCCGTTTTTGGTGTTTGCAAGGAGAAATTCTCCTGCGCCGGCAACGGCTTTTTTTACGTCCTCTGTCAGATCTTTGGCGTGAGCATGGAAAGCACCGCTTCTAAGCCATGATGACATAGAATATGAGATCATGGCTGTTGCTGATGTGTCGGCTTCGCCATCTATGGCAGGAAGAAGCCAGGAATATCCACCATCGGGTCTCTGATAGGATAAAGTAACACGAACAAGGTTATAATACTGAGACATTAACTTATCGGCAGTATTCTTTAAAAGGGATTCGTTTGCAATGTTATTCCCGTGGAATGACTCTCTTTCCAGACTGGCGAGAAGCTCTGAGTAACCCATCATAAGCCAGCCTACAGCCCGGCCCCAACCTATGATGCCAAGCTTTTTGCCTTTTTCAAGTGAAAAAGCGTGGTAGGGAAGAGCTGAGCGCTCGTCAAAACCATTTTCATGAAAATTCAAAAGCTGTTTGGCAGCAAGTGCCATAGCGTTCTTTTTCCCGAAATATGAGGCGTAACGTGACAAGTACATGGCTGTCTGTCCTGCGCCGTCTGCGTATATAAGGTCATTGCCTTTAGAGGGATTGTATATAATGCTTTCTTCTTTGTTCTTTGGGCACTGAGCAAGGAAATTTGCAATTTTGATTGCTCCGTGATGAAAACGCTTTTCTCCGGTGTTTTCGTAGAGAGTGATAAGCGACAGACCGGCTAGAGAATCATCCACATAAGAGACGTTTTCACCTGCCTTAAGCCATCTGTCCAGATAGGAGGTCACATGGTCAACAGCCTCATCCCTGATTTCTGTACTTATAAGTGAAGAAACTTCTTTGGATGGCGAAAAGGCTGCCTCTGTCAAACCAAGGAGCAGTAGCCCGGCAGGCCAGAACATGGGATCTCTGTTTGTGGTGGCTCTTTTAAGTGCTTTTTTCGCAGCATCTTTAAGAGCATCCTTGGCAGTGTAATTATTTATTGAAGAAAGGTCGTTTTCAGTAACTCTTATTATCTGTTCTAAGGTTTCTTTATTCATGCTTTTCCCAGCTTTCTTAATACAATACCCTTGAGATATCCGTATTCTTCTGTTTTGTGATAGATAATCCAGAATGCGCCATTAAATACAACCGTTACGATTATGATCATAAGTGCAAAGTTTACGATGGTTATGTCCTTCATAACCACTTTGCCAAGAAGATATAGTGGTACAACAGTTAAGACCTCGGTGGTTGTATATTTTGCACTGTCAATAAAGTAGGACACCGAGCTTTTGTCAAAGCAGACTTTGTAGATAATGATCGGCTTTGTAACATTCGCTATTAGTCCGGAAACAACCGTACCAACATAGATTCCGGCAAGTCCGATTTTCTGAACAAGAACGATTGAAAGAACAAGATTTACAAATCCCTGAATAAGTGCCAGATACTTGTCCTGCTCAAATACTCCCGCCGCAGTTTTATAATTTGAAAGAACGATTCTGTCGCCTTTGAAATAATAATCTGTTAAGAACAGATAAACCGCCAGAGTGCCGAGCATCCACTCGGGGCCTCGTCTTTTTACTATCCAGAGATAGATAAGCGGCTGCAGCAGTATGAAAAATCCGCAGGCTGAAAATCCGTAGACCCAGGATGCAAAGAATCTATAAACCTTAAAGGTTGAATACTGCTTTTCTTTGGATTCTGTGGCGATAAGATTTCCAAAGCCTGAAATGACAGAGTTGAAAATAATATTTACAAAATTGGCAATCGTGCCGGTTACCATGGTGTAGTTGCCCACTACGGCTGCCATACCGACTTCAATAAATGAGGAAATGATAAGTGTATCGGTCTGGAGCCTTGCCACGTCGCCGACCTTGTGAAGCACAAGAGCTTTTGTCTTTTTCCAGACTTCTCCGCGCTCCTCATCAAGCAGCGGAGTTATGTTTTTGTCGGTCAGATAGGGATATAGCTTGTTTAAATAGCTGTTTACAAAAATCTTCTGGATAAGCTGAACTACAGCATCTGCGATGAGATAAAGGTACAGGTTTGGAATAACCAGAAGAATGATGATCTGGAAAAAAACGGTAATGATCTTTGTTATTGTATTTATATTGGTCTGTATGTAATTTTTTTGTTCCGCATTTACAAGACTGTATTTGTATGAAACAAAATATGTGCTGACTGTGTTAAAAAGGAAAATCAGATAATAAAGCGTCATATCCCTTACGGTTATTCCTTCGGGATTTTTGACAAAGTATTTCAGAAAAGGTGTAAGCGCCAGTCCGATAACTGCAACCACTATAGCAATAGTATGATATGCCTTGCGGTACATCTGCATATAGGACTTGACCTTCTCAGTGTCTTTTCTGGCAACAGGTGCATAAAGACTGAAATTAAGGGCTGTTCCTATTCCGAGTTCCGCCATTGACAGAAGTGATAGGATATTGCTATAGAGATCGTTTATACCAAGAAGGTTTTTGGAAAGACGATATATGAAAATTGTGCGCAGAATGAAGGACATAAGCGCTGTTGCCAGCTGTCCGACATAACCGAATGTAATATTCTTGGCAGCTTGCTTTGTTCTGCCCATAAATTGACCTCCAGGACTTTTTTAACTATCATGTTATTATATCATTTTAAGGAGAATATTTAGTAATGAAAGAGAAAAATGTTAATCTTAATGGCAAAACAGTTCTTATTACAGGTGCAGCCGGTTTTATCGGATCACATCTTGCCACAAGACTTCTTAATGAGTTTAAGGATATCAAGGTTGTCGGATATGACAACGTTAATGATTATTATGATGTTCGCTTAAAGGAGGAGAGACTTGAGAAACTCTCCAAGTATGAGGACTTCATTTTTGTTAAGGGTGATATTGCGGATAAGGCAGCAGTTGATGAGGTATTTGCAAAGTATAAGCCTGCAGTTGTTGTGAATCTTGCAGCACAGGCCGGAGTTCGTTATTCAATAGAGAATCCCGGTGCTTATATAGAAGCAAATGTAATAGGCTTCTACAATATTCTTGAGGCTTGCCGTCACAGCGATCCCAAGGTAGAGCATCTTGTATATGCTTCAAGTTCAAGCGTATATGGTGGAAATACCAAGCTTCCTTTCAGTACAAGCGATCAGGTGGATCATCCGCTTTCACTTTATGCTGCAACCAAGAAGTCAAATGAGCTGTTTGCTTATTCTTACAGCAATCTCTATGGAATGGCTACAACAGGACTTCGTTTCTTCACGGTTTACGGTCCTATGGGTCGTCCTGATATGGCACTTTTCCTGTTTGCGGATAAGCTTCTTAAGGGCGAGACAATACAGATATTCAACTATGGTAATTGCAAGAGAGATTTCACCTATGTCGATGACATTGTTACCGGTGTTGTAAATGTTATGCAGAGTACACCGGATGAGGATGACAGAGGAAACAGATATAAAGTATATAACATCGGTAATCACAATCCCGAGAATCTTATGGACTTTGTGGATATCCTTCAGAGAGAGCTTGTTGCTCATGATGTACTTCCCAAGGATTTTGATTTCGAAGCTCACAGAGAACTTCTTCCCATGCAGCCCGGTGATGTAGAGGCTACTTTTGCGGATGTGGATGATCTTATGAGAGACTTTGACTTTAAGCCGAATACAGATCTTCGCGATGGAATAAAGAATTTCGTTGACTGGTATGCAGGATACGTAAAGAGAAGAGATGATAAATAATAGATAAAAGACTGTACTAATTCCATTAAGTAAATCGGAGCCAATACATGAAAAAGAATATTGAGGTTAAATGCCTTAGAATTATTCTGTTTGTTATAAACGCCATAGCGATTCTGCCCATACTGCTGGTGTCATTATATAATGTGCCGTCTGCAGATGATTTCAGCATGGCGTTTGAGGTCCATGAAGCTTTTATTTCGGGAGGTGTTTTTGTCGCGATAGCAAAAGCTGTTTATATGGGGGCATGGTATTATCTCAACTGGACGGGCGTGTATTTCAGCAATGCTCTCACAGCACTTGCTCCGCATGTTTTTAGCGAGCACCTCTATTTTCTGGGAACATGGATTGTTCTTTTGATGTTTACTGTCGGGATTTGTTATTTTTTAAGACAGTTTTTTTATGGAGTTTTGCGTGTTGAGAAGCATCTGACCGGCTGTATAACCAGTATCATATATTTCATTATGATTCATTGTATGCCGGTAGGATTGCCAAGAGTGGAGATCTTTTTCTGGTACAGCGGCGCTATAAATTATCTGTTCATGTTTGGACTGGGCCTTTTCTGGCTAGGTTTTCTCTTGAAAATTGCTAATGCGGAATATTATAAGGGATATAAAATAGTTTTGGTGTCAATTCTGGGTTTTGCTCTTGGTGGAGCCAATTATATGACATCTTTAAGTCTCGGGATAATATCTATTTGTATTCTGATAATTTCACTTATCGCAAAGATTTCAGGAAATGCATCGCTGGAAAAGCAGATTGAGTATAGAAAATACTCAGTTGTCAGAATAGCTGAGAGATTTTCGGGCTTTAGAAGACTTGTGGCACCTGCTGTCTGTATGCTTGTTGGCTTGATGCTGGCAGTTGTTGCTCCGGGTAATGCGCAAAGGTCTACGGGAGCAGCATATAATCCGATAAAAGCTGTCCTTATGGCGATATATTATACTTTTGATGCTATGCTTGGAAAATGGCTGACATGGCCGGTTGTAGTACTAATGATGCTGCTGATTCCTCTTTTGTGGAAGGCAGCAGGCAGAATAAAGCGATTTTACGGATTTGATCATCCGGTTCTTTTTATCATATTCTGCTTTCTTCTAACGGCAGCCAGTATTACACCCCCGATATATGCAACGGGGAGCATTGAAGCAGGAAGAATTCAGGCACTTTTTTATATGCAAGGGATGCTTCTTTTGATACTGATGGTCGGTTATATGTGCGGATGGATAAGATATGTAATAAAGCCGGCCAAGCTGATTGAAGGAGATGAACTTAAAAGGGGCAAGCCGGGAGATTTTCTTAAAGAGGCATTTCTTGGTGAGAATGCTTCGAAGGTAATTGTGTTTGTGGGGGTGTCATTTATCGTTTTGTCAGCTCTTGCACTTAAACCTGAACCTTATCTGTTTACCGGGACTGCTGCAGCTATGGATTTTGTAAATGGTGAGGCTGCCACATATCGCAGGGAGTTTGATAAGCGACTAGAAATTCTTAAGGATGATTCTGTGAAAAAAGCGGAATTTTTGCCTTATTCAGTTCATCCACAGCTTTTGTTTTTTTCTGATATTACTGACAATAAAAAAGACTGGCTTAACAAGGCTATGGCTGAGTATTATCATAAAGAAAATGTAGTACTTAAGCCATGATCGGCCTATGCTGCAAAATGGTGTAAAAGTACAAATTATGGTTTATTTAGGAGGTTTTCTTGGGAGCTAATACAGATAAAGATACAAAAAGCGGAAAGGCTTTGGGAATAACCGGATTTGACAGATGGCTTATCGGGCTTATAAACAATAATCTTGATAAGATAGCAATTGTAATACTTGTTATTTTGTCGGTTATTATCAGAGTAAAGCTTATTCCTGAGACAACTCTTTCTCCCGACTATGAGAGTTACTATCTACCATGGGTTGAAGCATACAGAGAATACGGATTCTTCGGAGGATTGTCCAAAGATATCGGAGACTATTACGTACCTTACAATGTCATGTATGCCATATGCTCGCTTTTTCCGTGTGAGCCCTATATTCCCATAGCTGTTTTTTCAATGATAGCCGAGTTTGTAAGTGCTATTTATATTAAAAAGATACTGCTTATTATTCTTGATGAGAGAGGTATATCCGGGGAAAAAGCAAAAATCCAGGCTTCATTCGGGGCTGTATTAACATTGTTTTTACCCTTTGTTATCTGGAATGGAGCGCTTTGGAAGCAGTGCGACGCAATCTATGTGGTATTTCTGGTGATTGCAATATATCATCTTTTGAAGGATAACTATAGACTTTCATTTGTTTTTCTTTCAATTTCATTTGGGTTTAAATTACAGGCAATTTTCTTTGTACCACTGTTTTTGGTACTCTATTTTGCCAGAAAAAAGTACAGCATTTTAGAGTTTTTCTGGATACCTGTAATGTATCTGATACTTGGACTTCCATGCGTTTTGGCAAGGAGAGGACTAAAGGCTACTTATCTTGCTTACCTTCTACAGACACAGGAGGTTTCAACTGAAGGGTATGGGATGGTATCCTATTATCCCAACTTTTATAATTTTGGATTGGATAATTTCGATGACCTTCTGACACTTCCTGCGGTACTAGTGGCGGCAGCAATTCTTGGAGTGCTTGCAGTTTATATTCTTCATCACAGTGAATATCTTGAGAAGAGAGAGAATACTCTTTATTTTGGGATTTTCATGGCATGGACCTGCTGTATGTTCTTACCCGGAATGCATGAGAGATACGATTATGCTGTTGTACTTCTAATGACAGCGCTGTGCATAGCGGTAAAACGTGATAAGCTCTGGATAGCTGCACTTATGAATGTCAATTCAACGCTTGTTTATATCATGGTTCTGTTCAGGGAGAGTACTGTTCCTATTACTGTAATCTCAGCGGTACAGATTGTTATTTATGCAGTGGTGGCATTTGATCTTGCTAAAAGAATTGGAGGTCAGCGTGCATAAGATTCTCAGAAATCTTTCAATGGTCTTTTTTGTACCATTTACAGCTTTATCGCTTCTTATTCTTGTGGTAACTTCTGTTACCACAATTTATTATGATACGGATCAGGAGGCTGATCTTCCAAGATTTGGAGGTCAGAATTTTCTTTGGCTCATAGTGGGAGTATGTCTATTCGGGTTTATTCTTTATTTTTTCACCAAAACACATAAAAAGTGGTTATTACCGGCTGCTGTCTGCATAGAAGCTCTTCTATGCCTTGTTTTGATTTTTACCTCCAGAGCTGTGGCTGTCACGGACGGACTTACGCTTGATGAGGTAATAAATGCGTTTGATCTGGGGGATTATAGCAGCCTTTTTAAAGGCGGGTATATGTTCGTATATCCTTTTCAGATAGGCTATGTGGCAATAGGTCAGATAATATCGAGAATTTTCGGCCCCAGCAATTATCTTGTGTATCAGCTGATCAACCTTCTTTCGATAGTTGTATCGGTTATATTTTTGCACAAAACGACGAAGGAGCTGTTTGGAGATGATTTTGTATGTGACATCTTTGATGTATTGTCTCTGTCAATGTTCTTTCTGTTTTCATATGTGACATATGTTTACAATGATGTTTGGTCCTTGGCACCTGGCATACTGGCGCTATATTTTGAGATATGTTATCTGAAAAAACATGCTGTCAAGGACGAACTGTCAGCGGCGCTGTTTCTTGGAATTGGTTGTATGCTGAAGACCAATCTCTACATAGCGCTTATAGCAATGGCAATTCTTCTTTTTGTTGATTTTTTGGAATATCTTTTAAATAACGGAGAAGAATTATTAAAGAGATGCCTTATCAATCTCTGTTTTGTTGTACTGCTTGCAGTGATGGCGGTTTGCCCTCTTAAGCTAATAGGTAGTATTTACGCAGGGAAAGCAGGTTTGTCTGAGTATCCTAAAGGAGTACCGAGTTCTACTTACTTTGCTATGGCGATGCAGGAGGGCGAAGGAGAGTGGGGCTGGTACAACGGTTTTAACAGAAATACCTTTAATGATATGGATTATGACAGAGAATTGACTGATAAGGCAGCCAAGATGGCTATATCAGAGAGAATCTCTGAGTTCAGTAAAAGACCTTTACATGCCATTAAGTTTTATATGAGAAAGTTTTTGTCACAATGGGCTGATCCTACTCATATTTCAATCAGGAATTATGAGCTTTCAATGCGACATTCGGAGTCAAAATCGGTATTTGCTTACTCTCTTGTTTACGGTATCTGGTCTCGTATTTTTCAAGGGATTATGGACATAGCTCATTTTATGGTCTATTTGGGAGTCTGCATATATTGCCTCTTTACAATAAAGAAAAAGAGCCTTGACTTGCCACAGGCTCTTCTGATCTTATTCGTATTCGGTGGTATGCTTTTTCATGAGATATGGGAGGGGTCTTCCCGTTACATCATAAGGTATTACCTTACGCTGCTTCCCTTTGCTGCTTACGGAATATCAAGGCTTATACTCTTTGTTTCCAAAGCTCTCAGCGGAAGAAAAAGACACTAATCATTAGCTTTGGAAACCACGATGAAGTCGTAGAAAAGAGCAACCTTCGTGGCAGAAGCATCATAGCCGGGGATTTCCTTTAAGGATGAAAGTTGTGTTTTATGCAAAATAAACACATTTCCACTATTTAGATATGCTGTTATTTTTTCTGTAAAATCATCCGGAATCCCAAATTTAAAATGCGTAAACGAATCAGCGATTCTGAATTCGGAATTTGGATCTTTATAATGCACCGTTTCAAGGAAATCCTTGGGCGGTGTTTTTGTGTAATAAAGAGCGATCATAAAAGGCGCTGATAAATGCTCATATGTTGAGAAAACAGTAGCGTTCTTTTCAACTGTCTCATCTGCGTAAGCGCAGGCTTCTCCATATCCGGGCATAAAGGCTTCTGCATTTACCGCATTGTATTGCGTGAAATAAGTTTTGGAAAATAAAAATGCTCCAAGGAAGAAAAGCGCGGGAGCAAGTGCTTTTGCCCCAATTGCGAAGAGACGCTTAGGCGTTGAGTCCGCATTTTTTTGGATGGTAACAAATTCATTGACTACGAAAATTAAACCACGGGCCATAAAGTAAGTAAGCGGAATAAAAATCAGTACCATTCGTGTTATGTCTTCCTCGACAAACAGGCCAAAAATAAACACAGGAAAGAAAAGACTGTTTATCACCTGATCGAGGAAAATCCCTGTAACAGTTCTTTTTATACTTAGAATCACTCCCAAAATAGTCATGGGAAAGGTGAATAAAAGAAGCGGCGGAAAACCTGGTAAATAATTCAGAATCTGCTCCGAGGAGTTTCCAATCGTTATGTTCTTTACCATCACAATAAAATTCTGGCATACAAAAGGCATAAGCTCTGATCCGGAGGCGAATACAGAGCGTTTTGCAGTGAACTTTGTAATCGAGAATAACGGAGTTGTTATGGCGGGAAGATCAAAGATGTTGATCACATAAAATACGATAAGTGGTAGTGAAACCACGAGAAATACAATAATGCCCCATATCATTTGGAGCGCTGACATTCTTCGACTTTTTATACATATCACGCACATGATGACAAGGTGCAGAGGAATAACTATTGTGGCGGCGCCATAGCTATAGAGAGTAAGTGAATACAGGATGGCAGAGATCATGTAAAAAGGGGTACCTTTTTCTTTTTTGTATGCACCGGCTGAGAATGACAAAAGTGCAGAGATTACCCAAAAAGGCGTGGTATTGCAGTCAAGACTCCATCTTGAGAGCATGATGTGCCACGGAGTAAGGGCAATAACTGCAAGACTTACTAAAGGTATCCAGAGATATTCGCCGGAAATATACTGAAGATGCAGATTAGCTTTGCTGCTGCGTAAAGATTCCCTACTGAGTATTTTTATAAGAAAAAAGAATAATACAAGAGTAGCAACACCCAAAACAGCCGGCAGAGCTCTGAGAATAAAAGGACTACTGCCAAAGACAGACGTAGTAAGGGCATTGAGGTAGATCATAAGAGGGCTTCCGCCACCTGAGCCATAGGTTATAGGATAGACAGGAAGGTGATTTCCATCGCGATCCATACCATATTCAGAGAGAATGTATGCTTCGTAGCCGATAGAAGCTTCGTCCTGATGCAATCCTTTAGGAATTGCGGAAAGCATGTAAAGCCTTAGCGCTGAGCCGATTAAAATAACGAAGATGGGAAGAAGAAAGGTGAATATGGCATTAAAACTTACGTCTGATAATTCATTTACTTCAAAGACTGAATTCTGGTTGCTTTTAAAGTGCAAAAACAGTGCAAAAACGACAATCCCCAAATAAATGATAAGTGATATCAGATTAATAGTCCCCATAAACAACTCCCATGCAAGAAATGCGAAAAAATCAGTTAGTTTATTATAGGTAACACCATTGTACTAAGTCAAACGCTATGTTGAAAAAATTACTACCTATGTTATAATAAGCGCTGTTGTAGTTATTATTTTGGAGGATATGAAATGCCAATCAGGGTTAACAGTTTTATGGGCAAGTTCGGATGGTTTGCGAGAACACATTTCCCTATGCTTGCCAGTGAAGCGTATCTTAAGCTTCAGTTTGCAACCAGAAATAAACAACAGCAGGATTATATAAATTACTTCATGAATGCCAAGGAAGTGCCGATGCCAAACGTGGTAAACATCGAGACCATCAACAGATGTAATTCTACTTGTGCATTCTGTACAGCTAATGTGCATGCTGAGAAGAGACCACTTTGCAAAATAGATGACGATCTTTACAAGAGCATTATCGATCAGCTCGCTGATTGGGGATATAAGGGACATCTTACACTTTATGGTAATAATGAGCCCTTACTTGATACTAAGATAGTTGAGAGGCATAAATATGCCAGGGAGAAGCTGCCGGATAGCTTTATCTTTATGAGTACCAATGGTCTTATTCTCACTATTGATAAGGTTAAGGAAATTAAACCCTATATCAATCAGCTTATTATCAACAATTACAGCATGGAATATAAGCTGCACAAGAATATCCAGGAACTCTATGAGTATGTTAAGGCTAATCCCGAAGAGTTTAAGGATCTTGAGATTGAGATTCAGATGAGATATCTTGAAGAGGTTCTTACAAACAGAGCGGGTTCAGCGCCGAATAAGCAGGCAACTGAGAAGGTGATAAAGGAGACATGTCTTCTTCCCTTTACGGATATGTGGATTATGCCTAATGGTAAGCTTGGACTTTGCTGCTGCGATAACTATGAAGTTACGAATTATGCTGATCTTTCTACCACAAGTCTTAAGGATGGATGGGCTTCGGAGGAGTTCATGGCGGTTAGAAGAAGGATTGCAGAGGGGCGTCAGAATGAACCCTTCTGTAAGCATTGTGACTTCATTGATGCAGGCTTTAGAATGACAATTGTCAAGGCTATTCTTGAGGGAAGAGATCCTAATAAGCTCGGAGGACACGAGAGAATGGGTATCTTCAAGAAGGAAGACTAAAGTCAGCGATTGGAGGAATTGTGAGGTCAATAGCCGGAAAAATCGCAACAAGGTGGTATATCTGCCTTATAAGTATTTTTATGCTAGCTGTTTTTGCTTTATATATGATAGTGGGAGAGAACAGCTACATAGCGATACCTGACAATCTGGACCTGTTTGTGGCCCAGTACAAAATGATGAAAAACACAGGGACATTCTTTGCTCATGGCGCGAATGTCCCATTTCTTAATGGAATAAGCAGAGATAATCTGCCGGGAGAGTTCTATCTCTATAGTGTTCTATATATGATATTTCCTGCGTATGTCGCATATGTCCTTGGATATCTGTTGAAAATTGTGATTGCTATTGTGTCATGCCTTCTTCTTGCAAAGGATATGATGAAGGAAGAGAATCCGGGAGATATCGCGTGGATCTGTGCATTTGCGTATGGAATACTTAATCTTTTTCCGGCTTTTGGAATTCCGTTTGCATCCATACCTTTGGTGATCTTTTTATTAAGAAAAATATATATACTTGGATTCTGCAGAGATTCCATTAAATACTTTGTCCTGCTTTTCCTTTATCCGGTGGTATCATATTTTTCGTATTTTGGAATGTTCATACTGGGTTATCTGGTGCTTGCGATCATTTGGAGATTTATTGCTGACAGAAAGCTCTCGGTTCCGCTATGCCTCTCACTTATTGTTCTTGCAGCAGGCTTTGTGATACTTGAATATCGGTTGTTTGGAGCTATGCTCTTTTCCGATGAAGTTACAATAAGAAGTACGATGAAGGATGCATCTATGGGCTTTTCTCAGATTGTGGCAGAGAGCTTTGATGTGTTTAGGCGGGGCATGATGCATGCTGACGATGCACATGAGTATTTGGTATTACCGGTATGTACATTGTATTTCATATATCTGAATGCCGGATATATCATGCGCAGAGATTTTAAGGGCATGCTACATGACATTTATAATCTTTTCGCTGTACTACTGGTATTTAACAGCTTTGTATATGGAATATATTACAGTGAAGGAATGAGAAACTTTGTGGCCTTTGTGCTACCGCCGCTTACCGGATGGCAGTTTAACAGAACTATATTCTTCAGTCCCTTTTTATGGTATGCGTCTCTATTTATTATTTGTATAAGAATGGCCAGAAGAGACAATATTTTCTTAAGGCTTCTTGCGAGAATTCTTCCGGTAATCGCTGTATTTGTAATTCTTCTTGGTTCTAAGCATTATAATGACTTGTACGATACTGCTTACGGAACTGCGTACAGGATTAAGACCGGGCATGAGGTTGACAGGCTGAGCTACGGAGAGTTTTATTCCTGCCGCCTTTTTGATAAAATAAAAAGCGATATCGGTTATGGCGAAGGTGAGTGGGCAGTTGCATATGGAATGCATCCTGCAGTGCTTGAATATAATGGCATATCAACGCTTGATGGGTATCTCGGATTTTATTCGCAGGAATACAAAGAGCGATTCAGAAAGGTCATTGCGCCGGCTCTTGAGAGAAAGGAAAATACCAGAATATATTTTGATGACTGGGGCGCGCGCTGCTATCTGTATTCGGGTACAGACGATACAATTGTTATGGCGACGAGAAGCTATAGCGGAGTGACTGACAACGATATATACATCGATACAGATGCGCTTGCTGATCTTTCCTGCAGCTACATTTTTTCAAGGATTGAGCTTAGTAACGCCACTGAAAAGGGGCTTTTTATTAAAGGAGTTTATGAGGACTCCACATCACCATACAAAATCTATGTGTACGGAGTGAATAATTGATAATCGGGGGTTTAAATGGATAAGATAGCAGTTTTGATTCCCTGCTACAATGAGGAACAGACAATTGAAAAAGTTATAAAGGATTCGAGAGCAGCGCTTCCGGATGCTGTTATATATGTATATGACAATAACTCAACAGACAGGACTTCTGAGATTGCGATGGCTAACGGCGCGGTTGTACGCCATGAATATGTTCAGGGCAAGGGAAACGTAATCAGAAGAATGTTCCGCGAGATAGATGCGGAGTGCTACGTTATGGTTGATGGGGATGATACTTATCCCATGGATTCAGCTCCGGGAATGTGCGAGCTTGTACTGGAAAAAAACGCTGACATGGTTGTGGGAGACAGATTATCTTCCACATATTTTACTGAAAATAAGAGACCGTTTCACAATTTTGGAAATAGCTTGGTCAGAGGCAGTATTAATCGTCTTTTTGATTGTGATATCAGAGATGTAATGACAGGATTCAGGGCCTTTAGCTTTGAGTTTGCCAAGACTTTTCCGGTATTATCAACAGGTTTTGAGATTGAGACCGAGATGACAATACATGCGGTCAATAACCATATGCAGATTGAAAACTATATCATTGAGTTTCGTGACAGACCGGCAGGTTCAGAGTCCAAGCTCAATACTTATTCGGACGGCATGAGAGTTCTCATGACTATTGCAAGACTTTACAGGGATTATAAGCCCATGGGATTTTTTTTGATCGTTTCACTGATTCTGGCAATTATTTCGGTTGCATTTTTCATTCCGATCTTTGCAGAATACCTTGAAACCGGTCTGGTTGAGCGATTTCCTACGCTTATAGTCTGCGGATTTGTCATGCTCGCAGCGATTTTATCACTGTTTGCGGGTATGATATTACACAATCTTACTATAAATCACAGAAGGGAATTTGAGATGAGACTTATAAGCCTCAATTCAGAGAAAAAGCGTCTTTTACGAAAATGATCGCCGGTTTTTAGAGGGGACGCTGTGACTGGAGGAAACTATGAAAAGAAAAATAGCTATTTTAATGACATCGGTTATGCTTAGCATGACCCTTTTTGGATGCGATGACCCTTCAAGGCCGATTGCTAACGCTGAAAACACCGCAGTACAGGATGATACCGCAAATGCAGCGGAGAATGCTGATTCAGTGGAGGAAAGTGCATCAGTGTCTGATGGAGTATCTGATACCGGTGCCCAGACCGCTTCAGATGATGCTGTATCTCAGGGAGATGCTGTATCAAACGTATCACCAGAAGGAGTATCCTTTGATCCTGAAGAGATAGTAGAGCCGGAGATACCTGTAGAGGAAGTTACTCAGCCTGCTGAAATGCCCGCAGAGACTCCGGAAGAAGCTCCTGCAGAGGAAGTTGCAGAGACTGCAGAGCCTGTAGTACCTGAAGAAGATAAAAACTATGATATAGTTTTCATGGGAGACAGCCAGTTTGATAATGCGAGAGGCACTGCTTCCGAGATACCGGCCTATACATGCTGCCTCCTCGATAAGGACGTTAAGTTTTATAACCTTGCAATAGGCGGAACATCAGCATCTCTTGGAAGAGAAGATTATTTCGATGATGTATCTGCTTTCAATGATTCATGCTTTGTTGGAATATGTTATGCGCTTGCAGGTAAATGCTCTTCCGATTTTCTTGAGCCATATGCAATGATTGAGGACTTTAAGAAGGTAAAGCCTGAGAATGTTGACCTTTACGTTATTGAGTACGGCGCCAATGACTATATTAACGGTAAGGATTTGTTTAATGCTTCAAACAATAACGATATCCATACCTACAATGGTGCATTGACAGAGGGAATTGAAACACTTCAGAAAATAAGTCCTAATGCGAAATTTATCATGTGTAGCCCTTCGTACTGCGTCTGGTACAATGGATCAGGTCAGCTTATCGGTGACAGCTATGTAATAAGTAAGGGAATCGGACCTCTTTGTGAGTATGCAAACACTGCAAGCAATTTTGCGGGTTCTTCAGGGTTTATGTACATGGATTCAATGTATGCGTCTATGTTTGATCTTAAGCTTGAGACAGTAGAGGATTATCTTTCTGACGGACTTCACTATAACGAAAAAGGAAGGCAGATATATTCCGCAGTCCTCGCACACCTTATTCAGAAGGTTCGAGGAAAGGATGACAGTGAAATGCCTTACCTTGAATTCAATGGCTTTGATTTCTGGGAATATAAGAAAAGCATTGGTCGCTGATAATTAGGTCCTGTAAGGACAAAAAATACATAATGAATTAAATGAGGTCAAATAATGCAACTGATTTCAGTACAGTTTATAATACTTCTGCCCATTATGGCGTTAATCTATTTTCTGATTCCCGCCAAAATCCGATATATCTGGCTCTTTTTGATGAGCTGGGGCTTCTATCTGTCCCTTGACCTCAGGGGATTTCCGGTACTTCTTTTTACATCTGTATCCACTTATGTGGGAGGCAGACTTATAGAGAAGCTGGAGGGTGGAAAGAAAAAGGCTGTACTTTCAGTTGTTGTCATTGCAAATCTGGTAATTCTTGCCCTTTCAAAGTATACGGGATTAACCTTTCTTGCAGCAGCGGGTATGTCGTTTTTCATGTTTATGGCAATTGGCTATCTCGTGGATGTTTACAGAGGGGATCTTTATGCTGAGAAGAATTTCCTTTTATTATCACTTTTTATCTCGTTTTTCCCTCAGGTGACATCGGGACCTATTGAGCGTGCCGGACATATGCTTAGGCAGTTCAAAAATCCTCAGAAGTTTAGTTATGACAGAATGAGAGATGGACTTCTTCAGATGATTTGGGGATATTTTATGAAAATGGTAATAGCTGACAGGTGTGCGATACTTGTGTCGGCTATTGACGCTGATCCTGTAAAATATGCCGGTACTGCAACACTGATAGCTTCGATATTATATACATTTCAGATTTACTGCGACTTTAGCGGATACAGCAATATAGCTATTGGCTGTGCAAGGATTCTTGGCTTTGATCTCATGAAGAACTTTGATGCACCTTACATGGCATCATCAATTCAGGAGTTCTGGAGACGCTGGCACATTTCTTTATCCTCATGGTTCAGGGATTATGTATATATTCCTCTTGGCGGAAACAGAAAAGGAACAGCGAGAAAGTATATAAATATTCTTATTGTATTTATTCTTAGTGGTTTGTGGCATGGTGCAACTTATACCTTTGCGATTTGGGGCTTGCTACACGGACTTTATCAGGTTGCGGGACATATGCTTAAGCCTGTAAAAGAGCGTCTGTGCACAGTATTTAAGGTTGAGACCGGAAGCTTTTCTCACAGACTTTTAAAGATTGTTACCACATTTATTCTTGTAGATATCGCGTGGATATTCTTTAGGGTTAAGGATTTTTCATCAGCAATTTATATGGTCTTACATATATTGAAACCCGCGCCTTGGTTCATTTCGAAGGGTACTATTTATGAACTCGGACTGGACAGGCCGAATGTTCTTTTGCTACTGATCTCGATATGCATCCTGATAGGCGTTGATATCGCTAACAGACTAGATATCAAAATTTCCGAGAGAATTACAAGGCAGGGAATCTGGCTTAGATGGCTTATATATATAGTGGCTGTCACAGTGATTGTTACTTGCGGAATCTGGGGGCCCGGATATGATGCTGCCGGATTCATTTACCAAAACTTTTAAGGGACCATATCATGAAGAGAAAAATTATTCTTGTAATAAAGACGGCTGTATTTCTTTTTCTGCTTGCAGCTACGTTATTTACGGTTATGGTTGTAACCGAGAGAAAAACCAGTTATATGAAAAACAAGAGCTTCTTTGAGGAAGCAAAAAAGGATCATCTTGATGTTCTTTTCATAGGTTCATCTCATGTGATCAACGGTATTAATCCCATTGATCTGTATCAGGATTACGGAATCACATCATATAATCTGGGTGGTCATGGAAGCCTTCTTAAGGAGAGCTACTGGCAGCTTATAAGGGCGCTTGATTACTGCAAGCCCAAATACGTTGTGGTTGACTGCTACATGATGGACAGAAATTATGAATATGTAGATGAAATGTATGAGGATACGCCTAAGGAATTCAAGCAGGCAGCAGTCAGTCAGCTTCATCTTAATATGGATGCTTATCCTTTGAGTAAGCTTAAGATTGCTGCTGTTAAAGATCTTGTACATGATCCCAAGATTCAGTATGAGTATCTGTTTGATTTCATTGTGTATCACAACAGATGGAGTGAGCTTGAGCAGAAGGATTTTCAGAAGCTTACCGGGAAGTCCGAGTATAACACTCTTATGGGTGCCGAGATGAAGCATGAGCTCGAGTGGAATGACAATGGTATGACAGAGTATAACCCGGATGATAAGCTCTCGGAACATACTGTCTGCGAAGAGTATCTTATGAAAATCATTGATGAGTGCCAGAGGGATGGGATAGGTGTACTTGTTACATATCTTCCTTTTTCTGCTGAGGAGCAGGATATAAAGTCAGCTAACTCTGCTGCAGAAGTTGCTGCAAATTATGGAGTGCCTTATATAAATATGCTTCAGATGGAAGGGCTCATTGATCCCATGACGGATTTATGCGACCCTGGACATTTGTCGTCTACAGGTGCCAAAAAGGTTACTGATTACATTGGAAATTGGTTTAGCGAGAATGCTGATCTTCCAGATCACAGGGGCGATGATTCATATTCAAACTGGGATAAGCTCTGCAAGGATTATAATAAGGAAGTTCGTTCAATATCAATTAAGCACAGACTTCTTACGACTCAGTTAAATGAGCTTACTCTTGGAAAAGCAAGTGCAATCGTGTATCTGACTGAAGATTCACCGGCTCTTCAGGATCCGTGGTTTACACATATTATTTCTAATCTCACGGGAACTGACAGGGTTTATGAGGCATCAAAAAATCATCAGCAGTATTTCATGCTTATAGACAGGGCTTCAGGAAATATTTATGAGGCTGTGGATTATGAACAGATTGAGAATATGTCAACTTCCATGGGTGAGATGACATATGTTCCTATTGAAAAAAGATTCCGTCTGTTGTATCTTACTTCGGATGAGGAAAACAATTTTCTCTATGATGATAATTATCTGAAGGATGATGTTCAGATAATTACATATGATAATGAGAGCGGAGAAATGCTCGCACACATCTATTGTGAGTCATCACACAGTTATGAAATCGATGAGTGATACAGTTCGGAAAGTGAGGTTTTTATGAAGAAAATTTGTATTGTAGGTATAGCAGGAGGCTCAGCTTCCGGAAAGACCACCATCGTAACCAGGATAAGAGAGAAATTCGGAGATGATATCGTAGTTATCAGCCATGACTCATATTACAAGGCACATAACGATCTTTCTTACGATGAAAGATCCAGATTAAATTATGATCATCCGTCATCTTTTGATACAGAGCTTCTTATCAGGGATGTTGAAAAGCTCAAGAGAGGTGAGGAAGTGGATATTCCTGTATATGATTATGCAATTCACAATCGTTCTGATCAGACTATCCACATTGTGCCTAAGCCGGTAATACTTCTTGAGGGTATCCTTATCCTTGAAAACAGGGCTTTAAGAGACCTTATGGATGTAAAGGTGTTTGTTGACACTGATGCAGATGAGAGACTTATGCGTCGTATAAGACGTGACACTATTGAGCGTGCAAGAAGCGTTTCATCTGTTTTGACACAGTATTCACAGACTGTTAAGCCTATGCATGAGCAGTTTGTGGAACCCAGTAAAAAATACGCAGATCTTATTATTCCAAGAGGTGGTGAAAACCTTACCGGAATAAATATATTTACTGAACATTTGGAGGCTATGCTTAGGGAGGAGGTCAACTGAGTATGGTGGTTTTGTCCGCACTTACTCTTATATTGTGGCTTTTTATAGTTCCTATGGGGATTGGCTTTTTGGTGCAAAGAATTCTTCCGCGTACTAAAAAGACAGTAGGTATTACTTTTTTGTGCGGATATCTTTTGTCCTTTGCGGTTTTTGAGGTCATCGCTATCTGGTGCATGTTCAAAATACAATATGGAGCTTTTGACAAGTGCTCTGTAGCCTATACAGGAATGGAAGGAATTCTGGCTGTCATTGGTTATGCGTTAAGAATCTGGGATGTACAAAAGGCGTATTATAAAGGAGCCAATCTTTTTTATCTGCTTTTTCCCGGTGATGAGAGAGCTAAGCCCGAGGCAATGATCAGTCCTCGAACTGACGTCAGAGTTATGAAATTTCAGTACTCAAGGGAAAGCCTTTTGTATTGGGGGATTTTTGGTCTGATTGTCATTTTTCAGCTGTATAAAGCAGTGACCATGGCGCCCTTCGATGGAGATGATGCCTATTATGTTGTTGAATCAGTGCTTGCACAGCAGGTAGGGGTTATGAATACAATACATCCCTATACAGGCAGTTCAACCGCACTTGACCTAAGGCATGCTATGGCGGTATTTACACTTTGGATTGCTTTTATAGCAAAAATGAGTGGTATCCATGCGACAATAGTTTCACATACCATAATGCCGCTTCTTATACTGCCCATGACATACCTTATATATTTGGAGATTGGACGTATCCTTATGGGAAGACGACAGGACATGCTTCCAATCTATATGATCTTTGTATCTCTGCTTACAATGTTCGGTAACACCTCAATCTATACAGCGGAAACATTTCTGATGATGAGAACATGGCAGGGGAAATCCATGACTTCAAATTTTGTATTACCCTTTGTTGTATGGCTTTTTTTGTGGATGTTTGATGATTGCAGGAAGCCTGGATTTTTATGGAATGAGGAGACAGGCGGAGGTAGCAGAATTGTACGTAATAGTACATGGATTTTACTATTTCTGCTCAATATGACTGCCGGAATTATGAGTTCAATGGGAATTGTTTTCGGAACTGGTCTCGCAGGATTGTTTTCATTTTTACTCCTTATTTACACAAGGGATTTCAGGATCATTCCCAAGGCAATTTTGTCTGTGATTCCGACAGGCATTTATCTTTCTGTTTTGTATGTTTTTCTAAAGTGAGGTGCTTTGATGTACGGAATTTTCATGGAGTGCTGGGTCATATTCAAATTATATGGCGGCAATGGTTATTTACTGGCTCTGTATGTGGCTTCAATGCTCTATCTTCTTGTTGCTGAAAAGGATATGAGAAAAAAGCTTGTCATGGCCGTGGCACCACTTATCATATTGGTGGGATTTTTCGCACCGTTTACAAGAATTGTCTTTGCGGCTGTTAAAGAGGGCGATACATATTATCGAATTTTATGGATGATTCCAATGACAGTATCGATAGCTTATGCAGGATGCAAGCTTTTTATGGACCATAAGCGGATTGGTCTTGCTGTGGTAAGTGCTATTATTATTCTCGGCGGAAGTATAGTGTATAAAAATGAGTATATGCTTAAGGCAGAAAATGCTTATCATATTCCTCAGGTTGTAGTCGATGTCTGCGATGTGATAAGCCCTGAGGAAGGGGAACCCAGAGTAAGAGCAGTGTTTCCTTCTGAGCTTTTGCATTTTGTGAGGCAGTACGATACTAGTATTCTTATGCCCTATGGCCGTGACGTTCCACACAATCAATACTACAATGCTGTTCATGAAGCATTTGAGAAGCCGGAAGTTATTAATGCAGGAGAGCTTCTTGAAGCAACAAGACAGGCACAATGCAGATATATTGTTATGTACAAGGATAGAGCTATAGATGTAAAGCTCGAGGATATGGGGCTTACATTGGTAGAAACGGTTGGCGGTTATAACATTTATGAGGATCCTGAATTGTTGCAGTGAAAATTGCAAGCATTTCGGAAATAGTGAATAGATATGACCTTTAATTCTTATTCATTTATTTTCATATTTTTGCCCGCATTTTTATTAGGAGTGTGGGGGATCAGGCGATTCATTTCTCAAGAGAAGAGAAAGGGAGCGCTGATGAAATTATGGCTGATAGCGATGTCAGCCTTTTTTTTCGTGGGATATGGTGCTTTTAGTATTTCTGTTTTTCTTTTGAGCATTGTTTGGAATCTTTCTTTTTCCTTTGAAATATCCAGTGTAGGTAAAAATTCGGCTGAAGGTGATAAGACTGTAGATTTACTTAAGGGAATTGCCATAGCCGGAAATATTGTACTTCTTGCCGGATTTAAGTATTTTGGCACCGGGGCTATGCCGGTAGCCATAAGCTTTTATACTTTTTCGCAGATTATGTTTATTGCAGAGCTTTGTGTGGGAATAAGCAGTGATTTTGATCTGCTTGATTACTTATGCTATATTCTGTTTTTTCCAAAGATATTACAGGGGCCTATTGCAGATTATAAGAGCATAACGGCTGGTCTGGAGAGCCTTTCCGATAAAAAACTCACCCTGGAGGATTTTGCTGCAGGGCTTATGCTTTTTTCGCTTGGACTTGCCAAGAAGGTACTTTTGGCTGATGTTCTGGGCGGAGCGGTTGATTTTGGATATGGTATGGTCACAACTATGACTGCGCTTGATGCAATTTTGGTGGCGGTTTCTTATTCGTTCCAGCTTTATTTTGATTTTAGCGGATACTGCGATATGGCAGAGGGAATCTGCAGAATGATCGGAGTGGATCTTGCACACAATTTCAATGCACCTTATACAGCAGGAAATATAGCTGAGTTTTGGGATAGATGGCATATTTCACTGACAAGGTTCTTTACAAGATATTTGTACATTCCTCTTGGAGGAAGCAGACAAGGTAGTTTGAGAACCTATCTGAATATTCTGATCGTGTTCTTTATTAGCGGATTATGGCATGGTAATGGATGGAATTTCGTTATATGGGGGTTGATGCACGGAATTCTTATGGTGATAAGACGCTTATTTATTGATACTTTTAAGCACAGTAATTTGGCTGGAGACAGTACCAAAATGGGTAATGGCGGTGGCTATAGTAATTTTGGGCAAGTCATTAACACTGCTCTTACATTCATATATGTAACTGCCGCATGGGTATTTTTCCGTGCACCCGGTGTGAATGAGGCGATTACTCTTCTTGGAAAAATAGTAAACATTGATGCATGGAGGGGGCTGCATATTTCAGTTAAGTTTGCAGAGTGCTTTATGATGAATGAAATCTGGTATATGTTCAAGGTTACACCCATACCTTCATGGAATAAGAGTAATTACATTTGTATGTGGATAATTCTTGTGTTTTCTTCATTTTTCATTTTTAGTGGAAAAACAGCAAGAAAGCTTGCGGATAAAAGCGCTGAGATTGTTTTGGGAAAGCGAGAGGTCGCAGGAGTAAAGGTGTGGGGATTGTCTGTTTTTTATGGGATTATTTTTGTGTGGGGAGTGCTGAGTCTTGGAGGAGTCAGCAGCTTCCTTTACGTTAATTTCTGATTATACGAGGATAAAGCTTTGAATAATAACAATACCAAAAACTTTATATTCCGTTTTGCCGCAGTAGTCCTCGTGCTGCTTCTTTTGGTGTCTGCTCTTGTATTATATGTGGACCCTTTCTTTCATTTTCATGAACCCCTTGAGGGATTTCCATATATTGTTGATAATCAGCTTTCGCAGAATCCGGGAATGGCGAAGAGAATGGACTATGACAGCTGTATAATCGGATCCTCTATGACTGTGAATTTTCATACAAGTGATTTTATGGAGCTCATGGGACTTAATACGTTAAAGCTTTCATATAGCGGTGCATATCCCAGAGATGATTATAATATCCTTAGCATTGTTTTTGATAAAAACTCACCTTCAAGAAAAAAGACCGCAGTAAAAGCAGTTTTTCTAGGGCTGGATATCCCTACATTGACAGCGGCAACGGATGAAATCAAATATGAGCTTCCGATGTATCTGTATGACAATAACCCTATAAATGATGTGAAGTATCTTTGGAATAAGGATGTGGTACTTGAATATATTCTTAAGCCCATCATTCAAAAGAAGGGGACAGATCTTTCGGAAGTTTATGCCAGCTGGTGGACTGATGATTACTATAACATCAACTATGTTATGCATGGTTATGAGGCTCCGGAGCCTGTAGAGGATGAAATGGATGAGGATCTTCTTTTGCCCCAGACAAAGGAGAATCTTGAAACTAATATTCTTCCGTTTATAAGAGATAACCCGGACACCGTATTTTTCGTATTCTTTCCGCCTTACAGCATTCTTTACTGGAATAATGTTTTAACGGAAAACCATTTAGAAGCTACCATGAAACAGTATAGATTTGCGGCCGGCGAGCTTTTGAAGTATGATAATGTGCGTCTGTTTTATTTTCAGAATATGGAAGATATAGTGACAGACCTAGGTAACTATGCAGATTATACGCATTATCATCCCAGAATAAACCGCTATATGACTGAGTGCTTTTCAGATGGAACACATGAGGTAAAAAGTATCGAAGAGTTCGATACAGAACTTGAAAAAATGAGGCGGATAGTTGAGGAATTTGATTTTGATGGATTGTTTTCTGCTGAGTACTGGTAATAAGTAAGAGAGGTTATTATGGCAGATTTTAGGTCAGAAGATAAAGAAAACAATACAGGAGCCGGTATACCTTTTTGGGTACATTTGGTGGTTCTTGGACTTATTGTATTTTTGATCGGTTTTGGCGCATTCAGACTGATCAAGTGGAATAAGGGAAGAGAAATTGATAATTCTGATGTAGACCCTACAGAGTTCGAGGTTGAGATAGAGGATCAGATTTTCCTTCTTCCGGCTGAGAAAAAAGAAGGTCATGAGGATGATGGCAAGGAGACGATACTTGTCCTTGGCAATGATTCTGTCACTTATGATATGTCGGATGATGGTCTCTGCGCACAGATAGAGAAGCTTACTGGTGCAACAGTAATAAATGCAGGATTTGGCGGAAGCACTATTGCTCTTTCTGCACCTGATGGTGATGGCGATGCTATGGACAAATTCAGTTTTTACAATTGTTCCAAGGCTTTAACCCAGGGTGGAACCAATGAGATTCTTGATGCAGCATGGGCTTTGGGAGATATTACATTGCAGCAGCATGCGCAGGAGCTTTGTGATCTTGATATGAATACAGTAGATACATTGGTTGTTTACTATGATGCAGATGATTACATTAAGCTTCGTCCCGGAATGAATCCCGGTGATAAGATGGATCCTGTGACTTATATGGGGGCACTTGATTCCGGAATAAAAATGATTCAGGAAAAATATCCTTTTATACGAATTGTCTGCATGTCCTTCACCTTCTGCTATGCCTTCGATGCAGATGGCGTTCTGAAAAATGGAGACAGGGTTGACTTTGGAAATGGTAAGCTTACTACCTATCGCCAGCATATGATCGATACCTGTGGTGAAACCGGAGTTTCATTTATTGATAACTATTATGGAACAATAGATGAGGGCAACAGCTCAGAATTCCTGCTTGATAATATTCATGTAAATAAGGATGCAAACAAGCACATTGCCAAGCATTTTGCGGAGGTAATTTATGCAAAATAAGATAAAGGCGATAATTTTTCTTCAGGGAGCGGTTTTTATCTACTCTCTTACTACGGTTATAAGTAAGTTTGTTTCGAATTATAGGTTTTTATCGAAAGAATTTATACTTCTTTACTTGCTCGACTTTGCGGTTCTTGGAGTATATGCCATATTATGGCAGCAGCTTTTGAAACGCTTTGAGCTTTCAATAGCATATGCGAATAAAGCAATGACTCTTTTATGGTCACTTTTGTGGAGCGCTTTGATTTTTCGCGAAGAGGTTACATTGGTCAAGGTTTTGGGAGTGCTGATGGTTATTGCCGGAACGATTGTCCTTAATTCCAGAAGCGGAGATAAGGAAAACGGAGAAGTGGGAGGTGACGACTTATGATACCTTTCATTTTACTTGCTCTAGGCGGGCAGCTTATTGCCTCTATATCACAGATGCTTCTCAAAAGAAGTTCACAGAAGGAATATTCATCCTTTATCAGACAGTATCTCAATATACTGGTCATAGGAGGATATGGACTTCTGGTGGTGTCCATGCTTGTGGCAATCATATGCTACGGTCATATGCCGTATATGTATGTGGTCATAATTGAGCCGGTTGGATATATTCTTGTGATGTTTCTCAGCAGAATCATTTTTAAGGAAAAAATCACAAGAAACAAGCTTGTGGGTATGGTTCTGATAATATGTGGAATATTGTTGTTTTACTCTAAAGATATTATCAGTTAATATCCGGAGCATTAAGTTCTGGATTAGGCGGCTAGTTTTGCCTGTCTTGCGTGTTATTAATATTACGGTTATAATTTTATCTTGTAGGAGTTTGTCATAATTCCTGCGAGAGAATATTATAGATTCATTAAAAGAAAAATAAGAAATTAGGAGAGTTAAAATGAGAACATATCTTGTAACAGGAGGAGCCGGATTTATCGGATCCAATTACATTCACTACATGTTTAAAAAGTATGACAGTGAGATCCGTATTATAAATGTGGACGCTCTTACCTATGCAGGTAACCTTGAGAATCTCAAAGATATTGAGAACAGAGATAACTATACATTTGTTAAGGCAAACATCTGTGACAGAGATGCCATTAACAAGATTTTTGAAGAGAATGACATTGACAGAGTTGTTCACTTTGCGGCTGAAAGTCATGTAGACAGATCAATTGTAAATCCTGAGATATTCGTTGAGACCAACGTTCTCGGAACAGCTACAATGCTTAATGCTGCTAAGAAGGCATGGGAGCTCCCGGATGGTTCTTTTAAAGAGGGCAAGAAGTTCCTTCATGTAAGTACAGACGAGGTATATGGTTCACTCCCTGAGGATCCTAATGCATACTTCTATGAGGATACACCGTATGATCCTCACAGCCCTTACTCAGCAAGTAAGGCAAGCTCAGATATGCTTGTTAAGGCTTATATGGATACATATAAGTTCCCTGCAAACATCACAAACTGCTCCAACAACTATGGACCTTACCAGTTCCCGGAGAAGCTTATACCTCTTATGATCCACAACGCACTTGAGGGTAAGGCACTTCCTGTTTATGGCGATGGTAAGAATGTTCGTGACTGGCTCTATGTTGAGGATCACGCTAAGGCAATCGACATGGTTCAGGAGCAGGGCAGACTTTTTGAGACCTACAATATCGGTGGACATAATGAGAAGCAGAACATTGAGATCGTACAGACAATCATCGATGTTTTAAGAGAGTCCCTTGATGATTCAGATCCCAGAAAAGAAAAGCTCACATATGACCTTATCACTTATGTAGAGGATAGAAAGGGCCATGACCGCCGTTATGCGATCGCTCCCGATAAGATCAAGAAGGAAATCGGTTGGGAGCCTGAGACCATGTTCAAGGAAGGCATCAGAAAGACTATCGAGTGGTTCTTTGCACATGAGGATTGGATGGAGCATGTTACAAGCGGTAACTACCAGAAATATTATGACAGCATGTATGGAGATAAGCTTTGATTATTTGATACAAGCTTTTTCCGACTGCCGAAGAATAAATGCGATAAATTAGACTATGACAAGAGAGCTATGGCATATAAATGCCAGGCTCTCTGTTGTTGCGTTATAAGGACTAGGTGATTTTATGAGCAAAATATCAATCGTGATACCCGTCTACTATAACTCAGACACTCTTGAGATGCTCTATGAGGATATGAAAGAGAAAATCTTCGAGAAACTTGGAGATTATGAGATTGTATTTGTAGACGATGGCTCAGGTGATAATTCCTGGGAGATCATGAATAAGATAGCAGCCAGGGATAAGAATGTCGTTTGTACGAGGCTTTCCAGAAACTTTGGAGAACACGCGGCAATACTTGCAGGACTGTCAGTATGTACCGGCGATTGTGCTGTTACAAAGCAGGCGGATCTTCAGGAGGATTCAACACTTATTCTTGATCTGTATGAGAAGTGGAAGGAAGGCAATAAGGTTGTACTTGCTATTCGCTCAGAGCGAGATGAGGGTGCAGTTAAAAAGTTCTTTGCAGGTATGTACTACTGGCTTGTAAGAAAGACAATCAACAAAGATATGCCTCAGGGTGGATGTGATTGCTACCTCCTTGACAGACAGGCCATAAAGGTACTTGAAATGATGGATGAAAAGAATTCATCACTTACGCTTCAGGTCATGTGGATAGGCTTTAAATCAGCCAAGGTATATTTCCACAGAAAGGACAGAACTGTTGGAATTTCCAGATGGACATTCGGTAAGAAGTTTAAGCTGGTCGTGGATTCAATGATGAGCTTTTCCTATTTTCCCATTCGCATGATGAGTATCTGTGGAGTGCTGTTTGCGATTGCCGCATTCATAGGCATAATAAGCGCTATATATGAAAAGCTTACGGTTGGCACTCCGATTGCCGGATATGCATCCCTAATGTGTGTGGTTTTGTTTGCATCAGGAATGATAATGCTTACTTTGGGAGTTTTGGGCGAATATATCTGGCGTGTGCTTGAAGAAGCCCGCAAAAGACCACCGTTTATTATTGATGAGATTCGCAAAAACGATAAATAATTCACTTAATAATAAACCAATGATAAACACTGGTGTTTTATGTTATATTATAGGATGATGTAGTATTGCACATATTATGTTTTTATGTGTAAAAAATTAAAGTTTTATTGATTAGATTATTATTTTGGAGGGTATTTCCATGAAAGGAATTATACTTGCCGGAGGTTCCGGAACAAGACTGTATCCGCTCACAAGAGCCATTTCAAAGCAGATCATGCCTGTTTATGATAAGCCGATGATCTACTATCCACTTTCAACACTTATGCTTGCGGGTATACGTGAGGTTCTTATCATATCTACACCCAGAGATCTTCCGATTTTTGAAGACCTGTTCGGTACAGGAGAGCAGCTTGGAATGTCATTTTCTTATGCTGTGCAGGAAGAGCCCAGAGGACTTGCAGATGCGTTCATTATCGGAGCTGAGTTTATCGGCACTGATTCCGTAGCACTGGTTCTTGGTGACAATATTTTCTATGGTCAGAGCTTCAGTAAGCTTCTTAGAGAGGTTGCATCAAGAGAAAAGGGAGCAACAATTTTTGGATATTACGTACGAGATCCCAGAGAGTATGGCGTTGTTGAGTTTGATGAAAACGGTAAGGCACTCTCAATTGAGGAAAAGCCTGAGCATCCCAAGAGCAACTATGCTGTTCCGGGTCTGTACTTCTACGATAATGATGTTATCGAAATAGCAAAAAATGTTAAGCCTTCAGCAAGAGGCGAGATTGAGATCACAAGTGTTAACAACGAGTATCTTCGTCGCGGAACACTTAAGGTTGAGACTATGGGCAGAGGTTTTGCATGGCTTGATACCGGTAATCATGATTCACTTCTTGACGCTGCTGACTTTGTATGTGCATTCCAGAAGAGACAGGGACTTTATGTATCTTGTATTGAGGAAATTGCATATAAGAGAGGATTCATTGATAAGGAGCAGCTTCTTAAACTTGCTGAGCCTTTGATGAAGACAGATTACGGCAAATATCTTGTTGAGGTAGCGAATGGACTCTAAGGCATTCAGGTTGTCTATATTGGCGATCATCACTACGGTCGTTTTGATCGGAGTGGTGGTTTATGCCGTAAACAGGGACAAAATCAATTCCATGATAGGCGCTTCAAAAACGGAAGAGGCGGTGTCTGTAGTCGAAGAGGAGGAGGCGACTCTTACCGATTTTGGCGAGCAGATTGGAGATAACCTTAAGGGGTTTCTTACGGCCGGTGATTTTTTTGATAAGAGTGAGCAGCGCCCTTCAGTTGTTATTGTTGTTGATAATGTTCCTGTGCCTGCTAATGCGGATCCAGATGTGTCGGATGGAAATTCAGATTACTAATTTTTGGAGGATTTATTTATAATGGGACAGTTGAATGTTGAAACATGTGAAATAGAAGGCCTTAAGGTTATCACCCCTCAGGTTTTCGGGGATGAGAGAGGCTATTTTATGGAGACCTACTCAAAGAGAGATTTCGAGAAGATTGGTATCCCGTATGAATTTGTACAGGATAATCAGTCAGCATCTAAAAAGGGTGTTTTAAGAGGTCTTCATTTCCAGAATAATTATCCGCAGGATAAGCTTGTCCGTGTTTTAAAGGGTGAAGTTTTTGATGTTGCCGTTGATCTTCGAGAGGGTTCAGCTACTTTCGGAAAATGGTTCGGAGTTGTGCTTTCAGCAGAAAATAAGAAACAGTTCTTTGTTCCCAAGGGCTTTGCTCATGGATTTTTAGTTATGTCTGATTATGCGGAGTTTGCATATAAATGTACAGATTTCTATCATCCGGAGGATGAAGGCGGAATTATGTACAATGACCCCGACATTGGCGTTGAGTGGCCTTTCAAGGATGAATCAGAACTCATTCTTTCAGAGAAAGATACCAAGAGAGGTTCTTTTGCAGACTATAAAAAAAGCCACGGAGTTGAATAATGGCGAAGGGTAAAGCTGAGAAACTGCCAATTATTAGTGAGCTTCCCAAACAGGTTGGACTTGGCATCTTCTATGCTATTGCAGTAGTTTTAATGCTGATAATTGTCATGCATACCAATACACTTGCAGATCAGCATACGGAGATGCTTAAAAAAATCTGTGCATGCATTCTTATCGTAATGTCAATGATATTGGTTACGGTTTGGTATGATAAGCTCATGGTCCTGCCTGTGGAGCTTTATAACTCCAGAAAACTTATACGAAGGCTGGCAGTCAATGATTTCAAAAAAAGATATGCCGGCTCTTATATGGGCGTTGTGTGGGCACTGGTTCAACCGGTGGTCACTGTTTTGATGTACTGGTTTGTTTTTGACAGGATTTTTCAGACTAAGTCTCAGATGGTTGCCGGGGGTGTGGATGTTCCTTATGTCTTGTTCCTCACAACAGGACTTGTTCCATGGTTCTTCTTTAATGAAGCATTGATGAATGGAACCACATCACTTTTGGAATACAATTACCTTGTTAAAAAGGTTTTGTTTAAGATTAGTATATTACCGCTGATAAAGGTAATTGCAGCGCTTTTTATACATGTATTCTTTGCAGGTGTAATGCTTGTGGTAGCTATAATGTATGGCTATACACCAACAATTTATACCATTCAGATATTTTATTATGCTATATGCGAGTTTATTCTCGTTTTGTCTATCTGCTATACCACATGTTCTGTAGTTGTTTTTTTCAGGGATCTGACACAGATTCTGGCAATATGTTTGCAGGTAGGACAGTGGGCTACGCCTATTTTATGGGATATTAACATGCTTCCCGATAATCTCAAATGGATCATAAAGCTTAATCCTATGACATATATAGTAAATGGCTACAGGAATGCGGTTTATGGAGATGAGTGGTTTTTTGAGCATTTTTACTCAAGCACTTATTTTTGGATTGTAGTCGTGGTGCTGTTCTGCATAGGATCACTGATCTTTAAGCGTTCCAAATCACATTTTGCAGACGTATTATAATTACCGACTGCATAGAAAGTCTGGTTTATGGATAAAGATATAGCGATTCAGGTCACTGACCTGACAAAAATGTATAAACTTTATAATAAGAATTCCGACAGGCTAAAGGATGCGCTTGGACTTTTGAAAGGTGATTCCTGCACTGAGCATCTGGCCTTAAATCATGTTAATCTCACTGTTAAAAAGGGTGAGACAATAGGTATTATCGGAACTAATGGTTCAGGTAAGTCGACAATTCTTAAGATAATAACAGGCGTTTTATCACAAACGTCTGGAACCGTTGAAGTAGATGGACATATTTCAGCTCTTCTTGAACTTGGAGCAGGATTTAATCTCGAATACAACGGAATAGATAATATTTACCTTAACGGTATGATGATTGGCTTTTCTGAAGAAGAAATTGAAGCCAGGATGGATGCGATTCTCGAGTTTGCGGATATTGGAGACTATGTGTATCAGCCGGTTAAGACATACTCAAGTGGTATGTTTGTAAGACTTGCATTTGCTGTAGCTATCAATATCGACCCGGAGATACTTATAGTTGATGAGGCGCTTTCTGTTGGAGATGTATTCTTTCAGGCAAAGTGTTATCACAAATTTGAAGAGTTCAAAAAGCAGGGTAAGACTATTCTTTTTGTATCTCATGATCTATCGACTATCAGCAGATATTGTGACAGAGCAGTTTTGCTCAATCAGGGTGTAATCCTCGGAGAGGGAACGCCCAAGAAAATGATAGATATTTACAAGCAGGTTTTAGTTGGACAGTATCCACTTCCGGAAAATGATTTTAAGTCACTTCTTGAGGACGATGATATCAGGGAGGCAGCAGGAAAAAAGGCTGACGGTAAAAAAGCAGACAAGACCGCTACAAAAGACAAGGCTGAGGATAATGAGGAGGGCAAAGGAACAATAGCCTTTGGCGAGCAGAATCCGGAGCTTCTTGAGTATGGTAATAGTGGTGCCCAGATATCTGAGATATTTATTACTGATTCCAAAGGACTTAAGACCAATTCCATTATTAAGGGAAGCGAGTTTACTATCCACATGAAAGTGAAATTCCTTAAGGATATAAGTGCACCCATTTTTGCTTACACAATTAAGAACATTATGGGTATAGAGATAACCGGAACTAATTCTATGGTGGAAAAGGCGTTCCTTGAACCCGTTAAAGCCGGAGATGAAAAATATATTACATTTAAGCAGAGAATGCTCTTACAGGGGGGAGATTATCTGATCTCGTTTGGAGTAACCGGTTTTGAACAGGATGACTTTGTTGTTTATCATCGTTTGTATGATGCACTGAGCATTACTGTAGTTTCTGACAAGAACACGGTTGGCTATGTCGATATGGAGTCGGCAGTATGCGTAACCGATGCGAAAAAGGATTAAGACATGCAGGAAGAAGTATTTATTGGCAATGTAAAACTGAATTTCAAGCATTACGCCGGACTTGATCTCTACAGCGATGGCCCTGTTGAGAAGGAAATCTTCGAAATTGTAAGGAAGCATAAGAAGGAAGAATATCCTGAGATCATCGAAAAGAAGGCAAGTTGGCCGATACTATATCACCTCTCTGAACTTAGAAGTAATATAGTTGAATGGATTCCGATGACCGGAAAGGAAAAGGTACTGGAGGTAGGTGCCGGCTGTGGCGCTATTACAGGCATGCTCTCAGAAAAAGCCGGAGAAGTTGTAGCCTGTGATCTCTCCAGAAGGAGAAGTGAGATCAATGCCACCAGAAATTCCGAGTGCGATAATGTAACTATACATGTAGGTAATTTCAGGGATATAGAGCCAGATCTTCCCAATAATTTTGATTTTATTTTTCTTATAGGTGTTTTTGAGTATGGTCAAGGCTACATTGGTACTGACAATCCCTATGAGAACTTCCTCTCAATGCTTCAGAAGCATTTGAAGAAGGATGGCCGTATTGTTATAGCAATTGAGAATAGAATCGGCCTTAAGTATTTTGCAGGCGCTCCGGAGGATCACCTTGGAGGATATTTCGACGGAATCGAAGGATATTCAAAAGATTCAGTTGCCAGGACGTTTACCAGGAACGGACTTATCCGCATTTTCAAGAAGTGCGGAATTAAGGATTATCATTTCTACTATCCTTACCCTGATTATAAGCTGATGACTTCCCTGCATTCTGACAGATATTTGCCTGCATACGGTGAACTGCAGGATAATGTACGCAATTACGATAGAGACAGACTTCTTCTTTTCAATGAAAAGAGAGCCTATGAATGTTTGATAAATGATGGAATGTACGGCGATTTTGCCAATTCCTTCGAAGTTATTTTAGGCCCCGGATTTGATACGGTATATTGTAAGTATTCTAATGACAGGGCAGATGAGTTTAAAATAAGAACAGATATTACTGTAGATAAGCTTGGAAGAAAGCTTATCAAGAAATATCCTCTTACAGAGGCTGCTGAGGACCATATTTTTGGTATGCAGGATGCATATTATGCACTACGTGAGAGATACAGGGGCGGTGACTTAGAGGTTAACGATTGTCAGCTTGATGAAAAGTCAAGGTGCGCAATGTTTTCGTATGTTAATGGAATTCCGCTCACAGCGCTGTTTGATGCTTGTCTTGAGTCCGATGATATGGATTCATTCAATGCATTGTTTAGAGAGTATATGAGGAGGATGGGATATAGACCGGATTATCCGGTTACGGATTATGATCTTATTTTCCCGAATATTCTTGTAAATGGTCCTATATGGACGATTATCGACTATGAGTGGACTTATGGTAAATGTATTCCGCCAAAGGAGATTGCGTTCAGGGCTCTATATAGCTATATGCTTGAGGACAGAAGCCGAGATAAATTAGATGTCAAGGCTCTTTATGATCAGATTGAACTCTCGGAAAATGATATTAAGGCACTGCTTAGCGAAGAGGCTGATTTCCAGAAATACGTGACAGGACGGAGAAAATCCTCTGTCGAGTTATGGAAGGCAATAGGAAGAACAGCAATTGTACCAAAGGAATTGGCCGGAAGCAGTGATACTGCAAGAAGTGCAGAGGAAATACAGGTCTATGTTGATGAAGGAGATGGATATAGTGAAGATAGTTCCATTTTTCCTGATGAGACTTATGATGAGCACAACGAGGTTACAATAGATATAGAGTGTAACGACAGTATTCAGAATATCAGAATTGATCCTGCTTTTTCTAGCTGTATTGTTACAATCAAGAAGGTTGTCTGGAATGGGGTGTCTGTTGAGGAAGGCGATACTTTTATTTCGATTCATCCCAACGGATCATGGATTTCTGAAGATAGCATTGTTTTTGGAACGGAAGACCCTAATATTGAGTTTGGCTTTGCTGATGACAAGGTGACTAAAAAGAGAGAAAACCATCTTAAGGTTACAATGATGACTACACTTATTCCCAAGGATACAGCAGTGACCCTTGAGGATTCACTTAGATCAGGTGAAGATGATACTGTAGAGGAGAGGGGAGAATTTTTCGAAAAAATCAAAAGAAAACTTCTTCCTAAATAAGGGGATGCCTGAAAAGGCAGTAAGAGATGCTTAAAGAGATAGCAAAGAATTTTCTTATTAACAACAGAAAAAGAGGCTACCAGAATAAGGTTAAGGATTGTAAAAACGCTTACAATATCTGGGAGCACCGGCAGGAGAAGCATCCTATTTTTGTCACAGGGGGGAGTGCCAGCGAGGTTACCGGGAGACTTCAGCTTGTAACAGAGGTCGTTTCTTACACCAAGGTGTGGAGAGAAGCGGATCCATCTGCCACAGCTGAGAAGATCCTTATTTTCGTGAGCCCTAAAGGAAGGCTTGCAGGGCATGCTGTTGAGAATATACGGAGATATTTTGAGGCACATCCGGAAATAAATGTTGCCTATGGTGATGAGGATGAAATCATCAGCAGAGGAAAGTATGGACACCCGTATTTTAAGCCGGACTGGTCACCTGATACCTACCTGAATGCTTTCTACATAGGGAGCGTATTTGCGTGCAGGGCTAATACTTATGAAGCAGCTGCCTCAGAGTATGACAATGCACTAAGGATGCTTGGCGGAACATCGGGAGTCAAGAAGAATTCTCCTGAAGCGATGGGCCGGGAAGCCAGCATGCTTTCGGCAGATGTTTTATTTTGTATGCTTGCGATTGAAGAGCGGGCATTCGGGAAAAGGCATGACACGTCCTTCCCCATAGGTCATATAGGTGAGATACTGTTTCACAGAAATTCCGACACAGATGTTTTTTATGGAAGAGGCTTTCATAATTCAAGACATATGCTGATGAAGCCGGCTACGTTAAGTATCGTGATTCCCACTAAGGATCATCCGGAGATTCTGTTTCAGTGTCTTAAATCAATTGTAAACACAACTCATGAGAAGAATATTAAGTATGAGGTTGTAATAGTTGATAACGGAAGCAGTGCTTTTAACCGTGTAAGATATGGCTCATACATAAATCAGATTGATAAAGTTAATGGATTAACAAATATTACATATCTTTATAAGGTTGAGGAATTTAACTTTTCTCATATGTGCAATCGCGGTGCGGCAAGATCGGGCGGCGAATATCTGTTATTCCTTAACGATGATATCGAAGCTACTCAGGACGGATGGATGCGTGAGATGCTGTCTCAGGCTCAGCTTCGTCATGTCGGCGTTGTAGGAGCAAAGCTATTGTATCCCGATTCCGACCTTATTCAGCATGCTGGAATAACCAATGTAAGACTTGGCCCTGTGCATAAGCTGCAGAAGATGCACGATCAGAAATCACATTATTTTGGATTTAACAGAGGTATTCATAATCTTATAGGCGCAACCGGAGCCTGCCTTATGCTAAGCCGTGAGAAGTTCAATGAGGTTGGCGGCTTTCCTGAGGAACTGCCTGTTGCATTTAATGATGTTGATCTCTGTTATAGTGTATTTCAGAAGGGCTATTACAATGTCTGCTGCAATCATATAAGTCTGTACCATCATGAGTCCCTTAGCAGAGGACTTGATACACTTGACATAAAAAAGATGGAGCGCCTTGCAGCTGAGTATGAAGTGCTTATGAAGAGACATCCCGGTTTTTATAACATGGATCCGTTTTATAGTAAGTACCTGACTGATGACGAGACTATAAGCGCTATCATACCCTGTGAAGATTTTACATCTGTATTGGATATTCCTTTCCACAATGTCAAGGTTCATGAAAATGGTTATGCTGAAGCAAGAGAGGATGCGTGCCTCAGAGTTGGCGTGGAATATGCCGGAACCATGGAAAACTGGATGTATGGTATTAGAGATGGCAATGCAGAGGATGGCTATTTTGTGAAGGGCTACAGCTTTGTTATCGGCTCTGATAATGCATTTTTTGAAAGAAGGCTGGTTTTAAGGCAGGTTGAACGGTCAGATGAAGGCGCAAGGCCTGCATCTTCAGTTGTATACAGCATGCCTGTTTATACATGGTACAGACCTGATATCAAGCTTAGACTTCAGGATCAGATTGACGTTGATCTTACCGGATACAAGGTGAGAATCGCGACGGGAAAGCTTGCGCCGGGGTATTATCAGGTGGGAATGGCGGCTCTGGATCAGACCGGAAGCCTCAAGCTTATAAATTGGGTACCAAATTTACTTAAGGTGAAATAATGACTGAAAATACAGATTTTGATTTTAAAACAGCATATGAAAAAGAGAAGCTAAAGAGCGCAGATCTCGCTCAGAGAATAGCTGATCTTGAAGATAAGAACCAGGAGCTTGAGTTCAAGCTTAACAGAATTAAGAGCAATCCAATCTGGAAGGCTAGTACACCTGCCAGAAATGCAATGCACTTTGTGATTAGACAGAAGGACCGCTTGAAGAATGCCGGTTCGGTCAGAGGTGTTATCGCTAAAATCAAGTATAAGCAGATTGAGAGAAAAGCAAAGGTTCATTACGGAACGGAAAGCTTCCCGACGGAAGAGACTATTAACATCGAGAGAAATGCCAAGTTTGAGAAAATGCCGCTTATAAGCATTCTTGTGCCGCTTTATAATACTCCTGAGAATTTCTTAAGGGATATGATTGAGTCGGTTCTTGAGCAAACATATACGAACTGGCAGCTTTGTCTCGCTGATGGCTCTGATGCAGAGCATGCTTATGTTGAGGCTATCGTCAAGGAATATCAGAAAGATTCAAGATCCGGAAGAGGCATAGACAAGGAATCGGGAATTCTTTATCACAGGCTTGAGAAAAACACAGGAATTTCAGGTAATACCAACGAGTGCTTAAAACTCGCAGTCGGAGAGTATATAGGTCTGCTTGATCATGATGATATACTCCACCCTGAAGTTCTTTACTACTATGTTAAAGCAATCAATGATGAAAATGCGGATTATCTGTATTGTGACGAAGCTACCTTCTCGGGAAAAAGTATAGATCACATGATAACCATGCATTTTAAGCCTGATTACGCACCGGATAATCTGAGAGCAAATAATTACATATGCCATTTCAGTGTATTTAAGCGTTCACTTTTGGATGGCACTGAACTTTTCAGGTCTAAATTTGACGGAAGCCAGGACCATGATATGATACTCAGGCTTACTGATAATGCCGAGCATATTGTTCATATCCCGAGACTTCTGTATTATTGGAGATCCCATCCAGGAAGTGTCGCATCAGATATAAGTGCCAAGAGCTACGCAATTGATGCTGCAAGAGGCGCCGTAGCTGATCATTTAAGAAGGCATGGTTATGAGCATTTTAAGATAACAAGTACCAGAGCATTTGAGACAATTTTCAAAATCGCTTATGAAGTTGAGGGGATGCCGAAGATTTCAATAGTGATCCCTACATGTGAGCACATGGAGGATTTGAAGAGATGTCTTACCTCTATATATGAAAAGTCAACATATGATAATTATGAGATTATTGTTGTTGAAAACGGAAGCACCTCCAAGGAAATCAGAGCTTATTATGATGAGCTGAGAAACGGAGCTATGAGTTCTGTTCTTAAGATTGTTGATTATTATGAAGATAAGAACAATCTGAATGAAGATGGATCTAAGCCGCCATTTAACTACTCAGCTGTAGTTAATTATGGCGTTAAAAAATCTACAGGAGATTACATACTGCTTCTAAATAATGACACACAGGTAATTACTGTTAACTGGATGGAGGAGCTCCTGATGTATGCCCAGCGTGCTGATGTAGGTGCTGTTGGAGGAAAATTGTATTTCCCTAATAGAAAAATACAGCATGCCGGAATTGTTTTGAGATTAGGCGCACATAGAACCGCAGGACATTCCCATTATGGTCAGGAGGGAATGAATCTTGGATATATGGGAAGACTGTGTTATGCACAGGATGTGTCAGCTGTAACAGGGGCATGCCTCATGGTTTCCAGACAGAAATATGATGAAGTTGGGGGCTTTGATGAAGGATTCAAAGTTTCGCTTAATGACGTTGATTTCTGTTTGAAATTACGCGATAAAGGTTACCTTAATATATTCACACCTTTTGCAGAGATGTATCATTATGAGTCAGCTTCAAGAGGACTTGATCTTGAGGGCGAAAACGCTAAGCGCTATGATGCGGAATCAGAGCACTTCCGTACAAAATGGAAGGCTGTACTCGATAAGGGAGATCCCTACTACAACCCCAATTTTTCATTGGACAGAAGCGATTATTCATTGAATGTTGAAGGTTATAGCAGTTTACGTGATGCATGATTTGACTTTTACTGTTAGTAATGATTAACTAAATATGTTGAGGGGATAAACCTCACTTATAAGGAGGATAGAGATGAGTGACGTATCAAAACAGCTGGAATATTGGTTAAATGATCCTTATTTTGATGAGGATACAAAAAACGAGTTATTATCAATCCGAAATGACGAGAAAGAAGTTCAGGATAGATTTTATCAGGAGCTTGAGTTTGGTACCGGTGGTCTTAGAGGCGTAATCGGAGCCGGAACAAACAGAATGAACAAATATGTTGTTCGCAAGGCTACTCAGGGACTTGCAAATTACATTAAGAAAAATGGTGGAGCTGATGGTGCTAAGAGAGGCGTTGCAATTTCATATGATTGCCGCAGATTTTCTCCAGAGTTCGCTGATGAGACAGCAAGATGCCTTGCAGCAAATGGAATCAAAGCTTATGTATTTGATGAGCTCAGACCTACTCCGGAGCTTTCATTTGCACTTAGAAAGCTTAATTGCATTGCAGGTGTAATGATCACAGCAAGTCATAACCCGCCGGAATATAACGGCTACAAGGCATATTGGGAGGATGGTGCTCAGGTTACACCTCCGCACGATACAGGAATTATTACTGAGGTTAAGGCTATAACCGATTACAATGATGTTAAGACTATGTCCAAAGATGATGCCATGAAGGCAGGTCTTTATGAGATCATTGGTAAAGATATCGATGATGCATACATGGTTGAATTGAAAAAGCAGATCATTCACCTTGATGTAATCAAGGAGATGGCTGAAAAGCTCACAGTAGTTTATACTCCTTTCCACGGAACAGGTCTCGTTCCTGTTAAGAGAGTTCTTGCTGAGCTTGGATTTAAGAATGTATTTATAGTTCCGGAGCAGGAGCTTCCGGATCCTGATTTTACTACACTTGATTATCCTAATCCTGAAGATCCCAAGGCATTTAAGCTTGCTCTTGAGCTTGCCAAGGAGAAGGATGCTGACATTGTTCTTGCAACTGACCCCGATGCTGACCGTCTTGGTGTTTATGCAAAGGATACTAAGACCGGAGAGTATGTACCGTTTACAGGAAACATGTCTGGAATGCTTATCGGAGAATATATTCTTCGTGAGAGAAAGGCTACAGGCACTATGCCTGAGAGACCGGCGTTTGTTACAACAATCGTTACAACTAACATGGCTAAGCGCGTTGCTGAAAAATATGGTCTTCATTACATTGAAGTTCTTACAGGATTTAAATATATTGGAGAGCAGATCCGACTCTTTGAGGAAAATAATCAGGAATACAACTATGTATTCGGACTTGAGGAGAGCTATGGATGCCTTGCAGGCACACATGCCCGTGACAAGGATGCCATCGTAGCTGTTATGATGCTTTGCGAAGTAGCTGCATTCTGCAAGAAGAATAATAAGACCCTTTGGGATGCCATGATCGATATGTATGAGGACTATGGCTATTATAAGGAAGGTCAGTATTCAATTACCATGAAGGGACTTGAGGGAGCAAAGGAGATTGCAGCGCTTATGGATAAGCTCAGAAATGATCCGCCTAAGAGCTTTGGTTCATGGACAGTTGAGGAATTCCGTGATTACAAGACAGGAGAGACTGTTAACCCTCAGACAGGTGAGAAGGGAAGCACAGGTCTTCCGCAGTCCAATGTTCTGTACTTTGCTCTTGATAATGATTCATGGTGCTGTGCACGTCCTTCAGGAACAGAGCCCAAGATTAAGTTCTACATGGGTGTTAAGGGTACAAGTCTTGAAGATGCTGAACAGAAGCAGGAAGAATTAACTGCAGCAGTTAAGGCTCTTATAGAATAACAAAAAATTAGTTTAGGGCTGTCAGTTTGCCTGGCAGCCCTTTTTTCTTATCCGATATGATCAATAATATTAAGAAGACAATTTCATATGCGCGGAGAAATGGCGTAAGTAATGCTGTTGTCGCCGCTGTGGAGAGACTTCGAAATCAGAGAGAAGAGAATTATACCTATTCTGAGCCATCTGAGGAAGAGTTGGAAAAACAGCGAAAATGGTATCGGGCATTACTTAATAATGCAGAGAAATCCAGAATGCTTCCATTCATAAGTATTCTTGTTCCCTGTTACAATACTAACAGAGAATATTTTAAGGCTATGATTGAATCAGTACAGAGCCAGACTTATGGTAAGTGGGAGCTTATTCTTGCAGAAGCACCTGTTATTTCAAGAGGAAAACCGAATTATCCTCTCACTGAAATTATTAATCAATACTCTGCAATTGATGGACGAATCAGGCATGTACGCCTTAAGTCCAATGCCGGTATTTCAGAGAATACAAATGCAGCACTGGATGCATCAAGGGGTGACTATATGGCACTTCTTGATCATGATGATGTGCTTACTAAGGATGCACTTTGTGAAGTGGCGATCGTCGCAATAAAGAATTATCCCAGGATGATCTATTCTGACGAGGATAAATGTAATGCTGACGGAAGCAAGTTCTTTGACTACCATAGAAAGAAAAAGTTCAATCCTGATTTGTTTATGTCAAATAACTATATTTGTCATTTTACTACGATAAGATCAGATGTTATCCATACCTGCAGATTCAGGAGTGAATATGATGGTGCGCAGGATTATGATCTTTTCTTAAGAGCTGTGGGAAGAATTATGTGGAGCTCCGACTATGAGAAACAGATTGTTCATATTCCAAAGGTTCTATACCATTGGAGAAGTCATGACGGTTCTACATCCGGTAATCCACAGAGCAAGATGTATGCTTATGATGCGGGACTAAGAGCTCTTCAGGATTTTCTTGATGTGAGCGGAATTCCGGCAAAGGTAAGTCATTTGAAACACGTGGGATTTTACCGCGTTAATTATGATGATATTTTTGAGTCCAGAAAAGATATTGGTGTTATAGGTGGAAGAATAGCTGATAAAAATGGCAGACTTATCGGTGGTAACTATAGAGCCGATGGAAAAATAAGATTCAAAGATCTACCAAAGGGATTCAGCGGTGGTCTGCAGCATCTTGCCGTACTCGAACAGGATACAGATGCAGTTGATATCAGATGTATGAAAATAAGGCCGGATCTTCAGGGACTATATAAGGAGATATTTGGCATTTCATATGTTGAGACTTTAGACGGTGTTTCCATTAATATCTCAAAGATTGGAAGTGATGAGGAAGTCAGAGATAAATGTATTCGTTTCGGCCAGGCAGTCAGACAGCTTGGGTATAAGGTGCTTTGGGATCCCGGTTATGAAACGACTATTTGATCATTATAAGAGGGATGAGTTTTGGCAGATAATAAAGTAACAATAGTTATTCCGAATTATAACGGCAGTAAATATCTAGATGCATGTCTTAGAAGCCTTAAAAAACAGACAGTAGCTGCACCGGTTATTGTGGTTGATAACGGATCAACTGATGACTGTATTGAAACACTCAGATGCTCTATTAAAAGGCATACCGACTGCTATCCTGAGATTACTATCCATGAGCTTTCAGATAACACCGGCTTTGCTAATGCGGTTAATGTTGGAATAGAGCTTTCGCAGACAGAATATGTGATACTGCTCAACAATGATACAGTAGCAAATGAGAAGATGACAGAAAAGCTTCTTGTGGCAATTTCAGAGAATGAAAAAGTGTTTTCTGTAGGTGCTAAGATGCTTCAAATGAAGGAACCACATAATATAGATGATTGCGGGGATTTATATTGTGCCCTCGGATGGGCTTTTTCTCCTGGAAGGGATAAACCTGCAAAAAGTTATGGTAAAAAAACAGCTGTGACTTCAGCCTGTGCAGGAGCAGCAATTTATCGAAAATCCATATTTGACAAAATCGGACTATTTGACGAGGCTCACTTCTGTTATCTTGAGGATGTGGATGTTGGCTACAGAGCCAGAATATATGGATACAAAAATTTATATGATCCGTCAGCATATGTTTATCATGCCGGAAGCGGAACAAGCGGATCAAGGTACAATGAGTTTAAAGAAGAACTTACTTCGGCAAACAATATATATCTGATTTATAAGAATATGCCTGCGTTACAGATTCTTATAAATTTGCCACTCCTTCTTGTTGGAATAATTGTGAAACAAATATATTTTTCAAGAAAAGGTTTGGGAAAGTCCTATTTTATGGGGCTTCTTAGAGGCTTTAAAAAGATTTCAAAGGGCGTTAATAAAAAGGTACCTTTTGATAAGAAGAACCTTATCAATTATTTTGTCCTGGAATTGGAGCTTTTATTTAATTGCATCCGTAGATTTGTGGGATAAAATGCGATAAAATGGCAAAGACTTTTTGTCATTCACTATAAAATGTTATAAAATAATGTAGATATGATTAAAGATAACCAGAAAAACTTGAACATGCTGCACGTCGTAGGGGACGGCATCATTGTAGCCTGTTCCTATATGCTGGCTTTTTATCTGAAATTCGAGTCACCGATTTCAGAACCTGAGGGAGGCTACCTTTCCATGGGGACGTATTTCACCGCCCTCTATTTTTTGGTGCCTGCATATATGGTTCTCTACAACCTGGTGAACCTGTATACACCTCGCCGTGCTACCAGACTGAGACATGAGCTGTACAATATTCTTAAAGCCAATGTATTAGGCTTCATTGCATTTATCGTTGCATTGTTCATGCTGAAGCAAAATGACTTCTCCAGAACGATGATTGCCATGTTCTCGGTAATTAATGTGATATTTATGAGTCTTTCCAGAGTATTTCTGCGAAAGTTTCTTAAGTATATCAGACGTAAGGGCTACAATCTCAAGCATATTTTGCTTGTGGGGTATTCCAGGACCGCTGAAGGCTATATAAGCCGAATCAATAATAATCCTCAGTGGGGATATGTTGTCAGCGGCATACTTGATGATATAGTACCTCTCGGTACCACATATCATGGCGTTAAGGTTATAGCTAAGATAAGTAAGCTGACAGACTTTATTAAAGAAAATGAATATGATGAGATAACCATCACACTTCCTCTGGATAGATACGATAAGTTGGAGGAGCTGGTGGACATCTGTGAAAAGTCCGGAATTCACACTAAGTTTATTCCGGATTATACCAGTCTTTTCCCGAGTAATCCGTATACAGAGGACATTTTAGGGCTTCCTGTAATAAATATCAGATATGTGCCGCTTACCAATGGCTTTAATATTTTTGTTAAGCGAATAGTTGATATAGTCGGATCAATCATTGGTATGGTGGTGGCTTCACCGTTAATGCTTATGGCAGCCATTGCTGTTAAAATCTCAAGCCCCGGACCTATCATTTTTAAGCAGGAGAGAGTTGGGCTTCATGGGCAGAAGTTCATGATGTATAAATTCAGAACCATGGAGTTACAGAATGAGAAGTCTGAGAAGAAGGGCTGGACTACAAAGGATGATCCCAGGGTTACCAAGGTGGGAAGATTTTTGAGATCAACCAGTATTGATGAGCTTCCTCAGCTGTGGAATGTCTTGATCGGAGATATGTCCCTCATTGGGCCTCGCCCTGAGAGACCTCAGTTCGTAGCTAAGTTCAGACAGGAAATACCGCGTTATATGGTTAAACACCAGGTTCGTCCGGGAATTACCGGTTGGGCTCAGATAAACGGATACAGAGGCGACACTTCTATTAGAAAGCGTATTGAATTCGACATTTATTATATCGAGAACTGGTCAATGGAATTTGATTTCAGAATACTGGTCGGGACAATCTTCCATGGATTTATTAATAAGAATGCTTATTGATGACCTTTCGCTTGTATAATTTATGTTTTTATGGCAAAATAGGTCAGTGGAAAACATAAATTAAAGGAGATTTTTGATATGTCGAATCGCAGGAGTGGAAACTCAGGCAGAAGAGGCAGAAAGAAGAACACAAAGAGAGCACTGATTATTTTTGGTGTTGAAATAGTAGTTCTACTTATACTTCTTTTTATAGTTTGGACTTTATTTGGCAAGATGAAGGTAGACAAGGTTGGCAAGGTCAATCTTGATGAGGAAAAGATCGCTGAGAGTGTTAATACCGGAGTTGAAGAGAATGAGCAGATGACAGGATACACTAATCTGGCTCTCTTCGGAGTTGATTCACGTCAGGGAGATCTTGATAAGAATACAAGAAGTGATACCATCATTATTGCTTCTATTAATAATGAAAACGGAGAGATCAGACTTGTATCGGTTTATCGTGATACATATCTTAATCTTAGTAATGATTCATATAACAAGTGTAATGTTGCATATGCAACAGGCGGACCTCAGCAGGCTATTTCCATGCTGAACATGAACCTTGATATGGATATTACTGACTTCGTTACTATCGGTTTTGGCGGACTTACAGATGTCATTGATGAGATCGGTGGTGTAGATATCACCATTGAGGAGAATGAGATAACTCACCTCAATAACTATCAGTCAACAATGGCTGAGGAACTTGGAGTAAAGTATACTCCTGTTACTCAGACAGGTAGACAGACTTTGAACGGACTTCAGGCAACAGCATATTGCCGTATCAGATATACAGCAGGAGATGACTTCAAAAGAGCTGAGAGACAGAGAACTGTTCTCATGGCAATTTTGACTAAGGCAAAAACAATCAGCCTGCCTGAGCTTGAGAATGTAGCCAGCAAGGTATTTGGTGAGACATATACATCTCTTGACCTTGAGGATATTTTAAAGTTATTAGCTAATATAACGAATTACAATGTTGTTTCAAGTGACGGCTTCCCGCATGCTGATATGAGAGCAACAGGAACAATTGGTAAGAAAGGAAGCTGCGTTCTTCCTGAAAATCTTTCATCAAATGTTAAGTGGCTTCATGAGTTTTTATTTGATGATACAGAATATGTTGTGTCACCAAGTGTAGAAGAATATAGTCAGAAGATTGCTGCTGATACGGATGAGTATATTGACAGATAAACGACTTTCGAAATGTGGCCCCGGTATCAGCCGGGGCTTTTTTTAGAAAAAAGGGTGCAAATGCAGACAGTAGATGTAATAATTCCAACTTATAAACCGGGACCGGAACTATCCATGCTTATTGATGAGCTTGAAAAGCAGGCTTACAGACCCGGAAAGATAATAATAGTAAATACAGAGAAGCATTTCCTTGTTGAGAGGAAGGATGCGATGGACACAATTGCTAAGTATGACAATATCATCGTTCATCACATCACAAAAAAAGAATTTGATCATGGTGAGACCAGGAATTTGGGGGTTAGCATGTCTGATGCTGATCTTTTTCTCATGATTACTCAGGATGCTGTGCCTAGAGATCTGTCTCTTATCTCAAATCTCGTTCAGGCAGTTGAGGATCCGCAGGTTGCGGCTGCTTACGCAAGACAATATCCTAAATCAGATTGCAATCTTGCTGAGCGCTATTCAAGGAAGTTTAACTACCCTACAGTAGCAATGAGGAAGACTATTAAAGATCTGCCTAAGTTGGGGATAAAGACGTTCTTCTGCTCCAATGTCTGTGCGATGTACAGAAGAGATGTATTTGACAAAGTGGGTGGCTTTTTACATAAAGCGATCTTTAATGAAGATATGGTCTATGCCGGGAATGCTATGTATCAGGGATATGCTATCTGTTACGTTCCTGAGGCCGGTGTTATACATTCACACAATTATTCATGTGCACAGCAATTTCATCGAAACTTTGATCTTGGTGTTTCACAGACAGACCATCCGGAGATTTTTTCCGGTATCAAGTCTGAGACTGAGGGAAAGCGTATGGTAAGAGATACCATAAGGCACTTCCAGCATATTGGAAAACTTTACCTGGTGCCTCACTATGTAGTTATGTGTGGCTTTAGATTTGTGGGATATAGAATGGGAAGAAGATATAAGAGACTTCCTAAAGGGCTTGTACGAGCCTGTTCAATGAATAAAGGTTACTGGGACAAGTAATCTAATGGTATTAAGGGGGAAATCATTATGGAATCCAGATTATCGGATGGAGATATAAAAAGTTGGGAAGAAGTCAGTCTTTTGTACAATTCTGCTCTTAAGCAGATAAACACGAAGATAGAGATATTAAATGACGAGTTCCAGGAGGTTCATAGGTACAATCCTATAGAACATATCAAATCCAGAATCAAAACTCCGGAGAGTATAGTCAAAAAGCTTAAGCGTCATGGCTATGAATCTACTCTGGAAAATATGATGAAGTATATTAATGATATTGCAGGAATAAGAATAATCTGTTCCTTCACATCGGATATATACCGAATTGCTGACATGATCAGTAATCAGAAGGATATAAAAGTCCTTACAATAAAAGACTATATTATGAATCCGAAGACAAGTGGATACCGGAGTTATCATATGATAGTGGCAGTTCCGGTCTATCTTTCGGATCACGCAGCGGAGGTTAAGGTTGAGGTTCAGATCAGAACCGTAGCCATGGACTTTTGGGCCAGTCTTGAGCACAAAATACAGTATAAATTCGAAACAAAGGCGCCTGCTAATATAAAAGCGCAGCTTTTTGAGTGTGCCAGAATGGTTGCCGAACTTGATGACAGAATGTTATCTTTGAACGAGGAGATTCAGTCGATAACTCCTCAAGGATAATATATATTTACAGAAATATAAGCAGTTTTAGAAAAACTGCTCCATTAATGAGGAGTGCCCAGGCACCTCTCGGCACCCGGGCTATTATGAAAAAATTTATCTATCTTTCGGAGCTACTATCAGAGCTTCGCAAATGAACCTTCTTTTGTTTGGTTCTGTTAAATTATAACAATCATTTATGAACAAATTATTAACAAAGTTTAAACTAGAGGTTAATATCTACAAAAGAATAGTTGATATGAAACTATTATTGTGCGAAATGCATAAATGTTGTAACCTAATATTTAGCTGCTAATGCCGCGGACATATTTATAAGAGAATTCGTTCACTTATGGGAGGAGCTATGGAAAATATGATGGGAAATGTTGCAGGGAAGATCAGTGCTCAAGAGATGATCAAGGCTAACACAGCTGCTGAAGCAGCTCACAGAGAGCAGATTGAGAACCAGAACAAGCAATATGAGGAAGAAATTGCAGTTCTTCGTCAAAATGCCAAAAAGCTGGAAGACAGATTAAATAATATTGAAGATGTTCTGGCTGACCTGAAAACAGGCAAGAATGATGCTGAGAAAACAACTAAAGAACTTGGCACAGCAGTTAAAGAGCTGAGTGATAATCTGAGTGACAGATTCAACAAAAGTGATGAAGCTACTCATGACGTAGGTGTACGTATATATAGGAATGTTCAGGCATCAGTTGCTGATGAACAAAAGAAACAGCTTGATGAGATAAAGGAAGATTTCAAACGGCAGATGGAGTCGATAAGAAGTGAGTTTACAGTACTTGTAAGACAGCTTGATTCCATGCAGAGAGCTAACAGGGCAAAAAACAGAGGGCTTATGCCTCTTACAGTCATTATCCTTTTGGCTACAATAGCTAATCTGGTATTGATAATTTTAAGAATTATAGGTTTGGTTTAAAGAATGAAGCTTCGTAGGCACATGAAAACTCGTATAGGTATAATCAAGGGCACAGTTTATGCAGTTGTTATCTGGATATTAATGATATTGCCTGTTTATTCTCCTATAAAAGATACCGGTGACAATATTTTTACGGTGTATTTAAATGGAGTTGAAGTAGGAACACTTGCCTCCAGACAGACTGCTGAAAAGTGTCTTCGTGATGCCAGAAGGCAGTTTGCATCAGGAAGTGAAGAACTGATTTTGGCTGATGCCGAACTAACACTTAAAGGTGATGATGTTCTTTTCGGTGAAGTTGATTCCAGAAAATCTGTGAAAAACAGGATGATTGAGGTCCTTGAAAAGAGTAAGTCATCAACACTTGAGCGCTCTTATACGGTTAAGATAAATAAATATTCGGTTAATCTTTCAAGTAAGGATGATGTGTTTACACTTCTGTCCAAGGCACTTGGGAAATATGATACCGAAGGTGAATATAAAGTGGATCTTGTTACGGATCCTACAAGAGAAGTTAATGTGCTTACGTCGCAGATTGTTTCTGTTGAAGAAGCCCGTAAGGAAGAGGCTGAGCTAAAGCTCCCTGAGGCAGGAATTGATCAGGCTATTTCCGATGTATTTAGAAAGATAAAACCATTAATAGAAGAAAAAAGCTTTGAAGATTATCAACTTGGACTGATGTCAATAGATTTTGGCGATAAGGTTGAGGTCGTTGAGAGCTATTTACCCGCTTCTGAGATTACAGATATCGCTACTGCAATTGACGAAGTGACTAAGGATCAGGAGACTAATCAGATTTATGAGATAAAATCAGGTGATACTCTTGGCACAATAGCAGAGGATTTTGGACTGCCATTGGATAAACTCATTGCAATGAATGAGACTATTGAAAATGAAGAATCTAAGATCAGGGCAGGGGATGAGATTATTGTTACTGTTCCTGAGCCGGAACTGGCTGTTGTATATACAACTCAACAGTATTATGAAGAGGATTATGAGGCAGACATAATCTATAAAGATAACGATTCGTGGTACACTACGAGAACAGAAGTGATTCAGGAACCATCTGCAGGCCATCGTAAGGTGGTTGCAAAGGTTTCATATATCAACAATACCGAGACAGGTCGCGATATTCAGAAAGAGGAAGTGACCTATGAAGCTGTTCCAAAGATAGTAGAGCGTGGAACTATTGTACCGCCTACTTATATAAAACCCATTTCCGGAGGAAGACAGTCTTCCGGATTCGGTCGAAGAAATGCACCTACTAAGGGCGCAAGTACCTTCCATAAGGGCATTGACTGGGCAACTCCTGTTGGAACTGCAGTTATGGCATCCAATGCAGGTGTTGTAACAAGAGCAGGTTGGGGACGCGGATATGGTTATGTAATTTATATAAGCCATGCAGATGGTAGGGAAACCAGATATGGACATCTGTCCAAGATACTGGTTAAGCCCGGACAGAGTGTTTCTCAGGGACAGAAGATTGCACTTAGTGGTAATACCGGTGTAAGTACCGGTGCGCATCTCCATTTTGAGATTCTAATAAATGGAGCTCAGGTAAATCCGCTCAATTACTTGAATTGATAAACTTGATTTTACAAATAATGTTTTTTGTGGTATAACATAAGCCGTTAATGAAATTAGGGGAGAAAGTTTATCAACTTAATGATTCACAAAGGCGTGAACGATAAAAAATTATGGAAAAATACGTGATTAAAGGCGGTACACCGCTTGTAGGAGAGGTCGAGATTGGCGGCGCTAAAAACGCTGCACTTGCGATTTTGGCTGCTGCTACAATGACCGATGAAACCGTATATATTGATAATATGCCTGATGAAGCTGATACTAATGTAATGCTTCAAGCTATGGAGAACATTGGTGTTCTGGTCAACAGAACTGGTCGTCATTCGGTAACGATCAATGCAGGACATGTCAGTGCATACAGAATTGAAAATGAATATATTAAGAAGATAAGAGCATCCTATTACATGATAGGAGCATTTCTCGGCAAATATAAAAGTGCTCAGGTTGTTCTTCCCGGCGGATGCAATATCGGATTAAGGCCTATTGACCAGCATATCAAAGGCTTTACGGCACTTGGCGCCAATGTAACAATCGAGCATGGTATGATAAGTGCTCAGGCTGAGAGGCTGATTGCTAATCATATTTATCTTGATATTGCCAGTGTTGGCGCAACTATCAACATTATGATGTCTGCTTCAATGGCTGAAGGTAAGACTATAATCGAGAATGCTGCAAAAGAGCCACATGTCGTTGATCTTGCAAACTTCCTGAACAGCATGGGTGCGGATATTAAGGGTGCCGGTACTGACATCATCCGTGTCAGAGGTGTAGAACGCCTTCATGGAACAGAGTATACAATTATTCCTGATCAGATTGAGGCTGGAACATTTATGATGGCAGCAGCAGCTACAAAGGGTGATGTGACCATTAAAAATGTAATACCTAAGCACCTTGAATCGATCAGTGCCAAGCTCATAGAGATGGGATGCCAGGTACTTGAGTCTGATGATGCGGTAAGAGTAGTAGCAACTAAGCGTATGAAAAATGCGCATGTTAAAACATTGCCATATCCCGGATATCCTACTGACATGCAGCCTCAGATCACTGTAGTTCTTGGGCTTGCCAGTGGAATAAGTCTTGTTACCGAGTCGCTTTTTGAAAACAGATTTAAATATGTTGATGAGCTCACAAGAATGGGAGCCATTATTAAGGTAGAAGGAAGTACAGCCATTATAGAGGGTGTAGACCAGTACACCGGAGCTGAGGTTGCTGCTCCTGATCTTCGTGCCGGAGCTGCCCTTGTAATTGCAGGATTGACAGCTGAAGGCTTTACCACTGTTGAGGATATCAGATATATAGAGCGTGGCTATGAAGATTTTGATGCCAAGCTAAGGGAACTTGGAGCTCAGATTGAAAAAGTAGATACTGAAAGAGAACTGCAGAAGTTCAAATTGAAATTTGCATAATGAAACCACCATATGACTTGAAAATGATGTCATATGGTGGCTTTTTATTTGATAGAAAATCCTTTTTATAAAATTTCTTCGATATACAACTCAGGATGCTGAGTCAGGTCAAGATAATCATTATCGATTTTTATAGTAGGCCTCGATAAATGATCCCTGTTTATGAAGATTATTTCACCTTCACGACCATCGTTTAGTCTTACTCTATTCAGAAGATAAGTGTTAACGATGTTTTGAAGGAAAGTCATTATTGCGTTAGTATCGTATTTCTGAAGACCTTCTGACTCAAACATCTCTATCGCGATGAAAGGACACAGAGGATCTCTGTACACTCTTGCGGAAGTCATCGCATCATAGACATCAGCAATCGATACACATTTTGCAAAGAAATCGATCTGAGGCCCCTTTAGTCTTGCCGGGTATCCTGTTCCATCACAGCGCTCATGGTGCATAAGTGCGGCATTTTTAACATGGTCGCTCAGATTAAGGTCTGTAAGTATTACATAACCCTGGGCAGGATGCGTCTGGACTACAGTATATTCTGCAGAAGTAAGATCTGATGGCTTTGTAATTATTTCATTAGGAATAAGAAGCTTACCGATATCATGCAAAAGCCCGCATTCTGTAAGAACCAGAATGTCATCTTCACTCATCTTAAGCCACTGTCCGAGAATATTACAGATCATTGCAACGCTTATGCAATGAACGTAGGTGGCATCATCATAGCTTCTTAAACTGTGGATCATATCAAAAAGATTAGAGGAGCTGTTGCTCTTGTGGATCAGATCATAGATCGGAGAAATCATAGAATCCACATCAAAGTGTTCCTTGTCATTTATAAGCACCTCTATTCCAGCCTTGAATTTGGATGCACAATTCTCGAAGTCACGCTTAAACTCTTTAAACTCCTCAGTCTGTCTTAGCCTGGCAGCATAAGAACGACTGTTGTCCTGTGGAGGAATCAGGTCATCTGGTGGATCTTCGACGAGAACGTTCAAAATCGAATAAAAAGAAAGTTTTGTGATAGCCTGATTGTCCAGAACAGTCCCTTTAGGTAAAATCAGCTGGTTGTTATCATGAGCATATACGTTGTCCGACAAAACCATGCCGGGAACAAGTTTTTTAGTAATCAACCGTTTCATCAAGAAGGCGCCTCATTGACAATTTTTAGTGAATAAAGATACAAATTAATCTTATTGTTCACTGGTACAAAAGTCAATAAAGGCGCCATTTTCATGCTATAAAAAATCGATAAATAATATATAAAATATGTCAATTAAATCTCTGTTTTAGCAGTTTCTTTTCTTACTGAAGCAAGTGATGAGTTCTTTATTACCGGACTAAGCTGCTTGTAAACAAGAAGAGTGATGATACTGATCACTGAACCCTTAAGCAGATTGACAGGAGCGACTGCGAAAAGGATGAAAGTAAACATGTTGTTGATGGCGGGATTGATAATTGTTCCCATTTCTATAAGTGACTCAACAGGTATTCCACCGTAAAGTTTGGCATAAGCAGGAAGCAGATAGAAAGCATTTAATGAACTTCCTACAATGGTGATGAACATTGTAGCAGCGAGACAGGAGATCATGGCTGTCTGACGATTTTTTCTGAAAATATAAATTATAGATGCGGGAAGGACATAGCTGCAGCCGATAATGAAGTTTGCAAGCTCCCCGATGAAAGCTGAATTTGTACCGTTAAGAATAAGATGAAGCAGGATTTTAACAAACTCGATCATAACACCTGTCATAGGTCCAAACGCAAATCCTGCGATAACTGCAGGTAAATCTGAGATGTCAAGCTTGTAGAAGCTGGGTGCGAAAGGCATTGGAAGCTCAAAGAACATCAGAACGGCGGATATTGCTGAGAATATTCCAATGATTACTATCTTTCTTGTGGTCAACCCGGTATTGATGCTACCGTTTCGCTTAGCTACATATGCTTCAGCGAGTTTTGAAACTGCAAACATGGCTACTATCAACAGTATAAAAACTGCGACCATAGCGGTATTCTCCATAATTGAAGTTAATAAGTTGTTTTTCATGGTGTGTTCCTCCTGATTATATCGGGGAGGATAATGACTAGACTATGCGCTCTAATTCAGAAAATAAAAAACGAATCAACAAAGATGCTGATTCGGGGAACTGAAAAAATCATAAACGACATCTTCTATCATCCAGACTATACTGTCGGTTTTGGAATCTCACCAAATCGGCCACCGAAGTGGTTCGCGGACTTCTGAAAACAGTCACCGCCGGTAGGGAATTGCACCCTGCCCCGAAGATTATTTTTACCCATTCATTATATAACACATAAGCCTATCGTCAATACCTTTTGGGCTCTGACTTGCTTTTTTTTGAACGCTGGAATATTCTGATTATATGAGTACAATTTTAGAAACATATTCTGCGGAGGAGACCTTCGCATTTGGTAAGCGCATAGGAGAAACAGCTGCACCCGGATCAGTTTACACGCTGATTGGGGATCTTGGTGTGGGCAAAACAGTACTTACCCAGGGCGTTGCAGCGGGTTTGGGAATAGAGGGGCCGGTTAACAGTCCGACCTTTACAATTCTTCAGGTTTATGATGAAGGAAGGATTCCGTTCTATCATTTTGATGTTTACAGAATAGGTGATGTCAGTGAGATGGATGAGATCGGATATGAGGATTACTTCTATGGACAGGGACTTTGCTTCATAGAATGGGCAAACCTCATTGAAGAAATACTTCCCGAAAAATACATGGAGATTCGAATTGAAAAGGATCTTAAGAAAGGAACGGAATATCGTCGCATTACGCTTGATACGATAGATAACAGATAAAATTATGAAGATATTGGCGCTGGATACATCAGGGCTTGTCTGCACAGTTGCTGTAATGGAGGACGACAGACTCTTATCGGAGTTTTCTATTCAGCATAAGATAACACATTCTGAACTCTTACTTCCAATGATGGAACAGATCAGAGACAGAATAGCCCTCGATTTAAATACAATAGATGCCGTGGCTGTTTCGGCAGGTCCCGGATCATTTACAGGACTTCGCATCGGATGCGCGACTGCTAAAGGATTATGCCTTGCCATGGGCAAGCCTATGATAGCAGTTCCTACCCTTGATGCAATGGCATACCAGTTTTATGGAAGTGAATATGTAATCTGTCCTATGATGGATGCCAGACGTAGTCAGGTGTACACCGGAATTTATTCATTTATCCCTGAAAAGGAAAGTGAACAAACAAACGAAATGTATTTCACAATGAAGACCATTAAGCCTCAGTCGGCCATGGCAGTGGATGAGATTGCAGCAGAGCTTAATGGACTTGGAAAAACTGTGATATTACTTGGTGATGGTATACCTGTCTACAGAGACAAGCTTGACGAACTTTTGAAGGTGAACTATATTCTTGCACCTGCGCATATGAACAGACAACGTGCATCTGCACTTGCTGCTCTTGCTGAAGTGTATTTCAGAGAAGGAAAAACTGTTGATGCGGACAGCTTTTCACCTGAATATCTAAGATCATCGCAAGCTGAACGTGAAGCTAAGGAGAAGGCCGCAGGAAAAGAGCCTGTTAAGAGAAGCGATAAAAAATCCGTAACTTCTGCCAAATCAGTTTATATAAGAGACCTTAAGGCTGAAGACATCACTGCTGCGGCTGAAGTTGAGAAAGCGTGTCTTAAGGCTGAGGCCTGGACTGAGAAGCAGCTTTTGGAAGCAAGCACAAGAGACGATACGGTATATCTTGTTGCGGAGGTTTCAGGAGAAGTTGTCGGACTTTGTGGTGTGAGGAACATATCAGGCGATGGAGAAGTAACTAACGTTTCTGTATCAGAGCGCTACAGAGGAAAAGGAATTGCCTTTGAAATGCTTGAAAAACTCCTTCTTCGTGGCAAAGCAATAGGTTGTGAAAACTTTACTCTGGAAGTGCGCGGTGAAAACAAAGCAGCCAGAGGCTTATATGAAAAACTCGGATTTGCTAATGAAGGTGCAAGACCAGGCTTTTATGAGAGCCCAAAGGATGACGCAATAATTTATTGGAAGAGAAATAATACGAATGATTGATGTATGTCTACTTGGAACTGGCGGAATGATGCCGCTCCCAAACAGATACCTTACTGCACTTATGGTTAGATATAACGGAAAGTGCATATTAATAGACTGCGGTGAAGGCACGCAGATTGCATTAAAGAAAAGCGGCTGGAGTCCCAAGCCTATAGATATGATCTGTTTTACTCATTATCACGCGGATCATATTTCGGGACTTCCCGGAATGCTGCTTACCATGGGAAATGCAGAGAGAACAGAGCCCTTACTTATAGCAGGCCCTAAAGGTCTCGAGCGTGTGGTTAAGGCTTTAAGAACAATCGCGCCTGAACTGCCATTTCCTATAGAATATCATGAAATAACAGATGCAACAGATGAGATGACCTTGCCTGGAATGCCTGAATTCAGGATCAAGGCTTTTAAGGTCAATCACAATATCACTTGCTATGGATATTCTATGAACCTTGATAGAATTGGAAAGTTCAATGTTGAGGCTGCAAAAGCTAATGGAATAGAGCAAAAATACTGGAATCCTCTTCAGAAAGGAGCAATAATCCACACTGAGGATGGCAGAGTCTTTACCCCCGATATGGTTCTTGGAGAAGCAAGAAAGGGAATTCACCTTACCTATGTTACGGATTCAAGACCTACCGATGGAATAATCGAAAATGCCATGGATTCAGATTTATTTATATGTGAAGGAATGTATGGTGAGCCCGATAAGCTTCAGAAGGCTAAGGAAAATAGACACATGACTATATATGAAGCAGCGGAGCTTGCAAAAAAAGCTCATGTTAAGGAAATGTGGCTTACGCATTACAGCCCATCGCTTGTTAATCCAAAGGAATTTTTACCAAAAGCCAAGGAAATCTTTAAGAACACGATTGCTACAAAAGATGGCCGAACGATAACGTTAAGATTTGATGACGATACTGAATAAGTTTTTTTCCATGTGAGATTCTATATGAGGAGGAACTATGGAAGAGTCAACAAAGAGCGGTATTATCAGAGCAATAATAATCATGGTTCTTGCAGCACTGATAGTTTTATCTGTGTTTGTGATCATTACAAGAAACCGTAAAGACCCAAATACAACTACGGAGGATCAGGAGCTTACTGAGGTTCAGAAGATAACAACCCTTGATCTTTCAAAAAACTATCCCCAAACTCCTTCAACAGTGGTTGATCTCTATGCGCGTATCATGAAAGTGATGTACAAACAGGAGTACACCGATGATGAGTTCAAACAGATGGCCAATGTTCTTGCTGGCACATTTGATAGTGAACTGTTGGCAAATCAGAGTAATTGGCCTGATAGCCTCAGAAACGAGGTCAATGAAAAGCGGGCAGGAGATTATTCCATCCCAAATTATGAAGTTCTTACTTCGGATCTACAGGAGAAGAGATCTAACGGTGAAGAAATCGCCAATGTACTTGCAAAGATAAACCTTAGGCATGGTACACATACAACACCATATAATTATTTATTTGTCCTGCGCAAAGATTCAGAGGGACTCTGGAAAATATTGGGCTGGACAATATCAGAAGCAACGGACACGGAAAAGTAAACTATGGAAAATATGAATCCTGAAAAGATAACGCGCCGTACCGAAGAGGACGGCGTAATCTTTATGTCAATTAAAAATGAAGAAAACAGAGCAGAAGGTGAGACCGATAAGGATATCACTATTCTTGCTATTGAAAGTAGCTGTGATGAAACCGCAGCCGCTGTAGTAAGGAACGGAAGAGAAGTCCTGTCTAATATAATCTCGTCTCAGATTGCGCTCCACACAATTTATGGAGGCGTAGTACCTGAGATTGCTTCCAGAAAACACGTGGAAAAGATTAATGGATGTGTACGAGCAGCACTTGATGAGGCACATCTTGAGCTCGATGATATTGACGCTATTGCTGTAACATATGGCCCCGGACTGGTCGGTGCGCTTCTTGTTGGCGTGTCGGAAGCCAAGGCCCTTAGCTTTGTCACGGGAAAACCGCTTGTTGGAGTGCATCATATTGAAGGACATATCTGTGCAAATTATATAGAGGACAAGAACCTTAAGCCTCCTTTTATGTGCCTTGTGGCATCAGGCGGTCATTCTCACCTCGTATATGTAAAGGACTACGGCGAATACGATATTATTGGCCAGACAAGAGATGATGCAGCAGGTGAAGCTTTTGACAAAGTAGCCAGAGCAATAGGACTTGGTTATCCCGGTGGCCCCAAGGTTGATGCTGCTGCAAAAGAGGGTAACCCTGATGCAATCGCTTTTCCGAGAGCAAAGACTACAGAAAAATCCTATGATTTCAGCTTCAGCGGATTGAAATCTGCTGTTTTGAATTACCTTAATCAGGCGGAGATGAAGGGTGAAGAGGTAAACAAAAACGATGTTGCAGCATCTTTTCAGAAGGCTGTTGTTGATGTGCTCACAGAGCATACAATGGAAGCTGCAGCTGAGTATGGTTGCAACAAAATTGCTATAGCAGGTGGAGTGGCTTCAAATACAGCTTTAAGAGAGAGGCTTGAAGAGGAGTGCAAGAAACGCGGATACACGTTCTATAGACCATCACCTGTACTTTGTACGGATAATGCAGCAATGATTGGCTCTGCGGGCTACTATGAATTCCTCAAGGGAGTTCGTAGCGGTATGGATTTAAATGCAGTTCCCAATCTTCCTTTGGGAAATAGGGAGAGAAGGTATCACGGAAGATCATGATATAGGTGAAAACATATGAAAACAACGGCTATCGTACTCGCTGCGGGAAGTGGCAGCAGAATGAAAAGTAGTGTAAGAAAGCAGTATATGGAAATAATGGGGAAACCATTACTTTTGTATGCTCTCGAGGAGTTTGAAAACAGCTTCATTGATGAGATTATTCTTGTACTGCCTGCTGAGGATATACAGCATATAAAAGAGAATATTATAGAGCCAGCCGGTTTTTCTAAAATAAAAGCGCTGGTATCTGGCGGAAGCACAAGATATCACAGTGTAAGACTTGGACTTGAAGCGGCCTCTGAAGATACAGAGGCTGTTTTTATTCATGATGGAGCAAGACCATTTGTCAGTAGCGATATTCTGGAAAGAGCATTGGACGCAGTAAAAGAATTCGGAGCTTGTGTAGTCGGAATGCCTGTAAAGGATACGATTAAGCTATCGGATGAGAATGGCTTTGCAAAGACAACTGTCGACAGGGCAAGAACTTGGATGATACAGACCCCACAGACGTTTTTGTATCCTGAAATTCTAGATCTATATGAAGAACTTGCAAGAAGAGAATCAGAATTACTTGATAGAGGAATCAATATTACCGATGATGCTATGGTAATGGAGACACTCGGAAAACGAAAGGTGAAACTGGTCGATGGGTCTTACGACAATATAAAAATTACTACTCCCGATGATATTATTTTGGCAGAATCGATTATTAAGAGAAAAAATCAAGCTTAAAAAGGCTCTGAAACCCGCATAAATACTGGGAAAATTAAATTTATAAAAAAATAATCAATTTTGTATTGACAACCCTTTGCCATATGGATATAATAAATTTCGCGCTGCTGAGGAAAGCAAAACAACAGCGAAACAAAATATGGAGCGATATCGAAGCGGTCATAACGAGGCGGTCTTGAAAACCGTTTGGCGGCAACGCCACGAGGGTTCGAATCCCTCTCGCTCCGCTCAAAATTGAAGAGTGAAGAAATAAGTCAACACTTTTGCAGAAGTACTCAAGAGGTTGAAGAGACACCCCTGGAAAGGGTGCAGGTCGTTAACAGCGGCGCGAGGGTTCAAATCCCTCCTTCTGCGTTCCTCATCAGTAATACTGATGAGCAGCACTTTGACAATAAAATAGTAATGCAACCCTGAAAATTCCAAAAAGAATATTCAGAGAACAAAACAACCTAACTAAAGGTAAAACGGACAGAACAAAAGCCAAGCTTAAGTTCTGGTCAGACGAACGATCTGATCGCATTTAGCGAAAAGATACATTTAAACGTGAGAGTTCGATCCTGGCTCAGGATGAACGCTGGCGGCGTGCCTAACACATGCAAGTCGAACGGAGATTTGACGCTGCAGAGACTTCGGTCAAAGCTTGTTAAATCTTAGTGGCGGACGGGTGAGTAACGCGTGGGCAACCTGCCTCGTACTGGGGGATAACAGTTGGAAACGACTGTTA
>NZ_AUIX01000008.1 GCF_000423925.1 Butyrivibrio sp. VCD2006
AATGAGCGACCGGTCAATGAATCTTACATTATTGTAACAAGTGGGTAAATCCTATACTCAATGTTTTAAACATTCTAAAGCTCAGCGCAGCAAGTGCGCAGAGCTGTGATAATAATGACGGTAATAAAAATATTACAATTTGGTAAGATTCCTTGCACCAAAAAATATTTGGGAATATTATAAAATAAGTAATATAAAGTCACCAAGGAGGATTGTGTAATGAAAAAGACATGGAATGATGCATCACTTATTGAGTTAGATATGACAGCAACAGCTACAGAGGGAGAGGGATATGAAGTTGATCCTAGCGGACATGCTCATGCTATTTCTGGTGAAGATCTGCCTGATATCTACTAATTTATTAAGTGTGTACGGACCAGTTCATTTCGAACTGGTCTATTTTTGATGGAGCGATATTTGATATGTATTATTACGAAATATATGGCCTGAAAATTGTTACGGATTATGAGCTTGAAGAGGCAATAGGAAAAGAGCCTTTTGATGCGTCTGATGTAACTGTTTTAATGGATAAGGAACATAATACTGCTTATGATATGACTGAAGCTGATAAAGAGTTTGAGGGGTATTTTTACCACTATGAGCCGGCTATGGGCTGGATCAGATACCCGAATCAGGGAGCATTTATTATTGAAAATGGTAATAGTATTAAATATAAGCTCTATGACGGATATAACAGGCTCCTTATTAATGAGATTATTCTCTGTCTGGCACTCCCGATAGTAATAGTACAGAGGCAGCAGCTGATGCTGCATGGAAGCGGACTTGTAGTCAATGATAAATGTCTTATCTTATCAGGAAAAAGTGGAGCAGGGAAATCCACGCTTACCAATGAATTGATAAGGCATGGTGCTAAGTTCCTGGCGGATGATACGGTTGCTTTGGAAGTTGATGATGATGTTTATGCATATCCTGCATATCCTCAGCAGAAGCTGTGCCTTGATCAGATAAGCGAGGAGCTTAAGAAGGAATGTACAATGGTGCTCCTTCCGGAAGATGATGGAGTTGCTAAATATGGGGTAAGGGATCGGAATAGGTTTTATGACCATAAGATAAAAGTCGATATGTTTGTAGTCATAAACCCCACTGATGATGTTTCTGAGCCGGTACTTCAACAGATAGTCGGTGCAGATGCCATGGGGCTTGTTTTGAATAATATATATCAAAGAGGTGCATTTAAAAAGGTCGGTATGTCACCGGAGCTATTTCAGAAATGCATTACAGTAGCCAAGGAAGTCAAAGTTTACAAGCTGTCAAGACCACGTAATGGTATGACAACTAAAGAACAGGTTAAGCTGATTATGGAAAATCTTTGACTTCTGGCGGGCAATTTCCGCTTTTGACCGCAAAAAGTCATAGATTAAATTAAGTTAATGGCTTGTTGAAACTTAAGAAAGGCTCTTAATCAAAAAGAGTAATGAAATTGGATGATTCCAATTGCTGGAGGAATTTCTCTATACCGGACAGACATGTAGCTTCATCGATTTCATATAGATCAAGCATGGTATTGAGAAGGGCTCCGACAGTTGTTTCGGTTTGTATGTTATCCCAAATATCAACAGCAGTACCTTTCAACATATAATACTTACCATTTTCAAAATCTATCATGACCTTATCTCCGGCCATGTCGGTGACGTTTATATGCTTGATCAGTTTTATTTTTGTGTCCTTATTCATAAAAAAATACTCCAATTATCACAGATTGTCTTATTGTCATTCATCCGGTAATAATTCATTGAGTAATATTTTTTTGTGTAATAACAAATCAGACAAAGCAATTTTAACATATGCTTTAAGAAATAAAAATAAATTTGTTTCGTGTATATTTATGATTGGCATACTGGCAACATTATTGTGAATGCCGTTCCATGGTCTTCTCCTGTTGATGATGTGCAGGATATGGTGCCATTAGATAATTCGACAATCCTTTTGCAGATTGACAGACCGAGTCCTGCGCCGCTTTCGCTGCCGGGTGTCCTTGAAGCGTCTGACATAAATGACTTATCAAAAACTCTTGCAATATCATTTTGTTCAATTCCTTCACCGGTATCCCGGACTTCAATAACAGCCGAAGAGTTGTCATCGGAAAGCTTTGCGGATAGCGTGATAGAGCCTCCCTTAGCTGTGTGTCTTCTTGCATTTTCGAATAGATTATCAAGAACTCTGTTCATGTAGTTTGTATCTACATATATTCCCCATTCAAATTCCATAGGAACATCAAGAAACAGGTTTAAATCTTTGTATTTTGGATCAAGTTCGTTTGTGAAAAAGTAATCCTCAAGATAGTTCCCGCAGGGAACAACTGCCGGCTTTAGAAGTTTTTCATTTGTGCCAAGTTTTGTAAGCAGGAAAATCTCCTCGATCATGAATTCGAGAGACTTGGATTTTGAGTCAATAAGACTATACATTTCAGTGCGCTTTTTGTCGTCAATCGAATTATCACTTTCAAGATATTCTATAGCACCTCTGATGGCTGCGATAGGAGATCTCAGATCATGGGAAATGTTGTAAAAAAAGTCCTTTTGCTCACGGATGTTATTGGCAAGCTTGGTATTTGATTCATAAAGTGCCTTTGACAGTTCGTCAACAGTCATCGTGGGTTCATCATACTGCTGTTTCTTTTTGGATTGCATTTTCATATTTTTGAGCTTTGACCTTTCGGATGTTTTAATCAGTTTTTGTTAAAAATTTCTATTGGATGGGATAATCGACCGTGTTAGTGCGGGATTATGAATTTATATCCCTTTCCGTAGCTGGTTTCGATGCAGTTCTGCAAACCGTTAAACTCGCACAGCTTTTTTCTAAGCCTGCTTGCCTGAACCATGATTGAACGTCTGTCACCTTCCTGATATATCCCCCAGATTTTTTTGCCTATTTCTTCAAAGGTGATAATCTTATCGGGAGAAGAAACAAGCATGAGAAGAAGCTCGTATTCACGGTTGGACAGCTGGATCTCGGTATCGTTATTGTAATAGACCTTATGTGTCAATAGCTTTATCTGAAGCGGCGGATATGAAATGATATTCGCCGTTTTGGTGATCTTTTTCTTGGAGATTTGCAGCTTGATTCTTGCTGATAACTCTTTTAAGCTATAGGGCTTTGTGATGTAGTCATCAGCACCTGAAAGGAGACCTTCCACGCGATCATCCTCGGAATCACGACCGGAGAGAAGGATAATAGGGGTATCTGTCATATCCTTAATTATGGAAACAGCTGACAGACCGTCTGTTCCGGGCATCATAATATCAAGGACAATACAGTCGGGATGCTCCTTTTTTAATGCCTTTATAGCATCGTCTGCGGTACAATAAATTATGACCTCGTAGCCTTCCTCGGTGAGATAACTGCTGTTGATATTTAAAACATCCTTGTCGTCATCAATTAGCATTATTTTGTGCATAGATTAAACTCCTGATTTTGGAAACTCGTTTTTAAAATTATAACTCGAAAGTAGGCGGATTCACATACTTGAGAATAATATATTCTGAGAATGTTTGGATCGGAGATTTTTTTTAGTAAATCATATATAATAGCCTCATGGGACGAAAAAAGAAACAGACAATTGAATTCAGATTTTATGAGATACCCCAGGGACATAGCTGCCTTGCGCTTCTTGGCGATAAATGGATCAGGGTTTATGGAGAGGGTGAAAACACTCTTCATTTCCACAACCTGTTTGAGGTTGGATACTGCAGATATGGCGACGGAGAGATGGTGTTCGATGAAAGAGATTACCACTACGAGACGGACATGTTTTCTGCAATACCTCCGAATTATCCGCACACTACACTTAGTGAGGATGAGAATTTCTGGGAGTATTTTTTCTTTGATCCTGAGGCTATAGTAACAGGACTCTATCCCGATAATGTTCCCAAGCAGCGCGAAGCCTTGGCTATTATCAATAAACGAGCTGACCTTATGAATGCTTCGGAGCACCGGGACATGGCTGAGATTATTAAGCGCATTATGGAGGAAATGCGGGATAAGAATTCCTATTACAAAGAAACTACGCAGAATCTTATCAATACCTTTGTCCTTATGCTCATGAGAATGCATAAGTCAATGGATGCAGAGGCTCCAACACTCACGGAAATGGAGACCGGAGGAGATATTGTCAGCATAAAGCCGGCTATTACTTATATTGAGGAGCACTATGCAGATGATATCAGGGCTCAGGAACTTGCAAATGTTTGCAATATGAGTGAGACACACTTCAGAAGAAGCTTCGTGGATATAATTAATATGGCTCCCATGGATTATCTTAACCTTGTGAGAGTTCAGAAGGCATGTGACACCATGAAGAAAACAGAACACTCCATGGAAATTGTTGCTGTAGAATGTGGCTTCGGCAATGTGTCTACTTTTAACAGGAATTTCAAAAAATTCTTGGGAACATCGCCATATCAGTGGAAAAAGAACAAGGATAATTACGTGGGTAAGCTCCTGGACTACAATATTCATGCTTTAAAGGGCTGGTAAGGCTTAAAATGGGCAACTTAATCATTTAAGTTTGTTCAAATTCTATTCAAAATTTGTTCATAATTGGTCGTTAATGCACATTTTGTACTTAAAAATGTGCATTATTTTTTTGCCTCATTGGTATAATATACATAGATTTGATTCGAAAAGAGATTATTTCAGTCAAATTGCCTAAAACTCATCTGACGAGGTAATCACTTACAAATCAGGAAAAACGTTATTTTATTTTCATTAGGGAGGACATAATAATGAAAAGAAAAGCTTTATCAATGATTCTTGCATCAGCAATGACACTTTCAATGATTGCTGGATGCGGTGGCAGCGGCGCAGCTGACACAGCAGCAGACACAACAGCTGAGACAGCAACAGAGCCTGCTGAGACAACAGAAGCAGCTGATACAACAGCTGAGACAACAGAGGAGGCTCCTGCAGCAACTGCAGACGTAGCTTCTGAGGGAGAGCATGAGCTTTCAGTTTATGCATGGGATAAGAACTTCAACATTCCTGCTCTTGAGGCAGCTGAGAAGGCTTTCCAGGAAGTAGATCCCGAGTTCAAGCTCAATATCATCGAGCAGTCAGCTTCATCTGACGTTGAGAACGCAGTTACACTTGCTGCTAACTCCGGTGATTATTCACAGCTTCCTGACATCGTTCTTTTCCAGGATCACTACATTCAGAACTATGTAACAAACTATCCGGATGCATGGATCGACCTTGAAGATGCAGGTATTGACTGGAGCAACCTTGGTGCTGAGAAGATTTCTTACTCAACAATCGATGGCAAGCACTACGGCGCACCTGTAGATAACGGAACATCAATTTTTGCATATCGTACAGATATCCTTGAAGAGTGTGGCTACACAATCGACGATGTAACAGGAATCACATGGGACAGATGGCTTGAGATCGGCCGTGAAGTTAAGGAGAAGACAGGCAAATATCTTCTTTCCATGGACCACAACGGAGACGATCTTCCTTACATGATGATGCAGGCTGAAGGCCTTTCACAGTGGAAGGATGGACAGCCCTTCTTTGTAGGTAACGAAGAGCTTAAGCAGATCCTTCAGGTTATCATCACAGGCGCACAGGACGGTGTTATCTACCTTTGCAATGACTGGTCTGAGTACACAGATACATCAATCATCGGCGACCAGGTAGCAGGCGTATTCAATGGTAACTGGATCATTCCTACAATGGAGCAGAACGCAGAAGCAAGTGGTAAGTGGGCAATCACAACTATTCCTACACTTTCAGGTAAGGAAGGTTATGCAGCTAACGGTGGTTCTTCACTTTATGTAACAGCTAACTGCTCAAAGCCTGAGCTTGCTAAGTCATTCCTCGCTTACACATTCGGTGGCGGAGATGGTGCTATTGCAACATATGACGATGCTCTTCGTAACGGTGGTGTTATCGGAACATGCATTTCAGCTTCTAAGTCTGATGTATATCAGGAAGGCGTAGACTTCTTCAATGGTCAGTCAATCTATGCTGACATCGTAGCTATGGGTGCTAAAGTTCCTGTAGTAGAGCAGAGTGACTATCACTACAACGCTCGTACATACATCCAGGCAGCTATCACAAACGTTATCAACGGTGCTGACCTTGATGCAGAGCTTCAGGGCGCTGAGGATCAGGTTAAGTTCGAGATGGGACAGTAAAAGTGAGATAGAAAATCTTTGATTTTCGTGATTGAACTTTGTTCTGGAAAACGCGAAGCGTTTTAGCAGAACTACCTTGTGAATCTGGAATCATTCAATTTTAGGGTTATGAATTTTTAGAGAAGGTTAAATGAACGGGGAATCGGACTTCCGGTTCCCCGTATTTTAGAAAAGCAATTACTTGTGAAGCACTCCCTGTCAGTAGGGGAGCAGGACTTCAGAAAAATGTATAGGAGAACAAAAATGGAAAAGAAAAAGAAAATGGGCCTTGTAGCTAAACAGAGAGCGGCCGGCTGGCTCTTCCTTGTTCTTGCATCCGCGATGATCATTGTAATGAGTTTTTACCCCATGGTGCAGGCACTTATTACTTCTTTTAAGACGGGTACAGGTAAAAACTTCAAATGGGCTGATCCCTGGAATTACAACTATGTGAGAATGTTCCAGGATAAGATGTTCATGAAATCTGTAGGTAATACATTCCTGTATCTGATAATCCAGGTACCGATAATGCTTATACTTGCGATTCTTCTTGCACAGCTCCTTAACAATAAAGATCTCAAGTTCCGTGGTCTTTTCCGTACTTGTGTATTTCTTCCTTGTGCAGTATCGCTGGTATCATATGCACTTATCTTCAGATCAATATTTGCAACACAGGGTCTTGTAAACATTATCCTTACAAATCTTGGTCTTATTCATGAAAACATTAACTGGCTTGGCCAGACAAACACGGCGCGATTTGTAATTATTATCGCACTGATATGGCGATGGACCGGATACAACATGGTATTCTATCTCGCCGGACTACAAAACATCGAATATTCAGTGTATGAGGCAGCCAAGATAGATGGAGCAAATGCCTGGAAGACTTTCTGGTATATGACAGTTCCGCTTCTTAAGCCTGTAATTATAATGACATTCATCATGTCAATAAATGGTACACTGCAGCTCTTTGATGAGTCAGTCAACCTTACCAACGGTGGACCTGCAAATACCACAATTACTATGTCTCATTACATTTACAATAACTCATTCGGACAGGGTGTTGCTAACTTCGGTTATGCATCCGCAATGTCATTCTTTGTACTTGTGCTTGTTGCTATACTTGCAGCAATCAACTTGAAAGTAGGTGATACACGTGACTAATAAGAAAAATAGAAGTGCCATTCAAAAAAGGCTCATTCCTACATACATATTTTTGATAATTGTATCAATTTTCTCCGTGTTCCCGCTTTTCTGGATGATCACGGCAGCTACAAACCAGTCTGTTGACGTATCAAGAGGTAAAATCTGGTTTGGTAACTTTGCAGCACAGAACTTTAATAACCTGGTAAACAGTTCAAATCTTTGGAAGTCATTTGGTAACTCACTTCTTTATGCAACTGTGCAGACACTGCTTTGTATTTTTATCTGCTCACTTGCAGGCTATGGCTTCGAGCTTTACCACGATAAGGCTAAGGATATTCTTTTTGCTATCCTTCTTATGGCTATGATGATCCCGGGAGTTGCTACTATGATTCCCCTGTTCACAATGATGAGTAAGCTAAAGCTCCTCAACACAGTTTGGGGCTTTGCACTTCCCGCAATATCAACACCGTTTATGATCATGATGTTCAGACAGAATTCCAGAAACTTCCCGCCGGATATCATGGAGGCAGCAAGAATAGACGGACTTTCAGAGTTAGCGATTTTCTTCCGCATGTATATGCCGGTTATGAAATCAACATATGCAGCTGCAGCGGTAATTACATTTATGAATGCCTGGAATGCTTATCTGTGGCCCAGAGTCGTAATGACAGATAACAGAGCTCAGACAATGCCTATGCTTATAGCAAACCTTGCCGGTGGTTACACAATTGACTACGGCATGCTTATGATGGGCGTATTGTTCTGCTCACTGCCTACTATGATAGTATTCTTCGTTCTGCAGAAGCAATTCACGGAAGGTATTACCGGTTCCGTTAAGTAACGGTATTTGGCGCAGGAGAGAATATGTACTTTCCTGCGCTTAATTTTTAAAGGAATAAATAGAAAAATTCCGAAATCTAATGAGGTTGTATTATGAAAGAGTTTCAATATGAGATAGTTAAAAATCCTGAGATTTTTATGGAGAACAGACTTCCGGCGCATTCTGATCATGTGGCTTACAAGTCACTTTCTGAGATGAATACAGGTAAGACAAGCTATCGGCTCAGTCTTGATGGGGTATGGCATTTTCATTATTCGAAAAATGTAAATGATGCTCCGGATGGATTTTGGGCGAAGGATTATGATACTACGCCGTGGGATAGGATAAACGTTCCCGCGCATATTCAGATGGAGGGCTATGATAAGCCTCAGTATGTTAATATTCAGTATCCCTGGGACGGATCAGAGGACTTAAGACCCGGAGACATACCGGAGAAATTTAATCCTGTCGCGGATTATGTAAAGCTCTTTACACTTCCTAAGGAATTCAAGGGCGAAAAGATTTGCATTTCATTTCAGGGTGTAGAAAGCGGTTTTGCACTTTGGCTTAATGGAAAATACATCGGATATAGTGAGGATTCCTTTGATCCTGCTGAGTTTGATCTTACGGATGCCCTTGTTAAGGGAGAGAACAAACTGGCTGTAAGAGTATTTAAGTGGACTTCAAGCAGCTGGTGCGAGGATCAGGATTTCTTTAGATTTTCCGGTATCTTCAGAAGTGTTTATCTGTTTGCGGTACCGAAGGTTCATGTTTCTGATCTTACTATTGAGACAGGCCTTGCTGATGATTTTAAAACAGCTAGTCTTTCAATCAGCGCAGCTACAACCGGCAGCGGAATGATGGAACTAAAACTCCTGTATAAGGGTGAAAAGATTCTTGAAGGAAAGATTCCGCTTTCTACTTCAAGGACCACAACAGGAAAATGCGATTTTGAAAAAGTTTATCTTTGGAGTGCAGAAGAACCAAATCTCTATGAACTTTATCTGACAATTACAGATACAAGAGGTGTAGTTTACGAAGTGATAAAACAGCATATCGGACTTCGTAAATTTGAGATGAAAAACGGACTTATGCAGCTTAATGGAAAGCGCATTGTATTTAAGGGCGTGAACAGGCATGAGTTCAGTCATAGAAACGGTCGCGTACCTGACAGAGAAGAGCTTATTCAGGACATAATAACCATGAAGAGGCATAATATCAATGCCATCAGAACAAGTCATTATCCTGATGACAGTGCAATTTATGAGCTCTGTGATATATATGGTCTTTACATGATCGCTGAGAATAACTTAGAGACCCATGGAAGCTGGGAGCCCTTTGAAAGAGGAATCGAGACAGAGGATTTCGTTGTTCCCAAGGATAAAGATGAGTGGAAGGAAATGCTTCTCGACAGAATAGATTCCTGCTACCACAGAAATAAGAATCATCCGGCAATCCTTATATGGTCTGTTGGTAATGAGGCCTTTGGTGGCTCAGTGATTTACGAAATGAGCAAACGCTTCAAGGAGCATGACAGCACCAGACTTGTTCATTATGAAGGACTTTTCCATGACAGAAGATTTAATGACACTTCTGATATGGAGAGCCAGATGTATCCTTCAGTGGAATCGATAAAAGACTTCCTTAAAAAAGATAAGAAGAAGCCTTTTATCTGCTGTGAGTACTCGCATGCTATGGGTAATTCCTGTGGTGGAATGCATCTGTATACTAATCTTACAGATGAAGAGCCAAGATACCAGGGCGGCTTTATCTGGGATTATATAGATCAGAGTATCCTTAAAAAGGATCGCTACGGCAAATATTTTGAAGCCTATGGCGGAGATTTTTACGACAGACCTACTGATTATAATTTCAGCGGTAACGGCATTGCATATGGAGACAGAACTCCTTCTCCTAAGATGCAGGAGGTTAAGTTTAACTATCAGAATATTTCCGTTGAATTCGAAAAAAGTAAGTTTAAGGTAATCAATAAAAACCTGTTTACTGATACTACGGAATTTAATACAGTGCTTCGTCTTCTTGCAAATGGCAAAGAGATATTAAAGAAGAAGATAGAGTGCTCTGTAAAACCGCTTTCATCAAAAACATTCACTATTCCGAGTGAAATTACGGAAGAGATGCTTGACTATGAAACCGGCTTTGGTCTTACAAGTGGAACCCTCGAGTTTGTACTTATAGTTTCATTCGAGCTTAAGGAAGATACTATATGGGCTGACAGGGGACATGAGGTTGCCTTTGGACAGACAGTGCTTAAGAAAGTAGTTAAGCCATTTAAATGCAATGAGAAGCTCAGAATAGTTAGAGGAAAGAATAACATCGGAGTTCATGGTGATGAGTTTTCAGCCCTCTTTGGAATAATGGGTCCGGGTCTCCTGTCATATGTATATTGTGGCAGAGAGATGATAGAGAAGGCACCCGCACCTAATTTCTGGAGAGCACCTAATGACAATGATTGCGGAAGCATGATGCAGCAGCGCTATGCACAGTGGAAGATAGCCAGCCTATATGCTTCTGTTAAGGGTAAACCTGATAATGATATGTGGTTTGCGGAAGTTACTGAGGGTAAGAATAGTGTTAAGGTAGCTTATAGATATTATCTTCCTACAACACCTGAAGCAGAGTGCAGAGTTCTCTATGAAGTATTTGGTGACGGTACAATAAAAACGACCATGAGTTATGATGGTGTTAAGGGACTTCCTGACATGCCTGAGTTTGGAATGATATTTAAGCTTAATGCTGACTATGATAATCTTACATGGTATGGACTTGGGGCTGAAGAGACCTATGAGGACAGAAAGCGTGGTGGAAAGATCGGCATTTATTCCAACAAGGTTTCAGACAACATGGCAAAGTACCTTATGCCACAGGAATGCGGAAATAAGTGTGATGTAAGATGGGCAAGAGTGACTGATCTAAAGGGTAGAGGAATGGAATTCTATGGCGACAATATTTCATTCAGTGCACTTCCCTACACACCTCATGAGGTAGAGAATGCAATGCACGACTTTGAGCTTCCGGAGGTTCATTACACGGTAGTAAGAGCAGCAATGCAGCAGATGGGAATCGCAGGTGATGACAGTTGGGGCGCAAGGCCGCACCCGGAGTACAGACTTCCTGCAGGAAAGAAGCTTGAATTCTCCTTTAGCTTTAAAGGAATTTAAAAACACATATTGTATATAGTGCAGGCCGGAGATTGCATTCTCCGGCCTCTGCTTTATATTTATCTTTCTCCTGAAACAGCTTTCTTTTTGCCCTTTTTATGAAAACATCTATGCTGTGATAATTGTCAAATTACCTCATTTGTGGTATATTTTTTAATTGGCAAAGGCTCTATTTTAACGATATTGAGCTAATCAATATGCCAAAAATTACTAAATAATAATTACTTAATTATTTGATCGGAGGCATCCTTGCTAAAAACTTTTTCCATAACTGACGTAGGTCAGAAACGAAAACTTAATCAGGATTATGTATTTTCCTCCGACAGACGAATCGGAAATCTGTCAAATGTATTTATTGTGGCTGATGGTATGGGTGGCCACAATGCGGGAGATTACGCATCCAAGTTCACGGTTAATACCATGGTTGAAGAGATTGAGAAATCCTTCGAACAGAACCCGGTGCGTATTTTGGAAAATGCCATTAAAAGAGCAAACCAGAAGCTTAGAGCGAAGGCTTCTGAGGATGAGCAGCTATATGGAATGGGGACTACGGTAGTAGCTGCTACAGTCATGGGTAGATATCTGCAGGTTGCAAACGTGGGGGACAGCAGACTGTATGTTATCGGCGATGACATCAGACAGATTACCAGAGATCATTCACTTGTACAGGAGATGGTTCGCGCAGGCGGACTTGATCCGGAAGAGGCGCGCACTCACAAGGAGAAAAATATCATCACCCGTGCTATCGGTGCTGATGATACAGTTGATGTGGACTTTTTTAACGTTGAGCTCGAGAAGGGGGATATCGTGCTCATGTGCTCTGACGGGCTTACCAATATGCTCGAGGACCAGGAAATCCGCATGATCGTGAGTGGACAGCGAGATATTATTGAGAAGGCACAGAAGTTAGTGGATATGGCAAACCAGCATGGCGGTAAGGACAATATCGCTGTTATCCTGATTGAGCCTTTTGCTGACGGAGGAGCTGAATGATTAAGATAGGAATGATGATCGGAGATAGGTACGAGATCCTAGAAAAAATAGGGACCGGCGGTATGTCCGATGTTTACAGGGCAAAAGATCATAAGTTGAACAGGCCTGTTGCAGTGAAGGTTTTAAAGCAGGAATTTTCGGAAAATGATAATTTCGTTTCCAAGTTCCGCGTAGAGGCTCAGGCAGCAGCAGGACTGATGCATCCTAACATTGTCAACGTTTATGATGTAGGCGATGAAAATGGAATCCATTATATTGTAATGGAACTTGTGGACGGTATTACCCTTAAGAGATATATAGAGAAAAAATCGAGACTGTCCGTTAAAGAGGCAGTCAGTATAGCGATACAGGTTGCCATGGGACTTGAGGCTGCTCATAATAATCACATTATTCACCGTGATATTAAGCCTCAGAACATCATTATTTCCAAGGAAGGTAAGGTTAAGGTAACCGACTTTGGTATTGCCAAGGCAGCAACAAGTAATACGATCACATCCAATGTAATGGGATCTGTACATTATACTTCACCTGAACAGGCAAGGGGTGGATACTCCGATGCGAAGAGTGATGTATATTCACTTGGTATCACACTTTTTGAAATGCTCACAGGACGTCTTCCATTCAATGGAGATACTACTGTTGCTATCGCGATCAAGCATATTCAGGAGGAGCTCCCATCACCTGCAGAGTTTAGTGATGAGATTCCGATAAGTGTTGAGAAGATAGTGATGAAGTGCTGCCAAAAGAGTCCTGACAGAAGATATCAGAGCGCAGCAGAGCTCATTACGGATCTCAAGAGATCATTGATTACACCTGACGAGGATTTCGTAAATCTTGTTGATCCCGATGAGGAGAGTGCTACAAGAGTTGCTACCGAGGCTGAAGCTAAGAGCATCAACAGCATGACAGATACTGAACAGATGCGACTCAATGCCGACGTTGTACGCGAGTATGAATCTCAGAAAAAGCGTGATCAGAATTATTCAAAGCGTCGGGATGAAGAGTTTGACGATGATGAGGATATGTATGACAGAAGATCCTATGGAGACAGCGAGAGGATCGAGAAACTGACCATTGCGCTTGCAATAATAGGAGCAGTCCTTGTCGGAATAATTGTCATTGTCCTTGTGGGAAGGCACATCGGTGTGCTTGGAGGGGATGAGCCCGGAGGACTCCAGACGGAGGCTATAACAGGTGAATCCAACACCGAAAACGGAATACAGATTCCTGATGTTACTGGGAAGTCTTATGTTGAGGCTGTTACCGCACTGAAGGATAAGAACTTTAAATTTGAAAAGATAGAAGATGATAATAGTACTCTCGCAAAGAATACAGTAGTTTCACAGGAACCTGCCGGTGGATCATTTGCTGAGAGTGGATCAGTGGTTAAGATTACTGTTAGTACAGGTAAGGGTGCAGAGTCTTCTGCTCCTGTCGCAGAGTCCACGGCCGCTGAAAGCGAAAGCTCAGCTGATGCATCAACGACTGAGGTCAGCAGCTCACAGGTAGCTGTGCCGAACCTCGTAGGATTATCTATTGACGAAGCAATTGCAACTCTTACAGAGCTTGGACTTGTTCAGGGCAGAGTGGTTGATGTCAATAATGATACCTATGGTGTTGATGTTGTAACTGCGCAGAGTAAGCCTGTAGGAACAATAGTGGATCCCGGCACTTCTATTGATATTGAGAAGTCCATCGGTCCCAAGAGCGTATCCTATAGCTATTCAGGTGACATAGCTGCTCCTACAGAGGGCCCCAGTTATACAGATGGTGTTTCTGTTCATGTTTCCTTTGTAACTGCGGATGGTACATCACTTCTTGATACAACGACAGCATCATTCCCTATTACAGGAGTTGTTCGCACCGGACTTACTTCCGCAACAGGAGTCATCACATTTACTTATACTGCAACCAGTCCTGCTACAACGGACGAGGCAGGCAATGTAATAGAAGGCTATACCGAGGAACATACAGTTACACGAGCAGTTACATTTACACAGGAGTAAGAGAGTTAGAACCTTTACGGGACAATTTATTTATTGCCTTCTCCCTTTGGGAGAAGGTGGCACGAAGTGCCGGATGAGGGCACTGAGCAGGATTGACTATGCAAGGAAGGATTGTTAAAGGAATAGCCGGCTTTTATTATGTGAATATCGGAAGCGACCGCGTTTACGAATGCAAAGCTAAGGGTATTTTCAGAAAAGATGGCGTTAAGCCTCTTGTCGGCGACGATGTAGAAATAGAAATAATAGATGAAGAATCCGAAACGGGCAATATTGTAAGGATATTGCCCCGTAGGAATGAGCTTATAAGACCGCCGGTTGCCAATGTTGACCAGGCGGTTGTTCTCTTTGCGATTGTTAAGCCGGATCCAAATTATAACGTTCTGGACAAGTTCCTCATCCAAATGAGAAGGAATTCACTTCCGGTGGTAATATGCTTTAACAAGCAGGATATTGCTTCTGAGGAGGAACAACAGGAGCTTCGCGACACTTATGAAAAATGCGGTTATGAGGTACTGTTTATAAGTGTTCATGAGGGAGCAGGGCTTGATGTGCTTTGTGAGAAGCTAAAGGGAAAGACCTCTGTTGTGGCAGGACCAAGCGGGGTCGGAAAGTCATCACTTTTAAACAGACTTCATCCCGATGCTGAGATGGAAACAGGTGAACTGAGTCGCAAAATAGAAAGAGGCCGTAATACCACAAGACATTCTGAGATGTTTTTTATTTCTGCTCTTTCTGATGAAAATGATAAAACCTATATTTTTGATACACCGGGATTTACCTCTCTTGCCTTGAAGGATATTACGGCAGAGGAGCTGCAGGCGTATTATCCGGAGTTTGAACCCTATGAACCAGAGTGCAGGTTCGGAGGCTGCAGCCATATTGCTGAGCCGGACTGCGGTGTGAAGAGAGCCCTTGAAGAAGGCAAAATATCCAAGGTCAGGTACGACAATTATCGCATCATTTACGATGAACTAAAGAATACAAGACCGGTCTACAGAAAACAAAAGTGAGGATTGTGAGATTTTAACGAGAGTCTTTAAAGACTCTCGTTTTTATTTATACAAAACCGACAATAATTCTATGGAAAAATAAAAACTGTTTGTTATAATATACTACATAAGGTTTACATAAAGAATACTTAGGGAGGGAAATTGCATATGGCAACCAGAGTGTATGAATGTCTGAAAAGTATTGGTGAAAAAATCATTGAAAACAAGGACTTCCTCACAGATCTTGACAGAGAAATCGGAGATGCTGACCATGGTGTTAACATGGCCAGAGGCTTTCAGGGTGTTATTGAAAAGGTCGCTCAGGATGATCCTGATATAGGTGCAGTCCTGAAAAAGACCGGAATGACACTGCTTTCAACAGTTGGCGGTGCATCCGGCCCTCTTTATGGAACTGCATATATGGAGGCCGGTAAGGTTCTGGCCGGTAAGAATGAAATCTCTACAGATGATTTCCTTGCCGCATTTGATGCTGCAATAGCCGGCATCCAGAAAAGAGGAAAAGCTGAAAAGGGTGAAAAGACCATGCTGGATTCTCTTATACCGGCAAGAGAAGCATTCGCCGAAGCAGCGCAGGGTGGAGCAGATTTGAAATCTTCTCTTGATGCTGCATGCAAGGCAGCCGAGGAAGGCATTGAATTTACAAAAACGATTGCAGCAACTAAGGGAAGAGCAAGCTATCTTGGTGATAGAAGTATAGGACATCAGGATCCCGGTGCCACATCAGCAACTATAACTCTTGAGACAATTAGAGACTTTTTGTAATTTACAATCCTTCTTCGTATGGGTGGAAGAGCGGTTTGATTATTGCATGAAGCGTGGATAATTGTGGGAGGTTAAAATGGTAGGTCTTGTTTTAGTATCACATAGTTGGAAAATCGCAGAAGGTATTAAGGATCTTACTGATCAGGTTGCGCCTTCGCACAAAGGGATAATATGTGCCGGTGGACTTGAGGATAAATCTATAGGAACAGATGCTGTTCGAATATCTGATGCAGTAAGAGAGGCTAATGACGGTGACGGAGTTGTTCTTCTGGCTGATCTTGGAAGCGGTGTAATGAGTGCCGAGACAGCAATAGAGCTACTTGAGGATGAAGATATTAACGTAAAGCTTGCCGATGCACCTATCGTGGAGGGTGCTATCGCAGCCGCTGTCACAGCAGCCATAGGCAGTAACTTAGAACAGGTTGTTGCTGCCGCTGAGCAGACCCGTGAGGTATCTAAGGTAAATTGAATTTATGATATAGCTGAGATCAGATATATTTTTGCCTTCGCCCTCCGGGGCGCAAATCATCCGGGGGATGATTGCTCTGCGCCGACTGAAGCGGAGCGAAGACAAGGTGGCACGAAGTGCCGGATGAGGGGCACTAATGAGATGAAAATCTCTAAAAATAAAAGGAGGGTAGCAATGAAAAAACTTATTAATGGGATCGATAACATTGTCGATGAGATGCTTGATGGTATGGTAGCGGCATATCCTGGCTATGTTAAGCGTCTTGACGGATTTGATGTGCTCGTAAGAGCAGGCGGATCCAAGGGGAAGGTTGCACTTGTGTCCGGAGGCGGAAGCGGACATGAGCCTGCACATGGCGGATACGTTGGAAAAGGAATGCTTGACGGTGCTATCGCAGGTGCGGTATTTACTTCACCTACACCTGATCAGGTATTTGAAGCAATAAAAGCTGCAGATGGCGGTAAGGGAGTTCTTCTTGTTATCAAAAACTACACAGGTGATGTTATGAACTTTGAGATGGCTGCTGATATGGCCAGAGATGAAGGCATAGAGGTGGACCAGGTTATTACTGCAGATGACGTTGCTGTTGAGAATAGCACATGGACAACAGGCCGTCGCGGAATCGCAGGAACAATTTTCGTTCATAAGATCGCAGGTGCCTGCGCTGAGGCCGGTGGTGATCTTGCAGAAGTTAAGCGCATTGCTGAGAAGGTAATTGAAAATGTAAGATCCATGGGTATGGCAATTGATGCCTGCACAGTACCCGCAGCCGGCAAGCCGAGTTTTGATCTTGCGGAAGATGAGATCGAGATTGGTATCGGTATTCACGGAGAGCCCGGAGTAAATCGTGAGAAGATCAGCTCAGTGAATGAGATAGCAGATAAGCTTCTTGATAAGATTTTTGCAGAAGGCATTTATAATTCGGGCGATGAAGTTGCTGTTATGGTCAACGGTATGGGCGGCACACCTCTCATGGAGCTTTTTGTTGCTAATAAGCACATCAAGGAAGTCCTTGATGGAAAGGGTATTAAGATTCATAAGACTCTCGTTGGCAATTACATGACATCGCTTGATATGGAAGGCTTCTCAATAACACTTCTTAAGGTTGATGATGAACTTAAGAAGCTCCTTGATGCACCTGCTGATACACCGGCATTTGTACAGGTTTAAGTTTGAAAGTCTAAAGTGAGATAAAAATGTTTCATATTAATTAAATAAATTATTCCGGTATTATTACCGGGTCATAAGGAAAAGCCTAACTACTATTGGGCTTTTCCTTTTTTGTGCATTTTTTATGGGCTTTGAAAGATTTATATAAAAAATAGCAGATTCTTGCAATTTTTTGTTATCAAATACGAAAAATGCCTTTCAGATTATGATTGTAGTCGATTGGAAAATGAAATTTACCATCAAAGTGCACATAAAGTATATTCATATCATGGTTGGAAACTAATAAAATATACAAAAAAATTAAGAATTAATCGCAATATATAGGTGTTTGGGAGCAACAAATGATAAGTATAGAAAATCAATAATTGTTATGATTGTGGTGCTCAAGTATGAAAAAAGTAGAAAAAAGAAAGGGGAAGGCATGAAAAAACATTTAGCGTTTTTATTGTCTCTTGTGATGGTTGGGGGGCTTATCACAGGGAACGGTGCGACAGCGTCAGCTGCCAGTGTGGTAAATGGATCATATGTTAAGGGCGATAATGAAAATAACCCTGTTGTGACCCAGAACTATGGCGCGGATCCGGGAGTATTGGTGTATAACGATACAGTTTATATCTATGCAACCAATGATTCTCAGGAGCTTACTGGCAACAATGAAAATACCTATGCGAAGATTGACACATTAAACTGTTATTCTTCTAAGGATCTGGTTAACTGGACAGATCACGGTAGCTTCAAAATTGCAGGATCAAGCGGAGCAGCAAGATGGGCCAAGAATTCATGGGCACCTTGTATTGCCTGCAAGAAGATCAACGGCAAAGACAAATTCTTCCTTTATTTTGCAAATAACGGAAGCGGTATCGGAGTATTAACAGCTGACTCTCCGACAGGTCCATGGAAGGATCCTATCGGAAAGGCACTTATCACAGGCTCTACACCCGGATGTAGTGGGGTTACATGGATGTTCGACCCTTCAGTTCTTGTAGATTCTGATGGAACCGGCTATCTCTATTTTGGTGGCGGTATCCCGAATAATCAGTATGCTCATCCGAAGACAGCAAGAGTAATCAAGCTCGGCTCTGACATGACAAGCGTATCCGGATCAGCAGCTACAATCGATGCACCTTATCTCTTTGAGGATTCCGGCATCAACAAGATTGGCAACACATATTACTATTCATATTGCTCAAACTGGAACTGCAGCAATGGTTTCAACAATGCAGCTATTGAGTATATGACAAGCTCAAGCCCTATGGGACCTTTCACATACCAGGGTGAAGTAATGAAGAACCCCGGCGTGTTCTTTAGCGGATCAACAGGTAATAACCACCACGCTATCTTTGAGTTTGGCGGCAATTACTATCTTGCTTATCACACAAGATCCGTTGAGTCTAAGCTCATCGGCAAGAGCCTTGGTTACAGAACAACTCAGATCGATAAGCTCACAGTAAACAATGGTAAGATCAGTTCACTTACACCTACAATGTCAGGTGTTTCTCAGACTTCTTATGTAGATCCTTATTCTGCAGTTCAGGCTGAGACAATGTTTACCCAGAGTGGAATCAGAGTATCAGGCAATGGCGATGGCACAGCTTGGGTTGATAACATCTCTAATGGTGATTACACAAAGGTTAAGGGAGTAAACTTCTCCAAGGGCCTTAGTTCAATCACAGTTAGCGTAAACAGCAGAGGTACAGGTACTATCCAGGTAAGAGATGGAAGTCCCAGCGGAAGCCTTCTCGGAACAATCAACCTTTCCGATACAAACAACAAGAACACTGAGTTCACAGGTACTATGAAGAACGTAACAGGTGTTAAGAATATCTGCTTCGTATTCAACGGAAGCTTTGAGTTTGACTATTGGAAAGCAACAGCTCAGGGTGAGACAGCCGGTGGTGGCAACCAGGGTGGCAACGAAGGTGGCAACCAGGGTGGAAACCAGGGCGGCAACCAGGGTGGCAACCAGGGTGGCAATGAGAGTGCAGCAACCAACAACAATAAGGTTGAGTGTGAGAACATGACCAAGAGCGGTCAGTACACAGGCACAATCAGCAGTCCCTTCAGTGGAGCTGCTCTTTATGCAAACAATGATACTGTAAGCTTTGATCAGTATTTTGCATATGGCACTCACAACTTCACTCTCCGTGGATGCTCAAACAACAGCAACATGGCTAAGGTAGTTCTCAAGATTGGTGGAGAGACCAAGGGAACATTCTACTATGGCGATGAGTATCCAGCAGAATACACAATTGAGAATGTCAGCCATGCAACAGGAGCAACTACTGTAGAACTTACTGTTACATCTGATGACGGAACATGGGATGCATATCTTGATTATCTTACATGGGATAATGGTTCAGGAGCATCTGCAGGTAATCAGGGCGGCAACCAGGGTGGAAACCAGGGCGGCAGTCAGGGTGGCAACCAGGGCCAGGCTCTTAATCCTTCAGACCTGACACTCCTTAATACATATGGTCAGACATATGGATATTCAGGAACATGTATCAATCTCTATCAGCTTAGAGATGCAAACACACTTGAGCTTATTAAGAAAAACTACAACAGTATCACACTTGAGAATGAGATGAAGCCCGATGCACTTCTTGGAAGTTCAGCAAGACTTATCTCTGTAGCTGAAGCTAAAAACCGCGGCTACTATATCCCTGATGGTTATAGAGAGTCAACAGTTCCTCAGATCAACTTCAACACAGTTGATGAGGTAATGAAGATCTGCTATAACAACGGCATCAGAATGAGAGCACATACACTTGTATGGCACTCACAGACTCCTTCATGGTTCTTCAGAAACGGATATGCCGGAAACGGATCATTCGTTAACTCCAGTACTATGGATGCACGTCTTGAGATGTACGTTAAGACAGTTATGAACCACGTATACTTGAGCGAGTATGGCAGTGTTGTTTATGCATGGGACGTTGCAAACGAAGTTCTTCATGCAAACAATTCCGGTTGGGAAGCTGTTTATGGAAGTAACAAGACAAATGCTACATATGTAAAGAAGGCATTCAACTTTGCATATCAGACACTTGATTACTTTAACCTTACAGATTCTGTAAGCCTGTTCTACAACGATTACAATACTTATATCGAAGCAGACAAGGTAGTTCAGCTTGTTAACTATATCAACTCTGATAAGAAGATCTGTTCAGGTGTTGGTATGCAGTCTCACCTTGGAACAAACTATCCTTCAGTTGATTTCTATATCTCTGCACTTAAGAAGTTCCTTAATGCAGGATTCGAAGTTCAGATCACTGAGATGGATATCACAAACAAGGGTGATTCCGATCTTTCAAGCTATGCATACAATCTCTACAAGCAGATTAATGCACTTAAGAAGAATGGTGGCAAGATCACAAGTATCACTTGGTGGGGACTTTCTGATCAGGTAACATGGATCAGCAATTCAGCACCGCTTCTGTTCAGCACACCTACTCAGAAGAAGGGTGCTTATGACAAGGTTATCCAGGCATATACAGAGACATTTGGAACACCTACATCTCAGTACACACCTCAGCCTACACCTACACCTACTCCTGATCCGGAACCTGAGCCGGAGCCGGAACCTCAGCCTGAGAATCCTCAGCCTGAAAATCCTCAGCCCGAAGAGCCTCAGAACGAGGGTGATACACATGATGTAGCTTACATCGCAGATGGTTGGTACTATGTAAAGAACTTCAATTCTCAGAAGTACCTTTCCGTTGAAAATAACACAGTTGATGGTTGGGTAAGCGTATGCATCAACAGCGGCACTGGTGTTGACGGTCAGAAGTGGTATGTAACAAACACAGATGATGGTTATATCAATCTCACAAGTAAGCTCGGAAACGTAATGCTTGACGTTGCTAACGGTGAGAATGAAGATGGCGCAAATGTAGGAATTTATCAGGGCTACGGTGGAAATGCTCAGAAGTTTGTTATTAAGAAGACAGACAACGATGGCTACTACACAATCGCTACAAAGTGCTCTGATTCTACAAAGGTACTTGATGTTTACCAGAAGAAGACTGACGATGGTACAAATGTATGCCAGTGGTCTTACAACGGTGGAAGAAATCAGCTTTGGCAGTTTGAGAAGATTGATGACAACAGCCAGCCCGGAACAGGAAGTCAGGAAGAGCCTGTAGTCGAGGAGCCTACAGAGGATCCTCAGCCTGTAGATCCCGAGCCGACTCCTGTTGATCCTGAGCCTACACCTGTAGATCCTCAGCCTTCTGTTGAAACAGGCGCACTTGATCTTGAGTATTCAATCAACAGCTGGGGCAGCGGATATCAGGTAAGCTTCAAGGTAGTCAACAATTCCGGAAGTGATGTTAATACATGGACATTAAAGCTTAACAAGAATGAGATTAACATCGGATCAAGCTGGAATGTAAATGTTGTTGAAGATGGTGATTATTATGTAATAACACCTGTAGCATGGAACTCTTACATTGCAAATGGACAGAGTATTGAGTTTGGTGCTCTTGGCAACGGACAGATTGGTAACACACTTAACTATAGTGTTAACTAAGTAGATATATATTTCCCTCCCTTATTGGAAATATTATCAATAGGACCTTCCCCTATCGTGGGGAAGGTCTTTTTCTACAGCCTGATGCCGGTTCTATATGAGCCGGCATTTTTGCAACTCATGGATGAAAAAATTTAAAAAAATAATTAGCACTCACTTGACAAGAGTGCTGACAAGTGTTATAACAGTTATAGAACAAGGGAACAGAAATAATAAAACTTACAAGTCTTGTTCCACTGCTCATAGTTTAAAATCCATTTACATATAGAAGGAGGTAATTATTATGTTGTTTCCTAGTATTTTTGAAGAAAATTTGTTTGATAACTGGTTTGATTTCCCGATGATGAATGATTTTGATAACACCGAGAGAAAACTGTATGGCAGACATGCCGACAGACTGATGAAGACAGATGTGCATGACAATGAGGATCATTATGAAGTAGATATCGATCTACCCGGATTTAAGAAGGAAGAGATCAATCTTGAACTCAATAATGGTTACCTTACAGTAAGTGCTACCAAGGGACTTGATAAGGATGAGAAGGATCATAAGGGCAAGATCATCAGACAGGAGCGCTACAGCGGATCCATGCAGAGAAGCTTCTATGTTGGAGATAACCTTACTGAGGAAGATATCAAGGCTACCTTCAAGCACGGAGTACTCAGCCTTAATGTTCCCAAGAAGGAACAGGCTAAGGTTCCTGAGAAGAAGACGATAATGATTGAAGGCTAACACTTTTTGAGAAGAAGATGATAATCCTTAAAGGCTAACACTTCCTTTATAGAAAATTTATGCATTCTTTAACATTATTTAAATATATATCAGTTTGAGTTAATGAAGCACCGACCCTTCTAGTGGTAGAATAAACTATATCACTAAGGATCGGTGTTTTTATGACTAAGCAGTCAACCTTATCAAAAATACGTACTGTATTTATATTGCTTAGTATCATTTGTCTTTTTGTTGCAGTAGTATTTATGCGACAGTTCGTTTCGACAGATGAGGATTCCTCGATGAGTGGTCCTGTTTACAAAGGAGAGGTCCAACATCGAGTTCTTTTGCTGTGCTCTTATACTTCTCAATATTATACATTTGAACCATCTATAGAAGGACTGAAGAATAGTCTTGATCCAAACGGAATTGAATTTGATGTAATGTTTATGGATGCAAAAAAGCATGCATCCAATCAGGACGTTGAGACCTTTCATGATTATTTCATCCAAAGGGTTAATATAAAAACTGATTATGATGGTGTGATACTGGCAGATGATGAGGCTGTTAAATTTGCAATGAAATACAAGGAAGAACTGTTTACGGATATTCCTATAGTATTCTTTGCTGTAAACAACATGACTCTGTCTCAGATGGCAGTCGAGCGATATGACATGTATGGATTCTATGAAAATGACTATCTTATGGACACCATAGAACTTTCCATGAGACTGTTGCCTGACAGGAAAAAGTATTATGCGATACATGACAATTCACCTGCCGGTCTTGCTGATATGGTGCTTTATAACCGCGCAAAGAATAAGCATAGTGACTACCAGTTTAACGAAATAAATGTTGCCAAGATACCGTTTGAAAAGCTATATGAGGAACTTAAATCTATTCCAAATGATGCTGTTTTGATATATATGACCTGTTTTAAGGACTCAAGCGGTGTTGTTCATTCAACAAATGAGATGACAAATATCATAACCAATAATGTCAAGTTGCCTATTATGCGCAATTTCGCAAGTGGCTATGTGGACGGGGTACTTGGCAGTATTGGTATGGATTTTACTGCGCAGAGTTATGCTGCCGGGGCATTAATGGCCAACATTTTGGCAAGAAATCCTGTTGAGGATAATTATCTTTCAATTGATACAACATATAGTTCTGAATTTGATTATTCACTAATCAAGAAATTTGATATTGATGAAAAAGCCATACCTGATGATGCTGTGATTTTTAACAGGCCACGAACTTTTATTGACATGTATGGCAATATTCTTCCATCAGTTGGAATGATCTTTTTGTCTATGATATTCCTACTTTTGTCGGCATACGTGACTGTTCTTGTCGGCAGAGCTACAAATTTAGAGCTTCTTAAATCAAAGGAAGAACTTGAAAAATCACAGGAAAAAATCAAGTATCAGGCTGAGCACGATGATTTCCTTGATATTTTGAACAGAAGAAGTGCCGTAGATTTTCTTAGGGAAAATCTGACACTTAAAAATGTCTATTCAATTCTCATGATTGATATAGATAATTTCAAAGATGTAAATGAAACCTACGGACATCAGCTGGCGGATGAGATTCTTAAGTATCTTTCACTTTCGCTTGAGGAGATGTCGAATGAAAGGAACTGGATGATCGCCAGGTACGGCGGAGATGAATTCCTTGTCATGGTGCCGAAGGAACAGCTTGAAGAGAATTCTGAAACAGTTGTGGAAATCCTGGATCTTTTCAGAACACCGATCCCTGTAGGAGATGAGACGATTATCATGTCCTGTAGTATCGGTATATCTGTATCTGATGGTACAACACTTCCGGATCAGCATATTATAAATGCTGAGATCGCAATGTATGAAGCTAAGCAGCGGGGACGTGACAAAGCCTTTAGATACTCCGAAGAAATGAAGAAGAGAATTCGTGAGGAAAATAAGGTCAAGGCAAAGATCCTTGAGGCCTTTGATAATGACGGATTCTATATGGTATATCAGCCTCAGGTTGATGCAGTCACAAAGGAAGTTACCGGTTTTGAAGCTCTTGTTAGAATGAAAGAAGCCGGTCTCTATCCTAATGTCTTCATCCCGATTGTTGAATCAAGCGGCTGGGTAGGAAGACTTGGAAGGAAAACTACCGAACTGGTAATAAAGCAGCTTGCAAACTGGCGTGAAGATGGCTATAAGCTTCATCCTGTGTCTATAAATTTCTCAAGCAATCAGATTGGCGATACCGGATATGTAGACTTTATTAAGGACCTTCTTTCGCGGTATAATATTCCAGGAAGATACGTTGAGATAGAAATAACGGAAGGACTTTTCCTTGAGAGAACCGAGCAGGCTGAGAAATTGTTTGATCAGTTTAAGGAACTCGGAATCAAGCTTCTCATGGATGATTTCGGTACCGGCTATTCTTCACTGGGGTACCTGACATACATTCCTGTGGATTATGTAAAACTGGATAAATCGCTTGTGGACAGCTATCTTGTTGAAGGAAAAGATGCTTTCATTAAGGATGTCATTCAGCTTGTGCATGATATTGATAAGCAGGTTATCGTAGAAGGTGTTGAAGAAAAATGGCAGTACGAAAGACTTCGCCACTTCGGAGCTGACAAGATCCAGGGCTACTACTTCAGCAGACCTGTTATGCCTGACGAGGCCATCGTCTTTGAAGCGAAGGATAAGTGAGGGAAATAAAAAAGCGGGAGAATACTGTGAAAAAAGAATTTGATTGGGAGCAGACAAGACAAAAGCTCTTTAAAATGGTATCTGTCGGATACCTGGGGGATTCCATAAGTATAGGATATGATATCTTGGGAACGGTAGCGCTAATACTCAATTTGGCAGCTGCCTTCCTTTCTACGTTCGCAAATCTCAAGGCTTCCTACGGTGGAGTGTTTGATGAGATTGAAAGATGGACAGTTCTGTTTTTTGCCATTGACTATATACTGCGACTAGTCTGTGCAAAGTGCCTTTTTCCTGACAGGTCTGAGTCCGTGGCGGTGCTGAGGTTCATCTTTTCACTTGCGGGCATAATCGATCTTCTTAGTTTTCTTCCATATTATTTGCCGATATTTTTCCCTGCCGGAGCAGCTGCCTTCAGGATGTTCAGGGTAGCAAGGATTTTCAGACTCTTTAGAATAAATGCCTACTATGATTCACTAAATGTAATCACCGAGGTCATAAAAAGCAAGGCACAGCAGCTTTTATCATCAATGTTTATCATAGCTGTCATGATGCTTGCATCAAGTCTATGCATGTATTCATTGGAGCACGATGCTCAGCCGGATGTTTTTGAAAATGCTTTTTCCGGCATCTGGTGGTCTGCTTCAACGCTATTAACTGTTGGCTATGGAGACATTTATCCTGTTACTGCTATGGGACAATTTTTTGGAATTTTGCTGGCATTTCTCGGAGTAGGAATGGTTGCAATCCCTACAGGTATTATTTCCGCCGGATTCGTCGAGCAATACTCCAAGCTTAAGCATATGGGAGACTATTCCAAGTCAATAGATATGCATTTTATTAAAGTACAGTTGTCCATGAAGGATAAATGGGTTGATAAGAAAATAAGAGACATTGATCTTCCGCATGGTGCACTTATTGCAATGATACAGAGGCAGGGTAACACAATAATTCCTAATGGGAATGTAATCCTTGAATCCGGCGATAAAGTGATAATCGGCGCTGAGGCCATAAAAAATGATATCCCGATGCATCTTAAGGAAGTTACTCTTGGTGAAACACATCCATGGTGCAATAAGTTTATTAGAGACCTGGATTTCCCCAGGCAGACGATTCTTTTATCTATTAAGAGGGGCGCTCGTACTGTGATTCCCAAAGGCGGAGTCAAGCTCCAGAAGGGTGATACAATTGTTGTTATTTCCAGGGTACACCTTCCTGATGAGGATGAAGTTTTGGTATGATAAAAACTTGTGTAGACTATTTGATGGACATGAAGTGATAGTCTGATGTAGAAATTTGAAACTAATTCAGATCGATTCAGTTATTTCTGAAACGCTGTGCAATCTTCGAGGGGGAGATGTGTATGGAAAAGACAAAAGAACTTTACATGGATAATAAGAAGGAAAAGGCAAAAGAAGCCTTGAAAATGGCTGATCAGTTTATTAAGGATCAGGGACTTACGGGCAAGAATGCAATTCATTTAAGACTTCTTGCTGAGGAAGCCATTGGCATGGTCAGGGCCATGACAAATGATTACAGGGCACTTTTCTGGATGGAGAGAGAGGCTGATAAATTTAATGTAAAGCTTCTCGCCAAGACACCTATGAATATTGAAAAGAAGGAAGAATTATTATCCGTTTCATCTTCAGGAAAAAATTCTCTGGCCAAGGGCTTTATGGGAAAAATAGGAGACATGATCGAGAATGGCCTCATGAATTTCGATGAGCTCATGAAAATCCATCAGGAAGAAGATTGCGATGATCTTAGATATGGATTTGTCGTAATGGGAGCTCCCGGAGAATTCCCTGTAGTGGAGGATCCGCTTGTATGGTCCCTCAGCTCCTATAAGGAAGCAATTTACGATAATGGCGAATCCGGAGATGGATTTGAGGATGCCTGCGATGAACTTGAAAAATCAATAGTTGCAAGTATCGCTAAGGATGTTATTGTTGGTGTTAAAAAGGACAGAGTGGATATGACAATTTCCTGGTCCGCATAAACACATTTTGAGAAAAACAAAAAATGTAGCAGATCATACTCCGCGGAGATATGATTCTGCTACATATTTTTTTGCTGCATTCAGATAGGCGTCCATTTCTTCTTTTGAAGGTGAAGATAAGCCCTTATCCGGCACGGTATCGCGCTCTGTAAACTGCTGGATATAATATGCTTTTGCACCCTGTATCCATTTTCCGATAGCATCAAAATCATCGATGGTGTGGAGCTGCTTTATGGCTGTTGTACGAAATTCGTAATCGATATTCGAGTTCATTATGGTGTTTATACTCTCGGATATTATATTTGTATCTATATCGGAAAAACCTGAGGTTCTGGCATATTTTTCTTTGGAATTTTTTATATCCATAGCGATATAATCCAAAAGCTTATCATTTAGAAGATCCTTTATTACATCCGGGTGATTCCCGTTAGTGTCTAGTTTAACAAGAAATCCCATTTCCTTTATTCCGGATATAAGCTCCTTAAGGGAGGAATGAAGACAAGGCTCGCCGCCTGTTATTACGACTCCATCAAGGAGTCCTTTTCTTTTTTCAAGGAATGAAAAAAGCTCGTTATCATCCAAAAGAGGTGCCATGCTGCCGTTTACAAGTTCATAATTATGGCAAAAAGGACAGCAAAAATCGCAACCGCCTAAAAAGACGGTTGCGGCTACTTTTGATGGATAATCGAGTAATGTCATTTTTTGTAATCCATGAATTTTCATGCTGCGCTCTGTGACTCATCCTTTATCACTTTGGGAAAAAGGTTTGCTTTAAACAGTGCGGGACGAAGTGCGTTGTAAAGAACTACTGCCAGCACTGAATTGATAACTGCATTAATTATTGTAGCATAAGTTGTCACAGCTACAAGTGCACTGATTGCTGAAGCAGCTTTTTCTGCATTGGGTGTAAGAAGTGTGTACCACACATATTTCAGTGAGGGCTCAAATACACAGTTAAAAGCAAGTCCGGCGATAGCAGCTATAATTGACCATTTGAAAATGTAAGCCTTTTTATGATCATCAGAAATCTTTGCAATCTTATGTGCCACGAGACCAACAATAAGTCCGATGACAAGCTTGCAGATGAAGGTTCTGGGTGCGGAGGCAGCGTAGCCGGAGATGATATCAGCGATGCTGAGACCAACAGCTCCGGCAAGTCCGCCGTACAGTCCTCCTAATAACAATGCGCCGAGTACTACAAATGCATTTCCCACGTGAACCTTGGTGCCTGATGCATTGATCGCGGGAAATACGGCATAACCTACATAGCAAAGAGCGGCCATAAGTCCTGCGTAAGTGATTTTTGTGATTTTATCGTTTTTCATAATTCCTCCTACATGCAAGTATTTTCGTCGTTGACTTAAACATTGAACCTAATATATCATCAAACTGATAACACTAAAAATATCAGTTTTGAAATATTTTATATAACCAGATAGAGGGAGAGTTATGAATAGTCAGAAGAAATATTTGGATGTATATGAGAGTGTGCGAGAGGATATTATAGGCGGAAGATATGAGGTGGGTAGTAAGCTGCCTTCGAAGCGTGTAATGGCGGAGGCGATGGGGGTCAGTGTTATTACTGTTGAGCATGCGTATGAGCTTCTTGCTGAGGAGGGGTATATCGTTCCGAGGGAGAAGAGCGGATATTTTGTGAGTTTTGATGACAGGGAGATTTATACAGGTGTCAGTGGGAGTAAGGATGGCCTTAAGGTAAATGCAAAGAGTACTGCAAAGATAAATGCCGGGAATAATAAAGCATCAATGCAGCATGTGAATACTTCCAATCAGATGATATCGGAAAGCGAAGGCTCTTTCACAGAGACAAGTTCAAAACAGTCAGATGCTCCGAAGTTTTCATATTCTATCTACGCGAAGACGGTGCGTAGGGTGCTTAGTGAGTATGATACGAGGGTTATGGATAAGTCACCCAAGCAGGGAACGATACAACTTCGAAGTGCGATTGCTGACTATCTTGGGCGTTCAAGAAGGCTTCTGGTGTCTCCGGAGCAGATTATTATTGGTGCAGGGGCAGAGTATCTTTATGGGCTTATTGTTCAGACCTTTGGCAGGGATATTATTTATGGAGTCGAGAGTCCCTCATACCTGAAAATTGCCAAGGTCTATGAAGCCGGAGGAGCGACTCTTCAAATGTTAAAGCTTGGGAATGACGGAATAGAGAGTGATGAGCTATGGAATGGAAAAATGAAGCTCCTTCACATAACTCCATATAGAAGTTTCCCTAGTGGTGTAACCGCTTCCGCTGCAAAGAAAAGAGAATATCTTAAGTGGAGCAGGAAGAATGATGGGTATATAGTAGAAGATGATTTTGAGTCTGAGTTTACTCCCAGTAGAAAACCTGAGGAGACGATATTTTCTCTTGATGAAGAGGGCAGGGTTATTTATGTAAACACTTTTACAAGAACCATAGGAAGCTATGCCAGATGCGCATATATGGTACTTCCGGAAAAGCTTATCGATGCTTTTACACAAAAGATCGGTTTCTATGAGTGTCCTGTGCCGACCCTGGATCAGCTCGTGATCGCAGGACTCATTGAGAGTGGTGATTTTGAGCGCCATATCAATAAGGTCAGACGATATAACCGTAAGATATGACGTCTGACAGGCTTTTGGGAATCACAAAAGCCGACAATTTTATCAGTCCTTTACCTGAGAATTTCGGATGATTTCATCTCTGTATTTTTTTGGTGATAATCCGTATTCTTTTATAAAAGCGCGATAGAAAACGGAGTAATCGGAAAAGCCATAGGTCTCTGCGACTGCTGATATATCCTGACCTCCGAGAATAGCGTCTTTGCACATCGCAAGGCGCTTTTTTGTTACATATTTATGGAGAGGCAGACCATTTGTGTCCTTGAAAAGATGTGAGATGTGGAACTTACTTACATGAAGCTTATCGGCAAGCTTATCAAGGGAGAGATCCTCATCTATATGTGTTTCGATGTATTGAATAATGCTCTGATACAAGGTGTCGGGCTCGGGAGTAGCCGGGGCTATCTCTTTTGCTTCATAAACCATTCTGTTGATCGATAGCATAAAATCACTGACTGATACGAGGATTTTAGCATCCTTTCCGAATCTGTCCGAGTGAATTTCATCAATAAGAGAGAAGGCTTTTCCCTGTATAGTGTTGAACTCGATATCACTGAATTTATGCATAAAATAGTTACCTGATCTGTCGGAAATGGAAGTGAGATACAGGTAATCCGTAGATATATCCGAGAGTGATTTAAGAAAATCCTTTGCAACCCAGAATACAAATCTTCGATAGGGAATAGAGCCATCAATAAGTGTTGCATAGTGAGGCTTTGAGGGTGGAATGATCATCATGGAGCCGGGAGATGGCACAAAGGATTCTCCGGCAATATTCATTACAATATTCCCGCTTATAAAAAAGTAAAATTCATAGTAATCGTGAGTATGAGCCCTTACAATGGGAATCTGTCTGTCGCTGTAATAGTATATTTCAAAATCTCTTGAGAGCATGTACTGTCTGTTGCTGAATTCTGTTTTCAGTGTTTTTTTCATGATGAATTCCTTCACAAAAATAGAATTGGTATATCGATTTGGATACACCTTAAAACTGCAATTTATCGGTAAAAAACAAACTAACATACAATGACAAGAAATGCAATGTAAAGAACAAATGCAACAATGGCTTAAAACTCAGTAAATATCTAGTATGGACTAAAAGAAATATATCGTAAGGAGTTTTGGTATGTACGAAGAGATAAAAAAGAAATTTTCAAAAATAGGAATTATCCCGGTAGTTGTTCTTGAGGATGCGAAGGACGCACATGCCCTTGGTGAGGCACTTATGAATGGCGGACTTCCTGCTGCTGAAGTTACTTTCAGAACAGCTGCTGCAGAGGAGACAATAAAGATATTATCAAAGGATTTTCCCGATATGCTTGTTGGAGCAGGCACGGTACTTACACCTGATCAGGCTGACAGAGCTATGGCAGCAGGTGCGAAGTTCATAGTTGCTCCCGGCTTTAATCCTACAGTTGTTAAGCACTGCCTTGAGAAGGGATATCCGGTAACACCCGGAACACAGACTCCTTCAGAGATGGAGCAGGCAATGGAGCTTGGACTTGATTTTGTAAAGTTCTTCCCTGCTGAGCCTGCAGGCGGACTTCCGATGATCAAGGCTGTCGCAGCACCTTATACAAATCTTACATTCATGCCCACAGGCGGTATCAATAAGGACAATGTAAGAGATTATCTTGCATTTAAGAAAATCGTTGCATGTGGCGGCACATGGATGGTAAAGAACGAGCTTATCGAATCAGGCAACTTTGCAAAGATTGAGGAGCTTACAAGAGAGGCTGCAGAGATCGTAAAGGAAGTGAGGGGCTAAAATGCTTAAACTGACAAATGAGGGATTAAAGGACAGAGCTGCCTGGGAGGAGAAGGGCTACAAGCTTCCTCTTTATGACAGAGAGAAGGTAGCTGCTAATACTAAGGAGAATCCTGCTTGGATTCACTTTGGTGCAGGTAATATTTTCAGAGCTTTTCAGGCTAATGTATGTGAAGAGCTTTTAAACAGCGGATTTATTGACACAGGTCTCATTGTGGCTGAGGGCTACGACTATGAGATCATCGAGAAATACAACAGACCCTCTGACAATCTCAGCATCCTTGCCACGCTTAAGGCTGACGGAACAGTTGAGAAAAAGGTTATTGGCTCAATCGTGGAGTCATGCATTCTTGATGAGGAAAATGAGAAGGAAATAGAAAGACTTCGTGAGATTTTCAGAGCACCTTCACTTCAGATCGTAAGCTTTACAATCACTGAGAAGGGCTATAAGACCAGAGCTTACATGGATAAGGTTGTAGGACTTTTGCTTGAAAGATTTAAGGCAGGAAAGCTTCCGGTATCTGTTGTCAGCATGGATAACTGCTCACACAATGGTGACAAGCTTAAGGAAGCTGTTACAGAGATCGCAAATGAGTGGGCAGAGAGCGGAAAATGTGAGAAGGCTTTTGTGGACTACATAAATGATCCTTCAGTTGTAGCTTTCCCGCTTACTATGATCGATAAGATCACACCAAGACCCGATGACACAATCAGAGAGATGATCGAGGCTGATGGAGTAGAAAATGCAGCACCCATCGTAACCTCCAAGAATACTTATGTAGCTCCTTTTGTTAATGCTGAGGAGACAGAATACCTTGTAATTGAGGATAAATTCCCTAATGGCAGAGCTCCTTATGAAAAGGGAGGTTTTGTTTTCACAGACAGAGAGACAGTTGATAAGACTGAGAAGATGAAGGTCTGCACTTGTCTCAATCCTCTTCATACAGCCCTGGCAATTTACGGATGCCTTCTTGGCTATAAGACAATTCATGATGAGATGGATGATGAGGACTTAAAGAGACTGGTTACAAAGCTTGGCAAAGACGAAGGTATGAAGACCGTGGTTGATCCTAAGGTTTTATCACCTGCAGATTTCCTTGATGCAGTTTTGACAAAGAGACTTCCTAATCCTTTCATGCCTGATACACCCCAGAGAATTGCCTGTGATACTTCACAGAAGCTCCCTATCAGATTTGGCGAGACAATCAAGGCTTATAAAAAGGCTGATAATCTCAGCACAGAGGATCTTAAGGTTATTCCTTTTGTACTTGCGGGATATCTCAGATACCTTGAGGGGATCGATGATGAGGGCAATGCCTTTGAGCAGAGTCCGGATCCGCTCCTTGATGAATTAAAGGCGCTTTCTCCTGAAGAAGTACTTAAGAGAAGTGATGTGTTCGGTACTGACCTCTATGAAGACAGCCTTGCTGAGAGAGTTCTGGACATTTATAAAAAGCTTCAGGGAAAAGGCAGCATTAGAAGGGAGCTTAAAGCTATTTAACTTAAACACTCCGGATGCTGACAGAATTTTTACCGGAGTACAGGAGGAAAACGGACATACATATGAAGAAGTTTATGGATGATAATTTCTTATTGGGCAGTGATGTGGCCGTAGCGCTTTTTCATGAGGCTGCTAAGGACGAACCGATAATAGATTTTCACAATCATTTGAATCCAAAGGAAATCTACGAGGACAAATGCTTTGATAATATAGGAGAGGCATGGCTTTCCGGGGACCATTACAAATGGAGAGCGATGCGTGCAAATGGAGTATCAGAAAAGCTGATAACAGGCGACGGTGATTACTACGACAAACTTGTTGCCTGGGCTGACACGGTTCAAAATCTCATTGGTAATCCTCTGTACCATTGGACACACATGGAGCTTCAGAGATACTTTGGTATAACCACTCCTTTATCAGCGGATACAGCTAAAGAAATATGGGATGCCTGCAATGAGAAGCTACGTACCAGAGAGTACTCTGTAAGGAATCTTCTCAGAATGCAGAAGGTAGCTGTTCTTTGCACAACAGATGATCCGGCAGATTCTCTTGAATGGCATAAGAAGCTTAGAGAGGATGGCTTTGAGATCAAGGTCCTTCCATCCTTTAGACCTGAGAAGGCTATCGGAATAGAGAAGGAAGACTTCGCAGATTATATAGAAAAGCTTTCAGATGTTTCAGGAGTAAAGATTGAGGATGTAGACAGTCTTCTTGAAGCACTTGAAAAGAGAATGATATTCTTTGTGGAGAATGGATGCAGAGTATCAGATCATAGCCTTGAAAGTACTTTCTTTGTAAGGACAGACTTAAATGAAGTAGACGAACTTTTCAAGAAAAAGCTTAAAGGTGAAGCTCTCTCTGAGGAAGAGTGCGGCAAATTCAAGGGCTATTTGCTGACAGAACTTGGTAAAAAGTATTCAGCTCACGGACTTGTAATGCAGCTTCATATCGGTGCAATAAGAAGTAATTCAAAGAGATGCCTTGCACTTCTTGGAGCAGATACAGGCTTTGATTCATTAAATGATTTTAACTATGCGCCTCAACTTTCTGCATTGTTAAACGCAATGGATTTAACCGATGAGCTGCCCAAAACCATTCTGTATTGCCTGAATCCCAAGGATACAGAGATGCTTGCAGCCATGGCCGGCAATTTCTGTGGAAATGAAAAGGGAACAAAGGGTAAGGTTCAGCTTGGCGCCGCTTGGTGGTTCTGCGATCACAAAAACGGAATGGAGAGACAGATTGAAGCGATGTCAGATGCTTCGCTTATATCAACTTCTATAGGCATGCTGACGGATTCAAGAAGCTTTTTGTCATTCCCAAGACATGAGCTCTACAGAAGGATTCTTTGCAACAAAATCGGATCATGGGTTGAAAACGGAGAGTATCCATGGGACGAGCAATACTTAAAAGAAATGATAAAGAACATTTGCGGCAGGAACGCCGTAAAGTATTTTGAGTTTTGATTATATGGAATTTGAGTTTAAATGAAGGATTTTGAGTTTTGATTATAAAAGGAGATTTCCAACTTTATTTGCCTTCCCCCTGGGGGGAAGGTGTCAGCGAAGCTGACAGATGAGGGGATCTATAGTAACCGCCAAACGCATTTACCGCTTACTATAGACTCCACAAGGATTATAATACAGAACAGGGAGACAAATAAAATGAATTTAAATCTTAAGGATAAGAAGGACTGTAAATATGATGCGGTATCACTCGGAGAGATCATGCTCCGCTTTGATCCCGGTGAAGGAAGAATTCGTACTGCCAGAGAATTCAAGGTTTGGGAAGGCGGCGGAGAGTACAATGTTATACGCGGACTTCGCAGATGCTTCGGTATGAACACAGGTGTTATTACAGCTTTTGCTGATAACGAAGTTGGTCACCTTGTTGAGGATTTTATTCTCCAGGGCGGTGTTGATACATCTCTTATTTATTGGAAGAAGACAGACGGTATCGGACGTGAGTGCAGAAATGGTCTTAATTTTGTAGAGAGAGGCTTTGGTATCAGAGGTGCTCTTTCATGTTCAGACAGAGCTAACACAGCAATCTCACAGGCAACTGACAAAGAATTCGATTTTGACTATATCTTCGGTGAGCTTGGCGTAAGATGGTTCCATACAGGCGGAATCTATGCAGCTCTTTCAGAGCAGTCTGCAGAAACAGTTGTTAAGGCTATTAAGACAGCTAAAAAGTATGGCACAGTTGTTTCTTACGACCTCAACTACAGAGCTTCCATGTGGTCTGCAATCGGTGGCAAGGAGAAGGCACAGGAAGTAAATAAAGAGATCGCTAAGTATGTTGACGTAATGATCGGTAACGAGGAAGATTTCACAGCATGTCTTGGATTCGAGATCGAAGGCAATGATGAAAATCTTAAGGAATTAAACCTTGATGGTTACAAGAAGATGATCGATGAAGCTGCAAAGGTTTATCCTAACTTCAAAGTAGTTGCAACAACTCTTAGAACTGTTAAGACAGCAACTGTTAATGACTGGTCAGCTCTCTGCTGGGCAGATGGAAATATCTACAAGGCTAAGGACTATAAGGGACTTGAGATTCTTGACAGAGTTGGTGGAGGAGACTCCTTCGCATCAGGGCTTATCTATGGCCTTATGACAACAGCAGATGCTGAGAAGGCTGTTAACTACGGCACAGCTCATGGCGCACTTGCTATGACAACACCCGGTGATACAACAATGGCTACACTTTCAGAGGTTGAAGCTATCATGGGCGGAGCAGGAGCTCGCGTTAAAAGATAATTAGTTATTTTTGTTAAAATATTTACCCACTTCCTAAAAAAGGGAGTGGGTTTTTTTATTCAAGAGGAAATTCCTTTGGATTTCCTCTTGAATAAAAAGCGCTCCGCTAAGGATGCGACTGGTGCGCAGATGAATTTTGCAAGCTAAAGCTTGCGCGCACCAGCGCGCAAAGAGTCGCGAGCGACTCTTTGTTCTATAAAAAATTAAGACATACAGAAAATAACTTAGAAAGCATGGGATGCATCTGATATAATTAGGTAGGCAAAGTGTTATGCAAATTTAGGAGGATTTCTATGAGAAATGTAACGTTAGGAAAAACAGGAATAGTAGTGCCGCAGAACGGCTTTGGTGCATTACCGATACAAAGAGATGATATGGAGACAAGTGTTAAAATTCTTCGCCGCGCCTATGAAGGTGGTATGAGATATTTTGACACTGCAAGAGCATATAGCGACAGTGAAGAAAAGCTTGGGGAAGCCTTCGATGGTATGCGCGATAAGATTTACATTGCGACCAAAACTACCGCCAAGACTCCCGAGGGATTCTGGAAGGATCTTGAAACCTCACTGAAAAATCTGAGAACTGATTATATTGATGTTTACCAGTTCCATATGGTTACTCAGTGCTACAAACCGGGAGACGGAACAGGTATGTATGAGTGCATGCAGGAGGCTAAAGCTAAGGGCATGATAAGACATATTGGAGTTACATCTCACAGAATTGCAGTAGCTATGGAATGCGTAGAATCCGGCCTGTATGAAACAATGCAGTTCCCCTTCAGTTATCTTGCCGATGAGAAGGATATTGCTCTGGTTAAGAAATGCGAGGAACTGAATGTAGGCTTTGTAGCTATGAAGGGACTTGCCGGAGGACTCATTACAAACTCTAAAGCAGCTATGGCATTTATGCTTGAGTATCCAAATGTTATTCCAATCTGGGGCATTCAAAGAGTGAATGAGCTTGAGGAATGGCTTGCATTTTTTGATAACGAGCCTGAGATGACATCTGAAATCAAGGCATTTATTGAAAATGAGAGAAAGGAACTCTCAGGAGATTTTTGCAGAGGCTGCGGTTATTGTCTGCCCTGTGCTGCAGGAATTGAGATAAATCAGTGTGCCAGAATGTCTCTGATGATCAGAAGAGCCCCCACTGCCGGATGGCTATCCGAAGAATGGCAGGAAAAAATGGCAAAGATAGACGATTGCATCAACTGCGGAGCATGCATGAGCAGGTGCCCCTACGGCCTCAACACCCCTGAACTCTTAAAGAAAAATCTGGTCGATTATAGAAGAGTAATAAGCGGAGAGATTACTGTTTGATATAATTATTATCTATTTATTAAAACATTATAAAACTTACTGTTTGGGCTGCTCAGAATATTGTGAATATTTCTACGATATTATATGATGCCATTAGGGATTATTATTTTTCTTGTTTTGTTTTTGGAGAGGGGGATTTTCATATGTCTACAGCAAGTCAAGCGCCGGTAATCCGCAAAAGAAAACTCATATACAAATTAATATTCATTGCTGTAGGTGCAATGGTTGGAATTGGTCTCGTGCTTAATATCATAAGTGGCTATGAGATCAATAGAATTTACAATTCCCTTGCAGAAGAAGAACTTAAGGCGACGGCGGAGCATCTCGCAAGTGAAATGAATAGCGTGTGGGATGGTGACTGGTCATATGAAGATGGCATTTTAAGAAAAGGTGAGCAGGACGTCTCTGAAGAATATGAAGAACTTATGGATGAGCTTCATAGTCAGACAAGTCTTGATTACACTATTTTTTACGGTGATACCCGTATCATCACAACTATTCTTAAAAAAAATACCACTGAGAGACTTGTTGGAACTAAGGCATCCGATAAGGTTATAAGCACAACATTAAAGGGTGGAGCTGATTATTACGCAAATAACCTGGTCATTGAGGGACAGAAGTATCTTGGATATTATGTACCAATAAAAAATGCTGATGGTTCAATAATAGGCATGGTATTTTCCGGAAGACAAAGTGAAGATATTACCAGAGCGATTACGAACATCATTCTCCTTCTTTCAATCATTACTGTTGTGATGGTAGTGGTGCTTGCCATTACAGGTGTTGTTATTGCCAATAACACATCAACTAAGATGCAGGGAATTGCTGCAGAGCTTGATAAACTATCGCAAGGTAAGATAAATCTTAATATTGATGAAGCAACAATAGCAAGAAAGGATGAGCTTGGTATTCTTGCAGACGGAGCCCAGACACTTAGCAATAAGCTTGGTGATGTTATAAGGACAACAGTTAAAATGTCAACCGAGCTTAAGAGAGAGGGAAGTGAGCTCTCGAATTCGGCAGGACAGGCTACTGAGGCTTCAGGACTTGTAAGTACCGCGGTTGATGAAATTGCAAAAGGTGCTGTAAGTCAGGCAGACAGCATAGAAAATGCTGCTAATAACACACAGAATATAGGCAATGATATTGAGAATATTGCCACCAATGTTGAACAGCTTGATGGTTATGCATCAGAGATGAAGGGTGCCTGTGATCAGGCTATGGAAGCTCTCGATAATCTAATAAGATCAAGTACCGAGGTTCAGAATTCCGTAAAAGAGATTGGCGAAACTATTGATTCAACAAATGAATCGGCAAAATCGATTTCAACTTTTTCTGAAGCCATCACAAGTATTGCATCACAAACCAATCTTTTGTCTCTTAATGCATCAATAGAGGCAGCAAGAGCAGGTGAGGCAGGAAAAGGCTTTGCGGTAGTTGCAACTGAGATAGGACAGCTTGCTGAACAGTCAAGTAAGAGTGCCGATGAGATTAAGAAAATTGTTGATAAACTGCTTGCTGATTCCGAAGCTTCAGTGGAAGTAATGCAGAAGCTAAGCGATAACTTCGGACAGCAGTCTGATCAGCTTGATGCGACCAAGGTGAACATGCAGACAATGGCACAGAATGTGGCTAATGTATCGACAAGTGCTGACAATATTGCAGGACTTGCCAATCAGCTTACAACAGCCAAGGATCAGCTTATTGAGATTATTGCTGATCTCTCTGCAATATCCCAGGAGAACGCTGCTTCATCGCAGGAGACTAATGCTTCCATGCAGGAGCTCAATGCTACATTTACAGTTATCAGCGAATCCGCAAGTGAGCTACAGCGCCTTGCTGATGATCTGACAGAAACAATAAGCTACTTCAGAGAGGATTAGAGGATTATCTCTTATATTCTTTGTAAATAGTTGTTGTACAGTTGGACATGTGCTATATTAGACGAATAAATTGAATAAGGCGGAAGGTGTTTGCGGGCATTTATGCTGCGCAAGTGAAAAGGGAAGCGGGTGAGAATCCCGCACGATCTCGTCACCGTGTTTTGAGAGCTGTTTTCTGACAGGTATAAGGAGCTTCATTTATATCTGACCCACTGAATTCGTTTGGGAAGGGAGAAAAAAGCGCATTGGTACACGCGATTATTTATGAATGTTTCGCGATACGCTATGGAATCAATCAGCCGGGAGACCTGCCTGTCGTCGTACATGGGAAACCAAGTCACGAGGAATTGACTGTACGAAGCTTATTATTGGATGGTGAATTATTTATCTCATCTTTAAGTATATGATGCTTAATTTTTGCCTTCTCCCAAGGGAGAAGGTGTCAGCGAAGCTGACGGATGAGGGGCCATACATTATTTTGCGTGCAAAAAGTTCTGACTTTGGTCAGAACTTTTTTGTTCATATAGTATCTTATGATGGGGACATTATCAAAAAGGAGAAAAATTATGAAAAAAAGAACACTGGCGGTCATTTTGGCTGCAATGATGGTTGTATCTGCCATGGCAGGATGCAGTGGGAAGAAAACAGAAAGTTCATCGGAAGCTACATCGGAGGTTTCAGAAGAGGCTGCAGAGGAAGTAAAAGATGAAGCAGATGAAGCAGATGAAGACGCAGAAGAGTCCGAAGAAGAAACAGAGGATGACGCAGAAGAGGAAGAAGTCGAATTAGATGATGAAGACTTCGAAGCAGAACTCGAAGATGGAACTTACCTGGCAAAATTCACTACTGACAGCTCCATGTTCCATGTAAATGAAGCATATAACGATTTGGGAATACTTACGGTTAAGGACGGCGAGATGACAATTCACATCGCACTTCCTTCCAAGAATATTGTTAATCTGTTCCCCGGAACAGCAGACGAGGCACAGGAGGATGGCGCAGAGCTTTTAGAGCCCACAACTGATACTGTAGAGTACGAGGATGGTACAACAGAAGAAGTTTATGGGTTTGACGTACCTGTTCCGGAATTAGATGAGCCCTTCGATCTTGCACTCATTGGAACAAAGGGAAAATGGTATGATCACGAAGTAACTGTATCTGATGTTCAGACAAAAGAAGAGGCTGATGCAGCAGCCGGAGCAGGAGATGATGATCAGGTGGCAGCGGATAATGTAGCAAAGCTTATTGATTCAATATATGTTCAGACCTGGACTGAGGAGACAGATTCTCTTTGTGCAGAAGCAAAGAAGGCATGGGATGCACTTACAGATGAGCAGAAAGAGCTTGTAGAGGGTGAAGATGCAGATCCCGATTACTTCGGAAGAGATACCGGTGATGCTTCAAAGGATGATCCGCTTAACGGTGATGATATAGGTGAGAACGAGCTTCTTGTTGTAAGCTTTGGCACCTCCTTCAATGACAGCAGAGCAGAGGACATCGGTGGTATTGAGAAAGCACTTGCTGCTGCATATCCGGACTGGTCAGTTCGCCGCGCTTTTACAGCACAGATAATCATCAATCACGTAAATGCAAGGGATGGAGAGAAGATTGACAATATGGAGCAGGCAATCCAGCGTGCCATCGATAATGGAGTAAAGAATCTTGTTGTTCAGCCCACACATCTTATGCACGGCGCTGAGTATGACGAGCTTATGGAAGTAGTTGAAAGTAATAAGGATAAATTCGAGTCTGTTGCAATCGCTGAACCTCTTCTTGGTGAAGTAGGAAAAGATGCAACTGTTATCAATGAGGATAAGGAAGCAGTTGCTAAGGCAATTACGGCAGAAGCTGTAAAAACAGCTGGGTTCGACAGTCTTGATGCTGCAAAGGAAGATGGCACAGCCTTCGTGTTCATGGGACACGGTACATCACATACAGCAAATGTAACTTATAACCAGATGCAGACTCAGATGGATAAGCTCGGATACGAGAATGTATTTATCGGAACCGTTGAAGGCGAGCCTGAGGAAACAGAGCTTTCAAATGTAATAAGCAAGGTAAAGGAAGGCGGATATAAGAAGGTTATTCTTCGTCCCCTTATGGTTGTTGCAGGTGATCATGCTAACAACGATATGGCAGGTGATGACGATGATTCCTGGAAGAGCGGCTTTGAAGCTGATGGATCCTTCGAGAGCATAGAATGTCAGATTGCCGGTCTTGGCGGAATAGAGGATGTTCAGAAAATTTATGTAGAGCACACAGGAGCTGTAATCAAGTAACAGGTTATGGAAAAAAGGCGGGAAATATTTCTTTTCATAAAAAGTACAATGTTATTCCTGCTGATCACGGTATTTATGGCAGGATGCGGCGGTATTTCCGATGGGGAGTACGCCGCATCTGTCACTTTATCGGGTGGCAGCGGGAGAGCATATATAGAGAGTCCCTGTAAGATAACTATCGAGAACGGTAAGGCTACTGCTGACATTTTTTGGAGTAGCAGGAACTATGATTATATGATCGTGGATGGTGAGACCTACTATCCTGTGAATACGGATGGGAATTCCGAATTCATAATTCCCGTTAAGCTGGATGAGGATATGGCTGTAAAGGCTGATACTGTTGCCATGAGTACGCCGCATCTTATTGAGTATACTTTGAGATTTTCGATTATATCTGATGGGGCGGATGCTGCTAAAACAAATGCATCACAAGGGGCCAGAGATGAAGCCGACGCGGCAGTTGCGGATAATATGGATGCGCCTGAGATTTCGGGACTTACATATGTATCAACTGATGAAAATGACTATGCATCATGCTTTGCCATACACCGATACAGTAAGGATTATTCTTTGATATGTGTGGATGATGGAAGAAAGTATCTTATCGTTCCTGAAGATGAAGATGAATCGGGGCTGGATGTTTCAGGCTTTATTGTTCTGAAAAGACCTTTGAACAGAGTTTATCTTGCTGCTTCAAGTGTCATGTGCCAGTACGATGCTTTATCTGCAATAGATGACATCATACTATCAGGACTTGACAGGGATGGATGGTATATTGAATCGGCAGTTCAGGCAATGGACGAGGGCAGACTTGTTTATGGCGGCAAATACAGTGCGCCTGATTATGAAAAAATGGTAATGGATGAAGTGAACCTTGCCATTGAAAACACGATGATTTTTCATACACCTAAGGTTCAGGAAAAGATAGAACAGCTTGGTATTCCTGTATTTATAGACAGATCCAGCTACGAGCCCTGGCCTCTTGGACGATGTGAATGGGTAAGGGTTTACGGACTTATATCAGGCAAAGAAAAAGAAGCAGCTGAAGCCTTTGAAGAACAAAAGAAGCTTGTGGAGGCATTATCGGATATTCAGCTATCCGATAAAACCGTAGCTGTCTTTTCAGTTAATTCTAATCATCAGATTGTAACAAGAAAGATAAATGATTACTTTTCAAAGATGATAGAAAAAGCAGGAGGAAGCTATATCGCACCGGGAGGAAGCGATGATGGTAAGGCAAACTCACAGATAACTATAAGTACGGAAGAGTTTTACAATTATGCTGAAAACGCTGATATTCTAATCTATAACGCGACCATCGAGGATGAACCTGAATCTCTGCAAAGCCTGATGGACATGGATATAACCTTTAAAAATTTTAAGGCATTTAAAGAGGGCAAGGTTTATTTCACTGATAAAGCGCTTTATCAGTATGCATATAAAACAGGTACGATCATCGATAGCCTAAATAAAATAATAGTAGATGATGTAGAAGATACGGAATTCTTCCACAAACTAAAATAAAGGATCAGGATATTATGGCAAAAAATCTAATGATCCAGGGCACTATGTCCGGGGCAGGAAAAAGCATATTGACCGCAGGAATCTTAAGAATCCTCAAACAGGATGGATACAGGGTTGCTCCTTTTAAATCCCAGAACATGGCACTGAATTCCTTTGTTACAAAAGATGGAAAGGAAATCGGAAGGGCTCAGGCACTCCAGGCTGCAGCAGCGGGAATAGAGCCTTCATCTGATATGAATCCAATCCTTTTAAAGCCTATGGGAGATACGACTTCCCAGGTAATAATTAATGGAATACCTTACGGTAACATGAGAGCAGCGGAGTATTTTAAGATGAAAACTAAGTTTATTCCGGACATAAAAGCTGCTTACGAAAGGCTTGCAAAAGATAGCGATATAGTTGTGATTGAAGGTGCAGGAAGTCCTGTCGAGATAAATCTTAGGGAAAATGATATTGTGAACATGGGGCTTGCAAATATTCTTGATGCACCGGTTTTACTTGCGGGGAATATTGATCCGGGCGGAGTGTTCGCTCAGCTTCTCGGAACGGTTAATTTGATGCCTGAGGATGAGAGAGCGAGGATTAAAGGGCTCATTATAAACAAGTTCAGAGGAGATGTTTCTTTACTTGAACCCGGATTATCAATGTTTAAGCCATATTGTGATATCCCCTTTGCAGGCGTGGTTCCATACGTTGACCTTGATCTCGATGAAGAAGACAGCGTATCTGAGAGACTTGTTATAAATAAAAAATCAGAAATTAACAGCAAGGTTAGCATAGTAGTTGTAAGGCTTCCGTTCATAAGTAATTACACTGACTTTACTATTCTCGAAGGTATACCGGGTGTCAGCCTTTCATATATAAACAGTTCTGATGCATTGGAAAAAGCTGACATTATTATTATTCCCGGAACTAAAAACACACTCTCTGATATTCGATGGCTTAAGGAAACCGGGCTTTATAGCAAGATTATTGAATGCTCAAATAAGGGAAGTCTTATTATCGGAATCTGTGGTGGCTTCCAGATGCTTGGTGATAGTATTTATGATCTTAGCGGTGAAGAGGGCGGAGGAGATGAGAAGGGATTAACTCTCCTTCCTATAAAGACAGAATTTAAGAAGGATAAGACCTTAAAACAGGTTAAGGTAAAATTGTGTGACCTTGAAGGTAGCTATAAGCCGCTTTCAGGAACTGAGGTCTCAGGTTATGAAATTCATATGGGTGAGAGCATTATTGAAAGAGAAGGTGCTTCGAAGTCTATACGTGATATACTCGTTATTTCAAATGAAAATGTTCTTGGTACATATATACACGGCTTTTTTGATGAGCCGGAACTGACTAAGAAGCTGCTGCAGATTGTGTATGACAGAAAGGGCATTAAGGAGAAGGTTCCTGAAATTGAAGGCGCCTTAGTACACCAAAACAGAGAGCTGGACAGACTTTCTGATGTACTGCGGGATAGTCTTGACTGGAAGCTTATCTATAGTGCGATTGGGATATGAGGATGACGGAAATTAAACATATAAAACCTTCCGATATAGAGAAGGAGAGCTTTAATATCATTCGAAATGAACTTGAGGAAATGGGTAAGGAGATTGACAAAGTACTTGAGCCGACGGTTATTCGTGTCATACATACCACAGCTGATTTTGAATATGCTGATACTATGGAATTTTCAGAAGGCGTTATAGAAAAAGCGAAGGATGCCATTAAGCGCGGTGCCCACATCGTTACGGATACCAACATGGCACTTTCAGGGATAAATAAAAAGACTCTGGAAAAGTATGGCGGAATGGTTCACTGTTTTATGGCTGATGAAGATGTAGCAGATGAGGCCAAGTCGAGAAACGTGACAAGAGCTTATGTAAGCATGGAGAAGGCTGCAAAAATAGATGCGCCTCTTATCTTTGCAATTGGTAATGCACCAACCGCACTTATAAAGCTCCGCGAACTAATGGATGAGGAAGAATTTAAGCCGGAGCTAATAATCGGCGTACCGGTTGGATTTGTTAACGTGGTTGAGGCCAAGGAACTCATTCTGGGCAGTGATGTGCCTTACATCGTAAACAGAGGCAGGAAGGGCGGAAGCGGCGTAGCTGCGGCCATATGTAATTCTATACTGTATAATATATAACCCCTCATCCGGCGCTACGCGCCACCTTCCCCCAGTGGGGGAAGGCATATGGGGATAGCAATCTTATATGTATTGATACCTTCCTGCTTAGGAAAAAATAAAGAATAGTTTTATAGCCTTCCCCTAGTGGGGGAAGGCATATGGGGATAGCAATCTTATATGGATTGATACCTTCCTGTTTAGGAAAAAATAAAGAATAGTTTTATAGCCTTCCCCCAGTGGGGGAAGGCATATGGGGATAGCAATCTTATATGGATAAATACCTTCCTGCTTAGGGGAAAAAAAGAATAGTTTTATAGCCTTCCCCCACTGGGGGAAGGTGGCGCGTAGCGCCGGATGAGGGTAATAAATGGAACCTCTATACGTAGAAAAAGCCGGAAAAAAATTAAGATGCGGATACACCACAGGAAGCTGCGCAGCCGCAGCTTCCAAGGCAGCACTAAAAATGCTCCTTACATGCGACGACATACATACTGTGAGTATCAAAACTCCAAAAGGCCCGGTATATACCGCTGAAATAATGGATATAAAAAGGGAAAAAGATTCAGTCTCCTGTGCTGTAATAAAGGACGGAGGCGATGACCCTGATGTTACGACAGGTGCATATATTTATGCGAAGGTTACCATAAAAGACGAAGAAGGAATTGCAATAGACGGCGGCCACGGAGTAGGAAGAGTGACTAAGCCGGGACTTGATCAGAAAATCGGAGAAGCCGCGATAAACTCTGTTCCAAGGAAAATGATAAAGGAGAATATCCTTGAAGTACTTAATGAGTTCGATGCGGTAAATAGAGGAGTTCAGGTTATCATAAGTGTCCCCAGGGGAGAGGAGATAGCAGAGAAAACATTCAACCCAAAGCTTGGTATTGTCGGTGGAATATCTATTTTAGGAACCACAGGAATTGTTGAACCCATGAGCGATGATGCTATTGTTCAAACTATAAGAACCGAGATCAGGATGAGAAAAGCTGAAGGAAGAAGCACCCTTCTTGCAGCACCCGGGAATTACGGACTTTCATTTTTATCGGAGAAATATCAGATGGATGAAAGCATTCCGGTCATGAGCTCAAACTTTATTTACGATACAGTTAGGATTGCTCTCGAGGAGGGCTTTGAGAAGCTTTTATTTGTCGGGCATATAGGTAAGCTTGTCAAGGTTGCAGGTGGAATAAAAAATACACACTCGATGTATGGTGATCACAGAATGGAAATCCTATCAGATTTATCAAGGAACTATCTTAATCTTGACAGTGAGCTTTCAGAGTGTGTGATGACAGATGAGGCTGTGAGGATAATTTCACAGGCCGAAATATCAGATAAAGTTTTTCCGAGGATGGCCAATGAAATTAAGAGAAACATGGAAGCCTGGGCTGATGGAAAAATGGATATAGAGATAATTGTTTTTTCTAATGAGAACGCAGAGCTTGTAAGTACAAAAGATGCGCATGATTTTCTTACGGATACTTTGAGTATTAAATAATCAGGTACGAGGATAATATGGTACATTTTGTTGGTGCAGGTCCCGGGGCACCGGACCTTATCACTTTAAGAGGAAAAAAGCTTTTGGAAGAGGCAGACGTGATCATTTATGCGGGATCACTTGTTAATCCTGCCCTTTTGTCTTATGCAAAAGAAAGCTGTGAGATATATGACAGCAGCAGGCTTAACCTCGAAGAAGTTATAGAGATTACTAAAAAAGCAGACAGTGATTCCAAAACAATTGTAAGACTCCATACAGGTGACCCATGTTTATATGGAGCAATAAGAGAGCAGATGGATGAACTGGATAAGCTGAAAATAGCTTATGATGTGACGCCCGGTGTCAGCTCATTTTGCGGGGCTGCAGCTGCACTCAATATGGAATACACGCTACCGGGGATAACCCAGAGTGTAATTATTACAAGAATTGACGGAAGGACACCTGTGCCTGAAAGTGAGAAGGTAGAGGAACTTTCAAAGCATGGTGCAACCATGGTGTTCTTTTTATCCGCAGGAGATGCCGAAGGCTTGAAACGGCGCCTCATTGATTCAGGGGTTACGGGTGATACACCCTGCGGAGTTGTATACAAAGCAACCTGGGAGGATGAGGATAAGCTTACTTGCAAATTATCTGAACTTCCGGAGAGAATGGCGGAGCATGGAATAAAAAAGACTGCTCTGATAATTGTAGGTAACGCGGTGGCACAGTCCGGGTATGAAAAGTCCAGACTTTATGCTGCGGATTTTACTACAGGGTATCGAAAGGGTACTGATGCAAAAGAAGATTAACAGCCGTATGGTAATAGTATTTGTGATTCTTGTAGTGCTGGTTATATTTTCCTTTTTGATAAATCTATGCATGGGAAATGTACAGATGGATCTTAAAACAATAACACAGATACTTATCACCGGAGCAGGCGATGAAAAAAGCAAAAACATAATAATGGATATAAGACTGCCAAGAGCAATAATGACCTTGGTTTTGGGAGGAGCTCTTGCGGTATCGGGATTTTTACTGCAGACATATTTTTCAAATCCCATAGCAGGTCCCTATATTCTTGGAATATCCTCCGGCGCAAAAATGACGGTTGCACTGTTTTTGATCTTCGTTGTCGGAACAACAGGAAGATCCTCATCTGGACTTCTGATAATCGCAGCCTTTGTCGGCTCCATAATTGCGACAGGTTTTATTATTCTTATTTCAAGAAGTGTAAAGAATATGGCATCGCTTCTTGCAGCAGGAATTATGATAGGCTACATCTGCAGTGCTGTGACGGATTTTCTTATCGCATTTGCGGACGATTCTGATATTGTCAATCTTCACAGCTGGTCGCAGGGAAGCTTTTCAGGCTCAAATATGAATGGAGCCTTTTACAGTATCATCATTGTAGGAATCTCAATGATATTTGTAATGATTCTCTCAAAGAGCCTTGATGCCTTCAGACTTGGGGAAAACTATGCAAGAAGCGTGGGAGTAAATATCAGGCTGTGCAGGGTGGTGATAATCCTTTTATCAAGCATTTTGTCAGCGTGTGTCACAGCTTTTGCAGGTCCCGTCTCGTTTATTGGAATAGCTGTTCCTTTTTTAATGAGAGAATCCTTGAAATCATCAAAGCCAATTGTTTTGATACCTGCATCTTTTCTGTCGGGATCAATATTTTGTCTAATAAGTGATCTAATAGCAAGAAGAATATTTGCACCCACTGAACTGAACATTTCCGCAGTAACTTCATTGTTCGGAGCGCCAATAGTTATTTTTATGATAATCAGGAGACACAGGAATCATGAAAATTGAAAACCTTAAAGCGGGCTATCATAAAAATATAATAGTAAAGGACTTTAGCCTGGATATTAAAAAGGGAGAGATTATATCCCTGATAGGGCCAAACGGCGGAGGAAAATCAACTCTTCTAAAGACCATATCCGGACAGATAAAGTCTCTTGGTGGAACGGTTTATCTAGGAGAGCATGACTTAAAGCATATACCCTTAAAGGAACTCTCAAAGAGAATGTCTATTGTTACAACCGAGAGAGTAAAGCCTCAGCATATGACCTGCAAGGATGTGGTTCTCTCGGGAAGACTTCCTTATAGTGACAGCTTCGGACTGTTTGGAGATAAGGATTTTGAAGTTGCCACAAGAGCAATGGAACTCATGAAAATAGAAGAGCTTTCTGAAAAGCCTTATGAAGCCTTAAGTGATGGACAAAAGCAGAGAGCACTTATAGCAAGGGCCATTAGCCAGGAGCCTGAATATCTTATCATGGATGAACCCACATCATATCTTGATATCAGACATAAGATGGAGCTTATGGAAGTTTTAAGAAAGCTCTCCGGTGATGGCACAACGATTGTAATGTCTCTTCATGAACCTCAGCTTGCGCTTAAGATATCTGACAGAGTTCTCACTGTGGATCAGTCCGGGAATGTTAATTGCAAAGAGCCAGCAGAAATACTCGGGTCCGGGCTCATAAAGGAGCTTTATGGACTAAATGATGAGATGTACAGTGAAGTCAAACAGCAGCTCCAAATCTGTATAGCTGAAAAAAACGAAGATAAGGTAAGGCATTCATCATACTTTCTTAATAAGCAGTGTGAGTATTACCCATGTCACGACTTGGATGAAGAGAGCTTTAGCTGCATGTTCTGCTATTGCCCCCTCTATGACATGGAGGACTGCGGCGGAGAATATACCTATACGGAAAAAGGTGCAAAAAATTGCAAAAATTGCACGTTCCCCCATAAGAAGGAAAACTATGGAGCAGTCATAAAAAAGCTCAAGGAAAAAATGTATGGAAAGCATTGAAGTAGGACAATACAAATTTATATGCTTCACTGATGTCGGAAGACAGCTGATGATCAGTCTGTGCGAGAGTCTGTATAAGGTTACGGCACAGAATATTGATGAGCCCTTTGAGCTTGATGTAAAAAGCCTAAGCGACTGGACAAAGAAAAATTTTCAGAAGGGAAGCATACTTGTATATATAGGTGCTGTAGGAATAGCTGTGAGAGCTATCGCTCCCTATGTAAAGGATAAGACGACTGACCCTGGAGTTGTTGTGATTGATGAACAGGGAAGGTTTGTTATCCCGATTTTATCAGGACACATAGGAGGTGCAGTAGACGCAGCTAAAATGCTATCAGAAATCATCGGTGCAACAGCTGTTGTCACGACTGCAACAGACGGAAGAGGTGAGTTTTCTGTAGATGTGTTTGCGAAAAAGAACGATCTTTCCATAAACAATATGGTTAAGGCAAAAGAGTTTACGGCATCTCTCTTAAAAACCGGCAAGGAAACTTACAGTATTGATAGCAGGTTTAGCAGCGAACTTTACGTAGCTGGAATTCCCGAAAACATAGAGTACATAGCTGATGACAAAGAGGAAGGCTTCTGTATTTCTGCTAGAGACAGAGAAGACATACTATGCCTTATCCCAAAGTGCATCGTAGCAGGTGTCGGATGCAGAAAGGGAAAAAGCTATGAGGAGCTTAATGACTTTTTACTTGAGGTCTTGAGAAATGAGAATATCGATATAAGGGCTTTGAAGGCTTTATGTTCAATTGATCTTAAAAAGGATGAAGCAGGGATAAAAGATCTTTCCGAGGCTTTGCAAATCACCTTTGAAACCTTCAGTTCAGATGAGTTGATGGAACAGGAGGGCGACTTTTCATCATCATCTTTTGCTCTGGAAGTAACAGGAGCGGATAACATATGCGAGCGATCTGTAATGGCCTATGGCTGTAAGCGAATTATCCTGAAAAAGACAACAAAAAACGGAATGACCATAGCCTTGGGAATCATGGATACTATCATGGAGAACTGATATGCAGGAAAAGAGATTAAGTGTTGTGGGCATAGGCCCCGGTAATCTTGATGATATGACAATACGAGCACAGCGTGTGCTTTCGGAGAGCGACTATATAGTTGGATACACAGTTTATTGCGATCTTGTCAGACCGCTTTTTCAGGATAAGGAATACATAAGCACTCCGATGATGACTGAAGAAAAGAGAGTCAGGATGGCTCTTGAAAAGGCAGCTGAGGGATATAAGGTTGCTCTTATATGCAGCGGTGATGCCGGAGTTTATGGGATGGCAGGACTTGCTGCCTCAATGGCTAAGGAGTTTGAAGATGTCAGCGTTTGCGTGATTCCGGGAGTTACTGCAGCTTTAAGCGGAGCTGCACTTTTGGGGGCACCTCTTATACACGATTTTTGCCTAATAAGCCTTAGTGATCGCCTGACACCTATGGAATTGATTGAAAAGAGACTTAGGGCTGCCACAGAAGCAGATATGGTCATTGTTTTATACAATCCCGAGAGTAAAAGCAGAAGCGGATACCTTGCCCATGCCTGCGATATTATTCTTGAAAATGCAGAACCTTCAAGGATTTGCGGAATAGTAAAAAACATAGGAAGAGACAAAGAAGAGAAAAGAGTAATGACTCTTCTTGAGCTAAAGGAAGCAGATGCCGATATGTTTTCAACTGTTTTTATAGGGAATTCAACTACCAGAAGAATTGAGGATTTGATGGTAACATCAAGAGGTTATAAAAGTGAAGGATAAGATACTGTTATTCGGTGGAACTACAGAGGGAAGGAAGCTTTCTGATATTTTACGAGGGGCAGATATTCCGCATACTGTCAGCGTTGCGACCAGGTATGGGGAGGAAATACTGCGCGACTGCGGAGAGAATGATCTTCTTGTGGGAAGAAAGAATGCAAAAGATATCGAGGAGCTTATAAAAAATGAGGGATATTCAATTGTAGTTGATGCTACGCATCCCTTTGCTACCCTGGCCTCAGCTGAGATTAAAAAGGCCTGCGATAATCTGAAGGTAGAATATCTTCGCCTTTCCAGAAATACCGGAAAAAGTGAAGGACAAAACGAACTGCTAAAGTATGTAAGATCTCTTGATGAAGCAATAGAAGAACTAAAGAAATTCTCGGGGAATATTCTCCTTCTTACGGGAAGTAAGGATCTTAATACAATTGCTGAGAGGTTGCAGGACACAGAAAGAATTTACGCAAGAGTTCTACCAAATGAGGATAGCATTAGGAAATGCAGTGAGGCAGGTCTTTTTGGTAAGCAGATAATTGCCATGCAGGGACCCTTTTCCAAGGCCATGAACATAGCTCTTATAAAAGAGATAGGAGCAGAAGTGATCCTTACTAAGGAGAGTGGAAGGACCGGAGGACTTTATGAAAAACTAGAAGCGGCTAATGAGTGTAATGTAAACGCAATTGTTATAAAAAATCCGGAGAGTCTTACAGAAGAAGCGTCGCATTATGACCTTGAGGATATTGTGTTAAAGGTCTCTGAGCTTATAGGAATAGACATTAAGTCTTTTAAAACAAATAATTCCGATGATAAAAAGGTGATCACTCTTGCAGGAATAGGCCCCGGGAAGGAATATTATTTCACTAAAGAGTGCAGGCAGGCTATTGATTCTGCAGATGTAATTTTCGGAGCAGAATCAGTGGTTTCAAGGATTGAGAGAAAAGATAAGGTTATCGTTCCTAAGTATAAGGGTGAAGATATACTCGAGTACCTTGAAAACAATAAGGGATATGCTAATCCTGTGGTCTTGTATTCCGGTGATATAAGTCTTTGCAGCGGTGCAAAAAAAGGAACCGATATCTTTGAAAAAAACGGCTATAGAGTAAAGCTGATATCCGGTATTTCTTCTGTGTCTCTTTTTGCAAAAGCATTAAGACTCTCGCTTGAGGATGTAAGGGTTGTCAGCGCCCATGGAAGAGAATGTAATGTGATTGGCTATGTAAGAAGTGAGTCGCAGCTAATAATCCTTCCCTCAGATGTAAAGCATGCAGACGAAATATGCAAAGGAATTCTGGATATCTCCGAGAGAATCAGTATTGGCTATGAGCTTGGAACTGATCTTGAAAAAATATATGAAGTGTCTGATGAGCGAGGTCTTGATGAATTTGTACAAAATGAAAAAGGCAAGTGCCTTATATATGTAAAGAGCAGGGCAGCATGTGAAATTCCGGTTTGCAGGGGGCTTTCCGATGACGAGATAATTCGCGGAAAGGTTCCGATGACAAAGGAAGAGATCAGGGCACTTTCAATCAGAAAACTATCGCTTACAAGGGATGCTGTGCTCTATGACATTGGAGCAGGAACCGGATCTATATCTCTTGAAGCTGCAATGTCAGCAACCGGGATAAAGGTGTATTCAATTGAGAAAAATGCGGAAGGAATCGAACTTCTAAAGAAGAACAGAGATAAATTTTCTCTCACCAATATGGAAGTAGTAGAAGGAATCGCACCTGATGCACTTGCCGGTCTCCCTTCGCCCACACATGTATTTATAGGTGGAAGCAGCGGTAACATGAAGGATATATTGGATGCTGTTCATTCTAAAAATGAATACGCAAGGATAGTGATTAATTGTGTTACTCTCGAAACCTTTTCAGAGCTTATACAAATTATAAATGAAGAGGAAAAGAAGTGTCCGGAATATAGGACGGATATAATTCAGATTGGTGTAACAAGGTTTAAAAAAGCCGGTAACTATCATTTATCAAATGCACTTAATCCTGTTTATATCGTTACAATTCAAAAGGTGAAAATAGATGAGTGAAAAGAAGACTTTTCCAAGAGTTGTTATAAGTGCGCCAAAGAGTGGGAGCGGAAAGACTCTTATTACCTGTGCGGTTTTGAGGCTCCTTGAAAGAAAGGGCTATAAGCCTGCATCCTTTAAGTGCGGGCCTGACTATATAGACCCTATGTTTCATAAGACCGTATTAAGGATTCCTTCAAGAAATCTGGATCTTTTTCTGATGGGAAAAGACGGTGTAAAAACCGTTTTGAGCAAAGGCTCGCATGGTCGTGACATCGGGATCATAGAGGGTGTCATGGGGTACTATGACGGTATGAGTGCGACCTCCATGGAGGGATCATCATATGACCTCTCAAGACTTACGGAGTCTCCGACAATTCTTGTTATTGATTGTAAGGGAATGAGCAGATCGATATTACCTATGATCAAGGGATTTTGTGACTACGATACCGGAAAAACGGATGATCATTTAACCGGAAAAAGAAATAATATTCAGGGACTTATCCTCAATAATATTTCTGACAGGTTATCGGATGAGCTATCGGAGCTGATACTTAAAGAGACTGGGATTCCTGTGATAGGGCATCTCCCAGCACTTAAGGATATAGAGATAGGAAGCAGGCATTTAGGCCTTGTTATGCCCTCTGAGATCCCGGGTATTTTGTCCGTGATATACAGATTTACCGACGAACTGGAAGAGAGATTTGATTTTGATAGGTTCATGAAAATTGCAAACAGTGCAGCGGATATAGAGGAAAATGAAAGCTTTTACAGGGAGGATACAAAAAAGAAAGTAGTGAAAATCGGAGTCGCGAGAGATGAGGCCTTCTGCTTTTACTATGAGGATAATCTTGATCTTTTGAAGGAGATGGGAGCTGAACTTGTGAATTTCTCCCCAATACATGAAAGTGTTCTTCCGGATGTATCCGGACTTATTCTCGGAGGCGGATATCCTGAGCTTTATGCTAAGGAGCTTTCAGCTAATACGAAGATGCTGCAAAGTATCAAGAATGCAGCAGAATCCGGAATGCCGATGCTGGCTGAATGCGGCGGCTATTTATATTTAAAGAACAGGCTTAGTGACCCTGAAGGAATAACCTATGAGATGGCAGGTGTCTTAGAGGGTGATGCTTATATGACGGAAAGCCTTTCTCACTTTGGATATGTGAATGTATCTGCAAAAGAGGATAATCCATACCTTGAATCCGGAAAGATAATCAAAGCACATGAATATCATTATTGTGATACCACAGATAACGGAAGTATCTGCGATGTAAAAAAGCCTACAGGAAACAGATCATGGACAGGATACCAGGTATCGCAGAATGTATTTGGCGGCTTTGCTCATCTTTACTATCCATCATGCCAGAGCTTTATTGGCAGATTTCTTGAAGCTGCAGCTTTGGCTTGAATCATTTTATTTGAAGGTCAGAATATACTAATGAATTATGAAGAACTGCTAAACATAATAATAAAAAAGCCTGATGACAGCGTCTATAGAACTGTAAAAAAGGAATGGGATCGTATATCAAAGCCTCTGGACGGACTGGGAGATTTTGAAGAACTCATCTGCAGGATTGCCGCGATAAGAGGCACTGAAAATCCTACTATAGAAAAACGCACCGCTGTGATCTTTTGCTCTGATAACGGCATTGTAGATGAGGGAATATCGCAAAGCACCAAGGAGATAACCAAATCTGTAGCCATAGCTCTTGGGAGCGGAATAAGCTCCGCCTGCACCTTGGCAAAGAGTGCAGGGGTGACTGTACTTCCCGTTGATGTCGGAATAGATTGTGATGAAAAAATCGAAGGCGTAAGGGATATGAAGGTTTCAAAAGGAACAAGGAATTTTCTTAAGGAACCGGCCATGACTGAGGAAGAGGTGCTTAAAGCAATAGAAGCAGGTATGAATGTTGTAAAGGAACTTTCAGAGCAGGGAGTGGAGATTATTTCCACAGGAGAAATGGGAATAGGAAATACCACAACATCAGCCGCGGTTTTATCTGAAATTCTTGAAATTGACAGTGATATGGTTACGGGAAGAGGCGCAGGTCTTGACGATGATGGGCTTTTGAGAAAAAAGCAGGTTATAAAAGAAGCCTGCGAGAAGTACAGCTTTGATGACTGGAAGCCTTCTGACGGCAGAGAGTGCGATAGAGCTTTTAAGGTTTTGCAGACACTTGGAGGTCTCGACATTGCAGCACTTACAGGTACCTTTATTGGTGGTGCTCTAAATAATATTCCAATTGTGATAGATGGAGTAATAAGTGCCACAGCTGCCCTTGTGGCAGATAGGCTCATCCCCGGTGTGAAGGATTATGCCATTGCCTCACATCAGGGACGTGAAGCAGGATGTCTTCTGGCACTTAAAGAGCTTGACCTTCCCACATATATTTGCGGAAATATGGCGCTTGGAGAGGGCACGGGAGCACTGATGCTGTTTCCTGTTTTGGATATGGTGCTTGATTTTTATAATAATGCAGCAAAATTCAGTGATTATAAGATAGATGAATACCAAAGGTTCTGACTTATAAGGAACTGTAATACACGGAGTAGCCTAAATGACAGTTTTGATAATTGGTGTACCGGACAGCGGTAAATCCCAAAAAGCTGAGGAGATAGCAGTTAAGCTCGCAGGCGGTGGACAAAAACTATATATTGCGACGATGATACCCTTTGGAGATGAAGGGAAAAAGAGAGTTGAAAAGCACAGAAAGCTTCGCGAGGGCAAGGGCTTTGAAACAATAGAATGTCCCGTAAAAATAGATGAGCTTAGCGCAAAAGACAGTCGCATTGAAGGCGCCACTTGTCTTTTGGAGTGTATGTCAAACCTCATAGGAAACGAAATGCATTCTGATTCTAACAAGGATATATCAGATGAGGAACTATCAAAGAAGATTGCGGATTCTGTTCTGGTACTTAGGGATAGGGCAAAGAATCTTGTTATTGTATCTAATAGCTTCCCGATTGATGATCTCTCATATGATGAGGACACAAAAAGATATTGCTCACTTGTTTTAATGGTTAATGAAGCGCTAAAAAAATATGCGGATGAGATTCACGAATTTGCAGATGAAAGGTGGACTTAAAGCTTGAGCGTTTTAAGAAGTTTAATAATTTCATTTTCAATGTATTCAAGAATTCCAATGCCGATTTTTAATTGGGATGAGAAGGATATGAAGCATGTGATAACTTTTCTGCCGTTTATTGGAGCTGTGATAGGAGCTATTGATTTTGCAATAATAAGGATAGGAAGTATTTTAGAATTCCCTTGTATGGTAATGACACTTCTTCTTACTCTGATTCCCATTCTTGTGACAGGTGGATTTCATATTGATGGCTTTATGGATGTTCAGGATGCACTTAAATCATATCAGTCAAAAGAGAAAAAGCTGGAAATCATGAAGGATCCGCACATTGGAGCTTTTGCGGTGATAAGCGTTATAAGCCTTGGACTAATTTGGATAACAGCTTTATATCTTATTGTTTATAACTCAATTAAGCTTGAGAATCCCGGCATCCTATATGTTTATAGTGTGGAATTTACACTGGTAAGGGCTGCCTGCGGCATCACCTGCCTCATTTTTAATGGAGCTAAAAAGGATGGCATGCTTAATATGGAGACAGGAAAGGCAGGACGAATAGATATTATATTTCTGTTTATTCAGGCTTTTTTGGCATTCCTCGTAATGCTTTTAATAAAGCCGGTTATGGGTGCTGTCTTAGTGGCAGTTCTATTTTTGTATTTGATTATTTACAAAGAAACCTGTGATAAAAATTTTGGTGGCGTAACAGGAGATACTGCGGGTTATTTTATAGTGACGGGAGAATGTATACTAACTGTGGCGCTTTGCTTTATTTCATTTTGGGGATAGATTTACATGAATTTTTTTGACTTAAAAGATAACATTTTCGCTGCACATATAATTGCTTTTTTAATAGGAGTTCTTCTTGACAGGCTCATCGGAGATCCTATGAATTTTCCGCATCCTATAAGACTTATTGGGAATCTTATAAGTTTACTGGAAAAGACATTTCTTGGCGAAAAAGGTAAAGAGGGGCAAAAAAGGGATAGTAAAAAAGAATTCAGAAGAGGGATTCTTTTTTGCCTTATCGTAATCGTGACAACGGCAGCTGTATGCGCCATCATCATGTTCGTATCCTATAGGCTGAATATATACTTTGGTATTCTGATCGAAAGCATTTTGACCTGTTATATTCTCGCGGCAAAGAGTCTTAAGGATGAGAGTATGAAGGTGTATTATGCACTAAAAAACGGAACGCTTGAAGATGCCCGTTTTGCAGTTTCCATGATAGTAGGGAGAGATACGAAAACTCTTGATGAAAATGGAATAACAAGAGCTGCTGTTGAGACTGTTGCTGAAAATACATCAGATGGTGTTATAGCTCCTTTGATTTATACCTTTATCGGCGGCCCTGTTCTTGGCTTTGCCTATAAAGCTGTAAACACAATGGATTCAATGGTTGGATATCACAATGACAGGTTTGAATTTTTCGGGAAAACCGCAGCCAAAACAGATGATGTATTTAATTATATTCCGGCAAGAATATGTGCATATCTCATGATTGTGGCAGCATTTATAGGAGGCCCTGATTTTAGCGGAAGAGATGCAATTAAGATTTTTAAAAGGGACAGATATAATCACAAAAGTCCAAATTCAGCCCAGGCAGAGAGCGTCTGCGCGGGAGCTTTGGGCGTGAGACTTGCAGGGGATGCATATTATTTTGGAAAGCTTGTAAAGAAACCGTTCATCGGTGATCCTAAAAGAGAGATTGAGTGCGAAGATATTGAGAGAGCCTGCAGGCTTATGTATATAGCTGAGGTTCTTTTCGTAGACCTTATGCTCCTGATAGTTCTTTTTATTGCTTTGATTATGTAAAGGAGAATGATTTGCTTCACGGCGGAGAGATTTACGATAAGAAAATTGAATATGATTTTTCGGTTAATCTTAATCCTTATCCATGCCCTATGGAAGTGAAGAGTGCGATAAATGAGGCAATAAAGGATATAGATAAATACCCTGATATGTCTCAGAGAAAATTCAGAAAAGCTGTATCGGACGCGGAAAACGAATATCTGAAAAAATGCTATGACTTAGAAAAAAGCATAACCCCTGACATGGTTATAGGAGGAAATGGTGCGTCCGAGCTTATTTTTTCAATTGTGAGGATGATTAATCCCAAAAAGGTTCTTATCCCTGTTCCGAGTTTTTATGGATATCGTCATGCATTAAATGAGAACATATTCGTTAATGAATACCTGCTAAGAAAAGAGAATGATTTTGCTCTAACAGAAAAATTTGCAGATGAGATAACCTGTGATACAGACCTTGTAATTATCGCTAATCCTAATAATCCTACAGGGAAATGCATTGATGGAAATATGCTTGGAGCGATAGTAAAAAGATGCAATGAGACAAATACGGCTCTTTTAATAGATGAATGCTTTCTTCGTTTATCAGATGGAAATGTGAGTGCACTTGGATTTATAAATGAATGTAACAGACTATTTGTTGTAAGCGCATATACAAAGCTTTTTTCAGTACCGGGAGTAAGGCTTGGATACGTGGTTTCTTCCGAAAAGAACATCGATAAGCTAAGGCGTTTTTTACCTGAGTGGAATCTTTCTGTATTTGCTGAACGTGTTGGAATTGCTTGCGCGGGGATATTGACAGGCTCTGATTTTGAAGAAAAATCAAAAGCATTGATCAGAGAAGAAAGAGTAAACCTTACAGGAGCACTGAGAGAAAAAGGAATAAGAGTCTATCCTTCAGATGCAAATTACATTCTTGTGCATAGTAAAAGTGATTTGTATGAGCTTTTACTGGGGAAAGGATTTCTCATAAGGGATTGCTCAAATTTTAAAGGACTATCAAAGGGATTTTACAGAATTGCCGTTAAGGACAAAGAAGCAAACCGGGAGTTTATAAATGCGCTAAATGCTATAGTTTAGAGTATCTTATATAAAGCTTATACCTACCGATAAGATATACTGCTTTTACATAAAAGGTGGACAATTTTAAACTGATATTAGCAAATAGATGATGCTTATGTAGTTTAAATGATTATGAGAGGTTACTATGAAACAGGTATTAGCTTTTGGCGATTCAAATACATGGGGGCTTATCCCGGGCACAACGCCTTATGAGAGATATCCCTGGGGAGTAAGATGGACAAGTATTTTACAGGAAAAGAGAAAGGATGTCAGAGTCATTGAAGAGGGACTCTGCGGAAGAACTACCATATTTGAGGATGAACTAAGACCCGGAAGAAAAGGAATAAATTCCCTGTCGGTTCTTCTTGAGAGTCACTATCCTATAGACAGCGCGATAATAATGCTTGGGACAAATGACTGCAAAAGCTTTTATAATGTATCAGCAAACACAATTGGAAAAGGCATAGAGAAATGCTTGGACGTCCTTGAGGAATATGTAAAGCCCGAGAATATTCTTCTTATTTCACCCATAAATCTTGGGGCAGATGTATGGAAGCCCGAAAAGGATCCTGAATTTGATAAAAGATCAGTTGAGACCAGCAAAAAACTTAAGGATGTTTACAAAAGGATTGCTGATAAGAAAGGCGTGAAATTCCTTGCTGCGTCAGATTATGTTGATCCAAGTGATATAGACAATGAGCATATGGATGTGAATTCTCACAGAGTTTTTGCTGATGTCGTTAATGACAATTTGAATATTTAAAAAAGAAGCTGCATTTGTTTAGGACAGATGCGGCTTTTATATTGTATAATTAAAGACGTGGTTTTTTACCATGTGATGCTACAATATTATCCAGGAGAATGAGGCGCAGATTTTAATATGTTGGATATATTCATTTTAATAGGGGCAACAACCCTTACATTAAGTGGAATAGTAGGTGCTATCCTTATGATCTCATGGCCGAAGAAGCCTCAGCCTATAAAGGAAATGCATCTTAAATGGAAAATACCGTTACTTATTGAGGCACTATTAGTTGTGGTAACACTTGCGATGGCAATTTTAAGCCTTGTTTTTTGGTTCAAGGCCGGAAGACCATCATTATAAAATATGTCTATGGAGGAGTATCAGAATTATGAAAGACTTTAAATTAAACACAAAATGTGTTCAGGGAGGCTACACTCCGGGAAACGGAGAGCCGAGACAGATCCCGATCGTACAGTCTACAACCTTTAAATATGCTACAAGCAGCGATATGGGAAAGCTGTTTGATTTAGAGGCTTCAGGTTATTTCTACACAAGACTTCAGAATCCTACAAATGATTATGTTGCAGCAAAAATTGCTGAACTTGAGGGAGGAACAGCAGCAATGCTTACATCTTCCGGACAGGCAGCTAATTTTTTTGCACTTTTTAATATCTGCGAAGCAGGAGATCACATTGTATCTTCAGCATCTATCTATGGCGGCACATTTAACCTTATCGCTGTAACCATGGCAAAGATGGGAATTACAGTTACTTTCGTTTCACCTGATGCTACAGATGAAGAGCTCGACGCAGCTTTCCAGGACAACACAAAGGTTGTATTTGGTGAGACAATTGCTAATCCTGCACTTACAGTTCTTGATATCGAGAGATTTGCAAATGCGGCACACAGACATGGTGTTCCGCTTGTGATTGATAACACATTCCCTACACCTGTTAACTGCAGACCTATTGAGTGGGGAGCTGATATAGTTACACATTCCACAACTAAGTATATGGATGGTCACGGAGCAGCAGTAGGCGGAGCAATAGTTGATTCCGGTAAATTTGACTGGATGGCTCATGCTGATAAGTTCCCCGGACTCACACAGCCTGATGAATCCTATCACGGAATCGTATATGCTGAGAAGTTTGGAAAAGAAGGTGCATTCATAACAAAGGCAACAACACAGCTTATGAGAGACCTTGGAAGCATCCAGTCACCTCAGCATGCATTCTACTTAAATCTTGGACTTGAATCACTGCATGTACGCATGCCTCGTCATGTTGAAAATGGTACAGCGGTTGCCGAGTTCCTTGAGAAGCATCCCAAAGTGGTAAAAGTTAACTATCCCGGACTTGCATCTGATCCTTACTACGAGAGAGCAATGAAGTACATGGGTAACGGCGGATGCGGAGTTGTATCCTTTGAGATTGAGGGCGGAAGAAAAGCTGCTGAAGAATTCATGGGCAAATTGAAGCTCTGCGCAATCGAGACTCACGTAGCAGATGCCAGAACCTGCTGCCTGAATCCCGCAACTTCAACTCACAGACAGCTCACCGATGAGCAGCTTGAAGCAGCAGGAATACCTGCAGGACTTATCAGAATCAGCTGCGGTCTTGAGGACAAAGAGGACCTTATCGCAGATATCGAGCAGGCACTTTAATTGTTGCCCTCATCCGCCCTTCGGGCACCTTCCCCCAAAGGGGGAAGGCAAAATAAAAATTCTTCTCACCAAGGGGAAGGTAAAATAAAAAGCCTTCCCCCTGTGGGGGAAGGTGGCGCGTAGCGCCGGATGAGGGGATATTGTTCTTAATTTGCCAAGTATGCCTGTATATGTTAATCTATATATGTTTTTACGAAGAGTCGGTAACGACTCTTCGTTTTTGAGGGGACTAAAAAATTATGGAGGGAAGTATGGAAAAAGAAAACTTATTTAAGAGAATTGTTTCTACAGTTCTCGCAACAGCACTAATTGTGGGGAGTGCTGCATTCACACCCGAATTTGCAACAGAGGCACACGCTGAGGCTTTTACACCTTGTAATATTTCTATGGTTGCAAATGCAGAGAATGGAAATAATACTCCCGGAATTTTCACAATGCCGACCAAGGTTCAGCATGAGAGTAGAGAGAACAAGCCTTATCCCAAGGATCAGAAGGGCTACTTTAAATTCACATTAGCTGAGGATTCATGGGTATATTTTGCTCTTTCAACTTCTGATCATGGAGAGGATGATATTAACGTTACTACAAAACTTTACGGTGACGAGAACATGTCCAATCAGATTGCTGAAGTAAAGTATACATACTATAACAGCAAGAGCACAAATGCATCTGCTTTCCTGAAAAAAGGTACCTACTACGGATATGTATATGCTGAATTCGGTGCACTTTTCGGATATTTTGAAGGCAATGTAAATGTCATCGGCTTTGGTGTTCCGCTCAAGAATTGCTTCAACATAACTCAGAAAAAGAAGAAGAATAAGACAATCGTTAAGATTGACAATGCTCTTGGTCAGTACAGCAAATATATGCAGTGTATTCCTAAGGGAGTTGGAAGTCAGTCTTTATACAATGACCGCATCTGGAAGGATAGTGGTCGATGGTGGGGTGATAAGAAGACAAAGGTTCTTGAGTGCAACGAGAATAACCAGTACACCTTCACAGTAAAGAAAAAGTCCAAAAAGTACACTGTTATGCTTGAGGATATGAATGGAAACAGATGGCAGAAGACATTTAAGGTAAAGGTTAAGAAATAAGAATAATTTAAAATGGGAATCATCGTTATCCGATGGTTCCCATTTTTTTCTCATAACTTTATGCATTCGCAATTATATGTGCAAGAACATGTACTGCATACAGACTCATTGCAGCTCGGCTTTGCTTGATCTCATCGGTTAGTTCAAAATACATCGACTTATCATTGTAAGCCCATCTGAAAATAGGAGAGAAAATCGCATCCCATTCCTTAAGATACTGCCCGGGTTTTCTTGTGTAGCAGTTAGCTGCGGTGGCCTGCTCTCTGTGAGATTTATCAACAAACTGTGCTACTGATTTATGTAATGCCTGATCTTCAGCAGGAAGATAATAGTAATCCTTATAATTGTTGTAGAAATATTTTAGTTCTGCTTCAAGAAGCGGAATACGTATAGTTGCGCTGTCTCCCTCAGCCTTGAAATAGCAGCCGTCAACTGTTCCGCCTACGGAGGATGGAAGTGTATCGGGAAGAGATACCTTCATAAGTATTTCTTCTTTTTTTACTCCATTTATATCATTGTAGTAATTGGCCTGTACCTTCATTGCACGGATCGGAAGATCGATAACCGCATCCGGATTCTCATTATCTGAGCTCTCGTCAATGGAGAAGCCTGTGCGGACCTGTGGAAATACAGTGGCATCTGTTTTAAAAAGAATGACCTTTTGATTAAGTAGCTGCTGAAACAGATCGTGATAGTACAGTGCCGGCAAAAGTGCGAACATACCACGCACATCATCCGCGTTATGAAGCATCAAAAGATCATAGTAATGCTCGTTTCTATCAATGAGATAATCCTTGTAGACTCTGATTAGTTCACCACCCGTGTAAACGTCAGTCCTGTCTATTCCAAGGAAAAGCTCAATGGTTTTCTGCTTGCAATCCGGAATTCCGAGGATGTTTTTATATGGAGCCAGACGTTTATAAATGTCGATGGATTTGAAATCATCAAGTACATCTCTGATGCGGAAGCGCTCACACTTAAACTTGATAAATGGAAGATCAAATCTATCACCGTTAAAATGAAGAAGCACTTTAAAGTCTCTAGCAAATTCCATAAATGCCTTAATAAGAGCATCTTCCTCACCACGTTTGTCGGCAAAGTACTGGCGAAGATGCCAGGCGTCATTCCTGAAATAAGCGCAGCCGATCAGATAAAGCATACTACTTTTGGGAGAGAGCCCTGTAGTCTCAATATCTATGAAAAGTATTTCACCGGGATCATTGCAAATTCTGCTTAAGGGATATTCCTCTGCGATATTTTGGATTATTTCATCGACAATTTTCATACCAAATCTCCACAAAATTCATGTAAATCTATAAACATTTTAATTGTAGCACACAAATAGTGAAAATAAATGAGTATATTTCTTATTAAAATCTGACTAATTCTATAAAGTTGTAGTATAATAACTTCAGTATGTTATTCGTTTAGAATAATTATTCGGGGTTGGGGGGAGTTTCTTTTATATTTTCCATATTTTGAATAACTTAATTCTGAACAAAAAAATAGCCTTATATGGCAATAAAAAGAAAGGGTAGGAAATGGCTAAATTAACTTTTGTGGGAGGCGTGCATCCTTACGAAGGCAAAGAGCTCTCTAAGGATAAACCCATCAAAGAAGTCCTGCCAAAAGGTGATCTTGTCTATCCGGTATCTCAGCATATCGGGGCACCTGCTAAGCCTATTGTTGAAAAAGGCGACCATGTGCTGGTTGGACAGAAGATTGCCGAAGCAGGGGGCTTCGTCTCAGCACCAATCTATGCAACAGTATCCGGAACAGTCAAGGGAATTGAAAAGAGAAGACTGGCTACTGGCGGTATGTGCGACTGCATTATCGTTGAAAATGACGGTCTCTACGAGGAAGGCGAGATGCTTCCTACCAAGCCCTTGGAGGAACTGACAACTCAGGAAAAGATTGACCTTATAAGAGAGGCCGGAGTTGTTGGAATGGGAGGCGCAGGATTCCCTACTGCTGTCAAATTATCTCCAAAGGAACCTGAAAAAATTGAATATGTAATTGCAAACTGCTCTGAATGTGAGCCGTACCTTACCAGTGATTATCGTCGTATGGTTGAGGAACCCGAGCTCCTTTTGAGCGGACTTCGCATTGCTGTTTCACTTTTCCCTAATGCGAGAGGAATTCTTGCAATAGAGGATAATAAACCGGATTGTATAGCTAAATTCCGTGAGCTTACCAAGGATGACGATAAGATCATGGTTAAGGCTCTTCAGACCAAATATCCTGAGGGTGCCGAGCGTATGCTTATTTATGCATGCACAAAAAGGGAAATCAATTCATCAATGCTTCCTGCAGATGCGGGCTGCATAGTTGACAATGTAGATACTCTTTGTGCTGTAAGCAGAGCTGTAACCGAGGGAAGACCTCTGATGGAGAGAATCGTTACCATCACCGGTGATGCTGTTGCTGATCCCAGAAACTATAAGGTCAGAATCGGAACAAATTACAGAGAGCTTTTGGATGATGCAGGCGGTTTTGTTAAAAATCCTGCCAAGATCATATCCGGTGGTCCCATGATGGGATTTGCGCTGTTTGACCTGGATGTTCCTACAACCAAGACTGCTTCGGCGCTTACCTGCTTAACTGAAGATGCTGTTTCTGCTATGGAGCCCAGCGCCTGCATTAATTGTGCAAAGTGCGTTGATGTCTGCCCTGAGAGACTTATTCCCAAGAATCTTGCGGACGACGTTGAAAACGGACAGGAAGAGAAGTTCCTTGCAGAGTATGGTATGGAATGCTGCGAATGCGGTTGCTGCAGTTATATCTGTCCCGCAAGAAGACAGCTCACTCAGCTGATTAAGGGTATGCGTAAGATACAGCTTGGAAAACGGAAGAAGTAACAGAAAGGAAAAAACAATGAGCGATATGATGAAAGTTTCGTCAAATCCGCATGTTCGGTCCGGTGTGACAACTTCAAACATTATGATGTGGGTTGTCATTGCACTTCTTCCGGCTGCCGGATTTGGCATATACAATTTCGGAATCGATGCACTGATTATCCTGGTACTTTCAGTAGCAAGTACAGTGCTCACCGAGTTTATCTATGAGATTTTAATGCAGAAAAAGGTTACAATTGGCGATTTTTCCGCGGTTGTTACAGGCCTTCTCCTTGGAATGAACCTGCCTTGCACAGCGCCCTGGTGGCTTCCGATCATCGGCGGCGTGTTTGCGATTCTTGTTGTAAAGATGCTCTTTGGAGGTCTTGGACAGAACTTCATGAATCCGGCACTTGGTGCAAGATGCTTTTTGCTGATTTCATTCCCTGCACTTATGACAAACTTCACAACAGATACTTATACATCACCTACACCTCTTGCAGCTTTAAAGGCAGGAGAGGAAGTAAGCGTTATCAATATGATCATCGGTAAGATCCCTGGCACTATAGGTGAGACTTCAATGATAGCTATAGTCATTGGCGCCTGCATCCTTATCATGCTTGGAATAATAGATCTCAAGATACCGGGAACATATATTGCTTCCTTCGTGATATTTGTTGTGCTCTTTGGCGGACATGGTCTTAACGGCACATATATTTCCGCACAGCTTGCAGGTGGCGGACTTATGCTCGGTGCATTCTTCATGGCAACTGACTATGTAACAAGTCCTATAACAACAAAGGGTAAATATATCTACGGAGTTTTCCTCGGTGTACTCACCGGAATTTTCCGTGTATTTGGATCCTCCGCAGAGGGTGTTTCCTATGCGATCATAATCGGTAATCTGATCGTTCCGCTTATCGAGAAGTACACAATCCCGAGAGCATTCGGTATCAGACCCGTAGAAAAGAAGGAGGAGAAAAAAGCATGACAGATATAAAAACAATGCTGAAAAATGCACTCATTCTTTTCATAATCACTTTAGTAGCAGGTGTTTCTCTTGGATTTGTATATCAGATCACAAAGGATCCTATTGCATACCAGGAAGAGCTTGCTCAGATTAAGGCTAATCAGGCAGTTTTCCCTGATGCAGCAAATTTTGAAGATATTGCCCTTGATGAGGCTACAGCTGCATCTGTTTTGAGCGGACCTGATTATGGCAAGATTGAAATTAACAGCGTGAAAAAGGCTGTTGATGGCTCAGGCAACGGACTAGGCTACGTGGTTCAGGTTACCAGTGGTGGTTACGGAGATAAGATTGTATTTACTGTTGGTATCACAAACGATTCTCAGGTAAATGGAATTTCTCTTATTTCCATAAATGAGACTCCCGGTCTTGGTATGAATGCAGAGAAGGTTCTTGTACCTCAGTTTGCAGGAAAACCGGCTTCTGAGTTTGCGGTAACAAAAAATGCACCTGCTTCTGATAGTGAGATTGAAGCCATTTCAGGCGCAACCATTACATCTAAAGCAGTAACTTATGGCGTAAATGCAGCAGTTGCTTATTTTAACGCTGCTCTTAACGGTTAAGGAGGTTCGTATGAGTGAAGGAAAAAAAGGAGCCTTGGGCTTTACACAGGACACTCCTATCGAGCGCTTCCTGAATGGCCTTGTAGTTGAGAACCCTACATTGGTTCTCATGATCGGTATGTGTCCCACACTTGCTGTTACAACTTCAGCCATTAACGGTGTAACAATGGGACTTGCCACAACCTTTGTTTTGGCACTTAGTAATGCTGTTATATCACTTCTTAGAAAAGTGATTCCGGATACGGTGCGTATTCCTGCATTTATTGTAGTTATCGCATCCTTTGTTACATTGGTTCAGCTGGTTATGCAGGCTTATGTTCCTGTAATGTATGATGCTCTTGGCGTTTACATTCCGCTGATCGTTGTTAACTGTATCATATTCGGAAGAGCAGAGGCTTATGCTTCTAAGCATAATGTTGTACCATCCTTCTTCGATGGAATAGGAATGGGACTTGGATTTACCTGTGCAATCACAGTGATCGGTCTTTTCCGTGAGCTTATCGGTGGCGGCACAATGTTTGATGTTCAGATATTCGGTGAAGGCTCCGTAGTTCCCGGAGCAGTTGGATATTTCTTTAGCCAGTATCAGCCCATCCGTATCTTTATTCAGCAGGCAGGAGCATTCATAGTTCTTGCGGTTCTGATCGCTATAATGAACCAGGTTAAGTTCAATATGGAGAAAAAGGGCAAGGATACATCTAAGTTTGGTGTTGGCGGTTGCTGCAACGACATTGAGATCAAGGATCCCAAGAAGGTTAAGGAAGAACTCCTTGCAAAGGAAAAGGCAGCTGCACTCGAAACAAAGGCAGAAACAATTAAGCCTTCTGACATAAAGGTACCTGAAAAGGAACCTGTTCTGGCGGAGCAGGCAAGTAAAGCTCCAATTAAAGAAGTAATAGTTCCGGGGGAGGAGGATAAGAAATGACAGATACTATAGTAGGACTTTTGTCCATTATGATAACAGCCTCTCTTGTAAACAATGTAGTACTTAGCCAGTTCCTGGGTCTGTGCCCGTTCCTTGGCGTTTCAAGAAAGACAGATACAGCATTCGGTATGGGGATGGCCTGCGTATTCGTAATTTCACTGGCTTCACTTGTTACAAATGCGATTTACAAATTTATACTCTCACCACTTGACTTATCATTTCTTCAGACCATCGTTTTCATCATGGTCATAGCTATGCTGGTTCAGTTCGTTGAGATGTTCCTTAAAAAGTTTGTAGTTTCACTTTATCAGTCACTGGGTGTATATCTTCCCCTTATTACTACAAACTGTGCAGTTCTCGGTGTTGCTCTTAACAACGTAACTGATGGCTACAGCCTTCTTGAGAGCACAATCTGCGGTTTTGCTACAGCAGTTGGTTTTACAATCGCGATAGTAATTCTTGCAGGAATCCGTGAGAAGATTCAGTTTAACGACATTCCCAGACCCTTCAGAGGAATGCCGACTGTACTTCTCGCATCAGCACTTATGGCTATAGCTTTCACTGGATTTTCTGCTCTTAGATGATAACTCTAAGATTTAGAAGACCCTGAGATGTGAGAATTTCCCTGCCTTCCCCTTGGGGGGAAGGTGTCAGCGAAGCTGACGGATGAGGGGCATATAAGGAGATGACAATTATGATTAGTGGTGTACTCATAGCTACGGTAGTAGTAGCCGGTGTCGGTATTCTTATCGGAATAATTCTTGGCGTTGCTGACATGAAGCTGCACGTAGACGTAGATGAGAAAGAACAGGCTATATTAGAAGCTCTTCCGGGAAATAACTGCGGTGGATGCGGATTCCCCGGATGCTCAGGTTGTGCGGCTGCGATAGCAAAGGGCGAAGCTCCCGTTTCACAATGCCCTGTTGGAGGACCTCCTGTTGCAGCTGTTATTTCAGGCATTATGGGTGTTGATGCCGGCGATGCAAAGCGCATGGTTGCATATGTTCATTGCGGCGGCGACTGCGAGCAGGCAACCCAGAGATATGAATATTACGGAGCAAATGATTGCCGCGTGATTAATCAGGTTCCCGGTGCCGGTCCCAAGACTTGTACCTTCGGCTGCCTTGGCGGCGGTAGCTGCGTAAGTGTTTGTCAGTTTGATGCCATCCATGTTGTTAACGGAATAGCAGTAGTTGACAAAGATGCATGTAAGGCATGCGGACAGTGCATAAATATCTGTCCCCGTCATCTGATCGATCTGGTTCCCTATGATGCTACAGAGGTTGTTCGCTGTAAATCAAATGATCCCGGCCAGGCCGTTAACAAGTATTGTAAGGTTGGCTGCATAGCATGCCATATCTGTGAAAAGAATTGTCCTGCCGGTGCCATCACTGTTGAGAACAATGTTGCATCAATAGACCAGGATAAGTGTACACACTGCGGAGCATGCGCAGAGAAATGTCCTAAGAAGGTCATCGAAGTAGTTTCCTGATGTTTAAAAAGATAGGGCAAGAATTTGTGTTGACACTAAGACATTAAATTAATAGAATCATTTTATGGGCTGCTGTCCGGAGTTCTCTGGAAAGCAGCTCATTTTCAAGTAAATGTTGGGAAAGCTATCGGAGAAAAGTATGACATCAAAAGGTAAGAGACTGGAAACAATTGACACGATAAGAGGCATCACCATGATCAGCATGATAATATATCATCTATGCTGGGATCTTAAATTTATTAAGGGATTCAGTATGCCCTGGTATGGCACCTTTGGCACTTATCTGTGGCAACAGAGTATATGCTGGACATTCATAATTATATCCGGCTTTTGCATGCACTTTGCAAGACAACCTCTTAGAAACGGCGCCATAGTATTTCTGTGCGGATTTATAGTAACCTGCATTACATTACTTGCACTTCCGGAATCACCCGTATATTTCGGTGTTCTTACCATGCTCGGATCATCCATGCTTTTTCTTGGATGCTACTTACACTTTTTTAGATCTGAAAAATTCTCATTAAATATTAAAATTGAACCGCTTTTGGGCTTAGTGATTTTCACCCTGTTATTTGCTGCTACTAAGTCAATAAACAGCGGATATCTAAGTCTTGGAGCTTTGAAAATAGGTCTTCCGGAAAGCCTTTATACAGGTGGCCAAAGCGACGGCCTATCCAATATGCATCTAACATACCTTGGATTTATGCAAAATGGCTTTTATTCATCCGATTATTTTTCACTTATGCCATGGTTCTTCTTATTCATGGTAGGATACTTCCTATATGGACTTCTTGAAAAATACTTTGAAACAGGTATTTTCCATGTAGATATAAAGCCTCTTTCCTGGCTTGGTAAGCACTCGCTTATAGTATATATGATTCACCAGCCGATATTGTATGGGGTAACAATGCTGATCGGAAAATAAACATGACTGAAAAGTCTTGGCCAAGGCCAAGGCAATTACTAGATGGAGAGAACAATATGAAAAAAGGTGTTAATAAGGCAGTTATTTTGGGGGTATTATTCGCGTCTGCATTACTCGTATGTCTCGGAGTGATCATTTCTTTGATGGCTATGTCTAATCATCTTAGGGAATTCAAAGTTGATATGTTTGTATTATGTAATGAGGCAGATATCTGCGTTGCCGATGGACCTGAAGGTCAGTTCAGGATAAGCAAGGATAATCTTACTGCGCTTAATGCTCTGGTGGCATCCACAAGAGGAGATTTTACAGTTGGTAATCCTGCCATAGAGGAGCAGTTTAGCATGTCATTTGACCACAATGATGAAAAGTGGGATCTTACTGTAGGAAAAGCAGGTGATAACAAGCTGATGCTCGATCTTGAGGGACCAAGGAAATATAAGCTTTATATTAAGGAAAACAATAAGTATCAGGATATGCTAAGATGTGTATCCGCTAAGGGTTATCATACAGCCAATAAACCCATAAATATTAGTAAGTGATAGTTTAGTATTTAGTTACTGGCTCATTTTAGTCAATATTTATATGGATAAAAAGTTTTATATATATTATATTTATTGAATGACTATGAACATGATTATAGACAGGAGATTTGAATGAGAAAAACCAAGATTGTATGTACTATTGGACCGGCAAGTGAATCTGAGGAGATGATTGCAGCTCTCTGCAAGGCAGGAATGAATGTTGCAAGACTAAACTTTTCACATGGAGATCATGAGGAGCAGCTGACAAGAATTCAGAGGATCAAGAAGATAAGAAAAGAACTTGGTCTTCCGATAGCTATTCTGCTTGATACAAAGGGACCTGAGTACAGAATCGGCACCTTCAAGGATGGTAAGGTTAACCTTGAGGCAGGAAATAAATTCACCTTTACTACTGAAGATATAAAGGGCGATGAGACAATCGTCTCTGTAAGCTACAAGAACCTTGCAAAAGAGCTTTATAAGGGAGACAGAATCCTTCTTAATAATGCGCTTCTTGAGTTTAAGGTTATCAGTACTGATGGAACAAGAATTGAGACTGAGATCGTGACAGGTGGTGAGCTCTCAGATAAGAAGAGTATGAGCTTCCCCGGTAAGCATATTAAGCAGGTTTACCTCTCAGAGCAGGATAAGTCTGACATCCTTTTCGGTGTTGAAAATGACGTAGATTTTATTGCATGCTCATTCGTTTCAGTAAAGCAGGATCTTGTGGATGTTCACAATTTCCTTAAGGCAAACGGCGGAGATGATAAGGTTCAGCTCATTGCGAAAATTGAGAACCAGTCCGGTTTTGACAACATAGAGGAGATTTGTTCTGAGTGTGACGGTATAATGGTTGCCCGCGGAGACATGGGTGTTGAGGTACCCTTCGAGCAGCTTCCTGCGATTCAGAAGGATCTTATTACAAAGTGCCGTATGCTTGGTAAGAGAGTTATCACAGCCACAGAGATGCTTGAGTCTATGATCCACAATCCGCGTCCCACAAGAGCGGAGACTTCCGACGTCGCTAATGCTGTTTATGACGGAACAAGCGCTATAATGCTTTCAGGTGAGACAGCTGCAGGTGCTTATCCTGTTCAGGCTGTTGAGACCATGGCTAAAATTGCTGAGACAACCGAGCAGAACATCCACTATAACAAGAGATTTTATAACTACGACTTCATCATTAAGAACGACGTTGATGCTATATCACATGCGACCTGCGGAATGGCAATTGACCTTGATGCTAAGGTTATAGTTGCCTGCACGCTTTCAGGGCGTACCGCACGTATGGTTTCAAGATTCCGTTCTCCTGTTGATATTATTGGTCTTACAACAAATGAGAAGACCTGGAGATGGCTTTCACTTTCATGGGCCGTTACTCCTAAGATGTGTGACGTATTTCCTTCCACAGACGTACTTTTTTACAGTGCTAAGAAGGTTGCTATTGAGACCTTTGATCTTAAGGAAGGGGATAAAATTGTTATAACCGGCGGTGTTACAAATGGTGAGTCAGGTAATACTAACCTTATTAAAATTGAGGACGTTTAATGAATAAAAAAACAAGAAAGCTGCTGCCATATGCAATCCTTGGGGTGAGCTTTATAGCGCTATTGGCTGTTTTTGTAGCATTTTTGTTTAAGGGCTCAAGTGTAAGCAATAAAAATGCTGAACCGGAAACTGAATTGGCTATGACAGAAGAGAGTGTAGCTTCAGATAATAATGCTGCAGCAGAGAATAGTGTCAGTGCTTCGAATGAAGTTTCAGATTCGAATGAAGTTTCAACCGAGAATGAAGCTGAGTCTGAGAATGGAGCTGTAGCTGAATCGTCTGAAGACAAGAGTGAAGATGATTCTGAGTCCGAAGAAAAAGGAACCGAAAAAATGAGTGATAATTCTGATGAAGAATCTTCTAACAATGCAGATGCTACTTCTGGAGAAAAAGTAGAAGAACTGTCAGAAGAACAGGTTACAGAAGCATCTCAGAGTGAACCTTCACAAAACGAGGGACAACAAACTCAGCAGCAGGTGGCAGAACAGCAGGAAACATCAGCAGACTCTGCAGCACAGGAAGTATCGGAAAATCCCGAAGAAACCGTAGCTCAGGAAACATCTGTAGCGGCTTCAGAACCTGTGGCAACACCTCATACCGGCGGACATCTTGTTGTAATAGATCCTGGCCATCAGGCCAAGGCTATGACAGACAAGGAACCCAATGGTCCCGGTTCGGATAATATGAAGATGAAGGTTACTGCGGGAACAGCAGGAAAAACCACTGGACTTTCCGAGTCACAGCTTAATCTGACTATTGGACTTATGCTTAAGGCTGAGCTTGAAAGCAGAGGATATAATGTCCTTATGACAAGAGAATCTCAGGATGTTAGTCTTAGTAATGTCGACAGAGCACAGATAGCTAATAGTGCAGGTGCTGAGGCGTTTATCAGAATTCATGCCAATGGTTCCGATAATACATCGGTAAACGGTGCACTTACAATATGTCAGACCCCTTCTAATCCATATAATGGAGGACTTCACGATCAGTCAAGAAGGCTTTCTGATTGTGTTCTTGATGCGTATTGCGCATCTACAGGCTTTAAGAAGCAGTATGTATGGGAGACAGACACAATGACCGGTATTAACTGGGCTAATGTGCCTTCTACCATCATAGAAATGGGATATATGTCAAATCCTACTGATGATACCAATATGGCATCACCTGACTATCAGAGACTGATGACAGTAGGAATCGCAAATGGAATTGATAACTACTTTGCACAGTGATCATAATGGATAAAAGAAAAAGAACTATAAAACTTATAAAAGAAATAGCATTTGTAGCAGTGATACTTGCTGCAAATGCTATTATTTATACTACCACAGGCTATGGAATACCTTGCATATTCAGGCTTACCACAGGGTTAAAATGTCCCGGATGCGGCATGACGCATGCTTACATAGAACTTTGTAAAGGTAATCTCCATGGCGCTTTAGGGCATAACATATTGTCAGTTACACTTATGCCCTTGATACTTATATATCTTGTTTATAAGGCACTAGTGTTTATAAAAACAGGAGAGCAAAGGACCAGAGCATGGGAATATGTGGCATATACGATATGCTTTATCGTCCTTGCACTGTTCTTTGTGTACAGGAATTTTTACCCGTTTTTAGGCAACTATCATCTGTGAAAGGCGCTTTCCATTGGCAAAACTCTTTTTGTAAATATCAGTACATTTCTTGTATCTGGAAAAGGTCTTTTCTGCTTTTTCCTTGTCACCGTATACCTTCCAGTAACCGGTACACTTAACGCCTTTTCTTGTATCCTCCATAAAACCTTTTACATCTACCGGAGGATATCCCAAAAATAATCCAATTTCGTGAGGGAAACAATCATCCTCATGTATATGACGTATAAGATTTACGATGTATTCTTCTATTGAACTGCATCTATAGCCCTTTTGGAGCAATATGTTTTTTGCTTCCGCTGACTCAAGATCAGCTTGTAATCTCTTTGGACGATAAAGATAAATAAGAATCTTTTTATCTGTGATTTTAAGCGGAATGGCGCGTAATCCTTTTGATGAAAGAATACCGTTTAACTCTCTTAATTCTTCATGCACATCCTTCACAATTGCAGTATCTATTGAAAACAGATTACCTGTTTTTATCCCTGCAAGAGTAGGAGAGCAGTTCTCAATTATTATATTTTCAGGCATGATATTTCCCCACATTCTGTCCGTAATCGTTAGCTTAAGCTAACGAAATTATAACTCGAAATGGATTAGTTAGCAATAGGTAACAAAGAAAAAACTTGTTAAAAAGTTACAAAAAACGTTTTCCAAATATAAAAGCTTTGAACAATTGACATTAATTGATTCTCAAGCTTAAAATTATGACATTGGAGTTAATCGATTAACAGTATAATGCATACGTATAATGGGAGGTTTATATGAGAAATAGTAAACTATGGGTTAAACGGTTAATAACCGCGTCCCTCAGTTTATCCATGATTGCCGGGGCACCTGTTTCTACACTTTCGTCAATAAATGCCATGGCGGCAGAGGAAGATGGTTTGGCTGCGGAAAGCGAGGAATTATCTGAGGTTTACGATGATAAGGACTTAGTAGAAGAAACAGTTAGTGATGAAACTATCACTCCTGAAAATGAAGAAGCAACTGTTTCTGAAGAAGAGGTTACAGCTAATGAGAAGGATGCTACAGTTTCAGAAAACTTATTAACCGATGAAGAAGATGTTCCGGAAGACTCAGAGGATCAGGCAACTGATTTTGAAACATATGAAGCAGAAGTAGAAGTTCTCGGAGATGGCGGTGATGACGATTCTGAGGATAAAAAGCAGGCTGCTAAGGATACACAAAATCATGATGTCGAAACGATAAATGATAGTTCATCAGTAAGCAGAAACTCAATTCATGACGGAACAATACTTCATGCGTTTTGTTGGGATTTTGAGACAATAAAGGAGATGATGCCACAGATTGCCAAGGCAGGCTTTACCGCTGTCCAGACTTCTCCTATAAATACATGCCTTGATACTAACCCTGCACTTGAACTGAATGGTTCAGGAGAGAATGGAGGCAAATGGTATTATCACTACCAGCCCACAGACTGGAAAATTGGTAATTATCAGCTCGGAGATAGAGATGCATTTAAGGAAATGTGCGATACTGCGGACGAATATGGAATAGGTATTATTGTTGATATTTTGCCTAACCATACTACACCTATGGATGATCAGGTATCACAGACTCTCATAGATGCTGCTGGTGGATGGGATAGTCTCTACCACAAGGAGTATAAGGAAGGCGTAGATTACGGAAACCGTGTCAGCGTTGTTTATAATGCCATGGGAGGACTATATGACGTTGATACAGAGAATCATGATTTCCAGGATTATTTCTATGCATATCTTGATGACTGTATAAACTGTGGTGCAGATGGATTCAGAATTGACACCGCAAAGCATATAGCACTTCCTGATGACGGAGTTCCGGCTTCATATGCAGGAGAAGAGGATAGAAATGATTTTTATCCAAACATGGTAACTGCTATAAATGCTTACTCTGAAAAAGCCGGCAAAAAGGCTTATGATAATCTCTTTGTTTATGGCGAAGTTTTACAGGGAACAGATGACAGACTTGCTGCATATCAGCAGTATATTGGCGGAACCACAGCAAGCAGCTATGGCGGATCAATAAGAAATGCAGTAGTTTCCAATAACCTCAGTGTTTCAAACCTCGAAAGCTACAACATAAATGATGAAGAGAACTATAAGGCTGATGATAATAAGCTTGTTACATGGGTAGAGTCACATGATAACTACATAAATGACAAGAGCTATGAGTCAGTTAATGACAGAGATACAGTACTTGGCTGGGCGATAATCGCAGCAAGAAAAGACGGAACTCCTTTATTCTTTTCAAGACCCAAAAACAGTACTGTTGAAAATCCTTTCGGTGACAATGTAATCGGTGAAGCCGGAAACGATCTTTTCAAAGCTCCTGAGGTCACTGCTGTCAATAAGTTCAGAAAAGAGATGGCAGGTGATGAGGAAAAACTTTCAAATCCCGGTGATAAGCATGCACTTATGATCGAGAGATATGATGAAAATGGAGCAGAAGGTGCTGTTCTAGTAAACGCAGCAGCTTACTCTGTAGCTGTTAAGGGTGAGACAAAGCTTGCAGACGGTGCTTATGTTAATACTGTTGAGGGTGCGGGTGATCTTTTCATTGTAAAAGACGGTGTGATCGACGGTATTTTACAGGCTGAGTCTGTTGTAGTACTTACCGAGGCTTCTCAGGATACATATACAACCGTACACTTCAATAATTCAGCTAATTGGGATAATGTTCAGGCGGTGGTTGACTCAGCAGATCCTGTTAAGGCTGTAAGTGAGAACGATGGATGGTTTAGAGTAAATGTTCCTGCATCTGACTTTACTATAAGCTTTACAAATGGCAGCGATACAACCCCTGAGTATTCAATAACCGGAGGAAATGAGGCATTCATTACACCTGAAAAATCAGAAGTCTTTTCTTCCAAGGATGCTGCTGATGCTGCACTTGGACTCAAGACAAAATCTGTATATTTCTTTAACACTGAGCTTTGGGAAGAAGTAAATGCTTACTCCTGGTATTATGACGGTGAAAAGAGTACTGAGTTTACCCGTGGATGGCCCGGTAACACAGCCTTTGATGATGGTGGATACTGGTACAGAGCAGATATCAAGATGCCTGCCGCTACTGATCAGTTCAGTATTATCTTTAATACCGATGGTTCACAGACTTCAGATGTACTTATAGATGATGACAATGTATATCTGGCTTTTGATAAAACTGCGGGTAATACTGCGGTTAAGAAGTACGCATCAAAAGAAGCTGCAGAAGCCGAGCTTGGAATTTCTGCAAACAGCACTACAATCTATTTTTACAATAGTGATAACTGGGACACAGTCTGCGCTTATACCTGGGAGGCTTGCAGCTTAGGTGATTGGCCGGGAGCAGCATGCGAGGAAGATGGAGATGGCTGGTGGAAGATCACTGTTCCTGCCGGAGCAGGTCCTGACCTTAATATCATTTTCAATAATGGCAATAATGGAGCTCAGACCAAGGATCTCAAGATTCAGAATATCAAGAGCAGATATGTAAATAATGGCAGAACCTTTGAAAGCAAAGAAGCAGCTGTTGGATATAGACCCGGAGAAGCTGTAAAGGTTTATTACCATGATGAAAATAACTGGGAATCAAACTGTGCTTATTTCTGGGCAGATAACAGACCTGACATCTGCGGAGGATGGCCGGGACTTCAGATGACCTCTATGGGCGATAACTGGTATTATGTGGAGGTTCCCTCTGACGAAATCGGCATCGGTGATCTTCACATGATCATAAGCAATAATGGAAATGATCAGCTCCCTGATAAGATCATTACAGATACACTTAAGGTTTACTTCAACACCGCAGATATAAACGGATATGCTACCGCTGAGGAGGCATTCGGCGGCTCTGAGGCACCCGGAACAGACGAACCTGAGACACCGGGCACAGATGAACCCGAGACACCGGGCACAGATGAACCCGAGACACCCGGAACAGACGAGCCTCAGAATCCCGGCACAGATGAGCCTTCAAACCCAGGCACAAATGAACCTTCAAATCCCGGTACAGATGAGCCTTCAAACCACGGTACGAATGAACCTACAAACCCTGCCGGTGAGCAGCCTGCAACAACCAACCCTGCTCCTGCAGACACAAAGGTTGAAGCTACAGGTATATCACTTGATGCGAAGAAAATCAGCATCGGTAAGGGCGGAAAGTATAAGCTGACTGCGAAGATTACACCAGAGAATGCTACTGATAAAGATGTCGTATTTTCATCAAGCAATGAGAAGATTGCTACCGTTTCAGCTGACGGAACAGTTAATGCGAAGAAAACAGGAAAATGTGTAATCACTGCAGCTACCAAGGATGGTAAGTATCAGGCAAGCTGCAAGGTTACCGTAACCAAAGCCGTTAAGGTAACAGGTGTTAAGCTTAATAAGAAGAGCAAGACATTAAAAGTAGGAAAGTCCTTTAAGCTCAAAGCAACTCTTAAGCCAAAGGATGCTACAATCACTGATGTTAAGTGGAAGAGCAGCAATAAGAAGGTTGCTAAGGTTGATTCCGAAGGAAATGTTAAGGCAGTAGGTAAGGGAAGCTGCACCATAACAGTAAAGACAAAAGATGGAAGTTACGAGGCTTCCTGTAAGATAACAGTTAAAAAATAAGAAGTTTGAACAAAGAGCCCGGATTTAAAATATCCAGGGCTCTTTTTTATTTTTCCGCACTTGACAGAAAAGACAAGAATTCTGTATAGTTATGCTAGGTTAAACGGTTAATATAATTACTTCGGAGGAGATCATGAACCTTAAGAAAATTGCAGAGCTGGCAGGAGTCAGTACTGCTACGGTATCAAATGTTTTAAACAAGAATTATCACAAAGTATCGGACGATACGCGAAAACGCGTGGAAGATATCATAAAGGAAACTAATTATAAACCAAATGCTGTTGCAAGGTCTCTTGCTAAAAAGGAGAGTAAAATAATAGGTCTTGCAATACCTTATCTTGGAAGAGATGAAGACTTCTTTACAAATCCGTACAATGCTCATATAGTTGCAGCTATTGAAAAATATGTGAGAAATGAAGACTATTATCTGATGCTTAGATGCGTTGGAGATCCAAGAGACATCATTTCTCTTCTCTCATCCTGGAATGTTGATGGGGCACTTTTTTTAGGTGTTTTCAAGGAAGAGGTAAAGGAAATCAAGGAACAGATAGATGTTCCTATGGTTTTTATTGATACATATGCACCGGAAGAAAAGATAGTAAACGTAGGTATTGAGGATTATCGCGGCGGTTATCTATCTGCCAGATATCTCATTGGAAAATCTCATAAAAATATAGCTCTGGTAACACCTCAGATTGGAGAAGAGGGCGTTATCAGAGAGAGATACCAGGGCTTTTATGATGCCTGCAAGGAATGCGGAATAAAGTTTGGAGATGAAAATCTTTACTTTACGGATACTACCTACAAAAATGCCATGGAGATAGGACAGAACATTGCCTTTTCCAATAAGGGCATTACAGCTGTAGCAACAATGTCTGACGTAGTTGCATTTGGTGTTGCTGAAGGCTTAAAGCAGTGCGGGATAAGAGTGCCAGGAGATGTTTCCATTATAGGTTTCGATAACCTTCCTGACTGCGAATTCATGACTCCTAAGATAACTTCGATTGCACAGGATTTTGACTGGAAGGCCAAAAAAGCAACCGAGTATCTGTTCCATATAATCGAGGGCGATAAGGATATGGTTCTCGACGACAGACTTCCTATACAGGTAGCAGAGAGACAATCTGTAAGGGATCTGGCAGAATAAAACTAAAAAGCAATAAGCCAAGGGACGGTTCAATCAGACAAGGGGACAGTTCTTCTGACTTATTTTGTTTCACAAAATAAGTCAGAAGAACTGCCCCCTTGTCTGATTTTGTGTGCTTCAGAAAACGAACCAAAAGAACCGTCCCCTTGACTGCCCGTGTCTGATTTTAAGGTAAAACGAATAACTAAAACAAGATTATAAAAAGGGTTGTGCAAAATACATAAAATGCAAATATGCCATTTATACAGTCTTTATAAAGTTGAAATAGTGGGTTGACCGCTTAACCAAAACATAGTATATTCTAGTAAATCGATTAACCAATCAGTTAAATTTAGGAGGACAAAAATGAAAAGAAGGACATTGGCTGCCATAAGCATGACAGCAACAATAATTGCATCAAGCCTTTCAGGATGCGGAGCATCAGATAACCAGGCATCAGCTGACACAGCAGCTTTAGAAACAGCTAAGGCTGCAGATAATTCTGCTGCAGGCGAGACAGAGAACGTTAACCTTAAGATATGGGTACCTGAAGAGGAAGTAAATATCACAGACCAGATGGTTAAGGACTTTGATGCAGCTCATGATGAATTCGATATCACATATGAAATTGCTGTTGTAGGAATCGATGAAGCACCTCAGGCGCTTGAAACAGATTCAGATACAGCGGCAGACATTTTCTATACACCCAGCGGCGGTGTTGCTGATCTTGCGGGTAAAGGGTTACTGCTTCCCATCACCAAAGACTTTGATGAATTAAAAGTTGACCTTCCGGAAAGTGCCATTAACGCGGTTACGGTTGATGGGCTCACCTATGCAGTGCCCTTTTCACCTAATACATTTTTCATGTACTACAATAAGGAGCTCTTTACCGAGGATGAGATAAAGAATCTTGACACAATGATGGACAAGGATCTCGGTGATGGAATGTGGAACTTTAGCACACAGCTCACAAATTCCTGGTATGCAGAGATGTTTTTCCTTGGCAATGGTTGCACACTTTTTGGAGAAGACGGTAAGAATGCCGAAGAGTGCAGCTTTAATAATGAAAAAGGACTTGAAGCAGGTGAGTATATGATAAGTCTTGCGACCAATGCAAAATATCTTGAAGATGCAGACGGAGTTGGCGGAAATGCATTCAAGGAAGGTAAGCTCGGCGCAGTTACAAGCGGCGCTTGGAGTGCTCCTGAATTCAGAGAGGCTCTTGGCGATAAGCTCGGAGCAGTGGCGCTTCCCACAGCAAATATCAGTGGAAGTGATGTTCAGCTTTCAAACTTCGTAGACTTTAAGACAATCACAGTTAAGTCAAATACAGCTCATCCCCTTTGTGCACAGCAGCTTGCTGTATATATGGCAAACAAGGACAGCTCACTTACAAGATATAAGGAGCAGGGTGATGTACCGGTTCTTAAATCACTTTCAGACAATGATGAGATCAAAAATGATTTTGTAGCAAGTGCTCTTAATGATCAGGCTGCCTTCGCAACAAATCAGCCCAGCATTCCTCAGATGGGAGATTACTGGGATCCTATGAAGGCTCTTGGAGAGGGTATCTACTACGGAGAGGTTACAAGTGCTAACCTTCAGAGTCAGCTTGATGCTCTTGTAGATAGTGTAACAGGAACACTTACAGAATAAGAGGGAAAACATGGTACAAAGTAAAGCATCAAAAACTAAAGCTTTAAAAGGCAGAAATTTTATAACGATCTTTACAGAAGGGGACAGCTTTTCAAGGCTGTCCTACCTTCTGAGTGGACTTTCCAACATAAAGAACGGACAGGTAGGAAAAGGACTTATCTTTTTGATGATCGAGGCTTTATATATCGCATTTATGATACTGTCCGGTGCCCACAACATAAGTAAACTAATTACTTTGGGCGACAGCACTCAGGGAATGACATTTAATGAAGCCCTGGGAATTTATGAAGTGTCAAAGGGTGATAATTCCATGCTGATACTCCTTTACGGAGTTATGACACTGGTAGTCAGCTTTGCATTTTTGGCAGTTTGGCTTTTCTCAATTTTTTCCGGAGAAAAGGCAAGAGAACTGAAAGAATCAGGAAAACAGCCAAAGGGACTTTTAGAGGATATAAAGAGCCTTGCAAATGAGAATATTCATTTCCTGCTGCTTTCAGTTCCCGTCATTGGGTTATTGGTATTTACGGTAATGCCTCTCATATATATGATTCTGATGGCATTCACGAATTATGATCAGGATCATCAGCCGCCGGGAAATCTTTTTGACTGGGTGGGAATTAAGAACTTCTTTACCTTACTTTCCGCAGGTGAAAGGCTTTCAGCGACATTCTGGCCGGTGCTTGGCTGGACACTTATATGGGGCTTTGCAGCGACCTTTACCTGCTACTTTGGCGGTATGATTCTTGCGATGATCATCAATTCCAAAGGCATAAAGTTCAAGAAGTTCTGGAGAACAATATTTGTTATTACAATGGCAATTCCCGGATTCATATCTCTTAGAGTTGTATCAACAATGCTTGGCGAGCGCGGAATATTCAATGTACTTCTTCAGCAGTGGGGCTTTACATCATCTGCGCTTCCGTTCTTATCAAATGTGACCTGGGCAAGAGTCAGCGTAATACTTGTAAATTTCTGGATAGGTGTTCCTGTCACAATGCTGATGGTCAGCGGAATACTTTTAAACATTCCCGGAGAGCTATACGAGAGTGCACGAATTGACGGAGCAGGACCTATAACAATGTTCAGGAAAATAACATTCCCTTACATGTGGTTTGTAACAACTCCATATCTCATAGCTAACCTTATAAGTAACTTCAACAACTTTAATACAATATATTTCCTGACAGGTGGAGAGCCTCTTACACTTGACTATTTCAAGGGCGCGGGAAAAACAGATCTGCTTGTGACCTGGCTGTATAAGCTCACAAAGGACAGCAATGATTACAATCTGGCTGCGACGATAGGAATCATAATATTTGTAATATCAGCAACCTTCACTCTGATCTCATTCTCAAGGTCAGGTGCCATGAAAAATGAGGAGGGCTTCCAGTAATGAAAAAAGTAGTAATAGGATTGAATCTGGATTTTCACCTAAAAGCTCTTATCGGAATATTTGCATCGGTTATATGCATGTTTGTTTCTTTTGTAAAAAGTGAATACGGGTATATGAATATGATTTCTACCTGCATGTATGTACTTACTTCAGACGGAAAATCCAAAGCCTATTTTATTCTTTTGCTTGCAACTGTTCTCACGATCATTTCAGCAGTCCTTGGAGTTATAAGCCTTGTTAAGACAACGGTGCCGGGAATGAAAATATGGCAGTATGTGCAGGGTGTAAATGTTGTTTTCTGGACACTTCTTCTTTTTGCGGGAAAAAGCATTTATGAAAAAGCAGGGCTGTCAGGAACATTCCTTAACAAAAATTATAGCTTTGGCATGTGGTTTGGACTTTTCTTTGCGTATTTTACACTTGTGATGATAATGCGAGTGACACAGACAAATGTAGGCTATATAGCACTTACCATTCTTGGAATCATATGGCTATTTCCTATTTTGTGGATTGTGCTTACCGCATTCAGGGCTGAGCAGGGATATTATGTAGGGTACTTTATTCCTCATGGTTTTACTTTGGATAATTTCAAGAATCTGTTTTCCAATCAGAGCGTTTTACCCTTTGGAAAATGGTGGGTAAATACAATGATCGTTGCAGTGTGCAGCTGCGTGATCAATACACTTATAATACTTGCAACATCCTACGTACTTAGTAGAACAAGATTCCGTGGCAGAAAAGGATTTATGAATGTGCTGATGATCATAGGCATGTTCCCGGGATTTATGTCTCTTATTGCAGTCTACAACATATTAAAGGGTATCGGACTCAATCAGTCGCTTATGGCTCTTATAGTAGTAGGAGCTGCAGGTGCTGCCATGGGATATCACGTAAGTAAAGGCTTTTTTGATACTATTCCAAAAGCTGTGGACGAAGCTGCAATAATTGATGGCGCCAGCAGATTTCAGATTTTTACCCATATAACCCTGCCGCTTTCGAAATCAATAATTGTTTATACGGTTTTGGGAAATTTCCTTGGCGCGTGGTCTGACTACATTTTCCCGAGCATGCTTTTTGGCGATAAACAAAGCTCATATACTGTAGCTGTCGGTTTGTACTGGCTTACAGACTTTAAGAGAATTGATACATATTACACGCAGTTTGCAGCCGGCGCGGTTGTTGTTGCGATTCCCATTGTGATTCTCTTTATATGGTTACAGAGATTCTATGTTGAGGGTCTCTCCGGATCAGTAAAGGGTTAATTACACTAAAGGCTATTTAAAGCAGATGATATATAGAAACTGATATAAAGAGTTAAAAAAGAAACGGATAAAAAGATGACTTTAAAATACATTAAGGGTGAAAAATATAGAATTACTGTTCTTACTGAGAGAATGCTGAGGATTGAATATCAGGAAGATGGTTATTTTGAGGACAGGCAGACAACCGGAATAGTTAATCGTTTTTTTGAAGACTGTACCTATGAGCTAAAAAGAAGCAGTGAAGGCATTGAAGTAGATACCGGTTCATTACTCTTAAAATATGATGAGCAGGCACCCTCTACAAGAGGACTTACAGTTCTTGTAAAAAGCACCGGGCAAACCTGGAACTATGGTATGGGCCATGCCAATATGGATGGAAATCTCCTTGGAACAGCAAGGACACTTGATCTTTCGGATGGTCCGATCCCTCTTGATCCCGGAATATTCGGAAGGAAGGGATACGCAACTCTTGACGACAGTAAGAGTGCCGTCTGCATTGATGGAACAGAATATAGGAAAAGAGAATACGAAGGAGTTGATGTTTACTTCTTTGGATTTGGTAGTGATTACTATGGGGGATTGTCCGAGTTTTATAAGCTTTGCGGCAAGACGCCCATGATTCCCAGGTATGCCCTTGGTAACTGGTGGAGCAGATTCTACAGGTATACAGAGGATTCTTACCTTGAACTTCTGGATAGATTCGAAGAAGAAAAGATTCCTCTTTCTGTGGCGGTTATCGATATGGACTGGCACATAACTGACATTGATCCAAAGTACGGAACCGGATGGACCGGCTATAGCTGGAATAAGGAATATTTTCCCGATTATAAGAGGTTCCTCAAAAGGGTTCACGAAAAGGGGCTGTCGACGACACTTAATCTTCATCCTGCAGATGGAATAAGGGCATTTGAGGATATGTATGAAAAGACTGCAAAAAGGATGGGGATTGATCCCAAAACCGAAGAACCTGTTAAGTTTGATTTTGGCGATAGAAAGTTCAGGGAAGCATATTTTGATGAAGTGATGCATCCCTATGAAAATGACGGCGTGGATTTCTGGTGGATTGACTGGCAACAGGGAACGGGAGATAAACCATCTGACGTGGATCCTCTTTTCCTCCTAAATCACTATCATTATCACGATCAGGAGGATAGAAATGTAAGGCCCATGATTTTTTCAAGATATGCCGGTCCCGGAAGTCATAGGTATCCGGTTGGCTTTTCGGGAGATACCAAAGCCACATGGAGAAGCCTGGATTATCAGCCCTTCTTTACTAGTACTTCAAGTAACATCGGATATGGCTGGTGGAGCCATGACATTGGCGGACATATGCTGGGCGACAGAAATGATGAGAGACTTCTAAGATGGGTTCAGTTTGGCGTATTTTCACCTATTATGAGGCTCCACAGCAGCTCCAGTGCATTTGTAAATAAAGAGCCCTGGGCAATAAGTGAGCCGTATCACAGCATAATTGCTGAGTATATGCGTCTAAGACACAGGCTTATTCCATACCTGTATACGGAAAACTACAGAGCATACAAGGAAGACAGGCCACTTGTCAGACCTATGTATTATCTTATGCCTGATGATGAACGTTCATATCATGTTCCTAATGAATATGGATTCGGAGAAAGCTTACTTGTCGGAGCAATCACTGAGCCTATGGATAATGTAATAAAGCAGGCTGCAGTAAACATGCTTATTCCTGAGGGTAGATGGTATGATATTCAAAACGGAAGAATTTATAAGGGCAAGCAGAAGAGGAAACTCTATAGAAAAATAAATGAGATGCCGGTACTTCTTAAGGCCGGAGGTGTTCTTCCGCTTTCGGGAGAGGATACCGTAAATGGAACGGCTAATCCAAAAACACTTAAGCTCTATGTAGGGGCAGGCACAGACGGCAGCTATACTCTGTACGAAGATGATGGTATAACCATGGATTATCAAAACGGCAAATTTGCACAGACAGACTACAGAGTTAAGTTTAAGAAAAAAGGAAATGAACTTTGCAGCGCAAATTCTGAAATCGAGATATTTATTGATGGTTCAGTCGGAGATCTTTCACTTATACCGGGAAGCCGTGACTATGAGATAAAGATCTTCGGTGTTAAGAAGAAAGAGCAAACAGAAATAAATGCAAGCAGACCCTTCGAGACCGAAGCAGACTTAAATAAACAAATACTGACCATAAGGATTAATGATGTAAAGTCTGAAGACGGAGCACGTATATCAGTAAAAAATATCGAACTTTCGGAAAATGATTATAAGGACCTGATATTCGGTATTCTTGAAAATGCGTGGATCGAAACCGTGAAAAAGGATGAAATCTACAATGCCATGATGGATATGAAGAAGGACGATTTTGCTTCTTACATAAGAGAGTCAGAAATATCCGAAAACCTTAAAGCAGCATTTTTTGAAATACTTGATAACTGACAAAAACTTTCCCACAACTATTTTATATAAAATGGTTGTGGGAATTTTTGTTACTCGAACCTTTTCACAGTGCCTATGCAGGCGGTGCGGGAAGGAAGTACTTCATTGTGTGGGCTCGGCAACTTTTGTTGCCTCACCGAAATGTGTGGCAAATCGAAGCCAGGCGGTTACACCACTTAATACCCACACGATACCGGCTGAAATCCAGATACCTTTTTCGCCCATGCCCATGTACTGGGTTATGAAAAGAGGTATTGTAAATCTGCCAATTACTTCGACGATTCCGTTAAATAGTGCAAAGAATGCATCTCCGATTCCTGTAAGGACTCCTCTTACTACATATATAAGTCCAAGTGAAATGTAAAACAGACTTGTTATCTTTAGACCCATTGAGCCAAGGGCGATTACATCATTGTCAGATACAAACATGGAGGTTATTGTTCCTCCAAAAACCTGTATGCTGACAACCATTACTGCAGTAAGAACGGCCATGATCATAAGGCCTTTTCTGTATCCGGTGTATACGCGGTCATATTTTCCTGCTCCATAATTCTGTCCGCAATAAGTAGCTATTGCAGCGCCAAGTGTAGCATATGGCTGATGAATAAGCTGTTCGATTCTGTTTGTTGCCGTAAAGGCTGCAACAACTACAGTTCCATAGGAGTTGACTATTCTCTGTACAGCCATTGAAGAAATGGCAATCAGGGCAAATTGTAGTGACATCGGAACACCAAGGCGGATAATCTTTATTGCGAGGTCTGATCTGAATACCAGATCATTCTTATTCAATTTAAAGTAAGGATTAACCTTTCTGGCGTATAATCCGCAGCTGATAGCAGCAATCGATTGCGAGATTATGGTGGCTATGGCGGCTCCGTTTATTCCCATTTTGCAAAAATAAACCAGGAAAATATCGAGAAAAACATTGATGACTGCTGCAATAATAAGGAAATAAAGCGGAGACTTTGAGTCACCAAGCGCTCTAAGCATTGAGGTCAGATAATTATAAGCTGAAACAAACAGTAATCCAACGCACATGTATCTCATGTAGGATACGGAGTCAGCAAGTATTGCTTCGGGCGTGCCAAGAAGCTTAAGGAGTGCTTCGCAGGATATAAATCCAATGGTTCCGAAAAACAGGGGAACAATTAGCATTATTATTCCGGTATTTACAATACTCTTTTTTACGTTGTCATCATCATGAGCTCCGTAAAATTGTGAGACGATTATTCCACCGCCTCCGCCGATTCCGTTACACAGTGCGAAAAAGAGAAAGGTTACGGATGCAGTGGCACCAACTGCCGCAAGTGCATCAGCACCAACGAATCTTCCGACAATAATGGTATCTGCCAGATTGTATATCTGCTGAAAAATATTTCCTATAAGTGCCGGCAGAGCAAAGAGTAGTATATGCTTTACAGGGTTACCTGTTGTCATATCTGTCGTGTGCTTTTTCATGTATCATAAACTCCCTGAAATTTGTTTAAAAGTCAATATGTAATATAATCCTGTTCCTGTAAATATACTTCTTATGTTTTGACTTTATTGTTATCAGTTTTTGCGTAGTGGCGAATTCAAAATATGATATATGTCATATCGAAAAATAAGAGGATGAACACAAGCTCTGATGCTATCATTTTTATAATTTTATTTGTCTATCTTAAATGTCGCGCTCATTTACTGTATAATGAAAGGAAATTATATGATATATAAAATTCAGAGACAGGATGAAGACATGGATTACAGTAAGTATGAGATATATGATTTTGACAATATAAGCGCTTTCAATTTGTCTACCGGTTACAAACAGAGAAGCTATAAGATGCACTGGCATTCTTATGGAGAGATCCTGCTTGTGGGCCCCGGTAAGACGAATATTTATAAAGTAAACAAAAGCACCTACAATCTGGTAGAGGGTGATTTTGTTCTCGTATGGCCTATGGAGATGCATGCAATAATAGATGCTGACAGAGAGAATGCGGTTGTTATACAGTTTAGCAACATGTTTATGAACTCTCTTTTTGACCTTCAGCGCATAATGCATTTTTACAGGAATCTTCATGTGATATGCATATATGCTCATCCGGAGCTTGCTGCAAAGCTTAAGGAAATCACCGATAAAATGAAGGAGATTTTTCTTGGAGGTGGCTCGGACAGAGAGCTTCGCTGCTGCATGCTTTTGATGGAGTTCATGCTTACGCTTGATGAGCACAGAGATGAATTTGATCCTGAACTAAGGTCAAGTTCGCCTGATGGCTACGAAGATGATGTGATGCGTAGAATGATAATGGTTACGGATTATATCAAGAATAACCTTACCGCGGATGACCTTTCGCAGGCTACCATGGCACAGATGGCTGGCATTTCCAAGGATTATTTTTCCAGAATATTTAAAAATGTAACCGGTATGAATTACAGTAAGTGGCTCAATATGATAAGGCTTGAAAAAGCTACTCAGCTTCTTACTCAAAATGATTTGACGCTGACTAAAATTGCAATGCTCTCAGGATTTCAGAGCATACCCAGTTTTAACAGAGTTTTTCATGAAGAGAAGGGCATGGCTCCTGGTGAATATAGGGCACTTTTCATAGGTGATGACAAGGAAGATGTAAATATAGATGAAGAGAACAAAGAGCAAAAAAAATAAGTGTAAAAAATGACAAAATATGAGCATATGAGAACAGAATATTTAAGTAGACGCATTATATAACAGGGTATATTATCTGCTGAGATTTGAAAATGACGCTTGTAATTAAAGAGTAATTTTATTCTTTATTACAAGCGTTTTAATTTGATATCGAAACACTTAATGAGGAGAAATTATTATGAAAGATAGTTTGCTTGAATTGAAATTCCCCAGAACAAGGCTGCAGTGGCTTTGGGATAATATGGAAGGTTATAGGGCACTTTATGTGCTGGTAATAATCGGGACTGTTGTTTATAACATGATGCAGCTTACTGTGCCATATTTTTCATCTCAAATAGTAGATAGGTTTTTATCGGGAAGCGAAGCCAGAGAGTACTATGTGCTTCACAGGAGTGAATTTTACGGACTGGTAACCATGATGATAACTTTTACTATTGCCCGCTGTATAATCGTTTATTTTGACTGCCTTGGATATGAAAAGGTATCTCAGGGTGTTCTTTTCAGAGTCAGAAATTATCTCTATGACAAAATACAGAGACAGGACATGAAGTTTTACAGCACCTATAGAACAGGTGACCTTATGACCAGAGTGACAGGTGATCTTGATGCTGTAAGGCATATGGTTGCATGGGTTGTCAGAATGGTTGTGGAGGCAGTATCTCTTATAACAGCAACCGGAATCTATTTCTTTATAATGAACTGGAAAATGGCGATCTGTCTTATGATAGTTGCACCGCTGATCCTTTTTATAATTCTGAAATTCAAGATGGAAGTTGCGCCTATGCATGCGCTTCTAAGAGAAAAGCTTGCCGGAATGAATACCATGGCGCAGGAAAATATCTCCGGTAACAGAGTTGTTAAAGCATTCGCCAGAGAGGATTATGAAATAGAAAACTTTGATGAATGCAATAAGGATTTCAGGGATACCAATAAAAGAACAGCTTATACCTGGCTTAGATATTTTCCGATAATCGAAACTACTGCAAATATGCTTCCGGTAATACTTCTTCTGATAGGTGGTCTTTTCCTCATTGCAGGGCAGATGACAATGGGAGAGTTTGTGGCTTTTTCCGGTCTTACCTGGGCTATAGCAAATCCTATGAGACAGCTTGGAAACATTATGAATGAATTTCAGAGGTTTTCGGCCGCATCAATAAAGGTTATGGAAATCTACTACTCTGAACCCGAGATTGTTGACAGCGTCGATTGTGTGGATATGCCTGAGAGATTTGAGGGAAGAATCGAGTTTAAAAATGTCTCCTTCCAGTACTCGGATGGAAAGCTTCCGGTTGTTAAAAATATCTCCTTTGAGGCAAAGCCCGGTCAGACTATAGCGATCATGGGAGAGACGGGCTGCGGTAAAACATCACTGATCCATCTGATACCGAGATTCTATGAACCTACAAATGGGCAGATTCTCGTAGATGGTGTAGATGTAAGTAAAATCAAGCTCCATCAGTTAAGAGGTAATATTGGCCTTGCAACGCAGGATGTTCTTCTGTATTCGGATACGATTGACGGAAATATAGCTTATGGTGATCAGAATATCACCAGGGATGAAGTTATACGATTTGCGAAATATTCTCAGGCTGCCGACTTTATAGCAAAAATGCCTGAGGGATATGAAACGATTGTTGGAGAGAGAGGTGTAGGACTTTCAGGAGGACAGAAGCAGAGAATATCTCTTGCAAGAGCTCTTGCTGTCAGACCTTCGATTCTTATACTTGATGACACAACCTCGGCTGTTGATCTTGAGACTGAAAAAGCAATTCAGGAAAGCCTTAAGGATCTGGATTTTGAATGCACAAAGATAATAATTGCACAAAGAATATCAACTACTAAAGATGCGGATCAGATTCTCATTATGCAGAACGGCGAGATCACAGAACGCGGAACACATGAAGAGCTTATAAGACAGGGCGGATATTACGCAGAACTAGTAAAGCTTCAGGTGGGTGCCTGATTTGGAGGTATAAAAAATGGCTAGAAATACATATAAACAGGATGAATTACTTGAAGAGCCTTTTGATATAAAACATCTTTTAAGGGCCTCGGGATATATTAAAAAGCATGCAGGGAAAATGGCAATTGCATTGACTATTTCAGCTATAGGAGGAATCACGGGACTTGTCAGCCCGATTCTTTTCCAAAAGGCTCTCGATGTAGCAATACCAAACGGCGATAAAATGCTTCTATTCGGACTGGCGGGAGCAATGGCCTTTTTCTATATATTGAGCATACTTTTTGCAACGATAAGATCATATCTTATGGTAAATGTATCTCAGGACATTATTTACAGCATAAGAAAGGATTTGTTCGAACATTTGCAACTGTTGCCTTTTCAGTATTATGATGACAGACCGCATGGAAAAATACTTGTAAGAGTTGTTAACTATGTAAACTCTGTTTCGGATATGCTCAGTAACGGACTGATCAACCTGATTCTTGAGTTTTTGAATCTGATTTTTATAGTTGCATTTATGCTTTATGTTGATGTACAGCTCAGCCTTGTTGTTCTTGCCGGAGTTCCTATTCTCATGTTCTTTATGTTCTGGATAAAAAACAAACAGAGAGTTGCCTGGCAGATGGTTTCCAACAAGAATTCAAATTTGAATGCATATCTTCAGGAAAATATTGTAGGAGCCAGAATTACTCAGATATTTGCAAGAGAGAATGAAAATGCGGAGATATTTAAGGAGCTCTCGGATGACTGCAGAAAGACCTGGATGAGAGCGATAGAATACAGCACTCTTGTGTGGCCCGGAATAGATACAATTTCTGTATTTGTAAGCGCTGCTATATATGTTTTCGGAATAGCTATGTTTACTAACGGACATCAGACTCTTGGTACCATAATTGCAATTTCAAATTATGCATCAAGATTCTGGCAGCCTATTATGAACCTTGGAAATATATTCAACAATTTTATAAATAATATTGCATATTTGGAGAGAATTTTTGAGACAATAGATGAGCCGATTGAAGTTGCTGATGCTCCTGATTGTATTAAGATGCCTGCTATGAAAGGCGATGTTGAGTTTAAGAATGTGAGCTTTTCATATGAAGAAGGAAAGGAGATACTTCACGATGTTTCGTTTACTGTGAAAAAGGGCGAGAGCGTTGCTCTTGTTGGACCTACCGGTGCAGGAAAGAGTACGATAGTAAGTTTGATTTCCAGATTCTACAATGTAGATAGCGGACAGGTTCTGATTGACGGGCAGGATATTTCAAAGGTTTCCCTTAAATCTCTTCGCGAGCAGATGGGAATAATGCTTCAGGACAGCTTTATCTTTTCCGGAACGATCGAAGACAATATTAGATACGGCAAGCTTGATGCGACTGTAGATGAGATTAAGATGGCAAGCAAAACTGTCTGCGCTGATGATTTTATAAGCACGATGTCAAAGGGGTATCAGACAGAGGTAAAGGAGAGAGGAGCACTTTTATCTCAGGGACAAAAGCAGCTTATTTCCTTTGCAAGAACATTGTTGTCTGATCCTGCAATATTGGTTCTTGATGAAGCAACCTCAAGTATAGATGTGCAAACTGAAAAAGCACTGCAAAAGGGACTTAATGCAATGCTTAAAGGCAGAACAAGCTTTATTATTGCCCACAGACTATCAACGATCGTTGGCTGCGATAAAATAATGTACATAAATGATGGTGGTATTACTGAATGTGGTACGCATGAAGAACTTATGGCAAAAAAAGGAGATTATTATAAGCTTTACACAGCTCAAATTGTGGATGCAGCCATAGCATGACTTGTCATGTCATTTAATAAATCTGCTGACCTGCAAGGTAACTATCCTTTCTAAGGGCACTTCCTATGCGCATGATTGCGGAATAGAATAAACCGATGGAGTAGACTATTATCGCAGTGTGTGTTTTCTTAATCAGAATTATGCAAAGAGCGGCGAGTAAAATATCAAAAAGACCATGAAAGAATTTTGCTCGCCAGGCAGCACCATATCGATGATTTTCAAGAGCTCTTAAGATTTCGACAAGTCCGGCAAATGCATGGATAACGATTAGATAAATAAGTACATAAACTCTGGGTATATCACTTATTGAGGCAGTAAGATATCCAAAATCCGTAAATATGAATCCTTTGTACAGGATGTATTTTCCGCCAACCATATGTCTTGCCATAGTAAAAAAGTAAAAAAGAGTTCCGATTCCGTAAAACAAAAGCCATATACCAAGGATGGTAACAACCACTGTATAACCGTCTTCCGGATCGAGAATAAATATTATACTTCCCAGAATCATTATGATTGAAAAAGCAATGCTTCTTAATCTTTGAAATTTTGTCATAGCAAAGTACCTTTTAAATTTTGTTATGTTTTTTGGAACAGATCTCTATAAGCCAAAAAGCTTTTTGGCTGACGGAATTCCTGTAAGGGGATTTCCTGAATCTGAAATACTGCTGCTTACCATGTGCTTATGAGATATAGCAGCCTTAATGAATCTACCAAGGAAAGTTGAGTTTTTCTCACTGTTTTTTGCACTTAAGTATTCGGATTCATATTTGTTCATGTCATAGTCGGGAATGTCCTTACATGAAAGCTCCTCTCCGAAGGCTTTCCAATCAGCGGAAGCATTTAACTGCCGCTTTGTCAGGATTTGATTTATTCTGTCCGAATATTTTTCAACAGCTTCTCTGTCATAATGATTAAGCTTAAAGGTTCCTATGGACCCACCTAAGTATTTCATGGCATGGATCATCTGGCAAAATGCATTCATATAATCTGATGGATTATCCTTTATGACCTCGTTGTAATTATCCCAGGCAGGCATATATTTATACCTTGCAAAGCTGTAGTCCGGGAAATGCCCGGCTCTTCCATGTCCAAGGTTCATAACGGATGTCTCGGATCCCTGATAAATTGTATTTGTATATAACCCCTTTTCGATATCATCCGGTTCTGATGTTTTATGTCTGAATTTTACTTCTCTTTCCCTATAATTATCGCCATCAGGTAAAAGCTCGTAAAAATAATAATTTGTATTATTTATTACAAGTGATGGCGTTCCGCAGAAGTACATATGTGCCCAAGTGTCAGCCAAAACATGCATAGCTATACCTATAGCCTGGAGGCTTTTATCCTTTGCCAGATTGACACTATCCGCCAAAAGCTGACCATTTGGATGGCAGATTAATCTGTATTTATTGAGATAACGCTTACCGGCCCATTTTTTCGTGGCAAAGATATCTCCGGGCAGAAAATGAAATGAACTCCAGATTTTGGTGATTTCCTGAATACCGATTATGTCTGTTCTTGTATCCATGAGTTCTAAGTTAAGCTGTGTTGTTGCGGCTTCAATAGGTCCATTGATTTTTGAAAGGAGAGTTGCGGTACAATTGTCTACATACTGCGCACTGTAACAGATCTCGCAGCATTCCTCGTGAGAAAAGCCTGCAAGATAAGCAGCTGCATATGTAGCATAATAATGAAAATCTTCCTGCATATGTCAAAGCCTCCTGAGCTTTCTCTTTAGAATAATAGCTGCAAAAGATGAAACTATCACGTCAATCAGTGCTAAAGAAAGCGCGATATCCACAAGAAATGAAGCTATAGTTGTGTCATAAGCGGATTTGTCAATGGCTTCCGTGAAATATAAAGAAAGACTACCTATAACACCAACCAGGGAAAAAGCAGTGAGGAACAGGTAAAAGAATTTGCGCTTTTTTCCAAGCCCCACTTTGATAGAAGAACTTCCGATTATGTAATGTATTAATAAAATAACTAAAACTATGATGAAAAAGAATATGTAATAAAGTATTTTATCCACGATCGTATATTCATAATCGCTCATTAAATAACTATTAAGATCAACGACACCAAGTGCCATTTCTTCAAATAGCTTCAGGACTGACCAAAGGCCAAAAAATAACACACCTACACCACTTATAACAAGATTGTTGTTATACTTTCGGAGTAGGCGTTCCAGGTTTTGTTTATTTACTTTGTTATTAGAATTTGTTTTACTCATACTATTATTATATAATCGCTGAGCACTTAACAATATATAGTAAAATATTAAAAAAACATAAAAAGAAATGGGCATTTGGCGGTAGGACTTTCAAGTAAAAAACAACTCCATTTTTCTTGACTTTTATGATTGTCATAGTTAAACTAATTTGCAGAGCGTTGAAGGTGTGGGGAAAACCCCGAGATGTTCTGTTTTCCTAAACAGAGAGGCAGGTCACCGGCTGAGAGCTTGTCAGGTAAAGACAGTACGGAAATTTCGCATTGGAGCTAAAAGTTAATATGAATGAGTGTCTGCTATTTTTTATGGCAGGAATCAGGGTGGTACCGCGGATTTTATTCGTCCCTTGCATCATTTGATGTGAGAGACGATTTTTTGTTTAATAGGAAATTCCTCCGAATTCCCTATTAAACAAAAAATAATTATGCGCAGCTCGCGGAGATGTAGTTTATTGCTACGCAATACCGCTCGCGCTAGAGTTTTGCAGGCAAAACTCTTTTTTTAATAGGAGGTAAAAATGATCAAAGAGCAGTTAGACAAAATCAGGGAACAGGCGCTTAAGCAGATCGAAGAGACTGAAGGTCTTGATATGCTTAACGATATTCGTGTCAATGTCCTTGGTAAAAAGGGAGAACTTACAAGTATCCTTAAGAGTATGAAGGATGTTGCGCCAGAGGACAGACCTAAGGTTGGTCAGATGGTGAATGAGGTAAGAGAAGAAATCGAGAAGAACCTTGAGTTCACAAAGAAGAAGATGGAGGCGGCTGTTCGCGAGGCTAAGCTTGCCAGCGAGACAATCGATGTTACTCTTCCTGCTAAGAAGAACAATGTAGGGCACCGTCATCCCAATACAATTACCCTTGAGGATGTCGAGAATGTCTTCATTGGAATGGGTTATGAGGTTGCTGAGGGACCTGAAGTTGAGAAGGACTACTACAACTTCGAAGCGCTTAATATTCCTGCAGATCACCCTGCTAAGGATGAACAGGATACATTCTACATTTCAGGAGACCTTCTTCTTCGTACACAGACATCTTCAACTCAGGTTCATGAGATGGAGAAGGGTAAGCTTCCTATAAAGATGATTGCTCCCGGTCGCGTTTTCAGAGCAGATGAAGTTGATGCTACTCACAGCCCCAGCTTCCACCAGATCGAGGGACTTGTAATTGATAAGGACATCACATTTGCAGACCTTAAGGGAACACTTGCTGAGTTCGCAAAAGAGATTTTCGGCGAGGATGTAAAGGTTAAGTTCCGTCCTCATCATTTCCCGTTCACAGAGCCTTCGGCTGAGATGGATGTAAGCTGCTTCAAGTGTGGCGGTAAGGGATGCCGTTTCTGTAAGGGAGAGGGTTGGATTGAAATCCTTGGCTGCGGTATGGTTCATCCTCATGTTCTTGAGATGAGCGGAATTGATCCAAACGAATACACAGGATTCGCATTCGGTCTTGGCCTTGAGAGAATCGCAGTGCTTAAATACGAAATCGATGACATGAGACTGCTTTACGAGAACGATATTAGATTCTTAGAGCAATTTTAATTAGAGCCCTCATCCGTCAGCTTCGCTGACACCTTCCCCCGGAGGGGGAAGGCAAAAGAATAAGGCCTTCCCCTTGGGAGGAAACAAAAATAAGGCCTTCCCCTTGGGAGGAAACAAAAATAAGGCCTTCCCCTTGGGAGGAAACAAAAATAAAGCCTTCCCCTTGGGGGGAAGGTGCCCGAAGGGCGGATGAGGGGATGAAATATAGGAGGAATTTACATTGGACGCAAATTTATCATGGATAAAAGCATATGTACCGGATTTAAATGCAAGTGATCAGGAGATTCTTGATGCACTTACTCTTTCCGGAACAAAGGGCGAGGGATTCCATCGCCTTGATAAAAACTTAGAGAAAATTGTTGTTGGACAGATCGATAAGATTGAGCCTCATCCGGACGCTGATAAGCTCGTTATCTGCCAGGTTAACATCGGATCGGAAAAGATCCAGATTGTTACAGGTGCCAAGAACATGAAGGAAGGCGATAAGGTTCCTGTTGTTCTTGATGGCGGTAGAGTTGCAGGAGGCCATGACGGCAGCCCGAATCCTGAAGAGGGAATCAAGATCAAAGCGGGTAAGCTTCGCGGAATCGAGAGCTATGGAATGATGTGCTCTATTGAGGAGCTTGGTTCTTCAAAGGATTTCTATCCCGATGCTCCCGAGGATGGACTTTATATCCTTCCCGAGGATACAGAGGTTGGAGCTGATGCAGTAGAGCTGCTCGGTCTTCACGATACAGTATTTGAATTTGAAGTAACCAGTAACCGTGTAGACTGCTATAGCATTCTCGGTATTGCAAGAGAAGCTGCAGCTACATTTAAGCTTCCTTTCAAGGCTCCTGAGGTTAAAGTAGAGGAGACTTCTGAGAAGGCTTCAGATTACATTTCAGTTGAGATAAAGGATGCAGATCTCTGTTCACGTTACTGTGCAAGAGTCTGCACAGACATAGAGGTTGGCCCTTCACCTGAGTGGATGCAGAGAAGACTTGCCGCTAATGGTGTAAGACCTATCAACAACATCGTTGATATCACAAACTATGTAATGCTTGAGTATGGTCAGCCCATGCACGCATTTGACCTCTCTACTATTGCAGGCAATAAGATCATCGTTCAGAGAGCTAAGGATGGCGAGAAGTTCATTACTCTTGATGGTCAGGAGAGAAACTTAGACAGCGAAGTTGTTATGATCTGTGACGGTGAGAAGGAAGTAGCTATCGGCGGTATCATGGGTGGTGAAAACTCAATGATCACTGAAGGTGTAAAGACAGTTCTCTTTGAGGCAGCTACTTTCAACGGACCCAATATCCGTAAGAGTGCTAAGAGAATCGGACTTCGTACAGATGCTTCTGGATTCTTTGAAAAGGGTCTTGATCCTAACAATGCAGAGGATGCTATAAATCGTGCTTGTCAGCTTGTTAACGAGCTTGGCTGTGGTAAGGTTACATCCGGAATGGTTGAAGCAAAGTCACCTATTAAGCCTCTTAACAGAATTAAGTTTGAGCCCGAGAGAATCAATAAGCTTCTCGGAACCGATATCGACAGGCAGACAATGCTTGATATTTTTGCAAGAGAAGAGCTTGTTTATGATGAAGCTTCTAACGAGATTATCATTCCCAGCTTCAGACAGGACCTTGTTGGATTCTGTGATATTGCTGAGGAAGTTGCAAGATTTTATGGCTATGACAAGATTCCTTCAACACTGCCTAAGAATGCACCTACAACAGGTAAACTTACCTTCAAGATGACAGTTGAGAAGACAGCAAGAGAAGTAGCTCAGTTCTGCGGATTTTCACAGGCATATGGCTATTCCTTCGAGAGTCCCAAGGTATTTGATAAGCTTCTTTTATCTGAGGATGCTCCTGAAAGAAATGCAATTAAGATTTCCAATCCTTTAGGTGAGGACTTCTCAATCATGAGAACAATTCCGCTTAACGTTATCCTTACAAGTCTTGCTACAAACTACAAGCGCAGAAATAAGGATGTTAAGCTTTATGAGATCGCAAATATCTATATCGCAAAAGAGCTTCCGCTTAAGGAGCTTCCCGATGAGAGAGCACAGTTTGTGCTTGGATTCTACGGCGAGGGCGACTTCTTTACAATGAAGGGTGCAGTAGAAGAGTTCCTCGCTCAGATCGGTATGGACAATGAACTTGAGTACAATGCTAAGGCAAGCAAGCCTTTCCTTCATCCCGGACGTCAGGCTGCTGTATCCTTCAAGGGTGATGCAATTGGATACCTTGGTGAAGTTCATCCTGAGGTACTTGATAACTATGGAATCGGTTCAAGAGCATACATTGCTGTACTTGACCTTCCTGCAATCGTTCCTCATGCAAACTACAGCCGTGTTTACACAGGAATTGCCAAGTTCCCTGCTGTAACAAGAGATATCAGTATGGTTGTTCCTTCTGCAGTAACAGCTGGAGACATCGAAAAGATGATCAAGCAGCGCGGCGGTAAGAAGCTTGAGAAGCTTGAACTCTTTGATATCTATGAGGGTTCACAGATCGAGAAGGGATTTAAGTCAATGGCATATTCACTTGCCTTCAGAGACAAGGAAAAGACCCTGGCTGATGATGAAGTAAATGCAGCAATGAAGAAGATCCTTAATGGTCTTGAAAGCCTTAATATCTCACTTAGAAGCTAATATTTAAGACAATAAAAAACTGCCACATTGGAATAAATCCGATGTGGCAGTTTTTTTGTTGATCATGTAATTTCTCGGAAACCTTATCTGGTTTTTATCCAAAACACTTATTTTATAGCCTTAGTTTTCCAACGTCCGACCTTATACATCACGAAGGTGATAAATGCACCAAGGGTCCAGGTTACAAGCATTGAAAGCTGCATCATGTAGCAGTTACCCTGAGGAAGCTCAGGTGTTTTTGTGAGGTTTACAAAGATATACGCCATAGGGACTCTCATGATTATTGATGAAAACATGGAAATCCACATGGGTGTTGTTGTATCACCGGCACCGCGCATGATTCCCGAAAGACACTGTGTGACCTCCATGGCTATATATCCGATAATAAGAATTCTCATCATATTGTAGCTTAATGTGATAAGCTCTTCTGTACTTGTAAAGATGCTCATGATGAATCTGCCGAAGATAAGAATAAGGAGTGACAAAACAGCAGATATTCCCATCGCAGCAAGGGTGCCGCTTGTGGCTCCTTTTTCAACTCTCTCCATTTTCCCGGCGCCAATGTTCTGACCTGCAAAGGTAGTCATAGCTGAGCCAAAGGAGAAGGCAGGGAGCATTACGAAGCCGTCAACTCTCATAACAATAACATTGGCTGCAATGTACTGTGCTCCAAAAGTATTGGTGAGGTTCTGTACAACTATCATTGACATTGAAAAGATTGCCTGTGTAACACCTGAAGGAAGACCAAGCTTGATAAGACTTCCCGTATAGTACTTGTCAGGGATGAGATATTCTTTCTTGAAATCAAATACATCCGACATCTGTGTGAGCTTACGCATTGATAAAAACGCTGATACGAACTGGGCGAGGACAGTCGCAAGGGCAACACCTGAAACGCCAAGTCCAAGATATGCAACAAACACAAGGTCAAGAGCAATATTGAGGACAGTGGCAACAAGAAGATATATAAGTGCCGAAACCGAATCACCAAGACCACGTAAAATACCACTCATGATGTTATAGAAGCCACCACCGAGGATACCGATAAAAATGATCCACAGGTAGCTTGTGCACCAGTCGATGATACTGTCAGGTGTGCCTAAAAGCTCCAAAATAGGCCTTGTTATAAGAGGACCTACGATCATGATAAATAGCGAAGCAATAGCTGTAAGAGTGATACTTGCTCCGATGGTTTTGGAAAGCTCTTCCCTTTTTCTGGCACCGAAGTATTGAGATACCATGATAGATGCACCTACCGCAATACCCATAAAAAGAACAAGCATGAGATTAAGGAGTGGGCCTGCACTTCCAACAGCAGCAAGAGCGTTATCACCTACAAAGCGTCCCACGATAATACTATCGGCGGTATTGTAAAGCTGCTGTGCGACATTTCCAAGCAGCATAGGAATCGTAAATTTGACTATCTGTTTAACCGGTTGTCCCTCTGTCATGTCAACAGGGGCGAAAATACTGTTTTTTTTCATAATTTCTCTCTCTGTAATGCAATGATTGGCGCAAAAATACAGCGCCTATTATGTTAATAAGCAACTCGAAAAAATCCGGAATTAACCGGAAAAATATAAATATCAATGTTTTTATCGGGATATCTAAATACAATAATCGGAATGTCTTAGATAAAATAGAATTGTAAGATATATTAAAGCATACATTTAAAGAAAAAAACAAGTGGAAAATTTATTACGCTGAAATTTCTACTTGTTTTATCATTAAAAATATTATGTTTTATTCATGTTTTTGTATTCATGCGGAGTCATGTTGTACTTATCTTTAAAATACTTAATAAAGGCACTTGTGCTTGGGAAGGATAAAAGATCCGACAGAGCAGAAACGGATATATCGGTTATTTCCAAAGCGTGGGCTGCATATTCAATTTTTATATCTCTTATGAAAACAGAAGGTCTTACGGAAAGCTCCTGCTCAAAAATCTTTGAAATATATCCTTCACTTTTTCCTGTTATGGAAGATAAATCCGACAGGGTGATCTTTTCATGCAGATGACGATAAATATATTCGCAGCATTTTTTAACGTAGAGGCCGCAGTTTCTGTATTTATAACTGCTTACCTGATATGTAAAATCGTATAGTGCGCAGTTTTGCAGATGATTTAGCTTTGAAATATCGTTTACCATAAGCCCATATTTTATATAGTTGTCACTGAGTGAATATGCGATATGGTCAGGAAGTCCGCCATCCAGGGCAGCCCTGGTGTAGAGAGTGATGCCGCTGACAAACATGCTCATTGCCTGCATGAGTGGATTCTCGGACACTTCACCGATATCATTGAATTCGCCTGGCTTATAGTGGTTTTCAGTAGGGTCCAGCTGGTTAATGAGAGAGAGGACCTTAGGCACATCACCTGTTGATATATAGTACATTATTGATTTTTCGGCAGCTCTTTTATATGAAACCGGATCGCCAAGCCCCTCTGTTTCAAAAAAGACCTGCTCCTCAAAGCCCTTAAGGATAGTGTTCCTTATTTTTTCAACGGATTTGTCCACTTTGAAACGCTTGTCATCTACTGATCTGAAGTCTTCTAATAGTAATTTGTATAAGTCTTCCGATGAACTTTGATTTCTCTTTTTCATATCTAAATTCCTCAAATACTTATTGGTAAAACTAAAGCTGATTTTAATTGCTAATACATTAGTTAAATAACTGAATTTAATTAGACCATAAGATACACTTATGGATTGCATGCAATTTTTTCAAAAAAGCAACCTAAAAAATATAAATTCATTCGATATCGTGTATAAGTATTTTACAAAAATGATATTCTGAAATCAATCGGGTATGTCTTAAAGGGGAAATCCCCTAGCAATTAAGGAATTTAAGTAGAAACAAAAAAATATATTAAAGGAGAGGTTACAAAAATGGAAAAATACGAACAGGAACATTTAGACCAGGTTCTTAAAACAGCGGCAGAGTGCACACTATTCTTGAAGAAGGATGATTCATTCCCGCTTGCTGGTCCCTGCAAAATTGCAGCTTTTGGTAATGGTGTAAGACACACAATTAAGGGCGGTACAGGATCAGGTGATGTTTACAGCAGATTTTCTGTAAATGTTGAGAAAGGACTCACTGACGCCGGCTTTGAGCTTACAACAGGAAAGTGGCTTGATGGATATGACAAGCTTCTTGAAGAAGGACATAAGAAGTTTGTTGATGGAATCAAAAAGCAGGCAGAAGAGCTTGGTGTTAATGCTTTCTTCTTATCATTTGGTATGGTTGAGCCTCAGCCGGAGCATGAACTTGCTCTTGATGGTGAAGGAGAAGCAGCTATTTATGTTCTTGCAAGAAATTCAGGAGAAGGTAATGACAGAAGACCTGAAAAAGGCGATGTATATCTTACAGATTCAGAAGTAAGAGATATTCTTGCTCTCAACAAGAAGTTTGATAAGTTCATGCTTGTGCTTAATGTAGGTGGTCCCGTTGACCTTACACCTGTTCTGGAAGTTAAGAATATTCTTGTTCTTTCACAGCTTGGTGTTGTTACCGGAAACATTCTCGCTGACATTATGCTTGGCAAGGCTAATCCTTCAGGAAAGCTTGCTACAACATGGACTAAGTGGGAAGACTACAGCCAGGTTGGTGACTTCGGAGATGCACATGACGTTAATTATAAAGAAGGCGTATATGTTGGTTACAGATATTTCGATTCTGTAGGAAAAGAGCCTCTTTTCCCGTTCGGTTTTGGTAAGTCATATACAGAGTTTGAGGTTACTCCCGGAGCTATCTCTAATAGTAAGGATGAGATCACTGTTTCCGTAAAGGTTACAAACACAGGTAAAGTTGCAGGTAAGGAAGCCGTTCAGATTTATGTTTCATGCCCTGCAGGAAAACTTGATAAGCCTGCAAAGGATCTCGCTGCATTTGTTAAAACTTCTGAGCTTAAGGCAGGTGAAAGTGAAACAGTAAAGGCAAGCTTCAAGCTTTCAGATCTCGCTTCCTATGATGAAGAAGCTGCAGCTTATATTCTCGATGAGGGCAATTATATTGTCCTTGCAGGAAACAGCAGCAGAGATGTTAAGAAGGCCGGTGTAGTAGCACTTACAGAGAAGGTTACAACTGTTAAAACCAGAAACTGCCTCGGCGATCCCGGATTTAAGGATTTTGTACCTGAATTCACAAGAGATGAGGATGTTGCCGGTCTTACAAAGATTGAGCTTAAGGCAGCTGACTTTGAGACAGTAGAAGTTGAGTATGATGTAGAGTATCCTGTTGATGATCTTATTGCAGGTCTTACTGATGAAGAGCTTGCTTACATCAATACAGGTGCATTTGATCCTACAAGAACCGGACTCGATGTTATCGGAAATGCATCACAGGCTGTTCCCGGTGCTGCAGGTGAGACCACCAGAGTACTTGAGGACAAAGGCGTTAAGAGTATGGTAATGGCTGATGGCCCTGCAGGTCTCAGACTTACCAAGGAGTATTTCGAGGATGAAAACGGAGTGCATGGTATAGGCTCCTTCGCTGATACAATGGCTGATTTCCTCTCAGATGAAGAAAAAGCTAAGATGGAAGAGATGGCTAAGCTGAATACTCCTAAGGAAGGCACTGTAATAAAAGAACAGTATGCTACAGCTATCCCGATCGGAACAGCTATTGCACAGTCATTCAACTATGATCTTGCTAAGGAATACGGTGATATTGTTGGTCAGGAAATGGAGAGATTCCATGTACACCTTTGGCTTGCACCTGCACTTAACATTCACAGAAGCATCCTTTGCGGAAGAAACTTTGAATATTATTCAGAGGATCCGGTAGTTGCAGGAATGTTTGCAGCAGCAATCACAGAGGGTGTTCAGGCTCATAAGGGTTGTGGCACAACTATTAAGCACTATGCAGCTAACAATGCTGAGTTTAACAGATACAACAGCAACAGCCATGTATCCGAGAGAGCAATGCGAGAGATTTACCTTAAGGGCTTTGGAATCTGTGTAAGAAAGTCACAGCCTAAGGCGCTTATGACATCCTACAATCTCCTGAATGGTCAGCATACATCAGAGCACAGAGGGCTTATTGAAGACGTGCTTCGCTGCGAGTATGGCTACAAGGGAATTGTAATGACTGACTGGGTTGTTGACATGCTTCAGGCTAATCCTGATAACAAGTATCGCGGAGCATTGGCAGCTGAGGTTGTTAAGGCCGGTGGCGACCTGTTCATGCCTGGCGGAAAGAAGGACTTCGATGGAATCATGGAAGGCCTTAAGGATGGATCAATCTCAAGAAAACAGATTGAGCAGAATGCAACAAGAGTATACAGAATGGCAGAAGAGTTAGTATAAGAATATTAAGAATAATATCTTTGGATGAGTAATAAAATCCGGGTTTTCTCAATTTAATCAGAATTGGGAAGCCCGGATTTTTTATAAAAATTTAAAGATTTTACCGCCATTTGGCGGTAGTGTCATATTCTATATATGCACTTTTGCGGCTTTTGCTTGGTATCAGAAGGTGCTTTAAATTTATCTGGAACTCATAAGAAGTTCGTCGCGTTTTTCTCTATATTCCTTAGGAGTCATGCCTTCCTTTTTCTTAAACAGGTTGTTGAAATAACTCTGCGAGCAGAAGTTAAGCATATTACTGATTTCCAGATAGCTAAGGTCAGTATTCCTAAGCAGCTTTTTTGCTTCGCTGATTCTGATATTTTGCATAAAATCGGTGATGGACATTCCTGTTTCTTTATTAAAGAGAGCAGATAAGTATTTTGCGGAAATATGAAGATCACCTGCCAGATCATCAAGAGTAATCTTATCAGGAAGCTTTTCGATAATTCGCTTGATGCATTTGTTGGTCATAGGTGAGTACTTATCACTTGTATGTATCTGAATCTCATGTGAGCTCTTGGCAAATGCAAGAGTCCCCCTTGTTAAAACTGAAAGGATTTTATCATAGCTTTTACTTGCCTTTAGCTGCTGCATATATTTGTAAAATCTTGCCTGGCAGAGCTTCTTGTCATTGCCACTCTCTATCGAAGCGATTTTAGCAGTGGTGAGTAGTTCGATGGCTCTGATAACACAGTCCTGATAGGACGCTTTGTTCGGGAATAATATACTCATAACCTTTTCGTCATCAAAAAGATTATAAAGCTTGTAAACACTTCCGTTTACAATAAATATAGTATATAGATCTTCAATTCTGCAGTATTCTTCATAGTTTGCCAGATCATCAAAAAGAGCTTCTTCTTCGTAAGAAGAGAGAATATCATCTGAAACATCCTTTGTACTATTACGTAATTCTTTTGAGGCGGCGTTTTCAATTCCGAAGTCAGGTGCGTTTTCCTCGAGAATATCTCTGAAAAATTCTGTTATATTCAGTAGGAATTCTTCTTTTGTAATTACAGGAAGCGCATTAGAAACGATTCGTTTCTGCTCAACGAAGAGGTTCTCTCCAAAGGATAACTTATCCCATATTTGTCCGTTTGGCTTTATTGTCATTACAGGTCCGATAATATAGGTGTTGAACTGGTGCTTGCCACCATCGGATGTAAATGAATAATACATTTCATAGGGATTATCGAAGTTAAGATATGAACCTTCAATAGAATGTGAAAGTCTGAAATCTTTTGCCATGCTCAGCATATCTTCCATAAGGTTCAGGATGGCAGAAGTAGTGAAATTGGTATAGATCAGATGGTAGTTCTGATCAAATACCCATAAAGGGATTCTGGTCTTTTTGTAATATTCTTCAAATCGCCACGCTAATAGATTTAAATTAGTCTGCATAACTTCCCCTCTGAATAAAAAAATCTCCACACTCCACGTATAAAGTTTACAGTATATTAACAAAAAATTCAAACTTATTATACAAATAGACAACAGTAAATATGCGGTTTTGGTGCATATAAGACAAACTAATCTATATATTAGTAGCAATAATATACAAAACGCACAAAAGTGGATATTTTTTTATAGATGTGGAAATTTTTATATATCGCAATAATTGAGAACTGTACAATATTTGATAGTTGATGGGCAATAATGCCTAAGAAAAACATTCTAGAAAGGGAGGTAAGTTTATGAAAAAGAACTTACAGAAGGTTATGTCACTTCTGTGCGTATCCGCTTTATCACTGTCTATGATGGCAGGTTGTGGCGGTGGAAGCACAGGTGGCACAACAACTGAGGCACCTGCAGCAACAGAAGAGACTTCTACCGAAGCACCTGCAGCTGAGGAAACAGCTGAAGAGACAGCTGAGGAAGAGACTGCAGAAGAAGAGGAAGCTGAGGAAACTGAAGAAGCAGCTGAGGAAGAGACAACTGAGACAGCTTCTTCAGACGGTGAGTCAACACCCAGAAATGAGACTCTGTATGAAGCCGGTCAGCAGTGGGGAACAATCAACGACTGGAACCCGATGTCAGCTAACTCAAACAACGGTCTTGCTCTTTCAGCAAATGAGTCAGCTCGTGAGCTTGTTTATGAGACATTGTTCATGTTCAATGCTCTTGATGGCAATCTTTATCCGCTGCTTGGTTCTGAGTACAGCTGGAATGATGACCAGACTGAGCTTACTGTAACACTTAACACTGATGCTAAGTGGAGCGATGGATCACAATTCACTGCCGAGGACGTAGCTTATACATATGATACACATGTTAAGTATCAGTCTTCACAGGGTGCTGATTTCTCAACTTATATTGATTCAGTAGAAGCTGTTGATGATGCTACAGTACTTATCAAGGCTAAGGTTGAGAACGGCGTAGCTGTTAACCCTCTTAAGGTTACATCTATGCTGAACACAATGTACATGATGCAGAAAGCTTATCTGCAGACTGTAGAAGAGAGAAACGGCGAAGATGCTGATAAGGTTAAGCAGGATACTATGGAAGATCTTGTACATACAGGTCCTTATGCACCTTATATCTCTAACGACCAGAAGGCAGTTCTTCAGAGAGATGATAACTATTGGGGACAGGCTTCATCCATGTGGGGTAAGCTCCCTGTTCCGAAGTACATCGCTCACACAATCTATAAGGACAACGCAGCTGGACAGGTTGCTCTTTCACAGGGCGAAGTTGACGTATGTCAGCAGTTCATCACAGACGTTCAGAACCTCTGGCTTGAGGATGATCTCCCGATCTCCACATGGCTTGATGATGCTCCTTACGGTGCATGCGAAGTTATGCCTTCAATGTTCTTCAACGTAGAGAGAGAAGGACTTGATCAGAAGGAAGTTCGTCGTGCTATAGCTATGGCAGTTGACTATGAGCAGATCATTGCATCCGCTATGTCAGGCCAGTCACCTACATTTGACGAGTATCCGAGATCAGTAGTTGGACCTACAGACGGTGAGAGAAAGTACGTTGATTTTGATGCTATCGCAGATCTTCAGTGGAAGAACGCAGACGTTGATGGTGCTAATGCACTCCTCGATGATGCTGGTATCGTTGATAGTGATGGCGATGGAATCCGTGAGTACAACGGCAAGAACCTTTCCTTCAAGGCTGAGTGTCCTACAGGTTGGTCAGACTGGAACGCTTCAATGGAAATCGTTGCAGCAGCCGGCGAGAAGATTGGTATTGATATCCAGACATACTTCCCTGAGGCTTCTTCATTCTATGACGATATGACAACATGTAACTTCGATATCTGCATGTGGTCAACACCCGGCGCAGGCGTTATGAACCCTTATTCAAAGGGAATGTTCTACTTCTCAGAAGAGTATGCAAAGCTTGCATCTAACTGGAGTGGTAACTTTGGTCATTACATGAATGACGACGCTGAGGCTATTCTTGAGGCTATACCTTCAGAAACAGACGAAGCTAAGCTTAAAGAGTACTACACAGAGCTTTCAAGAATCCTTCTTGATGAGTGCCCTGCAGTTGCTCTTATGTATCGTCCTACACTGTTCTACGCAGTAAACGAGTCTGTATGGACAAACTATCCTGCAGCTGATGACGGAAGAAACATTCCTCCGACAGACTGCACAGACGGTTATGGTATTGCAGCTCTTTACGAGCTTGAGCTTGTTGAGTAATTACTTGAATTAAATATCTAACTTATAAAAATGGGGGCTGCCGTTAGGGCATAATCGCCTTAATTAGGCGAGCTGCACACGCGGCAGTCCTTTTTTTACCAAAAATGAGGGTATTTTTGGAGAAAAAGTAGCAAAAAAGAGTAAAAGTGTAACGGTAAAAACTAATTTTATCGGCGTAAGTAAGCAGAAGGGAGGTTTCTCAATTGAAAGGCTATAAAAAATATTATGGTCAGAAAATTTTCTGGTATTTTCTGACACTGATCTTTGCCGTAATCCTCAACTTTATTCTGCCGCGCCTGATGCCCGGAAATCCTGTTTCCGCTATAGCATCTAAGGCAGTAAGTGGTATGACGGATTCAACGGCTATCCAGAAAGTCTTAAATGATTATGCACAAAAATTCGGTATCAATGAGCCGATGTACAAACAGTTCTTTATGTGGCTTGGAAACGCACTTAAGGGTGACTTTGGTGTTTCCTTTAGCCAGTATCCCAGACCTGTATCCGACATCATTGCTAATGCAGTATGGTGGACAGTTGCTCTGCAGCTCCCCGCTATTATCGTAGGATGGATTCTGGGTAACTTACTTGGAGCGATTGCCGCTTATATCAAAGGTGCATTTGATAAGGTAATCCTTCCTGTTTTCCTCTTTATTGGTAATATTCCTGCATTCGGAATGGCTACAGTTCTTCTGTATCTGTTTGCTATCAGACTTAAAATAGCACCTTCATCAGGTGGTTATGGATATGATCTTATTCCGAATATGAGCTGGACATTTATGAAATCGATCATCGCGCATTACCAGCTTCCGTTCTGGTCAATCGTTCTTATCACTATCGGTGGTCAGGCAATTGGTATGCGATCAATGTCTATATACGAGTTGAATGCCGACTACGTTAAGTATTCAAGATTCCTTGGAATCAAGGACAGAAAGATCGTAGGTTACGTTTTCCGTAACGCTATGCTTCCTCAGATTACAGGACTTGCTCTTTCACTTGGTACTATGATGGGTGGAGCACTTGTTGCAGAGATGATTTTCTCTTATCCCGGACTTGGCATGACTCTTCTTACAGCTGTCAATGGACAGGATTATCCGTTGCTTTCAGCTTGTACACTAATCATCACTATCATGGTTCTTATAGCTAACCTTGCGGTTGAGCTCCTTTATGGTGTTATCGATCCTCGTGTTAAGGCTAACCAGTTGGATTAAGAAAGGGGAATGAGAGATGAAAAATACAATTAAACAGATTTTCCATTCCGGCAAATTCCTCTTTGGTTTTGTGATATTCATGTTCATTCTTTTGACATGTCTTATCTATCCGATCTTTGTTACAGCAGATCCTCTTCAGATGATCGGTCAGGGTAACTTCTTTAAACCCGGTACCTACATTTCAGTGGAAGAGGCCACTTTGGAAAAATCATACACACTTCAGATTCCCAAGCAGTTTTCAAAGCTTGAGATGGTGCTTGATGTTGAAACAAGAGCTAAAATCCAGGACTTTTTGATAAAGCAGGCTGGCGTTGCCGAATCTGAGATTGATGTAACTGATGCAGAATCCCTTGTTTCTCTTTGGAAAACAAATTATGATCCCAATACCAAGTATAAGGGACTAACAACAGCCAAGAGAAAAGCATTAAAGAGGCTTGACGGTCAGATTGCAGCAGCTATGAAGGAATCAGGTGTCATCATAGCTGAGAAGGATGAAGAAGGTGCACTTGCTCAGAGCAAGGTCATCAAGGATACAGACTATGTAAATATCAAGGATGTATCAAAAAAGACCTTCCTCCTTGGAACAGATAACTTCGGACGTGACGTTTTGACAGAGCTTGTAGCAGCAGCAAAGTCTTCGCTTAAGATCGGACTTCTTGCAGGACTTATCGCAACAGCAATAGGACTTATGCTTGGACTTCTTGCAGGATATGTTGGCGGACTTGTTGATAATATCATCATTTTCATCACAAACCTGTTTACAGTAATTCCTTCATTCGTAATCCTGATCCTCATTTCTTACTCAGTAGGAGATAAGGCAAGAGGTATCGCGATGGTAGGTATCATCATTGGAATTACTTCATGGCCCTGGACAACTCGTTCAGTTCGTTCACAGGTTATATCTCTTAGAAACCGTGACCACGTTAACCTGTCAAAGCTTTCAGGACACAGTATGTTCAGGATTATCTTCACAGATATCCTTCCTTACATCGCTTCTTATGTTGTAATGGCTATGATCCTTCAGATCTCATCAGGAATCCTTGCTGAGGCACAGCTTTCCATGATAGGTCTTGGACCGGCTACAACAAAGACAGCAACATTGGGACTTATGATGCAGTGGGCTATGCAGTATTCCGCACATTTGAATGGCTCATGGTGGGCTTACTTCCCTGTAGTAATTCTGATCGCACTTATTTCGTTCTCTTTGAACCTTATGAACACAGGATTAGATCAGGTATTCAACCCGCAGCTGCGTGATTAATGGAAAGGAAAGGTTAAGTATGGGAAAGGTAATGCTTGAGGTTAAAGACCTCAAAACTAAATATGTAACCAGATTCCATGAGGACGTGTATGCTGTTGACGGTGTTTCTCTTAAGGTAGAAGAGGGTAAGTCACTTGGAATCGCCGGAGAGTCAGGTTGTGGTAAATCAACACTAGCACTTTCACTTATGGGATATTATTTCGCTCCGCTTCATTACATTAGTGGAGACATCATTGTAGATGGTCAGACAATTTCAAATATGAAGCCCGACGATGTTCGTCGCAAGATTCTCGGTAACGAGATTGCTTACATCCCGCAGGCTGCTATGAATGCGTTGAACCCTACACAGAAGATCATTCGTTTCATCGAGGATGTTATTCATGCTCATGGAATCAAGATGACCAAAAAAGAAATTTACGACATGGCAAGAGAGCGTTTTGCTGAGCTTGGACTTCCCGAAGAGGTTCTTGAGAAGCATGCGGTTGAGCTTTCAGGTGGTATGAAACAGCGTACAGTTATCGCTATTTCTACTATCCTTTCACCCAAGGTTCTTATTGCCGACGAGCCTTCATCAGCTCTTGACGTTACATCTCAGAAGATGGTTATTCGTATGATGAGACAGCTCATGGAAAAGGGCTACATCAAGTCCATGATCTTTATCACACACGAGCTTCCTCTTCTTTACAACGTTACTGATGATATTGCAGTTATGTACGCAGGCCAGTTCGTTGAACTTGGTACTGCCAAGGAGATGGTTTTTGATCCGGTTCACCCTTATGCTAAGGGACTTATGGGATCCATCATCGTTCCTGAGGAGGGAATGAAAGCCCATGAGCTTACAGCTCTTCGCGGCACACCTCCGAACCTTAAGAATCCGCCTAAGGGCTGTAGATTCGCACCCAGATGTCCTTATGCAGTACCTACATGTACCGCTATGGCACCTGATGAAAAAGAATTTGAGAATGGCAGATGCTATCGCTGCCTGATGTCAGTTAGAAAATTAAGGGAGGTATATGCAAATGGAAGCAGCAACAAGCCAGAGCCAGAAACAGAATTCGACTGATGCTAATAAGCCTGCACCCAAGCCTTGCCTCTCAGGCAGAGGACTTACCAAGGTATTTGGTGTCGGTAAAGTGCAGACTGTCGCAGTTGACCACGTAGACTTTGATTTCAACGAAGGTGAGATCATCTCAATCGTTGGTGAGTCAGGAAGTGGTAAGACTACACTTTCCAAGATGCTTCTTGGACTTATCAGCACTACTGAAGGAACTATTGAATATCAGGGAAAACCCCGTGATATCAGTACAAACGCAAAGAAGAAGGAATATTGGAAGAATATCCAGCCTATCTTCCAGGATCCGTTCTCATCCTACAATATCTTCTACAAGATCGATGCAGTTCTTGATGACTGCCTCAATATGAGAGGTTTCAAGAACCTTCCTGAAGAGCAGAAGATTCAGATGAAGACAGAGGCCTGCAGCTTCGTTAACCTTAAGTATGCTGAGCTTACCAATAAATATCCCTTCGAGCTTTCCGGTGGACAGATGCAGAGACTTATGATCGCACGTATCTTCCTTCTTAAGCCGAAGATCCTTATGGCCGACGAGCCCACATCCATGATCGATGCCTGCTCAAGAGCAACAATCCTTGACATGCTCTTAAAGCTTCGCGATGAGATCAACATGACCATTATCTTCATCACACACGATATCGGTCTTGCTTACTACATCTCAGATAAGGTTTACATCATGGAACACGGCAAATTCGTTGAATCCGGTACAGCTGAGGACGTTATCATCAACCCTCAGGCCGAATACACAAAGCGCCTTATCAGTGACGTCCCCAAGATCTACGAGAAGTGGGACCTCGACACAGTCTCAAATTAAAATTTCACTACATCCTACCAAACCGGGGTAGCTGCATCGCAGCTGCTCCGGTTATTTTATGGCCTCCCACAGTAAAAAGACATCGAAAAAAATAGTCTAGTAGTTGCCCTTCTGGAAGAGCACGAAAAACTTCCCACTCAATAGTTCAGAAAGAATTTAGATTTATCAATAAATAGACATGTTGAAAGTGCCCTTGATTTAATTTATCATATATAGGCACGAATTCATTTAATAAACTCATTTAGTGGTTTGTAAAAACAGCTTAAGCAGAGAGGTTTATTTATACAATACTTTGCGAGAAGTCTTTGTTTCAATGCGAGCAAATATTGTATTTATTAGCCGATCCTGCCAAAGCGTTAGGAATAAAGTAAGAAAGGAAACATACTATGAAAAGAGTAAATGTATGGACAAAGTACAATGCTAAACAGCTTAAGGAAGTTGAGTCATTTGCTGACAGCTATAAGAACTTCCTTGATAATGCCAAGACAGAGCGTGAGGCTATAGACTGCATCGTTAATGAGATTGAGGAGGCAGGCTATAGAGAGCTTAATACACTTATTGGTACAAAGACTAAGCTTAAGAAGGGCGATAAGATCTACAGCGTATGGATGAATAAGTCCATCGCAATGTTCCAGATTGGTTCTGAGCCCCTTGAAAATGGTATGAACATTCTTGGTGCTCATATCGATTCACCCAGAATGGATGTAAAGCAGAACCCTCTTTATGAGGATACCAATATTGCATATCTTGATACTCATTATTATGGTGGTATCAAGAAGTATCTGTATGTTACAATTCCGCTTTCAATTCACGGCGTAGTTGTTAAGAAGGATGGCACAACAGTACAGCTTAATGTCGGTGAGGACGAGGATGATCCGGTATTCTTTATCAGTGATCTGCTTATTCACCTTTCAGGCGACCTTATGAGCAAAAAGGCTTCAGCAGTAGTTGAAGGTGAGGCTCTTGATCTTGTAGTTGGTAACAGACCTTTTGTAATCGAGAGTGATGAAAAGAAAAAGGCTGAGAAAAAGAACACAAAGCTTACCGATGGCCAGCAGTATGCGGTAGCTTATGAGAAAGAAGAGAAGGAAGTAAGCGGACAGGTTTCAGGTGCAGTTAAGCGCGGAGTTCTTGGCATCCTCAACGATCTTTACGGAATTGAAGAGGAGGATTTCCTCTCAGCTGAGCTTGAGATCGTACCTGCAGGAAAAGCGAGAGACGCAGGCTTTGATCGTTCAATGGTGCTTGCTTATGGCCAGGATGACAGAGTATGTGCATATCCTTCAATGGAGGCTCTTCTTGGTGTTAAAAATCTTACAAGAACAGGCTGCTGCATCCTTGTTGATAAGGAAGAGATCGGTAGCGTAGGTGCAACCGGTATGCAGAGTAAGTTCTTTGAAAATGCAGTAGCTGAGCTTATGAATCTCTGCGGAGATTATTCAGAGCTTAAACTTAGAAGATGCCTTGCTAATTCATGCATGCTTTCGTCCGATGTTAATGCAGCCTTTGATCCTATGTATGCAGGTCAGTTTGAGAAGAAGAATGCATCACTTCTTGGCTATGGCCCTGTATTTAGCAAGTTTACAGGAAGCCGTGGAAAGTCAGGTTCAAATGATGCTAACGCTGAGTTTATTGCTCATCTTAGAAGCATTTTTGAAGAAGATGATGTTAACTTCCAGATGGCTGAGCTTGGAAAAGTAGATGTAGGTGGAGGCGGAACTATCGCTTACATCCTTGCACTTTATGGAATGAACGTAATTGATGCCGGTGTTGCTGTTCTTAACATGCATGCACCTTATGAAGCTACTTCCAAGGCTGATATTTACGAAGCATTCCGCCTGTATAAGACATTCCTTAATAAGGCCAGTTTAACTAATATGTAATTTTGTTACCCCTCATCCGGCACTTCGTGCCACCTTCCCCCTAGGGGGAAGGCAAAAAAGAAAAGCCTTCTCTTCAAGGGAAAAGAAAAAAGCCTTCTCTTCAAGGGAGAGAAAAGCCTTCTCTTCAAGGGAAAGAAAAGCCTTCTCTTCAAGGGAAAGAAAAGCCTTCTCTTCAAGGGAAAGAAAAGTCTTCTCTTCAAGGGAAAGAAAAGCCTTCTCTTCAAGGGAAAAGAAAAGCCTTCTCTTCAAGGGAAAAGAAAAAAGCCTTCCCCCTTTGGGGGAAGGTGCCCGAAGGGCGGATGAGGGGTTCTAGGAGAATAATTTGAGTACTACTGAAAATAACACGCAAGACCCAAATCTGGGTCTTCGCACAAGTGATTATTATTTTGATCTTCCGGAGGAACTTATTGCTCAGGACCCGCTTCCGGCAAGAGATGACGCGAAGCTCCTCGTGATGAATAAAAACACAGGAAGGATAGAGCACAAGATATTTCATGATATCATCGACTATCTTAAACCTGGTGATTGCCTTGTACTTAATGATACAAAGGTAATTCCTGCGAGACTTCTTGGAACAAAAAAGGACACGGGAGCAGCTGTTGAGATTCTTCTTTTAAAGAGAAGAGAAAATGACGTATGGGAGACTCTTGTAAAACCAGGTAAAAAGCTGCGTCCCGGTGCGGAGGTTACCTTTGGAGACGGAAGCCTTACAGCTAAGATCCTTGATATAGTTGAAGAGGGCAATCGCCTTGTTCAGTTCTATTATGAAGGCATATTTGAGGAGGTTCTTGATAAGCTTGGTGAAATGCCGCTTCCTCCCTATATTACACATAAGCTTCAGGATAAAAATATGTACCAGACAGTTTATGCAAAATATGAGGGGTCTGCTGCAGCGCCTACTGCAGGACTCCATTTTACAAATGATCTATTAAAGAAGATTCAGGAAAAGGGTATTGAGCTTGCATATGTAACTCTTCATGTTGGACTTGGTACTTTCAGACCGGTAAAGGTTGATAACGTTTTAGAGCATCATATGCATACAGAATGGTATCAGGTAAATGCCGATGCGGCCGCAAAGATAAACAAGGCAAAGGAAGAGGGACATCGCGTTATCTGTGTAGGAACTACCAGTTGCAGAACGATTGAAAGTGCTGCTCTTGATAATGGGCATATTGAGCCCAGTGCTGATAATACCTCAATTTTCATATATCCTGGATATAAGTTTAAGGTAACTGATTGCCTTATTACCAATTTCCATCTTCCGGAGTCAACACTTGTAATGCTTGTATCTGCTCTTGCAGGTCGTGAAAATGTATTAAATGCTTATGAAGAAGCGATTAGTAAAAGATATAGATTCTTTAGTTTTGGGGATGCTTGTTTCTTTACTGATGATGAGATTTAGGCTATTATATAGTTATATCTTGAGCAGGGGGACATTATGGAAGAAAGAAGAAAATACAAAAGACTAGATCTTGATGGTGAGCTCATCATGAGCCCCATCGGAAGTACACAAGAGCCTGAAGCTGTTGCTATTTCAGTCATCAATGCATCACGTGCCGGTATGGGATTTCAGTCGGATCTTCAGCTTACAATGGGAGATAACTATGAGTGCAATCTCACTATCTGGACTAAGGAAGTTCTACATGTATTTATAAAAATTGTTCGTGGAACAGCCCTTGAAGACAGCTACGAGTATGGAGCTATTTTCATAGGAATGCCTGAATATGACAGACAGAGGATCTCAGTATATGAGACCGTTCAGGAAACATTAGAAGAAATGTAGGGGAATAAAAGTGCGAGATTTTAATGATTTACAAATCGCGGTTGCAGGTGCCGGTTATGTGGGACTTTCAATCGCGACTTTACTGTCACAAAAACACAAGGTAACTGTAGTTGATGTTATTCCTGAGAAGGTTGATATGCTCAATAAGAGAGTATCACCTATTCAGGACGAGTATATCGAGAAATATTTTGCAGAAAAGGAATTGAACCTTACTGCAACCGTAGATGGTGAGTCTGCATATAAGGATGCTGATTTTGTCATCATAGCAGCACCTACTAATTATGATAGCAAGAAGAACTATTTCGATACCAGTGCTGTAGAGGCTGTAATTGAGCTTGTACAAAAGGTTAATCCAGATGCCTTTATGGTAATCAAGAGTACTATTCCTGTTGGTTATACTACAAAAATCAGACAGAAGACAGGATCTGATAAGATTCTCTTTAGTCCTGAGTTTCTTAGAGAGTCTAAGGCTCTCTATGATAATCTCTATCCCAGCAGAATTATTGTAGGAACTGATGAAAATGATGAGGAGCTTACTAAGGCTGCTCATGTTTTTGCGGATCTTCTTAAAGAGGGAGCTCTTAAGGAAAATGTAGACGTTCTCTTTATGGGCTTTACCGAAGCGGAAGCAGTTAAGCTTTTTGCCAATACATATCTTGCTCTTCGTGTTTCTTATTTCAACGAGCTTGATACATATGCTGAGATGAAGGAACTTGATACAGACAGCATAATTAAGGGTGTTTGTCTTGATCCCAGAATAGGTGACTTCTATAACAATCCTTCATTTGGTTATGGCGGTTATTGCCTGCCTAAGGACACCAAGCAGCTTTTAGCAAACTATCAGGATGTTCCTGAGAATCTTATAGAGGCTATTGTTGAATCCAACAGAACACGTAAGGATTTCATAGCAGACAGAGTTCTTGATATTGCCGGTGCTTATGGTAACAGTGAAGCATATAGTGGCAGTAGAGAGCACGAGGTTATTATCGGTGTATACAGACTGACTATGAAGAGCAACTCCGATAACTTCAGGCAGAGCAGTATACAGGGGGTTATGAAGCGTATCAAGGCTAAAGGTGCTACCGTAATAATTTACGAGCCGTCCCTTGAGAGTGGAACAACCTTCTTTGGTAGTGTTATTGTTAATGACCTCGATGAGTTTAAAAAGAGAAGCCAGGCGATTATTGCTAACAGATATGACACATGTCTTGACGATGTCCAGGATAAGGTTTATTCAAGAGATATTTTCAGAAGAGATTAACTATAAAAAAAGAGGGCCATGCGAATTCGCATGGCCTTAAATTATTTCATAAGCTTTGTCAAATCCTTGAAGAATGATGGATAGGAGATTCCAACGCATTTTTCATCAAGAATTCTTGTGGAGCCATCAGCAACAAGTCCTGCAATCGCAAAGCTCATTGCAATTCTGTGATCAGCTTCACATTCGATATCCGTACCATAGAGTCTTTTTCCTCCATGAATGATCATTCCGTCATCAGTAGGTTCTATATCCGCGCCCATGGCTTTTAAATTCTTGCAGATAGCATCGATTCTGTTGGATTCCTTGACCTTAAGCTCTGCAGCATCCTTGATTATGGTTGTGCAGTTAGCTGTTGCGGCTGCCACAGCAAAGATGGGGAGCTCGTCTATCATGGTAGGAATAATTTTTCCGCATACCTCAAAGCGACCGTTTTCATTGCCATGAAGCTTGGAATATCTAACGTGAAGATCAGCTCTTGGCTCGATTGATTCATTTACATTTTCAAGAGTGATATCAGCTCCCATCTGAGTAAGGATACTGAGTATGCCGGCTCTTGTCTTGTTTATTCCTACATTGTGAATAATTATATCTGAACCCGGAACAAGAAGAGCAGCAACGATGAAATATGCAGCTGATGATATATCTCCGGGAACGTTTATTTTGGTTCCGCGAAGCGGCATGCCTGGATGAAGGATAGTTGCCGAACTTCCTCGAACATCTACCTCATTGTGAATATCAACTCCGAAAGCCCTGAGCATAAGCTCTGTATGATTGCGGCTGAGTGCCGGTTCATAAACAACAGTATCGCTGTCTGAATAAAGACCTGCCAGAACAATGCATGATTTAACCTGAGCAGAAGCGACCGGACTGTGATATGTAATACCCATGATCCGCTTGCCTCCTTTTATCATAAGAGGAGCGCAATCATTACCCATAACAGATGAAATATCAGCGCCCATCTGTGTAAGGGGCTTGATGATTCTGTTCATGGGACGTTTTTCAATTGAAGAATCTCCTGTGATCATTGAATCAAAGGGTTGGGCAGCAAGAATTCCGGAAAGCAGTCTTGTGGTAGTGCCGCTGTTTCCGGTATAGAGTGTTGAAGTCGGAGCAGTAAGTCCATGAAGACCCTTACCGTGAACGGTTATTGTAGGAACTCCGTTCAGTGGCCTCTGGGTATGTTCTATCTGTACTCCGAGCTGCTTAAAGCACTCAATGGTTGAGAGACAATCACCGCTCTTTAAAAAACCGGTGATCTCGGTAGTGCCTTCTGAAATGGCACCAAACATAATACTTCTATGGGAGATGGATTTATCTCCCGGCACAAAGATGTCCCCTGTTAGAGGTTTGTAACTTTTTTCAATACTGATCATTTCTGTGTCCCCCTATATTGTTCAAGTAAGTTATCAGTCTACTGAAGGATAGCCGTGAGCCTCCAATAATGTTAATGCTTTTTCCATTGCTTTATCATCATGGAATTCAATGCTGAGTGTTCCATGTTCAAATTCGCGGTTATGAACGATGCCGATATTCTTGATGTTAATTCCGTTAACAGACAGAAGAGTAGCAACTGATGCAATGTTACCGGGCTCATCTGCAATGTCAACACGAATAACATAGGTCTTCTGAAGCGGTCCGCGTCTAAGATCATTAAATGAATCTCTGTAATCTCTTGCTGAAGAGAAGAAATCCATGAGACCTTCACCATTTGTGTCATCTATGACAGTTTTCATATCCTTAAGATAATCAATGTATTTATCAAGAAGTACTGATATATTCTTATGATTTGTAAGGCAAATCTGCTGAAGCATGACAGGAGAGGAGGAAGAAATTCTCGTAATATCCTTAAAACCTCCGGCAGCAATTGTTTTCATAAGACCATCAGCAGAGTCACTGTCATGGACGAGATTAACAAGGCAGCCGCTAATTACATGTGGCACGTGGCTTACTGCAGCGGTGATAAAATCGTGCTGTTCATATGAAATGATGAGAGGAGTTGCACCCATAAGCTCAACAAGCTCTCTGTAATTATTTAATCTTTCATCCGTGGTTTTTTCGGTTTTAGTAAGAATATAGAAAGCATTCTCAAGTATCGAAGCTTTTGAATTTATGTATCCGATTCTCTCAGTACCAGCCATGGGATGCCCGCCGATAAACTGATCCTCAAGGCCTAATTCTTTAACATGTTCATGAATTGATGTTTTTACTGAACCAATATCTGTCAGTGTTGTCTTCTTTGAAAGAAATGGTTTGATTAATTTAAGATTATCGTTGTTTCTTTCAATAGGAGCACATAAAAATATGTAATCAAGATCTGTAAAACGCTCATCTATCGCATCGCAGGCTACATCGACTATTCCGTCTTCCTTAGCCTTGAGAGATGTTTCGGGATGAGGTGTATATGAAATGATGCGGATTGAAGGGTCTTTGGACTTTAGTGCTCTGGCCATGGAACCGCCGATAAGACCGAGACCGATGAAACCACATTTGAGATTGTTTGTATTCATCAGGTTTATCTCCTTAAGAAGTTCATTATATCTAGCAAAACCGAGTTTACTATATCACGTTAAAGTGCGAAAATCAACGAGTTTAGGCAATTAACATCAATTATCTATCATATTATTATCCAATTGTGCAAATTTAACTGAATTACTTGTATTGTTTGTACAATTTTAGTAAAATATCTCTATGGGGTTGGGGGAAATCTAAAGAATGTCTCGTTATATTTTCCCAACATAATTTAAGACTTGGAGGAACAAAGGATGAAAGTTTACACAAGTGACAAAATACGCAACGTCGTACTCTTGGGTCATGGAGGAGCAGGAAAGACTTCACTTGCTGAGGCAATGGCTTATCTTGCAGGTATTACCTCCCGTATGGGTAAGGTGTCTGACGGAAATACCGTTAGTGACTTTGATAAAGAGGAACAGAAGCGTCAGTTTTCAATCAGCACAACAAACATTGCAATGGAGTGGGAGGACCATAAGATCAATCTTCTTGATGCTCCCGGATTCTTTGATTTTGTTGGTGAAGTTCAGGAAGCAATGAGTGTTGCCGATGCTGCTATTATCGTAGTTTCAGGTAAGGCCGGTGTTGAAGTTGGAACCGAGAGAGCATGGGATCTTTGCGAGAAGTACAATCTTCCTCGTATGTTCTTTGTTTCCGACATGGATATAGATGATGCTTCTTACAGACAGGTTGTTCAGGATCTGACAGATAAATATGGAAAGAAGATTGCACCCTTCAACCTTCCTATTCGTGAGAATGAGAAGTTTGTAGGTTATGTAAATGTAATTCAGGAAAAGGGCTTCCGCTGGCAAGGCAAGGACGCTGTAGAATGTGAAGTTCCGGATTATAGCGTAGAATATCTTAATCAGTATCGCGACACTCTTATGGAAGCTGTTGCTGAGACCAGTGAAGAATTCATGGACAGATATTTCAGCGGAGATACCTTCTCTGAGCAGGAGATCAGATCAGCGCTTAGAAATAACGTTTGTGACGGATCAATCGTTCCTGTAGAGATGGGATCAAGCATTCTCGCTCAGGGTGTTTATACACTTATGGATGATATCATTAAGTACATGCCTGCACCTGAGAACCGCAAAATGGCTGGTATCAACATGAAGACCAATGAGATCTTCGAAGCTAACTTTGATTTCTCAAAGCCTAAAACAGCATTTGTATTTAAGACAATGATGGATCCCTTCATTGGTAAATACTCAATGATCAAGGTTCGCTCCGGCGTACTTAAAACCGATGATATGATGTATGATTCCAATAAGGATACAGAGCTTAAAATCGGTAAGATCTATGTAATGCAGGGCAATAAGACAATCGAGGTTCCCGAGCTCCACGCAGGTGACTTGGGTGCCCTCCAGAAGCTTGATATTTCTACAGGTGATACCCTTTCAACAAAGGCTAACCCTGTTCAGTATGCAAAGATGGATATTTCAGAGCCTTACACCTACATGAGATATAAGGCTCAGAATAAGGCTGATATCGATAAGATTGCACAGTCTCTTGCTAAGCTTTCCGCAGAAGATGCAACACTCAAGGTTGTTAACGATGCAGAGAATCATCAGTCACTTATCTATGGTATGGGTGACATGCACCTTGAAATCGCTGTAAGTAAGCTTCTTAATGAGTATAAGGTTGCCGTTGAGCTCGACAAACCGAAGGTAGCCTTCAGAGAGACTATCCGTAAGAATTCTGATGTTGAGTACAAGTATAAGAAGCAGACCGGTGGACATGGTCAGTACGGACATGTAAAGATGCGCTTTGAGCCTTCAGGCGATGATACTAAGCCTTACATCTTTGATCAGGTTGTAGTAGGTGGAGCTGTTCCCAAGAACTACTTCCCGGCAGTTGAGAAGGGTATTGCTGAGGCTTCTCAGAGAGGACCTCTCGCAGCTTATCCTGTTGTCGGCGTTAAGGCTACACTTTACGATGGATCCTACCATCCGGTAGATTCTTCTGAAATGGCCTTCAAGGTTGCAGCAAGTAACGCATTTAAGAAGGGCTTCATGGATGCAACTCCCGTACTTCTTGAGCCTATAGCATCACTTAAGGTAACTGTACCGGATGCTTACACAGGAGATGTAATGGGCGATCTTAATAAGAGAAGAGGACGCGTCCTTGGAATGAATCCTACAGGCGATGGAAAGCAGGTTATCGAAGCAGACATTCCTATGATGGAGCTTTACGGATATTGCACAACACTTCGTTCAATGACTGGTGGTTCCGGAGATTTCGAGTATGCATTTACCCGTTATGAGCAGGCACCTCAGGATATACAGCAGAAGGAAGTTGCTGCAAGAGCTGAAAAGGTTAAAGAAAACGGAATAGAAGACTAATAATATAGAGAGCTGACATTTGTGTACGAAATGTCAGCTCTTAATTATTTTTTTATAGTTTTTTAAAATCGTGCTTATATCTGTATGTTACGATAAAACTTGAAGATGTGGAACTATGACTGTTTGGCCAGAGCAATATCTTATGAGGGATTAGATTATGCCACGTATAGGAATGCATATAGGACTCAGGTACGACATTATCGGAGAGTATGCCAGCCTTCTTTTAGCGCTGCTGCTCCTTATTTTCATGTCCCTGACTAAGCCTAAGAAGTCAAAATCATTTAAATTTCTTGTAATGGGGCTTTTGGCGTCGATAGTGGCAACTACTCTCCAGATAATAATTGTTGAGGTAGCCAGTAATGTAACAAGCTATTACAACAGAGAATCTTTCACAGTGCTTTTGGCGATGTTTCTCTGCATATACGCAGTTATTCAGGTTTTGATTTTTAATTATATCAACCTTCTTAGTGAGCGAAGGCTAAAAAAACGTTCTGTTATCATAATGTTGTACATAGTGGTAGCTCTTTTCTATTTTTCGGGATCAGTCTTTCAGATAGTCATGAAAAGCCTCTATTATGTGAGGACTGATGGAATCGATATTACCCAATTTACAAGATTTTACAGTCTGATGGGTATATTCTGCGCGATTGTCTGCTTTATTGTGGTAATGATACGAAGACGCAGTATTGCCAGAATTGTAATAAGAGGGGTATTTATTGTTGTTCCGTTGGTTGTTCTGGTTCTGTTTTTGCAGATACTTGATAAAAGGTCTATTTTCAGTGCATCGACTTATGTTATACCCCTTGTTGCATTTTATCTGCTATTTCATTCCAATCCTTATGATGAGGAAACAGGATGTCAAAGCATTGGTTCACTGGAAAGTCGCTTTTTAACAAATATCAGAACTAACAGGATCTTTTATCTTGCCTATATTGACTTTCCGCAGCTTACGGATAGCGGTTTAAGTCCTAATTATGAAGTGCTTGCAATAGAAATGGCCAGGGTGTGTAGGGAAATCGAAAGGATTTCAAGAAAAATACATCTTTACAGAATAAATTTCGGAACCTTTATGGCTCTGATAGAAACTAAGGAAAGGTCCGATGCACAAAATTATTCCGAACAGATAAGAGATATTCTCGACGGATTTCATGAAAGATCAGAGGACCATATTCATTATTTCCTTGGTGTCAGCGGTGACAGCCGGAGGTTTATTGCTGTAGGAAATAAATGGACACAGCTTTTTATGATGTATATAAGGGATACAAAGCTGATTGATGGAGAAAATGTATATTACTTTGCAAACGGCTCGGATTTCAGAGCATTTGATGAGATCTACAAGATAGAACAGACCCTTATTGATATAAGAATAAAAATGGATGCTGATGATGAGCGTATAGTTTGCTATGCACAGCCTATTTACAGTGTTAATCAGGATGAATTCAGATCAGCTGAAGCTCTGATGAGGCTTTCAATTGATGGGAAACTTATTCCTCCTGACATGTTTATTCCTATTGCGGAGAAAAACAACTGTATCCATGCACTGACAGTCATTATGATGCATAAAGTATGTAAGGCTGTTGAAAAGCTTGCTATGGAATATGATTTCGATGCTGTGACAATAAACTGCTCAACTACTGATTTTACAGATAAGACATTTTATAAAGAAATTCTCGATATCATTCATGAATATCGGATAGACAAGAAAATGATCAGGCTTGAGCTTACTGAGTCCATGATGGCAGAAAATTATGAGTCCGTTAAGCACAATATGAACATGCTGAATCGTGAAGGAATACATCTTTACATGGATGACTTCGGTACAGGATATTCAAATCTTGAAAGAGTTGTAGATGTACCTGTTCAGACTATAAAATTTGACAAATCACTTTTATATAAATCCATAAAGGATGATCGTGTCGATGATATCATTTCGTATATGATCGAATTCTTCAAGAAGAACGGATTTGTTACACTGATAGAAGGTGTTGAGGATGAATCCCAAAAGAAATACAGCATAGAAAGAGGCTTTGATTACATTCAGGGATATCATTATGCTAAACCTGCACCCATAGAAAACCTCGGAAAATATTTCAAACATAAATAATCTTTAGAAAGGAAGGTGACGAACCTTCCTTTTATTTATTGAATTATTATGCCTTAGTGTGGTAAAATTTTGAATGTTTATAAATACTATTAAAGCTGAGGTATCATAATGTCAGAGTTATACAATCACAAAGAAGTTGAACAGAAATGGCAGAAAGTATGGGATGATGAGAATGCATTTGCTGCTAGCAATGATTATTCCAAGCCCAAATACTATGCACTTGTTGAGTTCCCTTATCCTTCAGGACAGGGACTTCATGTAGGACACCCTCGTCCGTATACTGCACTCGATATCGTTGCACGTAAGCGCAGAATGCAGGGCTACAACGTACTGTATCCCATGGGATGGGACGCATTCGGACTTCCTACAGAGAACTATGCGATCAAGAATCATATTCATCCCAAGATCGTAACTGCGAACAATGTTAAAAAGTTCAAGGATCAGCTTCATTCTTTGGGTTATTCCTTTGACTGGAACAGAGAAATAAATACAACAGATCCTGATTACTATAAGTGGACACAGTGGATTTTCCTTAAGCTTTTCAAGGAAGGCCTTGCTTATAAAAAGGAGATGCCTATCAACTGGTGTACTTCATGTAAGGTTGGTCTTGCTAATGAAGAGGTTGTAAATGGTGTTTGTGAGCGCTGTGGTTCAGAAGTTGTCCGCAAGGTTAAGAGCGAGTGGATGCTCAAGATAACTGAGTATGCTGACAAGCTTATTGACGGCCTTGACGGAGTAGATTACATCGAGAGAGTTAAGGTTTCTCAGAAGAACTGGATCGGACGAAGCACAGGTGCAGAGGTTGACTTTGCAATTAAGGGAACAGAGGATGTTCTTACTGTTTATACAACTCGTTGCGATACACTTTTCGGTGCTACTTACATGGTAGTTTCACCTGAGCACCCTTACCTTGATAAATATAAGGATCAGATCAGTAACTTCGATGCAATCCTTAAATATCGCGAGGAGGCTGCTAAGAAGTCTGATTTTGAGAGAGCTGAGCTTGCCAAGGACAAGACCGGTGTTCAGATTGATGGTCTTGTAGCTATTAATCCTGTTAATAATAAAGAGATTCCGATCTGGGTTTCTGATTACGTACTTATGAGCTATGGTACAGGTGCTATTATGGCGGTTCCTGCTCATGACGATAGAGACTGGGAGTTTGCTAAGAAGTTTGACCTTCCTATCATTCAGGTTGTTGCCAAGGATGGCGAGGAGGTTGATGTCAATGAAGCAGCATTTACAGATGTTGCCACAGGTGTGCTTATCAACTCTGATTTTATCAATGGTCTTTCTGTAAGTGATGCTAAGGAAAAGATGATTTCTTTCCTTGAAGAGAAGAAGATTGGACATGCACAGGTTAATTACAAGCTTCGTGACTGGGTATTCTCTCGTCAGAGATATTGGGGAGAGCCTATTCCGATAGTTGAATGCCCTAAGTGTGGTTTTGTTCCGATCGACGAGTCAGAACTGCCGTTACTTCTTCCTGAAGTAGACAGCTATGAGCCTACAGATAATGGTGAATCACCGCTTGCAGCAATGACAGACTGGGTTAATACAACTTGCCCATGCTGTGGAGGTCCTGCAAAGCGTGAGACTGATACAATGCCTCAGTGGGCAGGATCATCATGGTATTTCCTCAGATATACTGATCCTACCAATACTGAAGCACTTGCCAGCAAGGAAGCACTTAAATACTGGCTGCCCGTTGACTGGTACAACGGTGGTATGGAGCATACAACACTTCACCTTCTTTACTCAAGATTCTGGCATAAATTCCTCTATGATCAGGGCGTAGTACCTACATCAGAGCCTTATCAGAAGAGAACAAGCCACGGAATGATCCTTGGTGAGAATGGTGAGAAGATGAGTAAGTCCAGAGGCAATGTCGTTAATCCTGATGATATTGTTGAGGATTACGGTGCAGATACACTTCGTACTTATGAGATGTTTATCGGAGCATTTGATCTTGCTGCTTCATGGTCAGAGGACGGAGTTAAGGGCTGCCGCAGATTCCTTGAGAGAGTTTGGAAGTTACAGGACATCCTTGTAGATGGAGATGAGTATTCAGATGATCTTAAGGGTGAGATGCACAGAACCATCAAGAAGGTTTCGAGTGATTTCGAAAACCTTAAGTACAACACAGCTATTGCAGCAATGATGTCACTTATTAACGATTTCTATAAGAAAAATGCTGTTAATAAGGCAGAGTACAAGACTCTTATTACAATGCTCAATCCTGTTGCTCCTCATATAACAGAGGAGATATGGCAGAGAATCGGTGGTGAGGGCAGACTTTATCAGCAGACATGGCCTGAGTATGATGAGGCACTTACTGTTGAAAACACTGTTGAAATCGCTGTTCAGGTTAACGGCAAGGTTCGTGCAACAATCTCAATTGGTAAGGATGATCCTAAGGATGCAGTTCTTGCAAAAGCTAAGGAAGCCATTGCGGGTAAATTTGATGGCAACATAATCAAAGAGATTTATGTACCCGGAAAGATTGTTAATATCGTAATGAAATAACGATAAGGTACATAATAAATAAAATTTAGGCCAGATAGTGACTTTTTTAAGAAGGTTCTATCTGGCTTTAATATTTATACTGCATAAACAAATTATTAAGAGTATAAAATTTCTGATAAATCGTATATTTATTAAACTATCTAACGACAATTCTGCTAGAATGAGATTGTAACATTTTGTTGGCCAGGATACTTGTTCTTATCATGGCACTGTTGTAGATGATGAGGGTGATTATGGGTATAAAAAGTCTTGTTCAGGTTGATGAAGAAAAAATCCACAATATGAAAGTGCAGGAGAAATTCAATACTACATTCAAGCAGATTATCATAATGTTCTGTGTTGCTGTCGCTATTCTTGCATTAACACTGGTTATAGCTGTTGTTTCCATAAGAACAATCTATCGTAAGTATTACAATATGAATTCTGTTCAAGCTGATATCAGAATAGATATGCAGGCACTTTCGAAAGCTTTTTTGTGGGCGCTTTCCTCTCCTGATGAGTCTATAAGACAGGAACAGTTAGGTAAGGCCATGGAGAAATTTGATGAATTTGATGCCAATCTTAGTAAATTATCTGAGATAATGGGAGATTCAACATCCATCAGCACTGTTTCAAAGGATCTTGAAACAGTTAAAAACAATGGAAAAACCCTTGGCAGCAAATTTGATCAAGGTGAGACTGTTGAGGAATTGTTTTATTATTTTAACGATACTCTATATCCATCAATAGACGTGGCTGTAAAGGATTTCAAGGTGGTTTCATCTGATACCTCGGAATCAGCAGCAAATGCATATAGAAATTCACTCATTTTAGGCGCGGTTATGTCGTTCTTTACTGCAATAATTATAATATTGGTAATGATCTATATTGTTGATGTAAAGAGAAAACTCTCAAAATCTATTCTTCAGCCTGTTGAAGAGATTTCGAAGGCAGCGAATGAAATGTCTAAGGGCAATCTTCATATCAATATTGATTATTCTTCAGATGATGAGCTCGGAAAACTTGCAAGGGATCTGAATGATTCTACTTCTGTAACAGAAAAGATTGTAGGTGATATAAGAGATACCTTAAAGAACGTTGCAGATGGTGATTTTACGCATGGTACACTCCATCCTGAGCTGTATATGGAAGACTTTGCTCCGATCAATGAAGCAATGAACAACATTACTGAATCGCTTTCAGATACACTTTCGCATGTACGTGAATCCTCTAATCATGTATCAGAGGGTGCAAACGGAATGAGCAGAGGGGCATCAGATCTCGCTGAAGGAGCTACAGACCAGGCAGCGGCTGTTGAAGAGCTTACAGCCTCCGTTGCTACTGTTACAGAGCAAACCAAGAAGATGGCTGAAACAGCCGAAAGATCAAGAAACATGGCAGATAAGGTTAAGTCAGATGCAAATGACTCTGCTAGGAAGATGCACCTTGTTACTGACGCGATGGTAAGGATAACTGAGGCATCTAATGAGATTGAGCAGGTTACCAATTCTATTGAATCTATAGCAAAACAGACTCAGCTGCTTTCTCTTAATGCATCAATTGAAGCGGCAAGAGCAGGTGAATCAGGAAAAGGCTTTGCTGTAGTAGCAGAAGAAATCAGTGCTCTTGCAAGTCAGAGTTCTGAAGCTGCTAAAAATACACATCAGCTGATTCAGGATACAATGGAAGAGATTAGAAATGGAAATGATGTAGTTGCTGAGACAACTGAAGCATTGCAGCAAATGCAGGCATCTGTTGATGAGATTACCGGAATGATAATTGAGACAGGAGAGATGGCACAGCAACAGGCTAGTAGCATGGAAGAGATTAACGATGGTATTGATCAGATATCCACAGTAGTTCAAAGTAATTCTGAAACTGCTCAGGAGTCAAGTAACGTATCCCAGTCCCTGACAGAGCAGTCAGAAGATCTAACAAGACTCATCAGTCAGTTTAAACTAAAATAGCTATAAGGAATATGTATAAAAAGAAGCTTCGAATTCAGTAAATGCGGGGCTTCTTTTTTTTACTCTGCAACTTTATCGCATTAAAGCGTTGACATAAAAAGTATAATTGTATACAATAATGCAAAACGTCGAAAAAGAAAACGCATAGGTGCGTTACGGAGGCAAAAATGAAGGACGAGACATTTCAGAACAGACCGGTCACTATGAATGAGCATAACAATCTTCTTCAGATTGAGGAGCACATGTATATTCTTGATGATGTTGCAAAGCCAAATGTTTTCAGAAACATGTTCCCCTACGATGAGGTACCGAAGATTCCGTTTAATGACAGAATTGTACCTCACAATATGCCGAAGGATATTTGGATCACAGATACAACCTTCCGTGACGGCCAGCAGTCAAGAGCACCTTATTCCACGGAACAGATTGTTAAGATATATGATATGATGCATGAGCTTGGCGGCCCTAATGGAATGATAAGAGCCAGCGAATTTTTCCTTTACAGCAAAAAGGATAGGGATGCTGTATATAAGTGTATGGAGAGAGGCTATGAATTTCCTGAAGTAACAAGCTGGATCCGCGCAAGTAAAGAGGACTTTAAGCTGGTTAAGGAAATCGGCATGAAAGAGACAGGTATTCTTGTAAGCTGCTCAGATTATCACATTTTCCTTAAGCTTAAGATGACAAGAAAACAGGCACTTGAGCATTATCTGAGTGTCATCCGTGATTGTCTTGAGGAAGGTATTGCATGCAGATGTCACCTTGAGGATATAACAAGAGCTGATATTTACGGATTTGTTGTTCCCTTCTGTGTTGAGCTCATGAAGCTTCGTGAGGAGTATGGTATTCCGATAAAGGTACGTGCATGCGACACAATGGGATATGGAGTTAACTTCTCCGGTGCGGTTATTCCCAGAAGCGTACAGGGTATCATATATGCATTAAATACAAATGCAGGTGTTCCCAGCGAACTTATCGAATGGCATGGACATAATGATTTCTATAAAGCTGTTACAAACTCCACTACTGCATGGCTCTATGGCTGTTCAGGTGTAAATGCTTCACTTTTCGGTATTGGAGAGAGAACAGGAAACACACCTCTTGAAGCTATGATATTTGAGTATGCACAGCTCAAGGGAACGCTAAATGGAATGAATACGCAGGTTATCACAGACCTTGCAAGATATTATGAGAAAGAGCTTGGATATCATATTCCTTCCCAGACTCCTTTTGTTGGAAAGAACTTTAATGTTACAAGAGCAGGTATTCATGCGGATGGCCTTTTGAAAAACGAAGAGATATACAATATCTTCGATACGGATAAGTTCCTTGGAAGACCGCCTGTAAGTGCTGTTTCTAACACATCAGGACTTGCCGGTATTGCACATTGGATAAATGTTCATTATCATCTCAAAGGGGATAATGCCCTCGGTAAGGACTCAAAGCTTGTACAGGTCCTTAAGGAATGGGTTGACGGTGAATATGAAAACGGCCGTGTGACTGTTATGTATGATGAAGAGCTTACCGCCAAAATAGATGAAGTTTCAAAGCTTATTGGAATCGTAGTAGAGGATGGAAGCATCAGAAACGCATAAGAAGAGGCAATATGGATAAAAAAGATTTAAAGCAGGAAGTTACTGATAAATATTCACTGAGAGGACGTGTTTTTCACAGAATAAGAGATGATATCTTAAATGGAAAATACGCTGATCACGAGGAATTGAAAGAGGTAGCAATTGGCGAAGAACTGGGAGTTAGCAGAACACCTGTAAGAGAAGCTCTAAGACAGCTTGAGCTTGAAGGCCTTGTTCAGATAATTCCAAACAAAGGTGCTTATGTAGTAGGAATAAGCGCATCCGATGTACGTGATATTTACATGATAAGATCACGACTTGAAGGTCTTTGCGCAAGATGGGCCTGTGAGAATATTACGTCAGAGCAGCTTGAGGAGCTTGAAGAAATTGTTTATCTGGCTGATTTTCACGAGAACAAGGGACATCACGATCAGCTTGCTGAACTAGATAACCGCTTTCATACTACTCTTTATGAATCATGTAATTCAAAAATGCTTGAACATCTGCTAAAGGACTATCATCAGTATGTATGGCTGATAAGGCAGAAGACTCTCTCTGGAAACAGAGGCAAGGACTCAAACAACGAACATCGGGCAATTATGGAAGCGATAAGAGACAGAGATCCTGACAGAGCAGAGGAAATTGCAAATAGGCACATGTATAGTGCTTATGATAATATGGTTAAGAATGGTTTACTGGATATGTTTAACTAGCGTGTATAGGAGGAGCTACTTATGTCAAGAATCAAAATGACTACCCCCATTGTAGAGATGGATGGAGATGAGATGACCAGAATTCTCTGGAAAATGATCAAGGAAGAACTTATTGAGCCTTATATAGAGCTCAAGAGCGATTACTATGACCTTGGCCTTAAATATCGTGATGAGACAGATGATAAGGTTACTGTGGACAGTGCCAATGCTACAAAGAAATACGGAGTGGCTGTTAAATGTGCAACTATCACACCTAACGCAGCCCGCGTTGAAGAATATGATTTAAAGCAGATGTGGAAGAGCCCTAACGGAACTATCAGAGCTATGCTTGATGGAACTGTTTTCCGTGCTCCTATTCTTGTTAAGGGAATCGAGCCCAATGTTAAGACATGGGACAAGCCCATAACTCTTGCAAGACATGCATACGGTGATGTTTATAAAAATGTTGAAATAGCTGTTCCCGGTGCCGGAAAGGCAGAGCTTGTCTTTACCGGTGAAGACGGAACAGAGATAAGACAGACAATTCAGGAATTTGACGGTCCCGGAATAATTCAGGGTATTCATAATAAGGATGCCTCCATTAAGAGCTTTGCAAAGGCATGCTTTGAATACGCACTCTCAACAAAGCAGGATCTCTGGTTTGCGACAAAGGATACTATCAGTAAGACATATGATGCAAGATTCAGAGAAATCTTTGATAATACCTTTGAAAGCGAGTATAAGCACAGATTTGATGCAGCAGGAATAGAGTACTTCTATACACTTATTGATGATGCTGTAGCCCGTGTAATGAAGTCTAAGGGCGGATTTATCTGGGCTTGCAAAAACTATGACGGAGATGTTATGAGTGACATGGTTTCATCTGCCTGCGGTTCACTTGCTATGATGACTTCTGTTCTTGTTTCTCCTGAAGGAATCTATGAATACGAAGCTGCTCATGGAACAGTTCAGCGTCATTATTATAAATACCTTAAGGGAGAGGAGACATCTACCAATCCTGTGGCAACAATTTTTGCCTGGACAGGTGCCATGAGAAAGCGCGGTGAGCTTGATGGAATTCAGGGACTCATTGATTGGGCTGATAAGATGGAGAAGGCAACTCTTAAGACAATTGAGAGCGGTAAGATGACCGGGGACCTTGTTCTTATCACATCAAATCCCAATGCGAAAAAGCTTAATTCCGAGGAATTCATCAGAGCAATCAGAGAGACTTTTGATGCAATCTAAGCCAAAATATATTAAAATAAAAGCGTCGGTTGATATTTTAACCGGCGCTGTTTCTTTATATAAATTATCATCTTTTCTATGATTTATATATGTTTCAATATTTATACAAAAAAATAATGAAGACAGGTGACTATGAAAAAAGAAGACTTATTAAATTTATTGAACGAAATGTCTTTGAAGGAAAAAATCCTTCAGCTTGTTCAGCTTCCCGGATGGGAATTTGAGCAGGATGCCGCGGTTACAGGCCTTAATGATAATGAGGCCTCAGATGAGGAAAAGGGACTTGTCGGAAGTACTCTCGGAATATGGGGAGCAGATAAGGTTATTGAGATTCAGAAGAAATATATAGAGAATCATCCTCACCACATACCGCTTCTGTTTATGCTTGATGTAATCCATGGACATAAGACGGTTATGCCATGCCCTTTGGGGCAGGGTGCATCCTTCGATCCTGAGCTTGCAAGAAGAGGAGCTGAGGTCCAGGCAAGAGAAGCCGCAGCAGAAGGCGTTCATGTAACCTTTTCTCCTATGGGAGACCTTGTAAGGGATGCCAGATGGGGACGTGTTGTTGAATCAACAGGTGAAGATCCTTATCTCAATGGAAAAATGGTAGCAGCTATGGTCAAAGGTTATCAGGGTGATGACCTTAAGGATAATGATCATGTTGCTTCATGTGTGAAGCATTTTGCGGCATATGGAGCTGTTGTTGCAGGAAGAGATTATAACAATGTCGAACTTTCAGAGCACACCTTAAGAGATCAGTATCTGCCTGCATATGCCGAAGGGATAAAGGCAGGAGCCAGACTTGTAATGACCAGCTTTAATACATTAAACGGAATTCCTTCTTCTGGAAACAAATGGCTTATGAGAGATGTCCTTCGAGGTGAGATGGACTTTGATGGAGTTCTGATTTCTGATTGGGCTGCCATTGCTGAAATGGAGAACTGGGGATTCGCAGAGAATCTTAAAGAGGCCGCAGACCTTGCGATGAAGGCAGGAGTAGACATTGATATGTGTACTGAGGCTTATGGCAGGAATCTAGAGAGTCTCGTAAACGAAGGCAGGATCAAGATGGAACTTCTTGATGAAGCGGTACTTCGCGTTCTTACGCTTAAAAATGATTTGGGTCTGTTTGAGGATCCCTACAGAGGAGCATCGGTCCTTAGAGCCAAGGAGGAGTGTCTTAGCGCTAAAAACCGTGAGGTCGCAAGAGATGCAGTAAGAAAATCGCTGGTACTTCTTAAAAACGAATATAATGCCCTTCCACTGGTTGAGAAGAAAATAGCATTTATAGGGCCATATGCGGAGGAAAAGGAACTTCACAGCTCCTGGGCTATTTCATGCGATGCGAATGATACCGTCACCATTAAGAAGGCAGCTAAGGAATTTTATGATGGCTCCGACACAAGAATAAAAACAGCAAGAGGATGCCTCTCAGCTTCTGATGGCGATGAGACAATGAGAGGAACCTACTCCCTTAGTGATGAGAAAAAGCAAAACAAAAAGCTTTTTGAAAAGGCCATGGAAGTCGCAGAGTGGGCAGATGAGATAGTATTTTGTCTCGGAGAGAATATCGGTCAGTCAGGTGAGTCTACAAGTAAAACCGATATAAGACTGCCGAAGCCGCAGATGAATCTGTTCAAAAAAATCTGCAAGGAATACAGAAATGAAAAAACGATTGTAACGCTGATCTTTACCGGAAGACCTCTTGATCTTGAGAAGATTCCGGAAAAATCGGATGCCCTGATGATATGCTTCAGGCCGGGAACAGAGGGCGGTCATGGAATAATCGATGTTCTTAGCGGAAATTATTCTCCGTCAGGAAAGCTTTCAATGAGCTTCCCTTACAGCGTCGCTCAGGCTCCTATCAGCTATAATTCATTCTCCACAGGAAGACCAAAGCCTGCTAATGGAGGATCGGCATTTACGACCAGATATCTTGACTGTCCAAATGAAGCAAGATATCCCTTCGGATATGGACTTACTTATTCGAATTTCAAAATGTCGGAAATCAATATCAGCAAGGCTGCCATGTATAAGGAGGATGAGACGGATTCCATAAAAGCTTCTGTAACCATCAGAAATATCGGTTTTCATGAAGCAACGGAAACAGTTCAGCTCTATATAAGAGATCTGGCAGGTAGCAGAGTAAGGCCGGTAAAAGAGCTTAAAGGCTTTGAAAAGGTTACGCTTCTTCCGGGAGAATCAAGGGAGGTATCTTTTGAAATAAAAGAAGACATGCTTAGATTTTGGACTATCGAGAACAAATTCGATAGTGAGACCGGTAAATTTAAGGCATTTATAGGCTTTGATTCAACTACAGAAAATGGGAGTATATTTGAACTTAAATAAAGAGGGACGAAATGGATAAGAGAGTACTTCTTGTAGGTGGCGGGAAAAGTTTTATGGTAACTTCGATCGCTAAAGAACTGACGGAAAATGGCTTTGAGGTAATTAGAGCAGAAGCTGATGTCACGGCGATTGAAAGAATTGAAAACAGACCTTCAGTGTATCTCGTATATGTTGACGATATTGATGAGATGCTTGATTTCTTTGTCTATCTTAAGGATAAGTCTGTAGAGGATGATATTTCAATAAGCATCATTGGATCAAGCGATGAGATTGAAAAGATCAATAAGAAAATATCGAAAGATTATTTTGCAGCTGTTTTTGAGAGACCGGTTAACGTTAAGGAACTGGCCAGACAGATGATAGGTGTTGTTGAACAAGAAGAGGTACGCCTTCAGAAAAAGAGGATTCTGGTGGTTGATGATGATGGCACCATGCTGCGAACAATTAAGAGCTGGCTGTCTGAAAAATATCAGGTATTTATGTCGAATTCCGGAATGAATGCCATTACTTTTCTTGCGAAGAATAAAGTTGATCTTATTCTTTTGGATTATGAAATGCCGGTTACAACAGGCCCCAAGGTCCTTGAGATGCTTAGAAGCGAGCCTGCAACAAGTAGTATACCTGTTATGTTCCTTACGGTTAAAAGTGATAAGGAGAGTGTGATGCAGGTTCTGTCACTAAAGCCGGAAAAATATCTTCTTAAGACCATGCCGCCTGCAGAACTCCTTGCAAATATCGATGAGTTCTTTGAACAGCAAAAGATTAAGAATTACGGATGAGGTTTTATGGCACTTTACGCACTTGGTGATCTGCATCTTGCCTTTCAGTCTGATAAGACTATGGATATTTTTGGCAAGGTGTGGAAAAACCATGAAAAGAAAATTGAAAAGAACTGTAATAAACTTATGACAGAGGAAGATACTCTGGTTCTTGTCGGGGATCACACCTGGGGGAAGGGATTTGAAAACTGTGAAAAAGATTTTGAATTTATAGAAAACCTTCCCGGCAGGAAAATCCTTATTCGAGGCAATCATGATAATTTCTGGAATGCAAAGAAGACCCAGCGCCTTAATGATATGTTTAAAGGCAGACTCTTGTTTTTACAGAACAACTTTTATCCCTATGGTGACTACGCAATTGTAGGAACCAAGGGATATTGTTATGAAGGGCTGGATACAAGGCAGCATGCTGATATGCTTATCGAGCGTGAGGCAAAAAGACTGAAGGTGTCCTTTGAAGCTGCAAGAGCAGAAGGCTTTGAAAAATTTATCATGTTCCTTCATTATCCGCCGACATCCATTGATGAGAGAACAAGCCGTTTTACCTATATGGCCGAGGCTTATGGGGCTGAACAGGTAATTTATGCGCATTGTCACGGCAAGGAGCGCTTTCATGACAGCCTTATGGGAAATGTGAATGGAGTAAAATACAGCCTTGTTTCAGGAGATTATCTTGACTTTGTGCCCATGAAAATTTTATCATAGTAGGGCACGCGTTTCCTAAAAATGCGCTGATTTAGAGTTATAGAAGTGTATTTTGCAAAATTTAGTATTTAGAAAATAAAAGCTATTTAATATACTTTTTTATAACCAAAAGATATTTTTTATAAGATTTGGAGGAGTTAGATTATGGATTCAGAAACAAAAAAAAAGGATAAGGTTGTACATTATAAACAGCACAACTGGGGTAAGGGTGTTATTGCTGTAGTAGTTGGTATATTCCTTGCTATGACTGTTTTCGGTTCATTTTATAATGTAAGTGAGCAGGAGCAGGCCATAGTTACCCAGTTTGGCAAGGTAGTAGCAACTAATTCCGCAGGATTATATTTTAAAGTGCCTTTCATTCAGGCAGTACACATGGTTGATATGACAACTCATGGCATCGGAATCGGATATGTAATTGATGGAAACGGACAGAATATCACAGTTGAGGATGAGGGAATAATGATCACTTCAGACTTCAACTTTGTAGATATTGATTTCTATCTGGAATATAAGGTCAATGATCCGGTTGCATATTATTACAACACTAATGATCCTGAGACAATCATGAAGAACGTGGCTCTTGCATGCATAAGATCTACAGTTATCGACTACCCTGTAGATGAGGTTATCACAACCGCTAAGGGACAGATTCAGTCTGATGTAAAAGAGCTTCTTTCAAAAAAGCTCACGGAACAGAATGTGGGATTGTCAGTTGTGAACGTTTCAGTACAGGATGCTGAGCCTCCGACGAATGAGATCAAGCAGGCATTTAAAGCCGTTGAGACTGCAAAGCAGGGAAAAGAAACAGCTGTAAATAACGCTAAGAAATATCAGAACGAGCAGGTTCCCGCAGCTGAGGCTGAGGCTGACAGAATCGTTCAGAACGCTGAAGGTGCCAAGGCATCCCGTATAGCTGAGGCTGAAGGTGAAGCTGCGAAGTTTAACAGCATGTACGAGGAGTACAGCAAGTATCCGCTTATTACAAAGCAGAGACTATTTTATGAGACTATTGAGAACGTTCTTCCCGGTACAAAGCTTATAATCACCGATGGACAGACACAGGAGATTCTTCCTCTTGATAATTTCAGTAATGAAATGGAAGGAATCGCAGCAAGCAGTGCTGCTTCAACGCAAGAAGAAGAAACCACTGAAGGTGAATAATAGTAGGGCATTAGGAGGAAATATAGATGAAAAAAACAATATTTGGCACGCTACTTGCAATAATTCTTGTAGCCGGCTGCATTATACTTGGTAACTCACTTTATACAGTGCATCAGAAGGAATTTGTGGCAGTAAGACAGTTTGGAAAAATCGTAAAGGTTGAAACCGAACCAGGACTTAAAATGATCACACCTTTCGTGCAGACAACGCAGAGAATCAATGCTGCAACAAAGCTTTACGATATCCCTTCATCAGATGTAATCACAAGGGATAAGAAATCAATGATCACAGACACCTATGTGCTTTGGAGAGTTACAGATCCTGTTAAGTACATTCAGTCACTTAATGCGATAGATACAAGAGCACAGGAGAGAATTGAAGCTGCTGTATATAACGCAACAAAGACAGCGATTTCATCAATGACACAGGATGAGGTTATTGAATCCCGCGGCGAAGTTCTGACAAAGCTTATAACTGAGGATGCTAACTCTGATATGGGCGGATACGGCGTTGAAATCGTAACAGCTGAGATCAAGGCTCTTGACCTCCCTGACGACAACAGAACCGCTGTATATGAGCGTATGACATCAGAGAGAAATAATATTGCAGCTTCCTATACTGCAGAAGGTAATGCAGAGGCACAGAAGATCAAGAACGAAACAGATAAGAAGGTTGCCATCCTTAAGGCTGATGCTGAGAAAACAGCCGCTACCCTTGAAGGTGAAGGTGAGGCGGAATATATGAATATCCATTCTGCAGCATATAACACCGAGGAAAAGGCAGAGTTCTACAATTTTGTAAGATCTCTCGAAGCAATGGAAAAATCACTTAATGGCGGTGAGAAAACAATAATTCTTGATAAGAATTCTGAGCTTGCAAGACTTCTTTATGGAGTAAACTAAATACTAATAGTTTTTGATAAAATACATAAAACACGTCCAAAATAGAAACGATATTTTGGACGTGTTTTTTTTGATAATATTTCGTTGATAACAAGTGCGTGAAAATTCGACAAAGCGCATAAAATGGCATATTTTCAGACAATTTAAGGTACGAAATTATGATAAAATTAAATGCATTTAGGTGCCATGCACCATATAGTTTTTTTAGAGAGGTAGGTTATTTCTAAATGGGGAAAAGTATTAGCGAATGGAAAATCGGGGATCCGATGATCAATGAAAATGATTACTGGCAGGATCCGAATTACGTGGCGGAGGATCCGGAGAAGGAGAAGCTTGTATTAAAGCTGGCAACACTTATCACTGACCGCTATGTGAAGAAGCTTTTTAACAAAATCAACAACAGGGATCCGGAGTACTGGATGCTTGATATGATTCTTGATAAGTCTCAGGTAAAATTTCTTTTAAATTTCAAGAAGACAAGAGTTCCTTACAGCATTGAGGAGCTTGCTAAAATGAACTCAATGAGCGTAGAGGATGCTCAGAAGATGGTTGATCGTCTCGTGTGGATCGGTATCATCGAGATGAACCGTGCCAAGACTGCTGATAAGCATAAGCAGTACGAGCTTCCTATTTTTGTACCGGGCTCTGCTGAGTTTATGATGATGCAGGAGAAGCTCACAGATGAGTTCCCGCAGCTTGCAACATTTTTCAACCTTATGACACAGCTTCCCCTTGGCGGGATTACACAGATGGTTCCTCCCGGAGGAGCCGGAGTGGGAATGCATGTTATTCCTGTTGAAAAGGCAATTTCAATTGAAAATCAGTCTGTCCCTGTAGAACATCTTTCACGTTGGATAGACATGTATGATAAATTCGGTATTTCAGAGTGCTCCTGCAGAAAGCAGCAGGCTATGAGAGGCGAAGGAAGTGGCGAGATCCGTGGTGATTACTGTATCGGTATGGGCGACATGGCTGAATATATGGACAGCCGCGGAATTGGCCACTATGTAACAAAAGAAGAGGTTTATGAGATTCTTGAGCGTGCGGAGAGACACGGCTATGTTCACCAGATAACCAATATTGACGGTGAAGGAAAAATAGTTGCTATCTGTAACTGTGCTCCCGGCGTATGTAATGCACTTAGAACATCACAGCTTTACAATACTCCTAATCTTTCAGCATCCGCATATCGTGCTCATGTTGATAAGAGTAAGTGTGTTGCCTGTGGTAAGTGCGTAGAGGTATGTCCCGCAGGCGCAGCTAAGCTTGGTCAGAAGCTTTGCAAAAAGGATGGAACAGAGGTTGAGTATCCCAAGGTAGAGCTTCCTGATGGTCAGAAGTGGGGGCCTGATAAGTGGAATTACAATTATCGTGATGATAACAAGATAAACTGCTATGAGACAGGAACAGCTCCCTGTAAGACAGCATGTCCCGTTCATCTTTCAGTTCAGGGATATATCAAGATGGCTGCTGAGGGAAGATATGAGGATGCCCTTAAGCTTATTAAGCAGGACAATCCGCTTCCTATGATATGCGGCGCAATATGTAACAGACGCTGTGAGGATGCCTGCACAAGAGGAACAATCGATCAGCCCCTTGCAATTGATGAGATCAAGAAATTTATCGCATCTCTTGACCTAAAGAAGGATAACAGATATGTACCGCTTTGTGAGAAGCATGATGGAGGAATGTGGTCTGATGATTATAAGATGGCTATCATCGGTGGCGGTCCTGCAGGACTTTCTGCTGCATATTTCCTTAGAAGAGACGGTTATCCTGTAACTGTATTCGAGAAAGAAAAGCGTCCCGGCGGAATGCTTATGAATGGTATTCCCAGTTATCGCCTTGAGAAGGACATCATTGAAGCTGAGATCGATGTCATGAAGCAGATGGGCGTTGAGTTTAAGTTCGGCGTTGAAGTAGGAAAAGACGTAACAATAGATGAACTCAGAAAGCAGGGATATAAGGCATTTTTCATCGCTATCGGATGCCAGGGCGGAAGACTTGCAGGTGTTCCCGGCGAGGATGCCGAGGGCGTTCAGACAGGTGTTGATTTCCTCAAAAAGGTGAATCTTGATCACAGTGAGAAATTAGTCGGTGAAACCGTTGTAGTAGGTGGCGGAAACGTAGCTGTTGATGTTGCCAGAACCGCAGTAAGAGCCGGAGCTTCCAAGGTTACAATGCTTTGTCTTGAGAGCGAAAAGGAAATGCCTGCTGCAAAGGATGAAGTTGATGAAGCAAAGGAAGAAGGAATTGAAGTATTAAACGGCTTTGGACCTAAGGAAATTCTTACAGAGAACGGCAAGGTTACCGGAATAATCTTCAAGAAATGTACTTCCGTAAAGGATCCAGATGGAAGATTCAATCCTAAATATGATGAGAACGAGACCATAACAATTAAATGTGAGAATGTTCTGTTGTCAATCGGACAGGCTATCGTTTGGGGTGATCTTCTTAAGGGTACAAAAGTAGAGCTTCGTCCTAACGGAGGAATTATTGCTGATTCTCTTACACTCCAGACAGCAGAGCCCGATATCTTTGCAGGTGGAGATGTATTCACAGGACCCAGATTTGCAATCGATGCTATCGCAGGTGGTCGTGAGGCATGCGTTTCCATGAACCGTTTCGTTCATCCCGGTAACAGACTTGATCTTGCAAGAGACCGTAGGGAATTCATAGAGCTTGATAAGGATGATATCAAGGTAGAAAGCTTTGATAATGCACCTCGTCAGGTTCCGGGCAAAAAAGCAGGTGTTGCAAAAGATACCTTTGATGATTTAAGATTAACTCTTAGCGAGGAACAGGTAAAAACTGAGGCAAACAGATGCCTTGGATGCGGTGCCACAACAGTGGATGAGAATAAATGTATAGGATGCGGACTCTGCACAACAAAATGTGAGTTTGATGCTATTCATTTATCAAGGGATATACCTGAAGCAAGTACGATGGTTAGATCTGAAGATAAGCTTAAACTGGTAGGACCCTATGCTGCTAAACGTGCCGCTAAGATAGTAATAAACAAAGTGAAAGGTAAATAATTGTTTTGATCTTAAATTGTCATGATCTTTCAAAATCCTTTGACGGCAAGGATGTTTTGAAGGGAGTATCTTTTCATATTGAGGATAATGAGAAGGCAGCGATTGTTGGTATAAACGGTGCCGGTAAGACTACGCTTATAAGAATGATCATAGGTGAGCTTACTCCTGATAGTGGAACCGTTACATTTTCAAAAGAGACAACATTCGGTTATCTTGCTCAGAACCAGAATATCGACAGCGCTCACAGCATCTATGAAGAACTAAGGGAGATGAAAAGAGATGTAATCGATCTTGAGACTGACATAAGAGCTGCTGAAGCGCAGATGGATATTTTGCGCGGTGAGGAACTTGATAAGCTCATGGAGCGATACGCTCAGATGAACCATGAATTTCAGCTTAAAAACGGTTATGCATGGGAGAGTGAGGTTATCGGCGTTGCTAAGGGACTCGGCTTTTCTGAAGAGGAGTTTGATAAGAAGATATCTACTCTTTCAGGAGGTCAGAAGACAAGAGTTGCTCTTGGTAAACTCCTTTTGCAAAGCCCTGATCTCATCATTCTGGACGAGCCTACAAACCACCTTGATATGAACTCAATCAGATGGCTTGAGGGTTACCTTATGAACTATAAGGGAGCGGTGCTTATCGTATCCCATGACAGATACTTCCTTGATCGCATTGCTCAGAAGATTATTGAAATCGATCAGACAAATGCTGATGTTTATCTTGGCAACTATACTGCCTATGCAAAAAAGCGTGAGCAGATAAGGGCTGCCAAGCTAAAGGCATATTTAAACCAACAGGCTGAGATAAAGCATCAGGAAGAGGTAATAGATAAGCTTAAGCAGTTTAACAGAGAAAAGAGCATTAAGCGTGCTGAGAGCAGAGAGAAGATGCTTGATAAGATCGAGCGTCTTGAGAAGCCTTCGGAAGTAAGAGACGACATGCGAATCACATTAAAGCCTAATTGTGTAAGCGGCAATGATGTAATGCATGTTGACAGGATTGCCAAGTCATTTGGAAATGAACAGCTCTTTAAGGACATCTCTTTTGATATAAAAAGAGGAGAGAGAGTTGCTATCATCGGTGATAACGGAACAGGAAAAACCACCATGTTGAAAATAATCAACAACATGGAGACACTTGATGATGGAGAGATCATCCTGGGAGTAAAGGTTCATGTAGGCTATTATGATCAGGAGCATCAGGTTCTGCACAATGAAAAGACATTGTTTGAAGAACTTTCCGATACATATCCTTCAATGAATAATACCGAGATCAGGAATACACTTGCGGCATTCCTGTTCACAGGAGATGACGTATTCAAACGAATAGGTGATCTGTCAGGTGGTGAAAAGGGAAGAGTTTCCCTTGCTAAGCTCATGCTTTCCGAAGCAAACTTCCTTATCCTTGATGAGCCTACAAACCACCTTGACATTACAAGTAAGGAAATTCTTGAGGATGCTCTTTGCGGCTATGAAGGAACTGTCCTTTATGTTAGCCATGACAGATATTTTATAAACAGAACAGCAACCAGAATACTTGATCTCACTCATGGATCAATCGTGAATTACATTGGTAATTATGATTATTACATGGAACACTGTGAGGAACAGACAGCCAGAGCAATTGCTGAAAAGGGAGATAATTCTTCCTTCGGAAGAGGCATTGAAATGAGTTCTTCCGATGCTACTTCAGGCGCAGGCTTTGGTAAGCTTGCTTCAAAAACCGGAGCATCTGACAGTGATTCAGGCTCAGGAGCAGCCGATTGGAAAGCTCAAAAAGAGGAAGCTGCAAGAAAGCGTAAGCAGGAAGCTGCTCTTAAAAAGTGCGAGGATGAAATTGCAAAGCTTGAGGAGCGAAACGATAAGATAAACGAAGAATTATCAGATCCTGAGGTCGCAACAGATCTAACGAAGGTTCGCAAGCTATCCGACGAACTCTCAGCCAATGAATCCCGCCTTGCAGAGCTCTATGATGAGTGGGAAACTCTTAGTGAGTGATACAGTAATATAAGAATAACAATCCTCTGCCTTCTCTTTATTGGAGAAGAGATAAATCCTCTGACTTCTCCTTGTAGGAGAAAGGGATAAATCCTCTGACTTCTCCTTGTAGGAGAAAGGGATAAATCCTCTGACTTCTCCTTATAGGAGAAAGGATAAATCCTCTGACTTCTCCTTAAAGGAGAGGGGAAAAATCCTCTGACTTCTCCTTAAAGGAGAGGGGAAAAATCCTCTGACTTCTCCTTAAAGGAGAAGGGATAAATCCTTTGCCTTCTCCCTTAGGGAGAAGGTGGCACGAAGTGCCGGATGAGGGGAATAAAAACAGCCCCGGGTATATATGCATACAACATATATACCCGGGGCGTCCTTTTTCATATCGGGCTATTATCATCATGCAAACGCGTCGAAAGAGCTACCTGCTTGACCATATGAATATCCTGTCATATCTCTTCCATAGCCTACCGTAGTATTGCCAAATTTAGATGCAATCTGGTTATACTGCTGACTTACCTTCAAAGATTCCTCTTTGCCATCAGTAGAGGCTACTTCGCCAACCTTAACTTCCTGTGCATTAGGATAAACAACTGGGGCAACGGTAGAAATATCACCAACTGCCTTGTGCTTATCATATACGTCGGAAACAGGTGCCTGATTGGACAAGGTATAATTCATAGGTTTGGTCTGGTACATACTATATGCACCTAAACCGTCAATTGACATTCCCATATTTTCAATCTCCACTTCCAAAAAACTACATACGAAGCTAGGGTCATTATAGTATGCAATTCGAAATTATCTATAAAATACTTATTAAAGAAATAGTAAATATGCAGTTTATTAAAAGTTAATTTCATTAGAAAATATCTGAATTGAAACATATTTTCAAATGAATTTTACATATCTGAGGAAAAGTATCAGGTATTAACAGAGATAAGTAAGGTCTTCTCTGATAAGGGCTGTTTTCTTATGCAAAAAATCAGCAACGCAGCTCTCATAATTCGAAACTATTCATAAAATCCTTATTAAAGAAATTGTAAATGCAATTTACAAGATTGACGAAAATTTAACAGATAGTATAATTAAAATAGCCGAATTTAAAGAGCAGTATAATATAAACATAATTTATCGGCAAAGTATGGAGGATATATGGCGAGAAAAGAAATTTCGCAGGCTGTTATCAGTCGTTTGCCCCGCTATTTCAGATATTTAGGTGAGCTAAAGGATCGCGGAATAGACAGAGTTTCATCCCAGGAACTCAGTGACATCATGAAAGTCACAGCTTCTCAGATAAGACAGGACTTTAATAACTTTGGTGGTTTTGGACAACAGGGATATGGCTACAATGTTGAGTATTTATATGATGAGATAGGCAAGATACTTGGTCTCGGAAGAGAGCATACACTTATCATCATTGGTGCAGGTCATCTTGGACAGGCACTTTCCGGTTACAATAATTTCTTTAACAGAGGATTTATCTTTAAAGGTGCATTTGATTTAAATGAAGAACTCCATGGCAAGAAAATACGAGATATAGAGATAAGGCCTGTGGAAGAGATAGAGCAGTTTGTCAGAGATAATAAGATTGAAATAGCAGTCCTCACAATTCCGAAGGATCAGGCTGTTCCCATGGCTGACAAGCTTGTAAAGTGCGGAATAAAGGCTATATGGAACTTTGCACATGTGGATTTGGAGGTTCCTGATTATGTTCAGGTTGAAAATGTTCATTTGTCCGATTCACTTATGAAGCTCTCATATAGCATTGACAGATACGAGAAATCCCATAGTTCCAGGAAGTAATGATGTTTTAACCCTAAAGAGGATGCCAATATGGCTAAGGATAATTATTCTGATGCTCTCGTTGGAAAGGACATACCCATACTTTCCAAAGATTCAAAATGGCAACAGCTATTTTTACTAAGCCCCAAGACAGAAAAGATAAAAGAGCTTGAGGCTGAGCTTAATGCGCTTGTTGGTAAACAGGAAAAAACCAGAGAGAAAATAAAGGATATAAAAAGACTTAAGAAAAAGCTTCTTGGCGAAATAGTTGTTTTGAGGGACGATGCTGACAAAAGCCCCAAGCAGCGAAAGAAGATTGAAGCTGAGATAGATGATCATACCAGGCTTATCAAGGAATGCAATGAAAAAATTGAGGAGTGCGAGGACGAAATGTTAGGACTCCCCAGAGAAATCTATCAGACAGATATTCAGCTTATGGTTGAGACAATGAATATATTCTATAAGAGAATCCATGATAATTCTCTCGAGATTGATGCTATTGATGAGTGGGTATCCAAGGTCAGGGTACAGCTAAAGAAAAATATTATCCGTATGCAGGAAAAGGAGCTGGAGAATTTTAATGTGTATTCATATATGCACAATATTTTCGGTCCCGAGGTCATAGATCTGTTTGACCTTAAGTACAATCCTGAAAGAAGACACCCTGTGATCAAGCCAGGTATGAAGGAACATAATGGGATAATAATTGAAGATGAAAAATTCACAGATGATTGACAAGAATTCAAAATACGTTGTAAGCGCTGCCGAAATGAAGAGATGTGATGAAGCTACCATTTCCGAGTTTGGAGTTCCTCAGGATGTACTGATGGAGAGGGCGGCGCTTTCTATATGCAAATATGTAAAAAAGGCACTTCCTGAAGGCGGGAAAGTGCTTATTCTTGCCGGAAGCGGGAATAATGGCGGAGACGGCATAGCTGCTGCCAGACTTCTCTATCAGGATAAAATTGATGTTACCCTGGTACTGGTTAATCACAGCATTAGCGATAAAGCTTCCAGCACAAAAAGATCAAAGGCCTGCAGCAATCAGCTTAAGATAGCGCTTTCCTATGGAATAGATGTTGTCGACTTTGACAGTGCAACTCTTAGCACGCAGATAAAAAAGAGCGACGTCATAGTTGATGCCATGCTGGGAATAGGCTGCACAAGGGATCTTTCCGGTGATTATATGTCGGCGGTATGGGAGATAAATTACTCAAGAGAAGATTATGATGGAAAATTCCCCCATGTGATCGCAGCCGATATCCCCACCGGAATTAACACGGATACAGGACAGGTTCACGGTAATGCCATAAGGGCCGATGAGACCGTTACCTTCGGCTTTTTGAAGATGGGACTTGTTTTCTATCCCGGAGCTGCACATGCAGGTGAGATACATATTGTTAATGTCGGAATAACTGAGGATGGATTCTTAGGAGATTTCCCTAAGTTTAAATATGTCGATATCCCCGAAAAAAATGAAATACCAAGAAAACTCTTACCCCCAAGAAATCCTGCAGGCAACAAGGGATCTTTTGGTAAAGTCCTGATTGCGGCCGGAAGCAGAAAGATCAGCGGGGCTTGTATTATGGCGTCCGAGAGCTGCATAAGAAGCGGTGCAGGAATGGTGAAGGTTTTCACTGAAGAGGCCAATTTGTCAGCGATTCAGACACTTCTTCCGGAAGCTATGACGGAGGTTTATCGCGAGGATGGAATGGAACCCCGAAATAGTGAGGATTTTAAGAAGAATACCGAGAACCTCTTAAAATCAATTGAATGGGCTGATGCAATTGTATGTGGCCCCGGACTTGGAAAAGGTAACTCCGGCATACAGATCATGAGAATAATTCTGAAAAATGCCAAAATACCGTTGATTCTTGATGCGGATGCACTCAACATAATCTCCGAGAACAAGGAAATACGAGAGCTTGTGGTTGAGTATGAAGCAGACATTATCATGACCCCTCACCTTGCTGAGTTTTCCAGATTGGCGGGAAGAGACATACATGATTGCAGAGCCTGCATAATGGATGAAACCGCAAGGCTTGCAAAAGAATTTCATGCTAGTATTATATGTAAAGATGCTAGAAGTGTTATTTCAGATGGAACCGGAAATTATATCAACATAAGCGGCAATGACGGAATGGCTACAGCGGGAAGCGGAGATGTACTTGCAGGACTTCTTGGTGCGCTTGTTCTTTCAGGATATTCCAATGTATTAGAGGCTGCTGTTGTGGGGGCCTACCTTCACGGCGTGGCCGGAGATATGGCTGCTGTTAAGAATGGCAGACAGGGAATGACTGCCAGAGATATTTCGGGAAGCCTTAGAGAGATATTTTCAGGAAACATCGGATGATGCTCATTTTTTAATAAAACAATCATGCTAAAACATAATACATAAAGAAATCAGAGGCGACACGGAAATGCTTGAAGAATTTTCTAGAGTATATGCAAAAATAGACTTGGATGCGATTTCACACAATGTTGATTGCATGTACAACTCACTACCAAGAAACACAAAGATGCTCGCGGTTGTAAAAACCGATGGATATGGATATGGTGCGGTGCCAATAGCAAGGATGCTGCAAAACGATGTCTACATTTGGGGATTCGCAACTGCTACGGCGGAAGAAGCTTTTGAACTTAGAGAGGCCGGAGTCAGCAAGCCGATACTGGTACTCGGTTATACATTCCCCTATGCTTATGAGAGAATGCTTAGGGAAAATATACGACCTGCGGTATTTAGATATGATATGCTAAAACACCTCTCAGAGCGTGTTAAGAAGAGACGTGCACAGGGCGGTAAAGAGATATTTCACGTTCATATAGCTGTCGATTGTGGTATGAGCAGGATTGGCATAAGACCTGATGTTGATGGTGAAAACTTTGTAAAAACAGTTCTCGCGACGGATGGGATTGAAGTTGAGGGGATTTTTACACATTTTGCAAGAGCAGATGAAGCAAATCTAAATGATGCTCATAGCAGATTAAATCAGTTTGATGAATTTGTTAAAAAGGTCGAGAAGGAAAATGACTATAAAATTCCTATAGTTCACTGCGCTAACAGTGCAAGCATTATTGATTTACCGGAAGCTCATATGGATATGGTCAGATGCGGCGTCACAATGTATGGAATGTGGCCCTCTGAGGAAGTGAGCAGAAACAAGATAGATATTAAACCTGCCTTGTCTATGTACAGCCATATATCTTACATAAAGGATATACCTGAGAACACACCGGTGAGCTATGGAGGGACCTTCGTATCCGACAGGAGAATGAGGGTTGCTACAATTCCGGTAGGATATGGAGACGGCTATCCAAGAAGCCTGTCAGGTGGTAAGGGCTATGTACTTATTCATGGTGAAAAGGCAAGGATTCTTGGAAGAATATGCATGGATCAGTTTATGGTCGACATATCAGGAATTCCCAATGCGAAGGAAGGGGATGAGGTTATTCTGATAGGAGAATCCGAAAAATCCTTCGGCGAAGGTGAGAGTGCCAAGATAACAGTGGAGGAACTAGGGGAGCTTAGTGGGAGATTCAATTATGAATTCACCTGTAATTTGAATCGCCGTGTTCCGAGGCTTTATGTAAAAGACGGTAAGATTCTGAAAGACTTTGAACTTTAAATAAAGCGGCTATGGAAAAGTGAAATCACTTATCCAAGCCGCTTTTTAATTTCGCTATACTGCATATTTATTTCCTGAAGGGCGGTAGTATCACCGTCCATATTATCAGGATGATAAAGCTTTACGAGAGATTTATATTTTCTGTTCGCGGATTCTAAAGAATTACAGCCGGCGAAAAAATCAAAGGATGGTGACGGATTGGCATTTTTAGAGCTTTGCCTGTTTTTATGCCTGTCCTCAGGCTCTTCATAGTAATCATCATAGTAAAGATCAGATTCATCACTATACTCATCGTCTTCGTAGCTGTCATCTTCATAATCGTCGCCTTCATATTCGTACTGATCTTCAAAGTAATCTTCATCGTATTCATCTTCATAGTGATCATCAACTGCATCTTCACTGTAGAATTCTTCTAATACACTTCTTTTACGGGAATGGGAGAAGGTATCATTTTCAAATTCTTCATGGTGCTTTTGAAGCCATTTGTCATAGCTTTTCTGATTGAGCTTTCTGCCGACAGTAGGAAATAATCTCCTGTATCGATTTTTAAGGATGTCAGTTGCCGTTTTTCTTGAAATAACACTGCCTATAAGATAGAAAAATAAATCAGCAAGAACAATTACTAAAAGGTATTTTCCGGAGTAGGCAAAGGTGCCGACGCCTATGAATACAATCGAAATCGGAACGGCCAGAATAAGAAGAATCATAAAGAGTATAAAATACATCAGTGTACCGCCATATTCCGAAAGAACGGATAGGTAATCCCTTAATGTATCAACAATAATACCTCTGACACCTGTGGAATCAAAAGTAATTGGGAGCAGGGATGAAATGACATTTTCTCCGGCTATGACCTCAATTGTGAGCGATATAAACAAGAGGCTGTAGACGATTCCTGTAATGGGCAGTATAACAAGAAACAGACGAAAGAGTCTGAAAAGCTGCCTTAAGAAAAACGCGATCATGTCAAATATGCTTTTTATAATCCAAATGAGTCCTCTCGTTAGGAACTCAAAAAATACTGATATCATGTTAATATTTTACTTTAACGAAAAAACGATGACAAGGGGTGACGAAATTCCCGTTTTCTTGACTGTAAGTGCGCAAAATGCTATATTCTAACTTGACGCATTTTGCGATTTTGATAGCAAAGGAGATGAATATAGATGGACGATGGTGGGCCCACTGTCACTGCCTTTATACTGATATTTATAACAATGATGCTGATTGATGTGCTATGCTATGGCTTTGGTGCAGCGATCGAGAATCTTAAACCCGATGATATTTATAAGAACAATGATAAGGATGAGGACTCAAATAATCCGCTTCATGCAAGAGAGAAAAAATCTGCTAAGAAGCTTGAACAGATACTTGAGTTTCCGGGACGTTACATCAATACTATTCAGCTCCTAACGCTCCTTATCAATATGATTTTCGGTGTCATTTATATCAGAGAACTGAGCAGTTTCACATATGGTCTCATGAGCAGTCATATTACAAATGTAGCACTTTTGCAGATCATCTCTTATGTAATAGCTTTTATTCTGCTTATGTACGTTATACTCACCATAGGAGTGCTCATACCGAGAAAACTGGGTACCAGGTATCCTGAAAAATGGGCATATTTTGGTGTTGGAGCTATTTCACTGATAATAAGCTTCTTTAGTCCGTTTACAGGGCTTGTCAGATTAACTGCCATGGGAATCCTAAGAATATTCGGATTTCACTGGGATGCGGATGATAACGATGTAACTGAAGAGGAAATCAAATCAATGGTTTCCGAAGGTCAGGAGCAGGGCGTTCTTCAGGACTCAGAAGCAGACATGATCTCAAATATCTTTGAGTTCTCGGATAAACAGGCTCAGGACATCATGACCAACAGAAAGGCTATGGTGTGCATCGACGGTAATACCACGCTCAAGGAAGCAGTTAATTTCATGCTCGATATGAACAACAGTAGATTTCCGGTTTATCTCGACAATATCGATCACATAATCGGAATACTTCATATAAGAGATGCCATGAAAAAGCTCTCCGAGCACACGGACGATGATACACCTTTGAGGAAAACAAGAGGACTTCTGAGATCTCCCAGAAATGTACCGGAGACCAGAAATATTGACAGCCTTTTCCATGATATGCAAAAGTCCAAGACTCAGATGGTTATCGTAATCGATGAATACGGACAAACTGCAGGTCTTGTGTCCATGGAGGACATTATCGAGGAAATCGTTGGTAACATCATGGATGAATATGATGCTGATGAGGATTACATAGAGGCTACATCCAATAAAGATGAATTCATAATCGAAGGAAAGACACCTCTCGAGGATCTTGAAGACAGGTTTGGAATAGAATTTGAAGATGCCAATTTTGAAACAGTAAACGGCCTTCTTATTTCCAAACTGGACAGGATTCCTGAGGAGGGTGAGGACTTTACTGCAGAGATCGAGGGATATTCATTCAAGATCCTTTCGGTCAAGAACCACATGATCCAAAGCGTTTTAGTTAAAAGGATTAAAGATGAAAAATCCGAGGATACTAAAGACGATCAGGAAAATAAAGAAAATTAATAACTTTTTAGGAGGATACAATGTCAGGACATTCAAAATTCGCTAACATTAAGCATAAGAAGGAGAAGAACGATGCTGCAAAGGGTAAGATCTTTACAGTTATCGGACGTGAGATTGCAGTAGCAGTTAAGGAGGGCGGCCCTGATCCGAACAATAACTTCAAGCTTGCTCAGGTTATTGCTAAGGCTAAGGCAAATAACATGCCCAACGATACAATTGAGCGTGGTATCAAGAAGGCTGCAGGAGCTGACGGTGGTGTAAACTACCAGAACCTTACATACGAAGGATATGGTCCTGGCGGCACAGCTATCATTGTTGATACTCTTACAGATAACACTAACCGTACAGCAGCTAATGTAAGAGCAGCATTCTCTAAGGGTAACGGTAACGTTGGAACACCCGGATGTGTATCTTACATGTTTGATAAAAAGGGTCAGATTCTTATTGATAAAGAAGAGTGCCAGATGGGTTCTGATGACCTTATGATGCTCGTTCTTGATGCAGGTGCAGATGATTTCAACGAGGAAGATGACAGCTACGAAATCCTTACTACTCCCGAGGCATTCCAGGGCGTGGTTGAGGCTCTTGATAAAGAGAAAATCGTATCAGCTTCTGCTGAGATCACAATGATCCCTCAGAACTATGTTGAGGTTAATGATGAGAACAACGTAAAGTGCATCCAGAGAATTCTTGATATTCTCGAAGAGGATGATGATGTTCAGGCAGTATATCACAACTGGGATGACAGCAACGCAGAATAAAAAATAACATTTTTGGGGAGGCCTTGAGATGAAGCTTGAAAAGACATGGATGGGGATTTGTGTCTGGGTAATTTATTTAGTGGGAATGATATTTGCCATAGGAGTTACCGGCTTTATTTCGGGGCTTTTTCCGTCTTATGACAGATATTATGTTGCCGGAGGAACTGCAGCATGTGGTATCCTTGTGGCTATAGTTTTAGGACTTGTATTTAACGCAGCCATTCAGGGGATTGTGAAAAAGTCAGGCCTTGATAGCTTTAAGAAACCAGTATGGCTTGAGATATTATTACCGATTGTCATTTTAGTTGCTGCATTCTTTGCATTTGGATATTCTCAGTCAATTGTAAAAGACTTTACCGGAGATATTCAGCTTTATGACAGTGCGGTTATTGCTGCCAGTGGCCAGGACATAATCCTTTCAAGCTTTGCCGATAAGGCCTATGTAGCTGTATTAAAGGTATTTATGGGATTTCTTGGTAATTCTCTTAATACAGCCTACGCATTACATCTTGTTCTTAGATTATTACTTGTTTTGTTCCTGTACATCTCGATAAGAGTTGTGCTTGGAATGATTCCCGCACTTGCAGGATCGATAGCTGTTATTGCGATACCATCATTCGGATACTCGCTTAAAAGTGTTGCTTCTTCGCAGCTTACTTTTACTGCATTCTTTTTCCTTTTGATGCTCACAATATTGTATGTTTATGGCTTTTATACTGCGGCATCAACACGTTGGTATTACAAGCTTATAAGTATATTATTTGGCGCTTTCCTTGGCTTTATGATTTATTTTGAGGCTGCAAGCGCTACAGTTATTCCATTTTTGATCGCAGCCTGGGTGCTTTATGATATGTATGGCGAGACAATCAATGTATGCGTAAATGAGATAATTGTGCTCATTGCCGGTGTGCTTTCATTTGGTGCAATGCTTATATACGAGGGAGGACCGGACAGCATTCCCGATACATATTATCACTGGACCTGGAGATTCTATGGCTATAACGAAAACGCATGGCTTCTCATGGTAAAGGGTTCCCCCTACAATACTTATCTTGCACTGGGGCTTTTAGTTGCAGCACTGATTCCGGCAGTTCTGTTTTTTAAGAAGAGATGCACAAAGACAAGCCCTTTTATTATGTGCTCTGTACTTGGACTGGTGGCTTCTGTTTTCCTTGGAGAAACAGCTGCTAACAGTGAAGTTATGATAATAGCATTTGTGGTAATTTTGATCTGCTGCGGAATTGCTGCAATGATTCATGTAAATGAAATCGAGATCTACTCACATGAGAAGGCTACTGAAAATGAACCTGAGGATGAGACAGCAGAAAACGGATATGAAGTAGTAACTCCGGAAGAAATTGTTGCAGAGGAAGCTGTTCTCGAAGAAGCTGCTTATGAAGAAGCTATTGCAGATGAAGATAATTCTGATGCTTCTGACGAAGATACAGTTGATGAAGAAGCAGTTACCGAAGAAATTGCAGAAGATAAAATTGAAGAAGAAAAGACTGAAGAAGTAGAAACAAAAGAAGTAGAAAAAGAAGAAGCAGAAACATCAGGAGAAAACAACATAGAAGAAAATATTACAGAAAATGTTGAAGAGTTACAGGACGATATTCCTGAAACCGAAAAAGGCCCGATAGAAAAGAATCAGGAGACACCTCGCTATGTGCCTGAGGGAATGGTACTTCCTATGGGCGAGGAGGATGAGGAGGATCTTGTTCCTAACTTTAACATGAACAGATTACAGACACAGGATATTGGAATTCTTTCCGTTGGCGGTTCTGAAAATGCTGATGAGAAGAATCTGCCTAAAGACAAGGCACCTGTTTCACGTAAGGATGATTTTGATATTAACATCGCTCCGGGCGATGATTTTGATATTTAATTTGTGAGGATATTGTATGAGAGTTGAAGAACTTAATACTTATGAAGTATTAGAGCATAGAAGAATAGACGATTTGAATTCTGAAAGTTATATTCTTCGTCATAAGAAGACAGGGGCAAGAGTTGCTCTTTTATCAAATGATGATGATAACAAGGTCTTCTATATTGGATTCAGAACACCGCCCAAGGATTCAACCGGTGTAGCGCATATCATTGAGCATACTGTTTTGTGCGGATCAAAAGAATTTCCGATAAAGGATCCCTTTGTTGAACTGGTAAAGGGCTCATTAAATACATTCTTGAATGCTATGACATATCCCGATAAGACGGTTTATCCCATAGCAAGCTGCAATGACGCTGATTTTCAGAACCTTATGCATGTTTATCTGGATGCAGTGTTTTATCCTAATATTTATAAAACAGAGAAGATATTTATGCAGGAGGGCTGGCACTATGAAATGGAAAGTGCCGATGATGAGCTTAAGATAAACGGTGTCGTTTACAATGAGATGAAGGGTGCTTTTTCATCTGCCGATGAAGTTGTTGCCAGAGATATAAGAAAATCACTTTTCCCTGACACAACCTATGGAATCGAATCCGGTGGAGATCCCGAAGAGATATATAACCTCACATATGAGGACTATCTTGATTTTCATAGAAAGTATTATCATCCCTCTAACAGCTATATCTATCTCTACGGCAATATGGATATGGCTGAAAAGCTTACATATATCGATGAGAACTACCTTTCAGCATTTGATAGTATAAAAGTAGATTCTGAAATAGAAATTCAGAAGGCATTTGATGAGCGTAAGGATATAAAGGACTTTTATCCTATTCTCAATGAGGATTCACTTGAGGATAATACATATCTTTCACTTAATTATGCTGTTGGAAGCAGCCTTGATCCTAAATTCTATGTAGCTTTTGATGTTTTGGATTATGCGCTTTGCTCAGCACCCGGAGCTCCGATTAAAAAAGCTCTTATCGACAAGGGAATTGGCAGCGAGGTATTTAGCGACTACGACAACGGCATAATTCAGCCTGTATTTTCAATAGTAGCCAAAAATGCCAATCCTGAGCAGAAGGAAGAATTTGTTTCAACCATCGAGCAGGTTTTAAGAGACCAGGTTAAGAACGGCATTGATAAAAAGGCTCTTCTTGCCGGAATTAATGCAGATGAATTTAAGTATAGAGAAGCTGACTTCGGAAGATTCCCCAAGGGACTTCTTTACGGACTCCAGGTTTTGGACAGCTGGCTTTATGATGACATGAAGCCCTGGATTAACGTTGAGGCTAATGATACATTTGCACTTCTTAAGGATGAAGTTTCAACAGGCTATTTTGAAAAACTGATAGAGGATTATCTTCTTAATAATACACATAGTACCATCCTCACAATGGAACCTAAAAAGGGACTTACAGAGGAGAAAGAGGAAACACTTAGAACCAAACTTAAGGAGTATCGAGACAGTCTTAGTAAAGAAGAGATTGATAAGATTGTTAAGGACACCGCAGATTTAAAGGCATATCAGGAGGAACCTGACAGACCGGAAGATCTTGCTAAGATTCCGCTTCTTACAAGAAATGATATCAGAAAAGAAGTAGATAAGTTCTACAATGAACTTAGACAGGCAGGCGATCAGAAGATCCTGTTCCACAACGTATTCACAAATGGAATCGGATATCTGAACTTTGTATTTGATATGAGCAAGGTGCCTGACAGACTGCTTCCGTATGCACCTATGCTAAAGACCTTCCTTGGCATGATGGATACTGAAAACTATTCATATGCTGATCTTTATAATGAGATCAATCTTCAGACGGGTGGAATAAATGGGTCTATAAGCACATATACAGATGCAAATAAAGTTTCTGAGTTTAAGACCACCTTTGAAGTGAGTGCTAAAGTGCTTTACCCTCAGCTTCAAAAAGCATTTGATCTTGTAAGTGAGATCATCTTAAGAACTAAGTTTGATAATAAAAAGAGGATGACTGAAATCCTTGATGAAACATGCAGTAGGGCTCGTTCCGATCTGGCAGGAGCAGGACATCACAGTGCAGCTTTAAGAGCGCTGTCTTATGTTTCCAAGCCTGCTATGATCTCTGATATGGTTTCAGGAATAGGCGGTTACAGACTCCTGGAAGAGGTAAGGGAGAGCATAGCGGATGACGAGTCTGCAGCAGACAAAATAGTTGATAACATGCTTGAACTCTGCAGGATTATTTTCCGTCCTGAAAATCTTCTCGTTGATTACACCGCATCTGAGAAGGAATATGTAGGTCTTGAGGACAAGGTAAAAGCCTTTGCGGAAGGTCTTCATACTGAAGAGATAGACACTGTGGGCTTCAGCATCACATGCGAGAAAAAGAATGAGGCTTTCCAGACAGCAGGACAGGTTCAATATGTATGCCTTGGAGGAAACTTTGCAACAAAGGGACTTAAATATGACGGATCACTAAGAGTCCTCAAGGTTATGCTTGGCTACGATTACCTTTGGAAGAATATAAGAGTTCTAGGCGGAGCTTATGGATGCATGAGCGGATTTGCCAAGAATGGTGATTCATACTTTGTAACCTACAGAGATCCTCATCTTTCAAGAAGTATTGAAGTGTTTAAGCAGGCTTCTGACTACCTGAAGAACTTTGAAGCTGATGAGAGAACCATCACTCAGTTCATCATTGGAGCGATAAGTGATCTTGATACTCCTAAGACACCTGCAACAAAGGGTGCGTATGGACTTACTGTCTATATGTGCAATGCAAGTCTTGAGGATATGCAGCATGACAGAGACACACTTCTTGCAACAGATCAGGAAAAGATTCGCAGCCTCTCAGCTTACGTTGATGCGTTCCTTTCAGATGAATGTCTATGCGTAGTAGGTGATGGCAATAAGCTTATGCAGAACAAGGATTTATTCGGAAAAGTGGAGCAGCTTATTTATGCAGGAAAATCAAAAGAATAACAGTATGAAATGCGGATATGTAACCCTGATCGGAAGACCGAATGTTGGAAAATCAACTCTGATGAACCATCTTATCGGTCAGAAGATTGCGATTACTTCACATAAGCCTCAGACAACCAGGGGAAGGATTCAGACAGTGTATACTGATGAGCGCGGTCAGATAGTGTTCCTCGATACACCGGGTATTCATGAATCCAAGAACAAGCTCGGTGAGTATATGGTCAAGGTTGCAACCAAGACCATTGAAGAGGTTGATCTTATTCTCTGGCTTGTTGAACCCAGTACCTTCATCGGTGCCGGCGAGCATATGATCATTGATCAGCTAAGAGAATGCAATAAACAGGTCATACTTGTAATAAACAAAATAGACACTGTATCCGGTGAGGATTTAGAAAAGTTCATCGAAGCCTATAAAAAGGAAATGGATTATGCTGATATCGTTACTGTTTCCGCATTAAAGAGCGACAACCTCGATGAGCTTATGCAGAGGATTTACGACAGGCTTCCCTATGGTGATCCTTTTTATGATGATGAGGTGCTCACCGATCAGTCAGAGAGAGATATCGTTGCCGAAATTATCAGAGAGAAAGCACTTAGACTTCTTTCCGATGAGGTTCCCCATGGTATAGCTGTTACTGTTGAAACCATGAGAACAAGGCAGGTGACTGAAGCTACAAAGAAAAAAAAATCAAAGCATGTTCATCCTCCGAAAAAAGGAAAGACAGAAGCAAATACTGTTTCATCACAGGAAGCTCCTGATCTTGAAGCAATGCTTGCAGCGCTTAAGGGCGGAGAAAAGGATGCGGCAGAGGTTTCAGCCGAAAGCAACATAATGGATATAGAAGCTTCTATTATTTGCGAGCGTGATTCTCACAAGGGAATTATTATAGGTAAAGGCGGTTCAATGCTTAAAAAAATCGGTTCCACAGCAAGAACTGATATTGAGAAACTGGTTGGCTGCAGAGTCAATCTCCAGTTATTCGTAAAGGTAAGAAAGGACTGGAGAAATGACACTATACAAATGAAGAATTTTGGCTATAAGAATACTAAGTAGGAAATAAGAGATAACTAATGACCACACTTACCACTGTAAATGGAATGATAATAAAAAGGTCACCCGTAGGCGATTATGACTTCGTGGTTACTATACTTACTTCCGAACGTGGTAAAATCACTGCTTTTGCAAAAGGTTCAAGACGTCCGGGAAGTCATCTTGCCGGATCGGTTGAACCTTTTTGTTTTGGAGAATTTACTCTCTATGAGGGAAGGTCATCCTATAACATTCAGCAGGCAAATATCTCCAATTATTTTGAATACTTCAGACAGGACTTTACGTGTTCCCTTTATGGCATGTTTTTTCTAGAGCTTGCTGATTATTACACAAGAGAGAACAATGATGAGAGAGAAGTTTTAAAACTGCTTTATCAGTCCCTAAGAGCTCTTGAGTCGGATAAGCTTGATAATAGGCTGGTAAAATGCGTGTATGAAATAAAGAGTCTTGTAATAAACGGTGAATTTCCCGGAATTCCAACTGACAGAGATTATGATGGCTCAACGGCATATACTCTTGAATTCATAAGAACAGCTCCGATAACAAAGCTATTTACCTTTGCAGTTAAGAGAGAGGTCCTTTTAGAGCTGGAACATATCTGTGATATTTATAGAAAACGCTTCATCGACAGAAAACTTAACAGTCTGGAGATGCTTAGCACGATTATATGAAATGCCTTATCTGCTGTATAATAACCAATTGAAAAACAGCAAAATGCGTTATATAATCATAAAAGTGTGCGCAGGGATTGCGCATATTCAAGTTATATTTTTATGAGGTTGATGAATGGATAACAGAATATTTAAGAAAATCATGGTAACAGCCATGACAGCCGTAATGCTTTTTGCCTTTACAGGCTGCGGCAAGGGTGGTGATGTATCGGGGCTTGACAGATCTTCAATCGTCATAGAGAAGGATGGCAAAATTGTAAGTACCATCATTGAAGATTTTGCTGAGAATTATTATGATACTGCTGAGCTTCAGGAGATGACCGAGAATGAGATAAATGCATTTATTGTCTCAAAGGGTGAAGGCGCAGCTGAGTTTGATTCTCTTGAAAAAGATGGCAGTAAAGTCAAAATGGTGATCAAGTTTGGCAATGCTGAGGATTACTCGGAGTTTAACAGCGAATCACTTTCATACGTTACAATCTCGGATGCCATAATTACCGGAAAGATTGACGTTAATAACCTGCTTGATGTAAACGGGGCTCCCGCAGATGCGGAAAAGGCAGCATCACTTGTAAATGAGCACGTAGTGATAACAGGCAGTAAGAATATAGTAGCATTTCCATATAAGATAAAATATGTTTCACCGGGAGTGAAAATAGTCGACAAGTATATGGTTGATCTCTCTGAAACAGCGGATGGTTCAACATCCTACATTGTACTTAATAAGTAATATTTGAGCATTTGCTCTTAATAATATATGAGCGTAATGCTCGGAAAGAGGTTTTGGTTATGAAAGCTAATGAAAAAACAATGGACAAAATAGTTGCACTTGCCAAGGGAAGAGGATTTATCTATCCCGGTAGTGAGATTTATGGCGGACTTGCCAATACATGGGATTACGGTAATCTTGGTGTTGAATTCAAAAACAATGTTAAGAAGGCATGGTGGCAGAAATTCGTTCAGGAGAACCCTTACAATGTCGGCGTTGACTGCGCTATTCTTATGAACCCTCAGACATGGGTTGCTTCAGGTCATCTTGGTGGATTCTCAGATCCTCTTATGGATTGTAAAGAGTGCCATGAGAGATTCAGAGCAGACAAGATCATTGAGGATTTTGCTGCTGAGAATGGCATCAAGCTTGAGACTTCTGTAGATGGTTGGTCACACGAAGAGATGGAGAACTTCATCAAGGAGCACAGCGTTCCCTGCCCGTCTTGTGGTAAGCATGACTTTACACCTATCAGAGAGTTCAACCTTATGTTCAAGACTTTCCAGGGTGTTACTGAGGATGCTAAGGACACTGTATATCTTCGTCCCGAGACAGCACAGGGTATATTCGTAAACTTCAAGAATGTACAGCGCACATCACGTAAGAAGGTTCCGTTTGGTATCTGCCAGATCGGTAAGAGCTTCCGTAACGAGATCACACCCGGTAACTTCACTTTCAGAACCAGAGAGTTTGAGCAGATGGAGCTTGAGTTCTTCTGCAAGCCCGGCACACAGACCGAGTGGTTTGAATACTGGAGAAAGACATGCTATGAATGGCTTCTTTCACTTGGAATCAAGGAAGAGAACTTAAGACTTCGTGACCATGATCCGGAAGAGCTTTCATTCTACAGTGATCATACTACTGATATCGAGTATGCATTCCCCTTCACAGATTGGGGTGAGCTTTGGGGAATCGCTTCAAGAACTGATTATGACCTTACAAGACATCAGGAGACTTCCGGTGAGCCTATGGAGTACTTTGATGATGAGGCTAAGGAGAAGTACATTCCTTACGTCGTTGAGCCTTCACTTGGTGCAGACCGTGTAACTCTTGCATTCCTTTGCGAAGCTTATGATGAGGAGAACCTTGGAACAGAAGAAGCACCTGATATGCGTACAGTACTTCGTTTCCATCCTGCACTTGCACCTATCAAGATCGGTATTCTTCCTCTTTCCAAGAAGCTCAATGAGGGTGCTGAGAAGATTTATGCTAAGCTTTCCAAGAAGTACAACTGCGAGTTTGATGACAGAGGTAACATCGGTAAGAGATACCGCAGACAGGATGAGATTGGTACACCTTTCTGCGTAACCTATGACTTTGACTCCGAGACAGATGGAAAGGTTACAGTACGTTTCCGTGACAGCATGGAGCAGGAGAGAATCGCAATCGACGAGCTCGAGGCATTCTTCTCAGATAAATTCGATTTTTGATTTTGAGAAAATATAAAGCATTTCCCATAAGGGAAGATGATTAAAACCCTTCAAGAAGGGGAGATAATTAAAAACCTTCAAGAAGGGAAGATAATTAAAAACCTTCAAGAAGGGAAGATAATTAAAAACCTTCAAGGAGGGAAGATAATTAAAAACCTTCAAGAAGGGAAGATAATTAAAAACCTTCAAGGAGGGAAGATGATTAAAACCCTTCAAGGAGGGAAGATGATTAAAAATCCCTGCCTTCTCCCTTTGGGAGAAGGTGCCCGAAGGGCGGATGAGGGTTAAAAAGGAGTATGGAAATGAAACAATTTACAGCTAACGAACTTCGCAAAGCATGGAAACAGTTCTATATCGACCGCGGACATGTTGATTGTGGCGCTGTTTCACTTGTATCCGACGGATCAACAGGCGTTATGTTTAACGTTGCAGGAATGCAGCCTCTTATGCCTTATCTGCTTGGTAAAAAGCATCCTCTCGGAACACGTCTTTGCAACGTTCAGGGTTGCGTTAGAACCAACGATATAGATTCAGTAGGTGATAAGAGCCATGGTACATTCTTTGAAATGATGGGAAGCTGGTCACTTGGTGACTACTTTAAAAAAGAGCGTTGCCAGTGGAGCTATGAGCTTTTGACAGAACTCTTTGGCTTTGATGCTGATCATCTTGCAGCTACCGTTTTTGCAGGAGATGAGAATGCTCCCAGAGACGAGGAGGGTGCTAAGTATCGTATAGAGTCAGGTTTTAAGCCTGAGAATATTTTCTATCTTCCTGCCGAGGATAACTGGTGGGGACTTGAATATGGTCCCTGTGGTCCTGACAGTGAGATGTTCTATGTAAAGGATATACCGGATTGCGGTCCTGATTGTGGTCCTGGTTGCCATTGTGGTAAGTACACTGAGATCGGTAACGACGTTTTCATGCAGTATGAGAAGCACCACGATGGTCACCTTACACCTCTTTCTCAGAAGAACGTTGATACAGGTTGGGGACTTGAGCGTATTCTTGCATTCCTTAATGGTGTTGATGATGTTTACAAGATCGATCTTCACGCACCTGTAATCGCTTATATTGAGAAGGAAAGCGGAATCAAGTACGAAGCTGATGAGAAGACTACAAGATCAATGAGAATTCTTGCAGATCATACACGTACTTCAGTAATGCTCATCGGAGACGAGGCTAAGCTTCTTCCTTCCAACACCGGTGCCGGATATATTCTTAGAAGACTTATCCGTCGTGCTGTAAGACATGCTAGAACACTTGGACTTGGCAAAAATCAGATTCTTGGTGTAGCGCAGATTTATATTGATGAATATAAAGAGAGCTATGAGCATCTTGCAAAGAATGAGAAGTTCGTTCTTACTGAGCTTGAGAGAGAGATTACACGTTTCGAGTCAACACTTGAAAACGGTATGAAGGAATTTAAGAAGATCCTTGATCAGACATCTTCTGAAGGTAAGAAGGAAATCGTAGGAAAGGATGCATTCTTCCTTTATGATACATTTGGTTTCCCTGTAGAGCTTACTGTAGAGCTTGCACAGGAAGAAGGCTTTAGCGTTGATGAGAAGGGCTTTGCTGAATCCATGGAAGAGCAGAAGCAGAAGGCCAGAGATAATCAGAACTTCTCAGCTAAGCTTACAACAGGTGTAGGTGTATTTGATGAGCTTGATGAGTCTGTAACAACAGAATTCCTTGGTTATGAAGTTCTTAGCTGCGATGGAACAGTTGTGGCTATGGCAGGTGCTGAGGCACTTGTAGATGAGCTTACAGAAGGCCAGCAGGGCACAATTATCACTGACAAAACTACATTCTACGGTACAATGGGTGGCCAGGTAGGAGATATCGGTGAGATCATCGGTCCTGACGGATCAAAGTTCGTTGTATCTGAGGCTATTAAGGTTGCAGGCGGCAGAACTGCTCATGTGGGTGAGGTTGTAAGTGGAAGCTTTAAGACTTCTGATAAGGTATCACTTAATGTTGATACTGAGAACCGCGCTAAGACATGCCGTAACCACTCCGCAACACATCTTCTTCAGAAGGCACTTCAGGAAGTTCTTGGCGATGGAGTAGAACAGGCAGGTTCCTATCAGGATCCCGATAAGACAAGATTCGACTTTAGCTATCATCAGGCAATGACAGCTGATGAGATTCAGAAGGTTGAAGATATTGTCAATGAGAAGATTTTGTCTGCACTTCCTGTAGATACTAAGGTAATGTCAATTGACGAGGCTAAGAAGACCGGAGCAATGGCTCTGTTTGGTGAGAAATACGGTGAAACAGTAAGAGTTGTTAACATGGGTGATTTCTCTATCGAACTTTGTGGCGGTACTCACGTTGCAAACACAAGTCACATCGGTCTTTTCAAGGTTGTATCTGAGAGTGGTGTTGCTGCAGGCGTTCGTCGTATCGAAGCTCTTACAGGTAATAATGCAAGAGCATACTATGAGAATGCTATGTCAAATCTTGGAAATGCTGCAAAGACATTTAAGACAAATCCTGCTGACCTTGTTGATCACATTAAGAAGCTTCAGGAAGAACTCAAGGCTCTTAAGAGTGAGAACGAGTCATTAAAGAGCAAAGAAGCTCAGGCTGCTCTTGGTGATGTAATGGACAGCGTAATTGATGTTAAGGGCGTTAAGCTTATCGCTCAGAGCGTTAAGGGCGTTGATATGAATGGTCTTAGAGATCTTGGAGATCAGCTCAAGACTAAGCTTTCAGAAGGTGTAGTTGTTCTTGTTTCTGAGAATGATGGCAAGGTTAACCTTATGGCTATGGCAACTGACGGAGCTATTGCCAAGGGCGCACACGCAGGTAATCTTGTAAAGGCTATCGCAGGTAAAGTTGGCGGTGGCGGCGGCGGACGTCCCAATATGGCTCAGGCAGGTGGTAAGAATCCTGCAGGTATTCCTGATGCTATTGCTGAAGCTGAGAAAACACTTGATACGCAAATCAAATAACTAAATATCGAAATAACGATTATTGATAAAAATCTAATAAACCCTTATATTTTTGTGCTTGACGGGTTGAAAAATTATGGTATAATCTATAGATGTTATGTGAATAAATACATGACAAATAACCCTGGACATCCGTTAAGGAAGGGTCTGAAGGGAGGGTAAGAGTAAAGAATGTCAACAGTTATTGTAAAAGAAAATGAAACTTTAGACAGCGCACTTCGTCGCTTCAAGAGAAGCTGTGCTAAGGCTGGCATCCAGCAGGAGATTCGTAAAAGAGAACATTACGAGAAGCCAAGCGTAAAGCGCAAGAAGAAGTCTGAAGCAGCTAGAAAACGTAAATATAATTAATAAAAACAAGTCCTTGGTTTTATAATCAAGGACTATTTTTATCTTACAGGATTTTTATGGCGTATATTATTTTATTTGTTATAGCTCTACTGGTAATATTCGTGATCGCTGTAATACATCACGATATGAACAATTTTATAGTTACCAGATATGAGGTTCATTCGGATAAATTGAAAAAAGATGCTGTTTTCTGTTTGCTTTCAGACCTGCATGAAAATTCTTTTGGGGAAGGTAACTGCAGACTAATAAAGGCAATAGACGATATATCACCGGATGTTATTCTGATAGCAGGTGACATGCTTACGGCATCTCAGGAGCTTGGACTGAACAGATATAAAGAAATAGCAGATTTTGTAGCCGAGCTTTGTTCCAGATATCCTGTTTATGCAGCTAACGGCAATCATGAAAATAAAATGGATATCCTTGAGGGTTTTAAACAAATAGCATATCGTGGGTATGAAAAAAAGATAACTGATGCCGGATGTGTTGTTTTAAGAAACCAAGGGACTTACCTTGAAGATTTGAATATGGAGATTCATGGCCTGGAACTTGGACATGAGTTCTTTAGAAAAATAATTAAATACAAAATGCCGGAAGGATATATAGAGCAGTTTTTCGGCGTGCCCTGTGCAGATAGATTTCAGCTTCTTATTGCTCATAACCCGATCTTTTTTGACAGATACAAGGAATGGGGAGCGGATCTGACAGTATCGGGACATGTCCATGGCGGAATTATTAGACTTCCTATTCTTGGAGGCGTGATTTCACCGGCACTTACACTTTTCCCTAAGTATGATGGGGGATTGTATGAGATTGGCGAGTCCAAAATGATTCTCAGCAAAGGACTTTCAACTCACTCTATCAGAGTCAGGTTTAATAATCCCGGTGAAATATGCGTGATAAACCTGATTGCGGATAAAAAATAAATACAAGAGGAATAATAATGGCGCTTGAAGTTAAGCTGCAGGTTTTTGAGGGGCCTCTGGATCTGCTTCTTCACCTTATTGATAAGAACAAAATAGACATCTATGATATTCCGATAGCTGTTATTACAGAGCAATATATGGAATACATCAGAGCGATGAAGAAGGATGATATGGAAGTTACCAGTGAATTCCTTGTAATGGCAGCAACTCTGGTAGATATAAAATGCAAAATGCTTCTTCCCAAGGAAGTTAATGAAGAGGGAGAAGAGGAAGATCCGAGAGCAGAGCTTGTTGAAAAGCTTTTGGAATACAAGATGTATAAATACATGGCAGATGAGCTGAGAGACCGTCAGATGAATGCCGACACTCATATGTTCCGTAAGAAAAACATCCCGGATGAAGTTATGTCCTATGAGGAACCAATCGACTATGATGCTCTTTTGGGTGATGCCAATCTGTCGAAGCTTAACGAGATTTTTCAGGCACTGCTTAGGAGACAGGAGGATAAGGTCGATCCTATCAGAAGTAAATTCGGTAAGATTGAAAAGGAATCCGTTGACCTTGACCAGAAGACTTTATATGTCAAGGCTTACATAAGAGAGCATGACAGATTCAGCTTTAAGCAGCTTCTTGAGAAACAGGGAAGCAAGGTGGAGATTATCGTAACCTTCCTGGTTATCTTAGAAGCGATGAAGATTGGAGAAATCATGATAGAGCAGGATGAGACCTTCGGTGATATTATGATCACTTCAAATATTGCAGTAAAGTGAGGATGAGATGAAAAGAGAAGAGGGAGCAGCAGCTATTGAAGCGATCCTTTTTACCATGGGTGATTCCGTGAGTGTTGCAGCTATATGCAATGCACTTGATGAAGACCTTAAAGATGTAAGGGATCAGATCAAATATTTAAAAGAAAAATACGAAAAAAGCGACAGCGGAATAGGTCTTATAGAGCTTGAGGATTCAATTCAGCTTTGCACTAAAAGTGATATGTATGAGTATCTGATCAAGGTTGCTAAGACACCTAAGAAGATTACACTTACAGATGCACTTATGGAGACGCTTTCAATAATTGCCTATAAGCAGCCCATCACAAGACTTGATGTAGAGAGAATCCGTGGTGTTAACAGCGATCATGCGGTTAATCGTCTTGTTGAATTTAATCTTGTGCAGGAGCTTGGAAGACTTGATGCTCCTGGAAGGCCGCTTCTTTTCGGCACAACGGAGCAGTTTCTTAGAAGCTTTGGAGTGAAGTCTCTTGAGGAGCTTCCTTCGCTGGATGCGGTGCGAGTTGAAGAGTTTAAACAGGAAGCTGAACAAGAGATAAGTGTCAAGCTGGATATATAAAAACAAGGCTTTATTATTTTTTAATAATTCTAATAAAAAATGCATAAAAAAGCGCAGAAAATAAGGGTATGGAGTATTCTCCATGCCCTTTATTTGTGCTATACTATAACATGACTTAAGTTGTGGTTTTTGCGCTATGAAAATATCTCCGTTTTTTTATAGCCAAAAACAAAATGCCACTTAATAATATATTACGGAGGTGAAGAAATGAGTAGTTCTTCTCAGGCAAGTCAGAGAATCTTTTCTCTGCTTGATGAAAACAGTTTCGTTGAAATCGGCGCTCAGGTGAAAGCAAGAAGCACGGATTTCAATCTGAAGCAGACAGAGACACCCTCTGATGGTGTAGTAACCGGCTATGGCGTAATCGGCGGTAAGCTTGTATACGTTTATGCGCAGGATGCTTCCGTCCTTGGTGGTTCTGTAGGAGAGATGCATGCTAAGAAAATAGCAGGTCTCTATGATATGGCTCTTAAGATGGGAGCACCTGTAATCGGTCTTATTGATTCAGCAGGACTTCGTCTTCAGGAGGCAACTGATGCACTTAATGCATTCGGCGAGATCTATCGCAGACAGGTAAGTGCTTCAGGAGTGGTTCCGCAGATCACAGCTATTCTTGGATCATGCGGTGGCGGTCTTGCACTTTTCCCCACAATGACAGATTTTACATTTATGGAAGAAAAGAGTGGTAAGCTCTTTGTTAATTCTCCCAATGTCCTTGAAGGTAACAGCAAGGAGAAGTGTGACACATCATCTGCTGCATGGCAGGGTAGTGAGGCAGGAAATGTTGATGTTGTAGCTGACGAGCAGTCACTTTATGCTCAGATTAGAGAACTCGTTTCACTTCTTCCTTCCAACAACGAAGATACAGAGAGCTTTGATGAGTGCGCAGACGATCTTAACCGCGTATGCGAGAATCTCGATGGTAGCGTAGATGATCCCGCACTTATGCTCAGACAGATTTCCGATAACGGAATCTTCTTTGAGACAAAGAGAGATTACGCTAAGGAAATGGTAACAGGTTTCATCAAGCTTAATGGTGCAACTGTTGGTGTTATCGCTAACAGAAGCGTTGTTTATGATGAAAAGGGTGAAGTAGCAGAGAAGTTTGATAATGTTCTTACAGCTCATGCATGCAATAAGGCTGCAGACCTTGTAAGCTTCTGTGATGCATTTGAGATTCCCGTTCTTTCACTTACAAACGTGAAGGGCTTTGGCGCAACAAAGTGCGATGAGAGACATGTTGCTAAGAGTGCAGCTAAGCTTGTTGCTGCTCTTGCTGCTGCAACAGTGCCGAAGGTAAATGTTGTAACTGGCAAGGCATATGGCAGTGCTTATGTTGTAATGAACTCTAAGGCAATCGGTTCTGATATGACATTTGCTTGGCCTGATGCCGAGATCGGAACAATGAATGCTGAGCACGCTGCTAAGATCATTGCTGATGGTAAGGATTCAGCTACTGTTGCTGATACAGCTGCTGCTTACGAAAAACTCCAGAACAATGTAGAGAGTGCTGCAGGAAGAGGATATGTAGATGCTATCATCAGTGCTGCAGATACAAGAAAATATGTAATAGGAGCTTTTGAAATGCTTTACAGCAAGCGTGAAGATCGCCCTGTAAGGAAGCATACTACAGTATAAGGAGGAGCGCACAGTGAAGCATAAGATTTTAGCTTTAGGTGTTACGCTGATCTGCATGCTCTCTCTGGCAGCTTGTGGCGACAGTACTCAGTACAATACAGTTGCCGGAAGCAGATACGATGAGAATACTTTTTCTAAAGAAGGTCTGATGCAGTACGCACAGGTCATCGAAGATTCTTATTTTGAGACCATGTATTTGCAGGGTATTACACCTGACAATTTTGAAGAACAGTTAGAGGACAGCTTTGATGAGGCTACCTACGATGTGTTCTATGCCGGTTATAAGAACTGGTATGATGCAAAGGATGAGCTTGGATATGGCAGCGATGCTACAATCGCTGATGATATCAGCGTTAAGGACATCACTTATTGGGTAAATAAGGATGGCGAGCTCATGGTAGATGCAACTATCGAAGGCACAGGTGAGAATTCTCACACAGCTCTCCTTGAGTACAGCCTTGACAGAAAGGGCGTACCGACACTTATTTCAGTGAATGTAAATCATTCTTTCGGTGAAAAGCTTAGAAGTGCCGGACTTAACACCCTTCTTGGAATGGGTATGGCATTTACAGTGCTTATTATCATTGCCCTTGTTATTTCAGCATTCCCGCTTATTAACAAGCTCACTGAGAAGAAGCCCGAGAGTGCTAAGGAAATCACTGAGAAGTCAATGGACAACGTAACATCTCAGATTGCTGATAAGGAAGAACTTTCAGGCGATACTGAACTTGTTGCTGTTATTGCAGCTGCTATTGCTGCATACGAAGGCAGTGCCACCACAGACGGTTTTGTTGTAAGATCCGTTAGAAAAGTCGGCAAGGCTAGTAATTGGAAAAAGGCTTAATGCTATTATTTAGGAGGATATAAATAATGAAAAACTATACAATTACCGTTAACGGAAACGTATATGATGTAACTGTTGAAGAAGGCGCTGGCGGCGGTGCACCCGTAGCAGCAGCTCCTGTAGCAGCACCCAAGGCTCCCGCAGCACCCGCTAAGAAGGCAACTGCAGGCGCAGGCTCTGTAAAGGTAACAGCCGGTGCAGCAGGTAAGGTTCTTAAGATTGAGGCAAGCGTTGGCCAGGCTGTAAAGAAGGGCGATGCTGTAGTTGTTATGGAATCTATGAAGATGGAGATTCCTATGGTTGCACCTCAGGATGGTACAATCGCAAGTATCGACGTTGCTGTAGGCGATGCAGTTGAGGCTGGCGGCGTTGTTGCAACAATGAACTAAATTAGGAGATGACTATAACGGAGGTCGTTAAATGGATTACATTGTAAACACATTATCGAATCTCTGGCAGCAAACTGCATTTACTACAATGACACCCGGTAACTACATAATGGTTGTCGTTGCGCTGATTTTTATGTATCTTGCTATTGCCAAGGATTTCGAACCACTTCTTTTAGTACCTATCTCCTTCGGTATGCTATTGGTTAATATCTATCCTGATATTATGCTTTCTATCGATAAGTCATCCAACGGAGTAGGCGGACTTTTGTATTATTTCTACCTGCTTGATGAGTGGGCTATCATGCCGTCACTTATCTTCATGGGTGTTGGTGCGATGACTGACTTCGGTCCGCTAATTGCCAACCCCAAGAGCTTCCTTATGGGAGCTGCTGCTCAGTTTGGTATCTTTTCAGCTTACTTCATGGCTATTGCCATGGGCTTTAATGATCAGCAGGCTGCAGCTATTTCAATCATTGGAGGAGCAGATGGTCCTACATCTATCTTCCTTGCAACAAAGCTGAACCAGACCACAATTCTTGGTCCTATTGCGGTGGCTGCTTATTCGTACATGTCACTTGTACCGATCATTCAGCCCCCTGTAATGAAGCTTCTTACAACTGAGAAGGAGAGAAAGATCCGCATGCAGCAGCTGCGTCCGGTATCTAAGCTTGAGAAGATTCTCTTCCCTATCATCGTTACTATCGTTGTAAGTATGATTCTTCCTACAACAGCACCTCTTATCGGTATGCTGATGCTTGGTAACCTCTTCCGTGAAAGTGGCGTTGTTCGTCAGCTTCAGGAGACAGCGTCCAACGCTCTTATGTATATCGTAGTTATCATGCTTGGTACATCAGTAGGTGCTACAACAAGTGCTGAGGCATTCCTTAACATCACAACAATTAAGATCGTTGTTCTTGGTCTTATTGCATTCGTTATTGGTACTGCAGCAGGATGTCTGTTCGGTAAGCTTATGTGCGTTCTTACAGGCGGTAAGGTTAATCCTCTTGTAGGTTCTGCCGGAGTTTCAGCGGTTCCGATGGCAGCCAGAGTATCACAGAAGGTTGGTGCAGAGTATGATCCCAGTAACTTCCTTCTTATGCATGCTATGGGCCCTAACGTTGCAGGTGTCGTAGGTACCGCAGTCGTTGCAGGAACATTTATGGCTGTATTCGGAGTGTTCTAATTTTTACAAAAGGAGAGAATAATTATGGCAAAGCCAGTTAAGATTACAGAGACAGTTCTGCGTGATGCGCATCAGTCACTTATTGCCACCAGAATGCCTACAGAAGAAATGCTTCCCATTATTCCTACAATGGATAAGATCGGCTATAACTCAGTAGAGTGCTGGGGAGGCGCAACATTCGATGCTTCCATGAGATTCCTTAAAGAGGATCCGTGGGAGAGACTTCGTAAACTGAGAGATGGTTTCAAGAACACAAAGCTTCAGATGCTTCTTCGTGGTCAGAATATCCTTGGTTACAAGCACTATCCTGATGACGTTGTTGAGTACTTTGTTCAGAAGTCAATTGCAAATGGTATCGATATCATTCGTATTTTCGACTGTTTGAATGACCTTCGTAACCTTGAGACATCAGTTAAGGCTACAAAGAAAGAGGGCGGACATGCACAGATCGCTCTTGCATATACTCTTGGTGATGCTTACACAGAAGAGTATTGGATGAACATTGCAAAAGATATCGAGTCAATGGGTGCAGATTCAATCTGTATCAAGGATATGGCAGGACTTCTTCTTCCTTACGAGGCAGAGAAGCTTGTTAAGGCTCTTAAGAGTGCTACAACACTTCCTATTGATCTTCATACACACTACACCTCAGGTGTTGCTAGTATGACATACATGAAGGCTGCAGAGGCAGGCGTTGATATCATCGACTGCGCTATTTCACCTTTCGCTCTTGGTACATCACAGCCTGCTACAGAGGTTATGGTTGAGGCCTTCAAGGGTCAGGAATTCGATACAGGTCTTGATCAGAAGCTTCTTGCTGAGGTTGCTGACTACTTCAGACCTTACAGAGAAGAGTGCCTTGCTAGCGGACTTATGGACGCTAAGGTTCTTGGCGTTAACATCAAGACTCTTATGTATCAGGTACCCGGCGGTATGCTTTCCAACATGGTTAGCCAGCTTAAAGAGCAGAATGCAAGTGACAAGTACAATACAGTGCTTGAGGAGATCCCTCAGGTTCGTAAGGACTTCGGTGAGCCTCCGCTTGTTACACCTTCTTCACAGATCGTTGGTACTCAGGCCGTTATGAACGTGCTTATGGGTGAGAGATATAAGGTTGCTACTGACCAGACTAAGGACCTCCTTGCAGGTGAGTATGGTAAGACAATCAAGCCCTTCAATCCTGATGTTCAGAAGAAGATCATCGGCGACAGAGAAGTTATTACATGCAGACCTGCAGATAAGCTTGCTCCCGGTCTTCCTAAGTTTGAAGAGGATGTTAAGCAGTGGAAGCAGCAGGATGAGGATGTTCTGTCCTATGCTCTGTTCCCTCAGGTTGCTACTGATTTCTTCAAATATCGTCTTGCTCAGCAGGAGAAGGTTGATCTTACAGCCGCTGACACCAAGAATGGTGCATATCCTGCATAACTTAATGAATTTATAGAACAGATATCCGGCGACGGATATCTGTTCTTTTTTTTGTCCATTTTTTTCTTATTTTGTGATAAACTTATATTAGGTTAATTTTGTTAAGATTCTATATTACAAAAAGTGAGGGGAATGAAGTTTATACTTCATACGATTGTATATGTCAGAGTTCAGAAGACAAAGACCTAAACAGAATAATTTTGGATATGTACATATCAGAGATAATAGAAAAGCCAGTGAGAACAGACAGATCGTTGCTGCTGAGACTATCAACGGCTTCAGAGTACGTCCTGGCTATTATGATATCAACGGTGCCACAGTTCTTCCTGATGGCGTTAATTTCACTGTTTATTCTAACGGAGCTACCAAAGTAACGCTCCTTCTTTATCACAGGGGAGAGGAAAGACCTTTCGTATCCCTTACTTTTCCTGATAATTACAGAATAGGAAAAGTTCATTCGATGCTTGTATTTGGACTTCAGGTTGAGAACATGGAATATGCATACAGAATAGATGGACCTTGGGATGAGGATAAGGGCCTTTTATTTGATTACAACCATGTACTACTTGATCCCTATGCTAAAGCCGTTGTTGGACAAAGAGTGTGGGGGCAGACAATAAAGTTTGAAGAAGCATATAGAGCCAGAGTCGTAAACTTTGACTTTGACTGGGGAGAAACAAGCTGGCTTAAAACACCAATGAGTGATTCCATTATTTATGAAATGCATGTAAGAGGCTTCACCATGGATGAATCTTCAGGCATAAAGTGCAGAGGCTCTTTTGCCGGAATCATGGAAAAGGTGGATTATTTGAAGCGCCTTGGAGTTACTGCGTTAGAGCTTATGCCTATTTTCGAATTTGATGAGACAAGAGATAAGCGTATCATCAATGGCAGGACACTACTCGATTATTGGGGATACAATACGGTAAGCTTTTTTGCTCCAAATACAAGCTATGCATCCTCAGAGGAATACAACAGAGAAGGCTTTGAGCTTAAGTCTATGATAAAGCTCCTTAAGGAGAATGGAATAGAGGTCATTCTTGATGTTGTATTTAATCATACAGCTGAAGGCAATAAGGATGGCCCGTTCATATCTTTCAAGGGCTTTGATAATAATATTTATTACATGCTGACTCCCGACGGAGATTATTATAATTTCAGCGGCTGCGGCAATACCCTGAATTGCAATCATCCCATGGTTCAGCAGATGATAGTAGAATGTCTGCACTACTGGGTAGAGGAATATAAGGTAGACGGATTCAGATTTGATCTTGCCAGCATACTTGGAAGAGATCAGAACGGTGCTCCTATGGAAGCGCCGCCACTACTTCAGAGACTGGCATTTGACCCTATTCTCGGCGATGTAAAGCTCATTGCTGAGGCCTGGGATGCAGGCGGAATGTATCAGGTTGGATCATTCCCTTCATGGGGAAGATGGGCTGAGTGGAATGGCAGATACAGAGATAGTATAAGGTCCTTCCTTAAGGGCGAATACTGGGCTGCAGCTGAAGCTGTCAGTCGTATTTGTGGTTCCATGGATATGTATGGCAGAGGCTATGCCGGATACGATTCATCAGTCAATTTTATTACCTGCCATGATGGATTTACTCTTTATGATATGTTTGCCTATAACGAGAAGCACAACGAAGCCAACGGTTGGAATAACTCTGACGGAGCTAATGACAACAGGAGCTGGAACTGTGGCTATGAGGGTGAAACCGATAATCAGGAGATCAACGATCTTCGATTTAAAATGATGCGCAATGCTATCACTGTGCTAATGTGCAGTAGGGGAACACCCATGATTCTTGCCGGTGACGAATTCGGCAATACACAGTTTGGTAACAACAATGCTTATTGTCAGGATAACGAAGTGTCCTGGCTTAATTGGGATCTTCTTAAAAAGAACAGGCAATATTTTGATTTCTACAGGGATATGATTCAGTTTAGAAGAAAACACCCCTGTATACGTAAGGACTTAAAGCCTGCTATGTCAGGACTTCCGCATATAACGGTGTTTACAGATCATCCCTATAATACGGATATTAACGATAGTACTAAGGTTATAAGTATAATGTTCGCCGGATTTATCCTTAGGAAGGGGCATGATGATATCGTTATTATGTCAGTTAACGTTTATTGGGAAGATATTCAGATAACACTTCCTGAACCACCTGAGGGTGCGTACTGGACACTGGTGGTTGATACCGCAGCCGAGGACAAGAGGTATTTCAATAACAGACCAAAACCTCTCCCGGTGCCTAATTGGCGTCTTAAGTCCAGAAGTGTTAGCGTATTTATAGCAGCATATGGAGAAGGTTATGGCAGATGAAAATATTGATGATTTAAAAATAGCCGATCTGGACGCAGCTGATCTGATCCCTTCTGAAGGAAGCGATAGTGCAGAAGAATTACAGGTAGATAATAGCGAGATAAGTGAAAGCTCTGGTGCTGCTGAAATGGAAGCGATAGATCCCGGAGTTTTTGATGAGAGTCTTGGAAGTGAGGAAATTCCTCCGGAACAAAATGAAAATCCTGAACAAGGATTATCAGAACCCGAACTTCAGATCATGGAACCTGAAGCTTCAGGAGAGTCGATTACTGAACCTGTAATGAAAACGCCGGTAAATCCTGAACCTGTGCCCGAACCACAGGTAAAAAAGACTGCGCCTAAACAACAGGGTAACGCGGGGAAACAGAAGCCCCCATCTGATGAAGCAAAATCAGGTAGTGAGGAAGAAAAGAAGGAGCCCGAGAATCTCGTTGTTGAGGGATATGAATTTCTTTCTCCTGAAGATGCAAAGAAAGCGGCTCTTGATAAACAGAAGATAGATATACTTGGAAGGAAGGTTCACTCGACAAAAGTGGCTGACCTTGAAGCTGTCTATGAAAAAGCTATATCAAATAAGATCTTTTCAACACCTGTCGGTTGGTATTATCTTGCAAGATTAAGGGACAGATTGTATGAAGCAGGTGTGAAGGAAGAGGATTTAATCCCCATTCCAATAAACTTAAAAATCACAAAGGTTGATCTTAAGGACGAGTATCATCCAAAACAATACATAATGCCGCCTCCACCTAAGAAGAAAAAGGATGTGAAGGCTGTTTTTGTTGTCCTTGTAGCGATGAATATTATACTGGTTGCATTGGTTGTCGCGTTGTTTGTAATCGCAATCAATTCGGAAACGGATAATATAATCAATTACAAGCAGAATGTTACTAACCGTTTTGCTGAATGGGAAGATTCATTAAAAACTCGTGAGAAAGCCGTAAGAATAAAGGAAAGAGATTTAAGGATACAGGATGACACTCCATATCTTGAAGATATGGGCCTTAGTGAAGATGATCTTTTGAATTTACCGCAAGAATCAGAAGAAAACATTGAATCTGAGTAGAAAAAACACAAAATAAACACAAAAAAGATTCAATATGTTTATGATATCCTGAATTTTCGGTTCAAGATCTCATATGTTGTACCCGGGAGTATAAATATGGAAAAACTTAAAATACTTGTAGTAGATGATGAAGCAAGAATGAGAAAACTCGTAAGAGACTTTCTCGTAAAAAATAATTTTGAAGTTATTGAGGCCGAGGATGGACAGAGAGCACTTGATATTTTCTTTGAAGAAAAAGATATTGCGCTCATAATCCTCGATGTCATGATGCCTAAGATGGATGGCTGGGAGGTATGCCGTGAGGTAAGAGCTTATTCGAAGGTTCCAATCATTATGCTAACAGCAAAGACCGAGGAGAGAGATGAGCTTCAGGGCTTCGAGCTTGGTGTTGACGAATATATTGGTAAACCCTTTAGCCCTAAAATACTTGTGGCAAGAGTTGAAGCAATCCTTAGAAGAACCTCACAGACCACCAGTGACGAAATAATTGAGGCTGGCGGAATAACAATAAACAAGGCGGCTCACAACGTTATTATCGATGGAAAAGAGGTTGAGCTTTCCTTTAAGGAATTTGAGCTACTTACATACTTTATTGAGAATAAGGGTATTGCTCTTTCAAGAGAAAAGATTCTTAACAATGTATGGAACTATGATTATTTTGGCGATGCCAGAACTATCGATACCCATGTTAAAAAGCTCCGTGGAAAGATGGGAGAAAAGGGAGACCTTATAAAAACCATCTGGGGCATGGGATACAAATTTGAAGTCTGATTGTTCAGGATACTCAGATACCTGAAGCCGATCAAACGGTATTAGTAGACAGTCTTGACGAATATAATTTTGATTAAAGTGAGTAACAAAATTGGCAAAAGATAAAGATGGAAAAATAAACCTTTCCCTTAGAACCGAGCTAAATATACTGTTTCTGTTTGTGATGGTCGGGATGATAATTTTCCTCATCATAATAAACAGACTGTTTTTGGAGAGAGTATATCTTTCTCATCAGCTTGATGTGGTAAAAAAGGCATACAGCAGCATTGATGATGCATCAACGGATGGTAGCTTTGCCACTGACGAATATGATATAGAGCTTCAGTCCATTTGCGATATGTATGGAATTGAGCTGATCGTTCTTGATGCAGATTCACAGATGCTTAAGTCATCCTCCGGAGATGCCGATTATATGGCACGTATTCTCTGGGACAATCTTATCGGTGATACGCTTATGAATTCCGAAGCCATGGATAATAAGCGTATACTTGAAAAGAACGAGATGTACACTATTCAGATTGAGACTGATAAAAGGCTCAATACTGAATATCTTGAAATATGGGGAGTAATCGATACAGGATATATTGTAATGGTTAGATGCGCCATTGCAGGCATCCATGAGAGTGTGAGCATATCTAACGGATTCCTGCTTTACATTGGACTTATAGCCATTGTCATTGGTTCAGTCAGCATCCTGTATCTTAGTAACAGAATAACAAAACCTGTTCTTCAGCTTACAAGAATCTCCAATGAGATGAAAAATCTTAATTTTGAGGCGAAGTATCAGTCTGCGGACCAGAGAAAAACCACAAATGAGATTGATATTCTTGGGGATAATATTAACGACCTTTCAGAGGCTCTTGAGAAGACAATCAAGGAGCTGAAGACTGCCAACAACGAGCTGAAGCAGGACATCGAGAAAAAAGAGCAGATAGATGAGATGCGAAGGGAGTTTTTATCGAATGTGTCTCATGAACTTAAGACGCCTATAGCCCTTATCCAGGGGTACGCTGAGGGTCTGGAAGAAGGAATCACGGATGACCCTGAAAGCATGGCGTTTTATTGTGATGTAATAAGAGACGAAGCTTCCAAAATGGACACTCTTGTTAAAAAGCTCCTCACACTGAATCAGCTGGAGTTCGGTAATGATGTCGCACAAATGGAGCGATTTGATATCACCGAAACTATAAAGAATTACGTAAAATCTGCCGATATATTAACGAAGCAGAAAAATGCCAAGGTTCAGATGCAAGATTACCCGCCTATTTATGTATGGGCAGATGAGTTCAAGACAGAAGAAGTCCTGATGAATTATTACAGCAATGCCCTCAATCATATCGGCGGTGAGAACATCATTGAGATCAAGCTGACTCAGCATGAGGATAAGGTCAGAATCTCCGTATTCAACACGGGTGAGCCAATACCTGCTGATAGCATCGACCATATCTGGGAAAAGTTCTACAAGGTCGATAAAGCCAGAACACGTGAATATGGGGGAAGCGGTGTAGGACTATCTATTGTAAAGGCGATAATGGAGTCCATGCATCAGGAATATGGTGTAAACAATTACGACAATGGTGTTGAATTCTGGTTTGAACTCGAAACAAGATAATACCTTATGGAGGCGTTTATGAAAAAACGTGTTTTAAAGGTTTTACTGGTGAGTTTCATATGTGGGCTTATTCTTACAGGCTGTGGAAGTAGCTTTCCTGAAATGACAGAGGAGGAATACGATCAGGTTGTTCAATACTCTGTCGCCCTTTTGATGAAATACTCAAATAACGGAGTTGAGAAGCTATCTTCTCTGAGTGCATTAGAACTTGAAAAACAGATGCGAAGAGATGAAAGAGAAGCAAGAAAAGCAGCCCGTGATGCAGAGACAGCACAGGCAGTGGCGGATTATGCGGAAAGTGTGGAACAAGGTACAGTTGAGGAAGCAGAGGCTGAGCCTATAGATGATAAGAAGGATGAGAGCGAACTTGAAATTGCTGAAAGTGAATCTGTAGACGTTGCTGAAAATCCGCAGACTCCTCCTGAGGAAGAAATTCCGGATAGCAGCGATGAAGGCAAAACAGGTGATGACATAGACGAGCTTTTGGAGAAATATGGAGACGAGCTTGACCAGGGCATCGAGAGTACCGGAGTAGAGACAGAAACAGAGGAACCACAGCAGCCGGATGAGACGCAGACTACTCCTGAAACAACCGATGTAGCACAGGCAGATACTACTGACAGTGCGCCTGTTGCAACCGAAGCTGATGTGGCCGTTGATGGAATGAGGCAGGAGCTTTCAAAAGGAATATTCCTTACATATTCCGGATATAGCGTGGCGGGGTCATATCCAGATAACGATGATATCTTTGTTATAAATGCAGCAGCAGGTAAAAAGCTGCTTATCCTTAATTTCAGACTTGCAAATGTAAGTGGCATGGATGTTTCAGTAGATATGGAAAAGGCAAATCCGCATTTCCAGGTTTTGCTTAATGGTGTAAATGTCGGCTATACGAACGTTACTATGCTCGAAAACGACCTTAGCTCCTATAAGGGCACGATACCTGCCGGAGCTAAGCTAAGCATGGTGCTCATAAAGCAGATGGATGCTGAAAAGGTCAAGAATGTGAGTACTCTGGGTCTTATCGGAGATATGGGAACAGAGACTATACAGTTCAATCTTGAATGATAGAGCAAAAAGAGCCGATCAGGCTCTTTTTGCGTTTTAGAAAGAATGTTTCCAAAAGAAACAAATTGCGAATAATTTATTTCGTAATTATTCACAAATCGTGATATACTTATTTAGTTATAATAATTTATAATAATTGTTATTAATGAGGTGAAAAATGAAACAATTAAATGATTATGTAAGAACAATACCTGATTTTCCTGAACCGGGAATTATGTTTCGTGATATTACAACTGTGGTACAGGATCCTGACGGACTGCAGCTTGCTATAGATGAGATGCAGGAACTTGTTAAGGATGTTGATTTTGATGTTGTTGTAGGCGCAGAGTCCAGAGGCTTTATTTTTGGAACAGCCCTTGCTTACAATCTCAAGAAGGGATTTGTAATGATCCGCAAAAAGGGTAAGCTTCCCTGCGAGACAATATCAGAGGATTATGAGCTTGAGTACGGCACAGCTACACTTGAGATTCATAAGGATGCTATTAAGCCCGGACAGAAGGTTATTATTGTTGATGACCTTATTGCAACAGGTGGTACAGTCAAGGCTATGATCAAGATGATCGAGAGACTTGGAGGAGAGGTTGCAGGTGTTCTTGTTCTTATGGAGCTTAAGGGACTTAAGGGCAGAGAAGCACTTGGTAATTATCAGCTTTATTCAGCACTTTCTTATGAAGGAAAATAATATCTAAACAGACGGAGCAAATGGTATGGGTCAGACAGAATTTGATGACGGAAAAATTGAAGCGATAGACGAATTTCAGTCGCCCGAAGCCCTCTATAAAGGGCTTATTTCCCGTGTGCGCAGATATCACCCTTCAGATGATATTACTTTGATTGAGAAGGCTTACCAGTCTGCGGCAGAAGCTCATAAGGAGCAGCGCCGCAAATCCGGTGAGCCTTATATTATTCATCCTTTGTGTGTGGCAATTATTCTTGCTGATCTCGAAATGGATAAGGAGACAATTGCCGCAGGACTTCTTCATGATGTCGTTGAGGATACAATTTATACCAAGGAACAGGTTGAGGAGCAGTTCGGAGCTGACGTAGCACTTCTTGTTGATGGTGTTACCAAATTGCAGGGACTGGAGCTTTCAGGTGATTATGCGTCCAAGACTCCGGATCAGATGGAGATGCAGGCGCAGAACCTTAGAAAGATGTTCCTTGCCATGGCAAAGGATATACGAGTTATCCTTATAAAGCTTGCGGACAGACTTCACAATATGCGTACACTTAAGCATATGCCTGAGCACAAGCAGCAGAGAATAGCACAGGAGACTCTTGATATTTATAGTCCTATTGCCGGTAGACTCGGTATCAGTAAGATCAAGATCGAGCTCGATGATCTTTCTCTTAAGTATCTTGAGCCTGACATTTACTACGACCTTGTTAAGAGAGTTGCGCAGAGGAAAATTGAGAGAGAAAAATACGTTGATGAGATATGTGCTGAGGTTAGAGAGCACATTGATCAGGCCGGTATTCCCGGTGAAGTAAACGGAAGAGTAAAGCACTTTTTCAGTATCTACAAGAAGATGCACAATCAGGGCAAAACTCTAGAACAGCTCTACGATCTTTTCGCAGTAAGAATTATAGTTAATTCCGTAAAGGATTGTTATGCTGCTCTCGGAGTAATACATGAGATGTATAAGCCGATTCCCGGCAGATTCAAGGACTACATCGCCATGCCCAAGCCCAACATGTATCAGTCTCTTCATACAACTCTTATCGGTGCTTCTGGACAGCCCTTTGAAATCCAGATCAGAACCTATGATATGCATCGTGCCGCTGAATACGGTATCGCTGCTCACTGGAAGTATAAAGAGGCCTCTGATGGTAAGCATGTAGAGGGTCAGGAAGAGGAGAAGCTTACATGGCTTCGCCAGATTCTTGAATGGCAACAGGACATGTCAGACAATCAGGAATTCATGAATCTTCTTAAGAGTGACCTTAATCTATTCTCAGAGGACGTTTACTGCTTTACTCCTAATGGTGAAGTTAAGAACCTGCCTGCAGGTTCAACACCTATAGATTTTGCTTACAGCATTCATAGTGCTGTGGGTAATAAGATGATCGGCGCTAAGGTCAATGGCAAGCTTGTTCCCATTGATTATAGAATTCAGAATGGTGACCGAATTGAGATTCTCACCAGCCAGAATTCAAAGGGACCCAGCAGAGACTGGCTTAGCATTGTTGGAAGTACTTCAACAAAGAACAAGATCAATCAGTGGTTCAGACACGAATTTAAGGAAGAGAACATCAGCAAAGGAAAAGAACTTCTGGTTGAATACTGTAAGTCCAAGGGTATGGATATTTACAGTATCATGAAGCCCGAGTATCAGAACCTTATTGTCAGAAAGTACGGATTCCACAGTTGGGATGCGGTACTTGCTGCAATAGGCCACGGCGGACTTAAGGAAGGTCAGGTTATCAACAAGCTCCTTGAGCTTTATGATAAGGACCATAAGCAGAATATAACTGATGAGGAAGTGCTTGCAGCAGTTGCAGAATCAAGCATTACACCTAGAATCAGCAGCTCAGGCAGCGCAATTATCGTTAAGGGTATTCACGATGTTGCTGTGAGATTTTCAAAATGCTGTAACCCTGTGCCGGGAGATCCGATTGTTGGCTTTGTGACAAGAGGACGTGGCGTTTCTATCCATAGAAAGGACTGTATAAATGTCCGTGCAATGCAGAGCGAGGATAGAACGAGACTTATCGAGGCAAAATGGGAAAGCCATGCACTTGGTGAAAAATACGTTGCGACAATCAATATTTTTGCTAATAACAGATCCGGACTACTTGCCGATGTATCAAGAGCCCTTACTGAGAAGAATGTAGATATTCTTTCCATGAATACCAGAACCAGTAAGCAGGGACTTGCTACTATGGAAACCTCATTCCAGGTATCAAGTAGAGAAGAGCTTGGTGAGATAGTTGATAAGATCAGGAATATTGACAGTGTAATAGATATCGAGAGAACCACAGGCTGATTAAGTGATCACTTGGCGCTACACAGATAGCGCTTAGTGAAATCCTTAATCGAGGTGGTTGCGTCTCGCTTTACAACTCAGATTATAATCGAAAGGTTTTGAAAAATGGGAAATAGGGAAGTAGGAGCTGCGGCAGTTGGATCAATGTGCCTTGGAATGGTACAGACTAACTGCTATTTTGTTTTTAAAGAAGATGGAAAAAATCACAAGGTAAATGAAGCTACGACAAATGAAGATGAATTCACAGAGGTGATTTTCTTTGATCCAGCAGACAGAGGAGATATTATATATGACGAGCTTCATAAGCGTGGATTTAAGGTGGCAGCTATTTATCTTACCCATGCTCATTTTGATCATATAGCAGGCGCAGATAAGCTAAAGGAGCTTTCAGGAGCGAAAATCTATGCTTATGAGAAGGAAAGAAGAGTCTGCGAGGACCCGATATACAATCTTTCAAATGATTTTATTGGAAGAAGTCTTACAATAAAGCCGGATGAATATTTGCATGACGGTGATATGTGCGAAGCTGCAGGCTTGAAGTTTAAGCTCATTGCTACTCCGGGACATACTGAAGGAAGCTGCTGTTATTACTTTGAAGAGGACGGGATTCTTATAAGCGGCGATACTTTGTTTGAGGGTTCAGTGGGACGTACTGATTTCCCCGGAGGGTCCATGAAAACTCTTTATGATTCATGCCATGAGAAGCTTTTTACGCTCCCTGATAAAACCCTTGTATACCCCGGTCATGGTGGAGAAACCACAATAGGCTATGAGAAAATGTATAACAGTTTTCTTTGAGCAATGACTTAAAATCAAGCAATTTCTTGAAGAATTAAGCAGAAAGATAAAGTAAATGATACAGGTTAAGATAAATAAGGATAAATTCAAATACGACATACACTCATTGGTGAAGGCTTTCTATCCCAAAGAAGATGTGAGCGTACTTACTAACGATGAGTATGATGAAAAGGCAAAGCTTAAGAGCACTGATAAAAATGTAGCAGCTGATGATGGAAACGAGCTTTTTACTATAGTGATAAAGCTTGAGGATGAAGTCGGCGAAATTTCTATGCAGATAATCCATAAGGATGGCGATGTGACTAAGGCTCAGACTAAATGCGATAGCACTGATATCGGTAATCCGGAAGCGAAGGAATCAGCAAATCAGAGCGCAAATGGTAATGTATCAACTGGTCAGAACTCCACAAACGGAACTGCTGCATCTCTTTCAACACCTAAGAATGCTCTTAAACAGATGCTTTATCGCGAGCTTGTAAAGGAGATAGGTCATTATCTGCCCTGGGGTTCTCTTACAGGAATAAGACCCACAAGAATTCCGATGCAGATGCTTGAAGCAGGAAAAGAAGAAGCTGAAATCAAGAGCTACATGCAGGATACCTTTTTTGTTTCTGATGAAAAGACAGAGCTTGCCTACAATATAGCCCTTAGAGAGAAGAAAATTCTTGATGATATAGACTATGAAAACGGTTACAGTATTTATCTTGGAATACCGTTTTGCCCTACAACATGCTTGTATTGCTCCTTCACTTCATTTCCTATCGTAACCTGGAAAAAGAAGGTAGATGCTTATATAGATTGTCTTGAAAAGGAAATAGACTATGTTGCAGAGGCTTTTAAGGGAAAGGTTGTAAACTCTGTATATATCGGTGGTGGTACTCCGACAACACTTGAGCCGGATCAGATGAGAAGACTCATAAATTACCTTAGAGATAAAATTGATTTATCAGAGTGCAGAGAGTTCACTGTTGAATCGGGAAGACCTGATTCCATTACGAGAGATAAGCTTCGCGCCATGAAGGAATGCGGCGTTGACAGAATATCGGTAAATCCCCAGACCATGAGCGATGAGACTCTTAAGAGAATCGGAAGACAGCATACTGTTGCTCAGTTCATCGATGCCTTTAACATGGCAAGGGAAGAAGGCTTTGATAACATAAACATGGATATTATCTTAGGACTTCCGGGAGAAACAGAGGAAGACGTAGCTAATACCATGAAGGAAATCGAAAAGCTCGGTCCCGATGACCTGACAGTACACAGCTTATCTGTAAAAAGAGGATCAAGGCTTGCTGAACATATTAGAAACAACGGCTTCTTTGTCGCAGGTGATACCGGACGAATGATGGAGATTGCTAAGGAAGGCGCCGCAAGAATGGGGCTTACACCCTATTATATGTACAGACAGAAGAATATTTCAGGTAATCTTGAGAATACAGGCTATGCACGCGAAGGAAAAGCCGGAATTTATAACATTCTCATGATGGAAGAGGTTCAGTCCATTGTCGCTCTCGGAGCAGGCACTGTATCAAAGCGTGTTTACGGTGACGGCAGAATAGAGAGATGCGACAACGTAAAGGATGTTACTCTTTATATGAATTCCATTGATGAGATGATCGAGAGAAAGAAGAAACTGTTCGAGAATTGATTTTTAGAAATAGTTTGAGGTGCATATGGGAATAGCCTCATGTAAATATGAATATCTTACAGAGAAAGCCAGAGCCATACTTGATAATAAGCGTGGCTATAGAGACAATACGCTCTTTCCGAAGATAGAAGAGCTTGATACGGATATTAGAAATCCTTTGGATGTGGTTTCTACCGAGATTCTCTACTGCGGAAAATATGAGATCTGTGATTTCTTTATAAATCATTACTCTGACTTTTTATCGAGAAGTGATTACAGACTGCTGACAAATCTGGTTAATCAGATTAAGACAACAGGCTTCCCGATTCTTGATGAGGATAAGAGAGAGCAGCTCAGCCGCGTTACATATAAGCTTGTGGGTAATCTCAATCATTGCGTCTGGCTTTGTGCAACGCCGGAAGATATTTACGATTTTTATATAAAGGAATATATTCCCAGGGCTGACAGGCTTCAGCCAGGATACGCAGATAAATGTCCTGATTTTAAGGCAAAGTCAGAGATGTCCTTTGAAGATTATAAAGAAAAATATGTTGAGGAGATTACAATTCCCGAAGAAACAGTCATATTAAGTGACCTTGGGAAAAGCGGGAGTCTTATAGCTTTTTCAAAATAAAGAATACTTCCTGAATTGTCGGGAGGAGCTTTAAATCATAAACAAAAAACATCTGTCATTTAAAGTATCTATGTCGAAGAGATGCTTTTAAATGGCAGATGTTTTTGCTTTAAAGGAAATTATATTGTGGAATATCCAAAACCGTTACAGATAGCGTCTACCTTAACTCCTTCTTTGCAAAGAGGGCAGTTATCATGAGGGTAGCTTGCGTAATCCGGAAGTTCTCTTGTTGAGAAGAGAGATCTTATAGGATAACCCTCAATCTGTGTAGCAACTGAGAAAATAGCTGCTATACCAACAACCTCGCCCTGATAGAATCTGACTGATTCAAGGGCATTTCTAAGCATTCCACCGGTTGTTACGGAGTCGGAGAGGATAAGAACCTTCTTGTCCGTAATCATATGCTTATTATTATCTCTGAACATGATCTGACCGTTTACGTTGTATTCCGGTCCGGTGATGTACATGGTCTTATGAGCATTCTTTGAAATAACCCCGGCCTGTGTAAGTGAATCTGCAAGATATGAGCCTACAACCTCCATACCATTTAAGCAGAGGATTGTATCAATGACATCGGATGCAATATAAAACTCAGAAAGAGATTCGGCAGCTGCTCTGGCTTCCTTCATTCTGGCTTTGGCATCGCAGAAATCAATAAAATAGTTTACGTGGGAATTTGGGGTTACGAAATGCCCCTTTGTGTTTCGAAGAATAACATCTTTATTTCTGGAGTATTCAATCTTGGTATAGCCTTGCATAATTTCTCCTCCTGAATCTGAAAGTGAATCAACAAGCTTCAAATTATGACAATAACTTCTTGAATAATAATATCACAATATAGATAAGTATAAAATGTATTTAAGAATATTTTAATGATTACAGGATTAGGCCAAAACTGTCTTAATAGCATCCTGTCTTTCTGATAAAAAATATCAATATTTTTGTATTGACTTATTAGGAAGACGGGTATATATTAAAATCAACATATGAATAAATGTTCATATGAATGAAAATTAAATATTTAATTCTAACCCAAATAGAGTTAGTAAAGGATATGATTAACAAAAAACACAGATAAATAAAGGAGACGGAACCATGGAAAAGCTTAGCTGCAAGCTGGATGAGCTTCCTGATGAGGAAGAGATGTATGATCTTGCTGAACTGTTTAAGGTGTTCGGCGATTCATCCAGAATTAGAATTCTATTTGCACTGTTTGCATCCGAGTTTTGTGTGAATGATCTTGCTGAGAATCTTGGAATGACGCAATCGGCTGTATCCCATCAGCTTAAGATCTTAAAACTCAATAAACTTGTTAACAGCAGAAGAGATGGTAAGCAGATGTACTACAGTCTCGCAGATGACCATGTGAGAACAATAATCGCAATGGGACGAGAGCATATCGAAGAGAAGTAAGCTACAAAGAATTAAGATGCAAAACTGATAAAAACAAGTTACTAAATAATACAAAATAAAAAAGTAAAAAAGAAAAGAGGATATTACTATGAAAAAGACCTACAAATGTGAAGTTGATTGTGCTAACTGTGCTGCAAAGATGGAGGATGCTATTAAGAAGATTGGTGGTGTTACAAATGCCAGAGTTAATTTCATGACTCAGAAGCTTACTCTTGAAGCTGCAGATGATAAGTATGATGAAATCCTCCAGGCTGCTGTTAAGGCATGCAAGAAGGTAGAGCCCGATTGCGAGATCGAAATCTGATAAATAAAATATAGAGAAATAAGGCAACTATTATGACTAAGAAAATGAAGAAAACCCGAAACAGAATACTTGTTGTACTTGCGGTTTTTGCAGTACTTCTTATCGCTGATCATCTCGGCGCATTTGAGAGTCTGCCGTGGCCTGCAGTTTTCGTGATATACCTGATACCTTATCTGATAATAGGATACGATGTGCTTAGGAAAGCTTTTATCAACATTTCTCATGGACAGGTATTTGATGAAAACTTCCTGATGATGATTGCAACCTTTGGAGCCTTCGGCATCGGAGAATATTCTGAGGCACTGGCAGTAATGCTGTTTTACCAGATTGGAGAGCTTTTCCAGAGCTACGCTGTAGGCAAATCAAGAGCTTCAATCACAGAGCTTATGAGCATAGCACCTGAGTATGCAAACGTTATCTCTGAAAACGGAGATATCGAGGAGAGTGATCCTGAGGATGTTCAGGTTGGAACAATGCTCCTCATTAAGCCCGGTGAGAAAATCCCGATTGACGGAATTGTAAAGGAAGGTGAATCCTTCGTTGATACCTCCGCAATTACCGGAGAGTCAGTTCCTCGCAGAGTAAAAGAGGGTGATGAGATTATAAGCGGCTGTGTGAATAAGGACAACGTTCTTAAAATACAGACAACCAAAGCTTATGAGGATTCAACTGTATCAAGGATTCTCGAGCTTGTTGAAAATGCCAGCAACAAGAAGTCCAGAATGGAGAACTTCATCACAAGATTTGCCAGATACTATACACCTATAGTAACAATCGGTGCGGTATTACTTGCTGTTATTCCTCCGCTTGTTGGACTTATGCCTTTTATGGATTCCATTAAGAGAGCATGTATCTTTCTTATAGTATCCTGTCCCTGCGCACTTGTTATATCAGTACCTCTTGGATTTTTCGGTGGTATCGGTGCAAGCTCCAAGCTTGGAATACTGGTTAAGGGAAGTAACTTCCTTGAAGCAATAGCAGAGGCCAATACTCTTGTACTTGATAAGACAGGAACAATTACTAAGGGTGAATTCAAGGTTTCTGAGATCGTTCCTGCAGATGCTAATATTTCACAGGAAGAAATTATCTGTCTTGCTGCAGGAGCTGAGAAGTTTTCAAATCATCCTATAGCCAGATCCATTAGTGAATACGCGGATGAAAAATATAAAGACCTTCTTGATAAATACACTCTTAGTGATGTAAAAGAAACTCCCGGACACGGCGTGTCTGCTATATATGACGGTGATCAGATTCTCGTTGGAAACGCGGTTCTTCTTAAGGACAACGGTATTGATCTTAAGGAATCAGATAAAACCGGTACAGTTATTTACGTTTCCAAAGCAAAAGTTTTTCTTGGAACAATCATAATATCTGATACAATAAAAGAAGGTGCGGCAGAATCTATTTCTCTTGCAAAGAATGCCGGAGTTTCCAAAGTGGTAATGCTTACCGGAGACAACGAGGAGACAGCTATGGCTGTTGCTTCCAAGGTTGGAATAGATAAGGTATATGCAGAGCTTCTGCCCGCCGATAAGGTTGAAAGAGTTGAGATGCTCCTTAATGACAACGAAAGTGGCAAGGTGGCATTCGTCGGGGATGGTATAAATGATGCGCCTGTTCTCATGAGAGCAGATGTTGGTATAGCGATGGGCAGTATGGGTTCAGATGCTGCTATCGAGGCCGCCGACATAGTTCTTATGGATGATGATATCAGCAAGATCTCCGCAGTAATTCAGATTGCCCGCAAGACACTTAAGATTGTTAAGGAAAACATCGTATTTGCTCTTTTCGTAAAAATACTGATTCTGTTTCTTGGTGCTATGGGATTTGCAACCATGTGGATGGCAGTTTTTGGTGATGTAGGTGTGGCTGTTCTTGCTATTCTGAATTCCATGAGGACCTTGAAATGGTCGAAAGAGGACATGAATGGCAAAGGCAGAGCTTGAAGTAATCCAACTTTTAATGAAACTGATCGGTCATAAGACCGGCGAGCTTAGTAAGGTTACATATACTCCTCAGAAGGTAGCTTTTCCATTAAGCTGTGAAGGGGAGACAAAGCTTTTAAGATCCACCCCTGAGGAACAGGGTGTTGACAGCGGCTTTATTGAGAAGCTCTTTAAGGCTCTCTATGAGAATAACAGCTGTCATATGCACAAGATCATGGCTGTGCGCAATGGCTATGTGATCGGAGAATGTGCTTTTAAACCATTTGAAATGGATTATTGGCATGTTACTCATTCTATGTGCAAAAGCGTGACAGGTATGGCGATTGGCCTTCTTGTTTACGAGGGAAAAATTAAATTAGACGACAAAATTGAAGATATTTTTGGCAAAACTGGACCCCTTCAGTATTTCTTCTCAAAGGGACTGACAGTGAGACACCTTCTCACAATGAGCAGTGGTGTCGAGTTTAATGAGTCAGGTTCAGTATGCTCAAATGACTGGAGGAATCAGTTCCTTGAGTCTCAGACGAAGTTTACTCCCGGGTCTAAGTTTGACTATAATTCAATGAATTCATACATGCTCTCAGCGATTGTAACAGAGATTACAGGCGAGAGCATGTTTGATTATCTAAAACCCAGACTGTTTGAGCCACTTGGTATAAAGCGAGCTTTCTGGGAGAGCTGTCCGCAGAATATAAATAAGGGCGGATGGGGGCTGTATCTCAGATTAGAGGATATGGCTAAGCTTGGACAGCTCTATCTTAATAATGGCGAGTATGACGGAAAACAGATTCTACCTCCTGAATGGGTAAAAGAAGCTACGACAATGCAGCTGCCAACAGGCCTTGTGGAATCTCCCGGATACGGCTTCCAGCTTTGGACCAGTAGTTCAAGACTTGGAGCCTACACTTTCAATGGAATGCTTGGCCAGAATGTCTATATATTTCCGGATATAAATATGATGATAGTTACCAATGCAGGTAATGAGGATCTTTTCCAAAAAGGTAAGATGTCTTCCACAGTGCATAAGCTGATGTCTGAACTTGTAGTTTCCGATGCACCGATTGAGGTAACTGATGAGGTTATTGCAAAGCAGAACAGCTTAAAGGAATTCATTAGAAAATCGGAGGACAGACCGGAGTGCAGAACCTGTATTGCAGGTGGTGGATGGAATAAGAAGAAAAAGAGAAGCATATACGGAATGAGCCCCAAATTCAGATACCTCCTTATGAAGTGTCTTGATGGCGTCACCTATGACATGGATGATAAGGGTGTTGGCTTCATGCCTCTTCTTGTTCAGGTAATGCACAATAATTACACAGGTGGAATAAAATCTATCGGATTTAAGCTTGATGAGAGAACAGGTGCATTTTTCGTTCTGATAAAAGAGGGAGATGTTACCCACGAAATAAAATGCGGTTTTGACGGCTTTAGAGCAATCACCGAGATTGATGAACATGGTGAGATTTATTCTATATCCGCAGTATCCGAGTTTGCCTTGGATGAATATAACAGACCTGTTCTGAGGAATGAATTCTATCTACTTGAGGATTCGACAGCCAGAGTTATGAATATCTATTTCGGAAAAAGAGAACCTCTTGAGCATGATACCAGTTTTGCTTTCGGAAAAGTGAATCCGCCAAAGAACATCGGTATAAGATTTGACGAGATCCCCGGAAGCGGAATGCTCATAGGTATTCTGAATGAGTTTGGACATCTCGATATCTCAAAAGGAATGAGCGGTTTTGTTATAAACAGACTTACCGGTTCCGGAGCAATTGATGCACTTATGCTTGCGATAAAGGATACAGTAAGACCAAAACTCCATGGCACGATACATGACAAAGAATCTGACGTGGAGTATGATGATAATAACAGTTTGCCCGAAGAGGAAAGCGAGGCAAACTCTGAACAATTAGACGCTATTATGGAGGACGATTAATATGGCAAATGAAATTTACGAGAAAGTAAATAGATGTGTGGAAGCGATCAGGAAGGTAACGGATTTTCAGCCAAAGGTAGCTATCACACTCGGCTCCGGACTCGGAAATTATGCAGAGCAGATAGATATAAAATGTGAGATTCCTTATTCAGATTTACCGGGATTCCCTGTATCTACAGTCCCCGGACATGCAGGAAAATTTATTTTCGGATATGTTGGAGATGTGCCCGTTGTATGCATGAAGGGCAGAGTTCATTACTATGAAGGATATCCTATCAGTGATGTTGTTCTTCCTGCAAGAGTTATGAAGTCACTCGGCGCAGAGATTCTTTTCCTTACAAATGCGGCAGGCGGTATCAATTCTACTTTTGACGCAGGAGATCTTATGCTCATCAATGATCATATATCTCTGTTTGTTCCCAATCCGCTGATTGGACCCAATATCGATGAATTCGGAACAAGATTCCCGGATATGAGTGCCGTATATGATAAGGAACTTAGAAAAATCATAAAGGACACCGCTCTTGATAATAAGATTCTCCTTAAGGAGGGCATATATGCACAGTGCACAGGACCTTCCTTCGAGAGTCCCGCTGAGGTTCGTATGCTCGGCATACTTGGAGCAGATGCCGTAGGTATGAGTACAGTAGTTGAGGCAATTGCTGCTCATCATATGGGAATGAGGGTATGCGGTATTTCTTGTGTAAGTAACATGGCTGCAGGTATTACAAATGAGCCGCTGTCACATGAGGATGTGCAGAAGGCTGCAGATAAGACAGGACCTATGTTTGAGAAGCTTGTAACTGCTTGTGTGAAGAAATTCTAAACCCCTCATCCGTCAGCGAAGCTGACGGATGAAGGCAAAAAGTGAAAGCAATAAAGCCTTCCCCCTCTGGGGGAAGGTGGCACGAAGTGCCGGATGAGGGCAAGAAGTGAAAGCAATAAAGCCTTCCCCCTTTAGGGGAAGGTGGCACGAAGTGCCGGATGAGGGCAAAAAGGGGAGAACTATGAGAATAAGATTTTACAACGCACGAATTCTCACTATGAAGGAAAATGCAGAAATCTTCGAGGGAGAGCTATGGACCAGTGATGACAAGATCATCTACTGCGACACGACAGACCAGATAACCGATTACTACAAAGAAAATCCCGAAGTTATGCTTGTATTCGACAGAGAGATAGATTGCAAGGGCAATCTTCTTATGCCGGGCTTTAAAAATGCGCATACACATTCGGGAATGACCCTAATGAGGTCAAGAGCAGATGATCTTCCTCTTGCGGAATGGTTAAATGAGCAGGTTTTCCCTGTTGAAGCAAAGCTTACTGCTGAGGACATTTATTATCTTACTCAGCTCGCCATCTTAGAGTATCTTGATGGCGGTATAACCTCGATTTTCGACATGTATCTCACGCCTGAATCAATTGCGGATGCTTGCAGGGATGCCGGAATGAGATGTGTTCAGGTAGGTGCTGCCAACAATTTCAGTCAGTCAGCTGAGTTTGTTGAGGAGATGTACAACAAGATCAACGGAAAAGATGAGTACAACTCATATATTATTGGCTTCCATGCAGAATACACCTGCTCTAAGGAGCTTCTTCAGAAGTTCTCCGATCTTGCACATAAGTATAAGGCTCCGGTTTTCACACATATAGCAGAGACAGCGCCGGAGGTTGCAGGCTGCAGAGAAAGATATGGTATGAGTCCTCTGCAGTTACTTGATAGCCTTGGAATGTTCGATTACGGCGGTGGCGGATATCACCTTGTTCACACCGATGAGGCTGATATGGACATTCTTAAAAAGCGTGGAATGTATGCTGTTACAAACCCAGGCTCAAATACCAAGCTTGCAAGCGGAATTGCTCCTATAAATGATTATCTGAAGAGAGGAATTCCGGTAGCAATCGGTACAGATGGACCAGGAAGTAACAACTGCCTCAATATGTTCAGAGAGATGTTCCTTGTAACGGGACTTGGTAAGCTTCGTGAAAATGATGCGGCTTGCATTGATGCCATAGAAGTTCTTAAAATGGCTACTGTTAACGGTGCACATGCAATGGGCCTTAAGGATTCCGATTGTCTTGAAGCAGGTAAGCTTGCTGACCTTATCATGATAGATATGAGTCAGCCCAATATGCATCCTGTAAACAATATAGCTAAGAATATCGTCTACAGTGGTAGCAATTCCAATGTAATTCTCACTATGATAGGCGGCGTGATCCGCTATGAAAAGGGTGAGTACAATATCGGAAGAAGCTCGCAGGAAATCTATTCGAAGGTAGAAGAGATAAAAGACAGAATTTATAAAGAATTATAAATGGGGAATTTATGACCGGAATGTATATTCTAGGGATAATAGCATTATTTATTATTGCTATGATTCTTTTGAGAATCAGTAACAGGAAAAATGAAGAAAAACTTTTCAGGAAGAAGTGCGCAGACGAATTTGGTGCTGCGCCTTCATCTCGTATAAAGAAACATAAGGGTGATGTCAGAAGGTTTTTTCAGGCAAAAAAGAAGGACTTCTACATCGACGATATCACCTGGAATGATCTCTCAATGGATGAGGTTTTCGACAGGATTAACTACTGTGAAACTTCCTCCGGTGAGGAATATCTTTATTACATGTTAAGATGTCCCAAAACTAAAGATGATGGTGAGTTTAACTTACTTGATGACAGAATTGATAAACTTACTCAGATTGAGGATGAGAGAATACGATTAAAAGAGGCTCTTCATGGAATCGGGAAAAGCGGTAAGTACTCGATTTACAAGTACCTTCCGCTTATTGACGGTGACAATGCAGGCTCAAATCTTATGCATATCATCATGCTGATTCTTATGGTGGTATCAATTGTTCTTATGACCTTTGGTAACTTTGCGGTTGGCTTTATTCTGCTAATGCTTGTTTTTGCCGTAAATATGGTTACGTATTTCAGGATTAAGGCTAAACTGATGCCATATCTTGTTACCTTTTCTTATGTACTAAGGCTCATGAATGGCGGAAAAATCATCACAGAAACAAACAGTATGGTTTTTTCGGATAAGCTTGAAAAAATAAAGGAATGCAACAGAAAACTGCAGGGCTTTTCAAGAGGCTCCTGGCTCCTTGCGGGAGGCTACAATGCCACGGGAAGCGGCAATCCATTCGACATAATAATGGATTATGTAAGAATGCTAACCCACATTGACATTATCAAATTTAACCTCATGTATAAAAAGCTAAAGGCTGAGCTGGGGAGTGTCTATGAACTCACAAAGCTTATTGGCTTTATAGATTCTGTTCTGTCTATTTGCTATTTCAGAGCATCACTACAGGAGTACTGTGTACCGCAGCTGGCGGAGTATATAAGAGTATATAAGATTGAAAACGGAAGACATCCTCTTATGAAGGATCCCGTTCCTAACTCCTTTGAAGCAAAAAAAGGATACCTTATTACAGGCTCTAATGCCTCCGGTAAATCTACATTCCTTAAGATGTGTGCCATAAACAGCATATTGGCACAGTCAATTCACACCTGCACCTGTAAAGCTTATACAGCTTCATACTTTAGAATATTTACTTCTATGGCACTTAGGGATGACCTGGGGCTTGGTGACAGCTATTACATGGTTGAAATCAAGTCCTTGAAAAGAATTCTCGATGCAGCATCCGTTAAGGAAGTGCCGGTTCTGTGCTTTATAGATGAGGTTCTTAGAGGAACAAATACAGTAGAACGTATAGCAGCTTCATCAAAGATTCTTTCTCATTTTGCGGATGAAAAGAGTACGGTTTTATGCTTTGCCGCAACACATGACGGTGAGCTCTCCGAGATACTCGGAAAAATGTATGATGTACATCATTTTGAAGGTGATATGAATAACGGAGATGTGAGCTTTGACTATAAACTTAAGTCAGGGCCAGCTACAAAGAGAAATGCCATCAGTCTTCTTGAGTCCATAGGATACGATTCAAATATTGTATCAGAGGCGGAAGCAATGGCGAAAAGATTTGAAGAAACAGGTGTATGGCACCTGTGATAAAGAGGTATAAATGAAGGTTAAGATATTTTCAGACGGTTCCGCGAGAGGTAACCCGGACGGACCCGGCGGATACGGCACGATAATTCAATATGTAGATAAAAATGGTAACCTCCATGAAAAGGAGATTAGTGCCGGCTATGATAAGACCACTAACAACAGAATGGAGCTTATGGGCGCTATTATGGGGCTTGAGGCTTTAAACAGACCCTGCGAGGTAGAGCTTTTCTCGGATTCCAAATATGTGATCAGTGCCTTTAATGAAAACTGGGTAGCGGGCTGGCTTAAAAAGAACTGGAAAAAGTCCGATGGAAAGCCTGTTAAAAATGTTGAACTTTGGAAGAGACTTCTTGAAGCAAAGGAGAGACATCAGGTTACCTGGAACTGGGTGAAGGGACATGACGGACACCCTGAGAATGAAAGGTGTGACAACCTAGCGACTACTGCTGCCGACCAGTCAGCTGAACTTCTTTTACATGATGATGGCGGCGATTTAAGGTGATAATTAAGGCTGCAGGTTTTAAAAAGCAATAATTGTTAGTAATAAAGCACATTCTGATTTGAAAAATAATACAGATGTGATATCATTTTTAAGGTTGAAAATTATTAAGTTTTATCAAATGTTCGGGGAGAACCCTGAGCGGAATGGAGTGTATTATGAAATTCTTCTTAGATACTGCTAACGTTGAGGACATTAAAAAAGCAAATGACATGGGTGTTATCTGCGGTGTTACAACCAACCCTTCTCTTATCGCAAAAGAGGGCAGAGATTTCAATCAGGTTGTTGCAGAGATCGCTTCAATCGTAGACGGCCCCATCAGTGGTGAGGTTAAGGCTACAACAGTAGATGCTGAGGGTATGATCAAGGAAGGTCGCGAGATCGCTAAGATCCACAAGAACATGGTAGTTAAGATCCCTATGACAGAAGAGGGACTTAAGGCTTGCCATACACTTGCTGCTGAGGGCATCAAGATCAACATGACTCTTATCTTCACAGCTAACCAGGCACTTCTTGCTGCAAGAGCAGGTGCTGCATTTGTAAGTCCTTTCCTTGGAAGACTTGATGATATAAGCACAAGAGGTACAGACCTCATTTCAGAAGTTGCACAGATCTTTGATGTTCACGGTATTGATACAGAGATCATCGCTGCATCTGTTCGTCATCCTATGCACGTTACAGATTGCGCACTTGCAGGTGCACACATCGCTACAGTACCTTACAGCGTAATCGCACAGATGGTTAACCATCCTCTTACAACAGCCGGAATTGAGAAGTTCCAGAAGGATTACAAGGCTGTTTTCGGAGAGTAATAACAAGCACTTTTTTTAAGAACACCTCATTATGAGGTGTTCTTTTTTTACATTTTTTTAATTGAGAATTAATGGTTTTGTTTCTACCACTTTGTTAACATAAAGTAGAAGAATACTGAAAAGGACTGGTATTAGTATGGCAAAAAGTGCAGAGGGGCTTCCAAGAGACCTATACCAGAGAGAGGACTTTATAAATATTGTCAATCTCAAAGCCGGAAAGGGTGAACTTGCGGCTTCTTTTTGCTGTGTATACTTTGTTGTTAAAGGCTTCAGGTCATATTATATGAATAACGGCTTTGACGAAGGCTACCAGGTTCTTATATTTCTTAAAAACAAAATTCTTAATTCTTTCCCAGTAGATATAGCCTGCAAAATGGATGACGGAGAATTTGCTGTCATTACGGATATAGATGAAGTAGAGACCTTTATCACAAGAATTCAAAAGGATTTTAACGAAGTATATATCCATACCGAAATGGATCTTCATGCAGGTATTTTTACTATATCAGAAGCTGAAAGAACAGCTGATCAGATTCTGGAAAAGGCAATTATTGCCTGCGAAACCGGTGAAGCTGTAGCTGAGGGTATTTTCAAGTACAACAAGGAAAATGTCGATAGCAAGGTGCTCATGAAGCATTATGTTGTTCATCATATAGATGAAGCCATTGCTAATAATGAAATTGATATATACTATCAGCCTACTTTCCATACGCTTTCGGGAACAGTGTGCGGCAATGAAGCTCTGGCAAGATGGCATTCAAGTGAATACGGAATGATTTTGCCTTCTGATTTTGTACCGGTTTTAAAGCATTCCAAAAAGATCGCTATTTTAGACAAATTCGTCATGAAGAAGGTCTGTGCTGATCAAAATACAATTGTTGGTCTGGGCATGGAGCCTTTACCTGCATCTATAAATCTTACAGCACTTGATTTTGCACTTATTGATGTTGTAGAGATTCTTGAGACCGAGCTTGCTAAATATAATCTTCCGAAGAAACTTATACGTATCGAAATAAGTGAGCCTGAAATAACAAACGATAGAAAAGGCATAAAATTTGAGCTTACCAGATTACGTGAGCATGGTTTTGATGTTATATTTGATGATTTTGGCAGCGAATACTCATCACTGCATATCTTAAATGATATGCCTTTTAGTGCTGTGAAGATAAACAGTAGCTTCCTCTCAGGATTTAAGGATGATATAAAGCCAAGAGTTATGATGAAGAATATCATAAATATGGCAAAAGAGCTGGGTATCCACACAGTAATGGGAAGTGTTGAGGATGAGGACATTCTTGAATTTTTGAAGGAAGCCGGATGCGAGCAGACTCAGGGACATCTTTATAGTGAAGCTATGAAAATGTGGGAAAAGCCTCTTGAAGAATTCCCTTATAAATTGGAATCCCACGAAGAATCTGATTTTTATGATGAGATTGGCAGGGTTAATGTTCTTTCACAGGCACCTATACAGGATATTACAAACTATGATGAAGAGGCTTCTTTAAGTAAGAACCGTGCAATTGCAATATTTGAATTTGATGGATCAACATTTAATATACTAATGAGTAATGATGGCTTTTACGAGATTTTCAAACCATTGTTATCAGATGAAGCAAACACTATTTATGATCTTTTTAATAATCCAAGGATTATCTTCTCAAAGGATATGAAGAGACTCGCGTCTCAGTGCGTCAAGGATGATGAAGTTCATGCCATGGAGTTTGTTACTTCAAACGGTTTCAACAGAATTATGCTAAAGAAGATTGTCAGAAATGATAAGCTCCGCAAAACAGGAATTCTTGCAACTGCAGAAGTGATGACGGAAAATGATGCTACTACCAGAGTAATGCAGCTTAATTCCTACATGAAATTCCTCTACATGATCTATAATCGTGTGGACATTGTATCGGTAGCTGAAGACTCTTTTGAGACTGTTTATGAAAATCATGCAAGATACAATCAGAAGATGAAAAAAGGCAGCTTTACCGAAGCTATCAGAAAGTTTGCAGAAGAAGCAATCTATAACGAAGACAGAGAAGACTTCATGGAGTTTTATAATATAAAAACTCTTGATGAAAAGGTAAACGAGTACGGCCTTACACATCTTACTGACTACTTCAGAACTAAGGATATTAATGGTGCATATGACTGGCTTATGTATCTGATCATTCCAATAATATCTGAGGGCAATAGGATGTTCATCCTGTGCTCTAGATGCCTTGATGCTGAGCGTATGAGAAAGCTTCCTGATATAAGTCAGAGCGGTTCAGAGTATTACGACATGCCAAGTGATCCCACATTCCTTCTCCTTGCTAGTGATGCATTTACGGAGACATTGGGATATGGTTCCTTCGAACAATTCATAAGAAATACATTCTACCTTGAGGCTAATCTTACTGAAGATAAGACCGTTTATATGCACCTTGGACAGACCGGACTTATTTCAGACTTTGGCGAAACAGGATATATTCAGCTTCCCTTTGGAGAAGTTACGAAGGGCATGGTATTTACCCAGGTTGAGTCCGATGATCAGAATAAGATGTATGAATTCTACAATAGAGACAGACTACTTGCGGACTATGAAAACGGCAAGATTTCAGGCAGAATAGACTACCTTGAAAAAGCCGGATCAAGTGATAAACCGAGATATCAAAATGCCTGCTATCAGCTTCGGAAAAAGAGGCAGGATGATAATGTATATATTTATTTGCTCAAATACGATATAGATACCTTTAAGCGTACAAACGAGACTATCAGGAATCTTGCAGAGAGAGATACACTGACAGGACTCTTTAACAGAATGACTATAGGACGAGTATATGATGCATTTGTTTCCGATAAGGAGACAAAGAGCCTTGCTATGATTCTTCTCGATCTTGATTACTTTAAGCAGATAAATGATAACTATGGCCATCACTGCGGTGATAAGGTTCTTCAGGATGCAGCAAACAAAATGTCCAATGACCTTGGAAATGAAGTATATTCTGCAAGAATCGGAGGAGATGAATTCCTTGTTATTATCAGGAACCGAACCGATAAAGATGTCAGCAAAACACTGAAAATATTCTCGGAAACTGAAAAAACAGTGGAATACAATGGACAAAAAGTAAAATATACAATGTCTGTAGGATATGCTGTATACCCGAAAGACGGAAAAGCGTATAATGATTTATATAGAAACGCAGATAAAGCTCTATACTATGTTAAGGAAAACGGCAAGAATAATTTTGCCAAGTACAAGGAGTAGGCTATTCTTGCCAGTGATTTCATTCAAAATTCGGAGGTAGAAAAAATGTCTGGGAAGTATAATATCTGTCTTGATATCGGTGGTACAAAAATCCTCGGTGCTATTTTCAATGAGAAGAAGGAAATAGTTTACAGGCTTAAGAAAAAGACCAAAGAAGCAGGAGATGACGCTGCCAATGTTGAGAAAATGATCATCAGCGTTGTCGAGGATATGATCAAGGATTCAGATATCAAGAAGAAGGATTTTAATGCCATTGCTGCGGGAGCTCCCGGAGTTATCGATCAGGGTGCTGGAATAATCCTTACTTCACCGAATCTTCCGTGGACAAATTATGATATAAAGTCCTCCATTGAAAAGAAATTCGACATTCCTTTTTTCATCGGGAACGACGTTAACGTTGGCGTTCTTGGAGAATGGAAATATGGCGTTGCCAAGGGCTACAAAAATGTAGTTGGTTTCTTTGTCGGAACAGGAATGGGCGGAGGTCTCATTCTTGATGGCAAGATGTTTACCGGAAACAAATATAAAGCTGCAGAGTACGGACACATGATCCTTGATCCCGAAGGACCACTTTGCGGATGCGGACAGAGAGGATGTCTTGAGGCTTTTTCAAGTAAGAAGGGCATGAGCGCATATATCATGCAGCAGACCGCGAGAGGCCGTAAAAACATGCTCGCGGACACTATCGAAAATGGTGTATTTAAGAGTAAGAATCTCAAAAAAGCAATTGCGGCAAAGGATCCTGTAACACTCGAAGCTGTTGACAGAGCCTGCCACTACCTTGCAGTAGCAACCGGTAACATGATAAACACTATAAGCCCTGACATTGTAGTTTATGGCGGTGGTGTAATGGAGGCTGTTGGAGATTTCTTTATGGAGAAAATCCTTGCAGAGGTAGATCGCTATTGCATGCCTTCAATAAGAAGCACAGTAGAACTTAAGAAAGCAGCACTTGGAGATGATTCCAATATCTATGGTGCGCTTGCAATGATAGAAGATCAGAAATAAGAAAACGAATATTTGAATCGGTATCTTAACTAAAACTTTTTCACATGAGGGGGAAAATCTATGAGGAAGAAATTAGTCAAGGTTCTATCAACTTTAGTAATGTCGGCAGCAATTGTTTGTTCCGGCATTATACCATCCGCAGTAACAGGCGGCGCCGATGCAGTAAAGGCTGAGTCCAAAACTGTTTATGCATCAGATGTAGATGCTGATTATGCGCAAACAAATGGATGCGGAGTACTTAACGGTGTTCTTAGTAACATTAAGCATGGAGAAAAAGCCCGCTTTAACAAGGTTAAGATCGGTGCTTCAGGAGAAAAGCTCCATAGCATAACCTTTAATTATGCAAAGCCATCCACTGATACTGTGACTGTCCAGATCAATCTTGACAGTGAAGATGGTATAATTCTGGGCTCCTGGCAGCTCAATGAGAAAACTGACAGCGTTACAGATTTTACTACACAGAAATTCACAACCTTCAATAAAAATGACATCAATGGAACGCATGACCTTTATCTTAAGTTTTCATGCACTAATACCATTGATGGAGACATAGTGCAGCTTAAGAGCTTTACTATTACTAGTGGTGATGGTGAGAATGAGGCAGAGCATGAGGCAATAAACAATGCTCACTGGGAAGACCAGTACATGAACAAGTCTAATAAGAAAAAGCCTCATTATTATCCTAATATCTACCTCAGAACTTCATATGTGGTTTTCAGTGATGAAAATGATGCATATAACGACAAGGTAATATTCGGAGATCCCTATGCAATTAAAAATTACAAATCTCCGGTAAGGACGGTCAGCGGTATAAGCTACAACTACAATACTAATACACTTACGCTTACCAACTGTAATTATCCTGACAACTTTATCCAGTGCAGGAATATGGGTTCTACCTTCAAGATTAAGCTTGTTGGCAAGAATACACTGAGAGCACTTGCTGTATCAGGTGCCAATTGGCCGACACCTCTTCACCTTACGGGAAGCGGATCCATTGTTCTTAATCCAAACAAGGCATATCACCTTGGCCCCGGTTTTAACCAGTCAGTTCTTTACCTTGATGGATGGCATAAGGAAAAGTTCATCATCGACAAGAAAACAAAAGTAACAGCTTACGGATATGGCAAAACTTCTCCGGTAATCCTAAGCTATGGTGAAGGCAGACCGGCACTTAAAAAGGCAGTAAAGATAACCCTTGGGAAAAACAAAAAGCTAAACGGCAAATTCGTTAATGGATCGAAGGACAGAATCAAGAACGAATATAAGTTTAACAAGAAGAAATTTGTAAAGAAATAAAATGCATATTTGATTACACGCAGGACCTGTGAAATCGCATAGGTCCTGCGGTATTTTTATCAAAAAACGCATAGTAACTTGTTCTTAAAAAGATGTACTGTATAATAAAACGTGGAAAATACAATAATAATTATTGGACAGGAGATATGATGAAAGTTAATGTTAAGAAATTAAGCGACACAGCAACCATGCCGACAAGGGGAAGCCTTGCAGCTGCCGGCTATGATCTTTACGCTAATGTAAGTGAGGAAACCAAAATCGCACCTCACACTACAGCTAAGATTGGAACAGGACTTGCCATGGAAATACCCGATGGCTACTTCGGCGGTATCTATGCACGAAGCGGCATCGCAACAAAGGAAGGACTTCGCCCTGCAAACTGCGTAGGAGTAGTTGACTCAGACTACCGCGGCGAGATTATCGTAGCAGTTCACAACGATTCAGATCTTGAGCGCGTTATCACACCTGCAGAACGAATCGCCCAGATCATCATCCAGCCCTACCTCTCAGTAGAATTTGAAGAGGCAGATACACTCGCAGAATCAGAGCGTGGCGCAGGCGGCTTTGGTTCCACCGGCAAGAACTAATTACATAATATAATCTGTTTTGAGTTTACATGCTGTTCCATTTAAACGGATATTTAATGTATAAATAATAGGTATAATCCTTTAATTACAATATTCTTAACGCTAATACGCTCATTTTGTGATAGAATATTATGAAGAATTGAATAGCTTTGGCGTCAAAATCGGGTCTCGGGTTCAATGAGATGAATATATGCAATACTTTGCGAGATTTGAACCATGAAGCTAAGACCAAGCAATCATGAGTGCCTTTGCACGAAATGATTGATGCTTTGGGCTTAGCGGAATGCCCGGTTCAACACGAGCAAATATTACATATATTTATCGGAGTGGAACCAGAGGCCCGATTTTGACTCACATCATAAATGCGGAGGGATTTTATGAATAGTAAGCTTTATAAACTTATGAATTGGCCGGAGATTGAGGAGATAATTTACTCGGATGGTGATGATCCTCATCGAATTCTTGGAGCACATAAAGTTGGATCCAGCCTTCTTATTCAGACCTTTTATCCTATGGCTGAAGAAATAGAAGTAGTACCTCTTAGCGGCACCAAGAAATACAAAATGGAACTTGCTGATGAAGCAGGCTTCTATGCAGTACTTGTTCCTTATAAAGAAAACTTCAAGTATAAATACCGCATAAAGCTTGAAAACGGTGATGTGAAGGAAATGTTTGATCCCTATAACTATGAGGGACGCATGGACCGTGAGGACTTCATCAAATTCAACAGTGGAATCCACTACACAATTCATGAAAAGTTTGGTTCTCATCCCATGGAAATTGATGGCGTTAAGGGAACAGCCTTTGCCGTATGGGCTCCTGACGCTGCAAGAGTTAGTGTAATAGGTGACTTTAACGACTGGGACGGAAGAGTAAACCAGATGCGCCGTGTTGATCACGATGGCATTTTTGAGATATTCATTCCCGGCGCACTTGCAGGTGACGGATACCAGTATGAGATTAAGACCAAGGGCGGAGTTTGCTTTAAAAGACCTGACCCCTATGGATACGCATTTAAGGATAAGAACAGCGAAACCACTAAGATCACAGAAATCGAAGATATCAAGTGGACAGATGATGCTTTCATAAAAAATCGCACCAAGTTTAACAGGGATTCAGATCCCCTTTCTATCTGCGAGCTTTCTCTCGATAGCTTTGCTTCAAGACATCAGAATCATATTCCTGATTTTGAGGAGCTTGCAAAGGAAATAGTTGAATATGTAAAGGATCATGGATTTAATACCATAGAGCTTAAGCCTGTCATGGATCATATTCCGGGACATCTCTTCCATATAACCGGATTTTTCTCAATTCAGACCAAGTATGGTGATCCTGCTGGATTTAAGAAATTTGTGAATATCATGCATGAAGCAGGAATCAGGGTAATAATGGACTTTGTGACCACATTTTTCCCGAAGCTCCAGTGCGGCCTTAATTCTTTTGATGGACAGGCTCTGTATGAATATGCTGATCCGAGAATGGGCGTTCATCCCAGGACCGGAGACCTGATCTTTGACTTTGGAAGAAAACAGGTAACTAATTTCCTGCTTGCAAATGCTATTTTCTGGGTTGATACATATCATCTTGATGGCCTTAGAGTAGCTGATATAGCTAAAATTCTTTACCTTGACTATGACAGAAAGCCCGGACAGTGGGTTCCAAATATGTATGGCGGAAATGAAAACCTTGAGGCTAAGGATTTCCTCTGCAACTTTAACTCTGTATTAAAGACAAAGTTCCCCGGACTCCTTACACTTACCAAGGAGACCTCATGCTGGCCGAGAGTAACTGGTGAGCTTGATGATGGCGGACTTGGCTTTGATTACAAGTGGAACAATGGCTGGACTAAGGACTTCATTGATTATATTCAAAATGATCCGCTCTTTAGATCAGGGAATCACAATGAGCTTACCTTCTCACTTGTTTACTGCTACACAGAGAGATTTGTGCTTGCGTTTACACACGAGGAGATAGGAAGAGGTCTTGAGGGACTTTATGATCTTATGCCCGGTGATTCTGCACAGAAGATGGCAGGTGTGCGTCTTGCAATATCCTACCTGATGGCTCATCCCGGTAAGAAGATGCTTTATATGGATCCTAATGAGCTTAGCATAGACAATGCTGTTTTCCTTGAGAACATGATTCATTCCTTGAATGAAATTTATTATAAGAGCCCTGCACTGTATCAGATCGATACCAATGACAGCGGCTTTGAGTGGATCAATAGCATGGCTGCTGAGGAGTGCATGATGTCCTTCATGAGAAAGGGCGAGTCAGACAACGATATGCTTATTGTTGTTGTTAATATGGCAGGCGTAGACAGAACCTTTGAGGTAGGTGTTCCTGCAGATGGTAAGTACTATGAGATATTCAACTCAGATGATACCTGCTATGGTGGAAGTGGAATCGTTAATCCCGGAAGAATTGAAGCCGGCTTTGGCGAAGTTGACGGAAGACCTTATTCAATACCTGTTAAGCTTGCATCCTCATCCCTTGCTATTTTCTCATATACTGCTTATACAACGCAGGAGAAGAAGATCAGAAAGATCCGCGAAGAGGAAGCAAACAACAAGATGCAGGAGCGCGAGAAGACCTTAAGAGAGCTTAAGAATCGCCAGGAGAAGGAAGAGGTTGAGCTTCTTAAAGAGCTTCATGAGCGCTATGAAAAAGAGCTTGCCGCTCAGGAGGAGGCTATTGAAAAGAAATACGAGCAGATTGAGGAAGAGCGTATTTCAAGCATAGTTTCAGAGGCTGCGCTTAAGTCTATTTCAGGCAAAAAGAAGACACAGACAGCTAAGAAGACTACAGCTAAAAAGCCTGCTGCAAAGAAAACTGCCACAAAGAAGGCAGCTACAAAAAAGACTACAAATAGTAAAACGGATAAGAAGGAAGATAAGAAATAATGAACTACAGATTACCTCTATTACTTGCAACTGCTACTGCTGAAAATGCTATTGAAACGATAGCTGAGGTAACAGGAAACGAAAACTTAAAACCGGGAGTTATTGAGAAATACGTAAGAGAACTCCCGGATAAGGCTTTCGCCCTATTGGTGAAGGCTGTACTTTTAATCGTGACTTTGGTGATAATGTGGCAGGTTATAAGAATCGTGACAAGCATTATCGATAAGTCCTTAAAGAAAACAAAGGTAGAAGATGCCACAGCAAAATTCATAGTAAAGTTTATTAAGGTTTCGATGGAAATATTCCTGATATTTTCTCTCGCAGCCGGCTTTGGAATTGATACTGCAGGTATCGTAGCACTACTTGGATCTGCCGGTGTAGCTATTGGTCTCGCAATCCAGGGAACCCTTTCGAATTTTGCCGGAGGAATACTTATCCTTTTGGCAAAGCCCTTCAAGGTCGGTGACTACATAATAGTAGGAGGACTTGGAATTGAAGGATCTGTTACAGAGATTTCTCTAATAAATACCAGGATGCTCACTGCCGATTACAGAAAGGTTGTTGTACCAAACGGTAGCCTTGCTTCCGCAACTATTACCAATAACAATGGAAACACCATGAGAATTCTTGATACCATGGTTGGTATTTCTTACTCTGCCGATATCGATAAGGCAAGGGAAGTTGCAATTAAAGTAATGGATGCAAATGAGTACATATCTGATAAGTTTGAAAAGTCGGTTTATGTAGATGAGCTTGCTGACAGCAGTGTTAACCTGAGGATAAGAGGATGGGTTAAGCCCACCGATTATGTAAAGGCAAGGTGGTCAATGAACGAAGCCGTTAAAAAGGCGTTCGACAAAGAAGGTGTTGAGATACCATTCCCACAGCTCGATGTTCACATGAGAGAAGCTCAGTAAATTGACTAAAAAATGATTACAAAAAAGAAAAGGAGCTTGCTTATATAGCAGGCTCCTTTTTGGAAGAGCTGGAAAAGGGACTTGAACCCTCGACCTACTGATTACGAATCAGTTGCGCTACCGACTGCGCTATTCCAGCAAAATATTAGTCACAAAGGAAATTATACATATTCAATGATAAATTTACAAGATTAAATTCGCTCTTTTTACTTTGACTAAAGATATTATAAATAATTCTTGTTTTCACTTTATTACTGTGATATGGTAAAAAATAAATTGTTGAATGAATGCATAAGGAGAACAATATGGCTCAGTTGTGGGGTGGAAGATTTGAAGGAGAAATAAATGAGCTTGCATGGAAATTCAATGCTTCCATTTATTTCGATAAACGCCTGATAAAGCAGGACGTACAGGGAAGTAAAGCTCATGTTACAATGCTTGCCAAGCAGGGCATCATTTCAGAAGAGGAAGCTGATTCAATAAGAAACGGCCTTGATGAAATTCTTAAGGATGTTCAGGAAGGTAAGCTTGAGATAACAGATAAATATGAAGATATTCATAGCTTTCTTGAAGCAAATCTAATTGACAGAATAGGTGATGCCGGTAAGAAGATGCATACCGGAAGATCAAGAAATGACCAGGTGGCTCTTGATATGAGACTTTATATCAGAGAGGAAGTTAAGAGCACAGCGGAAGCGCTCTACGATATTCTTGATACCTTGAATAAGATCATGAAGGATAATCTTCATACTTATATGCCCGGCTTTACACATCTTCAGAAGGCACAGCCGGTGACACTTGCTCATCATCTCGGAGCATATTTTGAAATGTTTTATAGAGATGCACATCGACTTATGGATGTCTTTACCAGATTGAATTTTTGCCCGCTTGGAAGTGGAGCTCTCGCAGGAACAACATATCCTCTTGATAGAGAATACACCGCTGAGCTTTTAAACTTTACAGGTCCTACTGCGAACAGTATGGATTCAGTATCTGACAGAGATTATCTCATCGAATTTTTATCATCATTATCAATTATTATGATGCACCTTTCCAGATTTTCTGAAGAGGTTATTATCTGGAACTCTAACGAGTACAATTTTGTGACAATAGATGATGCCTACTCAACCGGTAGTAGTATCATGCCTCAGAAAAAGAATCCTGATATTGCAGAGCTTGTAAGAGGTAAGACCGGACGAGTTTATGGAGCGCTTAATTCTCTTCTGGTGACAATGAAGGGAATTCCGCTTGCATATGATAAGGATATGCAGGAGGATAAGGAAGTCAGCTTTGATGCCATCGATACAGTTAAGAGCTGCCTTGTTCTTTTCACGGATATGCTAAGAACCATGAAGTTCAATAAAGAGCAGATGGAAAAGAGCGCAATAAGAGGCTTTACCGATGCCACTGACGCGGCAGATTATCTTGTTAATAAGGGTGTACCATTTAGGGATGCTCATGGTATTATAGGAAGAATAGTTTTACATTGCCTTGAAAAGGAATGTGGAATTTCTGATCTTTCAATTGAAGAGCTCAAGGAATTTGCCCCGCAGTTCGAAGAGGATATATATGATGCAATAAGTCTTAAGACCTGTGTTGAGAAGAGACTTACTGTCGGAGCACCCGGACCTAAAGCTATGGAGAAGGCTGTTGCCAGAAATGAAAAGAGATTGAATGCTTACTGGACAGGTATGGATAGCTTTAAGACCGAATAATCATATTTTTGTTATGTAATAATTTTTATATAAAGTTAAAGAGGAGATTGAAAAAATGAGCGAGAAGTTAAGAGTAGCAGTTCTTGGTGCAACAGGTATGGTTGGTCAGAGATTTATCACAATTCTTGATAACCACCCCTGGTTTGAGGTAGCTGTTGTAGCAGCTAGTCCCAGAAGCGCAGGCAAAACCTATGAGGAATCCGTAGGTGACAGATGGAAGATGGAAGTTCCCATGCCTGAAGCTGTAAAGAAGCTTGTTATCAAGGACGTAACTAATGTAGAAGAGGTTGTTAAGGACGTTGATTTTGTTCTTTCAGCTGTAAATATGTCTAAGGATGAGATTAAGGCAATTGAGGAAGAGTACGCTAAGACTGAGACTCCTGTTGTTTCTAATAACAGTGCTCACAGATGGACTCCTGATGTTCCTATGATTATTCCGGAAGTAAACCCTGAGCATGCAGATGTTATTGAATTCCAGAAGAAGAGACTTGGTACAACCAAGGGCTTTATCGCTGTTAAGCCTAACTGCTCAATCCAGAGCTATGCTCCGGCTCTTTCAGCCTGGAAGGAATTTGATCCCTATGAAGTAGTAGCTACAACTTATCAGGCTATCTCAGGCGCCGGCAAAAACTTTAAAGAATGGCCCGAAATGGAAGGAAATATCATTCCATTCATCTCCGGTGAGGAAGAAAAGAGTGAAAAAGAGCCTTTAAGAATTTGGGGAAAGATTGAAAATGGCGTGATTGTTCCTGCTTCAAGCCCGATTATTACATGTCAGTGTATAAGAGTTCCAGTTTTGTATGGACATACGGCCGCAGCTTTTGTAAAATTTAAGAAGAAAGCTACAAAAGAAGAACTTATTAATTGTCTTGTGAATTTTAAAGGCAAGCCTCAGGAGCTTGGTCTCCCCAGTGCACCTAAGCAGTTTATTCAGTATCTCGAGGAGGATAACCGCCCTCAGATAGCTCTTGATGTTAACTACGAAGGAGGTATGGGAGTAAGCATCGGAAGACTTCGTGAGGATACAGTATATGACTGGAAGTTCGTTGGGCTTTCACACAATACTTTAAGAGGAGCTGCAGGTGGTGCTGTAGAATGCGCTGAACTCCTTAAGGCACTTGGATATATCAACAAGAAGTAACGTTACTTAATAATCATTTATCTAAGATAAGGAAAATTGTATGGAAAAAACAAAGAGTCAGGAATTGGAAGTGCTTAATGGTTATTACAACAGTGGGGCCAATCAGATTGTTATTGTTTATGGCCATGTAAGTACCGGAAGTCAAACTGTAATCAGCGAATTTAATAAGGGCAAACAAATTATATTCTATTCTGCATGCTCTGCTTCTGAGAGATTGCAACAGAATCTTATTGCAGATCATATCAGGAAAAGAGGCTACGAGATTTCAGAGTATCCTACATACAAAGAAATCTTTGAATCTGTTGAGCAGATGTCCAAGGATAGTGGTAAGCCTCTTGTGCTTATGATCGATCGTTTTGAGAATATAATAAAGTCTTCTCCCGATTTTATTCGTGATATCAGTCCTATTGTATATAGAGAAGGACATCCTCAGATCATGATTGTTCTTCTTGGCTTAAATGCCGCATGGATTGAAAATACCATGGTTGAGAAGATCGGCTCGCAGGCTTCTAACATTTCCGGTTTCCTTAAGATCAAGCCTTATTCATTCCAGGAAATGAAGGTGAGAATGCCTAATATGTCGAATAGGGATATCATCTCCACATATGCTATCTTTGGTGGTAAAGGTCAGCTTTGGGAATATTTTGACCAAAACAAGAGCTTTAAACAGAATGTGTGTGAAAAATTCCTTGATTCTAATAATAGCGTACTACTTCGTGCAACAATAAATCAGCTTGAGGAGAATCTTCGTGAAACGGCTGTTTATAACACGATTCTGTATGGACTTGCTAATGGCAAGAATAAGCTTAATGATATCCATCATGCTACCGGATTTTCCAGAGCTAAGATAATGGTTTATTTAAAGAGCCTTATCGAGCTTGGAATGGTAGAGAAGGTTTACTCATTTGCAACAACGGGACATGAGAATGTGCAGAAGGGTGTTTATAGAATCTGCGATCCGCTTCCGCATTTCTTTTATAGATTCTTTTATGCGAATCTTACAGAAATAATATCAATGAATGCAGATGATTATTATGAGAAATTTGTTGCACCTTCACTTTCTGAATTTGTTGAGACTGCCTATAAGCTTATCTGCAGAGAATATGTTATGAAGCTTTCAGAGTATCGTAAGCTCCCCTTCTTAATAGAGGACGAGGGTGAGTGGGTTGGTAAAATAGACTCACTGGATATTGTTGCTCAGAGCGAATCCGGAGATACTCTTGTCGGAGTCTGCAAATGGGATTCCGTGATGGATGCATCTTCGATAGATGCTGTGAGAAGCTGCTGCAAGAGAGCAAGAATTAATCCTGATTATTATTATCTGTTCTCAGCAGTAGGCTTTGATGAAGGCCTGATAAAGCTTGCAAATGAAGAGGCTTCCATCAGACTTATTGGATTGGATGAAATGATGAATGACTAAAAGCGTTTTTATTGCCGAAAAGCCCAGTGTTGCCAGGGCTTTCGGCGCTGCACTAAAATATAATTTTTCTAATAAAGACGGATATATGGAATCCGAAGAGGCCATCGTCACTTGGTGTGTTGGACACCTGGTGACGATGAGTTATCCTGAGGTATATGATGAGAAGATGGCCAAATGGTCACTTAACACAATTCCATTTATTCCGTCTCAATTTAAGTACGAAATTATTCCGCAAAGTTCAAAGCAGTTCAATATCGTCAAGGGACTGCTGAACAGAGAAGATGTGGATACAATATATATATGTACCGACTCGGGACGTGAAGGTGAATATATTTACAGACTCGTTGATCAGGAAGCTCATGTTACAGGGAAGGCCAAGAAACGAGTCTGGATTGATTCACAGACAGAAGAAGAAATACTTCGTGGTATCCGCGAAGCCAAGGATGACAGCGAGTACGACAATATAGGAGCGGCTGCTTATCTGAGAGCTAAAGAAGATTACCTTATGGGTATCAATTTTTCAAGAGCACTCACTCTTAGGTATGGATACTCAATAAAGACATTTCTTGGACTGGATAAATGCGTTGTGGCCGTCGGCCGTGTTATGACCTGTGTTCTTGGAATAGTGGTAGACAGAGAAAGAGAAATCCGTAATTTTGTAAAGACACCTTTTTACAGAGTTATGGGTGATTTTTCTGTTAACGACAAAACTATTACGGCTGAGTGGCGTGTAACTGAAAAGAGCAAATATAACGGTTCCTTTGAGCTCTATAGCGAAAAAGGATTTAAGGAAGAAAAGTCGGCAAAGGCACTGATCGATTCCTTTGGACAGCTACCTGCTGTGGGCGAGCTTGTAAACCTTGAAAAAAAGAAGGAAACAAAGAATCCTCCGCTTTTATACAACCTTGCCGAGCTTCAAAATGATTGTTCGAAGTTCTTCAAGATTGATCCTAATCAGACACTTGCTATAGCGCAGGAGCTTTACGAGAAAAAGCTTACAACATATCCCAGAACGGATGCCAGAGTTTTGAGTACGGCGATTTCCAAGGAAATCGATAAGAATATTAGAGGGCTTACTTCATACGAGCCTGCTGCGATTTTTGCTAAATCAATATTGCAGCATGAATCCTATAAAGGAATTGCAAAGACAAGATATGTTAATGATAAGGCTATCACAGACCACTATGCTATTATCCCCACAGGACAGGGCTTATCTTCATTGAACTCACTTAGCCCGACAGCAGCTAAGGTTTATGAGATAATAGTAAGAAGATTCCTGGCTGTATTTTATCCTGCCGCACAGTATTCCAAGATCAAGATGGAAATAGCTGTGAATTCGCCGGCTAATCAGTCTGTTGAGAGCTTTTTTGCAGGCTTTAAGCTTCTTGCGTCAAAAGGATATCTTCATGTAATGGACTATTCTTTCTTCAAAAAGAAGGAAGAGAAGGAGCCTGATGAGAAGAATGATAATGATGCAGAGGATGCCGCAGCTGATGAAGGCTTGTTTGAGGTATTGTCAAAGCTAAAGAAGGGCGATAAGCTTAATCTTATAAACGCGGCTATTAAGGAAGGTGAGACAACACCTCCCAAGAGATACAATTCAGGAACTCTCATCCTTACCATGGAAAACGCAGGACAGTTTATCGAGGATGAAGAATTAAGATCCCAGATCAAGGGCTCGGGAATCGGCACAAGTGCAACCCGTGCAGGAATACTTGATAAGCTTGTTAAAAACAAATATCTTGAGCTCAACAAGAAGACACAGATAATCACACCCACACAAATGGGTGAAATGATCTATGATACTGTTTTTGTATCAATGAAGCCTATGCTTAATCCCTCGCTTACGGCAAGTTGGGAGAAGGGACTTACCCAGGTTGAGCAGGGCGAAATATCCGAAGACGAATACATGAAAAAGCTTTCGGATTTCATCACAAGACGCACCAACTACGTCAAAGAAAACGATATGAGATCCCATATGCAGAGATTTTATGCAGCTTCCGCGCAGTATTACAAAAAAGCCCCTGCGAAGGTGAGAAAAACTTCGGATAACAAGAAGTCAATAAAAAAGCAGGGTACAGCTAAATAAAAGCAGCTTCTACAAGAAAGTTGCAACCATATATAAGCCTTCTCTCTCCGGGAGGCGCACGACGTCCGGGGGACGTCGGCTTTGCGCGGACCGAAGCGGAGCGAAGACGGTGTCAACGAAGCTGACGGATGAGGGTTAGAAAGGAACCAAAATGCAAGAATACACAATAGAAAACTTATACGATTTAAACGAAACCATCGCTGCCGACATCTTCAAGGGCGTAACTTACCCTTGGGAAGTGCTCCCTAAGATAAAGGAGTTCATCTTAGAGCTTGGAAAAACTCTGCCCGAAGACAAATTCGAGAAGGTGGGCGATGATATCTGGATCGCAAAGAGTGTAAAATTCTTATCAAGACAGAATAACTACATCGCAGGTCCCTGCATTATTGACGAGGATGCAGAGATTCGCCCCGGCGCATTCATCAGAGGAAGCGTTATCGTAGGAAAGGGCGCTGTTGTAGGTAATTCCACAGAACTTAAGAATGTCATTCTCTTTAACAAGGTTCAGGTGCCTCATTACAATTATGTGGGTGATTCTATCCTTGGCTTTAAATCTCACATGGGAGCAGGCTCTATTACTTCAAATGTGAAATCCGATAAGAAGCTTGTTGTTGTAAAGAACGGCAAGGATGATCAGGTAGAGACCGGTCTTAAAAAGATGGGTGCCATGCTCGGGGACAACGTAGAAGTAGGCTGTGGCAGCATCTTAAACCCGGGCACAGTGATCGGAAGAGAGAGCAATATTTATCCGCTTTCTTCTGTAAGAGGCTGCGTTCCCGCTAAGCATATATTCAAGGATAACGACAACGTAGTTCCGAAAACTGAGTAAAATGCGGGTTCTTTGCAAAGATATTTTTGTAACAATAATTGACTACAAACCGTTAACGGTATTATAATCAAGAAAGTTTATTTAATATTTTTGCGAGGAGGGAATGAAAATGGCACAGATTAAGACTAAGATTGAGCTTCAGTATGCTGACAAAAGTATCTCTTCTGAGGATCTCATTGAGAGAGCAAAAGCAGCTTATGAGGCTGAATACGGAGTAAAGGGTGCAAAGAATCTTGAGCTTTACGTTAAGCCTGAAGAGAATAAGGCATATTACGTAGTTAATAACAAGATGACAGGCAGCATCGATCTTTAATATTTATTAAAACCTATAGGGCCTCAGGCACATGCCTGAGGCCTTTAAAATGTGTGGGTGGCTAGGAACGGTTTTGCAATATACCTTTCCTAGCCACTCCTCCTACATTGAAATTAATCTATGCAGGTAGAGAGTGATAGGTTTTAGAAGTGATTTGTCGTGAGGAAGATTTAGATTATGAATTTTGAATTATCATATGAGAAGGATTTTGGAAAGTTAAAAGAGTGTAAGTTATTTCTCTTGGATATGGATGGGACGCTTTACCTTGGAGATGAGGTGTTTGATGGAGCGGTGGATTTTATCAACACGTTATCTGAGCTTGGTAAGAGATATATTTATCTGACTAATAATTCTTCAAGGTCCGGGATGGATTATGTTGAGAGGTTGAGGCGTCTTGGTTTTTCCTGTGAGAAGGAGAATGTTTATACTTCGGGGATGGCGACAGCTGAGTATCTTAAGAAGAATTATGGCGAGAGATATATTTATGTGGTTGGGACTAAGACCTTCTACAATGAGCTGAAAATTGCCGGATTGAAGGTGTTTAATGCCGGTGATTATGACGGGGCAGAAGTTGCAGGTATCGATAATACAGATATGCTTGATGAAGCTGAAAATCTTCCTGTAGTTTGTGTCGGTTTTGATACAGAGCTTGTCTACAGGGATCTTGATCTGGCGGTTCATTTTCTTAGAAAGGATTCTCCTTTTATTGCTGCTAATCCTGACTGGGTATGCCCTATGCCTGCAGGGGAGGTGCTTCCTGACTGCGGTAGCATTTGTGCGCTTCTGACTGCATCAACAGGGAAGGAGCCTGTTTATATTGGAAAGCCAAATAGGAATATGGTTGATATCATTTCATCCATGACCGGAATTCCGAATGAAAATATTTGCTGTGTTGGTGACAGAACTTACACTGATATAGCTGTCGCACAGAATGCAGGTGCGGCTTCAGTATGTGTTTTATCGGGAGAATGCGACGAAATAGAGATAGCTGAAATGGATAGACTTCCGGATTATACAATGTCAAATGTTGCGGAACTCGCAGAGATTTTAAAAGGTCTTTAAAGCAATAATTGCATTGTTAAAATTCTCTATGAGAAGTATAATAAAAAGAGTTATGTAGTAAATTTTTAACACTAATTGGGGCGGTAATTTTTATGGATATTGGAGGATTGTTAAATGAGCTGTTGTTAGAGGATAAAGTGCTTATACACTTTGACTTTATGAACGGCTTTTTTGATATTAATAAGTCAATTGTTGTGACATGGGGAGTAATCGCGGTTCTTGCAGTTTTCCTTCTTTGGCTAACCAGTAATATGAAGGTTCATGACATTAGTAACAAGCAGCTTGTTGCCGAGATGATAGTCGATGGACTAAGGGGTATAACCGGAGGAATGCTTGGCGAGGAAGCGGTCAGATACAGAGATTATATGGCGGTTGTTCTTGTATTTATCGGAGCATCGAACCTTGTTGGATTATTCGGACTAACTCCCGCGACAATGGATCTTAATGTGACGCTGGGACTTGCACTTATGAGTATTGTTCTGGTAGAGGTTGCCGGAATTAAGTTTAAGGGCTTTGGAAAATGGATGAAGTCTTTTGCACAGCCTATGTGGGTAGTTGCTCCTATGAATATCCTGGAGCTCGGAATCAGACCTCTGTCACTCTGTATGCGACTTTTTGGTAATGTTATTGGTGCTACAGTAATTATGGAACTCCTCAAAATGGCAGTTCCTGTAATTATACCGGCGGCATTTAGTGTTTACTTTGATATATTTGATGGTCTTATTCAGGCATACGTATTTGTATTCCTAACATCTTTGTATATCAAGGAAGCGGTCGAGTAATCACTATAAAATAAATTCTAGGAGGTAAACTTATGTTAGCACTTGGAGCTGCTATAGCAGCATTCACCGGAATTGGAGCAGGTATTGGTATCGGTATCGCGACAGCGAAGGCTGTTGACGCCGTAGCACGTCAGCCTGAGGCTGATGGTAAGATCATGAAGCTCCTGCTTCTTGGTTGTGCACTTGCTGAGGCAACTGCTATTTACGGTTTCGTTGTATCTATTATGATACTGTTTGCGTCCAAATGATATTTAGGGAGGAGTAATTGCAGTGTTAAATATCAGCATTATGAATGTAGTATGGACGGTGATCAATCTATTGATCCTCTATATTGTGTTCAAGTTATTTTTGTTTAAGAGAGTTGATGCAATCTTGCTTAAGAGGCGTGAAGAGATTGAACACACCAAGGCTGAGGCTCAAAGAAAAGAGAGAGAAGCCGAGGAGCTTAAAGAGAGTTATGCTAAAAAGCTTCAGGGCGCAGGCAAAGAGTGCGAAGATCTTGTCGCTCAATCCAAGAAGGATGGATATGACGAATATGATCGCATTATTAATGATGCCAAGGCTAAGGCTGAACAAATCATCATTGAGGCTAAGCACAATGCTCAGATAGAGGCTCAGAGGGAGAAGGATGCATATGTATCTGAACTCACTGACCTTGTTGTACATGCCGCTAATAAGATTGCAGTTTCAAAACATGACGAAGAGTCTGATAAAGAGCTCTACAATAAATTCATTTTTGAAGCTATTGAGAAAAGTGAATAAATAAAACTCGAGGAGTTATATTTATGATAAACGAAAACAAGGCAAAGCTTCGTTATTCGTCAGTTCCGCCCCTTGATCATCAGGCGGAGCAGATAAAGAAGGCTCTTGCAAAAAAGTTCAATAATCCGAATCTTGAACTTGAAATAGTACATGATCCTAAGGTTGGTGGCGGTTTCATTGTCAGCTACGGCAATTTCGAATATGACTGGAGTGATGAGGGACGTACCAGGCAGCTAAAGGAACTTATTGAGCTTACTAAAAAAAGACAGAATACCAGTGCAGAAAACCTTGTATCTATTATCAGAGACAGGGTTAATAACTTTGATCTTAAGGCAGAGGGTAAGGAAGTCGGAAGAACGATCTGGGTTGGTGACGGTATTGCCAACGTAGTAGGAATTGATCATGCTTTTTACGGTGAGATCGTTCGCTTTGAAGACGGAACCAAGGGTATGGTCCAGGATATCAGAGATGACCATATTGGTGTAATTCTCTTTGGCGGTGATGAAGGAATCAGACAGGGTAGCAGATGAGTCAGAACTTATAAACAGGCAGGTATCCCTGTTGGTGAATCCTTTGTAGGAAGAGTTATCGACGCACTTGGTAATCCCATTGACGGCGGAGATGAGATAAAAACTGATGTCTACAGACCCGTTGAGGAGCCTGCTCCCGGAATCGTTGAGAGACGTTCTGTTAACGAGCCTATGGAAACAGGAATCCTTTCCATTGATACCATGTTCCCTATAGGAAGAGGACAGCGTGAGCTCATCATCGGTGACAGACAGACTGGTAAGACTTCAATTGCAATGGATGCTATCTTAAACCAGAAGGGAAAAGATGTAATCTGCGTTTATGTTGCAATTGGACAGAAGGCTAGCACCATTGCCAAGCTTATTAATACACTTAGAGAATCAGGCGCTATGGAGTACACAATCATAGTTGCATCAACTGCAGCTGACAGTGCTCCTCTTCAGTACATCGCGCCTTATGCCGGAACAGCTATGGCTGAATATTTTATGCTTATGGGTAAGGATGTTCTTATCGTATATGATGACCTTTCCAAGCATGCAGTAGCATACAGAGCACTTTCTCTGTTGCTTGAGAGATCACCCGGAAGAGAAGCTTATCCCGGTGACGTATTTTATCTGCATTCAAGACTTCTTGAGAGATCCAGTAAGCTTTCAAGTGAGCTTGGTGGCGGATCGATCACTGCGCTTCCTATCATTGAAACTCAGGCAGGTGATGTTTCTGCTTATATTCCCACCAATGTTATTTCAATTACTGATGGACAGATTTTCCTTGAATCGGATCTGTTCTTTGAGGGTATGAGACCTGCGGTTAACGTAGGACTTTCTGTATCCCGTGTAGGTAGTGCGGCTCAGACCAAGGCTATGAAAAAGGCTGCGGGAAGTATTCGTATCGACCTTGCACAGTATAGAGAGATGGCTGTTTTCACACAGTTTGCATCTGACCTTGATGAAACCACCAAGGATCAGCTGCGTCATGGAAGTGTCCTTATGGAACTCCTTAAACAGCCACTTGGTAAGCCATATGCTATGCATGAACAGGTAATTCTTCTTGTATGCGCAAATGGCAAGAAGCTTGATTACGTTCCCGTTAATCAGGTTAGAGAATATAAAGATAATCTGCTTAAATTCTTTGCTGAGAATAAACAGGATATTATTGAAGACCTCACTAAAACTCAGGATCTTTCTGACAGCACCAAGAGAGCGATACTTGAAGCTGCTGATGAGTTTGAGAAAATCAATAACGAGAAATTAAAGGCAGAGCTCAAGAAGAAGAGAAAGACATTAAATCTTAATTAAGGTGATTTTCAGTGGCAAATATAAAAGAAATTCGCGATAGAATCGGAAGTATTCGCGACACAATGAAAATTACAAATGCGATGTATATGATATCCTCTAACAAGCTGAGGAAGGCCAGAAAGCTTCTTACAGACACAGAGCCTTATTTCTATGCGCTTCAGGCTATGATAGCCAGGGTATCAAGACATATACCTGATGACGTGGATGATATTTTCCTTAGAACTACGGATGATATCCCTTATATGGCCAGAGCTAAGGGATATCTGATCCTTACATCTGATAAGGGCCTTGCAGGCGCTTTCAATCATAACGTAGTAAGGGCGGCAGAGAAGCATATTCGAGAGAACAATCAGCTTGTGAATTATAAGCTTTATGTTGTCGGCGAATTCGGAAGACATTACTTTGCAAGTGTTGGACTTAATGCTGAGGAGAATTTCAGATATACTGCACAGAATCCCACACTCGACAGAGCCAGAGATATAACATCCATCATTCTAGAAGATTACGAGAATGGTAAAATAGACGAGGTTTATGTTGTTTATACATCCATGAAGAATTCCATTACAAGTGAAGTTAAGCTTGAAAAGATTCTTCCTCTGGATATTATCGAGAATGCGAGAAACCGCTACAGGATTATAGATGCTTACAATGAGGAATTCATTTTTGATCCCAGTCCCAAAGCGATTCTTGATAATATTGTTCCTAATTTCATAAATGGTTTTATTTACGGTGCTTTAGTTGAGACCTTCTGCTCTGAACAGAACTCGCGAATGATGGCCATGGATAATGCTAATAAGAATGCTACATCCATGATCGGTGAACTGACAAAGCAATACAACAGGCAGAGGCAGGCTGCGATAACCCAGGAAATAACAGAGGTTGCCAGTGGTGCAAAGGCATTAAAACGAGCTAAAGCAGCAAAACAGAGAAAACAATCTTCATGATAATAAGAGGACAAATTAGTGAGTAGTGAAGGAAAAATCCTGCAGGTTATGGGACCTGTAGTAGATGTATTATTTGAAAATGGTAATCTCCCCTATATCAGTGATGCTCTTAAGGTTAAGATCGGTGAGAAAAAGGGCGTCATGGAGGTTGCTCAGCACATTGGTGATAATGTGGTAAGATGCATCATGCTGACAGCCAGCGAGGGACTTGCAAAGGATATGCCTGTATATCAGACAGGCGGCTCAATAAGCGTACCTGTAGGTAATAAGAATCTCGGAAGACTTTTCAATGTTCTGGGAGATACCATCGACGGTGGCCCTAATCTTGATGGTGAGAAGCATTGGTCTATTCACAGAGAACCGCCAAAGCTTGAGGATATGAGTCCTGTTGCGGAGATACTTGAAACAGGTATAAAGGTAATCGATCTTCTTGCTCCCTATGCCAAGGGTGGTAAGATCGGTCTTTTCGGCGGTGCCGGTGTAGGTAAGACCGTGCTTATTCAGGAGCTTATTCAGAATATCGCAACGGAGCACGGCGGCTATTCAATTTTCACAGGTGTCGGAGAACGTTCCCGTGAGGGTAATGATCTTTGGACAGAGATGAAGGAATCCGGAGTTCTTGAGAAAACCGCTCTTGTTTTCGGACAGATGAACGAGCCTCCGGGAGCACGTATGCGTGTCGCTGAAACAGGTCTTACTATGGCTGAATATTTCAGAGACAGAGAGAGACAGGACGTACTTCTTTTCATTGATAATATTTTCAGATTTGTACAGGCAGGTTCTGAGGTTTCATCACTTTTGGGACGTATGCCTTCAGCGGTTGGATATCAGCCCACACTTGCAACTGATCTCGGTCAGCTTCAGGAGCGAATTGCTTCAACAAAGAGTGGTTCTGTAACATCAGTACAGGCTGTTTATGTGCCTGCCGATGACCTTACCGATCCCGCTCCCGCAACAACCTTCGCTCACCTTGATGCTACAACCGTTCTTTCACGTAAAATTGTAGAACAGGGTATTTATCCTGCTGTTGATCCTCTTGAATCAAGCAGCCGTATCCTTGAGGAGGATGTAGTAGGAAAAGAGCACTATAGAGTTGCTACCAAGGTTCAGGAGATGCTGCAGAAATATAAAGAGCTGCAGGATATCATTGCAATTCTTGGTATGGATGAGCTTGGAGAAGAGGATAAGCTTACGGTTTATCGTGCCCGTAAGATCCAAAGATTCCTTTCACAGCCCTTCCACGTAGCTGAGAACTTTACAGGTGTAAAGGGCGTTTATGTACCTCTTAAGGAGACAATTAAGGGATTCAGAATGATCATTGACGGTAAGATGGATGATTATCCTGAGGCAGCATTCTTTAATGTTGGTACTATTGAAGAGGTTAAGGAAAAGGCTAAAAAGCTTGAAGCAAAAGAGGCATAACAGGCCGGAGGGTTAATTAGATTTGAGTGCTGATAGAAAGACCTTTCGTTTACAGGTCATGTCAATAAACGGAGTGTTCTACGATGACAGGGCATCAGAGATAATCCTGCCCTGCATTGATGGACAATATGCTATTCTTGCGGACCATGAGGAATTGGTTCTTGCGATATATAATGGCAAGATGATAATAAGAGATTCTATTGGTGACAAGATAGAGGCAGTTGTCGGTGTCGGTTCCGCACAGATAGCAAATAACAGAGTTATAGTGCTTGTTGACACTGCTGAGAAGCCGGAAGACATTGATAGAAGAAGAGCTCAGAGAGCGCTTGAAAGAGCCGAGGAAGAGATGAGACAGAACAATTCCATCAAGGAGTACTACCAGGCTCAGGCAGCAATGGCAAGAGCTCTTAGCAGACTTAAACATTCTGCGGACTATGGCATAGACTGAGGTGAATAATTTGACAAATATAAAAAGCGAAACCGCTCATAATTACACATTTGATGCAATAAAGGCTGTTTCATGTTTATTCATCATTTTAATACACTGCAAATTCCCCGGTAAACTCGGGGATTTATGTGAAGCATTGGCTCGTTTTGGCGTGCCAATGTTTTTTGCTATTGCGGGATATTATCTTGTAAAAACGGGAGAGGATTCAGTTCCCGAAATACGAGCTAACATGGTAAGGAAGCTTAAAAAGACATTGGTAATAACATTAAGCGTATGGCTTGCCTATACGGTTTATTCATTTATATATGCAATGACTGTAAATTATGGAGTAAAGGCATGGTTTACGGAAAAATTCAATTTGTTTGAGTTTTCAAGGCTGATACTTTTTAATTCGGGCAAGTTCATATATGACTTCACCTATGCCTTTGATCATCTTTGGTATCTGTTTGCTCTTGTTTATGTCTATGGGCTTGTGTTTATTTTTGCGCCACTCCTTAAAAAAGGAGCCAAGCCGATTTCAATAATATTATTCGCGTTTTTATTCTTTGGAAATTTTCTTAAGCTTTATTATCCCATAAGACCCTTTGGTATTAACATCTCAGTCTGGTATGTGATGAGAAACTGGCTGTTTGTCGGTGTTCCATATACTCTTTTGGGCTATTGGATAAAAGAGGACAAGGCTGCGCTTCTTATTCAGAAGCCGCCGACTATGGGAATGCTTTTATTGATTACAGGCTTGTTTTCAACCTTTGCTGAATATAGGCATTTTGGAACATTGGAGATATATTTTGGCTCGCACCTTATTGTAATAGGACTGTTATTGTTTGGTAATGCTGCGGATATAAATCCTAATTACCTGCGAAGGTTCTTTAAGGCTGATAGCGATTTAAAACAGGATGTGATGATAAATAAGATACTTTCCTGCCTATCATTTACAGGAGATAAGCTTTCATCCAATATTTATTATTTTCATGTAATGCTGATCTCGCTGTTTGGATGGTTTGTAGACAGGATAAATCCGGGTGCATATGGAAGTGTTTTATTTATGACAATACGACCTTTGATCATAATAACCATTACAATATTAATCTCTTTTCTTTTTTATAAGGTTAAATTAATCACTTTTAAAAACGGAGATAATCTGAGAAAATAACATCTATGTGCGCCGGCACACAGTTTTTATGCGGAGAAAAGAGTGAAAAATAAGTAGCGGATGAAACCGACTTAAATTAGAGGGACGAGATTTCCCGTCTCTCTGACAGGTTGATCATATAGGAAATCATT
>NZ_AUIX01000009.1 GCF_000423925.1 Butyrivibrio sp. VCD2006
ATCAAATTAAAACGCTATAAATAAACAAAAATAATCAAAGAAAATTGTAAAAAATCACGGTACAGATGGTATTATTAAAATTGTTGATTTATATATAAAAAAGTTCGGAGATTTAAACATGGAGATAAAAGCAGTACTTTTTGACCTGGATGGAACCCTGATAGACACGGAGAAGATTTATCAGAAGATATGGCCCGAGACTATTGAACACTTTGGATATCATATGACGAGAGAGCAGTGTTTACAATTAAGAAGTCTGGGCAGACCTTTTGCTCCTTTGCAGTTTAAGGAATGGTATGGTGATGATTTTGATTATCACGAGGCCCGAGCTTATAGAAAGATACTCTTTGAAGAAATCATTGCAAGGGATGGTATCGGACTTAAAGTAGGAGCACGTGAAATTCTTGAGTGGTTAAAAGAGCGCAATATCATCATTGCTACAGCAACCGCAACAGATGAGGAGAGGGCCACAAGATATCTTGAAAAGGTAGGACTTCTTTCTTATTTTGATAAGATCTGCTGTGCGACGATGGTTAAAGAGGGTAAACCGAAACCTGACGTTTATCTGTACGCCTGTGAACAGGTCGGAGTACCGAAAGAAAACTGTATAGCTGTTGAAGATGCACCCAACGGTGTGCGTTCGGCAAGCAGCGCGGGCATAAAAACAATATATATTCCTGACCAGAATGATGACGAGGAAGAGGTAAAAGGGCTGTATTACAGGAAACTTGGTTCACTTTTAGACCTCAAAAATATTATAGAAAATTAAGAAATCATAGGTTCAAACTTCCTTTACACCCCGAACTGAATGGCATAAAATAGTAATATATCTGTGATATCTAGCGATGAAAAACTGATTATAACGAAGCGAGGGGTTCTTTATGGATCAGGTAATTACAAATGAACAGAGAGACATATTAGGAGAAATTGCTAATATCAGTATGGGCAATTCTGCTACAACGCTTAGCATGATGGTTAACAAAAAGGTAGACATCACTACTCCTAATGTTTCTGTAATCAAGCGCAGTGAAACTCTGGATGATTATGAGAACACTTGTATTTTTGTTCAGATTCACTATGTAAAAGGATTGACTGGTAATAACGTTCTTATTCTTAAAGAGAATGATGTCAAGGTTATGACGGATCTGATGATGGGCGGTGATGGTACCAATACTGCCTGCGAGATTTCAGATCTTCATCTTTCAGCAGCATCTGAGGCTATGAACCAGATGATGGGCGCTGCAGCAACATCTCTTTCAATGATGCTCAGTGTTCCTACAGATATCAGCACTCCGGTGGTTAACAGAATAGATGTTGACAGTGTCAAGATTTTTGAAAAGAGTTTTGAGACGGAATATGATAATTTTATAAAGGTAGCTTTCAAGATGACTATTGAGGATCTGATCGATTCGACGATGGTTCAGTTATATCCTGTTCAGTTTGCTCGCGAGATGTGCGATAAATTTATGGCAAAGGATTAAGTGTACTTGGGAAAAGTACATCGGTAAAACAGCTAACATGAACAAAGCAGAAGTATTAGAAATAAGGAAACAATTCACACCCGACAGATGCACTATTGATCACATCTGCGGGTGTTATGTTGATGGGGAAAAAAACAAGCGCCTTGTGTTTCGCAAGGCGTTTCAAAGTTTACCGGATGAAGAGATGTTTAAATACCTTGATATTTTCAAGCATACTCTTTCCGGTGTATTTGGTAAGACTCTGATAAACCTGGAATTCCCAATTGATCAGGAGGAAGAGGGGGGCACTCAGGAGTTTTTGCTGAGGCTGAGAGATTCGCATCTTGAGGATGATGCGCTGATCGATGAATTTTATGAAAAGATCATTGCCAATTATATTTATGGCGAGAACTACCTGATCATTCTCGTACATGCTGTCTATGACGTTCCGGGAATGACTAAAGACGGAATTGAGATGGAGGATGCTTCCGATACTATTTACGATTACATCCTCTGCAGCATATGCCCCGTTAAGCTTTCGGAGGCAGCACTTGGATACAATGAAAAGACCAATGATATAGAGGACAGAATCCGTGACTGGATTGTTGATAAGAATCCGGGCAAGGGATTCCTGTTTCCAGCTTTTATAGAAAGAAATGCGGATATCCATAACATGCTTTATTTCTCCAAGAAGGCGGATGATATACAGCCCGAGTTCATACAGGCTCTTTTCGGTGGACAGCCGCCTATGTCAGCGCCTGCCCAGAAGGACCTGTTTGAGGAACTTGTTCAGGAGGCTATAGGAGAAGAGGCTGATTATGATGTGATGAAAAACATCCATGATAATCTGGCAACAATGATAGAAGATCATGAGGACGAGAGTGAGCCGTTAGAGCTGACTAAGGAGGATGTAAGACATCTTTTAAGGGATAGCGGCGTACCTGATGAGCGAATGGACTTCTTTGACAAGAAATACGAGGAGGTTGTAGGAGAGGAGGATTGCCAGCTTCTTGCAACCAACATAGCGCATACAAGGAAGTTTGATATAGAGGCACCGAATGTAATCATTAAGGTTGCTCCTGACAGGACCGATCTTGTGGAGACAAAGATAATAGACGGCAGACAATGTCTGGTTATCGCGGTGGACGATCATATTGAAGTAAACGGGGTAAATGTAAGGACGTTTATAAAGTAACTAATATACGATTTTGCTTACTTAACCCAGTGATTTTGTGGTTAAATTTTATAAAATTGAATTTTAAGAGAGCGCATAGACGCTCTCTTATTTGAAGATAGGAAGGTGAAAAATGGTTAAAAAGATTTTAGGGGAGTTACATGAGTTTAAACTTCCGAGTATCATTACCCCTATCTGTATGATAGGTGAGGTTATTGCGGAAATGATCATTCCCATTCTTATGGGAAGAATCGTTGATCTTGGAATCAACGGAGCGGACATGGGCTATATCATGCGTACCGGATTAATGATGATAGTTGTTGCCCTGTTTGGTCTGTTTGCAGGTCTTGGCGGTGCTTATTTTGGTGCTAAGGCATCTACAGGTCTTGCCAGAAACCTTAGGAAAAAGATGTTTGATAACATTCAGACCTTTTCCTTTGCAAACATAGATAAGTTTTCTTCATCCGGACTGGTAACAAGACTTACCACCGATGTCACGAATATCCAGAATTCATATCAGATGATACTTAGAATGGCAATGCGAGCTCCTGCTTCAATGGTGATCGCACTGATCATGTCATTTGTAATAAATGCCAGACTCGCAAGCATTTATCTTATTGCTGTAATCGGTCTTGGCTGCTTTATTGCATTCATCATGAGCAAGGCTACCAAGTATTTCAAAGCGGTATTTGAGAAATACGACAGACTTAATGAGAGTGTGCAGGAAAACGTATCAGCCATTCGCGTCGTGAAGGCATATGTACGTGAGGACTATGAAAAGGCTAAGTTTAAGACTGCGGCTTTGAATATTTTTGAAATGTTTGTTAAGGCCGAGAAGGTTGTAACCTTAAACGGACCGGTAATGACTGCAACAGTTTACATCTGTATTCTTCTTATCAGCTGGTTCGGTGCACATATGATCGTTGCTGAGGAACTTACGACCGGAGCTATGATGAGTCTTCTCACATACTGCATGAATATCCTCATGAGCCTTATGATGCTTTCAATGATCTTTGTCATGATAACAATGTCACAGGCAAGTGCAAAACGTATCGCAGAAGTGATTGATGAGGAGACAAGTATTGCTAATCCTTCCAACCCTGTTATGGAGGTTAAGGATGGAAGCATAGTTTTTGATAATGTCAGCTTTTCATATAGTGTTGACGGAACAGAGCCCGTTCTTAAGGATGTAAACCTTGATATTAAGTCAGGTGAGACCATCGGTATTATTGGTGGAACCGGTTCCGCAAAATCATCACTGGTAAATCTTATCAGCCGCCTCTATGACGTTACAAAGGGAAGCGTAAGCGTGGGCGGAATTGATGTCAGAAAATATGACATGGAGGTTCTCCGAAATCAGGTTTCGGTAGTTCTGCAGAAGAATGTATTGTTTAGCGGAACTGTCGCTGAGAACCTTCGCTGGGGTGACAGGAACGCTACTGATGAGGAGATTAAAAGAGCCTGCCATCTGGCCTGTGCAGATGAGTTTATTGAGAAAATGCCCGATGGATATGACACCTATATCGAGCAGGGTGGTACCAATGTTTCCGGTGGTCAGAGACAGCGTCTTTGCATAGCAAGAGCACTGCTTAAGAAGCCTAAAATACTTATTCTCGATGATTCAACAAGCGCAGTTGATACCGCAACGGATGCAAAGATCAGAAAAGCTTTCGCTGAGGAGATTCCTAATACAACCAAGCTTATTATTGCACAGAGAATATCAAGTGTTCAGGAATGCGACAGAATTATTGTAATGGATGACGGTATGATAAACGGCTTTGGAACACATGATGAACTGCTTAAGAATAACGATATTTACCGTGAGGTTTATGAATCTCAGGTGGGCAGCAGCGGTGATGCTGATTTTGATAGCAAGTAATAAATTTGGAGGCTTACAGATATGGCAGAAGAAAAAGTTAAAGAAATTAGGGGACCCGGAGCCAGAGGAATGAGAGGCGGCCCGAGACCTAAGATAAAGAATCCCGGAAAACTCTTTAAGAGACTTATGTCCTACGTTTTTAAAGACTACGGAATACATATGGTTCTGGTTGTGATTTGCATTATCCTGTCAGTTGTGGCAAGTGTTCAGGGAACAATGTTTACCAAGACTCTTATCGACGTGTACATTACACCGCTCATGGGGCAGGCAAATCCTGACTATGGCCCGCTTGCAAAAGCTATCGGCAATGTGATCATTTTCTATGCAGTCGGTATTGTTGCAGCTTTTGTCCAGGCGAGACTTATGATCTACGTTGGACAGGGAACACTTAGAAATTTGAGAATTGAAGTGTTCAACCACATGGAATCTCTTCCTATCAAGTATTTTGATACTCACGCTCATGGAGATATCATGTCAATCTATACCAATGATATCGATACCTTGAGACAGATGATCGGAATGAGTATGCCGCAGCTGTTAAACAGTGCAATTACAATTGCCAGTGTACTTGTTTCAATGTTTATCCTGAGCGTGCCGCTTACGATAGTAACACTTATTATGGTTGCATTTATGCTTTTTGTTACGGCCAAGGCAACCAAGGCTTCCGGTAAGAATTTCGTTGCACAGCAGAAAAATCTTGGTGCTCTCAACGGATATATCGAAGAGATGATGACTGGTCAGAAGGTTATTAAGGTGTTCTGTCATGAAGAAGAGACAATAAAGAACTTTGACGTTCTCAATGAAGAGCTTTATCAAAGTGCTTTTAAGGCTAATACTTTTTCAGGTATTCTTGGACCCATCAATGCACAGCTCGGTAACTTGAGCTACGTGGTTTGCGCAATCGTTGGTGGAGCTATTGCCCTTAATCAGTACTTTGGCTTTACAGTCGGCGGACTTGCCAGCTTCCTTGCTTTTAATAAGAGCTTTTCAATGCCTATTAACCAGGTATCAATGCAGTTTAACAGTATCATCATGGCACTTGCCGGAGCAGAGCGTATTTTCAATCTTCTTGATGAAACACCTGAGACTGATGAAGGCTATGTAATGCTTGTTAATGCAAAGGAAGAAAACGGACAGATTGTTGAGTCTTCCGAATTCACAGGACGTTGGGCATGGAAGCACTATCACAAGGCTGACAACACAACAACCTACCAGCCCATGGAGGGTGATGTAACCTTCAATGATGTGGACTTTGGATATACGGATGAAAAGATTGTCCTTCACAACATTCTTCTTCATGCTAAGCCGGGTCAGAAGGTTGCACTTGTTGGATCCACCGGTGCAGGTAAGACTACCATCACAAACCTCATCAACAGATTTTATGATATTCAGGATGGTAAGATCAGATACGATAACATCAATGTTAACAAGATCAAGAAGGCTGACCTAAGAAAATCCCTCGGCATGGTTCTCCAGGATACACATTTGTTCACGGGAACGGTTGCTGAGAATATCCGCTATGGAAAACTGGATGCAACTGATGAAGAAGTTAAGGCAGCAGCTAAGCTTGCAAATGCGCACAGCTTTATAAAGAGGCTTCCAGAAGGCTATAATACAATGCTGACAGGTGACGGCGCTAATCTTTCACAGGGTCAGAGACAGCTCCTGGCAATCGCAAGAGCAGCTATAGCTAATCCGCCGGTTCTTATTCTGGATGAGGCGACAAGCTCTATCGATACACGTACCGAGAAAATCGTACAGGATGGCATGGATAAGCTGATGCATGGTCGTACAACCTTCGTAATAGCTCACAGACTTTCAACAGTTAAGAACAGTGACTGCATCGTTGTTCTTGAACAGGGCAGAATAGTCGAGATGGGAACCCACGAAGAACTGCTTGAACTTAAGAAGAGATATTACCAGCTCTATACAGGTAACAAGCCTGAGATGGTATCCGCGTAAACTATATAACACAACTAAAGTCGGGACAGGAATCCATCTGTTCCGACTTTTTTGTTCGCAAACCTTATCTGTTCATAAGTTCATGGATGGCGGCTTCATATTTTTCGTCCTTATCGGTTGCGAAGAAGACTTTATCGGCGCCGGATTCTCTTGCTTCGATAAATGAGTCCTTATCTGTGGCAACTGCGATGACAGGAATGTGGTTGAAGCCGGCACGATCTTTGATATAATGAACAACCTGATCACCTGACACCTTTTCTATGTCAAGGTCGAGGATTATCAGTTTTAAGATCTCATGATATTGGCTGATGTAAGTCAGAGCGGTATCTCCGCTGTGAGTTTCGATTATTGAATACTTATCGGATTCACGTTCTGTCAAAAGAGAAGCCCGCGGATTGTCCCTGGAGCTCGCGAGAAGAATGAGAGGTTTCTCAAAGGCTTCTGTTTTGGGGACTACCCATGTACTTACGCAGTTTTTGCCCATGATCTTTGACTGATAGAGAGCATCATCAGCCATACGGAATATTTCTCCCATGGGATGATCACCGGTATCAATGATGGCACCAATACTTAGCGAAAAACGATGACCTGTTCCAAAATCAAGATCGGTCATCATCATCTGCAAACTACGGCAGCGCATCTCTGCTATATCAAGACGAGCTATTCCGGGCATAAATACCATGAATTCATCGCCACCAAATCTGCCGATGTAATCTGAGGATCTGAAGTTTTTTCTAAGTAAGTCTCCAATGCTTGCTAACAGCTTATCGCCGACATTGTGTCCGAAGTTATCGTTTACCTGTTTGAAATTATCAACATCAATAATACACATTCCACAAGGCTCGCCCGGTTTTCTTCTATCAAAATAATTGTTGATGGAAGAAAGAAGAGCACCTTTATTCAGGAGAAAGGTCAGCTTATCTATAGTGCTTATTTTCGTGAGCTCCTCAATAGCCAGCCCTTCTTCGGATCTGACTTCAAGAATGATGTGCGCGCTTAGCATAGAAAGGACATAGGAAGCAAGCGCGAGATAAACATCTCTGTGGAATATTTCCACAGGCTTCGTAAAGTAAGATGATACGCAGAAAATAATAATAAGCGACAGTTCAAACAAGCCGTATTTATACATTCTTGCAATGTATACCGTGGGGAATACGACAAGGTAGAGAGGGAACCACATAGATTGATGATTGGAATATGAGGTCATGTCTCTTAAGATAAACAGTATAAATAGCGTAAAATAGAAGGTGGTGCAAAGCGCGTCTGAAAGCTTGGAGCTTATCTTATGATGTGTTCTTGTATACAGGTTTATAAGAAAATATATTGCAAGCAGTGGGATTAGCAGAAAATGAGCAATGCTCAGCTGGAAATCCGGAACGATCACTTTTGCAAGGAAAATCATCGCAATAAGGCACATGGAAATATACATGCATGATTTTCTCAGCATGTAACGGTTGGTATCTTCGATAGAAGGCTTACATTTATGAAAATATTCAAGTATTTTTCTGTTTTCCCGGCTGGTGTTGAAAACCGGAGATTTACCTGTATCGTTCATTAAATAGCCTCATTGTAACAGTTACTTCATTACAGGAAGTGTTTCGTCATATATAACATCTTCATTGTGTGTAACAACTCGCCATTCCAGTATTCTGTAGGAAGGAAAATCTGTATTTTCTAAATAATTCGGTTGTATTGCTATATCAAGTGTCTGAAATTCACTTAATGTAAAGCTCTTTTTTATCATGTCCTGTGCATCTGAATCTATTGCCGACATGTTTCTGAATTTTGGTTCATTTTCCGCTATAAAACCATTGGCCTCATGGCAGGCGTTATAATATGCTATGGATCTTTCCTGCATCTTTTTACTTAGTACATAATCGGCTCTTGAATTTACAAGAGTAAGCGAAGCAAAAGATATAAGGCTGAGAACCAAGAATATCAGAAGTATGGATGCAGCTCCTATGTGAGTGCTGTATACCTGTTTATGGTTCATAAGCTATTACCTCCGCTGTTCCGATATAGTAATCCGTATACCTGTCTGAAATAATATCCGGATCATCTTTATCAGGTATCTGATCAATTACTGTTTCATCATCCATTTCAAGAATTGTTATTTCGCCTTGCAGTGCATCACCTGACATAATGGATGTATCGGCCTCTGTATCTGCGTAGATTTCACTTGCAGGAAGCTTTACTATGCATAAAAGAAGCTCGTATTTTGCGTTATGAAGAGTATCATTTTGTGACGGAAAGTCTATAAGCTTCCAGTTTTCATCAAAATACATGACCATGGTTCCTATCTCGGGGTTGTCCTCGTAGGAGACAAGAACCACTGAATTGTCAGCAAAGAAGTTAGCTATATCGTGGAGGTTACCTTTGCATCCGTGGAATACCTCTGAAATATTCTGAGTCCACAAAACAGAATTATTAAGCTCGATTGATTCCTCTGAAAGGCTGTGGGCATTCACAAATAATTGAATACATATCGCCCCGGATATCGAGAAAAACATGATCGATATGATGAGCTCCATAAGGAAGAGACTCGTTTTGCTATGGCGTGTATGGTTCATCATCTTGTTCCCGTCCCCGATCGTTTTGATGTGATGAAAGTAAGCTCTTCGTCATCGCTAAGGGTGATCGTGATAAGCAGAAGACCATCGCCCTTAGAGGTGATGACAAGATCATTTATATCCATGATGCGCTGCCCTGATTCAGGAAGCAGATTTTCCACATCGGCTCTTGAAAACAGCTCCATAAGTGAACCTTCGTATTGATACAGATAAGTGACATAATCCACAGCGCCTATCGTAGTATCGATCCTGAGAGCTCCTGATTTGTTAAAAATATCAGTATTTATATTTCCCTCAGCATCATATTGTCTGAGTTTTTCGGTTATATATGCATAGGCTGTACGCCTGTCATAATTATCGGACAGTGTGGAGACACTTCTCTTATAAATACTGGACCCCAGGGCAATAAGCATCAGAGCTCCCATCGCGAAAAGAAAGAGGAGAGCTATGACAAAAAGCATATCCACTGTATGTCTGTTGTCCATTTGCTTTTTCATTTTATGAATGATGCTCCTCTGCTAACATGCAAAATGGTGACATCCGGATAAATGTTGGATGCTACGGGTCTGTAGTCTACATAAAACAAACTTTTGTCGTAAACAAGAGCATAGTGCTCCTCAAGATATTCGAGGCTTGGGGGATATATCCCTTCAATGGAGTAGCACTGCACTATATCTCTTTCGATTGCTGTATAAAGGCTGGCTTCCTGCTTTTTTGCCGTGCTCTTGCTTATCTGTGATACACCTACGTAGAAAAAGACTACGATAAAAATAATCACAAGAGTGGGAATAATAAAGCCGATAAGGCTCAGTATTAAGTTTTGCTGTTTCTTAAGTGTCAGGTCTTCCATAAATTATTATCCGATTGATGACATGATACCCATAAGGGGTAATATCACTGAAAGCAGTATCATTCCCACTATAAGTGAGAGTATTATGACTAGTGTCGGCTCCAGGATGGATACGAAATTATACATTTTCCGCTGCGTGGTTTCCGAGTACTTTCTGGCTATCTGCTGCATAACAGTGTCCATCGAACCTGACTGGAAGCCAATGGCTATCATCCTCGAGTAGAACTTATTGAAAATGCCGGCTTCTTTTACTGCTTCGGGGAAGCTGTCTCCGGAAGCTATGAGGGAACGACAGGTTTCAATTTTGACGATCATATCATTGTATTCAACGAGATTACTGACTAGCCTTAGGCCCTCATAAGTATCCATGCCGCTTGAAAGCGTAAGGACCATTCCATTGGCGAATCTGGCAGTTGCGATTTCGTTGTAAATGGTTCTTATGGGTTTAATATGCATTCCTATTGAACGAAAGATATTACGGCCCTTTTTGGTTTTTATAAAGAATATGCAGCCGCAGGTTAATATAAGCATCAGTAATATGAAGACTATGGAATAGCGATTCAGGGCATTTCCTATTGCTACAAGTGTCCTTGAAAAGCTGTTCATATCAGTTCCGAGCTGTGCAAATACCTGTCCGAAAATGGGCAGAACCTGAGTTATCAAGACTATGATGACAACTATCATCATGCCGATCATTATGAGGGGATAGGAGATTGCACTACTGATGTTGGTTCGTATTGCGTCCTCCTGCTCGTAGTAATCCGCAAGAGAATCCATTACCAGATCGAGATTTCCGGACTCTTCACCTATTGTTACCATGTGAATTACATAGCCTGGAAAGGCTCCGGTCATCTGAAGTGCAATATGGAATTTTTCTCCGGAGCTCAGAATCTGAGAAATAGTCCGCAGTGTGGAGTCGTCATCTTCAAACTTGAAATCCTGAAGCATGATTTCAATTCCTTCAAGAGGCGCAATTCCTGCCTTTATCAGCAGTGCCATCTGTCTGCAAAAAACGGAGATCTCATAATCTGATAAAAGTTTTCCAGTCTTTGATTTCATCTTTGTCTCCCGGTTTAATAGATGTATTTTGTCTTATAGTTTTCGCCGTCACCTATAAAGGATTTCAGCTTTTCTGTTTCTGTGGTTGAAGCAAAGGTTGGATCCATTAATGACCACTTTTTTCCATCGAATTGGATCATACCGTTGACCCAGCCTATATCTTTTATATAAGTGCTTATCCATGCATGGTATGCTGTGCCTGCATATCCTACTTCCATTCGGGTAGGAATTCTTTGCGATCTGAGCATGGCAGTCATTAGAACGGCATAATCGAGACATATGCCTTTTCCTGTTGTCAGGACTTCATCAATATCCGGAATGTAGCCGCTCTGCACGGTTTCAGCTTCCTCGTAGTCATATGTCATACTGCTTATTAGTGCGTTGTACACGGAGGATACAACATCAAGATCGCCGTTCGCCGTATACGATAAGTATTCGCTGTATGCAATTGCCTGATTGCCCTCATTGAAATCAACATATTGATTTGGATATAGGAAGGGCAGGAATTCATCATTTAATGTGACATTTATCTCCTGTGTAAAAGCTGTTACATACTGGGTTCCCACAAGGTTTTCGTAAATACATATCAGGTAATCTCCGTCCCCGGCCTGTAGCGGAAAAACTTCATCTTCACCGCCGCCTGTTTTCAGGTCATAGGTATATACAACTTCATCAGGGCCGGTGATGCGCAGCTTAACTTTCGGCGACTCACCGGTGTAGCGGATTATCACGTAACCTTCAGAGCTGTTAGAGGCATCCACAACAGCCAGGTTACTCTTGTAAACGACCGTCCCGCTGCTTTTAGGTTTAAGACACAGAGGAGTGTTGTCCCTCGTTCCTTTTACAAGAGTTGACACATCATAGGCTTCTCTGTTCGCCATGGCTTTTGCGGCGAGTAATCTGTCCTCATCAATAACAAGGCCATGAGGAAGCACGATCAGTAATATTGGGGACAAAAGAATGACCACCAGCATGATCAGGCTTATGTTGATACAAGCCGAAAGCATATAATAAGGACGATCTCTTTTGCCATCTACTAGAGAGGATAATATATTGTCGTCTTTTTCAAGAAAGTCAGTATCCTTGCCTGATGAATGTAAAATCTCAAGCAGTATGGGAGTGACCTGGTCCTCGCCCATATGAAATTGGTTTTTCTTGTTTTTTACATAATTCATAGGCTATCAGAACCCTGCAGTTTTCTTAGCTCGAGGATATGTTCTCTTGAACTTGCAAGGCATTTTTCAACATGCTTCTTTGTTATGTGAAGAGCATTTGCAATATCCTTTTCCTGAAGTCCTACAAAATCGTGTAGGAAGAATATCTGTTTTTCAGAAAAAGGTAGTGATTCAAGCTCCTCCGGATGAAGTAATGAATACAGATCAGTCCGGGAATCGGTTATTACTTTCTCGTAGCATATGTCAAAAGCAATCCTTCTAATCCATGAGGTGAAAAGAGAAGGGTCTTTGAGCTTTAGTATGTTCTTCAAAGCTGTTGTATAAACATCACAAACAGCAAAGGACGCACTTCTGTCATCACCTAGAATGTGCCTGCAGTAATTGTAGGTGTCATCTACGGTGAGAAGATATAATGCGGAAAAACACTCTATATCATCATTCCAGGCTCCAAGGACGAGAGCCGGAATTTTTGACAAATCTTTTTTTGCAGGCATTCTCGTCTCCTTAGGTAAGAGTTTTAGGGTTTACTGAAAAGTTCTTGTATGCACTTGTGATAATGGAATAGAAATGCTCTGCACTACTATCATCTCCAAGTGCACTTGAATATGTGATCTCAATCGGAAGACAGTCTGACAATGTGTTGTGATTGTGTATGCGCCTTCCAAGATCTCCGAGGAATAGTTCTATAATGTTTTTGTCACAGTTTTCGATTACAACCAGGAACTCATTTCCGCTGTTTCTTCCGATAAGACCATATTGCCTTCCTACAGACTCCAGAATGGAGCAAAAATCCGAAATAACTTTGTCGCCGCTTCCTCTGCCGCATTTCTCATTTATCTCTTTTAAGTTATCAAGCACTATCAGAACGCAGCCAAGATGAAACAGCTTTTCAGGAGAATCGTATTTAAGCGATATCCGGTCAATGCTGTATCTGTTTGGAAGCCCGGTAAGTCTGTCAAGAAATGAAAGATCTTTCAAATCCCGAACCATATCCTGGTTTTTCTTTATTAAAACAAAATCCATGAAAACAGAGAGAAATCCTGCCAAAAGGCAGAGCCAGATTACAATAAATGAGATGAGAAAACTCTTTTCTTCCCAAATGGAATTACGAAGATCCTGATTAGTGATGAGGATAAAAAAGTATATTAAGGCAAGCAAAATGAAAACTGCCATGAATACAGCTTTTGTAATGCAGATTTTCTTCACGAGTTTAGGCCTGTAAGACATCAAAATCCCCCTCTGATGGCATAAAATGGCATATTTTCTTACTTAGAAATATTATAAGGGATACACATTCAAAAAAAATATTCTAACTATAAACTAAGGATAAAGTTAGGCTAAAATATTCGGAAAATCAAACATTATTTAAATGCAATTTAGTATAATTACGCTGAGGTGATTCTATGATAGTTTTGTTTGTATTTTTATTGTTGTTAGCAATATTTTTGGCATTGGGAATATATCTTTATATTGATGAGTGCTCCCAGCTGCAAAAAAGGCTTCTTCGCCTTGGTGTCGCAAAAGAGCAGATTATGGTCTTTCCAAAGAAGTTTTGGATATTCGGACTTAAGGAGCTTCTTTACGAAAAAGAAACGGAACTGGCGGAGGAGTGCTTTCTGACTGTTGAGAAGGATATTTAAAGGTTATATCTTATGAGGAGGTAGCTATATGGCTGAAAGCAATAACGAGAAGAAAAAGGGCTTTTCATTAACCAGTGTAAGGCCAAAGCTGATAAGTACGATGATACTTATTTGTATGGTTCCGCTTGTGATAATCCTGGTTATCAATTATCAGAGCTCTATGAGTAAATCTCTTGCCGATGCAAAAGACATCAATATGTATAAGGCAGGAGTGGTTGAAAAGTCCTATATGCAATATATTGAAGAAATGGTAATAGGACTTGAGACGATAGCAACTAATCCGGGCACGATTTCTTTCATGCAAAGATCTGAGGAGCTTCGTGATATTGAGCCTATGCAGCTCTGGCTTCAGGATGTGGAATCAGAACTTCAGGGTGACAGTTCAATAGTTCTCACCCAGCCGGATGGTAATCAGGTAGTAAGATCATCCGGTGAACTTCAGAATATTGCAGACAGAGATTACTTCCAGAGATGTATTAAGGATGGTAAAACCTTTATTTCTGAAGTATATGCTTCAAAGTCAAATGGGTCCGCCACAATTTTTATAATCACAGGAATAAAGGATGCAGGAGGACAGATCATAGGTACTGCACAGAGGAGTTATGCACTTGATGCACTGCACGATTTCCTGGCAAGTGCAGTGGATACATCTGCCGGAGAGGAAGCATTTATTCTTGATTCGTCAGGACAGGTTATAGGTCATTCAGGATGGGAAGTTGATGCCAATGACCTTCAGGATTTCAGTCATCTCGAGATTTATCAGATGGCACAGTCGGCAGATTCCGGAAGCTACATAGGTAAGACAAACGGCAGGAAAGTTGTTATGTCCTTCCAGAAGGAGCCTCAGACAGGCTGGATAGTTATCACGGTTGCTGATTACAATACGGTAATGAAGCAGACAATCACAAGTGCGACAGTAAGTATTGTCCTTGGAATAGTAATGCTTGTAGTAGCTTCGCTTATATCACTTAATATGGCTAATTCCTTCACGAAGCCCCTTGAGGAAGTAAATGATACAGTAAGCAGGCTCGCAGAAGGTGAATTCAGAAGCATTGAGAAATTTACAAACAGACAGGATGAATTTGGAGACATCATTAACAATACAAATGCTGTTATAGATAAATTAAGATCGATAGTTTCCAGTATTAAGGATTCGACGATATCGGTAAATAATTCGTCTGAGGAGCTGGCTGATATGTCTAATCAGATTTCCCAGACAGCTGATGATGTATCTACGGCGGTTCAGGAGATTGCATCGGGTGCAACCCAGCAGGCTGACGAGATACAAAGCGTAACTGAGAATGTTGGCAACATCGGCGAAGCCACAGGACATGTTCAGAGCAGTACTGATGATCTTTCAAATCTTGCGGGACGAATGCAGTCAGTCAGTACAGAGTCAGCTCAGAGTCTTGCGGATCTTCAGCACAGTTCAGAGAGTATGAGTCAGAGTATAAGTAAGATCACTGAGAAGATTGGTGCTACAAGCCAGGCCGTAGAGAATATAAATGAAAAGGTTATGGGAATCGCATCTATCGCTTCCCAGACAAACCTTTTGTCCCTCAATGCTTCAATCGAAGCAGCGCGTGCCGGTGAAGCAGGAAAAGGCTTTGCGGTTGTTGCTGAGGAAATCGGAAAGCTTGCGGATGATTCAAGGAATATGGCTGATGATATCAGAAGAGAGATGGATGTTCTCCTTTCGGAGTCACAGTCTGCCGTTGCCATGGCTTCAGAGGTTCAGAAGCAAAATGATGAACAGCAGCAGGTTCTTGGAACTACCGTGCAGAGTGTCAATGCGATGATAGAGGATATTTCATCTACTGTTGTAAGTGTTAAGAGTATCGAAACAGACGCAGGTACCTGTGTAGATGCCAAGAATGTAGTTGCGGATGCGATGGCTTCACTATCTGCCATTTCCGAAGAAAACGCCGCTTCCTCAGAGGAAACCGGCGCCTCAATGCAGGAGCTTTCCGCAACAGTTACGACTCTGGCATCCTCAGCTGACTCCCTCAAGGAAGTTGCTGAGAAGCTGAATAACGAGATGGCTTTCTTTAAGTAAGCATCCAGCGAGGCATTTTCGAGTTGAAGATGCGAATTTAGTTCTGGCGCGCGAAGCGAGAGCAGAACTTCCTTAAGTACGGGCTATTAAAGATCAAGGAAGGTGGGCTTTCGCTGTGAGAATACGGCGTAGCGTTTGAAGCCACATGATTTCACCATTTCTACGGCGGTTTCGAAGCCGAGGCCTACGTTATCGGGTTTGTGGGCGTCGGAACCGAAGGTTATTATTTCGCCGCCCAATTCGTGGAAGCGGGAAATGATTTCCTTTGAAGGATTCAAATCTCCAAGAGAGGGTTCGCTATAAAGGGCTTTGGTGTTTACATCGAGGCCCTTCTCTTTTGCTATTAGTGTTTTCAAAATCTCATCGATAATGTCTGAATAATCTTTGTAGCTGTAATTTTTGTTGAGGTTTGGAGCGTAGCGGACAAGGTAGTCCAGGTGTCCTAAAACGTCAAAGTCATCAAACAGAGTTATGTTCTCCAATGTTGATTCAAAGAATTCCATAAAAGCTTCTTTTTCCTTACGTCCTTCATAAAAAGAAGAGTAGTAGGGATCTTTTCCGTGGCATAGATGGTTTGAGCCAATGACAAAGTCAAAGGGATATTTTGCAAGGTATTCCCTGTTGCGCTCTACAATATGAGGTTGCAGACCAAGTTCAATGCCAAAATGGATATCTATTATTCCGGCATATTTTTCCTTGAATAATATCAGTTCGCGCTGATATGCGTCTGTATCTACTTCAAAAAGTCCCTCAGGCTCCGTAGGTGTTATAGGATAGTCCATGTCCATGTGTTCCGTTATGCAGATCGCGGAAAGCTTTTTTTCGAGGGCTTTCTCTATAATTTTTTCCATGGGAGATTCACAGTCTCCGGAGTGATGTGTATGTATATGAAAATCAGCAGGTAAACTATGTGCCATAAAGTTTTTCTCCATTCATAAAATATCAGGGTACTATTTTAGCATTTTTACTGCATAGTTTCCAAATAATCTTTTATGCGATATAACGATAAAATGAAAAGACGGTGACCGTTTCGGCCACCGTCTTGATAATAATATTTAGATTTATATTTTAGGAGGTTATGACTTGAAGAATTCCATCTCGGCATTAAGCTGTTCGGCAATGTCTTTGAGGCTGCTTGCTGATCCTGCAAGAGTAGTAACAGTAGCTGAAAGCTCCTGCATGGAGGCGCCTGTTTCTTCTGAGGATGCGGCATTTTCTTCGGATATTGCTGAAAGTGCACTCATTGTATCGACAACTGCATTCTTGGAGGATTCGCAGGTGTCAGCACCCTGAGAGATGAGCTGTACACCACCTACAGTACTGCCGATATCGCCAAGCATTCCGTTTACGGCATCGAGAGTCTCACCAAGAGCGATCTGCTGATCATTATTGCCCTGACGGACATCCTCTGCAGCCTGAACCGCAGCCTGAGACTGTCCGAGAAGAACATCCATTTCTTTTCTGATATCATCAGCCATTGCCTTGGAATCGTCGGCAAGCTTACCGATTTCTTCAGCAACTACTGCAAATCCCTTACCTGCTTCACCAGCTCTTGCGGCCTCAATACTTGCATTAAGTGAGAGGAGGTTGGTCTGCGTTGCGATTGAAGAAATGCCTTCAACCTTATCATTGATATTTGAAACGGCTTCCTGAGTAGCTGCTATTGTTTTGGAGATTTCATCAATCTTTGCAGTCATCTCGACGGAAGAATCCTGAAGAGAAGCAAGTGATCTGCTGGAAACCTCTGAAGCTTCTTTCATCTTACCCGCAAGATCGGAAAGACTGCCTGTAGAGCTTTGGACATCTCCGACTGCATCGCCGATTCTGCCGACATTTTCTGATGCACTCTGAATTTCGTCTGCCTGCTGTGTAGCACCTGATGCAATTTCCTGAACTGCATTTGATACGTCTTCAGCGGTCTGTGAAATCTGATTTGCCATATCGGACAGTTCTTCCGATGAAGAAGCTACGCTGTTTGCGCTGGATTTAATGCTTCCAACTATTTCACTGAGCTTATCTATAACAGAGTTGGTATTGTCAATCATGATACCGAACTCATCTTTTCTCTGACGTTTTTCATCGACTTTTTCAAATCGACCATCTGCGAGAGCTTCAAGAGAAGTGCTTACTCCATTTATGGGCTTTACGAAAGCGCGGCCCATCAATATAGAAACAACAGCGGCAATGATTGCCATTACAATACCGATGGCTACGATGATAGAAGCTGTTTTTCTTGCGGTGCTAAGGACCTTGACAGAATTGGAGGCTACGCAAATAGTGTATTTTGTCTGGGGCTCTTTTACATAAGCTACATAAGCATCATAGCCTCTGCCTGTATCAACGAAGTAGAAGCCGGAATCTAAACCTGAAACCATGAATTCGGAAGTTGCTCTGGATTCTTCTTCATGGGCGCCCTCGCCAATTTCATACTGGGAATGAGCTGCAACCAGACCGGTTCTGTCTGTGATAAAGGCATCCTCTGATTCGCCTGCAAGGAATGTATGGAATTCACTAAGATTGTAATTTCTCTGAACGATACCGATTGGAGCTCCTGATGTACCTATGACAGGAGCGGCAAAGGTAATCTGTCTTGCGCCGGTGGATGCACTTACGATTACGTCTGAAACATATGGAGTTCCTTTCATTGCGTTCTGGAAATACTCACGCTCATGTACATCAACAAGCTTACCATCGTCTGTACGCATGATCTGCACACCATCACCACCTGTCAGAGTAGTGGCATTGCCATCTGAGAGGACATCATCAACGCCCTGAAGAGTGGACATTATGACGTCATCTCCAATGCCGGCCTCGGGAAATTCCATATAGGCCTGAATTGTAGGGTTCTCACCAACCTGACGAATCATATCCATGTTCTGATTTATAAGATCAGCAAACTGCGCCTCGATGTATCTGGCCTGCCACTGCATGGAGTCCTGTGCGTCCTCCATGGCTTTGTCTGTTGAAGTCTTATAGCTTATAATAATAGCGACTAAAAGCGGAACAAGAGCTACACCAAGCATTGCTGCAATAAGCTTGGTCCTAATACTGTTTGAGAAGCTGATCTTGGGACCAGCCTTTTGCTTGTTTATAGTTTCCTTAGCCATAATCTACCTCCATATATATTTTTAGGAAATACTTATTTGTATGATTATATAAAAAATATTCAAGGTTTTGCTGATTATAAACGATTTATAATAAAAATTTTAATGTTTATTTATATTAATTATAAAAACGGAATAACGTTTATGAAAAAAAAATAAAAACGGCCTATTTGGCGTGCTTGAGTGATATTCTTAAGATGATATTTTGAAAATGATATGTGGATAATTCATGGTTATTTTTAGGAATCTGATAAATGTTTTTTAGTCGATAGGAGGCATAGATAATGGCTAAAGTAAATGTTAATGACGGACAGGGAAAGATTGCTTTTATGGACAGTATCAAAACGAAACTTATAGGTGTTATGCTGGCGGTGACTATCATTCCGCTGGTAATATCAATTGGTGTCAGCTATAAGACTTCTACGAATAAGGCAATAACTGATGCAGAGAATAGCGTAGACTGGCAGGCTTGGTATATTCAGGCTACATTCGACGGTGTGATTAACAACAATTTTAAGACCATTCAATCTGTGGGAATGTCTCCTGCAATAGCTGATTTTATGGAAAATCAGGATGATGAGTATCATAGGGAAAGAGCTCTTAAGTATCTTTCAGGTGTGGATGAAATGCTTGCAGATGGAAATCTGACTGTTCTTACAGGTGCTGACGGAATGCAGGTGCTAAGGACCAAAGGAGACCTGGTTGATGTGTCAGAGAGGGATTATTTTAAGACTGCTATGACAGGAAAAAATGCAGTTTCTAATGTAATCGTATCTACAGCCACAGGAATCAGACAAATTACCATGGCTTGCCCGATTTTCGGTAATGATGGTTCTGTTGTTGGAATTGTACAAAGAAACTATGATCTGAATGAGTTTCATAATCTCCTTGTTGATGAAGCAGAAGGAAACGAAGCGTTTTTGGTCGCTCCCGATGGTGTGCTTGCGGCCCATTCTGATTATGAGATAGCAGCGACTGATGATCCGACAGATCTCAGTAAGTCACCCTTTATGACTTCTACAGAACAAAATGCTGTGTATGTATCAAATTATGGCGGATCTAAATCTATTGTGGCATTTGTCAAAAACGAACAGACAGGATATGTAATAAGCTGTGCCGAACGAATGAATGTCGTTATGGCATCCGCAAGAAAATCGGCACTTATCGTTATTCTCATTGGAGTGATAATGCTGGTTATTGCAGTAGTTATTTCATTACTAATGGCTAAGTCATTTGTTGATCCTGTGAAGGATGTCAATGATTCGCTGGCTGCTCTTGCAGACGGAAGATTCTCGGTTATAGAGAAGCATGGCGGCAGAAAGGACGAATTTGGCCATATGGTGGTAAATACAAATTCAGTTCTTAATAAGCTCTCTGAGATTGTTGGAAGAATTAAAGAATCAGCGTCAAGTGTTGCCCAGTCATCTGAAGAGCTTTCTGATACAGCTAATCAGATATCCCAGACAGCTGAGGATGTTTCCAATGCAGTTCAGGAGATAGCATCAGGTGCTACACAGCAGGCTGACGAGATCCAGAGTGCATCCGAGAATGTTGGAAGGATCGGAGATGCGGTTATGGATGTTCAGAACTCTACCGGAAATCTCTCAGGAATAGCACAGAAGATGAAGGAAGCTTCGGAAGTTTCCAGCAGATCACTGGAATCTCTGCAGGCATCTTCCTCTGATATGACCAATAAGATTGATGATATTTCGAATACCATTTCCGCAACCCAGGAAGCGGTATCCAATATCAACGACAAGGTCGAGGGTATTGCGTCCATTGCAACTCAGACAAACCTTCTGTCACTGAATGCTTCTATTGAGGCTGCAAGAGCCGGAGAAGCAGGAAAAGGCTTTGCGGTTGTTGCAGAAGAAATAGGAAAGCTTGCTGATGATTCCAAGCAGATGGCTGATGATATAAGAAGAGAGATGGATATTCTGCTTGAGCAGAGTAATGCAGCTGTTTCTGCAGCCGCAGAGGTTAAACAGGGCAATATGGATCAGCAGATTGCACTTGGTGAGACTCTCGAGGCTGTAAACGGAATGCTTGAAGATATTGGAAGTACTGTGGGCGGAGTTGACCTGATTTCCCAGGGAGCTGAGACCTGCGACTCTTCAAAGAATGCAGTTGTTGATACAATGAGTGCGCTGTCTGCAATATCTGAAGAAAATGCAGCTTCCTCAGAGGAAACAGGAGCATCAATGCAGGAGCTTTCTGCAACAGTTACAACGCTTGCATCCTCTGCTGACGATTTAAAGGCAATTGCAGATACACTTAGGGAGGATATGAGCTTCTTTAAGTAAGTACACCGTGAGGTATTTTCGAACGGTGGTATGCACTTAGTGTTGGCGAGCACGAAGTGCGAGAGCAGAACTTCCGATATTATTATGTAAATTTATCCCTGCCCCGGAATATTTCCGGGGCAAATTTATATACAATAAAACTTTTTTCGTATAATTAAAAACTGTATTTAGTAAATTCAAACTTTTTCGTGATTAATTTGTGATTTTCTTATCGGATTACTTGAAAATTGCTAAGATTTCAGATAGAATAAATGTGCTGTCAAATTTTTGACAATCAGTTGTAAAGAATTAGTAACAGCAAATAAAATTTTTAATATCATTTTAGGAGGACTTAAAATGGCAGTAAAGGTAGCAATTAATGGTTTTGGCCGTATCGGTCGTCTTGCATTCAGACAGATGTTTGAGCACGAGGGAACAGAGATCGTAGCAATCAACGATCTTACAGATCCTAAGATGCTTGCACACCTTCTTAAGTATGATTCTTCACAGGGTAAGTACAAGTATGCTGACAAGGTTTCATACAGCGATCACTCAATCACAGTTAATGGTAAAGAGATCGAGATCTACAAGGAGGCTGATGCTAATAACCTTCCTTGGGGCAAGATCGGTGTAGACGTTGTTCTTGAGTGTACAGGTTTCTACACATCTAAGGATAAGGCTCAGGCACACATTAACGCTGGTGCTAAGAAGGTTGTTATTTCTGCTCCTGCAGGAAATGATCTTCCTACAATTGTATATAACGTTAACCACGAGACACTTACAGCAGATGACAACATCATCTCTGCAGCTTCTTGCACAACAAACTGCCTTGCACCTATGGCTAAGGCTCTTAACGACTATGCACCTATCCAGTCTGGTATCATGGCAACAATCCATGCTTACACAGGTGATCAGATGATCCTTGACGGACCTCAGAGAAAGGGTGACCTTAGAAGAGCTCGCGCAGGCGCTGTTAACATCGTTCCTAACAGCACAGGTGCTGCAAAGGCTATCGGCCTTGTTATTCCTGAACTCAACGGCAAGCTCATCGGCGCTGCTCAGAGAGTACCGGTTCCGACAGGTTCAACAACACTTCTTTTCGCTGTAGTTAAGAGCAGCACAGAAGTTACAAAGGATAGCATCAACGAGGCTATGAAGAAGGCTTCTGATCCTGAGACATTCGGTTACAACGAGGACGAAATCGTATCTTCTGATATCGTTGGAATGACATATGGTTCACTCTTCGATGCTACACAGACAATGGTAACAAAGATTGGTGACGACCTTTACGAGGTTCAGGTTGTTTCATGGTATGACAACGAGAACTCTTACACATCTCAGATGGTTCGTACAATCAAGTACTTCGAGAAGTTCGTTAAGTAAGCACCGCGCGAGGTATTCGCGAGCGCATGGTGCGCACTTAGTTCGATCGAGCGCAAGCGAGAGTCGAACTTCCTTATGAACTATTTAAAGAGATCTTATGTGAGGTCCGGTCCTAATGGACCGGACCTCATTTTAGGTTATTCACTTAATGAGGTATTTTCGAATTTAGTGAATAAGCTGGTTCTGTCAAGCGTAAGCGAGAGCAGAACTTCATTATTAAAATTCCAGGAGGATAAACAAATGGCACTTAATAAGAAATCAGTTGACGATTTCAGCGCAAAGGGCAGAAGAGTACTTGTTCGTTGCGACTTCAATGTACCTCTTAAGAACGGCGAGATCACAGACGAGACACGTATCAACGCTGCTCTTCCTACAATCAAGAAGCTTATCGCTGATGGCGGCAAGGTTATCCTTTGCTCACATCTCGGTAAGGTTAAGAACGGCCCCAACGATGGTGAGTCTCTTGCTCCTGTAGCAAAGAGCCTTTCTGCTAAGCTTGGTAAGGACGTTAAGTTTGTAGCAGATTTCAACGTAACAGGTGCTGATGCAACTGCTGCTGTTGAAGCTATGAACGAGGGTGATGTTGTTCTTCTTCAGAATACACGTTTCCGTGGCAAGGAAGAGACAAAGCCTTCAGATGCAGGCGAAGCTTTCGCAAAAGAGCTTGCAGATCTTTGTGATGATTATGTATGTGACGCTTTCGGTTCTGCTCATAGAGCACATGCTTCTGTAGCTGTTGTTACAAAGTATGTTCGTGAGAAGGGTGGCAACTGTGCAGTTGGTTACCTTATGCAGAAGGAGATCGATTTCCTCGGCAACGCTGTTGAGAATCCGGTACGTCCTTTCGTAGCAATCCTTGGTGGTGCTAAGGTTGCTGATAAGCTCAACGTTATCAATAACCTTCTTGAGAAGTGCGATACACTTATTATCGGTGGTGGTATGGCTTACACATTCCTTAAGGCTAAGGGATATGAGGTTGGTCTTTCACTTGTTGATAACGAGAAGATCGATTATTGTAAGGAAATGATGGAGAAGGCTGAGAAGAATGGCAAGAAGCTTCTTCTTCCTATTGATACAGTTGTATCTGGCGGCTTCCCGGATCCTATCGACAATCCTGACATCGAGACAGCTATCGTTGAGTCAAATGCAATTCCTGCTGACAAGGAAGGCCTTGACATCGGCGTTAAGACAAGAGAGCTTTTCGCAGACGCTGTAAAGAGTGCGAAGACAGTTGTTTGGAACGGACCTATGGGTGTATTCGAGAACCCTGTACTTGCTGAAGGTACAAAGGCTGTTGCTAAGGCTCTTGCTGAGACAGATGCTACAACAATCATCGGTGGTGGTGATAGTGCAGCAGCAGTTAATCAGCTTGGCTTTGCAGACAAGATGAGCCACATCTCAACAGGTGGTGGCGCTTCCCTCGAGTTCCTTGAAGGCAAGGAGCTTCCTGGCGTAGTTGCAGCAGACGATAAGTAATCACTTTTTAAGGAGAATAAAAATGGCACGTAGAAGAATAATTGCCGGCAACTGGAAGATGAACAAGACTCCCAGCGAGGCAGTAGCTCTTTGCGCAGAGCTTAAAGATCTTGTAAAGAATGATGCTGTTGACGTAGTTTACTGCGTTCCGGCTATCGATATTGTACCTGTAGTAGAGGCTGTTAAGGGCACAAACGTACACGTAGGAGCAGAGAACTTCTACATCGTTGATAGCGGTGCTTACACAGGTGAGATTTCAGCTCCTATGCTTAAGGATGCTGGAGTAGAGTATGTTATCATCGGTCACTCAGAGAGAAGAGACATCTTCGGTGAGAACGATATCCTTATCAACCAGAAGGTTAAGAAGGCATTTGCATCAGGCCTTACACCTATCCTTTGCTGTGGTGAGTCCCTTGCACTTCGTAAGGCTGACACATACAAGGAGTGGATCGAGAGACAGATCACATGGGATCTCGATGGCGTAACAGCTGACCAGGTTAAGAAGCTTGTTATCGCTTATGAGCCTATCTGGGCTATCGGAACAGGTGAGACAGCTACAGCTGATCAGGCTGAAGAGGTTTGCGGACTTATCCGTGAGCTTATCGCTAAGCTTTATGATCAGGCTACAGCTGATGAAGTTCGCATCCAGTACGGCGGATCTATGAACGCTGGCAACGCTGCAGAGCTTCTTTCTAAGCCCAATATCGATGGTGGTCTTATCGGTGGCGCTTCACTTAAGCCTGACTTTGGCAAGATCGTTAACGCTTGATAAGATAAACTGATTTAGATTTTATGGAACGGATTCAATTTGGAAATTAATCCAATTGAATCCGTTTCTTTTAAGTAATCACCTTAGGGTGATTTAGGAGAGCATTATGAAAAAAGATAACATCATTCTGATCGGAATGCCGGCATCAGGTAAGAGTACAGTCGGCGTTATACTTGCCAAGATTCTTGGCTATAATTTTATAGATTCGGATATAGTGATTCAGGAAAAAGAGGGTCGTAAGCTTTCTGAGATTATTGAAACGGAAGGTATTGACGGCTTTATAAATATTGAGAATAGAGTAAATGCCGGTATTGAAGTTCAAAAGACTGTTATAGCGACCGGCGGCAGCGTTGTTTATGGCAACGAGGCAATGCAGCATTATAAGAATATTGGAAAAGTGATATATATGAAAGTGGACATGGAAGTCCTGAGTAAGAGACTAAGTGACGTGAAGCAGAGAGGCGTAGTCATGAAGGAGGGACAGTCGCTTGTGTCTCTTTATAATGAGCGCTGCAAGCTTTATGAGCAATATGCAGATATTGTTATAGATGAGAAGAACAACACCATGGAAGAGGTGCTCGCAGATATTCTTGCGAATGTATGAAAATGACTGGAAGGATTTAAAAATGGAAAGAAGAAGAATAGTTGCCGGCAATTGGAAAATGAATATGACACCGGCTAAAACCGTAGAACTTATCGCAACACTGAGACCGCTTGTAGAATCTCTCGACGTAGATGTGGTTTTCTGCGTACCTGCAATTGACATTGTTCCTGCTATAACAGCAACACGTGGCACAAATATTGCAATAGGTGCTCAGAACATGTACTTCGAGGAGAGCGGTGCTTATACAGGTGAGATATCTCCTCAGATGCTTAAAGAAGCAGGTGTGAAGTATGTTATTCTTGGTCACTCAGAGAGACGTGAATACTTCCATGAGACAGACGAGGAACTTAATAAGAAGCTTAAGAAGGCATTCGAGCATGGACTCACACCTATCCTTTGCTGCGGGGAAACTCTGGAGCAGAGAGAAATGGGCATCACCCTTGACTTTATCAGAATGCAGATAAAGTCGGATTTAAATGGAATCCCGGCTTCAAAAGTAGAAGAAATGGTTATCGCTTACGAACCTATCTGGGCCATAGGTACTGGCAGAACCGCTACAACAGAGCAGGCTGAGGAAGTATGTAAGGCTATCCGTGACTGCATAGCTGAAATCTATGATGATGCGACAGCACAGAGCGTTCGCATCCAGTACGGCGGCTCTGTAAATGCAGGCAATGCGTCCGAGCTTTTCGCACAGCCTGACATCGATGGCGGGCTTGTTGGCGGCGCATCACTTAAGCCTGAATTTGGGAAAATAGTAAATTGCAAGTGACTTGTATTCTTTACAGGTGTAGATTTTCGGGTATAAAATAAATCAATTAAAATCGCTCAATTTCTTCTTTTAAGCCTTTTCAAATTATGATATATTTGAAAAGGCTTTTATAAATTAAAGTGATAAAAGTTATCTTATGTGTTCATCATGCACACGCGGTTCGACCGCAAAAGGAGGAAAGTAACATGTTGGAAAAAGTTTTCAAATTAGAGGAGCATAATACTACGGTGAAAACCGAGATTATTGCCGGTCTCACCACGTTCCTTTCGATGGCGTACATTCTCGCTGTCAATCCCAGTATTCTTGGCACAGTAATGAATCCCAGTGGTGTATTTGTTGCTACTGCTATTGCATCAGCCATAGCTACATTCTGTATGGCATTTCTTGCAAATTATCCTATCGCACTTTCTGCAGGTCTTGGTCTTAACGCATACTTTGCTTACACTGTATGTCTCGGAGAGCTTGCAAGCGAGGGAGAGAATGCTTTTAAAATCTGCTTAACTGCAGTATTTGTAGAAGGTATTATTTTCCTTCTTATGTCACTTGTAAAATTCCGTGAGAAGATCATCAACAGCATACCTCAGAACCTTAAGTTCGGTATTTCAGCAGGTATTGGTCTTTTCATTGCATTTATAGGTCTTAGAGGCGCTAATGTAGTAGTTCCTGACGAGTCAACAACAGTTGCTCTTGGTAGCTTTGCTGACGCTGATGTAGTTCTTTGCCTGATCGGTGTTGTTATCATAGTTGTACTTCAGCACTTCAGAGTAACAGGCTCAGTGCTTATCGGTATCATTGCTACATGGGTTCTTGGTATGATCGCTCAGGCTACAGGTTGGTATACAGCTGGCAATGTATTCCCTGATTTCTCAAACGGACTTCAGCTTGGCGGAATTGCTGACACAGCATTCAAGTTTGACTTTGGATGGGCAGCATCACACTTTGTTCAGTTTATAGCTATCGTATTCAGCTTCCTCTATGTTGATATATTTGATACAGTAGGAACAGTAGTAGGTGTTGCTGATAAGGCAGGACTTCTTGATGAGGATGGTAATCTTCCTAAGGTTGGCAGCGTATTCATGTCAGATGCTATCGGTACAGTTACAGGTTCATGCCTTGGTACTTCAACAGTAACAAGCTTTGTAGAGTCAAGTGCCGGTGTTGCTGCAGGCGGACGCACAGGTCTTACAGCACTTACAACAGGTGTTATGTTCATCGTATCACTTATTCTTAGCCCTATATTCCTTGCAATCCCTTCATTTGCTACAGCTCCTGCACTTATCTATGTAGGTATGCTTATGGTTTCAAGTGCTAAGAACATTACTTTTGATGGTGATGTTGCTGATACAATCGGTGCTTATCTTGCACTTGTTATGATGCCTCTTACATATTCAATAGCTACAGGTATCATGTTTGCAGTTCTTGCATGGGTATTAGTTAAGGTGCTCATCGGCAAGGCTAAAGAGGTTTCACCTGTTATGTGGATTGTATTTGCTATGTTTGCGGTTCGCATAGCTGCACTTATTACTAACTTCCAGTAATAAGAGGAATTATTAGATAAAGTAAAAACAGAGAGAGCGCACATCCAGTAGACAACCGATGTACGCTCTCTCTATCTGTATAAAAATCTCCTGTTTTAAATTATTCATCAGCCTGTAAGTTCGTCGGCTGCATCTATCATTGCCATTCGCTGCTCTGCCTGCATATTTTCATTGGCATCTTCATCAAAAGCTCTTTCGATATTATCACCGCTAAGCTCTGCTTTATTCTCGTTTTTAAGAGCTCTTACGATACCTTCACGGAATACTTGTTCATCATTTTCTTCCGTGCTCCGAACGTCACTATTTTTCTCCCTGTTTGAAATCTCATGGTCATAATCATAACGGGAGATATCACCTTTGATGTACATCTGACGCAGCTGCGCATCTGTATAAGAATCAAATGAATTCTCGATAGATTTCTTTGGAGCATTCATAGGATCTTTGGCAGCCGGTTTTTTAGGTTCCGGTGCAGTGTTCTTCTTTGCAAAGATATCTTCCTTTTTTGCTTCCTGGACGGGAGTTTCCTTTTTCTCGGAAATCCGGTCTTTTAACTTTTCTGTATTTTGCTTTAGCTCTTCAGCAGGAGAGGGTTTGCTTTCCTGCTTCTTCTGCATCTCATCCAAAAGCTTCTTTGCAGCTGAAGGTTCATTTGAAGGCTTTTCCTTCAATTCCTTAACGTCGCCCAGTTCTTCGTTTTCTTTTAACTTGTCTTGGGCATTTTTACTGGCCTGAGCGGTATCGCCATCTTTGGACACAGCAATAACATCTTCAAGAACCTCTTTAATGTGTTCTTTTCTGGAACTAGCAGTCTTGTTTTGTTCCTTTAATGTTTCTGCGGCTTTTGTGGTAGAAACAGTCACTGAGGGCTGGATTCGTTCATTACCGAAAGCCACTGTAACATTTAAATCTGCCATAGCAAACCTCCTGTCTCCCCACTCCCAACATCAAAAAGTATATAGAAACCTATATTGATTATACCACTTTTGTAATTATCTGACAACTTATATTATTGTCTGAAAATAATTTTCAAAACTTTTCAAAATAAACGAAAGTTTATTTCGAAACCCTATAAATAATTGACATAAACTTTTCAAAACAATAAAATAATAACGCATGATACGATTAAACTATACAGTCTGAAACGGAGGGAAAGCACATGTCCAGAAAAGCCACTATTACTCAGGAAGAAATTGTAAATGCGGCATTCAAAATAACCAAAAAGGAAGGTTTTGATCAGATCACATCAAGACGTCTGGCAGCTGCTGCAGGATGTTCAACGCAGCCTATCTTCAGAATTTATGAGAATATGGATGAGCTTAAAAAGGATGTAATTGCTAAGGCTGTTCAGACCTTTGAAGCACATTGCAGAGAAGCAAAATCAGCCCATGACACACCCTTCATCGATTTGGGACTTAGCTATATCACATTCGCACAAAAGCACCCTAATCTTTTTAAGCTGCTTTTCATATCCTCTGACGCAACTGAAGGTATGAGTATGTACGATATCGTTAACGGTTCTGATGAAAATGTTGTTCGTGAGGTATCTAAGGCTAAGGATAGAGGCGTTCCGGATGCTGAGCAGCTTTTCATGAAGATGTGGATATTTATTCATGGTGCCGGATGTATGGCAGTTACCGGTGATTTTGACCTTGAGGAGGCTGAATCTGTTTCAATGCTGGAGTCAGCATATGAAGCTTTCAGACTGTCTTAATTTTGGAGTAATTAGTATTTTATGAAGCAAGTTGCTGTAATTGGCTGCGGTGCAGCCGGAATGATGGCGGCTATTTCCGCGGCGAGTAGCGGAGCAGCCGTCACTATTTTTGAAAAAAATGAGAAGCCGGGTAAGAAGATATACATAACCGGTAAGGGCAGATGTAATGTGACAAATGCCTGCGATATTTCTGAGTATTTTGATAAAATACCACACGGTTCAAAATTCCTGTACAGTGCTCTTTATGGCTATGATAACGAAGCTGTAATGAGGCTTTTTCAGGATAACGGATGTAAGCTTAAAACCGAACGGGGTGACAGAGTCTTTCCTGTGTCTGACCATTCATCCGATATTATCAGTACTCTTGTGCGAATTCTGAAAAAGAGCAATGTAGAGATACGATATCAGGATGAAGTCCGCTGGATTCAGGTGGACGAAGAGGGTAAGGTTAAAGGCATTGTTTCCGAGGATTCAGGAATAAGCGAATTCGATGCTGTAATTGTATGCACCGGAGGCTTATCATATCCCTCAACAGGTTCAACGGGCGATGGCTACAAATTTGCCAAGGAGCTCGGGCATAAGGTTACAAAAACCACACCATCACTTGTTCCATATAATATAAAGGAGGAGTGGTGCAAGGAGCTGCAGGGATTGTCACTTAAGAATGTTGGAGTAAAGCTTGAGCAGATACCAGCAAGTGGTCCCGGCAAGAAAAAGAAATACGTATATGATGGATTCGGTGAGATGCTTTTTACTCATTTTGGAGTAAGCGGCCCACTTATTCTGACATCCAGTTGTTATTATGAAGAAACCGATAAGAAGGGAGAGAAGTATTCATATATAATACATCTCGATCTTAAGCCGGCACTCACTGAAGAACAGCTTGATAAGCGGCTTCAGAGAGAGTTTGAAAATGGCAAAAACAAGCAATTTAAAAATTGCCTGAATGCACTTTTTCCCTCAAAGATGATACCGGTTATGATAAAGCTTTCGGGCATTGATCCTGAGAAGCAGGTTAATGCTGTCACAAGGGGCGAGAGACTTTCGTTTGTATCATTGATCAAAAATCTCAAAATGGAAGTAGAAGGGCTTCGCGGTTTTCCGGAAGCAATCATCACACGAGGCGGTGTCTCAACAAGTGACATCAATCCCTCCACTATGGAGTCAAAAAAAATCAAAGGACTTTACTTTGCCGGTGAAGTCATAGATGTTGATGCTCAGACCGGTGGCTTCAATCTGCAGATAGCCTGGTCCACAGGACATCTTGCCGGAGAGTGTGCAGCAACTGATTGAAGCATGATTTAGAGAAAGCATTCCCTTTTGGTGGAAGGCGGCATGTAGTGCCGGATGAGGGGATTTTAATAAGCGAAACAGGAGAATAATAATGGGAAGTAGTATAGCTATAGACGGACCTGCAGGAGCAGGAAAAAGTACAATTGCAAAGATGGTATCCAAAAAGCTTGGATTCATCTATATTGATACAGGTGCCATGTACAGAGCAATGGCAGTACATATGATCAGAAACGGAGTATCCGGAGATGACAACGCACAGATAGAGAGTAATATCGATAGTGCTGATATTTCCATAGGACACGAGAATGGAGAGCAGGTTGTTTTCCTCAACGGAGAAAATGTAAATTCACAGCTTAGAACTGAACAGGTAAGTGCTATGGCATCCAAGACCAGTGCTAATGCCAAGGTCAGAGAAAAGCTTGTTGAACTCCAGAGAAAGCAGGCTATGACAACGAATGTTGTAATGGATGGAAGAGACATAGGAACAGTTGTCCTTCCTGACTCCGAGCTGAAAGTATATCTTACTGCCTCAGCAAGAGTCAGAGCAGAGAGAAGATATAAAGAGCTCATCGAAAAAGGAGAAAACTGTGATATCGATGAGATCGAAGCAGACATCAAGGAGAGAGATCACAGAGATATGACAAGAGAAAACTCTCCTCTTAAAAAAGCAGATGATGCGGTTGAAATCGATTCATCTTATATGACTATCGACGAAGTTGCGGATAAGATCATTTCACTTTACCAGGGGAAGTAATCATGGAAGTTATATTAGCTGAACACGCAGGCTTTTGCTTTGGTGTAACAAGAGCTGTAGATGTGGTCTATGACCAGATAAAAAAGAATAAAGGCAAAAAGATTTATACCTACGGACCGATTATCCATAACGAAACTGTTGTAGCTGATCTTGAGAAGCAAGGTGTCAGCGTTATAGAGGGCGTGGAAGAGCTTAAAAAGGTCACTGAAGGTATAGTTGTCATAAGATCTCACGGAATAAGAAAAGAAATCTATGAGATCATGGAAGCACAGGGACTTGAGTATGTGGATGCCACATGTCCCTTTGTAAAAAGAATTCATGACATAGTCGAGAAGGAAAGTGCAAACGGCAAGACAATAGTTGTGGTTGGAAGTGCAAAACATCCCGAAGTAGACGGCATTGTCAGCTATGCGACAGGTCCTGTTTTTGTTGTGGAATCTCCGGAAGAAGCGGAAAATTTAAAAGTTTCCGAGGGAACTGAGATATGTATTGTTTCACAAACTACATTTAATACAAATAAATTTCAAGAAACCGTTGATAAATTTTCAGATACGCGCTACAATGTTAATGTTGTGAACACTATTTGTAGTGCGACTGAGGAAAGGCAGACAGAAGCGGAAGCTATTGCCGCTAAAGTCGATGCTATGATAGTGATAGGCGGAGCGCACAGTTCTAATTCAAGGAAACTGTATGAGATATGCAGTAAGAAGTGTGCAAATACATATTTTATTCAGACACTGGATGACTTGCATTTAGAACTTCCTAAAGCGGTTAAACTAGTGGGTATTACCGCCGGGGCGTCCACCCCAAAGAACATTATCGAGGAGGTTCAGAATCATGTCAGAACAATCTTTTGAACAAATGCTCAATGAGTCGTTCAAAACAATTCATACGGGGGAGGTCGTTGAAGGCACTGTTATATCTGTGAAGCCTGATGAGATTATTCTTAACATTGGCTATAAATCAGATGGTGTACTTACTAAGAGCGAGTATAGTAACGATAACAGCATCGATCTGACTCAGGTTGTTAAGGAAGGTGACACAATGGATGTCAAAGTCCTTAAGACAAATGACGCAGACGGTCAGGTTATCCTTTCATACAAGAGACTTGCCCTCGACAGAGGTAACAAGCGTATCGAAGAGGCTTACAACAATCAGGAAGTACTTACAGCTAAGGTTGTACAGGTACTTGATGGTGGTCTTACAGTTGTTGTTGATGAAGTTCGTATCTTCATCCCTGCAAGCCTTGTATCAGACACATACGAGAAGGATCTTTCCAAGTACGAAGGACAGGAGATCCAGTTTGTAGTTACAGAATATAATCCTAAGCGTAGAAGATATATCGGTAACCGCAAGATGCTCATCACAGCTGAGAAGGCTGAGCAGGCTAAGAAGCTGTTTGAGACAATCGGTGTTGGCGATATCGTTGAAGGTGTTGTCAAGAACGTTACAGATTTCGGTGCATTCATCGATCTCGGTGGCGCAGACGGACTTCTTCATATCTCTGAGATGTCTTGGGGACGTGTTGAGAATCCTAAGAAGACCTTCAAGGTTGGCGATACTGTTAAGGTTCAGATCAAGGGTATCGATGGCAACAAGATTGCTCTTTCCAGAAAGTTTGATGATGAGAATCCCTGGAAGGATGCTGATTCCAAGTATGCTGTTGGTAACGAAGTAACCGGTAAGGTTGCTAGAATGACTGACTTTGGCGCATTCATCGAGCTTGAGCCCGGCATCGACGCACTTCTTCATGTTTCTCAGATCGCTAGAGAGCACATTGAGAAGCCTTCAGATGTACTTAGCATCGGTCAGGAAGTTACAGCTAGAATCGTTGATTTCAACGAAGCAGATCGCAAGATCAGCCTTAGCATCAAGGCTCTTACAGCTCCTGAGAAGGAAGAAGCAGAGGAGAGCGGTGACGTTGTATCAGTAGATATCGAGAAGGCTATCGCTGAGCAGGACGCTGAATAATCATTGATATTATAAAGACTGTCGCAAAAAGCGACAGTCTTTTTTACTTTATTTTGTTTATATTTATTTTATTTTACATAAAAACTGCCTTTGGTTATACTTTAATTATACTATAGTCTCTTCAGATGCACATTTTATGTGGGTGTGCATTATTCTGATTTGCAAAGAGGGGGTTCTAAAATGGCAGTTGATTATGAGTGGTTTAAAGGCGAGGTTTATAAACTTACAAAGATCGATCTTAATGCGTACAAAGAAAAACAGATGAAACGAAGAATTGATACGCTTATAGGCAAGACGGAATGTAAGGGGTATGACCAGTATATGGATCTGATTAAAAAGGATCAGACTGCAAGAGAAACCTTCATTACTTACCTGACAATCAATGTTTCTGAGTTTTTCAGAAATATCGATCAGTGGAATCTGATGGATAAGCAGATGGTTCCGGAGCTCATGAACAGATTTGGAAAGAATCTGAAAATCTGGAGTGCAGCATGTTCTACCGGTGATGAGCCATATACTATTGTTATGCTTTTATCCAATCATGTGCCTCTTAATCAGATCAATGTAATGGCATGGGATATAGATACCGTTGCCCTTGCGAAAGCGAGAGCAGGCGTTTATGACGCCAAGGAAGTATCAGGAGTCCCTGCGGACCTTAAGAAGAAATACCTCACTCAGGAGGGCGATAAATGGCGCGTTTGCGATGACATTAAAAAGCGCGTGAACTTTAAGCAAGCTGATCTGCTAAGAGAGCCTTATCCGAAGGATTATCATCTTATCGTTTGCCGTAATGTACTTATCTATTTTACTGAAGAAGCGAAGGACGAGATTTTCAGAAAGTATTATGCATCACTTGCTCCGGGCGGAGTATTGTTTATCGGTAGCACCGAGCAGATCATAAACTATAAGGAAATCGGATTTATCAGAAAGAGCTCATTCTATTACGAGAAGCCGATGTAAAAGTAATCACCAGGAGGATTTAGAGGTATGAAAAAAGGGGAAAAAATTTGGGGAAAAGCTTTATTTGCAATATTGTTTATTTTTGGATGCAGTCTGCTTACACCTTCAATGGGTGTAAGGGCTGCATCTTTGTACGGGAAAAACAACGAAGAGAAGATATTTTTCTTTTTGCGTGAAGAGATGGAATTCAATAATGCAGCATCCTGTGGAGTGCTTGCTAATATTGAAAAGGAGTCATCCTTTAGAGAGGATGCCCTTGCCGACAACGGAACAAGCTATGGGATATGTCAGTGGCACGCAGATAGAATGTCAAGACTACGTGCCTGGTGCGATGACCATGATTATGACTGGCGGGAGCTTGAAGGACAGCTTTACTATCTGGAATATGAGCTTAATACATATTATCCAAATACTCTATCGATTATAAAGAGTGTCAATAATTCAAAGTCCGGAGCTTACAATGCAGGACACGACTGGTGCTATTATTACGAGATCCCTGTTGACAGAGCGGAAAGAGCAAAGGAAAGAGGAAATCTTGCAAAAGAGAAGTACTGGCCCAAGTATAAGGGAGTTAAGGTAAAGCTTCATAAGGGACAAACCTATGTGACCGATAAGGGCATATTCAAAGCTACAGGAGACTTTGAAGTTGCTTTTAAGGGAATGGCTGATAAAGAAGCGACAGCTTTGGAGATACCTAATAAGGTGAGGATTGGTCATGTTACTGCCAAGGTAACTTCTATTGCTCCTAAAGCGTGCAAGGGAAATGAGATATTGTCTGAGGTGACAATAGGAACTAATGTTACTTCTATTGGAAAAAATGCCTTTAAAGGGTGCTCGAATCTTAAAGAGATAAGCATAAAATCCAAGAAAATAAAGACGTTTTCAAAGGGATGCTTTAAAGGAATAAGTGACGATGCCGTGTTTTATGTAAAGAAATCTGTAAAAAAGGAATATACAAAGATGCTTAAGAAGGTAGCACCGCAGGACATATCGATTGAAAAGTACTGATCATTTATGACTTATGAAGATGTATTTATAGTCTTTAGATTTTCATTTTTCTTATGAGGTGTGTCATATATGCATAGCAGGATTTATCTTATTTATTCGCTATTTATTTTTCTTATAGGGTTGGGGTTCATTATTGTAGGAGAGTTCAACAGACCTCCGAAGCCTGAGCTTAAGGATCCTAATTTGATAGGTCATGAAGACGAAGAGAATGAAGAAGGGGCTGAACCTGAAATGTCAGAGATTTCGGGTGAGGATATTCAGATGCCTGTTCCTGAACCGGAAGAGCCTACTATTGAGGACATTGCACTTGATACAGGTGTGGAAGGGGGAGTAGGAGAGAATGGCGAAGAAGGCGCCGAGGAGAATGCTGATGATAAATCCTCGGAGGAAGATGAGGATGCTGAACCTCCGATTTATGATGGTCATGAAGAAGAGAGAATTGAACTTATAAAAGAGAACTACATTGCGCAGGAGGCCTATGACAGTTCCAGATGGACTACCTATATAGGCTTTGCGTTCTGGGCTTTAGCTATCGTTTGCGCCATACTATATTTCAATTCATAATAGTTTTATATATAAAAAGCTAAAAAGAAAAAAGACCATAAACGAGAGAATACTCGTCTGTGGTCTTTCTTAATGAGCAGATATGAAATCTGCGTAAGGTCTACATTATGCTCTTATGGGCTTCCATGTGATTTCGTAGATGCTTTCCATAATCTTTCTAAGTTCTTCCTTCATGGAAAGGCATGCACTGTTCTCATCTGTATATCTCATAAGTCCGATCTTTTGCTTGTGATCCAAAAAATACACTTCCCAAAACTCTTTGTTTTTTGTCAGGCATATTCTTCCGTCGCGCTCTTTTCCAATCTTGTAAAGCTTGGATGGAACAAGATGGTCCTTGAAAAAATGCTTTAACTCTTTTGCTGTCATACTTCCCTCCTTAATAAAGCTTTTTATATTCCGGCCAGATTCGGTGCTTTGATTTGATTTTTCTGGCATCCCGTAACCGATTAAAAACTTATGTAATTTCAAAAACCCTCACATGTAGTATTGAAAACTACATATAATTTACCACAAAACCTTATAGTGTTCAAGTATATAAAAAGTCAAGCTAAATAATTACTAAAAAATAACAATATACAAACGCAATACTATTAATAATCATGAAAAGATTATCTTTTGGCAAAAATTTACATAATTTTTATAATTTTTTGATATTTTTATCCGATAATAGATATATCAAAAAATGATCACATTTGAGATTATTATTTTGTTGAGGGGGAATTGAATATGAGTACAACTAGGATAAGACTTTTGAAGTTTTACTTGATTGGCTGTATTGTCTTTATGGTATTTATTACCAAAGGTATTACAGTACAGGCAAAGACAGTTAACACTGGTGAGGTTGTTGAGTACATCAACGCGCTAAGAGTCGAGCTTGGATTACCTGCTCTTACAGTATCTGATTCACTAAATCAGGCAGCTGCGATAAGAGCAACTGAGCTGCCTGCGAGATTTGACCACACAAGACCGGATGGTAGTGCGTGGTATACCGCGGGTACCGGAGTTTATGGAGAGAATCTTGCACGTGCGGACACCGATGAGAAAAAGGGTACGCTGAACATTATGGCTGCCTGGTATAGAAGCCCATCACACAGAACTGTTCTTTTGACCGGCTTTACGCGTATAGGAATTTCCTGCTACGAGGATGAAAACGGGGTTGCCTATCTCGCCTGCGAGTTTGGTTACTAAATGCATATTACGCTGCTCTGCAATTTGGCAGAGCAGCTTTTTTTATGAAAAAATAATAATCTGGTTTTTTTTTTTATGACATAATTATTTGTATATAAACGTATTTTACTGAGGTATTCTTATGGGAAAAAGGGTGGTATCCGTTTTACTTAGTTTAATAATGCTTGTTACCCTCGCTTCTTGCGGTAATCTTGATGTTCCTCCTATGGATAATGATGGAGAAGCATCAAAGGAAGAGGGCGGCTTTGCTGTGCCTGATGATATACAAAGCAATAATGCGGAAATATTAGCATCCGGAGAAGATGAAGAGGCCGGTTTTGATACTTCCGGAATAGATACCTCAGAGCATGTTGTGATAACTTATCTGACAACAGGTGATAATCCTAAAGGGAAGGCAGCCGAAAGACTTCATGAAACAATAGCGGAGCTCAATGAGATACTTAACGAGGAAGTAAATGCTGAGCTGAATATTGAGTTTATTGAATGGGATAATTATCTTGAAAGCTATGATGAAAAGCTTGCGCTTCTTGATGGGAGCGTTGATCTGATAGGAGCCGCCACTGACTGGCTTGATGGATGGATAAATGTAAAGAAGGGGGTGTTCCTTCCTTTAACCACCAGTATGCTTAAGCGTTATGCACCCCGCACATATGAGTCTGTATCTGCTGATTACTGGGACATGTGTAAATACAATGATCAAATATATTTTATGCCTGAGGACAATTATACTCAGTGGACTAATCATGGATTTATTTACAGGCAGGATCTGGCTGATGCACTGGGGCTTGAAGATGGAATCCACAACTGGGAAGAGCTTACTACATATCTTGAGAATGTAAAGAGTGTTGATCCGGATCTTAAGGAAGTGTGGGATGCGGATGGAACTCAGTATTTGAATATGGTTGACGGGTGGCTGACCTCACATACGGATTTTGTCCCAATTCAGGGTATATGTGCTTCAAATCTGTGGGGCGGAACAATTGATGATCCATATACACTCGTCGTGCCGGTCATGATGGATAAAACCACACTAACAGAATATGCAAGGCTGATGAAAGAGTGGAATGCAGCCGGAGTATGGCCGCATAATGTCATGAATAATACAGACGCTGATAACAGAGATGAATATAGGGAAGGAAAGGTCGCGGTTGAACAACATCACACTCAGACCTATGCCAACTTATGTTCACATCTTGAGGAAAATACTGTTTATAGTGAAAACCCGGATGCTAAATCAGGCTTCTTCTATTTTGGAGAGGAAAATGGAAATCTTGTGGCTCCTTTGATAACCCATGGGGCAATGGCAATATCAGCGGGATCACTGCATCCTGAACGTGCTCTGATGGTTTATGACCTCCTGAGAAATGATTCGCGCTGCTATAGACTTATGTGTTATGGGATAGAGGGCGTTTCATATTCCATAAATGAGCAGGGGCTTCGTGATAAGCCTGAGGACTATGATCCGGAATCGGACAACATTTATGATATTACCAATTTCTGGTGGGGAAGAAATGATAATCTTGAGATTCGTGATACCGAAACCAATTGGGATATCGTGGATGAATTATATGCTTCGTATGAGAAGAAAAAAATTGATTACCCATATGGCCAGTTTGTTCCCGACGAAAGTGAGATAGAGGGCAAAATTGAAAAGTGTAATCAGATCTACAGCGAATACATGAAAATGATATCCTACGGCCAGTATGAAGGGACGGCAGAGGATGTTATCACAAGGCTGCAGGATGAGCTTGCGCTCGAGGGAATCGATGATGTCACAGTCGTTCTTCAGGAGCAGCTTAATGAACTTTACAAATAGTGGCTAAAAAAGCACTATTTCACGTTGAAATTAATAAGTATAACGCTTAGAATATAAATTAAGTGATTACATAGTCAGGTTTTACCAAGCTTTGTGCACATCTTAAGTTCTGAATTTCAGAACATCAATAAATTCTATGAAAAAAGAGAGAGGGGAATTTAATATGGCTCAGACAAATATGCTGGCTATGATCCTTGCCGGGGGCAGGGGAAGCCGACTCCATGAGCTTACAAACAAGGTTGCAAAGCCTGCTGTTGCATATGGAGGAAAATATCGCATTATTGACTTTCCGCTTAGCAATTGTGCTAACAGCGGAATTGACATTGTCGGTGTACTTACTCAGTATGAGTCTGTATTGCTCAACAGCTACGTTGCAGCCGGCGGACGTTGGGGACTTGATACCAAGGATAGTGGAGTGTTCGTTTTAACTCCCAGAGAGAAGGCGGATTCAGGTCTTGACGTTTATCGCGGAACAGCTGATGCAATTTCTCAAAATATCGATTTTATCGATGCCTATGATCCGGAGTATCTTCTTGTTCTTTCCGGAGATCACATTTACAAAATGAATTACGATAAGATGCTCAGATTCCACAAGGAGCATAATGCGGATGCAACTATCGCTGTTCGTGGCGTGCCTAAGAAGGAAGCCAGCCGTTTTGGTATCATGAATACCGGCGAGGACAACCGTATTATCGAATTTGAGGAAAAGCCTGCAAAGCCTAAGAGCAACCTTGCGTCCATGGGTATCTATATCTTCAATTGGAAGACAATGCGCAAGATGCTTATTGAGGATATGAAGAATCCCGATTCAAGTCATGACTTTGGTAAGGATTTTATTCCTGTAATGCTTAATCAGGGCAAGGGACTGTATGCTTATGAGTTCAAGGGCTATTGGAAGGATGTCGGAACTATAGATTCACTTTGGGAAGCTAATATGGATCTTCTTGATAGCGAGAATGAGCTTAATCTGGATGACACCAGCTGGAAGATATATACAGAGGATGTCGGTATGACACCCGCTTATATTGCATCAAGTGCCAAGATAGACAGAGCATATATAAATCAGGGCTCAGCTATCGGAGGTGAGGTAAAGAACTCAGTCATTTTTGCAGGAGTTAAAATTGGACCGGGGGCAAAGGTTACAGATTCTGTATTAATGCCTGGAGTATCTGTTCTTGAAGGAGCTACAGTTACAAGAGCACTTGTGGCTGAGAACGTTCGTATAGGGAAAAATGCAACCGTTGGAAACAAGAAGAGTGAGGAAATCCTCCTTGTTGCAAAAAGTGTAAAGGGGGATGATAAATAATGGCAGAACATAAGGCATTTGGCGTAATCAACTCCGCTTCAAATTACATCAGAGTTGAAGGACTTCACGATTACAGACCTATTGGAGCATTTTCATTCCTTGGAAGATTCAGGGTTATCGATTTTCCTATCTCAAATATGAGCAACAGTGGTTTTGACAGAATTCAGGTTTGCTTGAATTCAAGACCCCGCTCAATTGTTGAGCATATAGGTTCCGGAAGGCACTATAACATTAACTCCAAGCGCGGAGCTATTCAGATGTTCTTCACTCAGAACAATGGTGCTAATTCGATCTATAACACGGATATAAATGCTTATCTTGAGAACCTTGAACAGATCGAGCGCATGCCTCAGGAATATGTAGTTGTAGCACCAAGCTACATGATCTACAAGCAGGACTATCAGCAGCTTCTTGAGGAGCATGTTGCAGCAGGATCGGATATCACACTTCTTTATCATAAGGTTGATCAGGCTAAGGAATATTACAGAGCATGTAATGTGGTAACCCTTAATAAACAGAAGGGTATCGAGTCAATAGAGCGCAACATGGGTACTGCCAAGGAAAGAAATATCAGCATGGATACCTATGTTATGAGTAAGCAGATATTCCTTGACCTTATAAAGAGATCAAGAAAAGAATCCTCAGCTTATTCACTTGCAGATATGGTTGCTCTTTCCTGCAAGGATCTCGACATAAGAGGCTTCCAGCACAAGGGATTCTTTGCAGCAATTACAAGCCTTGATGACTACTACAGGGCAAATATGGAGCTTCTTGAGTATAGTACATCCATGGAGTTCTTCAGACCTGAATGGCCTATCTATACCAAGACAACTGATGCTTGTCCTACACAGTACTTCCATGGAGCAAAGGTTACAAACTCTATGATTTGTAATGCCTGCCTCATCGAAGGTACAGTAGAGAACTCCATCATCGGACGTAATGTTCACATCGGTAAGAATGCTGTTGTCAGAAACTCCATAGTTCTTGCTTACAACAACATTGCTGAAGGTGTACACATTGAAAACGCCGTAATTGATAAATGGGCTGATATCAGAAACGTTAAACGTGTAGTTTCCGATTCTGTAACACCTGCTTATGTAAAGAGAAACGATATATTATAATTTTCAAAACTTAAACCACACATGGAACTTTCTTTATGATATTATGGAACACGAAGTGTTTATAAGTAATCATTTTCAGGAGGTTTCCATGGGTGGTTTTTTTGGCGTAGCATCGCGTGATAGCGCAGTTTTTGATTTGTTTTACGGAACAGATTATCATTCTCACCTCGGCACTCGCCGGGCGGGTCTTGCAGTATATGACAGGAAAAAAGGTTTTGACCGTTCCATACATAATATTGAGAGATCATATTTCAGACCAAAATTTGAAGAAGATATGCTAAGAATGGAAGGACATTTGGGAATCGGCTGTATTTCAGATTTTGAGCCCCAGCCCCTTATTGTTCGTTCACATCACGGCACATATGCAATAACAACTGTTGGTAAGATCAATAATATAGATGAGATAACCAACAAGCTTTTTGCGGATAACAGGTCGCATTTCCTTGAGATGAGCGGAGGAGATATCAATCCCACAGAGCTTGTGGCATCCATCATTAACCAGAAGGTGACTATTGTTGAAGGTATACGATATGCGCAGGAAATCATAAAGGGATCAATGACGCTCCTTCTTATGACTACTGAGGGTATTTATGCCGCCAGAGACAGATTCGGAAGGACACCTGTACAGATAGGCCATAAGGATGAAGGGTATTGTGTTTGCTTTGAGAGCTTTTCATACCTGAACCTTGGATATGATCCATATAAGGAACTTGGGCCGGGAGAGATAGCCTTCATAACTCCCGAAAGCGTAGAGATTGTGGCACCTGCATTTGATGATATGCGAATCTGTACATTCCTCTGGATTTACTACGGTTTCCCTGCATCCTGTTACGAAGGCCTCAATGTTGAGAATATGAGATACGGCTGCGGCAAAAAGCTTGCTCAGCGCGACATGCAAAGAGGGCTTCATCCTGATCTTGTTGCAGGTGTGCCAGATTCAGGTGTTGCGCATGCCATTGGATATTCCAATGCTTCCGGTATTCCCTATTCAAGACCCTTTGTAAAATACACACCTACTTGGCCCAGATCCTTTATGCCTACAGTTCAGTCACGAAGAGACCTTATTGCCAAGATGAAGCTTATACCTGTTAATCAGCTGATAAATAACAAGAGTCTTCTTCTTATCGATGACTCAATTGTGCGTGGAACACAGCTTCGTGAGACTACAGAGTTCCTCTATAAGAGCGGCGCTAAGGAAGTTCACATTAGACCTGCCTGCCCTCCGCTTATTTATGGATGTAAATATCTCAATTTCTCACGTTCCAACTCCGAGATGGAGCTTATTACAAGACGTGTTATTGAGAAGCTCGAGGGCTATCCGAAGCCGGGCGAAGAGACTGTGCGCAAATACACAGATCCCGACTCTCCTCAGTATGATGCTATGCTCGAAGAGATAAGGAAAGAACTCAATTTCACATCACTTCACTACCACAGATTAGACGATATGGTGGAAGCGATACCTCTTGAGCCCTGCAAGCTTTGTACTTACTGTTGGAGTGGTAAGGAATAAGCGTAAAAGTCAGATAAATACTAATTGTGTAAGATTCAATATGTGATTTTCACTATAATAATCAGATATTTTTGACACATATCACCAAAAAGCGCTTAAATACGTGAAAATTCGACTTTTTTTATCAAAAAAGGCTTGTTTTTAGGCATTTCGGGTGCTAGTATAGTCCATGTAGTTAAATTTTCTTATATTTGGAGGAAAACAATTATGAACAAGACAGAATTAGTAGAAGCAATTGCAAAGGAGACAGGTCTTTCTAAGAAGGATTCTGAGAAGGCTGTTAAGGCTTTCGTTGACGTTGTTTCAAAGCAGCTTAAGAAGAAGGATAAGGTTCAGCTTGTTGGCTTTGGTACTTTCGAGACCACAAAGAGAGCAGCAAGAACAGGTAAGAACCCTCAGACAGGCGAGAGCATCAAGATCCCTGCTTCTGTAGCTCCTAAGTTCAAGGCTGGTAAGGCTCTTAAGGATCTTGTTAATAAGAAATAATTAAACTTCATAGAAGGCCGGTAGTCATTGACTACCGGCTTTTTCAATTAATAAAATAGTGATAAAAATTATATTATAAATGGTTTTAGTTTGTTGTTTTGAAAAAGAATTGTAGTTAAAATAGTAGTATGTTATAGCAAAAACAATTCACTTGGAGGGTATGGAAAATGTTTAAAGACGGTAAGGTTTGGGCTGCTACAACCGGAAATGGGAATAATCTGTATCTTTTGCCAAAAATGGCTAACAGACATGGACTTATAGCAGGTGCTACCGGATCAGGTAAGACTGTTACGCTTAAGGTTTTGGCTGAGTCATTTTCAGACATGGGAGTTCCGGTATTCCTGGCTGATGTCAAGGGTGATCTTGCAGGAATGATCCGCGAAGGCTCCGGAATGGAAGAGAGAATTGAGCGCTTTTCTCTTGAGGGCACCGGCTACGAGTATAAGAAATATCCGGCTACTTTTTGGGACCTTTTTGGCGAAAAGGGCATACAGCTTCGCACCACTGTTTCTGAGATGGGGCCTATTCTGTTATCCCGTATTCTTGGTCTAAATGACCTTCAGAGTGATATCCTTACAATTGCATTTAAAATAGCTGATGACAATGGGTGGTTTTTGTTCGATACAAAGGATCTGAAGGCACTCCTTAATGAGCTATCCGAAAATAATAAGGATTATGCTGCAGACTATGGCAAAATGAGTTCTGTTTCTATCAGTGCTATCGTCAGAAGTATAGTTGCGCTGGAGACACAGGGCGCCGATATCTTCTTCGGAGAGCCTGCGCTTAATCTTACAGACTGGTTTACGACAGATACAAACGGCAAGGGAATGATCAATATCCTTGATTCTGAGAGCCTTATCAATAATGGCGTTCTTTATTCAACCTTCCTTCTCTGGATGTTGTCTGAGCTTTTTGAGACACTTCCCGAAGTTGGTGATATGGAAAAGCCTAAGATGGTATTCTTCTTTGATGAAGCACATCTTCTTTTCAAGGATACCTCCAAAGCACTCCTTGATAAGATTGAGCAGGTTGTAAAGCTCATAAGATCTAAGGGTGTTGGTGTCTATTTTATAACACAGAATCCAAGAGATATTCCGGATGGTGTTCTTGCCCAGCTTGGAAATAAGATACAACATGCACTTCATGCGTATACTCCTGCGGATCAGAAGGCGGTTAAGGCTGCTGCTGAGTCCTTCAGGGAGAATCCTGAGTTTAAGACCTTTGACGCAATAATGGAGCTTGGAACAGGAGAAGCTGTAGTGTCCTTCCTTGATGAAAACGGCACACCAGAGATTGCACAAAGAGCATTCATTCTACCGCCTATGAGCAAAATTGGAGGCATAGATGATACTGACAGAGAAAATGCTATAAAGGGCAGTCTTTTGTACAGCAAATACGCTAATGCGGTCGATTCTGATTCTGCTTATGAGATGCTTCAGAGAAAGGGCGTCCTTGATGCTGAGGAAGCTGCAAAGGCAAAGGCAGAGGCTGAAGCAGAGAAGGAAAGACAAAAAGCAGAGGCTGCAGAACTTAAGGCTAAGGAGAAGGAAGAGGCTGCTAAGATCAAGCAGGAAGAGAGAGAAAAGGCTAAAGCTGAGGCTGCCAAGAAACGCGCGGCAAAATCAGTTGCATCTACAGTCAGCGGAACTGTAGGACGTGAAGTGGGAAAAGCTGCAGGAAAGAGCTTTGGCAAATTCGGCAAGACTCTTGGCGGAAATATAGGAGCCAGTCTTGGACGAGGTATCATAGGCACCCTGTTCAAGATGTAATTATTGGCTTGATATTATGATTACAAAATTAAAGCCTTCTCCCCAAAAGGGGAGCAGGTGTCAGCGAAGCTGACGGATGAGGGGTCTTCATGTGGTTCTTAATACCAACAGCATTATTTTTAACAGCTGCTTCTCTGGCAGTGAAATTCAAAGAAAGCATATGTGATACGATAGCCATAACAGGTGCAATGCAGATACTTGTGTTGTACCTGCTGGCTATTTTTAGAGGACTAAAATATATCTATGGCATCTCCGCGGTGGTTATAGTGCTCTTTGGAGTTTTTGTTTTTATGGAGCATTGCTCCATGGCAGAGTCAGTGACAAAGAAAATTGTCAGCATAAGCATCCACAAGAGAGTACTGAGGCGTAGTCTTAAGGCTCTATGTACTCCTTCTGTCATCGTGTTTGTTCTTGTGCTTGCTGCTGTCACTTATCTTACAAGAGACCAGATTTTTACCTGGTGGGATGATATTAATTTTTGGTCTTCAGATGCAAAACAGATATATTATCTTGGCGGCTTTTCCGGTAAATATGGAAATGTATCTCCGGAATTTGGAGACTATCCGCCGGTTACTTCACTTGCCAAGTGGATATTTTTGCAGATAAGCCCCTCAAAGTATATGGAAGGACTTCAATTTGCAGGCTATTTTGCATTCAATGCGGTATTTCTTATGCCATTCGTAAGTCCTGTAAGGGAGAGATTTTCTGCTCCTTTTACAATTTTGGCATTTCTGATTCCCGGAATAGTAAGCGGAATCATTTTCTATGGAACTCCTGCTGATATTACTATGGGCATAGTTTATGGGGCACTTCTGTTCGCAATCTGGGATAAGGATAATCACACAGATTTATTCTATTACGGGAGGATTGCTCTTTATACAGCTGTACTGCTTCTTACAAAATCAGTTGGAATTGAATGGGCACTATTTGCGCTATTGTTCTATTTCCTTTTGGGCTATAAAGAAAAAGGAATCATTTTTTCAATTTTCTTTTCAGCTTCTTTTTACGGAAGCTGGTTGTTCTTCTGCCTGTTAAACAGAAGAGTTGCCAAGGCTACAGGCCTTGGAATCAAGATGGCTACAGGCTCCTACAGCGTGCCTGCCAATGCTCTTGAGAAAGCAAAATACTTTTTCCTGGGGCTTTGGACTATGCCAATGCATGCCGACCACAACATAACCCTTGACCTTCCGATAGGTGTTATGATTATAATTATTTTTGTTGCGCTTGTTGCTATGCTTAAATTTGGGCTTTTAGAGTCTTCTGAGAAAAAGCCTTTTGCGTTATTCCTTATAGTTTCAGCGATTGTTTCATATCTGATCATTTTTATTGCGCACATATCACTTTTCCAGGCGGAGGATCAATACCTTGATGCATTTGCCATGACAAACTCTACCACAAGGTATGGAGCGCCATTTACTATTGGAGGTTTATATCTTTTGGCCGGCATTGCGCTGACGAATGCAGGGAAATCTCAAAGAACCGCTGATGAAAAGAGAGCGTACATCATTTATGCCGTGATCGCTGGCTTTATACTGCTTACAGCAGACTATAAAGGACTAAATTACTATCTGTTTGAATATCGGGATTCTCTTGCTGAGAAAACAGAATACAATCAGGCAATGATAGATGATGGCGGTCAGATGTTTTTTGAAAGTGTGTATGGACATAGAGATCTATGGGGGCACAGAGTCCTCAATATGCGCAGCGGTGAGGCGAATCATTATTTTCACGACGCATATATCAGTAAGGAAGTATCACCTGTTCCTGCTGTCTATGATACCCTGACTAATGATGATGGAATAGGAAGTATCACTGACAAGATACTTCGAAGTCATGCTGAATATCTCTTTGTGGAGGAGCCTGAGGCAGAGACTGATAATGCAAAGGAGATGTTTGATAGTATGACTGAAGGGAGTGAGCCCTTCGAATTTTGGAAAATATATAAGATAGATAATACCGGAGATGGTATAAGACTGTCTAAGGTTTATCTGTACTAAAGGTTAAAGATGGAAAATAAAACGATACCGATAATAGTACCGGCATACGAGCCGGATGAAAAAATGATAAAGCTTTTGGAGGAACTTAGGAATGCAGAGCTTTTTCCTGTAGTCATCGTTGATGATGGATCTGACAAAAGCACTTACGGACAGCTTTTTGAAAAAGCAAAGTCAGAGTTTGGAGCAGTAATTCTAAGACATGCGGTAAATATGGGTAAGGGAAGATCCCTTAAGGATGCTTTTAATTACTGTCTAAATGAATACCCCGACCTTGGAGGCGTTATTACCGCAGATTCTGACGGACAACACCGGGTACTGGATATAAAAAGAGTCAAGGATGAGCTTATGGAGTTTCCGGATGCGCTCGTTCTTGGTTGCAGAGACTTTGATGAAAGCGGTATACCTGCAAGATCGGTTTTTGGAAATAAAACAACAAGCAAGGTGATGGGATTACTGACGGGAGTTAAGGTCAGTGATACTCAGACTGGACTTAGAGGTATTTCCCCTGAATTCATGAAGTATCTTCTTAATGAAAATGGCGAGAGATATGATTTTGAAACAAACATGCTTCTTGCAACCAAGTATCAGGGAGTCCCGATAAGGCAGGTTTCCATAGAGACCATTTATATCGAAGAGAATAAATCAAGCCATTTCAGGCCTATCAGGGATTCTATCATGATATATGCATTATTCTTCAAGTTCGTGGTATCATCCCTTTCTTCAAGTGTAATTGATATGCTTGTGTTTGCGCTTTTCTGCAGACTTCTCAGGAATACCGAGGGACTTGTTATTGGTTATATAATGCTCTCAACTATCCTGGCCAGAATCATATCAGCTACCTATAATTTCATGGTCAATTACAAAGTGGTATTCAAGGGGAAGGGTAATAAATTCTTCTCTGTCGTTAAGTATATACTTCTTGCGATTGTGATCGTACTACTGAGCGGATATGGAGTTACCTTCATTCATGGCTTCTTCAGTACCGTGCCTGAAGTATATGTAAAAATCCCGGTGGATTGTCTGCTATTTTTACTCAGCTTCGTGATACAACGGGAATTTGTGTATAAGTAAAAGTTTTTGGGGATAAAGAATGGATAACAGAAGATATAGAAGGAACAGGCGGAAGAAATCGAAGACCTATTATGTGGGGATGATGGTGCTATTTATATTTTGTGCCATGTATATGATAATGTATCCGCAGTTTGGCGAGGTTTCGCATAAGCCGGATACTAATACACCTTCGCAGACAGAGGAATATGAACCTGCCGAGAATTCTGCACAGGTATTGACAAGCTCGGATGACAGCGAGGCCCAGAGTGCCACGCAGGCAGCAATTGCTGCTATAGAGGAAAAAGAACAGGAAGTTCAGGAGGATGAGGCAGAACAAGAACAGGAGGAACTCTTAGAGCAGGAAGAGCAGGAAGTCAAAGAGAGCGAGTCAGATCAGGATAAGCAGGAAGCTCAGGCGTCGCAGAAAACATACCGTTTCAGATATCAGGACAGGCTCACGGGACACTATGAGAAGCATGGTATAGATATGGGATTTTCCTCAGAAGCTGAGTATCTGGCAGGTGCCAATGCTCTAATAAATAATCCTGAGGCGCTGCATAAGACTGAGGCTGAAGATGGCGATGATATTTATTACCTTGAAGCAACGAACGAAATTGCTTTTGTTTCGACAGATGGCTATATAAGGACCTATTTTATCTGTTCAGGCAAGGATTATTATGACAGACAGTAATGGGGCAATATAACTAATACCCCTTACGTCATATGCATTATTTATAAAGTAATTATAAAGAGCGGGATATCTTTATTTAGTAAAAATTAAGAACCTTATTTCGTCTATTCTGATAAAATATTAAGTGTGAGATTAACGTTGTAACAGTCGGACTTTACTTATTTTTGAGGAGGACAATATGGATAAAAACCAATTCTCCCGTGCTAATCAGCGAGCGTTTGTAGTATGCCTTATTATCGTGGCTACTGTTGGACTCGCTTTTTTATTTGAAGGAGTAACCAAGGGTTTTTCCGGAGGCAGAATAGTAGAGCTTTTGGCAGTTGTCATGAGTATTATTGTTATGGCAGTGGCGATGGCTAAATTCCGTGAAGAAAAATTAGGATCAGCCATGATAATGCTTGGAGCCACTGTTACCTTTGTGGTAGTCATGATCGTGGAAAACCAGTTGTTCTACGTTATGTTCGGACTTCCGATTCTTGTTTGCGGAATCGTCTACATGAACAGGCGAATAATTATCGGAGGAAGCTCGGTAATCCTCCTTATGTATGTGATCACGGCAATGCGTGTCCTTTCTACAAATGAAAGATCCTTTACTGAAATCGGACTTACCGGTGTTGCAACGATTCTTATCATACTTGCGGCATACTATACAATGAGTCTTCTTTACACATTCAATGAAGAACATGTTACTTCCCTTGAAGAGAGTGCAAAGGCTCAGGAAGCAGCAAGTCATGATATGGGTAAGATTGCCAGAAGAATTGCAAAGCATTTCGATGAAGCACAGGGAAGTATTTCCGAACTTGAGACAATCATTGAAAACACAAGCTCCGGCATGAAGGATATTGCAAGCTCTACTGAGAGCACAGCCAATGCTGTTACAGATGAGGCTCAGAAGGTAGCGGAGATCAGAGAACAGACTCAGGTTGCTGATTCGCAGCGTCAACAGATGATAGAGGCATCTAACAACACGAAGGAAACAGTTGCGGATGTTGCAAAGACGATAGAGGTCCTAAGAGACAAAGCGAGAGGTGTTCGCTCGGCCAGCCAGATTACAGCTGAATCCACAAAAGCTGTTATCAACAAAGTGGAAGACGTCCAGAAAATCCTCGGTTCTATCATGGCGATTTCAAAGCAGACAAATCTGCTTGCCCTGAATGCTTCAATTGAGGCTGCAAGAGCAGGTGAGGCAGGAAAAGGCTTTGCGGTTGTTGCTGATGATATTAGACAGCTTTCGGAACAGACTAACAATGCATCCAGTGAGATCACAAAGATTATCGGAGAGCTGACAGAGGATGCCAACAAAGCGATGGAGAGTATCGATAACACGGTAGAATCTGTTGAACAGCAGAATCAGGTTATCCGCGATACGGCATCATCCTTTGAGACAATCAATAATAATGTTGAGGATCTTATCGAGAAGATAAGAGATATCGGAAACAGCATGGAGCTCATTGATAACTCAACAAATGAGATCAATGACAATATTTCCAATCTTTCCGCTACCAGCGAAGAGGTTGCTGCTCTGTCAAATGATGGTCTTAAAAACGCAAGAGAAGCTGTTTCAAAATTTGAGAGCTTTAGGAAATCACTTGATGGAATTTACAAGCAGGCACAACGCCTTAAGGAAATCAATTTTGATACGGATGACTCAGATGATGATTGAATAAGGAGGTCTTTATGAGAGTTTTATTTGCTGCAGGACGTGTTCGTGAGGTTACTGATGTCGAGGTAGTAGGAATGGATGTAGGTGACGGACAGATTATCGGAACACAGGTTAATTTCATCATGGCTAACGGAAACAAGGTTGAGTACATTTATTCCCAGGATGTGCCGATTGAGGAATCAGGACAGCGAGCTGTTGAATTTGTTCAGAAATTGTACAAAGAAGGTATTGCTGATTTTTCACAGGAAATAGTTGAGATGCTATAGTTCATAATAAAAAAGTAACTCCCCTCAAAGTCTGAGGGGAGTTTTGCTATTAATACTAAAGCTTTCAGTTTTTAGGTAAAGAACATTAACAGTACCGTAAAGATAAGACATACTACTATGAGTGTGATCATTCCGGGATTAAGGATGGCATCTTTACTTAGCTTGCCTTGAATCGGTGCTCCGGGAGTAGTCTCTAAAAGCTTCCCTTTTCTAATGTAATTTATAAGCAGGATAAACCCGATTATGGCTACGATATATTGGATCATGGAATAAATTATACTTGCTTTGTTTGTGGGCGAAAAACTCGGATCGATCAGTATTGGAACAAAGGCCCCAAAGAAATTAAAGGTGCAGTGCAAGATTATTGAATAAATCAGCTTTCTTGTGTAAACATAAACATAGCCAAATATGATACCAACAGCAAAAGCATAGAAGAATTGGAATATATTTTCATGAATTAGTGCAAATATAAGAGCGGATACTATTATGGCATTCCACTCACCATAGCGTCTAATGTAGCCTATTACTGCATATCTGAAGACAAGCTCCTCGAAAATCGGTGCCAGTACCACACTGAGAAGAAACACCATAGGAAGAGACATATTTGACAATGCTGACGTAAGAATATCATTTAAATGCTGACCTGTTATTGAACCTAATATCAAAGCAAGAATATTGCCTATGAGTGAGCCCAGTATTCCAAGAGGGAACATAAACAACAGGAAATTGATTAATTCTCCGGGAGTAAGGTTTCTTTGCATGGTTTTTTCTACCGGAGTTGAAAACTGCATTCCATTAAGCGGAACATCTCTGAAACGAGGTGTGTTAAGAACGAGTATTGTAAGCGGTACAGCTACAAAATAGCTTGAACATGCGGTTATAAGATTTATTAGTGTGGAATTTGCTCTGAAGCTGGCGATAAGGGCAGCAGTCTGTGAAAAATCAATGGCAGGTCCGCCATTTGATGCTGCCACCATTGCATCGAAGTAATATACGAAGGCATAAATAAATGCTGCGATCATTATTGCGATTGCACTGATAAGGTTGGATGCGACAAGATAAAAAACGATCGAAAAACCCAGATGTGAAAACTTCTTTTTAACTGTCATTAAAATAATCTCCTTTGAAATCAATGGGTGAAAATATTATTTTCTTTTCTAGCGAAATTATACGAAATAAAATCAAGGGTGTAAAGAAATCTCTTCTGTGTTATCATAACTTCTATGAAAGAACGGGATGAGAGCAGGGTAGGTATCAGAAAAGCAAAGCGAGCTGATTACCGCCTGGAGCGCAAAAAATTCATAAGTGAGGGAAAGAGTCACTACAGATGCAGATTTGCAGAGGCTGCCTATGAGCTTGGCGATATGTACCGCAAGGGTATTGGAGGTTCCGTGGATATCGCACAGGCTTACTTTTATTATCTTCAGGCAGAGTATGCGGTTATCTTAAGACTTCAGGTCAGAAGAAACACTGATGATGAAGCTTTCATCGCAAAAATCAGGCTTGTTCTTGCACAATTGAGAAAGAAGCTTGGTTATGGAAGCGAGAGGCTCTACTGTAGCCCGCATCCCTTTGTACTCTATCAGGCACTTGAGGATGGCCATGACATAATGGTTTCGTTCAGGCATATGAAAAGCGGCAGAATCAAGATCATATGTGCCAGAATACCTAAGTCCGGAGCCGATGAATGCAAGAGATCGAGAATGCTGATAACCTACGACAGATTCCACTACTGCGAGCTTAAGGATTTCGCTATAACCTATGGACAGAACGTTCAGGGATTATGGTATGAGGAATCAGAGGACTGCATACGAGTGGATACCATCACGCTTGTAATGGATGAGAAGAATGGAAACAGGTGTGAATTCTACTATCGTGGGAAACTGGTTGCTTATATATGTGCTGAAGACTATGTCGTCAGCTCGGGAAGACCGCGGTATATTAGATTTTAACAGGAAACTATTTTTCTAAAAATATTATAAAAATGCGAAAAAAACATTTTTTATGTGTTGTATTATCGGAAAAGTGTGATAAAATCTAAGTATATTGATGAATGAAGTATATAAATGCAGGCAGGACCTGCAAAAAATATAAATCGTTCTGCGGTTTATGCATTATGAGGGAGAAAGAGCCAGTGTAAAACACTGGCTCTTTTGTTGTGTTATGGCTAATATGAAAACTTCCCATACCCGAGGCCTTACTGCGCCTTTTGAGTATGGGAAGTCTGCAATTTATACTTATTCTTCTTCTGAGGCGTCAATGACACTTTCAATTTTGTTGTGAAGCCATACGATGTCCTGGTCAAATGCTTTGAGGAGTGCGGCGGAATACTTGGATTTTCTGATGGCATCCGTTTTTCTGACAGCAGCAAGAGATACTTTAAGCTCTTTAATGTTCTCGAGTGTTTCTGTCATCTCATCCTTTAGGGAAGCTGAACCGCGTATACAGCCGTCAAGAACGCTTCCTATACGGCTGCCCTTGTAAACGATTTCACGGGCTGAGGACATTATTTCTGACCTGAAGACATCCAGTGCTTCAAGATAGTCCTCCTGAAGAGCATCCTGCTTATCCAATGTTTCCCTGAAATCCTGATTAAGCCTTGAGAGGCTCTGAATCAGAATATTTGTATAATTAGTGCTCTGTCTGTAGTATTCATTGCTGGCAGAAGAGTACATATCAGCATATCTGGCTGCATCTCTGTGCGCGGATTCTATGGTGTTAACGGAAGAGCGGACTGTCTTAAAGCCATTTTCCAGAGCATCAAGCTCCGCATCCAGTGCAGCCGAGATTTCATGGATTTTTCTTGAAAGATTACCGACCTCTGCTGCTACAGTTGTTGAAAATTCGCGGCTCTCCTCATTCATATGGGTGGCATCGATCGTGGTGTTAAGAGCTAAAAGATCTGCTTCCGATGCGAGGGATTCAAGCATTTCTTTCTTCTTGGAAAGACTCTGAACCTGCGCGTGGTACTGCTCTAGTGAAGACAGAGTATAGGCTACGGACTTTTTCAAAATGTGAGAAAAAGAAGAATAGCTTCTTATCTGCGTTACGAGATCAGGGTCAGGCATATATTCTTCGGCAAGCTTTGGAAGATTGATCTGCGGGATCTCGATATCCTCAGCTAATTCTGAATTATCAGGAAGAGACGGAAGGCTGTCAGTAGTCTCCTTGATAGACGAGAGAGCATCACGAACCTTCTCAATTGTCTCGTTAAGAGTGCCGACATCATCGATGTGCCCTTCGGTGGTGGAAACTATATCGCCAACCTCCTTAATGAGCGCATCAAAACTCTCATCCTGATCACAAGAGAATGAGTCAAGGTCATTTTCTATTTGGTTTCTTCTTCCTTTTAATGCGATGGGAATATCTCTGATGGGCGAGATGAGGTCAGTGAGCTTCTTCCTCTTAACAGCTTCCTGTCTGCTGATAGTAGGAGCGAACTCTTCAAGCGGCATATAATTATTATCAAGTTCATCTTCATAATTTCTGCCAAAAAGAGCCAAGATGTTTGATCCTCCACCCGATTATTTATAAATTCATTATATCATAATATTTTAAGAATATATTAATTGCATTTAGACGCTTATTTGCTAACATTAAAGTTGACAAATCACATGGGAGACGCGGTTTATGATTGCTTTTAATACAATTTTTAAACGGGCTATCATATGTCTTGTGGTTGTGTGCTTTTTGGCATGCACTATTTTTGGTTGCGGAAAATCGCTGAATAAATCAGGTGATGTTACTACTATAAAAATTGCAGTTGCTATGCCTGAAGACGATTTTAGATGTGACTATATAAAGCAGTTTAAAGCTGATGTGGAAGAAGGAACAGATGGAAGAGTTTTGTGTGAGATTCATTACATAAATGAGTATAATGACCAGCTGACTGCATATGAGGCTATTAAAAAGGATAAAATTGACATGGCTGTGATTGCCGCTCCATATTTTACCGACCTTATTCCGGAAGAGGGTATAACTGGACTGCCATATCTTTTTGGAGATCACGAGACTGCATGGGAATTTGCAAAAAGCGATATAAATAAGGCTATTGATGAAAAGCTGGAAAAGAAGGGGCTAAAAGTAATCTGCCACTATTGCGGTTCCTTCAGATGTCTTTCCAATTCAAAGCACACTATAAACGCTCCCGAAGATATGAAGGGGCTCATCATAGGAACTGTCAGAAGTAAGGTCCTTATGGATATGTTCTCAATGCTTGGCGCTACCTCTTATAACTACATTGGTGCCGAACTCTACGATAACCTTAACAGAAGAACTTATGATGGTGCGGACTGGTCTGTTACAACCTTTTACACTAATCAGTATTACAAGCTTCAGCCTTATGTATCAGTGACTAATCACGCTTATAATCTATGGAACGTGGTAATGAGAACTGATGTATACAATTCGCTTGGGGATGAAGACCGGGCGGTAGTGGATGCCGCAGCAGAGTCTTCTTCACTTGCTGAGCAGAAGGGCGTTCATGAATTTGAAGATGATATTTTTAAAAAGCTGACCGCTCTGGGTGTTGAGGTAACCTATCCGGATTTAAAGCCCTTTATGGATGCCACTGAGAAAATAAGGGAGAATTACTCAGGAGATTTCAAGGATGTATATGAGGAAACCAAGGGCTGGCTCGCAAACAGGTGATGTGAAAGCTGTGTGACTATTTGGTCAAGTGATTAAAAAATATCACGATTTCTGACTATTTAGTCATGTAATCACAAATTGTAGTATTTTTTGATTTATAAAAACCCTAAATATGGTATAATTCTTACATAGACGTAGGAGTTATACCATTTTTTCTTACGTCTAACTAAATAGGATGGGGGGAAGTGCATGAAAAAAATCTATGTACTCGATACTAATGTCCTCATTCAGGCGCCACACGCTTTAAAGTGTTTTGACGACAACGATGTTGTCCTGCCGCTGGTGGTACTTGAAGAACTGGATTCGCACAAGCGCGACGAGGGTGAGCGCGGTGCCAATGTCCGTGAAGTAATCAGGCTCCTTGAAGAGCTGAGAAAGGAAGGCGATCTTACAAAAGGAGTAGAACTCCAGGACGGAGCAATCCTAAGAGTAGAGAAAAACTACAAGGATGTTGAGCTCCCCAAGGATATGGTGGAATACAAATCCGACAACCGTATCCTCAGAGTATGCAAAGGGCTTTCGGATACACAGAAGGAGAAGGTAATCCTGGTAACAAAGGATATTCTGATGCGAATTAAGGCACAGCTCCTCGGAATCCAGGCTCAGGATTTTACAACTGAACAGGTAGTATCCGGTGATGATCAGTATTTAGGAAGAATAAGGGTATACGCACCGGAAGAGATATTTAAAGAATTTAGAAGAAAGGGAGTGCCGGTAGATGCAGTTTATACCTGCGATGAGAATGGTAATAAGATAAAGCCGGAGCTCTATGAAAATGAATTTGTGATTCTCCAGGGTGACCAGTCCACTAACAAGACACAGATGGGCCGAGTTGATCACGGAATCATCAAGAAATTAGAATTTGAAAAGGCGCAGCCCTACGGGGTTACACCGAGAAATGCAGGTCAGTACTTCCTTCAGGAAGCATTGATGCAGCCCGCGGATAAAGCGCCACTTGTCATAGTAAAGGGAATGGCAGGCACGGCAAAGACATTTTATTCACTTGCTGTAGGTCTTGAGAAAATGATAAACAGACCAACGGGAGAATACAGAAGAATTCTTGTCTGTAGGCCTAACTCACAGTTTGATGATGATATAGGTTTTCTTCCCGGAGACGAGCAGGAAAAGATCGGGCCGCTCATGAGGCCTATCATTGATAACCTAGAGCAGCTTATCGATTCCAGTGAAGAGGAGAGATATGCTGATGAGAAGGAGCTTCAGGATAAAACGGATGAAATTTTCGAGAGAGGAATAGTCCAGACTGAGGCACTAAACTTTATCAGAGGTCGTTCAATCTTAAAGACATATCTCATCATAGATGAGGCCCAGAACATGACACCGGCTCAGGCCAAGGGTATCATCACAAGAGCCGGTAAGGATACCAAGATTATTCTTCTCGGCGATCCGAACCAGATAGACAGACCATTCCTTGATGAAAGGACAAATGGATTATCATATGCTTCCGAGCATATGAAGGGCTCGGAATTATGCTGGCAGATAACTCTCAGCGCCGAGGAATGCGAGAGATCAAGACTTGCTATGGATGCCATAGGAAGAATGAGAGACAAAGTAATATTGTAATGAGTAAGCCTCTACCCGGGTGGATCCCGGATAGAGGCTTTTTTATTCAATAGGAAATTCCTTTGGATTTCCTATTGAATAAAAAGAGCTCCGCTAAGGATGCGACTGGTGCGCAGATGAATTTTGCAAGCTAAAGCTTGCGCGCACCAGCGCGCAAAGAGTCGCGAGCGACTCTTTGTTCTGCCTGTTAGTTTTGCTGATAGGAATCCTGGATAGATGTTTTTTATACCTGTTAGTTTTGCTGATATTCTTTTAAGCCTTCCCCCTATGGGGGAAGGTGGCACGAAGTGCCGGATGAGGGGCATTTATGTATAACTTGAAATTACGTAAGACTTTATTTGATATTAAGCGCACAATTCTGTTACAATCTCTTTATCTGTGGACAATTTTATGAGGAATGGAATATGAAATCACTAATTGCAGCTTTTTTAACAATAACCTGCCTTATGAGCTCTATTAATGTCACCGGTGGACTTTTGACGGACAGACCAAACGGTGGAATCAGGCAGGGACTTGCCATGTATTGTCAGCCCAGAGATAGCATAGATGTTGTAATGCTCGGGTCAAGTCACGTTAATTATGGAATAAATACCGCTAAAATCTGGGAGGATTACGGCATCTCTGCGTATGATTATTCTTCTGCCGAGCAGGCGATATGGATATCCTACTATTACCTTCGGGAAATCTGTAAATACCAAAAGCCCAAGGTAGTGGTCTTGGATTTCTTTGCGCCGGCAGCTTTTCTTGATGGCTATGCTGATAAATACTATTATCTTCAGGATGCATTCTGCGGTTTTCGCTATTCAATGAATAAGGTGGAGATGGTAAATACTGCGGTAGATGGCGATGAGGAATTAAAAAAGAAATACATCTATTCTTATTATTCACCTGAGAATTCTGATGACCTGACTGCATTAAAGGATGGATGGGGTAAGGATTACAGCTCCTTTAAGGGATACACGCCCTCTTTTAAGCAGGCGCCTGTGGAAACACCTGTACCAAATACAACGGATGTGAAGGCACCTTCTGAAAAGTCACAGAAATATCTAAGGAAGATCATAGATTATACATATAAAAACGGCATACAGCTTTATATAACAATCGTTCCATATCATCTCAATGTAGGGCAGCAGGAAGGGGTAACCCAGGAGGAAGACCTCAGATATAACTGGCTTGAGAATTATCTTGCAGGGATTAAGGATGAGGGAATTGATAACATATATTTTGACTACACCTTCAAACATATCGGAGACCTTGGAATAGATTACGAGGGAGGCACACATTTTGCTGATGGAAGCTCCCATCTGAATTATTACGGAAGTACCCAGTTTGCAAAATATCTTGCAGAGGATTTAAGAAACAGATATGGCGCTGAGCTTTTGCCGGATCACAGAGGTGATTCTGCATATAGCTCATGGGATGTTAATGTGTCTGAACTGAAGGAACAAGTTTCAAGTGAGGGTTGGGAATGGCGATGAAAAATAAAAAGAAAAACTCAATGAAGATATTTATTGCCATTGCAGCTGTATCCCTTGCTGTGCTGGCTATCCTGGTCTATCTGCTTGTTTTTAAGACAGATAAAGATACAGATATTAAAAAGGCTGATGATGAGGCTACCTATTCCTCTGAAGTGGATACTGAAGAGAAGGCCGCAGAAGGACAATCAGAGGAAATAGCAAAGGAGCCATTGGAAGAAGCATCAGAAAATGCATCAGAAGAGCAGGCAGAGGAAGCTTTGGATGGAGCCTTAGAGGAAGTGATCATATCAGATCCTTCTGAGGTTATTGCAAGCGCTGAATATAAGGACGGACTTATAGGAAGGGCATCGCAGTTTAAGGATGACTGTGCTTTGTTGTATCCTGATAGCTCAGACGATCTTTCCAGATTTTCACTTCTTGATATTGATAAAGATGGGATACCTGAGCTTATTATGCATGATGTTGCAGGAAAATGCGCTTATTACTGTAGCTTTGCAGCGGGCGGTGTAACTGAACCCTTTGAGATTTTCAGAGATGAGGATAATGGTGAGTCTTCATTCATTCCTGAAGCCTATGCCGCTCTTTATCTTGAAAAGAATCTCTTCATAAAGTATGTGATAACAGGTAACTATGAAAAGATAGAAAGCTACATTTACCGCGTTAATGCAGAAACAAAGGCTCCGGAGCTTATGAATTCTGTAGTAGTAATGAAGGGTTCAGATGGTAACAAGACATATTCCGATGGTGATGGCAATGCTATTTCCGCGGAGGAGTATACAGCGGTTTATAAGAATACGCTTGCAGATGATTTTGGACATTACTTCCTTGATGAGCTCATGATTGCAGATGGAGAGTATGACTTCAATTCACAGTATACCTTCAATTCAACTGCAGCTCTTTCTCATATGACTTTGGATGAGCTTACAGGGTATCTTGGTCAGAATTAGTAGATGACTTAAAACAGTAATAAGCTCAGAATTAGTATTTGGCTTAAAACAGTAATAAGCTCAGAATCAGTATTTGGCTTAAAACAACAATAATCCGCTAAGATTGGGGGATAATCGACTTGCTTTTTCAGTTGACAACTTTTGTTTTTTTAATAGTTACATTTTTACTTTTTACTATCACTCCGGGCAAGCTACGGAAATGGGTTCTTCTTATTGCCAGTGTCATTTTTATATATTGGCAGGGAAAAGCCTTCGGACTCTCTGTGCTGCTTGCGATAACCGCATTGTCTTATGCTTTTGGTGTGATTATCTCGCACTTCAAAACTAAGAATGAGAAGAGAGCACAAGGTGTAGCTCTTACATGTGGCGTTATCATTTTTGCCGCCATTTTGTTTGGCTGGAAATATCTTGCGCTGATTTCATCTCTTATAGGAATAGAGGTTCCGGGTAAGATTTCTGAGCTCGGGCTTCCAATAGGACTTTCCTTTTATACTTTTCAGGCTATCAGCTATATTGCTGACGTTTACAAGGGAAAATCTAAAGCCGGCGGGAATCCTTTTATGTATGCTCTTTATATGATGTGGTTCCCTAAGTGGATGAGCGGCCCCATAGAGAGGGAAGCTGACTTTGCTTTGCAGATTGAGAAGACTGAAGGAACAAAGCTCTTTGATTTTGAAAAAGCGGTTAGGGGACTCTCATATCTTCTGTGGGGACTTTTCATGAAGATGGTCATAGCTGACAGAATTGGAATCCCGGTTGACCTTGTTTTCGAGAAGCCTACAGAATTCGGATTCTTGACCGTCATGCTTGCGTCATTGCTTTATACCATGCAGATTTACTGTGACTTCGCAGGCTATACCAATATAATGATCGGAATATCATCCATGTTCGGAATAGAGCTGACACAGAATTTCAGAACACCATATCTTCGTGAAAATGTGGTTGATTTCTGGCGCGGCTGGCATATTTCACTCAGTAATTTCCTTAAGGATTACGTTTACATTCCCCTTGGCGGTAACAGAAAAGGAACGGCTAGAAAAGCATTGAACACCCTTGCTGTTTTCTTTGTGTGCGGAATGTGGCATGGCGCAGGACTTACATTTATTGTATGGGGAATCTTCCACGGGGTAATGAATGTACTTGCAAGTATCATGAAAAAGAGCAGAGCAGAGTTTCTCGTAAAGGGAATGATGGGAAGGTTTATAAGCTTTGTCCTGGTATCTTTTGCATGGATATTTTTCAGAGCACCTGACATGGGAGTTGCACTAACCTTTATAAAAAGTATGATACCTTTTGTCGGCACTGCGGGGATTAGAACAGGGCTCTCTTTTCAGGATGGTCCTATGCTTGGACTATCTCAGATCGAATGGTGGATAGCAGGACTGTCTCTAATTCTTCTTACTGTCATGGACGCTTTAGCCTACAGGAAGGATAGTATTCCTCCTGAAATGGCTGCCACAAAATGGGGGGATTTTTTAAGAGGCGGAGTTTTTGTTTTTCTTGCACTTGTCATTTTGATATTTGGAAGATATGGCGCAGGAGATGAGATACGTAGCTTCGTTTACGCACAATTCTGACAAGGTAAAATAATGATCCTTTTTTTGTAAGATGAAATAATGATTAAATTCATAGCCTTCTCCCTATGGGAGAAGGTGTCAGCGAAGCTGACGGATGAGGGTTCTATGAACACTAAGCATATAACAAAAAGAATAATAGCAACACTTCTAAGCATAATAATATTTATTCTTGCAATAGGCATCGCCAATAATATCCTTTGCACCAAAACCGAGGCGGGTATTACACAGATGCGCGCGCTCTATGACCAGCCAAAGAATTCCATCGATGTGGTTATGCTGGGCTCAAGTCATGTGCACTGTGGAATCAATACTGCAAAGCTATTTAGCGACTATGGAATTGCGGGGTATGATCTCTCATCAGCAGAGCAGCCTCTTTGGGTTTCCTATCACTATTTGAAGGAAATCTGTAAAACGCAAAAGCCAAAGATTGTTGTTCTCGATTTTTTCACGGCAGCAGCCTTTCAGGAGGATTACAAGTTTCACTATTATTTCTTGAGCGATAGCTTGTATGGGATGAGATTTTCTCTGAATAAACTGCAGCTGATGAATGCCTGCTTCGATAATAAGGAGGAACTTTGGAACAAGTATTTTCCTTCATTTTTCGGATATCATGACAGGTATAACAATCTTGAAGACGGAGATTTTGATTATGCATTTGGCAAAGACCTTAGCTATTACAAGGGCTTTGTTCCTCACTTCCACAATGAGGTGATGCCTGATCCTGTGATAGACACGGATGAGTGCAAGCCGCCGATGGAAAAGTGCATCACATATCTTGATAAGATAATCGAGTTTACAAAGAAAAACGATATTGAGCTATATGTGACTATGGTTCCTTATGAGCTCAATGTTGAGCAGCAGGAGGGGCTTGTTCAGGAGGAGACTCAGCGCTACAACTGGCTTGAGAAATATCTGCTCGAAAAAAATGCCGCAGGAGATGGCAATGTGTATTTTGACTATGTGTTCAGACATCTTGAAGACATAGGCCTTGATTATACAGGAGGTTCTGATATTTCTGACGGAAGCTCGCACCTTAACTATAATGGGGCTAACAAATACACTGACTATCTTGGGCGAACATTAAAGAGCCTCTATAACGCTGAGCTTTTACCGGATCATAGGGGGGATTCAAATTATGACTCATATTTAAGACATGCTGAATATATAGAGCAGTTGGTAGAAGAAAATTTGAAAGAACAATAAGGATTAGATTAGAACTAATAGCTATAAGTTATGTTGGATATCTATGACCTAATAATATTTCCAAACTATAATCTTGCTAGTGACAGGTGTTTTGGGCTAATTTGCGGCCGCAATAGTCAAAAGTCAGAGGATGTAGCCGCGGATTTCAGAGCTAAAGGGAAAATTTCTAAGCAAAATGCGGCCGCAAAAGCCAAAAGATAGTAAATGCAGCCGCGGATTTCAGAGCTAGAGGGAAAGATTCTAAGTAAAAACGCGGCCGCAAAAGCCAAAAGTCAGTGAATGTAGCCGCGGATATCAGAGTTAAAGGGAAAAACTCTAAGCAAAACGCGGCCGCAAAAGCCAAAAGTCAGTAGATGTAGCTGCGAATATCAGAGCACATAGTAAGAATTTTAATCAAATATGCGGCCGCAAAAGTCAAAAGATAGCAAATGCAGCCGCGCCTATCGTGATTCACTAAAATTAGATGAAACGTCCCGATCCTAATAAAAATATGGGTATTGTCGCAAAGAGATCAATAGCCTGATTTATTTCTAAAATATTTATTAAAAAAACTCATATCACGTAGTGATATGGGTTTTTTTTGTTAGAATAAACTTAATTATGATAAAAGTAAAACATCTTATGAGATATGGGGGATTTCAAAGATCATATGGGAGTATTGATCACTCTTAAAAATGTCGGCAAGACGTACTATTCCGGATCGGTTGCCAATGAGGTATTAAAGGATGTAAACCTGACAATTGATGAAGGGGAGATGGTTGTAATTCTTGGGCCTTCAGGATCAGGAAAAAGTACGCTTCTTAACATGCTAGGTGGACTTGATAGCGCCACCTGCGGTCAAATCACCTTCGGTGAGAAAACAGTTACCGATTTAACAGACAGACAGCTAAGTGCTTTCCGCGCAATAGATGTTGGGATAATTTTCCAGTTTTACAATCTTATTCCGACTCTTACTGCCATGGAAAATGTCGGGCTTATGAGTGAGCTTGGGATTGAAACAATGGATCCTTTAGAGGCGTTAAAGCTCGTAGGTTTAGAGGAAAGAAAAAATAATTTTCCATCTCAGATGTCGGGAGGACAGCAGCAGAGAGTTGCCATTGCCAGAGCCATTGCAAAGAAGCCAAGGCTCTTATTATGCGATGAACCTACCGGAGCACTGGATACTGAAACCGGAAAGGAAGTATTGAAGCTCCTTTGTGCCCAAAGTAGAGAAGATAACAGAACTGTTGTAATGGTTACGCATAACGCCCTTTTTGCAGATATAGCGGATAAGGTCATATATGTGAAAAACGGAACCGTAAATAAGATCGTAAAGAATGATAATCCAAAAAGTGCTGATGAAATCGTATGGTGAACTTTTGAAAAAAATCAGCTAATAAACATAATCCATGTAAAATAGAAGTTTGCTTTCAGAATTTCAGGAGGGGGATATGAAGCGAATTGTCAGAAATATAATTGCAGGTGTAGTAGTTCTTGCAGCAGGAGGAGGCGTCTTTGCATACAGCATGATTCCGGATTCTGTTGATGTTGAGAAAGCCGTAAAAGGAAATGTAACAGAGAGCATTAGTGAAATAGGCCTTATTGAAGCTGATGCTGCGGTAACTGTATATGCTCCGGCAACAGGAAAGCTGTCATCCATAACCTGTAAGGTCAATGACTGCGTTAAAAAGGGCGATGTGCTTGCTGATTATGACATTACCGAGGCTGAGGATCAGTATAATAAAGCAGGTCTTAATGTAACGTACCATGAAGACAATTATAATGCTGCGGTAACAGATAATAATACGAACAGATCCAAGGCAGCCACAGCAGCCAACAAGGCAGGTGCGCTGCTGGCTCAGTATGTCTCTGTTGAAGAAGACAGAGATGATATAAGCATTGCCCAGAATGCAAAAAGCGGAAGCATACAGCAGAATATTCAGGGCGTTGAGGGTGAAATAGCAAAGCTTCAGACTAATCTCGAGGTTGAGGCTGCAAGACTTGAGGCGGAAACCGGTGCATATCAGGAAAGCCATGGAAAACAGCTTGAGATGGAGGGAGAGCTTGATCAGGTTAATGAAAAAATAGAGATATCAAAGAAGCTTATAAAAAATTATCAGTCAGAGCTTGAACACTATTCGCAGGATTCGGAGGAGTATGCGAAATGTATTGAGGAGATTCAGAAAGAATCAGAGAATCTTGAAGCTTTAAAAGCAGAGAAAAAGATAGATAAGAAAGAGTATAAAAAGATAAAGGAACAGACAAAGCAGTCTGCAAATGGCAAAGAGAATGCCAGAGAATCCGTAAACAACTTAAAGGACAGTCTTAATAACAGCAGGGATGCACTTGCTTCAATACCGGTCGATCAGCTTTCAACTGAGGATTTTGCCAAATATGCCGAGCTTTCAAGACAGCTTGAACTCATAGATAAGGAATGGTCTACATCTATGACTGAGAAGGCTGCTGCTGAAGAAAAAATAGTGAGCGAAGCACAGTTAAAATCATATGAGGATTCAGTGGTGATCGCCAGAGCAGAGGAAGCTACAGCTTTGAAGGCTCTAAATATCGTTAAGCAGGGTGTGCTGTCATCAGCTACCGGAACAATCCTTGAAAGACTTGTGGATGATGGAGCTATAACAGAAGCAGGTACTCCGCTTTTTGTAATCCAGCCTGATAGCGGATATAAGGCGACACTGATGGTATCCAGATATGATATTGAAAATGTTGAGACAGGACAAAAGGCAGAGGCAACCATTGGTGCAAAGACCTATACCGGCACTGTATCAGCTATTTCTCCGGTGGCTACGACTACGGATACCTCGGGAAAACCCAAGGTAAAGGTTGAGATAACCTTTGATGATTCTGAGGCTCGACCTACTATAGGGCTTGAAGCACAGGTTAAGATTTTTACAAAAGAAGAAAAGAGCGTTCTTAGCGTTTTGGACAAAGCCGTTTATACAGGCGATGACGGAGATTATATCTACGTGCTTAAGGGAGGAAAGGCTGAGAAGAGAAGTATAGTCAAAGGCGCTGCGGGAAATGGAGTTACAGAGGTCCTTGAGGGACTTTCAGAAGGGGAGACGGTCATCGTTTCTGCTCTAAGCGACGAAGATGAAGGAAAAAGATTTAAGCCCGCTAATTAAGAAGCTTAAAAGATTTTTAGCAGACAGGTGAGGCGCAGATGATTCTTTTTAAGAAAGTATTGCGTGATCTTAAACAAAATGCGATCCAGTTTTTTGCGATCTATATAATGACATTACTTGCCCTTTTTATTCAGACAGGCTTTGAATCCAGCAATGTTGGTGCGGCCCGCACGGCTTCTGATTACTTTGATATGACAAACTACAAGGATCTGGATATTCAGGGAATCCAGTTTTCATATAGAGATATTGATATGCTGGGAAATCTGGACGGGGTGAGGAATGTTGATGGTATGTCTCGCGCAACCGGCAAGATTAACCTTGATAAAGAGAGATTGCTGGTCCTTAGTTATATAGAAAGCAATGATGTTTCCAAGATGCTCGTGACTGATGGAGTGGAATATACCCCCGGAAGCTCAGGCTGCTGGATAGAGAAGCGTTTTGCTGATCCAATGGGAATCCATGTTGGTGACACGCTAACCTTTACAAGCGGCAATTACACATTGCACGAAAAGGTAAATGGAATAGTATACTGCCCGGAATTTCTTTATTATCTTCCGAATGCGACGTATACAGAGCCGGAGTACGGTACTCACGGCTTTATTATCATGGATATAAGTGAGTGCCCAAGCGGTTATGCCGGGTTTGATATGCTTATTGTTGACCTTGAGGATGTAACACACAACGGCTATCTGCTTAGTGATGAAGAAAAGAACACGATGATCTCCATGCGTTCAAGGATAGAGCAGAAATTTGATAATTCCGATATTCTTATAAGAACTAAGATTGAGGATGAGGATTATATGGATTATGCAGGATCAATGGACTCAAATGATGCAATATCAACTGTGTTTCCACTGATATTCCTCGCAGTAGCGGTTCTTGGAATTATTACCACCATGACAAGACTTACCGACAAGCAAAGAGTACAGATAGGTACATTAAAGGCTTTGGGCTTTTCAAGGGAGAAAATAACTCTCCATTATATGTCTTATTCAGTGATCATTGCAGCTTTGGGCTGCTTATCCGGCGTTATCATAGGACCACTTGTTCTTGGGAATTATCTAAATAACCTCAATGACTACTACTATCAGAATCCCCTGCAGAATCTTCAGCTTACTGTAAAAACACTGTACATGTGCCTCTTTACCATAGCCCTTTGTATTGCGGTGACCTTTATAACTACAAGAAAGCTCCTTATTCAGAATGCATCGAAGATACTACAGGCTGAAGCACCTCAGTTTGAATCAACAAGTTTTCTTGAGAATACTGTAATATGGCGTTTGCTGAAATTTGCCACAAGATGGAATGTTCGTGATATCAGAAGAAATAAGCTAAGGACAGCTGTAAGTGTCGCAGGAATTCTGGTATGTAGTATGCTGATATTCATGGCACTTGGATTCTTTGAATGTCTGAGCAATCAGGCCGGATGGATGTACGGTGAGATTATCAGGGCAAATGAGCAAATTTGCTTTGCGGATGCCACACCCTATGGCACTGTTTACGAATATGCAAAGGAATACAATGGACAGCTTGTTCAGGTAGCTGCTGCAACACTGCGCACGGCCTTTGAGGAATCGGTCAGGGAGTTGACAGTCCTTGATGATGGTAATCTTTTCCTACTGGAGGATGAGAATCTTGAATATATAGAGCCTCCCCAGAGTGGAATCGTACTTTCTACCAAGATGTTTGACTTTTTGGGTGTCGAAGTTGGTGAGACACTTAACTTTACCATACCCGGAAGCTCAAGGGTATTCAGTGCCCCGATAGTAAAGAAATGCCGTTTGGCAGCGGGGCAGGGTATTATTATGAGCCGGAGTGCATGGGAAGAGATAGGAGGAGAGTTCGTCCCGAATTATATTTACACGAATATGACAGTGCCGACCTCATTAAAATCGAGGACGGAAGTAGTTTCTGTGGACAGTAAGGAGAAGCTGATAGAGTCTCTTAAGAATACAAATGAGATATCATATTATGTTTCCTATATTATCATTGCAATTGCTGTTGTGATGGGAGTTGTGGTTTTATATAACCTCGGTGTTCTGTCGTATGTTGAGAAGACCAGAGAAATAGCAACGCTTAAGGTTCTTGGTTTTACCTCAGGGGATATAAGAGTTATTCTTTTGCAGCAGAGCCTGTCTATAACTGCGCTTGGAGCGCTGCTTGGTGTGCCGTTTGGGCGTGTGATGCTCGGTTTACTTGTTGATCTTACAACAGGAATTTACTACGACATGGTCATTAATCCTTCCGCAATGCCATACCTTGGCGCTGTGATAGGAACGTTTATGGTATCTGTACTTGTAAATCTGTATGTGTCATCAAAGGTTAAATCTATCGATATGGTAGAGGCATTAAAGAGCAGGGAATAAGGGTTTAATAATATGTGAGGTTCAGTTAAAATAGTTTATTATGGGGAATGAAAATAACGAAAAAAGTAAAATTTCAATATGGGGAGTAATCAGAATAATTCTGATAGTTATTCTGATTGGTGTTATTTGCTACGAAGGTGTCATGGTTTACTTCGACCAGAAAGAATATTCCATTGCGGTAAACGAATATGACAATATCAGAGATAAGTATGTGGTGTCCGTTAAAGAGGACATTAAAGAAACTGATGAAGTAGGAAATGACAGCCGGGACACAGGCGCTGATGATGGCTTAGATGAGGAATATTATCCAAAGCTTGATATCGATTTCTCCGCATTAAAAGAGGTCAATCCGGATTTTATCGGATGGCTTTATTTTCCTGCGATCTCTTCGATCAATTATCCTGTTGTAAAAGAAAAGACAATAAATCAATACTTGTATAAAACCTTTGAAGGCGTGCCAAACAAAGCGGGCTGTATTTTCATGGACGTATTATCTGACCCTGAATTTTGCGGAATGAGCGATATGCTCTTTGGACATAACATGAAAAATGGATCAATGTTTGGTGCACTAAAGGTTCTATACAAAAATAAGGACGAGGATATCCTGGGGGATGAGCCTTACATCTACATTTACACTGAGGATAAGGTTCTGAAGTATAGGATTTTTTCATACTATAGAACGACGGATGGTTCATTCAGCTACACAGAGGTTAAGACTGAAGACGACTATGATAAGTATCTTGATTATGTTAAAAAGTGTTCAATGATAGATATTCCTAAAGATATCAGCTTTGATGATTATCCATCACTTCTTACACTTTCCACCTGTGCCGGCCAGCATGGAAGCGGTGTCAGGTTTGTTGTACATTCAGTAAAAATTGCCGCTTATGATAAATAATGATTAGGACTTCACTTCGAATTTTTAATTTGAAATGAAGTCTTATTTTTTGAAAAAATATTTCACATAAATGGAGGAATACGATACACAAAGACTCCAAAGTAGTCATATATTCCCGACATCACTGAACTTAGAATATAAGCATAAAGACATTCGAGATAACGATTCATAGTGATTCGTATATCGTGGATGCGTTGGGGGAAAATCCCCGGGAAAGGAAGGTCGTATGACTACATCATTAACAATGACAATCGTAATTGCCGCAATCATTATTTTTGCAATGATCATCATTGCAGCTGGTTATGTAAAGGCACCTCCGGACAGGGCTTACATCATTTCCGGACTTCGAAAGGTTCCTCGTATACTGGTTGGACGCGCAGGCATTAAAGTTCCCTTTTTTGAAAGAGTCGACAAACTCTATCTTGGACAGATGACTGTTGACATCAAAACAGAGCAGTCAGTACCTACAAATGACTTCATCAATGTTAATGTTGACGCCGTTGCTAAGGTAAGAATCGGCACAACACCTGAAGCTATTCAGCTTGCTGCCAAGAACTTCCTTAACAAGAATCCTGAGCAGATCACACTTGACCTCCAGGATTCTCTGCAGGGTAACATGCGTGAGATCATCGGTACCCTGGCTCTTAAGGCAATCAATACCGACAGAGACAGCTTCTCTGATCAGGTTATGGAAAAGGCTTCAAAGGACATGAGTAAGCTCGGTATCGAGATTCTCTCCTGCAACATTCAGAACGTAACCGATGAAAACGGTCTCATAAATGACCTTGGTATGGATAATACCTCCAAGATCAAGAAGGACGCAGCTGTTGCAAAGGCTCAGGCTGAAAAGGAAGTAGCAGTTGAAAAGGCAAAGGCTGACAAGGAAGCTAATGATGCAAGAATTGCAGCTGACCTTGAGATAGCGCAGAAACAGCGTGACCTTGCTATGAAGCAGGCAGAACTTAAACAGGAAACCGATGCAGCAAAGGCTAAGGCTGATGCCGCATACGAGATCCAGAGACAGGAACAGGAAAAAACAATTCAGACCAACACTGTTAATGCTCAGATCGCTAAGGCTGAGCGTGAGGCAGAACTTAAGCAGAAGGAAGTAGCTGTTAAGCAGCAGGAACTTGCTGCTGAGATTGAAAAGAAAGCCGATGCTGAGAAGTATCAGGCTGAGAAGAAAGCCGAAGCAGAGCTTGTTCAGAGACAGAAGAAAGCTGAAGCTGTTAAGTACGAGCAGGAGCGTGAGGCTGATGCTAAGAAGGCACAGGCTGAAGCTCAGAAGTACGCAGCAGAGCAGGAAGCTGCAGGTATCAAGGCTAAGTATGATGCAGAGGCAGCAGGTATTGAAGCAAAGGGTCGCGCCGAAGCTGAAGCAATCAAGGCTAAAGGTCTTGCAGAAGCTGAAGCAATGGAGAAGAAGGCAGAAGCCTACAAGAAGTACAACGGTGCTGCTATGGCTGAGATGATGATCAAGATCATGCCTCAGATGGCTGCTGAAATTGCTAAGCCTCTTTCACAGATCGATAAGATCAACATCTATGGTACAGGTGATGGCACAAATGGTGCGAGCCAGATTTCAGGTAACATGCCCATAGTTATGAAACAGGTATTTGATACCATGTCAGAGGCTACAGGCGTTGACTTTACCGAGATCATGAGAGCCGGAACCTATGATGCCAAGGTAAATAAGAACATCAATCTTACAGGAAGTGGCGTTAATGTAAGTGTTGAAGCAGACAGTGATGTTGTAACTGAATAATAATGAAGACAACTGGTTCAGGCAGCGTGGGTGGCCCCGGTCGAAAGACCGGGGCTATGATTATTGTCATTATGGAAGCATTCTTGAGTTTTAAAATAATGTGGTTGCTGTTGAGGGACCTGAATATCAGAAAAAATTATCAGGGTGTTAGTGCTATTCTGAAATATGTGGTACTATACTATAAAAATTATCCAAGAATGATATGGAGGAAAGTATGAGAAAAATTCTAGTTGTTATCGACATGCAGAAGGACTTTATCGATGGAAGTCTTGGAACTGCCGAGGCAGTTGCTATAGTTCCCAATGTGGTTGAAAAGATTAAGAGCTATGATGTAGAGAATATCTTTGCAACAAGAGATACACATCAGCCGGATTATATGTCCACTCAGGAGGGTGCTAATCTTCCTGTTGAGCATTGCATTGAAGGAACTCCCGGATGGGAAATAAATGGCGACGTAGCTGCAGCTCTTGGGAATGCAAAAGTAATAAATAAGCCCACATTCGGATCAGTTGAGCTTGCACAGGAGATAAAGAAAATCGCAGACAAAGAAGAAATCGAGATCGAGCTTGTTGGTCTGTGCACAGATATCTGTGTTGCATCAAACGCTCTTATTTTAAAGGCATTCATGCCTGAGGTTAAGATCAGCGTTGATCCTACATGCTGTGCAGGTGTAACACCTGACAAGCACAATGCTGCTCTTGAGACAATGGCTTCATGCCAGATTGCAATGGCATAATGAGAAAAACAATTACCGGTGATAACAATAATCCCCGCCTTACCTGTTTTGATAAGGCTGGGGATTTAATCTGTCTGGGATTACTTATAATCAGGGTGCAATGATTATAAAGAACATATTATAACCCGGCAAGAGTAGAAAGATCCTTTTTAGCTGAAGGAATATCCAGCTTGTAAATCTCTTCTGTTGCAAGTCTTACCTTGGCAACGTTGACTCCGGAATCCTTCGGGAAGCAGTAGTACTGAACATTCATATCACCGATGCTTATCATATCTCCGATCTCATACCAGAAGTAATCTGCGTAGAGAGAATAGGAGTGCTTTGGAGATTGTGAATAGGACAATTCACCATTACATCCGGTAAGCGTGAAGCCATTGATGTTGTGAACGAGTCTTCCTTCGCCAATTCTGTAGGCAGCCTTAGTATCTTTAACGGCGATGATATCTACCGGAATATCAAGGTAATATTTACCTTCAGTTATTTCCTTTTTGACAGAATCTCTTTCCCATCTATACCAGTCTGATATATATGAAAAGTCGTAGTTTCTTTCAAGGTATGTAGTATGTGCCTGACTTATGGAAGCAGGATTTGCATTGATAGAATTATTATCATGTATTTCATTTTCAGAAATATTTTGTTTTACAAGAGATCCGTCGTCTGTAAGCACCCAGACCATTTTACAAAAGCTGCAGGACAGATTAATACCTTTTCCTGTGAGAGTCTTTTCCTTGCCACAGACAGGACATTTGTATAGTACTCTGTGAAGTCCGTCGGCTCTGAATTCTTCAGATACCTTGATTCCATTTTCTCTTTGCCATCTCCAATGATCAAAGGTAAACTCGCGCTTAAGAATATCATTTAATTCGGACACACTTTTTTCCTTGATATCAGTAGGAGACAGGAGATACTTAACCCTGGCACTCACGGTAACATCTCTTTTCTGAAGACCATTGTAGAGAGGATCCCTGTGGAAGGATCCTGTGGTAGTTACCATCACAACCGGTACCTTAAAAAGCTTTAAGCATTTTCCAACACTCGAAGGAAGCTTTGTGGCAGTTCCGTCAAAGCTGTAGCTTGCTTCAGGAAACATTACAACGGAAGCTTTAAGGTCATTTAGGCAGTGCAGTATATCCTTGATAAGCGGCATGTCGGTGATGAATTTCCTTGCAGGGATGCAGCCAATCTGCCTCATAAGCCATTCCTTGCCAATAAAGCCATCAAGGGTTGTGACTATATGGAACTCTCTGTCATGAAAAATTTCAGCAACCATTTCAAGATCAGTACTTGAGGAATGGTTCATAAGAATAAGGCAGGGCTCATTTTTATTTAGCTTCTCCATGCCTTCAGTTTCATATGAAAAGTGACAATCCTCCAGATCCTTCTTTGCTACCATGCGCATGATAAAACGCCAGAAAGCTGTCTGTTTGCAAGGCTTTTTGTTCTGGTAGGTCTTTATATTTTCTACTTCTGGAAAACTCTTTGGTATTACCTTGATCTTCAATTTATAATCCCCCAACAAATTTAATAAACAATTAGAAAGTGTATCTCGGATTTTTACTCCGGGATGTTTTCATTCTTGAAGCTATGATTCAAGAATACATAGATACATGATACCACATTTAATTAATAGGAGAGGAATCTATAGCAGGTACTGTCATTTAGAGTCATAATATGCCCCAAAATAATACCAATGGATGAAAAAGGTTGATATTATATAAAGTATGAAACAATACATCGCAATTGACCTCAAATCCTTCTACGCATCGGTGGAAGCAGCGGGAAGAGACTTGGATCCACTTACAACAAATCTTGTTGTGGCAGATCCGTCTAGAACTGAGAAGACGATATGTCTGGCAGTGTCTCCGTCATTGAAGGAATATGGGATACCGGGACGTGCCCGGCTTTTTGAGGTTACGCAAAAGATAAAAGAAGTTAATAAAGAAAGACTCAGGCGGGCAATAAAGCTTGGAGTCGCACCAAAGGATGCTTCCGGAAACTATGTGTTTTCAGGGACTTCTTTTGATGCAGAAGACCTCAATAAGGATCCGTCGCTGGAACTATACTTTATAATTGCGCCTCCAAGAATGGCCCTTTACGAAAAAGTAAGTACTGAGATTTTTTCAATATACACAAAGTACGTCAGCTCAGATGATATCCATGTTTACTCGATAGATGAATGCTTTATAGATGTAACGGGATATCTTAATACCTATAAAATGACAGCCCATGAGCTTGCCATGACTATGATAAGAGATGTCCTGAAAAATACGGGAATAACAGCGACCGCAGGAATAGGCACGAATATGTATCTTGCAAAGGTCGCAATGGATATAGTAGCAAAGCATGTTCCTGCTGATGAGCAGGGAGTGAGGATAGCAGAGCTTGAAGAAAAATCCTACCGAGAGCTTTTGTGGTGTCACAGACCAATCACGGATTTTTGGAGAGTTGGTCGGGGAATTGCGAAGAGAATGGAAAAGCTACAGTGCTTTACCATGGGAGATATCGCAAGACTTAGCACTCAGAATGAAGATCTGATCTATAAGGCCCTTGGCATAAACGCAGAGCTTTTAATTGACCATGCCTGGGGATGGGAGCCCACTGACATCGCTACTATCAAGTCCTATAAACCGGACAACAATTCGATATCCTCGGGACAGGTCCTTATGGAACCCTACGACTATGAAAAGGGGAGACTCATCATCAAAGAGATGACAGAGCTAATGGTTCTTGATCTTGTGAAAAAAGGGCTGGTAACTAAACAGATCGGACTTACGGTGAGCTATGACAAGGATTGCATCAGGCCTGCGGTTCCCGGACGAAGCGGTAAGGATGACGTGTATATCGTAGTTAATACCGGAAAAGAATATACGGGTAATATTTCAAAAGATTATTATGGAAGAATTTCTCCTGAGCATTCCAACGGTTCTGAGAGACTTGATAAGTACTCAAGCTCAACAAAGAAAATCATGGATGCCATGATGAGACTTTTTGACAGAATAGTTGATCCTGATCTTATGATACGAAGAGTAGGCATTGCCGCTATCGGAGTAATTGATGAAAATAACATCCCGGAGGAAGAACCGGAGCAGCTTGATCTTTTCACAGATTATGCAGCACTTGAAAAGGAGAAGGAAGCGGAAAAACTGGCAGAGGAAAAAGAGCGAAAGCTTCAAAAGGCAACCCTTGAGCTTCAGGAGAAATTCGGCAAGAATGCTGTGCTTAAGGGCATGAATTTAAGTGAAGGAGCAACAACAATTATGAGGAACGGACAGATAGGAGGACATAAAGCATAATATCGTAAACTTATTGTAAAAAAAACATCAAGGCACTAATTAGGTGCTATTGAGCAAGAATTATATGGAAAATTAACTCGAAATCTAAGATAGTACTGTGTGGATGATAAATAATTAACAAAAGAGGTGATCAGGATATGATTCTTATTTCAGGTCCCGGTCACGGCGGTAATTTCTTTGTAGCCAATACATATCTTGAAGGATCATATAGTGAGGTTTATCCCAATATCAGTCGTGATATGGATGGTCTTCAGAAGCTTTGCAAGCATCCAGACCGCAGTGGCTTACAATGGAACAGGCTGTTAAGCACTGCACACAGGGTATTGGTATCTGGGATTGGGCTTCTACAGATACAGGAGAGGATCCGGATATCGTACTTGCATGCTGTGGTGATACACCTACACTTGAGGCACTTGCAGCAGTTGATATTCTTCACAAGGAGATGCCTGAGATCAAGGTTCGCTTTGTAAACGTTGTTGACCTTATGAAGATGGAGCCTAAGAATAAGCATCCTCACGGACTTTCAGACGTAGAGTATGATACAATCTTTACAAAGGATAAGCCTATTGTATTTGCATTCCATGGATATCCGACTCTTATCCATGAGCTTACTTATACAAGACACAATAGAAATATCCATGTATACGGCTACCATGAGGAAGGTACAATCACTACTCCTTTCGATATGAGAGTACAGAATAAGATTGACCGTTTTGACCTTGTAATCGCTATGCTCAACAACATGCCTCAGATGGGTAACAAGGGTGCATTCCTTGTACAGAAGATGAAGGATAAGCTTGTAGAGCATAAGACTTACATTCACGACGTAGGTGTTGATATGCCTGAGGTTGCTGAGTGGAAGTGGACAGGCGTTAAGTAATTCAGATGGATATGATATGAGCGGAAACAAGCAGGATGCCAGAACTGAATATGCGGATATCATCGACAGACCACGTTGGGAGTCCCCTGTACATCCTCACATGAGTCTCTATGATCGTGCGGCGCAGTTTATGCCCTTTGCAGCTTTAACAGGCTACGATGACATGATCGCAAAGGAAACAGAGCGGGTGAACACAAAAGATGAGTATGAGCGCGACAGGACAGAGTTTTAGCTTAATTTTTTAATGTACTTTGACGTATTTTAATAAATTGAAAAAAGTTAAAAAAAGTATCTTGACACATTAGTTTCACAAGCGTAAAATCACAAACTATAAAAGACAAGGGCGTCTTAGAGATAACACTCTAAGGCGCCTTTTTTGCTGGTGTTTTTCGCCAGCGAGTTCATTATGAATACAAACTCCGGAGACGTATACACTTTATTGTATACATGTATTCACAAATAATCACTTGGCACGATTTTTTAGCTTAGTGTACTACCTGGTTCTGGCGGGTAAGTCGTCAGAACGATAATATGAAATAGTTTTGAAGCGGTGCAATGGGGCATCAGACTGTATGTGGCAGTCTCCCGTTGCACCGCTTTTTCGTGAACACGACCTGGCTGGTTATAGTCATGCGTTAATCACAAACCTAAGGAGGAGCAGGTTATGAGTGAAGAGATTTTAAGTGCAATTGATTCGAGTGTCTTCGGAGTATGGTTTTTGATCGGAGCAGCTCTTGTTTTCTGGATGCAGGCAGGCTTTGCAATGTGCGAGGCAGGTTTCACCAGAGCAAAGAATACAGGAAACATCATTATGAAGAATCTGATGGATTTCTGTATCGGTACTGTAGTTTTTATCCTGATTGGTTTTGGCCTCTTACTTGGTGAGGACATGATGGGCATCATCGGAAGACCGGGATTTGATATTTTTACAAGCTATGCAAATTTTGACTGGTCCAATTTCGTATTCAACCTTGTGTTCTGTGCAACAACAGCAACAATCGTTTCAGGATCCATGGCTGAGAGAACAAAGTTCATTTCTTACTGCGTATATTCAGCAGTTATCTCGGCAATCATTTATCCCATTGAAGCTCACTGGACATGGGGCGGCGGCTTCCTTGCACAGATGGGATTCCATGATTTTGCAGGATCAACATGTATCCACATGGTTGGTGGTATCTCAGCTTTTATCGGAGCAGCATTTCTTGGAGCCCGCATTGGTAAATTCGAAAAGGATGCAAATGGCGATGTAGTTAAGGTAAATGCTTTCCCTGGCCACAATCTTACAGCAGCAGCTCTTGGTGTTTTCATTCTCTGGCTTGGCTGGTACGGATTCAACGGAGCAGCTTGTACAACAGTAGATCAGCTTGGTTCAGTTTTCGTAACAACAACAATCGCACCTGCACTTGCAACAGTAACCTGCATGATCTTTACATGGCTCAAGTATGGTAAGCCTGATGTTTCAATGTGTCTTAACGCTTCACTTGCAGGCCTTGTAGCTATCACAGCTCCCTGCGATGTAACAGATGCTTTTGGTGCAATCGTAATTGGTATCGTAGCAGGACTTCTTGTTTGCTTCGGTGTTTGGTTCCTTGATTATAAGCTTCATGTTGATGACCCGGTTGGAGCAGTTGCAGTTCACTGCTTAAACGGTATCTGGGGAACAATCGCAGTTGGCCTTTTTGCAACAAATGCAGCACCCGGCTACAGCATCGCAGATGCTTCAGGAAATGAAATGGTTGGCCTTTTCTATGGTGGCGGATTTAAGCTTCTTGGAATTCAGCTCATCGGATTCGCAGCAGTTGCAGCTTGGACAGCGGTAACAATTACAATCACATTCGCAGTAATCAAGGCTACACTTGGTCTTCGTGTTACTGAGGAAGAGGAGATCACAGGACTTGATGCTACAGAGCACGGCCTTGCATCAGCTTATTCAGGATTCGCACTCATGGATGTTTCCGGTTCACTCAATATGAGCATTAACGAGAACACAGATCTTGGCGTAAGCGACTATGATTCAGCATCAGAGTTCCAGAAGAATGCTTCCGTACCGGTTGTTACACAGCCTATTAAGACAGATTCAGCAATTCATAAGGTAGTTATTGTTACTAAGCTTTCAAGATATGACAAACTTCGTAAGGCAATGAACGAAATCGGTGTAACCGGTATGACAGTTACTCAGGTTATGGGATGTGGAGTACAGAAGGGCTCAGGCCAGAAGTACCGCGGAGTTGAGATGGATGTAACACTTCTTCCCAAGATTAAGCTTGAAGTTGTTGTCAGCAAGATCCCTGTAGAGGATGTCATCGAGGCAGCTAAGAGAACACTTTACACAGGAAAAATCGGTGATGGTAAGATCTTCGTTTACAGCATCGACAACGTAGTTAAGATTCGTACCGGCGAAGAGGGCATTGCAGCTTTGGCAGATGCTGAGTGATAAAGGGATTGCGGGAACGAAGTGGAGCAATCCTGTTATCACAAAAATAAGTATACTATTCGACCTCTGGGTTTTGAGTGGTGTCTGACCCAGAGGCTTATATAAAAAATGAAATACCAGGAGGAACAGTAATATGTGCGCAATTCTCACATATACCAGAGAAGAGATCAGCAAAGATTTTTTTGAAGAAATGCTGCAAAGGACAGCATCAAGAGGACCGGACAAATCAAGGACCTTAAAAGTAAAGGGCGGATGGCTCGGTTTTAACAGACTTGCAATTATGGGACTTAACTGCTTAGGAATGCAGCCATTTGAACTAAACGGAAATGCTGTTGTTTGTAACGGTGAGCTTTATGGATTTAAGGCACTCAGAACCTATCTTAAATCTCTCGGTTATCGCTTTAATGGTGACAGTGATTGCGAGATTATTCTTCCTCTTTATGAGAAGCTTGGAACAAAAATGTTTTCACTTCTCGATTCAGAGTTTGCAATGGTCATCTATGATGCTGAGAAAAATGATTTCATTGCAGCGAGAGATCCGATAGGAATCAGACCTCTCTACTATGGTTATGATGACGACGGTTACATATTGTTCGCTTCTGAACCTAAAAACCTTACAGGAGTTTGTAAGAAAATAATGCCTTTCCCGCCAGGACATTACTACGAGGATGGCAAATTCATATGCTACAGAGATTTGACCAAGGTAAAGGAAGTAAGAACCGATAAACTTGAAACAATTACAACAAACATTCACGACAAACTACTTAATGGAATAAAGAAGAGACTTGATGCGGATGCACCGGTAGGATTTTTGTTATCAGGCGGACTTGATTCTTCACTTGTATGTGGAGTTGCAGCAAGTCTTCAGGATAAGCCGATTGAGACATTCGCAATCGGAATGGACATAGATGCGATCGATCTTAAATATGCAAGAGAGGTTGCAGAATATATTCACAGCAATCATCACGAGGTGATCATCAGCAAGAAGGATGTTCTTGATGCTTTGGAGCCTGTAGTAAAGGCACTTGGAACCTATGACATCACAACAATAAGAGCATCAATCGGAATGTATCTTCTTTGCAAATGGATCCATGAAAACACCGATATCAAGGTTGTTCTCACAGGTGAAATTTCAGATGAGCTTTTCGGATATAAGTACACAGACTTCGCTCCCAGTGCTGAGGCCTTCCAGGAGGAAGCAGAGAAGAGAGTCAGAGAGCTTCATATGTACGATGTTCTAAGAGCAGACAGATGTATCAGTGTTAATTCACTTGAGGCAAGAGTACCTTTCGGAGATCTGGACTTCGTTGACTATGTTATGTCAATTGATCCCGAGAAGAAGCTTAATACCTACGGAATGGGTAAATTCCTTTTAAGAAAAGCGTTTGAGCCTGACAAGTTTATCCCTCATTCAATTCTAATGAGAGAAAAGGCAGCATTCTCAGATGCTGTAGGACATTCCTTAAGAGATGACCTCATGGAATATGCAGAGGCTCATTACACAGATTCTGAATATGAGGAGAAGAGAAAGGCATACACACATGCAACTCCCTTCACAAAGGAATCACTTCTATATAGAGAATTATTTGAAAAATACTATCCCGGACAATCGGATATGGTTATAGATTTCTGGATGCCAAATAAATCATGGAAAGGCTGCGACGTTAACGATCCGTCAGCAAGAGTACTTTCCAACTACGGCGCCAGTGGAAAATAGAATAATGAAAAATCAGACCTTAAAAGCAGTAATCATATAGATTATTTAAAAGTAATAGACTTTTTTATAAACAAAAAGTAGTGGTGTTTATTTAAAAATATAAGATCCCTTAAGCCTTCTCCCTATGGGAGAAGGTGTCAGCGAAGCTGACGGATGAGGGGCAAAAAGGAGGAAAAGGATATGATTGAAGCTAGCAAATTAACAGAAGAATTTGGATGTCTCGTTTTTAATGACAAGGTAATGAGAGACAGACTTCCCAAGGACATTTACAAGGCAGTACATAAGACAATAGAAAGAGGCAGCCACTTAGAGCTCGATGTAGCTAACTGTGTAGCTGCAGTTATGAAAGAATGGGCAGTTGAGAACGGTGCAACACACTTCACACACTGGTTCCAGCCCATGACAGGACTTACAGCTGAAAAGCATGACAGTTTCATTTCACCCATGGATGACGGCACGATCATCATGGAGTTTTCCGGAAAAGAGCTTGTAAAGGGCGAGCCTGATGCATCAAGCTTCCCTTCAGGCGGACTTCGTGCAACCTTTGAGGCCCGTGGTTATACAGCATGGGATCCCTCATCTCCAGCATTTATTAAGGACGGCTCACTGTACATCCCCACCGCTTTCTGCTCATACGGCGGCGAGGCTCTTGATAAAAAGACACCACTTCTTAGATCCATGGAGGCTCTCTCCGAGGAAGCGGTAAAAGTACTCCACCTCCTGGGGTATGGGGATGTTCACAGAGTCAATACAACAATTGGTTCCGAGCAGGAATATTTCCTTATTGATAAGGACAACTACAAAAAGAGAAAGGACCTTCTTTTCACAGGACGTACTCTTATCGGTGCTCCTGCAACAAAGGGTCAGGAAATGGAGGATCATTATTTCGGAGTTATCAAACCCAAGGTATCTGCATACATGCATGATCTTGATGAAGAACTCTGGAAGCTCGGAATCCCTGCTAAGACAAAGCACAACGAGGTAGCTCCCGCTCAACATGAGCTTGCTCCCGTTTTTGAAACAGCAAACATCGCTGTTGATCACAACCAGCTTACAATGGAGGTTATGAAAAAAGTTGCCGATAAGCATAACTTCGCATGCCTCTTACATGAAAAGCCTTTTGAAGGAATCAATGGTTCAGGTAAGCATAACAACTGGTCAGTATGCACTGACACAGGTATGAACCTTCTTGATCCCGGAAAGAATCCCGGTGAGAACCTTCCTTTCCTTGTATTCCTTATGGCAGTTATCGCAGCTGTTGATGAGTATGCTCCAATTCTCAGACTTTCAGTTGCATCTGCAGGAAACGACCACAGACTTGGTGGTAACGAGGCACCGCCGGCAATCATCTCAATTTTCGTAGGTGATGAGCTTGCATCAGTTCTCAAGGGAGTTGAAGAAGGAACAGCTTATCAGAGCGCAGGTAAAGTTCAGATGGCTATGGGCGCTCAGGTACTTCCTCACTTCACAAAGGACAACACCGACAGAAACAGAACATCACCCTTCGCCTTCACAGGTAACAAGTTTGAGTTCCGTATGCCCGGCTCTGCAGTATCTGTTGCTAATGCAAACATCGTACTTAACACAGCAGTAGCAGAAGAGCTTTCGAGACTTTATGAAAAGCTTTCAGCCTTCAGCGCAGACGAGCTTAAGGATAAGATCATGGATGTTCTTAAGGAAGAGCTTCTTGCACATAAGAGAGTTCTCTTTAATGGTAACGGCTATACAGAAGAGTGGGTTGAAGAAGCAGCAAAGAGAGGACTTCCTAACCTTAAGTCCCTTCCGGATGCAATGCCTTACTGGATTTCAGATGAGTCCATCGATCTCTTTACAAAGCATAATATCTTCACTAAGGAAGAACTTCACTCCAGATATGAGATCCTTCTTGAGAACTACTCAAAGTCAATCCATATCGAAGCACTTACAATGCAGGAGATGGTACGAAAAGACTTCACAGAAGGACTTATCGCTTACCAGAAAGATCTTACAAAGGAAATCATCCAGAAGAAGAGCCTCATCGATGGTGCTTGCGCAGAGCATGAGACAGGCATCTTAAAGACACTTGATGCTTCTTCTGCAGAGATGAGCAAGGCTCTTACAAAGCTTGCAGTTGATACAAAGACAGCTGAGGATAAGGCAGACATCTTAGATCAGGCAAGCTACTACGAGGAAGTAATCCTTAAGGATATGGATGAAGTTAGAAAGTATGTAGACGAGGCAGAGGCTCTTATCCCTGATAAGTACTTAAGCTATCCTACATACGGACAGCTCCTCTTCTCATTAAGATAAAACTGATAAGCTCGGTACATCATACCTTGAGCAGAAAATACAGCTTAAAAATTTCTTGAGAAAAGATCGGACCCGGATTACGTACACAGCTCCTTGATTCAAATACTCAACTCCTTGAGTCAAAACATAACTCCTCGAGTTAATTACAAAACTCCTTAAGTTAAGTAAATTACTCCTTGAGCTAAGTAAATTACTCCTTGAGCTAAATACGTAACCATCCGGCTCCGTGATAACAATTAGAAGTTGTGGATTCAAACTCCAAGCTTCGGGTTAAGCTAGATGAGATATACAATACTTTGCGAACTGTGAACCACGAAGCTGAGACCAATCACTCGTAAGTGCCTTTGCACGAAGCGAGTGATGCTATGGGCTCAGCGAAGTTTTCGGTTCAACGTGAGCAAATAGTGTATATCTCATTGAAGCGTACCCAAAGCTGGAGTTTGCTAATAATATAAAGGTGGAGACGATGGAAAGTTGGTTTAATGATAGGGATGCCTGCGGAATAGGCGCCGTTATAAATATAGATGGCAAAGCGGACAACAAAGTTCTTGATGATGCCCTCAGCATAGTCGAGAAACTTGAGCACAGAGCCGGTAAAGATGCCACAGGTAAAGTCGGCGACGGCGTAGGAATCCTGGTTCAGATATCGCATAAATTCTTTTCAAAGCAGGCAGGAAAGCTGGGAATCACTCTTAAGGATGCCGGTGATTACGGAATCGGTATGTTCTTCTTTCCCCAGGATTCCATGAAAAGAATGTTTGCAAAGCGCATGCTTGAAGTAATAGCAGAGAAAGAAAACCTGAAGGTTCTCGGCTGGAGAGATGTGGAAATCCATCCCGAGATATTAGGTGAAGTTGCAAGAAACTGCATGCCGTATATTTGTCAGTGCTTCATAGAAAGACCTGATGATGCAGCTAGAGGAATCGAGTTTGACAGAAGACTTTATTGTTTAAGAAGAGAGTATGAAAAATCCTCAGAGGATACTTATATCTGCTCTTTTTCATCAAGAACAATAGTATATAAGGGTATGTTCCTTGTGGGACAGCTCCGCAATTTCTATGAGGATCTGCTCTCACCTGACTATCGTACAGCAGTTGCTCTTGTACACAGCCGTTTTTCAACAAATACAACACCTTCATGGCAGAGAGCTCATCCGTACAGGATGATCGCACATAATGGTGAGATCAATACAATTCGCGGTAACAGCGACAGAATGCTTGCCCGTGAAGAGACGATGCATTCTGATGTTTTTGGGGATGATCTGGGAAAAGTGTATCCTGTAATCGCTTCCTCAGGATCAGATTCAGCAATGCTTGATAATACTCTTGAATTCCTTTACATGAACGGAATGGATCTTCCGCTTGCCATGATGCTCACAATTCCTGAGCCCTGGAAGCACAATGACTTCATGGCACAGGACAGAAAGGATTTCTATCATTATTACGCAACAATGATGGAGCCTTGGGATGGCCCTGCTGCTGTACTTTTCACAGACGGTGAAGTGTTTGGTGCAACTCTTGATAGAAACGGTCTGAGACCTTCGAGATATTATGTGACTAAGGATGGCAGACTCATTCTTGCCTCCGAGGTTGGCGTACTGGATATTCCCGAAGAGAATATTCTTAAAAAATCACGTTTATCACCGGGACACATGCTCCTTGTTGATACAAAACAGGGACGAATCATCTCCGATGAGGAATGTAAGGAGAAATATGCAACCGCTAAGCCTTACGGTGAGTGGCTTGACAGACATCTTTTGCATCTTAACAAGCTTACGATTCCTAATAAGAAGATACCGACCAATACTCAGGAGATGCGCGATAAGCTCTACAAGGTATTCGGATATTCCTATGAGGATGTAAAGAGCCAGATCATGCCTATGGCAACAAACGGAATTGAACCCACGGTTTCCATGGGTACAGACATTCCCCTGGCTATGCTTTCACAGCACCATCAGCCGCTTTTCTGCTACTTTAAGCAGCTCTTTGCACAGGTTACAAATCCGCCTATCGACTCACTTAGAGAAAAGGTGGTAACAGATACAACTGTTTACATCGGTTCTGATGGTAACCTCTTGGAGGAAAAGAGCGACAACTGCCGTGTGCTTGAAGTAAATAACCCGATTTTGACAGGTGTTGACCTGATGAAGATTGAAGCACTTGATCAGTCCGGCTTCCATGTAAGAAAGATATCTCTTCTTTATTACAAGAACACTCCGGTTGAGAGAGCTTTAGAGCAGCTTTGCATCTCTGTGGACAGAGCTGTTGCGGATGGAATCAACATAATAATCCTCTCTGACAGAGGCATTGATGAAAACCATATGCCGATACCTTCACTTCTTGCAGTATCTGCTGTCGAGCAGCATCTCGTAAGAACCAAGAGACGTACTGCGGTATCACTTATCCTTGAGAGCGGTGAGCCCAGAGATGTACATCAGATAGCTACACTTCTTGGTTTTGGTGCAAGAGCAATCAATCCGTATCTTGCACAGGAATGCATCGCAGAGCTTATTGATATAGGAATTCTTGATAAGGATTATCACACTGCGATAGAGGACTATAACAAGGCACTTCTTGGCGGTGTTGTTAAGATTGCGGCTAAGATGGGTATTTCAACACTTCAGTCCTATCAGTCAGCAAAAATATTTGAAGCTATCGGTCTTTCAGCAGAGTTTGTTGATAAGTACTTTACAGGTACCGTTAGCCGTGTGGGCGGAATCGGCATCAAAGAAATTGGGGAGGATGTTGAGCTTCGTCACAATAAGGCATTTGATCCGCTCGGACTTTCAACAGATTCTACCCTTGATTCAATCGGCTTCCACACACTCAGAAGCGGTGAGGATAAGGAAGATCACATGTATAGTCCTAAGACTATCGTTACTCTTCAGAGAGCTGTAAGAGAGGGTGACTACGAGAGATTCAAGGAATATACAAAAATGGTAGATGATGAGGACAGACCTCATACACTTCGTGCACTTTTATCATTTGTTCCCGCAGAAAAACCGGTTCCACTTGATGAGGTTGAGAGCGAGGAAGAGATAGTTAAGCACTTCCAGACCGGAGCTATGTCCTACGGTTCACTTTCAAAGGAAGCACATGAAACTCTTGCCATTGCCATGAACAGGCTTGGAGGAAAATCCAACACAGGTGAAGGTGGTGAGGATGTTGCCAGATTCGGTACAGAGAGAAACAGTGCTGTAAAACAGGTTGCATCAGGAAGATTCGGTGTAAGCAGCGGATACCTCCAGAGTGCACAGGAGATTCAGATAAAGATGGCTCAGGGTGCTAAGCCCGGTGAAGGTGGACATCTTCCCGGAAAGAAAGTCTACCCTTGGGTTGCAGCTACAAGATTTTCAACTCCCGGCGTAGCACTTATATCACCTCCGCCGCACCACGATATTTATTCAATCGAGGATCTTGCACAGCTTATTTATGACCTTAAAAATGCAAATGATAAGGCAAGAATCTCAGTTAAGCTTGTATCTGAGGCGGGCGTAGGTACCATTGCTTCAGGTGTTGCCAAAGCAGGCGCGCAGGTAATCCTTGTATCAGGCTATGACGGAGGAACAGGAGCTGCTCCTTCATCATCAGTACATCACGCAGGACTTCCCTGGGAGCTTGGTGTAAGCGAAGCTCATCAATCCCTGCTTGATAATGGACTTAGAAGCAGAGTAGTTCTTGAGACTGACGGAAAACTGATGACAGGTAGAGACGTAGCTATAGCAGCACTTCTTGGTGCAGAGGAATTCGGTTTTGCTACAGCTCCCCTTGTATGCATGGGCTGTATGATGATGAGAGTCTGCAACAAGGATACTTGTCCTGTAGGTATCGCAACTCAGAATGAAGAGCTCAGAAAGAGATTTAAGGGTAAGCCTGAGCACGTAATGAACTTCATGCTTTTCGTGGCAAGACAGCTTCGTGAAATCATGAGTGAGCTTGGATTCAGAAAAGTCACAGACATGGTAGGAAGAACCGACTGCCTGAAAATGAGAAGTGTTCCGAAAGCAAGATGCAAGGATGCAGCTGATCTTCAGAGAATCCTTAACAGTGCATATGCAGGAAGAGAAAAGAACCACTTTGAACCTGCAGATGTTTATGATTTCGGTCTGGAGAAAACACTGGATTCAAAGGTGCTTATCCCTGAGTATGAGAAAGGAAAGGACGCACTTAAAAAGAGCCTTCAGTCTTCAAAGGGATATGGCGATAAGGCAGCAAAGAAAGCCGGTATTAGTATCAATGTAGATATATCAAGTACAGACCGAAGCTTTGGTACATTACTTGGAAGCAGAGTTACTGCTGATTTTGCTAATAACCTGTCTGATGATTCCATTCAGGTTACCGCACATGGCGGCGGTGGTCAGTCCTTTGGTGCATTCCTTCCTAAGGGTGTGACCTTGAAGCTCTATGGTGATGCAAATGATGGCTTCGGAAAAGGATTATCCGGCGGTAAGGTAATTGTAAGACCTTCTGAGAAGGCAACCTACAAAGCCCATGAAAATATAATTATTGGTAACGTTGCTCTTTATGGAGCAACAGCAGGAAAAGCATATGTATGCGGTGTTGCCGGTGAGAGATTCTGTGTAAGAAATTCCGGTGCAGTTGCGGTTTCCGAAGGCTGCGGAGATCACGGCCTTGAGTATATGACCGGTGGTAGAGCGGTTATTCTTGGAATGACAGGTAAAAACTTTGCAGCCGGTATGAGCGGCGGTATCGCTTATGTTCTTGATAAGGAACACACACTTTATCTTCGTATGAATAAGGATATGTCTTCTCTCTATGAGGTTACTGAGAAGTACGATATTGCAGAACTTCACTCAATCCTTGAGGATTACGTAAAGGAGACAGATTCTGAATATGGAAAAGAGATTCTTGATAACTTTGATGATTACATCGCTGACTTCAAGAAGATTGTTCCTAACGATTATCAGAAGATGCTCACTGCGATCGGTAAATACGAAGAGCAGGGCATTGATCACGAGCACGCAGTATTAGAAGCTTTCAAAGAACTTACATAATAAATCTGAAGCATACAAAATATGCCTTTCCTCTGGGATAAGGAGTAAGTGCAAGAAAAATAAATTGCCTTCCCCCTTTGGGGCGCACGACATCCGGGGGATGTCGGTTTTGCGCCGACCGAAGCGGAGCGGAGACAAGGTGTCAGCGAAGCTGACGGATGAGGGCAAAAATGGGAAAAGACACAGGATTTTTAGAATATAACAGAACAAATAATAGGGACGTACCGCCCGCTGAGCGAATCAAAAACTTCGAGGAGTTTCACACTCCTCTTGATTCCGAAAGCAGAAGAAAGCAGGCCGCAAGATGCATGAATTGCGGAGTTCCTTTCTGCCAGTCAGCAATGAACCTCAGTGGAATGGTAGTAGGATGTCCCTTAAATAATCTGATACCTGAATGGAATGATGAGGTATACAGAGGACATGATGAGCATGCATTTGCAAGGCTCCACAAAACAAGTAATTTTCCGGAATTTACCGGAAGAGTATGTCCGGCACTTTGCGAAAAAGCCTGCATGTGCGGACAAAACGGGGATGCGGTTACGGTTCATGACAATGAGCTTTTCCTCGTTGAAACAGCTTATAAAAATGGCTATATAAAGCCTTTTATACCTACAATCAGAAGTGGAAAGAAAATTGCCGTTATAGGAAGCGGACCTTCAGGTCTCGCAGTAGCGGATGAGCTTAATCACAGAGGACATAACGTAGAGGTCTTCGAGAGAGAGGATGAAATCGGCGGACTTTTGATGTATGGTATCCCCAACATGAAGCTTGATAAGAGCGTGATCAAGCGCAGAAGAAAGCTCATGGAAAAAGAGGGAGTTGTTTTCCATACTAATTCAGACGTTGGAAATGATGTGAAGTCGAAGGAGCTGCTTGCAAAGTTTGATGCAGTTGTTCTCTGCTGCGGAGCTAAGAAACCCAGGCCTCTTGCAGTAGCAGATCCTGAAAAGGTTAAGGGAGTATACAACGCTGTAGACTTCCTTACAAAAACAACCAAGGCACTTGTTAGGAGCGGCGGCAAAACAGTTTCCTCCCTTGAAGCTGAGGGCGGATACATTGATGCAAAGGGTAAGAATGTTGTTATTGTCGGAGGCGGTGATACCGGTAATGACTGTATCGGAACAGTAATAAGACATGGTGCAAAGAGTGTAACTGCTCTTGAGATGATGCCTAAACCTCCCGTAACACGCGCCGAAAATAACCCATGGCCGGAGTGGCCAAAGACTCTTAAAACTGATTATGGCCATGAAGAAGCAATCTACGTATTTGGCGAAGATCCCAGAGTCTTTGAGACAACAGTTAAGAGTGTTACCACAGATAAAAAGGGGAATCTCAAGCAGATAGAAACTGTAAAGGTTACCTTCAAGGATGGTAAGCTGACTGAGGTTGCAGGTACTGAAAAAACTCTGAAATGTGATATACTTTTAATAGCCGCAGGGTTTATTGGATGTGAAGATTACACAGCTGATGAGTTTTCTGTAAAGCGCAGCCAAAGGGGCACAGTTATTACGGATGAGAGCGGCTACCACATCGAAGGTACCAAGCTTTTTTCGGCCGGTGACATGAGAAGAGGACAGTCTCTTGTCGTATGGGCTATTGCTGAGGGCAGAGCCTGCGCAAAGGAAGTAGATGAGTACCTGATGGGATATACGAATTAATTCAGAGTAGCCTATTTTCTTGTCCTATAGGAAAATTATTCGAATTTCCTGTAGGATAAAAGTGCGTACCAAGCTTATTATTTTACTTTTAGCCTGATTATGTATGCGGGCGATGGAGAATAAGTTACTCTTTATGGGGGAAGTTTGGTATGGGTGAGAATTCAGCATATTATAACGAATTACAAAATAGAAGAAGAGATAATATCAATGGCGTTAAGCAGCTGCTTCCGCAGTATGCTCACGGTTTTGTCGATGAGTGCCTGCTAAGGTACCAGATAAACACTGCATACAGCTATGCCCATGATATTTATTTCTTCTTTTGCTTTATTAAGGAATGCAATCCTTTATGTAAGAATCTGGAGATAAAAGAGATTCCGATTTCAGTACTTGAGCAGCTTCGAGCTCCTGATATCAACGAGTTTCAGACCTACGTTGCTGCCGGTCATAAGGTGACGAAGGCCGGTATCAAGCAGGCCAGGGATAAGGCTATTGCTAGAAAAATGGCTGCTGTAAGGAACTTTTTTAAATACCTTATTAAGTTTGAATATCTTCAAAATGATCCGACATTAAAGGCTGCTTCCAAGACCAAGGAGAAGCAGAGAAGATCTATTAATCGTCTCGACAGCGACCAGGTGAAGCAGCTTATGGACACTGTTTCAACTGTAAAGTCCGGATCACACCATTCGCAGGTAATGTCCGAACTTACAGCTAAGCGTGATCTTGCAATAATCACACTTTTACTTAACACAGGAATGCGTGTATCTGAGTGCGCAGGCCTGGACCTTGATGATGTGGATTTTAATACGAATACTATTAAGATTGTCCGAAAGGGTGGCTTTGAGGACGAACTCTATATCAGCGAGATAGTCAGAAATACTCTTCGCGACTACATCAATAATGAGAGGGACTCCCTCCTTGAAGATGAAGAACAGGATGCGCTTTTCATATCACTTAAGCACAGCAGACTTTCAGTCCGCAGCATCCAGCATATGGTAGGTAAATATGGAAAGAACATGGGGCTTGAGAAAAACCTCACCCCCCATAAGCTTCGTCGTACCTACGGCACAGCACTTTACAATAAGACCAGTGACATCTACATGGTGGCAGATGTCCTTGGTCATAAGGATGTAAACACCACAGTTAAGCACTACGCAGCAGTAGAAGAGGAGCACAAGAGACGCGCCGCCGGGATTGATATCTACGGTATGAATGAGGATGAATGACAGGTGTTTTAGTTACTGCTATATTTTCTTATTCTAAGCGGAATGCTATGTTCTTTAGACAAGGAGAGGCACCTGTCTTTTTCTTCCTCCGGAAGAACGTCTACAATTGACCATTTGACATCTCCGATGACTTCACGGCATCTTTTGGTGAACTCAAGCATATTCTCAAAACCGTTTTTTAGCTGTGGTTTTGTCACATCCTCATACTCCTTTTTCGAAGGGGCATTAAGGCTGACAGAAACACTGTCAATGACCTTGGATAATTCGGGAACAATGTCACGTCCGTTTTCGGCTGAACCCTGTCCGTTAGTATTGAGCCTTGTTTTAAGGCCTTTTTCTTTCTTTGCATATGCAGCAGCATCAAGAAGAATATCAAGCTGGCAGGTGGGTTCACCATACCCGCAAAAGACAAGCTCCTTATAGCCTGTAAAATCAAAGTTTTTAATTGCGGTAAGGACTTCTTCTCTGGACGGATTAATCTGATGCCACAAAGTTTTAGCATCGCCGACTCCATCCTTTACAAATCTGATACAGAATGTACACCGGCAGTTGCATTTGTTAGTTATATTGGCATATACAGAGTCCTTGTAAGTATAGATTATATCAGCCATTTGCCACCTCCACTTTTGACTTGAAGCCTATTCTGTCGAGAGTTTGACCCAGAAGCAGGAAAAAGATCATACTGCCACCTGATTGTACCAGACCGCCTGCCAAACCGGAAAGAAATGCTGCTTTTACACCAAACAATATAGCTTCAGCAATGAAATAGCCTGTATGTGAAATAAAATATGCTATTACAGGGGCAATCAAATTTCTTTTGTTTAGTATACCTGCTCCTTTGTTTGTAAAGGGAATTACCAGAAGTGCCTTGATAATGACGGTAGCCAGTGTCCATGCAGGTGCGGTCAGAAGATCCGCAATACCACCACCTATTGCACCTGCAGCCATTGCGTAGGGCATGGGTAAAATTGCAGCTGCAAGATATATAATCCCATCACCGAAGTGAACATATCCGCCATTTACCCCCACAGGAATATGTCCGATATATGCTGTGAATATGGTTATAAGTGCTGCTAATATTCCTGTTAGTGCCAAGTTGTAAATTTTACTGTCTCTTTTTTTCATACCTTTTTTCCTCACTTTCTTTTATTGCATAAGCAGTTTTAGGTTCTTTTCATATTCAACACCGGAATTCGGTGAAGTATCCGCAGGTGTGTCTTTAACAGAAGCATAAATAAAACGACTTGCCGTATCAGCTGCATCAAAGGCATTTTTCCCCGAAATATATGCCCCCAAAAATACAGCAGCGAAAAGATCTCCGGTCCCTGAATAATGTAAGCCGTTGCTTCCGGAAGAAATGATCCTGCTTTCACCTTTTTCCAAAATGAAGTTTCCGACTTCACCGGCCTCTTTCATGGGAATGCCGGTAACTGCAATGGTTTTTCCTTGATCACCACCGACCAGCATGGATAGACGAAAAATATCGCGTGTTAATTCATCACCTCTTAGCCTCAGTACACTTTCAGGGCTATCGCCTGCAAGTAGTATCAGTTCTGTCAGATTTGGTGTGATGATATCCGCATCCTTAGTCATTTCGCGTATGGTATGAAGCAGATCTACTGAGAAGTTTTTATAAGTTCTGCCATCATCCCCCATCACCGGATCTACAAGAACCGTAGTCTTTTCTGTTTTAAATTGCCGTATAAACTCTAAGGAGTTTATAGCCTGTTCTTTGCTCATCATGAATCCGGTAATTATTCCATCGAAGCATTCTCCCTGCTTTTTCCATTCCCTGGTGTATTCCGGTATGATTCCTGTAAGATCCTTGCTATAAAAGGAAGGATATCCCGTTTGAGCACTTAGCACGGCTGTGGGTATTGGACAACATTGAATTCCCATTGCTGATAAAACAGTCATATCAGCGACTAATGAACACTTTCCAAATCCGGAAAGATCGTTTATTGCTGCAATTTTCACGTTTACTTTACTCCTTTACTGCTTTGCTATGACAAAGAATATAAACCTACAATTGGTTCTATAAAAATAATCAGATTTAATAATTTTATTAATACCAGAATTTAATATGTCTATACAAAGAAAAACCGGTACTATGAGATTTACCCATAATACCGGTTTTCCTTAATGTGTTAGTCATATCATCACGAGATTTGATATTGAAGTTATCGTAGCGTAGCCTACGATATATCATATAGGATTATTGTAGCAAGATCCTATAAGTTGCCAAATTTATCAATATACTTTTTTAGTAAAGCATCTTTTTCAGCTAGAGCAGCATCCTTTTCTGCAATAGCATTATCTTTTTCTGCAATTGTAGAAGCCATTTTTTCTTCAGCATCTGTATAGCCGGCAGTATACTGAGAAGCAAGCATTTCTCGGTATCTGCGCTGACCTTCAAGTATTTCTTTTGCCTGATTATCGGTGTTTAGTTCAAGAATCAAATTACCCACCTCCTCTATAGCCGGATTGTTCTGAGCAAGATATTGAAATTTTTCCCAGGTATCCGCTTCAAAAAGCTTCGCCCAATAGACAAGATTATTGTCGATGTCTTTTTGGGTTGCGTTTCTTATGTGATTCAATTGTAGCACTTTTATCCCGAAATTTTTAGTGTATAGGTGATGATTTCTTGTATTCAGAAGCAGATATTCTCTATAGAACTCCTGGTCATCAGGGAAAAGATTTTGATCCGTTATACAGATGTGGGTCGTAGGTTTTAGTTTTGAGTAATCATCTCCCATGCCAATAGAATCATAAGCCCTACATAGGTATAGCAACGAACGCTTAATCCAGTATTTATCTGTGTATACCTGGAGCTCAATGTTTAAAATTTCGTTGTTGTTGAGAATGAGCTTAAGATCCATGACAGTTTCCTTGGCGGAATTGTTTAGTTCGATTGGGTTCATGACAATAATATCTCTGACACTCGAAGGATCTATCCCTTTCAGGGCACAGACAAGACCAAGCAGAGCAGTTTTTGATTTCTGCATAACATAGTGAAACATCAGATCGCTTTTTAAAGTATACTCAATAGTACCTGTTGCATCCTTATATGTGATTTTTTCGTTAGACATAAAATAGTTAAAACTCCTAAAAATATTTATTGTATTTCTTTTGCAAAAGATAATAGTGAAAATCAGATGAATGAAATTCATCTGGCACGTTTGAACAACGCGGGTTAAGAATACCATAGACAATTGTTAGTTTCAATGTAAGATAGTTTTAAGAGTTTATTAAGGTTTTCTTAAGGTGCTTCAATTTTGTAGCAGGGGTTGTGACATTTGCGTATTTGCGGTACAATGCATTTCATGTTTTTGTTTTAAGGAGTATTTATGAAAAAAAGAATTTTGGCATTATGTGCAGTTGTTTCAATGAGCAGTATGCTCTTTGCATGTGGTAATCCCGCAAGTGGTTCGGCAGATTCAGCAAGCTCTACAGAAGCGCAGAGCGAGGCAGCTACTGAAGCTCAGGCTGAAGTAACTACTGAAGAACAGGTTGCCGCTTCAGAGGAAGAAAACCAGGCTGTGGAAGAGACTTCTACAGATGATAGCGCAGTAGAAGAAACAACAGTAAATGAAGATAATGCAATAGAAGCTGATGATGAATCCGGTGACACTGATGAAGAAATAGTTGTAGACTATTCTGTTTTCACTGATGCCAGCAAAGAAGAAGTTGAGGCATATGCACAGAAAATAGTTGATGCGACTATTGCTAAGGATTGGGACACTATCGGTGATATGATCGAGTATCCGATTGGCTCTGAGGAATTTGATAATCTTTGCAACAACAAGGAAGAATTTGTAGCTTATGCAAATGAAGTTGGGTTTGATGATGCACTTTTAGCAAAAATCGAATCATGGACTGTTTCTGATTTATGGGCAAATTATATGGGAGCAAGCATAGGTGATGGAGATATCTGGTTCAGAGATATAAATATTAATAATCCGGAATTCAAGATAGTTTCCTATCTTGGTTTGTATGAAGGTGAATAACAACTAATGGTAACGGAATCTTTTCCAATTTTGGAATGGTTCCGTTATTTTTTTACGCAGATTAATGGAAATCATTGTAAAATAAACTTATGAAAAATAAAAAACAAACGAAAAAAAATATATCAATGGCCAGAATGGCAGTATATACTTCAGTCACATCATCGATACTGTTGGTATTGGTATGCATATTGGTATCAGCACTTTTTTTCCAAAATCAGGCAATTAAAATTTATGAGGGGATGGAGACTTCTCTGACAAGGTCTGCACTTGTGGAGGTGGATAGAGAGGTACTTAACGATCTGATAATAAAAACCGCAGATGTAGTAAGTACTATTGAAGATCCTGTATCCATGAGAGAGGACGATGAGGCTGCTTATTTTGAAAAGTTCTCGGAGATTCAGAACAGTACTGAGTATAAGCAGTTATGGCAGAAACTGAATAATACAAGAAGAGCTACAATTTCCACTGCATACTGCGTATCGCTGATTTATCCTGAAAAGGGCTACTGGGTGTATGTGATGGATGCCAGTGACTCCAATGTACAGAGATGCGGCGAACTTCTATTTGACGATTTCAGTGCGTATGTCGGACATCCCGGAATGGATTATATGGGCAATGTAACCATTTCCCAGAAATATGGAAGGGTAAGAACTGACGGGGTTGCAGTTTATACTGACGATGCAAAGGGGATATATTCCTATCTCACGGCAGACATTCCTATCAGCACTGCAGTCAAGAACGTCAGAACATTTTTGTTTCAAACATCTATAGTAGCCATGATCATCACGGCAATTGTGTGCGTGGGAGTTTTTCTTGCTGTTAATAAAAATGCCGTAATGCCAATAGATGCGATGGCAGGCAAGGCTGAGGATTATGCAGGCATGTATGAAGAGCGATTCGATTCTCATACAGGTACCGATATCTTTCAGGATACTTATAATGGCAATGTGAAGGAACTTATCAAGCTCTCTGAATCACTTCGAAGCATGGAGTTTGAGATGAACAGTTATCTCAAGGATATAGACAGACTTGCGGCGGAGAAGGCGAGAATCGGAACGGAGCTTGATATTGCAACTAAGATTCAGGAAGCAACTATTCCCAGGAACTTTGCTGATTTTGAAAAGTATCATCAGTTTGAAATCTATGGAGATTGCAAACCTGCAAAGGAAGTTGGTGGAGATTTCTATGACTTCTTTATGATTGATGATGATCACTTATGTATCGTTATGGCGGATGTTTCCGGAAAAGGAATCCCTGCGGCTCTCTATATGATGGTTTCCAAGATAGCAATCCAGACCAGAGCTGAGCAGGGTGGAACTCCGTCAGAGATTCTCCGCTATGTAAATGACAGGCTTTCAGCTAATAATTCTGTAGATATGTTTGTTACTGTCTGGCTTGGAATACTTACTGTTTCCACGGGACATGTTATTGCAGCTAATGCAGGACATGAGTATCCGGCAGTATCGGATGAAAATGGAAATTATGAACTGCTGCATGATCCCCATGGATTTGTCTGCGGAGGACTTAGCGGACTTAAATTCAAGGATTATGAGTTTGATATTCCTAAAGGTGGAAGACTTTTCCTGTATACGGATGGTGTTCCGGAAAATCAGAATAAGGCTGAGGAGTTCTATGGCACCGATCGAATGATCGAAGCTCTTAACGAATGCAAAGAAATGGAAACCAAGGCTACGGTTGAGCATATGTACAGCTCACTGGCTGAATTTGCAAATGGTGCGGATCAGTTTGACGATACAACAATGCTAAACATTTGGTATAAGTAAAATTCATTTGAGGAGTGGACAAAAATGCAGGATAAGCTCATCGATCTTCAGCACATCACAAAATCTTACGGTAGTTCAACTATACTCGACGATCTTAATCTTTACATCAGAGAAAATGAATTCTTAACGCTCCTTGGACCTTCCGGTTGTGGTAAAACCACGACTCTCAGGATAATTGGAGGTTTCGAGACACCTGACTCGGGATCTGTTATGTTCCAGGGAAAGGACATCACATCACTTCCTGCAAATAAGAGGGAGGTTAATACTGTTTTCCAGAAATATGCCCTTTTCCCGCACATGACTATTGCCGAAAATATCGCGTTCGGTCTGAAAATAAAGAAGAAATCCCAGTCATATATAAAGGATAAGATTAAATATGCACTAAAGCTTGTAAATATGGATGGCTTTGAAGAGAGAATGCCGGATTCTCTCTCGGGAGGACAGCAGCAGAGAATAGCAATAGCAAGAGCTATCGTAAACGAGCCCAAAATCCTTTTGCTGGATGAGCCTTTGGGAGCTTTGGATCTTAAGCTTCGTCAGGACATGCAGTATGAGCTTATAAGACTAAAGAACGAGCTGGGAATTACCTTCATTTATGTAACACACGATCAGGAAGAGGCACTTACCATGTCTGATACCATCGTTGTCATGAATCAGGGTTATATACAGCAGATAGGAACACCTACAGATATCTATAACGAGCCTCAGAACACCTTTGTGGCTGACTTTATAGGTGACTCCAATATCCTTTCCGGAATCATGATAAGGGATAAGCTTGTGGAGATACTTGGAGCCAAATTTGACTGCGTTGATACAGGGTTTGGTGAAAACAATCCTGTAGATGTGGTAATAAGACCTGAGGATATTGATCTTATTGAGCCTGAAAATGGGACCATCGAGGGAATTGTTACCGATGTTATCTTTAAAGGCGTTCACTATGAAATGTGTGTAATGGCAAGAGGCTTTGAATTTGTTGTACATTCAACGGATTGCTTTGCTGTGGACTCAAGAGTTGGAATACATGTAGATCCCTTTGATATTCAGATCATGCACAAAGCTGAGTATGATGATGAGAAAGCGGTGGAAATAAATGAGTGATAAGCGTGTAAAACTTCTTGCCTCGCCCTACATCCTGTGGAGTGCAGGTTTTATAATAATTCCTTTATGTCTTGTGATTTACTATGCTTTTACAGATGCGTCGGGAGCATTCTCTTTTGACAATGTGGCTGACATTATTTCCTATGTGAATATTAAGGCACTGTTACTTTCTATGGCATTTTCATTAGTGTCGACGCTGATATGCCTTCTTATTGCATACCCGCTGGCGCTGATACTCTCATCGACAGTAAGCAGCAACTCATCAATTTTGTCCCTTTTATTTATCCTTCCCATGTGGATGAATTCTCTGCTTCGCACATATGCATGGCAGAATATCCTTGAAAGAAAAGGAGTAATAAACGGGATTTTGTCAGCGCTAAGTCTACCGCCTATTTATATCATCAACAAACCACCGGCTATTCTTTTGGGAATGGTTTATGATTTTTTGCCCTTTATGATTCTTCCTGTTTATAATTCTGTTTCAAGAATTGATAAGGATCTTATCAATGCGGCCAGGGATCTTGGCGCAGGCTATAAGGAGATATTTTTCAGAGTTATCTGGCCATTAAGCCTTCCAGGTGTTATTTCCGGAATTACAATGGTATTCGTCCCCAGTCTTACTACCTTCGTCATCTCGGACGTATTGGGAGGAGGAAAAATACTTCTTATCGGTAATGTAATAGAGCAGCTATTTACTCAGGATTCTGATTGGAATGCCGGAGCGGGACTCTCTGTGGTGCTGATGGTATTTATTGTAATCAGCATGATAATCACTTCGAATTATGACAGGGAGGATATCAAATGAAGAAAAGACTTGGAAATTTTTATCTGACTTTGGTTTTGATATTCATGTATGCCCCTATAGCGACCCTGATGATATTATCATTTAATTCCAGTAAATCTCGTTCTCATTTTGGAGGCTTTACTCTTAACTGGTATATAGGGCTTTTTCAAAATGAAGAAGTAATAAGTGCCTTCAGGACTACGATTATACTGGCCTTTCTCTCTGCATTTATTGCCACGATACTTGGAACAGCGGCATGTACAGGTATGCTGTTTATGAAAAAAAGAAGCAGAAGCATAATAATGGGAGTAACCAATATCCCAATGCTAAATGCTGATATTGTTACAGGTGTAAGCCTTATGCTTCTGTTTATAGCAGCAAGAGCCACAATGGGCTTCACAACAGTACTTTTATCACACATAACCTTCAATATTCCTTATGTAATCCTGTCGGTTATGCCAAGGTACAGAGAACTAAAAATCAGCACTTATGAGGCCGCTCTGGATCTCGGAGCAACGCCTGTATATGCATTTTTCAAGGTAATAGTTCCGGATCTTATGGGTGCCATCCTTTCAGGATTCCTTATGAGCTTTACCATGTCTCTTGATGATTTTATCATTACTCATTTCACCCAGGGACCGGGATTTGATACACTTTCAACCAAGATTTATTCTGAAGTGAAAAAAGGAGTCAATCCCGAAATATATGCGCTTTCGACTATCATGTTCCTGACTATCCTGATTCTGCTTTTCATGGTAAATTACAGACCCGGAACCAGGAGGCCTGAAGGACAGATTAAGGTAAGGACAAGGAAGCAGGTAGTAGTAAGTTCAGGAAGGGGAGGGGCTCTATGAAAAAGCAGTTATTATTTTTGAGTCTCTTTTTAATCACATCAGCTTTGTCCGGCTGTGCAGGTAATGAAGCTTCAAAGAACAATGATGATAATGTTGTTTATGTGTACAACTGGGGCGAATATATAGATCCTGAGATTCTCACAATGTTTACCGAAGAAACCGGGATAGAAGTAGTATATGATGAATATGAGACCAATGAGATAATGTATCCGAAAATAAAAGCGGGTGCTGTGAATTATGATGTGGTCTGCCCTTCCGACTATATGATCAAGAAAATGATCGATAACGATCTTTTGCAGGAAATCAATTTTGACAATGTTCCGAACTATGGGAATATAGGGGACGAATACTGGGAGATGGCCAGGGATTACGATCCGGAAAATCAATATGCCGTGCCCTATGTCTGGGGAACCGTAGGTATTCTTTACAACAAGACCATGGTCAAAGAAAAAGTTGATTCCTGGAGTATACTCTGGGATCCAAAGTATAAAGACGAGATTTTGATGCAGGATTCGATAAGAGATGCTTTCATGGTGGCAGAAAAATATCTTGGATATTCCATGAACACCATCGACGAAGATGAGCTTCAGGCATCGAAAGAGCTTTTGCAGCAGCAAAAACCTTTGGTGCAGGCTTATGTTATAGATCAGGTCCGTGATAAGATGATAGGTAACGAGGCAGCTCTTGGAGTTATTTATTCCGGAGAAGCCATTTTTACACAGCGTGAAAATCCGGATCTGGAGTACGTGATTCCAAAAGAGGGTACGGCTCTATGGATGGATTCCTGGGTGATTCCTAAGGGCGCACCGCATAAGGAAAATGCCGAGAAGTTCATAAATTATCTTTGCCGCCCTGATATAGCATATCTTAATTTTGACTATATAACCTACTCAACGCCCAATATTCCGGCCAGAGATTACATTGAGGATGAGGATATCAGAAATTCACCGATTGCTTTTCCTGATCTGTCTAAATATAATCTGGAGGTTCAGGTAAGTCTTGGAGAGAAAGTTGACAGACATCTGAGCGATCTGTGGAGAGAAGTGAAGTCTTACTAGACATAACAAAATATCAGATTAATTTTAAAAGGCTATAAACGCAGATACTTGCGATTTATAGCCTTGATTTTTTGAAACGTATGGCTGACCTTTTTGCATTAAAGCAGGTCACTTATTTTTTTATTATAGAAAAAGTCTTTTTCTATTTCATAGAATTCCTTCCACATAGATACGGTCTTACATTTATCTATGCGGGGGCATTCCTCTGCATTTTCTTCAAGACAAACAACCGGTGCAAAGGTTCCTTCCATAAGATCTATAACTTCACCTACGGAGTATTCTGAAGGTTCTCTGAGAAGCTTATATCCGCCATGCTTTCCGCTGGCACCGACGATGAGTCCTCCTTTTACCATTTCCTTTGCGATGATCTCAAGATACTTCTTTGAGATATCCTGTCTCTCTGCAATATCCTTAAGAGGTATATATTCTGAACTATCCTGTTGTGCAAGGTCTATCATTACTCTAAGTGCGTAACGTCCCTTTGTAGAAAACATTATAATTCTCCTTTTTTATTATTTTTATGACTGATTATTAGTGCACAGAAATCTAAAAATAGTATAGCACATAATTCACTTCAAGAATTATGGTTTGGTTATCGCAAGGTACAACAAAAGCTTATCGTAAAACCTATTGACGTGATAGGTAAAAGGATTGTATCATCAATCCAAGCTTAGAGAAAAGCAAAGCAAAAAACAGTCAGATTTGGAGGTATATGGTATGAGTAATTACAGATTTGAGACACTTCAGTTACACGTTGGTCAGGAGCAGCCGGATCCGGCAACAGATGCGAGAGCGGTTCCGATTTATCAGACCACATCTTATGTATTTAGAAATTCACAGCATGCTGCAGACAGATTCGGACTTGCAGATGCAGGAAACATCTATGGCAGACTTACAAATTCAACACAGGATGTTTTCGAAAAGAGAATAGCAGCCCTTGAAGGCGGAAGCGCAGCTTTAGCAGTTGCATCAGGAGCAGCAGCTATCACTTATACAATACAGGCACTTGCAGCAAATGGTGGACACATCGTTGCTCAGAAGACCATCTACGGTGGAAGCTACAATCTTTTAGCACACACACTTCCCCAGTATGGAATTACAACAACATTTGTTGATGCACATAATCTTGAAGAGGTTGAGGGAGCAATAAAGGAAAACACAAGAGCTATATATCTTGAGACTCTTGGAAATCCCAACAGTGATATTCCGGATATCGATGCTATTGCAGAGATCGCTCATAAGCACGGACTTCCGCTTGTAATTGATAACACCTTCGGAACACCTTACCTTATAAGACCAATTGAGCATGGCGCTGACATCGTTGTTCATTCAGCAACAAAGTTCATCGGTGGACATGGAACAACTCTTGGTGGAATCATCGTAGAATCCGGTAAGTTCAACTGGAAGGAGAGCGGCAACTATCCTCAGATAGCAGCTCCGAACCCCAGCTATCATGGAGTATCCTTCTATGACGTTGTAGGACCTGCAGCTTTTGTTACATATATCAGAGCAATACTTCTTAGAGATACAGGAGCAACAATTTCACCCTTCAATGCATTTCTTCTTCTTCAGGGTGTTGAGACACTTTCGCTTCGTCTCGACAGACATGCAGAGAATACAAAGAAGGTAGTTGAGTTCCTTGCAGCTCACCCTCAGGTAGAGAAGGTTAACCATCCTTCACTTTCAGATCATCCTGATCATGCACTTTATGAGAAGTACTTCCCGAACGGCGGAGCTTCAATCTTTACATTTGAGATCAAGGGCGGAAAAGAGGCAGCTTGGAAGCTCATCGACAATCTTGAGATCTTTTCACTTCTTGCAAATGTTGCAGATGTAAAGAGCCTTGTTATTCATCCCGCTACAACAACTCACTCACAGCTTAATGATGAGGAGCTTGCAGATCAGGGAATCACACAGAGCACAATCAGACTTTCAATCGGTACTGAGCATATAGATGATATTATTGCTGACCTTGAAAAAGGATTTGCAGCAGCAAAGTAATTGTTATTAACCCCTCATCCGGCACTTCGTGCCACCTTCCCCCTAAGGGGGAAGGCTATGTTTATAAGCCTTTCATCAGGGCATGAGTAGCCTTTCATCAGGGCATGAGTAGCCTTTCATCAGGGCATGAGTAGCCTTTCATTAGGGTAGAACCATCCTTCCATTAGGGTAGAACCATCCTTCCATTAAGGGAGAACCAGCCTTCCATTAGGGCGATGATTATTATTTTGCCTTCCCCCTGGGGGGAAGGTGCCCGAAGGGCGGATGAGGGGATTTAAGAGGAGAGAGAATTATGAAAAAGAATTATTTAACAAAAATCGGAGCACTGTTAACCACAACAACACTTGCATTTGCATCTCTTGCAGGTTGCGGTACTGCAAAGGCAGAATCATCCGGCGCAGCTTCGGATGCTACAACAGTAGAGGACGAAACACCAGCAACTACTGATGCAGCAGAAGCTTCTGAGGAAAAGAGCGATACAGTTTATAGGACACTTGATGAGATCAAGGAGAGTGGAACCATCAACATCGGTGTATTCTCAGACAAGAGTCCCTTTGGATACGTTGATGAGAACGGCGAGTATGCAGGATATGATGTTTATTTTGCAGAGAAGATCGGTGAGGATCTTGGCGTAGACATAAACTATGTATCAACAGAAGCTGCTAACAGAATTGAATACCTCCAGACAGGTAAGGTAGACATTATTCTTGCTAACTTTACTGTTACTGAAGAGAGAGCACAGGAGGTTGATTTTGCACTTCCCTACATGAATGTTGCGCTTGGAGTTGTATCACCTTCCGATGCTGTAGTAGAGAGTCTTGATGCTGTAGGCGCAGATGATCAGATCATTGTCATCTCCGGAACAACAGCTGAGACATATCTTGAGAAGAACTATCCTGATATTAAGCTTCAGAAGTATGATGCATACGCAGAAGCAAAGACAGCTTTTGAAAACGGCAACGCTGTTGCATGGGCTAATGATAATACAGAGGTTATTGCCTTCTCACTTGAGAACGAGGGCTTCACAGTAGGAATTCCTTCACTTGGAGATGCAGACACAATTGCACCTGCAGTAACAAAGGGCAATGAATCACTTCTTACATGGCTCAACGATGAGATTGAGACTATTGGAAATGACAACTTCTTCCATGAAGATTACGAGGCAACACTCCTTGATACTTATGGAAAGGACTATGAAGATACCCTTGTTGTAGAGGGTGGTAAGGTTCAGTAAAAATGGATGTAAATGTGCTTAAATCCTATATACCGCTATATAACGAAGCACTACTTCTGACTGTTAAAATAGGCGTGCTTGGCATCCTGACAGCCTTTGCCATAGGGCTGTCAGGGGCGGCTGCCATCTATTTTAAGATACCTGTAGTCTCCAGAGTTTTGAAAATATATATTGAGTTGTTTAGGAACACTCCGCTCCTGGTTCAGCTGTTTTTCATATACTTTGCACTTCCAAAGCTTGGACTTAGGGTATCAGCGGAGCTTTGTGGTATATTGGGGCTCGGCCTTATAGGCGGAGCATACATGATAGAGACCATGAGAAGCGGTCTTGAATCAATCGATAAAATTCAGAGTGAGAGTGCTCTTTCTCTTGGGATGACACATGGTCAGGTCTTTTGGAGCATAATCCTCCCACAGGCATTTTCAGTAAGCATGCCGGGAATAATGGCAAATGTAATTTTCCTGCTAAAGGAGACTTCTGTTTTTTCGACAATAAGCCTTATGGATCTGATGTTTACAGCTAAGGACCTCATAGGAATGTATGCAAAGACAATAGAATGTCTCTTTTTACTGGTTATTTATTATCTTATAATGCTGCTTCCCGTATCAATCCTGGGATCAATAATAGAGAGGAGGGTACGCTATGCAGAGTTTGGGAATTGATGTGCTCTTTAAGGGCACAAACATGCTTAGACTTTTAAAAGGTCTTTGGGTATCGGTAGAAATCAGCCTTATCTCTGTGGCATTAAGTATAGTACTCGGCCTGATAATCGGTGTACTTATGACATCAAAGAATTCGGTCATGCGTTTTCTTTTAAGGGTATATCTTGAGATTGTCAGAATAATGCCACAGATGGTATTGCTGTTCATAGTATATTTTGGAACAACAAGAGTTTTTGGAATCAATATTTCTGCAGAGCTTTCCGCAATAATAGTTTTTGTGTTTTGGGGAACCGCAGAGATGGGGGACCTTGTCAGGGGATCTATAAAAAGCATACCGAGAATACAATATGACTCGGCATATGCACTAGGACTTAATAAGTTCCAGGTGCATTTTTTTATAATCTTTCCTCAGACGATAAGAAGACTCATTCCTCTATCAATAAATCTTGTCACCAGAATGATAAAGACAACTTCACTTGTAATGATGATAGGTATAGTTGAAGTCTTAAAGGTGGCACAGCAGATAATAGAGGCTAACAGGAAGGCATCACCTAATGCTGCCTTCGGAGTTTTCGCAGTTGTGTTCTTCTTATATTTCATTGTCTGCTGGCCGATCAGCAGATTTGCAGTAAAACTTGAAAAAAGGTGGGCATTAAATTGAGTGAGCTCGTTAAAGTAAAACATTTACATAAAGAATTCGGTGGAAATGTAGTCCTAAAGGACATTAATCTTTCCGTGAAAAAAGGGGAAGTTGTAGTTATCATCGGACCTTCAGGATGCGGTAAGAGTACCTTTTTGAGGTGCCTAAACGGCCTTGAGGAGATTCAGGGCGGCGTTATAACTGTTGACGGACTTCCGGTGGAGCCGGATAAAAAGGACATCAGTAATATCAGACAAAAGATAGGTATGGTTTTCCAATCCTATGATCTTTTTCCGCATAAGACGGTTATAGAAAATACAATTCTTGCACCGGTTAAAGTACAAAAAAGAATTAAGGATGATGTTAAAAGAGAGGCACTTGAATTGCTCGACAGAGTAGGTCTTGCAGATAAAAAGGACTTTTATCCAAGGCAGCTCTCAGGCGGACAAAAGCAGAGAGTTGCTATTGTAAGAGCACTTTTAATGCACCCTGATGTACTCTTATTTGATGAAGTTACTGCAGCTCTTGACCCGGAGATGGTACATGAAGTTTTGCAGACAATGCTTGATCTTGCTAAAAGCGGATCAACTATGATCATCGTCACCCATGAGATGGCATTTGCCAGGGCCGTGGCAGACAGAATTGTTTTCTTTGATCAGGGTGAAATCGTCGAAGAATCAAGCGATGTGAAAAAGTTTTTTGAGGAACCGTCCACTGACAGAGCAAAGAGATTTTTAAAGACTTTTGCGTATGAATAAATGGGGAGAGTAAAGATGGCCAGAGAAAGAAATGAAAAGGTATGGGAAGAGATACGGAAAAAGGTTGAGGAGCTGAAGTATGGGAACGTGATCATCACGATCCATGATGGGAGAATAGTTCAGGTCGAGACCAGCACTAAGCAGAGATTCGACTGAGCTTTTAAGGAGTAGGAGATATGGCCAGAACAATTGAAGAACTTGAAAAAAATCATCCATGCTTTGGTGGATGTAGATTTAATGCGGGCAGAATTCATCTTCCCGTGAGCCCGGGATGTAATATTTCATGCAAATTCTGCGACAGAACAGTTAATGATGTTGAGCAGAGACCGGGAGTCACTTCCAAAATAATCACACCTGATGAAGCAAATATGTTCATAGACAGAGCACTTGAAATAGCACCAAATATAAAGGTTGCCGGAATTGCGGGACCCGGTGATACACTGGCAACTGACTATGCCTTTGAAGCTTTCAAAAAAATATCTGAAAAGCATCCGGAGCTCTTAAAGTGCATGAGTACAAACGGACTTCTGCTTTATGAGAGAGCAGATGAACTTTTGGAAATTGGAGTTGATACGCTGACTGTTACCGTGAATGCAGTTGATCCTGAGATTGAGGCGAAGATAAATGATTACATCATATATCACGGAAAAAAGTATGAGGGTGTAGAGGGTGCAAAGATACTGATTGAAAATCAGTTAAAGGGAATAAAAAAGGTTGCCGATGCCGGTGTCACAGTAAAGATTAATACAGTCCTGGTTCCCGGAATAAATGATGAGCATATAAGCGAAGTTGCAAAGACAGTAAAGGAGCTTGGAGCTCTTATCTACAATATTATTCCTCTGATCCCGCAGCATAAGCTTTCAGATGTGGAGAGGCCGACGGCCGAGCTTATCGAGAAGGTCAGGGAGGAAGCAGAAAAGTATATAAAGGTATTCAGACATTGTGCTCATTGCCGGGCAGATGCGGTGGGTGTTCCGGGAGTTTCGGAATACAGCATGCAGGTATTTCAGAAAAGACTAAATGTCAGGGAGACTTTTTCACATGGCTAATGATGTCCTTAAAAAATACAATTTTGATGAGGAGATAGACAGAAGAGGTACATCCAGTCTTAAGTACGATTTCGGTGTTGAACGTAAGGGAAGAGATGACCTTCTTCCCCTATGGGTTGCTGACATGGATTTCAAACTTCCGGATGAGATTCTTGAGGATCTTGAAAAGAGAGTAAGGCATGGAGTTTTCGGATATACAGACCCGAAGCAGGACTATAAAAATGCTTTGAAAAACTGGTTTAAAAATCGTCATGGCTTTGAGATAGAGGAAGAGTGGAATGTCATTACTCCGGGTGTTGTCTATGCAATAGCAGTTGCAGTAAGAGCCTTTACAGAGCCGGGAGATAGCATTATTGCACAGGAACCTGTCTATTATCCCTTTAGGGAAACTGTAGAGCTGAATGGGAGAAAGTTCATAAATAACCAGCTTGTCTATAAGAATGGATACTATGAAATCGATTTTGAGGATTTTGAAGAGAAGATAAAGTCTAATAACGTTAAGCTGTTTCTTCTCTGCAGCCCACATAATCCGGTGGGAAGAGTCTGGACTAAAGAAGAACTTACAAAAATCGGAGACATATGTAACAGATATGGTGTGATAGTTTTCGCAGATGAGATACACAGTGATTTTATATATAAAGGCTATAAACATACCTCATACATGGAGCTGGGAGATAAGTATATAAAAAATCTTGTACTCGGCACATCTCCCAGCAAAAGCTTCAATATTGCGGGACTTCAGATAGCGAACATCATAATCCCTAATGAAAAAATAAGATACAGATTCAAAAGAGAAAACTCGGCAGGAGGCTATAGCCAGGCAAATATAATGGGACTTACTGCTACGATCTCAGTATATGAAAAAGGCGCTGACTGGATGGATGAGCTGAATGATTATATTCAGGATAATCTTGATTTTGCGAGAGATTTCTTAAAGAAAAATCTGCCTGAAATAAAACTCATTGAGCCTGAAGGGACATATCTGATCTGGCTGGACTTTTCAGAAGTGACAACAGACAGAAGAGAGCTGGCAAAACTTATAGTTGAAGAGGCAAAGCTGTGGCTTGACCCCGGAATAGTATTTAGCAGGCAGACAGATCTCTTTGAAAGAATCAATATCGCCTGCACAAGAAAAACTTTGGAAAAAGCACTTTTACAGCTAAAGGATGCAATAGAGAAAAGGAAAGGAAAAATCTGATCGGACGATAAAATCTGACCGGGTAGTATGTGATATGGACTGTAGTGGATGTAACAGATGCACTGAGATAAATTGCAGCTTGGATACAAAATGTCAGCAGCTGGACAGATCACTTATGGATCAGTGGGGAGCGATAAGTTTTCCGATTTATCAGACAGCGACATTCAAGCACCCTGGTTTTGGAGAGACTTCGGGATTTGCTTATACAAGGACACAAAATCCAACAAGAAAGCAGCTTGAATCAATTGTCGGATATCTTGAAAGCGGAAGAGATGCAATCGCTTTTGCAAGCGGAATGGCAGCCATCGCGACAGTGATGGAGCTTTTTAAGCCCGGAGATCACATAATAATAGATTCTGATCTGTATGGTGGCAGCATAAGGCTTTTTAATGAGATATGCATAAAAAACGGATTTGAATACACAGCGGTGAATCTGAGTTCTGAAGATCCAGAGCCTTTCATAAAGGAAAATACAAAGGCCATATATCTTGAGACACCTACAAATCCGATGATGAATGTTACTGACATTGAAAAAATATCACGGGTGGCAAAAGAGAAAGAACTTCTTCTTATTGTTGACAATACTTTTATGTCACCCTATTTTCAGAATCCGTTATTATTAGGAGCAGATATTGTGATTCATTCCGGAACCAAGTTTTTGGGAGGCCATCATGATACTATCGGCGGTTTTGTAATTGTAAAGGATGAGGATCTGGATAACAGGATAAGATTTATTCAGAACACAATAGGTGCAGGTCTTAGTCCTTTTGACAGCTGGCTTATACTTCGCGGTATACGAACTCTTGCAGTAAGACTTGAGAGGTCAGGAGAGAATGCATTAAAGCTTGCAAATTATCTTAAGACAAATAAGCATGTTAAGAAGGTTATTTATCCCGGACTTCCTGAGCATCCCGGCTATGAAATCATGAAAAAGCAGGCCAGAGGCTTTGGAGCAATGATTACCTTTGAGGTAGACAGCGCGGAGTTTGCAAGGGCCATCCTCAATAATGTGGAGCTCATATATTTTGCCGAGAGTCTTGGTGGTACCGAAACACTTATCACATATCCTGTCACCCAGACGCACGCAGATGTTCCTGCAGATGTCCTGAAAAAGAATGGAATCACCGATTGCACCTTAAGACTTTCAGTAGGAATTGAAGGCATAGCTGATCTAATTTGTGAATTTAACAGAGTTTTTGCAATTGCAGAAAAAGAGACTGCATAAGAACATCCAAGAGAACCCGGATGACAACGGGGCATCTTGGATGTTTTTTCTTTTAGGAGGATATAAGTAATTGGTTATTAATAACATATTGACACAGTAGGCAAATAGATAGTATTATCATTTCAATGCTTTTACACTTTGACTTGTTAAAGAAAGAGGGCATATCTGTAGGTATTTCTTCAGGCGCAGCACTGTTTGCGGCAATTGAATATGCAAAGAAGCCTGAAAATGAAGGAAAGGTCATTGTGGCTCTCCTTCCTGACAGTGGAGACAGATACTATTCAACAGCTCTTTTTACAAAATAAGGGAAAAGATTTTTCATGAGGTGAGCTTAATAAATGGAATTCAACACAAAACTATTACATGGAAAATCCATAGCAGATAACCCCGGAAGAGAAATCCTCCCGCCTGTTTCCCAGGTCACTGCTTTCAAATACGAGAGCATGGAGGAACTTGAGAAGGTCTTTTTGCATAAAAGCATGGGCTATGCCTATTCAAGGATAGGAAATCCTACCCTGTCAGCCTTTGAGCAGAGGATAGATGAGCTTGAGGGCGGAGTCGGCGCCGTGAGCTGTAGCAGCGGTATGTCGGCTATCACGACAGCACTTCTTGCAGTCTGTTCCTGCGGTGATGAGATAATTGCCGGAAGCGGACTTTATGGTGGAACAATCTCTCTTTTTCATGACCTTGAAAAGATTGGTATTCACGCAGTGTTTGTTGATGATATGACTCCGGAAAAAGTCAGGGAAAAGATAACGGACAAAACAAGAGTTATTTTTGCTGAACTGATATCGAACCCTTCTCTTAAGGTTCTTGATGTACCTGCTGTTTCGGAGGTAGCACATGAAGCCGGCATAGCCCTTGAAGAATTAGATGAAGGACAGATTCTCCAGGTTCATTTAAATGATGGAGAACCTGTTCAGAACGTACCGCGAAGCATCAAAGAAGAAGGACACGAAGTTCTCAGACTTGATGATAATGGCGATGGTACATATGAACTTTACATCAAAAAGGTTGGTGACTGATTTTATATGGCAGGAGTCGTAATGACTCCTGCTTTTCATTATATATAGCCTTTTTATAAAACAAAAAATAAGTGAAAATTCTTTAGCACATTAAAGTGATATTGTGGTATCATGTTGGGTAATGAAATTTGAGGAGATTATTTTTGGAGGAGAGTATGGCACAGAGAAAAGATATTCACAAAGTTCTTATCATCGGTTCTGGTCCTATCGTTATCGGACAGGCGTGTGAATTTGACTATTCAGGAACTCAGGCGTGCAAGGCACTCAGAAGCCTTGGATATGAAATAGTACTTGTTAATTCCAATCCGGCTACTATCATGACTGATCCGGAGATGGCTGACAAGACTTATATTGAGCCTTTAAATGTTGACCGCGTTGCGGCTGTAATTGAAAAAGAAAGACCGGATGCTCTTTTGCCCAATTTGGGAGGACAGTCTGGTCTTAATTTGTGTGCTGAATTATATAAGGCAGGTGTTCTTGATAAATATAATGTCAAGGTCATAGGTGTTCAGGTTGACGCCATTGAGAGAGGTGAAGATAGAACTGAGTTTAAGAATACAATGGATAAGCTCGGTATAGAAATGGCAAGATCAAAGGCCTGCTACAGCGTAGAGGAAGCGCTGGCAGAAGCTGATGAGCTTGGATACCCTGTTGTTCTTCGTCCTGCCTATACCATGGGCGGTGCAGGTGGCGGCCTTGTCTATAATAAAGAAGAGCTTCAGACAGTCTGTGCAAGAGGTCTTGCAGCATCAATCATCCATCAGGTTCTTGTAGAGGAATCTATCCTTGGATGGGAGGAATTAGAGCTCGAGGTTGTAAGAGATAAAGACAACAACATGATCACAGTTTGCTTTATTGAAAATGTAGATCCTGTTGGTGTGCACACAGGAGATTCCTTCTGTACAGCGCCTATGCTCACAATAGATGAGGAGCTACAGAAGGAGCTTCAGCGTCAGGCATACAAGATCGTTGAGCACATCGGTGTTATAGGCGGAACCAATGTACAGTTCGCTCATGACCCTAAGACAGGAAGAATTGTAGTTATCGAGATCAACCCCCGCACATCAAGATCCTCAGCCCTTGCAAGTAAGGCAACAGGATTCCCGATTGCGCTTGTGTCAGCTAAGCTTGCAACAGGACTTACTCTGTCTGAGCTTCCTGATTCTAAGTTTGGAACACTGGATAAATATGTTCCCAACGGTGATTACGTCGTTGTTAAGTTTGCCCGCTGGGCCTTTGAAAAATTCCACGGCGTTGAGGATAAGCTTGGCACACAGATGAGAGCTGTCGGTGAAGTTATGTCCATCGGTAAGAACTTCAAGGAAGCTTTCCAGAAGGCTATAAGATCCCTGGAAAAAGGAAGATATGGTCTTGGTAATGTGAAGAAATATGAGGAGATGGATAAGGAAGAGCTTCTTCATCTTTTAAAGGATGCTTCCTCCGAGAGATACTTCCTTATATATGAAGCACTCAAGAAGGGTGTGACGGTTGATGAGATATTTGATATCACAAAGGTTAAGCACTACTTCCTTAATGAGATAAAAGAGCTTGTCGAAGAGGAAACATCTCTTATTGAAAACTTCAAGGGAAGTGTTCCTTCAAAGGAAGCTCTCATAAAGGCAAAAGAAGATGGTTTTGCGGACAGATATCTTTCAGGTCTTCTTGGTGTATCTGAGGATGACATCAGAAATAAGAGAGATGAGCTTGGCCTTACGGAAAAATGGGACGGCGTTCATGTATATGGAACGGAAGGCGCTGCTTATTATTACTCAACATATAAGACAGACGCTGAGCTTGAAAATCCCATGCCAGAATCAGCAGAGGGTGCTAAGAAGATCATGATTCTTGGTGGCGGTCCCAACCGTATAGGACAGGGTATCGAGTTTGATTACTGCTGCGTACATGCGGCTCTTGCCCTTAAGAAGCTCGGCTTTGAAACTATAATTGTAAACTGCAATCCTGAGACTGTTTCTACAGACTATGACACATCGGATACACTTTTCTTTGAGCCTCTTACACTTGAGGATGTACTTCAGATTTACAGAAAAGAAAAGCCTGTAGGCGTTATCGCTCAGTTCGGTGGACAGACACCTCTTAACCTCGCTGCAAAGCTTAAGGAAGAGGGTGTAAACATCCTTGGAACAACTCCTGAAGTTATCGATCTCGCAGAGGACAGAGACCAGTTCCGAATGATGATGGAGAAGCTTCAGATTCCCATGGCTGAGTCAGGAATGGCATCTGATGTAGAAGGTGCAAAAGAGATAGCTGCAAGAATCGGTTATCCTGTAATGGTTCGCCCTTCCTTCGTGCTTGGCGGAAGAGGAATGGAGATTGTAAGAGACGAAGAGAGCATGGAAGGTTATATGAAGGCAGCAGTCGGTGTAACCCCTGACCGTCCGATCCTTATCGACAGATTCCTTCACAATGCGCTGGAGTGTGAGGCTGATGCCATAAGTGATGGCGAGAGGGCTTTTGTTCCTGCTGTTATGGAGCACATTGAGCTTGCAGGTATTCACTCAGGTGACTCAGCATGTATAGTTCCCTCAAAGCATATCTCAGAGAAGCACCTTAAGACCATTGAGGAATATACAAGAAAAATCGCTGTTGAGATGAACGTTGTTGGACTTATGAATATGCAGTATGCGATCGAGGATGACACAGTTTACGTGCTTGAGGCTAATCCACGTGCATCCCGTACAGTGCCGCTTGTATCAAAGGTTTGCGGTATCAAGATGGTGCCTGTTGCTACAGATATTATCACAGCATCCCTTACAGGAAGACCATCACCTGTTCAGGAGCTTATTGATAATAAGAAGAATACAGAGCCTGAATACTATGGTGTTAAGGAAGCGGTATTCCCCTTCAATATGTTCCCTGAAGTAGATCCTGTTCTCGGACCTGAAATGCGCTCAACAGGTGAAGTTCTTGGACTTGCAAAGACTCCGGGTGAAGCCTTCTTCAAGGCAGAAGAAGCAGCAAATGCTGCGCTTCCTCTTGAGGGTGCAGTGCTTATATCATTAAATACAGAGGATAAGCCTGATGCATCTGAAATCGCTGAGGCCTTTGTTAAAGAGGGCTTCAAGGTTTATGCTACAGGAAAGACCTATGAAACTATAGTAGAGGCATGTATCCCTGCCACAAAGATTCTTAAGAACTATGAGGGCGGAAGACCAAATGTCGAGGATCTCATAAAGAATGGTGATATTCAGCTTGTGATAAATACACCTATTGAGAAGGGTGCGAAGTATGATGATGCATATCTTCGCCGTGCAGCAATAAAGGCCCGCATCCCTTATATAACAACGGTTGCGGCAGCTAAGGCAGCAGCTCAGGGTATAAGAGAAGTGAAAAAGGCAGGCGCAGGCAGCATCAAGTCACTTCAGGAATACGCTGAGTCAAAGTAATAGGCGTGCATGTGACTTAACATGATGACAAATTGAAAACAGACATTAAAGGACAGACCTCCAAAAGGCGGATGAACAATCTGACTTTTGAGGGTCTGTTTTTCTTTGTTATAGAAAACAAACAAGAAACTAGTGATAACTCATAGTTATAGCGAATGATAGCTATTCTATAATTTGAAAAAGTAATAATCTATGTATAATTGACAATAACAAAGCAAGTATAAAACAAGAGAACAAATAAAGCAGTACTGACTGGACAACCGGAGGTATAAGCATTCAATCGCAGATTGAGCTTGTATCTCTTTTTTTATACCAAAGATCAGGAGGAGAACATGAAAAAAAAGAAAGTAACACAAACATTAAAGAAGGTAATATCAGTACTCGGCATAGTAACACTACTAAGTGGCGCGGCTGCCTGTGGGGGACAGGCTGGCACATCAGCGGAGAATATCACTGATGAAAGTGCTCCAAAGGCAGCAAGCACTGATGATACAGTGGACAAGCTCAGGATCGGACTTGTTACATCAGGAGCAGTAAGACCAGCACTTGTAGTTGCGGCACAGGAGCTTGGTTATTACAAAGAGGAAGGGCTTGATGTTGAATTTGTTCCGCTTGATGATTCAACTCAGGCCCTGGCAGCACTTTCAGCCGGAAAGCTTGAGGTTTGGCCCTATGCAGTTGTTCCTTCACTTTCCCAGATCGCTCAGGGCAATGATCTTGTCATCTACGCAGGAACAGCAACTGAAGGATCTTCAATGGTTAAGGGCAAGGGAAATGAGGATGTAGATTTTAGGGATTATAACAACTGGGTAGGTAAGAAGATAGCCTACAGTCCTACAAGCACAACTTATTCTCAGTTGCTTGCACTTCTTAAGGAAAACGGAATTGAACGTGAAGATGTTGATTGGGTAGAAATTCCTGCTACTGATCAGGTTCTTGAGGCGCTAAAGAAAGGCACGATAGATGCAGGCTTCCTTACAGAGGAGTTCCTGATAGTCGGTGAGAAGGCAGGACTTGTTGAGGCCTTCCAGTTAGCGGAAGTACTTGGCAATTTCGTATGCTGCAGACAGACTGCAAACCAGACATATTTTAATGAACATCAAAGAGCATTCAAAAAGCTCCTTAGAGCACAGACAAGAGCTCTTGTTGATTATAGAGATGATACATCAAAGGTTGTAGAGGCAGTTGCTAAATTCATTGAACAGGATAACTCATATGTTGAAAGATATATAGCAACACCTAATCCAATCAAGACCGGTGCTTTTGCACAGTACAAAAACCCCGTAAGTCCGGATCCACTTTTCAACAATGTAAGTAAGCTTTATCAGTCACAGATCGATGCCGGACTTATCACTCCTGCTGAAGGAGTAGAGCTCAAGGATCATTTCAATATTTCATTATTTGAAGAAGCTGTAAACGAGCTTATTGAAGAAAATCCTGATGTTACAGCATATAAGGATGTGTTTGAGCTTTTCAAAACGAACAACAGTGAATACGGCGATGTAACTGCAAAATGCGACAACTGCGCGGAACAGGATACAGCGTGCGTAGAAAAATGCGATAAATGCGAAGAAAATACAGACGTAGTAGAGGTGAAATGCGATGGCTGCAATTGATATACAGAATGTTTCATTTGAATATGAGTATGAAGAGAAAAGATATCTGGCTCTTGATAATGTAAATCTTAAAATTTCAGATGGAGAATTTGTGTGTATCATCGGACAGTCAGGCTGCGGAAAAAGTACACTTGTAACATTACTTGAAGGATTGCAGTTTCCGCTGGAGGGTCACATCCTTATTGATGACAAGGAAGTGGATGGCCCCGGTAAGGACAGATGCATAGTGTTCCAGCATTATTCGCTTTTTGCCTGGCTGACAGCTAAGAGAAATGTGATCTTTGGACTAAAACAGAAATATCCAAAGGCACCTAAGAAAGAGCTTGAACATATCGCTCTTGAATATTTAAAGAAGGTTGGTCTTGAGGGCTACGAAAATAAGTATCCAAGACAGCTTTCAGGAGGACAACAGCAAAGGGTTGCCATAGCAAGAAGTCTTGCTATGGACCCGGATATTCTCCTTATGGATGAGCCCTTCGGAGCGGTTGATACCAAGACAAGGGCAGAGCTTCAGGATCTTTTGAGAGACCTGTGTAGTCATGGTGAGAGGAGAAGGACAGTTGTGTTCATTACACATGACGTGGATGAGGCGCTCTATCTTGCTGACAGAATCATATTCATGCAGCCAAGAAGGATCAGAAAAGACATCCAGACAGGATTTGGCGAGGACAGGCAGCGGGATGAGCTTACAAAGAGTACTCCTTACATTAAGCTTCGCTCAGAACTTATCAGTCTGTTCTACGAAAAAGTAAGTAATGAAATAGCAGAGGAAGGTGCATACATATGATTAAAAAGATCATTAATCTGCCAAATCTTTTATATGTTGCAGCGGTTGCGCTGTCATTTCTAAAGCCTGATTACGAACTAAAATCACCTTTAGCCTATATTGTGGTCCTTACGCTTTTTGAGATAGCTCATTTAGCAGCTCTCTTTAAGGACAACAAAGGGAAAAATCCAAATGATATGTATTCATTCATTTTTGGAATAGCTATTTTATGGGATTTAGAGGCAAAGGTGTTTAAGAACCTTCACTATACGGTATTCCCGCCACCGGAGAATGTCTTCTATATTTTTACAACCGACTACGACAGAATGGCGCTGGGGTTCGTACATTCCATGGGACTTATCCTGGCAGGTGTGGGTACAGGAATGGTGCTTGGAGTATTCCTTGGACTACTTATCGGATACTACAAAAGAGCAAGGCAGTCACTTACACCAATAATAAATGTTATCGCAGCAATACCTGCGCTGGTTTATGCACCCTATGTTGTAGCGGTGGCGCCAAGCTTCCAGTCAGCTTCAATAATTACGATTTTCCTTGGGATCTTTTTCCCGACTCTTATGAGCATGATCGGAAATGTGGCTGCAGTTGACAAAAAGCTTGTGGACAGTGCAAGAAGCCTTAACCTTAATAACTTTGACATGATTTTCAAAGTGCTTCTTCCTGACTGTGCAATACCGATAATCACAAGCCTAAGAATAAGAATTTCAGCCGCATTCATGATACTTACAATGGCTGAGACCATAGGATCGACAGTAGGACTTGGTTACTACGTAAGAAAATGGTCAAGCTTTGCGGATTATGAGAGAGTTTTTGCAGGAATCATCCTGATAGCGGTTGTTGTAACTGCAATAAATGAGCTTATAAAGCTTTTTGAAGGTCACACAATGAAGTGGACTACAGCATAAATATTGAAAATTTTTTTGAGGAGAAAATCAAAATGAGACAGATTGCGATTTATGGAAAAGGTGGAATTGGAAAATCAACAACAACACAGAACCTGGCAGCAGGACTTACAGAGCTTGGAAAAAAGCTGATGGTTGTAGGCTGTGATCCTAAGGCTGATTCAACAAGACTTCTTCTTGGAGGACTTGCTCAGAAGACTGTTCTGGACACCATCAGAGAAGAGGGAAATATTCATAATCTCGAACAGATTATTAAAAATGGATTTGGAAATATAAGATGCGTTGAGTCAGGTGGACCTGAACCCGGTGTCGGCTGTGCAGGAAGAGGAATAATAACTTCCATCGGAACACTTGAAGGAATGGGCGCATATACTGAGGATCTTGATTTTGTATTCTATGACGTACTTGGAGACGTTGTGTGCGGCGGCTTTGCGATGCCTATCCGCGAAGGAAAGGCTCAGGAGATCTACATCGTAGCATCAGGCGAGATGATGGCTCTTTATGCAGCTAACAATATCTGTAAGGGTATCAGAAAATACGCATTAAAGGGTGGTGTAAGACTTGGCGGAATCATCTGCAACAGCCGTAATGTTGACAGAGAAGAGGAACTTTTAAAGGCTTTTGCTGCAGAGCTCGGAAGTCAGCTTATCTATTTTGTTCCAAGAGATAATGAGGTTCAGAGAGCGGAGATTCATAAGCAGACAGTTATTCAGTACAACCCTAAGCATGGCCAGGCCCAGCAGTACAGAAATCTTGCTGAAGCAATTGAGAAGAACGAAATGCTTGTTATTCCAAAGCCCATGACTCAGGAGAGACTTGAGGAAATACTTACTGAGTATGGTCTTATGGACAACCTTACTGATGATTACAGAATCTGATAAATAGATAAAAAGGAGTTAATGATGGCAGTTAATCTTAATTTGCAAACTTCAGAATGTAGAGAGACCCGCCTCGGTTCAATAACCGGATACCATGGGACTCTTAAAGATATGGCAAGACAGGGCTGCGAAGGATGCCTTAAAAACAGCAAAAGAGATTTTTCAACAGGGTGCAGCTGCAGCCATTCTCATTGTCTTGATCAGCTTGCAGGTCTTGAGGGAGCAGTTATCATAGACCACTCACCTGTTGGCTGCAGTGCAGGTCTTTGCGGTTATAACAGATCACTTAGTAGCAGCTTCTATGAAAGTAAAAATGCTGACCAGAAGAGAAATCTTAAGATTTTTTCAACCAATATAAAGGAGCAGGATACTGTATTTGGTGCATCTGAAAAGCTTAGAAGTACAATACAGTTTGCATATGACAGACACCATCCTAAGCATATGTATGTTGTATCAAGCTGCGTATCAGCAATCATCGGTGAGGATGCATGCTCTGTAGCTGAAGAAATGTCAGAGGAGCTTGGAGTACCGATTGGATATGCATCCAGTGAGGGCATCAATTCCAAGATCTGGGCATCAGGCTTTGACGCATATTGTCACGCTGTTTCCAAGGCACTTTTGAAGGAGCCTTCCGAGAAAAAAGATATTGTTACATATGTTGGATTTTATCCCAAGGGAAGAGACCACATTGAGTGGATGTTTGAAAGATTTGGATTCAAGATGCTTTTCCTTACAGGTGGTTCAAATCTTGATGATTTTGCCAAAGCATCAGAGTCTAAGGCTGTATTTGGGCAGTGTGGTGCGCAGTCAAGTTACCTATGCGGCGCTCTGGAGCAGAGATTCGGAGTTAAGTATTTTCAGTCACATCTTCCTTATGGTGGAATTGGCGTAGAGAGATTCCTTCGTGAATTTGGTGCTTACTTTGGAAAAGAGGACATAGCTGAAGAAATTATTAAGGAAGAAAAAGAGAATTACGCCTTCAGACTTGCAAAGGTTAAGAAAAAGCTTCAGGGAAAGAAGGTTTTCATTGCTCTCGGAGCAAGCTTTGCCTATGAATATACAAGAATGTGTAAGGAACTTGGTATGGAGGTTGTTCATACAGTTGCTTATCACTACGATCCTCATCTCGACAACGAGACTCCTGATAAGGTTGCTGCTGCTTCCGACGTATACGAGCTTGATCAGGATGTTCCGACCAGCGTAAATGACGGACAGAACATGGAGACAATGATCACACTTAAGCATAATCTTCCGGATATAGTTATTTCCAGAGCTCACAGAGCGTCTGTATGGGCTATAAAGCAGGGAATTACTGCTATGGAAGTAAGAATTGGGCTTCCTATGGTTGGCTATAGAGGTCTTGTGGAATTTGGTGAGCTTGTGATCAAGACACTGGCAAATACTAATTTTGAGAAAAAATTCGGGGCAAGATATATTGCACCCTTTACCAAGGCTTACTTGGAATCAGAACCATTTAGTTTTATCAAGGAGGCACAAAATGGCTGAATGCATTGAACAATCCAGGGTTGCATGTGCACTTGGAGGAATATATACAGCTCTTGCAATAGACAGAGTATTACCGGTAACACACACAGGACCCGGATGTCTTGCACAGGCACAGGGAATTTTTGGAAGGGTAAACGGCGGACAGTCACCCGTTCCCTTTGAAGAATCCGTAGTACCTTGCACGGATTTCTGTAATACGGATGTTGTATTCGGAGGTGGCGAGCATCTTAGAACTGTTGTGGAAAAAGCAATCGAATATTATGATGCGGATCTTATCATTGCTGTAGACGGATGTACAGCTGAAATCGTTGGTGATGACATAGAAGAGGTAGCGGATAGCTTTGAGGGAAGCAGGATTCCTGTAATCAGTGCCAAGCTCCCCGGCTTTGTGGGCAACAATCTCTTTGGTCACAGTCAGATTTTAAAATCCATTATCAATCAGTTTCTGGAACCTACAAATGAGGTTGATCCTCTTCAGGTAAATGTGTTTGGAATCGTTCCTTTCTACGATACCTTTTGGCATGGAACTTTGGAAAGACTTGAGGAACTTCTTATAGCGATTGGGCTTCATCCCAATATTATTTACGGTCACAGACACGGCATTGAGAATGTAAAAAAGATTCCTTCAGCCGGATTCAATCTTGTCCTGGCACCCTGGGTCGATCTTGATATCGCTGAGATTTTGGAGAAAAAGTACGGAACTCCATACCTTCAGTTTGATAATGTGCCGATAGGCCCGACAGAAACAACTAAGTTTATAAGGACTCTCGTTGAATATGCACACCTTGATCAGATAGCGGCTGAGAGCTACATAAGAAAAAATGAGGATAGATATTACTACTACTTAAACAGACAGCAGCCATTTATTTATTCCTGCAAATATGTTCCAAAGGATTTCTATTTTATAGGAAGTGCATCGGCAGCGGTTTCCATTACGAGATTCATGGTAAATGATATGGGTTCGGTTCCGCTTAGAATCTACATTACGGACAATGTTCCAAAGGAAAGACAGGAAGCTGTCAGAGCATCACTTTATGATGTGGAGCTTGAAGATAAGGATTACGAGGTCATTTTCACGGAGGATGGCGGTCTTGCGGAAGCAGAACTGCGAAAAGAGCATGAGAGTCGTTCAGTAATCTTTGGATCCAATTGGGATATGCTTACTGCAAGAGCTCTCGAATGTGCATTTATTCCTGTTTGTGCTCCTTATGGACAGACACTTTTAGGAACTAAGAACTATTTTGGATATGAGGGAGGTATTGATCTGTTTTCAGATTATTACGGTGAGATATCAGTAAACCCTCAGGTTGCATTTATCGGATAAACAGGAGATTTTATTATGTCATATCTTATTGCTGTTGCCACAAGTGATGGTGAAATAATCGATACACATTTCGGTCATGCGGATTCATTTTTGATCCTTGAGGTCGATGAAGACGGTAACTACGAAGAAATTGAAGAGAGGGATGTGCGCTCAGCCTGCGGAGGCGGTGAGGACTGCGTAAGATGTTCAGGAAGCATTATGAATGACGTGGCTGAAAATCTTAAGGATGTTGATTTTGTTCTTTGCGCAAGAAGCGGACCGCATGCTGAGGAAGTGCTTCGAAGATACGGCATAGCGATTTTGGATGTCATTATGCCAATCGATAAAGCGGTACCCAAGATTCATAAATTCAGAGAACGATATAGGACGAATGTACTAATTTGATCGGAGATGTGGTGATTACCAATATGCAGAAAGAAATAATAAAGACTCCAGTCGGAGATCTCGTACCATTTTACGAAATATCCGATGGAAGACAGAAGAACCGGCCATCTGTGGAGTACTTTAAGGGGGGAGCACTCTATAGTATATATCTGCAGGAGCAGACAGAGATTCAGACACCGCTTGGAAAAGTTCCTGCAGAACTTATTACATTTTATGAAAGTGGCGCCATCAAAAGAATTTTTCCGCTTTATGGGCAGCTCTCAGGCTTTTGGACTGAGGATCAGGAGTATGAGCTTGCAACGGATATAGAGTTTAACCTTCAGGGGGAGATGAAAAAGGTTAAACCCATGTGCCTTTATTTTTATGAAAGCGGACAGCTTGCAAGTATAACCATCTGGCCTAAGGAGAGATTGACTGTCCATACGCCTTACGGTGATATTACAACAGACCTGGGCGTAGAATTTTATGAGTCAGGTGAAATAAAAAGTGTTGAGCCTGTTCTTGGAAGCATATTAAGGCTTCCGAAATCGGAAAAATTCAGGGTGGAGCCGCTTATACAATCATCAGACGGAGTGACTAATTGGAATGATGGTGTTTTATATCCATATTATTCCATGGCATTTCGAATGCACGCCAATGACAATTCTCTTAAGTTCGAAAAGGATGGGAGAATTGCGGGTATAAGGACAGTGCCATTGTACAAATATAAGAAATATGTAGAAAAAACAAGGATAGCTATATAAAGGAAAAAGAGGCAGTTTAGCCTCTTTTGTCTATAAATGGAAGGAGAAAATGGTATGAGTAATGCATGCAGCTTAGCTGAACACAGAGAAAAGAATAATTATACTGACAATCTGGCTGAAAAGTTTGCCAGTCTGGTCGGAGTTCCGCCAAGACCTATGGAGACTAAAAACGAGATAGATGACAGAGGCGCATTTGTAAGACAGCCAAATGCTTTTATTGCTAAATCAGGAGATGGCGAAGGTGAGTGGAAAGCTGAGGAAGGAAGATATCAGATATACTGGGCAAAAGGATGCAACTGGTCAAACAGACCTGTGATTGTTCGCGACATACTCGGACTTACAGATAAGGTGTTTGATATCAGAACAACACACAGCGGAGAAACAAACAAGTATGGTCATGGCTTTGCAAATCAGAAGGATTTCAAGGATCCCAGAACCGGAGCTCACTTCCTCTCTGAGTTTTACAAGAATGCTAATCCCGAGTTTAAGGGAAGAGCAACAACACCTACTATTGTTGATATTAAAGAGAAGAAAGCCGTTAATAACGATTATCACAGAATGACAAATTATCTTGAGGTGAATTTCAGAGCGCTTCAGCCTGAGGATGCGCCGGATCTTTACCCTGTAAAGTATCGGGATGTCATTGATGAATTTAATGACTGGTTGTTCCCACATGTAAACAACGGGCATTACCGCATGGCATTTTGCCAGTCTCTTGAGGCATACAATGAGGCCTTTGATGATTTTTATGAGTCTCTTGATAAGCTTGAGAAGAGACTCTCGGAAAACAGATTCCTCTTTGGAGATTACATCACTGATTCGGATATCAGATTTTTTGTAACTCTTGTAAGATGGGATACCAGCTACTTCAAAAACGTAGGACCCGTTAAAAAAAGAATTGCAGATTATCCCAACATCTACGGATATATGAAGGAGCTTTACAATATTCCTGCATTTAAGAATGCCACATTTGTTCACGACCTTGTTCTTGGAGGAAATAAGACAGATAAGGATAAGGATCTTTTCGCAGACTGGAATGAAAGAATAGCAAGTCAGATCAACTATGATGAGCTCTGGGCTGATGACGGGAAAAGAGCAGCACTTTCCTCCGATCCTAATGGCGATATATATCTTCGTCATCCTAAGGGCGAGACGGTTGAGGATTATATAACCGAGATATCTGTATCTCATTGGAATTCACCTGAGCAGGCAGACAGAGATCCTTCAGATCCGAAGAACAGTGTTCTCAGAGTTGATGCAAGTATCAATCCTCTAAAGGGACTTCTTAAGAATGGAGATTAATCATGGGGAAAACATATGACAGCATATTGGAGCTGATAGGTCATACACCTATTGTGCAGCTTCACAGACTTGAAGAAAAAGAAAAGACAAAAGCTCATATATATGCAAAGCTTGAGTTCTTTAATCCCACTGCCAGTGTGAAAGCTCGTCCTGCGCTCAACATGGTTCTCGAAGCGGAAAAAGACGGAAGACTTAAGCCCGGTGGAACTATTATTGAGGGAACCAGTGGAAACACCGGAATAGGACTTGCTTCAGTTGCAGCAGCAAAAGGCTATAAGTGCATTATCTGCATGCCTGGCAATCTGTCCAAGGAGAGAATAACAACACTTAAAAGCTATGGTGCTGAGGTTGTTCTTACAGATGGAGCAGCAAACATGGCAGGCGCCGGAGCAAAGGCGGCTGAAATATTAGAGAAAACCGAAGGCGGTGTAATTATGGGACAGGGAGGTAATCCCGCCAACCCCGGAGCACATTATAAGACAACAGGTCCTGAGATTTGGGAGGATATGGATGGAAAGGTCGATATCTTTCTTGCAGCATCAGGAACAGGCGGAACCATATCCGGAGCCGGTGATTATTTAAGAGAAAAAAAGCCGGACCTTAAGATAATAGCAGTTGAGCCTAATGGAAGCGCTGTTTTAACCGGCCATGAACCGGGACCTCATAAGATTCAGGGAATCGGCGGAGGGCTGACACCACCTGTGACAAAGGTCGAGCTCTTTGATGAGGTAATTGATGTGACAGATGAAGATGCCTATGAGTATGCAAGACTTCTTCCAAAGTTAGAAGGATTTTCTGTTGGAATATCGGCAGGCGCTGCACTATGGGCTGCTGTAGAGGTTGCTAAAAGAGATGAGAACGAAGGAAAGAATATCGTAGTAATAATTCCGGACAATGGTGACAGGTATCTTTCAAGTGATTTGTTTGATTATTGATTTTCGTTTTGCATGCCTTAGAAGTTATTAATTACACTATCATAATTATGGAAGGATATTGGCTAAGGATATGGAAGTTTACAGAGTTACAAAGAATTCGCCCAAATGGCTTTTTGCAGCTTACGATTATGCAAGAACAGATGCTTTTGTGTTTGGACAGGATATTCCCATAACACTTGAGTATGCGAGTGATAATCCGATTGATGATGAATACAAGGCTGTAGTTCTTATTCATGACAACAAACCGGTAGCCGGTTGTAAGATTACTTTTCCTTTTGAGGGAGTTGGAAAAATAGGGAGAGTTTGCGTTATTAGAGAATATCAGAAAAAGGGAGTCGGAAGCAAACTTATAGAGGAAGCCGAGAAGTGGATAAATGAAGCAGGGATTTTCAGAGTAGTAATTAACAGTCAGGACAGGGCACAAAAATTCTATGAAAAGCTTGGATACGAGCTTGTTCCACAGGTGGATCCAAGATTTTATGAGGATGACTCATATGCTGAAGAAAACAGTATTCCTCATGATTACATCCCGCAGAAGAATGATCTTGGTTTTTCCTGTGTACTTGTTGAAAAGAAAATATCCTGAATGTAATGAGTCTCATATCCGGCTGCACTTTCGCGGATTGGATATGGGACTTATAAATGTGAGGTTTTGTTGTGGGAACTGAAAAAAAACGAATAGTAGATACCTTTGTAAGCCTTGCCGGGATTGACGGCGTTTCATACAGGGAAAGGAAGGTTGCGGATTATCTTATAGGTTTATGGAGTGATATTAGAGTAACGCTGACAGAGGATGATTCGGCAAAGAAAATCGGTGGAGATACAGGAAATCTCTATGGATATATTGAGGGAACCGGTAAAAGAAAGGCAGATACTCCAATACTTTTCTGTGGTCATATGGATACGGTCGAGCCGGGAATAAATAAAAAGATCATCGTTCATGATGATGGGAGAATAACCAGTGATGGAACGACGGTTCTTGGTGCTGACGACAGGGCTGCACTTTCTACTATTTATGAAGCATATAGGGAGATTAAAGAGAGCGGAGCAGATCATCCGCCTATAGAACTCTTATTTACAGTAGCGGAAGAAACATATACAGTAGGTGCATCTGCCTTTGATTATTCGGTTATAAAATCGCGTAATGCCTTTGTTCCTGATTGCAGCGGAGAATTCGGCAAATATTCATCGCAAGAGCCAACCCTTATATATTTTGAGATAGAAGTCAATGGGAGAGCTGCTCATGCAGGCTTTGAACCGGAGAATGGAATAAATGCCATAGCAGTGGCTGCAAGTGCCATTAGTAAGATAAAACAGGGATGGGTAAATGATCATACTTCGCTTAATTTCGGAACCATAAACGGCGGGACAGTAAGTAATGCTGTACCTGCAAATGTTGTTATTAAAGGAGAGATCAGGAGCGCGATTCATGAGGACGCACTTTTGGCGTTTACTTATATCAGGGATATTTTTACAAAAGAGGCAGATTCTGCTGGCGCAGATGTGATGTTTAAATCAGATGTAAGACTTCATGCTTACAGGATCATCGAGAGTGATCAAAGCTATAGTACTTTGAGTTTGTATAAAAAGGCACTGAAAAAACAGGGAGAAGAATTACATTCGAAAAAATCCTTTGGAGGAAGTGATAATAATGTCCTTGTGCGAAATGGGATTGATGGTATATGCATTTTTAATCCTATGCATGATATTCACACTGTTTCGGAATACACAACTATTCCTGAGCTTGTAAAAATGACAGAGCTTATTAAGACTCTCATGCTTAATAATATATAAGTAATGTTTATGCCTCCCTATAAGCTTTGCGTAATTTTATGTGGGCCATAGCTGTGATAGTATAGGCTCATCAAATAAAACAGACGCAGCAAAGAGCGGACAAATTAGACTTAAACATAATGAATGGGAGGAAATAACAATGGCATACATTAAAGAAAGTGCACTTGAACTTATTGGAGGAACACCGATTCTTAAGCTTAATGGATACAGCAAAAAGGCAGGCGTTACAAATGCTACACTTCTTGCAAAGCTTGAGTATCTCAATCCTGCAGGTTCAGTTAAGGATAGAGTAGCACTTAGCATGATTGAGGATGCTGAGAAGAGCGGAAGAATAAAGGAAGGCGCAACAATTATAGAGCCTACAAGTGGTAACACAGGAATCGGTCTTGCAGCAGTTGCAGCAGCTAAGGGCTACAGAGCAATCCTTACACTTCCTGATACAATGAGTGTTGAGAGAAGAAATCTTCTTAAGGCTTATGGTGCTGAAATCGTTCTTACAGAGGGCTCCAAGGGAATGAAGGGTGCTATCGCTAAGGCAGAAGAGCTTCAGAAGGAGATCGAAGGATCAGTTATTCTCGGACAGTTTGTTAATCCTGCAAACCCTGCAGTACACAAAGCTACAACCGGCCCTGAGATCTGGGAGCAGACAGACGGAAAGGTTGACATCTTTGTAGCCGGCGTTGGCACAGGCGGAACAATTACAGGTGTTGGAGAATTCTTAAAAGAGAAGAATCCTGATATCAAGATCATTGCAGTTGAACCCGCAACAAGCCCTGTCCTCACAAAGGGCGAGTCAGGTCCTCACAAGATTCAGGGAATCGGTGCAGGCTTTGTTCCGGATACTCTTAACACAAAGATTTATGATGAAGTAATTGCTATCGAAAATGATGATGCTTTTGCTGAAGGAAAGAGATTTGCCGTTTCAGAGGGAATTCTTGTTGGTATTTCTTCAGGTGCGGCTCTCAAGGCAGCATCAATCGTCGCTGAGAGAGAAGAGAATAAGGGTAAGAACATAGTGGTTCTTCTTCCTGATTCCGGTGACAGATACCTTTCAACTGCTCTTTTTGCAGAATGATTTTATATATAAATTAATAAGTAGAAACTAAGCTGTAATATGGTGTATTATTATTGAAAATATCTGTTTGGGGAGAATTTTTCAATATGACCATATTACAGCTTAAATACGTTATAGCAATCGATGAAGAATGTTCCATGAGAAAGGCAGCAGACAGGCTTTATGTTTCGCAGCCCGGTCTTTCAAGTGCGATTAGAGACCTTGAGAGCGAGCTTGGAATCCAAATTTTTGAAAGAGTTCATAATGGCGTTGTCACTACGGCAGCAGGCGCAAACTTCATAGCTTATGCAAGAACTGCGGTGGAACAGTTTGAAAAGGTTGAGGAAAAATTCTTAAACGCAGGTGGACACAAGCCAACATTTTCAGTTTCGATGCAGCATTACACTGTGGCTGTAAACGCATTTATAGATACAGTGAAAGAATACGATCTTGATGAGTACCAGTTTTCAATTAAAGAAACTCAGACCAGTGAAGTAATTGAGGATATCAAGACCTTAAAGAGTGAAGTCGGTGTGATTGCTCTTTCCGATTTTAATAAGAGTACCTTCAAAAAAATATTCGCTGATGCTTCTCTTGAATTTCACGAGCTTTTTACAAGAAATACTTATGTATATTTAAGAAGTGATCACCCTCTTGCAGACAGGGAAGAACTCTCTCTTGAGGAACTGCAGGATTATCCCTGCATGGTATTTGACCAGGGAGATAACACTTCCTTCTATTATAGAGAGGAAGCCCTTGCAACCTATGATTACAAGAAGGTCATTAGCACCAATGAGAGAGCAACATCAATAGAGCTGATGCTTGGACTTGATGGCTACGCAGTAGGTGCAGCAATGTTAGGAGACAGCCTTAATTCCAATGAGATTAAGGTAGTAAAGCTTAAAGAGCAGGAGAATCTGACCTTCGGATATATTACAAGAAAAGGAAGCACTCTTAGTGAGATGGGGCAGACTTTTGTTGAAAAGTTGGAGCGTCATAAGGAAGAGACTGATAAATAATTTAGAGACATTTAATGTCTGGAGTATAGGATTTGTAATTGCAGCATAGTGTAGATGGATATCATGTGAGGGGGAAACATGTCTGTTTGCGAAGTATGTCATAATCATTGCAATTTGAAAGAAGGAATGACCGGAATGTGCATGGGAAGGATTTGCCGGGATGGCAAGATCATCTGTGCAAATTACGGTCTTATTTCATCTATAGCCCTTGACCCGATTGAGAAGAAACCGTTTGCAAGGTTTTTTCCGGGCTCGATGGTTGTTTCTGTCGGCAGCTACGGCTGTAATCTCCGTTGTCCGTTTTGTCAGAATCATAGTATTTCGTATGGTTTTGAATCGCCATTGTCCGGTCCACCCGTAAAATATATTTCACCTAAGGAGCTTGTAAGCATAGCATCTTCATATAAGGAAGAGGGAAATATAGGAATTGCTTTTACATATAACGAACCGCTAATTGGCTTTGAATATGTAAGGGATACTTCAATTCTCGCACATGAGGCAGGACTTAAAACAGTTCTTGTTTCAAATGGCTGTGTCTCTGAAAAAATATATGATGACATTATTCCTAATATTGATGCGATGAATATTGATCTTAAGGGGTTTACGGATAATTACTACACTGATGTGCTACATGGAGACAGACAAATGGTGATGGAGTTCATTAAGGCAGCAGCACCGCATTGCCACATTGAACTTACTACACTTATAGTACCGGGACTTAATGATTCGGATGAAGAGATTTTGGAATTATCTGCCTGGATAGCTAAAATTCGTGATGATATTCCACTTCATATAAGCCGCTATTTTCCCAGGTTTCATATGACTGACATTCCGGCAACCGATGTTGGAACGATTTATCATCTTGCAGAAGTAGCAAGGTGTAATCTCAAATATGTGTACACAGGGAATTGCTAAATTGAATAAATAAAAGAGGGAAGCCGGGTTCTTGTCACCAGAACCCGGCTTTTGGTTTGTAGTGTATGAAGAAAGTGTTCTTATAAGGGGGATGAAACTTCTCTTATGTCTTGATGTTATATTACAACATAAATCGTAACGAATAGTGACCAAATTGTGGTTATTCTGTGAACTTATATGTGATATAAATAATCAAAAATATAAATCATAAATGCAAAAAAGTTTGATTAAGGCATTGACATATATGATATTCATGGTATTATTTATGTGTAAGTAATTTTTGCCAATATAGTTTTGTTATGGAAGGAACCAGTTATGAAGAAGTTTAAACGTGCTATAGCTACAGTTGTTGCTGTTGTATTTTCTCTTAACCTTATGGCTTGCGGAGCAGAGAAGGTTGCAACAATTGATGATGTAGCTGCTCTCAGAGGAATCAATGAAGATACCGAGAACATTTATATTGATGATGCGGCTATTGCTCTTGCAGGCGAGGCTACCACTAGTGAAGGCGCTCTTGCAGCAGCACAGTCAGCATTCAGCCTTGTTAACCAGAAGCGTACAGCTGCAGGCCTCGGAGCTCTTGCATGGAGCGAACCACTTACTCAGGCTGCTCTCGTTAGAGCACAGGAAATCGTTGGTACATTCTCACACAGCAGACCTAATGGTTCAGCATGGTATACTGTTGACAGTACTATCATGTATGGTGAGAACCTTGCAAAGCTTTATAATACAGGCGATTCTGTTGTAGCTGCGTGGATGGCATCACCTACCCATGCTGCAAACATCATGGAAGCCGGATTCAAAACAGTTGGAATTGCAGTATTCCAGGCCGAAAATGGTAACTGGTACTGGGCACAGGAATTTGGATACTAATCCTGATCCAAGCGAATTAATATTAAAGGACAGATTCGAGTTCGCTCGAAAATCTGTCCTTTTTTCTTGTTTAATAGGAAATTTCGCCTTGACGGCGAAATCTTGAATTAAAGGCCCGGACAAGACCGGGCCATGCAAAGCGGAGGTATGCTGAGTATTATTATCAGTCTACCTCATCAAAGAAATTATCCTCTTCGTGCATGAAGTAATCCATATCAAGGATATCGCCATTACTCATGTTACTGATTCCATTCGCCGTCATGCCTTCTGGCGGATTCAGAATGTATTTCTCTCTAAGTTTTGCTGCAAGTTCTTTATCAGTCATGATACTTCTATTGGTAGCATGATTTTAACATTATGCAGCAGGGTGTGAAACGTTACTTATACTATATGATGTTTAATGGGCTGGGAAGTTGAAGTTCCGTAGGTACTTTGAGTAAGGTAAGGTTAAATTTAAGTATAAATGGCAGACATAAAAGAATACAAGTATCAATTAACGATAACAGTATTGACTATTAACAACCAGAAAAGTATACTTCATATCAGAATCAATTATATGATTCTAATAAAAAAGGGGTATTTGTTTATGAAAAAAATGGTTGCAATAATGATGGCAGGGGTTATGACATTTTTAACGCCAATGATGGTAGTTCATGCTGAATTCAACGGGGAATTGAATTTAGAAGATGAACTAACCAGCACAGAAGCCGAAGACAATAGTAATGAGTTGTATGAGGGAGATGAAGAGGATGAAACTATATAAAGCATAATGCTTCAGATGGGATTACATTGAAGATGTTTGATGAATACAAATAAACTCTATCAAAAAGGAAATGAAAGAATGAGAATAATAAAAAGAATTTACTTAATGCTAGTCGCGATCTTAGCGGTTATTGCTGTTATAAATTTGACTCCTATCAAGGTTAAAGCAGAAATCTTAGTTCCAACTGGAGAACATGTTCCATTTTATAAATTAAGAGTAGGCGATGTATTTTATGACGCAGAGGATACAGAACCTCTGGTATACAGGGTTGTCAAAAAACCAACAAGTAAAAGCAATAAGTTTGATATCGAAATTGCTGGAATTAATGAAAATTACAAATGGCCAGAAAATTGTAATCCTAATAAGGTATATATCGGTGTCGATTCTGAGACCATGGAGGAACTTTGGCCTTTTAGGATTGTTGGGATTGGTGATTATGCTTTCAAAGATAATAAGACCATTTATAGTTTCAATGTCTATCCTTGTTATGATTTCAAATATGTTGGAAAAGGTGCTTTTGAAGGATGCACTTATTTGCACAGATTTCATACTAGAAATACTCCCACAATCAAGGCAAGGGCTTTTTTTGGATGTAGTGCATTAAATGAATTTTATCTGACTGGGAATAAATTGAAGCGTGTTGGCAAAGACGCATTTAAGAACACAAAAACCAAGATGAAGCTTATTGCCGAGAACATGAATGATAAACAGGTCTTAAAAGTCAAAAAGCTATTCAAAAAAGCTGGCGTGAAGAAGTTACGTATAAAAAGAGAATTCTATTAAAGCGACAGCCCCTTTCCCATACCTCAAAGACCTTGCCACTTTCACTTTAACCCTTTAGGGATGGGGTTAACGGTCAATTAATTGGTGGCAGCTGAATAGATGGTGCTATTCAACGAGGGTGAATAGAATTATACGGGCTCTGAAGCAGAGATGCTTTAGGGCTCTTTATGTATAATGTGATTGAGAGTTCATAATTATCTCACAAGCATATCTTACTATCCTCGTTATATGAAAAGAAAAAAATAAATGATTACCTTAAAGCCAATAACTAACTGCGATGAGAGGGAAAAATAAGAACAAACCAATAAAGCTTTAGCCTTTTATGTATAGAAAAATAAATTCTGATATTATAAAATGATATCACATAACTAATATGCATGTCACTTTCTGCATAAGCATAATAGAAAATAATTGTGCGATAATTGTGCGAACTATCAACTAAATTGGAGAGGTTAATATGAAAAATAAAGATTTAAATCCTCGCGAAAAAGAAATTATGGAACTGTTGTGGAAAAACCCTGAAGCATTAACAAGTACGGATATGCTTGAGAAGCTAGATTCAGAAAAATGGAACAAACTATCTGTTTTTAGAACAATCAACGGTCTTATAAACAAAGAATTCATAGTTGTAAATGGTTTCGAGCAGTATAACACTCAGTACGCCAGAAAATTTACATATGCCATGACCAAAGAAGAATACTTAGCCAAGCGTATGAAAGAGGATGGAATGGGAATCAAATCCTTAAGCAGCATTGCTCTTGCATTCATGGGGAACGAATTTCCAAAGAGCAAAAAAGAACGCAAAGAACTTATAAATGACCTTCAGCACATCATAGATAAATTAAAAGAAGAATAATGGGGTTGTTTGGGAGGAATAAGATAGGTATGACAGCAATAGAGATATTCGTCGATTTTTTCACAGGAATACTGGCTAGTAGTTTATGTATTTTTATCATATACTTTCTTAGAAAAAAATTATTTAGAATAAGAGTTTTAAGCCTTTCTGGCCTTGTTTTTATATATGGTTTATGTACCATTCGTGCGTTGATCCCATTAGAGTTTCCTTTTGCAGTACCGGTAGAGTGCAAATTATTAATGCCAATTACTGATATTCTATTCTTTATACCCATACAAATATATAAAACAGAATTTTGGGGTTGGCAGATAGTAAGTTTCATTTATTTAATCATTATTCTTATATTATTAGTTCGCCTCATTATCTACTATGCAAGAGCTAGCAAAGCAATAAGACATACCCAATGTATCACAAGAAAAAACGCCTCTGCTCTCCTTAACAAGATCATAAGCGAAGAAAATCTTCATATTCACACAAAACTCCTAGTATCACCCTTTATAGACAGTCCCATCAGTGTAGGAATAATCAAACCAGCAATAATTCTACCCTCTAATTACAATGATATTTATGAAAATAATGAATTATATTACATTCTGAAACATGAATATATCCATATAATAAAGCGTGATTCATTGAAAAAGCTATTGATAAATATCGCCTCCTGCTTTCTATTTTGGAATCCTTGCATGTATTTACTAAAAAAAGATTTCATTCAATCTATAGAGCTCAGATGCGATAATGCTGTGCTTTCAAAGATGCCGTCAAAAGCAAGGGAAGATTATCTAACCACCATGTTGGTAGTACTGGAAAATAAAAACGCAGAACATAGTAGCATTACTTCATATGAACCGGCTTTAAACTTTGTATCAAATGAATCTATATATATAAAAGAAAGATTCGAAACCGTAAAAGATTACTCAAGTATACATTTCCAAAAGAGCATCATTTTAGTTCCATTTATAGTAATAGCCATTGTCTTTTGTTCTTATGCATTTATTCTTCAACCAAAATATGCCCCTCCAACAGGAGAGATTATTGAAGATTCTGATTGTTATGAAATCGACATGGATACAGATTATCTAGTTATTTCAGAAGATGGAACTTCCAAAATATACTTAAAAAACGGAGCTATTATATCCGCAACAGACAAAGACATTGAATGGTTTAATAAATACGGAGGAAAGGTGATACACAGATGAATAAAATAAAAAAATATTTATTTCTTATTGGATTATGCATTTATTTTTTCGGAAATAGTAAGGAAGTCATTGCCAAAACACCTAATGTAAATACAATAATTGAAGATTCTATCAAAAGAGCAAAAGATATAGTAACTAAAACTAGGAGATATCATGGAAAAAGACAACATAGAAGATGGGATAACCTAAATAATAAATGGATTGATCCTCAATGGATTGATGACTAACCATAGTAATTATCTGTGTCAATACTAATATCATAGCAAGCGGAATGCAGCAGATGACATTACGTTGCAAAACTTTGAGAAATTTTCGTAAACAATATCGCACCAAGTCTTTGCTATATTTCATGGTAACATCAAAGGAGAAGAACACAAATGAAAAAGCTTATACTTGCGCTGTTTGCCGCATCCGGAATTGCAGCTGCATTTAACATGTATTCCATAAAAGCATCTGCCGAACGGTTATACCCATCCGGTGAAGAAATATCTTATAACAAACTTAAGGTAGGGGATGTATTTTATGAAGATGTTGAAGATAGCGAACCATTAATTTACAGAGTTGTAAAAACAGCAACAAAGAAAAAGCCGGGAATTGAGATAGAAGTTGCAGGCATTAATCAAAACTATGATTGGTCGCAGAAGAATCCAAAGTATTTTGACCGCAATAATATATCCATTAATATTGATTACGAGTCAATGGAAGAATATGCACCCTATACTATCATTGGTATCGCAGATAATGCCTTTAAGGATGATAAAACAATTTGCGGTTTTGACACCAGTCTTACTCATATCAGATATGTCGGGAAAAGTGCTTTTGAGGGTTGTACTAATCTTCGCCGTTTTGATTCTTATAAATATCTTACAACCTTCAGGGATAGAGCCTTCTATGGGTGTGAACAATTAAATAAATTTTATTTGAACAGCAACACCCTAAAGAAAATTGGCTCAGATGCGCTAAATAATACCAGTTCAATTATAAGGGTCGATACCTATGGCATGAGCACAAAAGAAGCTTCCAAAATTAATAAGCTTTTCAAAAAAGCCGGTGCCAAGAAGGTTTACTTCTCTATGGACGATCCCAAAAAGGAAAACAAAAAGACTAAGATTCCGGATGAATCCGATGCCATGATAAAGCTTTCTAAGGGTGAGACCTTTACAGCAGGTGAATTTTCCTACAGAGTTGTAAAGCCCGCAACCAAAAAGCATCGCGGAGAAGTTGAAATCACTGGGTTTAGTCCTTCTGCCACGACATTTGAACTGGAACACATTGATCCCTGGCCATACGTCGATCATATTGGTTATGAGCGATATGACATAGTAGGAGTTGCTGCCAATGCATTTAAAGACAATCAGACTATTACATACGCCATGTTTGCTGATTGTAACATCAGATATATAGGAAAAAGTGCATTCGAAGGCTGCTCGCAGCTTAAGGATGTTTCCTTTGCAAGAACCAAGGAACTTAAGTCCATTAAGGAGAAAGCCTTCTATGGCTGCACATCTCTAAATAATATTTGGATAGAAGCAAACAAATTAAATCATATCGGCAAGGAAGCCTTTGGAAATATCCAGCAAAAAGCAAAGGTTACTATCCAGAATATGAGCGATAAACAGTTTTCAAAGCTAAAGCAGCTCATTAAAAAAGCTGGTGTAAAAAAAGCAAAATTTCAGAGAAAAACAAAGTAATTACTTTTGGGGCTGTCGCACTAATGCGACAGCCCCCAATACTTTTTCCTATAAAAATATCATCACTGTAATCTTCAAAAGAAATATTGCCAAGGACTTCTTTTATCTGAGAAGCGGCTGTTTCAAAAGCCTCCTGCATCTTGATCGTATTGTTCATAATCTCACGAGCTTTATGAGGAAATTTGTAATTAACCTCGATTATTTCATAACTATTTTCACGGGCGATTCTCTTTGAAAAATAAAGAAGCGGCTTATCGCTGTGATAGCCCATACCCGGGAAAATGACTGCAAGCTTTTTGTTGTTCATGTGTGCTTCCAAATATTAACAAATGAATCAATAGCAAAACCAATAACGATTAGGTTTTGTTTTCGAAAAAATGATATCATATTTATGGTACAGAAAACAAAAGAAATGGAGGCTTTTCATATGTAGTTCATATGAAAACAGTATTATGCTTGAGAGGATAATAGAACCAAGAGAATATTTACCGGATGACCGCAAACGCTTTAGCAATGCTGCTTTAAAGTCGATGATCATACCGCTCCTTATAGAGCAACTTCTGCAGATGGTGGTAGGACTTGCAGATACCATGATGGTCAGCTATGCAGGTGAAGCCGTGGTTGCCGGTGTAGGGCTTGATACCATGGTATACACCATTTTCATATATCTGTTTACAGCCATCTCCGCAGGGGGATCGGTAGTTGTATCTCAATACATAGGAAGTAAGGAAAAGGATAATGCAGATTTATCAGCTTCTCAGATATTCTTTATAGGCGGGGCGCTTTCTTTGCTATGTATGGTGATTATGCTTTTTTTCGGATCATCCCTTCTTCAGATAATGTATCCTAAGGCAGAGGCAGATACACTGGCAGCCTGCAAGATATACATGTGGATAGTGGCCTGGTCTTTTCCTGCGAATGCTGTTTATAATGCCGGGGCCGCAGTTTTTCGTGCAATGGGACAGACCAGAGTGACCATGTGGGTTTCATTTGTAGCTAATCTTGTAAATGTTGTGGGAAATGCGATAGGAATCTTTGTACTTAAAGCCGGTGCCGCCGGAGTTGCATGGCCGACTACGATTTCATGGTATGTGGCAGCAGCTATTATGACAGCGCTGTGTATTGAGACAAGAGCTTCTGATGAACTTCTTGGAAAAATTAAAGCATTAAGTAATCCCAGAATCAGTATAAAGATTCGGGATTCACTTCGCCTTGATGCTCCCATGGCAGGTCGCATATTAGGTGTGGCTATTCCGAACTCAATAGAAAACACCCTTTTTCAGGCTGCTAAGGTTGTTCTTGGTATGCTTACAGCAACCTTTGGAACCACGCAGATAGCAGCAAATACCACAGGACAGACATTCTGGTCACTGGCTGCATGCATGGGCATGTCAATGGGAACGGTGTTCATTACAGTAGTCGGACAGTGCGTAGGAGCAGGTGACTATGAAGCTGCAAAATGGAATATAAAAAAGCTCACGAGGCTGTCGCTCTTACTAGCGCTCATCTGGAATGTGATGGTAATGGCGCTTACTCCGATTTTGCTTACTTTATATAATCTTTCCGATGAAACTAAGCGCCTGATACTGATAATAGTTGCGATACACAATCTGTTTTCTGCGCTGGTCCAACCTTTTTCCGGACCTCTTTCATCCGGCCTTCGAGCAGCAGGGGACGTGAAATTTACGATGTGGGCATCTATCTTTGCCACAGTTGTATGCAGGACGGCTCTGTCATTCATCCTTGCTTTGTGGATGGGAATGGGTGTCATAGGAATAGCCCTTGCTATGGTACTTGACTGGTGCATAAAGGCGGCACTTGATATATGGCGCTTCAGAAGTGGGAAATGGAAAGACCGGAAGATAATATGATCCTAGTAATAGGAAAAAATGCTCCCCTAAGGATGCGCGCTCTCATTGCGCCATATAGCTTTTTGTAGTATTATAAGGGGGTTACTTGCTGTGATAATTTACAGTAGTGAAGTGCTATATGCACTAAAGGAGGAATTATGAAAAAAAAGATGCTGGCAGCTATTATGGCTGCAACAATGATGGCAATGACAGTTGCTGGTTGCGGAGATAACCGCAAGACAGCAGACGACGCTCAGGAGGCGCAGAGCACAGAAGCTGTAGCTGAGAGCTCAGAGACAGCAGATGAAGCTACAGAAGAGACTTCTGAAGCAGAAGAAGTAGTTGAAGAGGCAGAAGAAGCTGAAGAAGCTACAGAGGAGACTTCCGAGGAAACAACAGAGACTGAGGAAACAACAGAGACTGAGGAAGCTGCAGATGAATATGTAATTGGTATTTCACAGTTCGCTGAGCATGGTTCACTTGATAACTGCCGTGAAGGATTTCTTCAGGGACTTGCAAACGAAGGAATCGTAGAGGGCGAGAACCTCACAGTTCACTTCCAGAACGCACAGGCAGATACAGGTACAGCAAGCCAGATATCTGACGCTTTTGTAGCTGATGGTGTTGACCTTATATGCGGTATTGCTACACCCAGTGCTATGAGTGCTTACAATTCAGCACTTGGAACTACAGTACCTGTTATTTATTCAGCAGTTTCAGATCCGGTTGCAGCTGAGCTTGCAAAAGAGGATGGAACACCTGTTGGCAATATCACAGGAACATCTGATGCTCTTGCTGTTACTGAGCAGCTTGAGATGATCAGAAAGATGCTTCCTGATGCTAAGAAGATTGGTATCCTTTATACAACCAGTGAAACCAATTCGGAGAGTACAATCGCTCAGTACAAGGAGCATGCTTCAGAATATGGTTTTGAGATCGTTGACAGCGGAATCAATACACTTGCTGATCTTGATATGGCTGCAGCAGATCTTGTAACAAAGGTTGACTGCATCAATAACTTAACTGACAACACTGTTGTTTCAGGCCTTAAGACAGTTCTTAGTTATGCAAACGAGCAGAAGATTCCGGTATTCGGTTCTGAGGTTGAGCAGGTTAAGGTTGGATGCGTAGCTGCAATGGGACTTGATTATGTAAAGCTTGGTATCCAGACCGGTGAGATGGCAGCGAAGGTTCTTAAGGGTGAGAGCGAAGCTTCAGAGATGCCTTTTGAGGTAATCAGCGAGCCCAGTCTTTATGTTAACACCAAGGCAGCTGAACAGATCGAGATGACTCTTGATGATGAATTGGTTTCAACAGCAGCTGAAATTTTTGACAGCATCGCTGCAAATTAAACTGTTCTAATTTTGGCATTTTTCAAGCTGATATAAAAGAAAGCAAAGCATTCAAGAGAAGATAAAAAAAGAAAGCCTTCCCCCTCTGGGGGAAGGTGCCCGAAGGGCGGATGAGGGTACTATGGCGCTAATAGTAAGTGTACTGGAGCAGGGATTGTGTTATGCGATCATGGCTCTTGGAATGTATATAACATATAAAATACTGGATTTTCCTGACATGACAGTTGACGGAGGCTTTCCCTTCGGAATCTGTCTTGCAGTAGTTATGATCAGGGCTGGAGTAATGCCAATCCTTACTTTGCCCATTTGCTTTGCGGCAGGGTGTCTTATCGGAGTATGTACCGGTATCATACATGTGGTGTTTAAGGTAAGAGATCTTCTTGCCGGCATCATTATGATGACCGGTCTTTACTCTGTAAATCTTCGTATCGCGGGTAAAGCTAATCTGCCGATGTACGATTATTACACTATTTTTGATAATAAGCTTGTGAACGGAATATTTGAGTCTGTACCGGGCCTTGCAAAATTTCAGTCGGTAATAATCCTTCTTGTAATAACTGTTATTGTTAAGTTTATACTGGACTGGTATTTGAAGACCAGATCCGGGCTTATGCTTCAGGCAGTAGGAGACAACGATGTACTGGTAACATCCATGGGCGTTGACAGAGGCAAGGTCAGAATTATCGGACTTGCTATAGCAAATGGCCTGGTTGCACTTTCAGGCTCTATATATGCCCAGCAGCAGAGATATTTTGATGTGTCTATGGGAACCGGTACTGCGGTAATAGGACTTGCGAGTGTAATTATTGGAACTGCCCTTCTTAAGAAGTTTTCATTTTTTAAAGTTACAACAAGTGTTGTGATCGGAGCGATTGTATATAAGGCATGCGTTGCCATAGCGATTAAGTGCGGCCTGCAGTCGACAGACTTAAAGCTCATCACAGCTGTTCTGTTCCTGGTTATTCTTATTATTACCAGAGACAGAAAGCGGAAAGTAGAGGCATGATATGCTGGAACTGAAATCTATTTATAAAAACTACAATCCCGGCAGTGTCAATGAGATGGTACTATTTGATGACTTTAACCTGACAGTTCCGGACGGACAGTTTGTGGCAGTTGTGGGAAGTAATGGCTCGGGAAAGACTTCAATGCTTAATATCATCTGCGGTTCTATTCAGGCGGACAGAGGAGAGGTGCTTGTTAACGGTGTTAACATTGCCAATGAGCGTGACTATCAGAGACACAGAACTATTGGAAGAGTTTACCAGGATCCATCTAAGGGTACCTGCCCTTCAATGAACATACTTGAGAATATGTCAATCGCAGATAACAAGGGCAAGATTTACGGATTGCAAGCCGGTGTTAATCATAAGAGGAAGGACTACTACAGGGAACTTTTAAAAGGCTTGGGACTTGGACTTGAGGATAAGCTGTACACTAAGGTTGGTTCACTTTCAGGCGGACAGAGACAGGCAGTTGCTCTTCTCATGAGTACTATGACACCTTTGGAGTTTCTTATTCTTGATGAGCATACCGCGGCGCTTGACCCTAAAACAGCCGATATAATTATGGAACTTACGGAGAAAATCGTTAGGGAGAAGAAGGTGACTACCATCATGGTTACACATAATCTCCGTTATGCTACTCAGTATGGCGACAGACTTTTGATGCTTCATGAAGGTTCTGTTATACTTGATAAGTCAGGAGAAGAGAAAAAGAAGATGAATCCTGATCAGATCATGCATCTGTTTAATGAGATAAGTGTTGAGTGCGGTAATTAATACCTGCTTTTACCTGAATTGATAGATCATATTGATTGTATTATTGGCGGATTTGGATAGCTTACATGCTTCTAATCCGCCTTTTATATTGATTGAATGGTAAATATCAGTATGTTAGAATTTTCACAGAGGGGAACTATAAAAAGTTTAGGGGAGAAAAATATGAATGAGCAGAAATTTGATCCAATGACAGGGGAACAGATGGGTCAGCAGCAGAGCGGCTTCAAGTTTGATCCGATGACAGGAAAACCACTTGATCCGCAGTCAGGTTATAAGTATGACCCGATGACGGGAAAACCACTTATCCAAGGCAATCAGCCCACCGGTTATGGCATGCAGCAATCTAATGCCTACGGTTATGATCCGGCAGCAATTGAAAAGGAACAGTCAGATAAGAACAAAAAGCTGGCATTGACGATTGCGGGAGTATGTGCATCTCTATTCCTGATAACAGGAATTATAGGAGTTGTTAAGCTTACGAAAATCGTGGCAGCCAAAAATCTTGAGAAGGATATTGAAAAATCCATAACTGCAGAGGTTCCAGATGAGGATCAGTATGTAGATACCGGTATAGAGGGATTGGAACTGGAAAAGATTACTGAGCCTACACTAGAGGACTTTGGACTTACAGAGGAAGAAGAATCGGCAGAAGAAACGGCAGATGAACAGGTAGATGAGCAGGATGGTGATAGCGTCCCTTTAGATGCCATAGCCGAAGAGAATTCTACAAAATCAGGCAGCGAAACTGATACCAGAAATCTGTTTACTTTCCAAATTGGTGATGAATCATATCAGATTCCTGGCAAGGTCAGTGACTATTTGGATAAAGGGTGGACCTTTGATGATGATAAAGAGGCAGCCACTATTATTGATTCTTATTCTAAAGAGTTTTTAGAATTCTATTATCCCGGAGGAAGAAATTCACTCCTGGTTGATATCACAAACTTTAGCCTGGATGCTCAGGAAGCTAAGGACTGTTATATCACAAAAATTTCTCTTTCTGATTATGATATGGAGGAGTTTGGTAATGAGCTGACAATCCATGGAGGAGATCTTGTACTTGGCAAGAGTACAGAGGCGGATATAGTAGCTGCAATGGGTGAGCCGGATGAACTTTTTGAAGGTACCTATGGTGATGTCCTTTATTATTACGGTGATAGCAGTAATAGCCTGGAGTATTGTGTTGGCTATAGCCTTAATGAGGACAGAGTATTCGAGAACATAAGACTTACTAATGAAAATGAGCCTGTAGGATTTGAGCAGGTTGATGTAAGCTCTGAGAGACCTTCTTATCTGGATAATTATGTTGCGCCTTCTTCACTTGGTGACGATCCCTTTTCAGGAAACTTTGAACTCGATGGAACAGTTTACAATCTTCCGGTACCCTTTGAAGAATTGACCAGGAATGGTTGGAAATATGACGGGGATGAGAATTATTCCGTAGGATCGGGACAGGAATATGTAATTCAGTTTAGAAAGGGCAATATGTCTTTTACCACTAACGTGTATAATCCTACTGATAAAGCTATACTTTTGAAGTATACGATTGTGGTAATGATAGGTGCTAATAACAGCTCTTATGATGATTATCTGATTCAGTTTCCCGGCGGACTTAATTGTGATCTGACAGAGGAAGAGGTCAAGGAATATATTAAAAATAATGGCATTGAGAACTATGAGTACAAGAAGGGTTCTTCTTCGTATAGCATACCTTTTGATCAGACAGGTAAAATAAGAAGTGCTGCCAATAATGAATATACAATTTTCATGGGTGAAAAAACTGTATACTTTATGCATGTAAGAAACTATGGATGGCTCTTTAACTAAATAAATAATTTATAGTAGCGGCGGAAATCTTTGCGTAAGATTTCTGCCGTTATTTTTTGAAAAATGGAAGTTACTCTATAGACATCGTGACTCAAACATATATAATTGAAAAAGGAAAAATGCTAATCAGTATATAGGGGAGTGCATAATCTATGATGAATAATCTAAGACACATGATGCGTCCGCTTGATTTCACTGTTGAAGAGCTTGAGCAGCTGTTTGACACAGCAGGTGATATTGAGCGAAATATGAGCGCTTATGCTCACAAATGCGATGGTAACATTCTGGCAACCTGTTTTTATGAACCCAGTACCAGAACCAGACTCAGTTTTGAAACCGCGATGTTACGTCTAGGCGGTCAGATAATCGGTTTTGCCGATGCATCCAGTTCTTCAGTTTCTAAAGGCGAGAGTGTCGCCGATACTATTCGAGTTATTTCCAGTTTTGCTGATATTTGTGCTATGCGTCATCCTAAGGAGGGTGCTCCTATGGTAGCAGCAGCGAATTCAATTATTCCCGTTATCAACGCCGGTGATGGTGGACATCATCATCCAACTCAGACTCTTACGGATCTTCTTACAATCCGATCATTGCACGGAACTCTTTCCGGTTTTACTATTGGCCTTTGCGGCGATCTTAAGTTTGGAAGAACAGTTCATTCTTTGATAAATGCACTTGTTCGTTACAAAGATATCCATTTTATTTTCATATCACCAAAAGAGCTTCGTGTTCCTGACTATATCACGGAGATGCTAAATGAAAATAACATAACATATGAAGAAGTCATAAAACTTGAAGATGTAATGCCAAGACTGGATCTTTTATATATGACAAGAGTTCAGAAGGAACGTTTCTTCAATGAGGAGGATTACATACGACTGCGTGATTTCTATATCCTCAACGAGGAGAAGATGGAGATGGCTAAAAAGGATATGCATATTCTTCATCCGCTTCCCAGAGTAAATGAGATTTCCGTGGAAGTTGATAAGGATCCCAGGGCCGCATATTTTAAGCAGGTTCAGTATGGTTTGTATGTGAGAATGGCGCTTATCTTAACGCTCCTTGATAAGACGGATGCTCATATGAATCATGGACTTTTGAGAACATTTTAAGAGAGGAAGTAAATATGCTGAACGTTGGAAAAATCGAAGAGGGATTCGTTTTAGATCATATCAAGGCTGGCAGGAGTATGCAGATATATCATCATCTTGGCCTTGATAAACTGGATTGTACTGTTGCAATTATCAAGAATGCCAGAAGTAATGTCATGGGGAAAAAGGACATTCTTAAGGTTGAATGTGATATTGATACACTTGACCTGGATGTATTGGCATTTATAGATCACAATATAACAGTCAATGTTATCAAGGAGGGAGAGATTGTTGAGAAAAGAGCGCTTTTCCTTCCGCACGAGATTAAGGATGTAATTAAATGCCATAATCCCAGATGTATTTCTTCGATAGAGCAGGGGCTGCCCCATATCTTTTATCTGGCTGATGAAGATAAGGAAGTTTATCGCTGCAAATATTGTGATGAAAAATACAGTGAAAGTTCATCAAAATAAAATATAAAAAAGCAGGAACCGGTTTATACGATTGGATTCCTGCTTTTATTTTGCATATTCATGAACGAAAAAAGTACCATGGCGTTTTTATTTGTATGGAAGGAAAGTGCTTACAACATCTGATCCATCTACAGGAACGTGGTACATAACGTTCTCAACTTCAAAAGGCTTAAAATAAAGATATTTCGATGTGAGACTAAGTGCATGGAATATTCCTTCTGCGATGACTACGTTATCGGAACCATCAAGCTTCATAACACGCAGAGACTCGTTACCGGGTTCTGATGTTGCGTAGAATATGTTGTAATCATTCATGTTATAGAAATCAATTCTTGAGTTGGTGAGGACAGAAGTTTCACCGGTCGATAAATTTGTCCTGCACAGTCTGTAATGGTGAGCAGCATCGATATAGTATACATAACCGTTTTGGACTATAGGCTGCCAGATATTTCCGCTTAGCAGGATACTTGATGCATTTTCAGACATTGTGTCCATTACATGAAGATCATGATCAAGATCTATTCCGCTATAATATATTTTGCCTTCTAAAGCGCATGAGGGATCCAGCTTTTCTGATGTGATAAAGTCCTGCTTCTCACCGTCGATTCTGATTTTATTAAGTCCGGCTTCTTCACCGGAAGTAACTGAATAATAGAGATTGCTTCCTACAAGTTGGACTGATGAAACATTTTCTCTATCCAGAATTACCTGATTGTCACCATTTATGTTACTTCTGTAAAGACCATAGAAGGTAGATATTCTTCCAAGTCCGCTGATGGTATCACTTGAGGTGTTTGTGGATGAGTAATCAAGATAGAAGTAAATATATTTGCCGGCGCCGACAATATTTCTTGTGTTCATGACTGTCAGCTCTTTTAAATCGGTTTCATCCGGATTCATTGAGTAGAGACAGTTATTAGCAAGAGGATTTGAAAAATAGACCTTGCCGTCCATTTCCAAAAAAAGGCCGCCATTATATAGATTGCCAGGTGTGTTACCGACAACATTTTCATCATTCATGGGAACTCGCCTGGAAATTATGTAGATTAAAATAACGATCGTAAGAGCTGTGATGATGGCTGTAAATAGTATCAGAAATTTTCTGTTACTCATAATGTCATTACCTCAGTATGTTAAAAACCGGATGTGTAATTTATAAACTATTTTTAATAAAGTATAGCACGATTTTTAGCGCTAATACCATTAACTTTCCCTTAAATTATGGTACAATTCTAATAATAAAACGCAGGAGAACAAGGTATGGATTTAAATGAACTACGCTCAGATATCGATAAGATCGATTCAGAACTTATAGAATTATTTGAAAAAAGGATGGAAATCAGCAAGAAAGTCGCTGATTACAAGATTCAGGTAGGCAAAAGCATTTTTGATAAGAAAAGAGAAGACCAGAAAATAGAGGATGTTAAGGCTCATACAAAAAGCGATGAGAATAAAGAGCCTACCGGAGAGTTATTCGAAAAAATAATGGAGATCAGCCGCAAAAGGCAGTATGAGAGACTTTCTGAAAGTGGTGTTACGGATAGTCAGGCCAAAAGCGATCCGGTTTACAGGGACCTGATTTCAGAAGGAGAAGGCGGACGTACAACAAATAATTCACTTATTCTCTATAGAAACGCTACAAATCAGCAGTCATATTTAAGGGACAATCTTGTCATCTTAGCGGATAGAAAGCTTTCCGATGAGACTTTTACGAGGGAAGAGCAGGAAAATCTTATACATTTCCTTATGAGTATTCTTATAGAAGAGTCAGCAAGGCGCGGATTTTATGGGAATCTTTGGCATGCCTTTTTAACACTTCTTCTGGTATCAGATGAAAATGCATACAGTATGGCCGATGAAATGCGCGGCGATACCGGAGGTTCAATCAAAGAGCTGGCGCTTCACGATCTATCCTGTTTCAAGAAATGGTTTGATATTGATTTTAGCGAGATGATCGAGAGGCTTCATGTGCCGGAACTTAGAGCCCTCTTTGAATATCAGATTGGTTCATCTGAGAGTAAGGTATTTAATACAAGGGTAAGGGATAGGATCTGTGAACTTTCGGGATGCTTATCAAGATGCTCTGATTCCGAAGAGATGCTTGGCGAGCTGACAATGTTCTATAAGCATTATGGAGTTGGAAAATTCGGGCTTCACAAGGCCTTTAGAATCAGACATGAGGAAAACAGTGCAGTTATTGAACCTATCAGGAATATAAGACATGTTGAATTAAAGGATCTTGTTGGCTATGAGATAGCTAAGCAGAAGCTTATTGAAAATACGGATGCGTTTGTTGCAGGTAAGAAGGCCAACAATTGTCTCCTATATGGTGATGCCGGAACCGGTAAGTCATCAAGTATTAAGGCTATTGCTAATGAGTACTTTGATAAGGGGCTGAGAATTATCGAGATTTATAAGCATCAGTTCAAGGATCTCAATGATGTAATTTCGCAGATAAAAGGTCGTAATTACAAATTTATAATCTATATGGATGATCTCAGCTTTGAGGAATTTGAGACTGACTACAAGTATCTTAAGGCAGTGATTGAAGGCGGACTTGAGAAGAAGCCAGAAAATGTCCTGATCTATGCAACTTCGAACCGAAGACATCTGATAAGAGAAAGCTTTAAGGATAAGCCTGCTATTCTTGACGATGACCTTCATCGAAATGATACGGTTCAGGAAAAGCTGTCCCTTGCTAACAGGTTTGGTGTGACTATATATTTTGGTGCACCGGAGATGAAGGAATATGATGAAATAGTCAGGGTTCTTGCAAAGAGAAATGATATCAATCTTCCTGAGGATGAGCTTATCTCCGAGGCCAGAAAGTGGGAGATGAATCATGGCGGGCTTTCCGGACGAACAGCTCAGCAGTTTATAGATTATCTATTAGGAAAATAAATTAAGCAAAGAAGATATAGGTATTCTTTTAGGGTTTATTAAGTAACATGAAACGGGGGGTATATATGGCAACAGATGTATTTGCTGCAGTAGATATGGGCTCCTACGCTTTGGACATGAAGATATTTGAGATGTCTCAGAAAAAAGGCGTTAAGGAAATCGATCATGTAAGCCATAAGATTGATCTTGGTACGGAAACCTATGCCACAGGTCAGATTTCAGCTACTCATATGGATGAACTTATTCGTATCCTGACGGACTACAATAAGATCATGGAGGGCTATGGAGTTACACGCTATCAGGCCTATGGTACAAGTGCGATGCGAGAGACACAGGATACGGATACTGTTCTTGAGCTCTTAAGACAGCGCACCGGACTTGAGATTGACATCTTGAGTAACTCCGAGCAGAGGTTTCTTGATTACAAATCGGTTGCTCTTAATAACGAGCGGTTCTTTAAATTTCTTGAGAAACCAACTGCTATTGTTGATGTGGGTGGAGGAAGTATTCAGATTTCTCTTTTTGAGAATGATACTCTTGTTACTACCCAGCAGCTTCGGCTCGGAGTGCTAAGATTGTATTCCACCATGCAGCATATTCAGCCCGGACATAGCAAATTCCCAATGCTTGTACAGGAACTGGTTGAATCGCAGCTAAATGTATTTGCCAAGATGTATTTGAAGGACAGAAAAATAGAGAATGTTATTCTTATAGATGATTATGTATCACCTGTTCTTCAAAGGATAAATTTGGGAATGGAAGAAAAGGGGTATGCCTCTGCAAAGGAATTTGTTTATTATATGGGCACCCTTGCCAATAAGTCGCTTGCAGACATATCAAAAAAATTGGGACTTGCTCAGGACAACATAATGCTTATGTATGTTTCGGGACTTCTGGTGAGCAACATTATGGCAATGCTTAAGGCGGAGACCATCTGGGCTCCGGGAGGAACTCTATGTGATGGTATTGCATTCGAATATGCCGAGCGCAAGAAATATATAAAGAGCTCACATGATTTCGAGCAGGATATCGTGGCATGTGCTCAGAATATTTCACGAAGATATATGGGAAGCAAGCAGCGCAGTGAGACGCTTCAGACAATAGCACTCAATATTTTTGACAGTATGAAAAAAGTCCACGGACTTGGAAAAAGAGAACGTCTGTTATTGCAGATATGCACAATTCTTCATGACTGTGGTAAATACATAAGCATGATCAATCTCGGAGATTGTTCCTATAACATCATAATGTCCACAGAGATTATCGGGTTATCTCATTTGGAAAGGTCAATAGTGGCGAATGTAGTAAGATTTAATCATGATGATTTTGAATACTACAAAGGCGGAGGCTACAGATTCCATGGAATTGATCATGATGCGTATCTGACCATTGCCAAGCTTACGGCGATTTTAAGAGTTGCTAATGGTCTCGACAGAACCCACAAACAAAAGTTTAAGGATGTGCGGATTTCTGTTAAGGATAAGGAGATGGAAATAACGGTTGATACCATGGCAGATATTTCTCTTGAAAGAGGGTTGTTTGAAGCGAGAGGAAGCTTCTTTGAACAGGTTTATGGAATCAAACCGGTAATACGACAGAAACGTTTTTAACTTACTATAGATGAGGGGTCGAAATGGCAGGAAAAAAGAAAAATATAAGTGAACCGGAAAAAATAGATTTTTATAATAACGAATATTATATGAACCGTGAGCTCAGCTGGCTTCAGTTCAATAGCAGGTGTTTGTCCGAAGCTAAGGATAAGTCCACACCTCTGTTTGAAAAACTGAAATTCCTTAGCATAACATCCAGCAACCTTGATGAGTTTTTCATGGTTCGTGTGGCTTCGCTGAAGGACATGATTAACGCGGGCTATAAGAAGCCGGATATTGCAGGAATGTCACCTAAGCAACAGCTCGACGAAGTGACGGAAGCTGTTCATAATTTTGTTATTGAGCAATATAGAATTTACAATCGATTGTTATTGCCTGAGCTTAGTTCCAATGGAATCGAGATCGTGAAGGACTATAAAAAACTAAGCCCTGAAGAGGGAGATTATATTGACAGGTACTTCGATGATTTTGTATATCCAGTACTTACTCCGATGGCGGTGGATTCATCGAGACCTTTCCCTCTTATTCGTAATAAGACCCTGAACATCGGTGCTCTTGTTAAGGGCAAGGATAACGATGATGAGATGGAATTCGCCATGGTTCAGGTGCCTTCCGTACTTCCGAGAATAATGGAAATTCCTGAGATGAGCGGCGTAAGAAAGATCATGCTTCTAGAGCAGATCATTCAGAGGAATATTCATAAGCTCTTCCTCAATTATGATATCGTATGTTGCCATCCTTTCAGGGTTGGAAGAAATGCCGATCTTTCGATTGATGAGGACGAGGCAGAGGATCTTCTTAAAGAAATAGAGAAACAGCTCAAGAGACGTCAGTGGGGCCAGGCCATAAGACTGGAGGTTGGGAAAGGTTTTGATAAGAGACTTTTAAAGCTTCTTGTTGATGAGCTTAAGGTTGAGCAGAGAGAAGTTTATACCGTTGATGGACCTCTTGATCTTACATTTCTTATGAAAATGTATGGCATAGAAGGCTTTGATTACCTCAAGGAACATGGATATAATCCGCCTGCACAGGTAGTTCAGCTTCCTAATGACAGAGATATCTTTGAGTGCATAAGAGAGGGTGATATCCTTATGCATCACCCTTACGAGAGCTTTGATCCTGTTGTCAGATTTGTTGAGACTGCTGCATCAGATCCGGCAGTACTTGCCATAAAGCAGACCTTGTACCGCGTAAGTGGTAATTCACCTATTATCGCGGCGCTTGCTAAGGCGGCTGATAACGGCAAGCAGGTTTCCGTTCTCGTTGAATTAAAGGCCCGTTTTGATGAGGAAAACAATATTGTTTGGGCTAAGATGCTTGAGAAAGCAGGCTGTCACGTAATTTATGGATTAAAGGGTCTCAAGACTCATAGTAAGATAACGCTTGTTGTTAGAAAAGAGGAAGATGGTATCAGGCGTTATGTTCATTTGGCAACAGGTAATTATAATGATTCCACAGCAAAGCTTTACACTGATGTCGGAATGTTTACCTGCGCTGAAGCCTATGGCGAGGATGCTACTGCTGTATTTAATATGCTCTCAGGTTATTCGGAGCCGGTTGTTTGGAATAAGCTGACTATTGCACCATTGTGGCTTAAGGACAGAATTCTTGATCTTATTAAAAGAGAGGCAGATCACGCAAGAAATGGCGAGCCTGCCCATATCATAGCCAAGATGAATTCAATCTGTCACAAGGATGTAATTGCTGCACTCTATGAAGCAAGCAGTGCAGGGGTTAAGATTGATCTCATTGTAAGAGGTATTTGCTGTCTTAGAACCGGAATCCCCGGAGTCAGCGATAATATCAAGGTTCGTTCTATAGTTGGTAACTTCCTTGAGCATAGTAGAATTTTCTATTTTGAAAATGGTGGAAGCCCCGAGTACTATGCATCAAGTGCAGACTGGATGCCAAGAAATCTTGAGCGAAGAGTTGAGATAATGTTCCCTGTTGAGAATCCGGCGCTTCGTGAGAAGCTTTGGCATATCCTTGACTGTGAACTTCGTGATAATGTTAAAGCCCACGTGATGAATGATAAAGGGGAATATATTAAGGTGACGAAGAGAGGAGGAGATTCTCTTAACTCACAGAAGCTGTTCGGAAAAGAGGCTACGGAACTGGGAAAGCCAAAGAATATTTCTGAGAACAGAGTCTTTGAACCTGAATATAGAGATGATCATGGACTATAATTTTTCTCTAAGTACAATGCCTTATTTTGTGTAATAGCTATATGTACCAGGGAGAAGAAAATCCAGAGTATAGTTTATGAATGAGGAAAAAATGAGATACATACTTGCATCAGGGTCTCCTAGAAGGCGAGAACTTCTTGGGACTTTGGATATTGAATTTGAAATAATCCCTGCGGAAGGTGAAGAAATAATAACCAGCGATGTTCCTTCAGAGGTTGTGACTTCTCTTTCGGAGCAGAAGGCTAAAGAGATTTTTCATAAACTTTTTAGAGATAATAAAGACACTCTCGTTGTAATTGGTTCAGATACCGTTGTATCATATAGAGAGAAAATACTTGGCAAGCCAAAGGACAGAAACGATGCCGAAGAAATGATCCGGAATCTTCAGGGAGAGACACATCAGGTGTATACCGGAGTGACGGTGATATATGGTTCAGGTGGTGAAGAGAAGTCGTTCTCATTCTACGAGTGTACTGACGTAAATGTATATCCGATGAGTGAAAAGGAAATTATGGATTATCTTGATACCGATGAACCTTATGACAAGGCCGGAGCCTATGGTATCCAGGGAATTTTCGGAAGATATGTCAAGGGTATCGAAGGCGACTACAATAATGTGGTTGGACTTCCGCTCTCAAGATTATATCAGAAATTAAAAACCAGAGATTTAATATAACCACTTTATGCACAGGTAATAGGGTAGCCTGTGGGAAAGCGAGCTATGAATGCACGAGTATGATGATGCCGTTCTTAATTGTTTTTTAGAAAATCAGGGACAACTTTTTTCTGAAAATGTGGCTGAGAGCCCGGAGGAAGCGGAGGCTTTTCTTGAAGACTGCATGGCAGTAGTTGTTGACTCTCCAGAGGAGGTTGAGGAATACTTTGAGGAGGCAGGTCTTGATCCTGGGGATGGCGATGTCATGGAAGCATCTGAAGTTTTTGATGTCGGTGATGGCAGATATCTCATAGTTGAAGGATGAATTTGCGCTTTTTATAACACGAGTAATTTTATATTGCTGATATTAGCGAAAGTTAATAAATACTTAAGGGAATATACATTGTTTGTATATTCCCTCTTTTTTACAATTAATTCATAGATGAGGGAAGATACTATGAAAATTGCAAAAAAGTTCTTTGTATCATTATTGGTATTTGCACTTTCGCTTGTAGTTGTTTTGGAAAGTCCGGCTTGTGCGATACAGGCGGGTGCATCATCCAATTATCTCAAAAAGAATAATATCCGAACGACCTTAAAAAAGGGAAAGAATGTTACTGTTCAAAGTGCTTGTCCCGGAATAGGTTATAGGAACAGCAAGGTTCGGATTATGGAATTTGAAAAAGAAGATGCTGAGGATAGAGAAGGGTATGAGTGTGCATATATCAAGGTGAAAATCTCTACTCCTAAACTTAATTCAGGTCAGGTAGCAAGGGCTGTCAAGGCAGCTAACAAGAGTGGTCTTGGAAACAGTATTACTGCTACCTATAATGCTGTTGTCATAGATGGGAAAAGCGGATTGTCACTTGGCGCCTTTACATTAGGGACCACTGAGGTTGATGGAGTGTTATCGGCCTGTGTGAGATCATATGACAGCTATTATGAACAGAAGGCCGGCGGCTATGATGTTGCCGGATACAAAGATCTTATTTATACTATTGCAGTCTGCTATCCAAAGAAGAGAAAGAATATTTATGTAGGTATAGCAGGGACAACAGATTTGGACTATATGATGTGTCAGGATTTTGAAATCAGAAATATGAAATTTGCAAAGACAAATATGTACAGCAAAAAGAATGCTAAGCTAAGTTCATTTCTTAAAGTTAATTAAGATGGCAAAAGCCCCTGTTCATTTCGAACAGGGACTTTTAATTTTTGTTATCATTTGTTATTTAAGCTTTTTGAATTTAAACTTTGCCTTTTTAGCACCGGCTTTTTTATACTTTTTAACAAGCTTGTTATAAGTTTTTTTATTCTTGGCAGTAAGAGTGATCTTAGTGCCGTCTTTTAATCCCTTGAAAGCGTTTTTGTTCAGTTTGGATACATTTTTACCAACGATAATACTCTTTAGCTTCTTACAGTTTTTAAATGCTTTTGAGCCTATCGAAGTGACTGCATATTTCTTTGAACCAATAGTTACATTTTCAGGAATTATTATCTTTGATACCTTTTTGTTGCTAATGGCTTCAAATCGAACTTCGCTGTCAGAGGTAATTACATATATCGCTCCGGAAGTAGGATCTGTAAACTTATCACCCTTCTTGTAGCCGGTTTCTGTAGTGGTAGTCGAAGGAGAATCAACAGGTATGACAGTAGGAGCGTTGTCATTACCGGTATTTCCTGTTTCAGAAGCATCTGATGATGGCGTATCTGATGCAGGCTCGTTTCCGGGATTTTGTGGTTCGTCATTTTCACCCGGCTCATCTTCGGGAACTTCGCCTGATGAATCCTTGATAATTATCTTGCAGGTAGCTGTCTTACCACCGTAGGAAGCAGTAATTGTTGCTGTTCCGGGAGCAATGGGCTTTATCCTGATTGAGCCTGAATAACCGCTTGGAACATTATAATTTTCGGAATCAAATGGTACAATTTCTGCTTTGGTAGTATTACTGGATGTCCAGGTTACGTTGTAAAGTGAGTTTAAGTCATCATTTCCTGCATGAAGAGAGAGTAGCCTGTAATTACCGCTACTATCAGGATGGGCGATTAGCTCGTGATCCGAAAGCTCTAAGCTGTTCATTTTCTTGACAGTCAGTTCACAGCTATCTGAATATGAGCTATTGGAATCAGCATAAGTAGCTGTCAAAGTGACCTTTCCGGGGGCTTTGGTTATGAGATAACCATCGCTGTTAAAGGTAGCTACCGATTCATCGCTGCTTTTGAATGTTATTTTATCAAGAAGATCAGCAGGCTCCACCTTGAATAGTGATGACAATTCAGCAAAGGAATTTTCATCCAAAGTTTGTTTTTGCTGGACAAAGGACAATTTAGGAGCATTTACACCTACCGCCAAGACACCCATCCGCCCTTCTTCGTCAGTGACGGTTACTAATACGACACCAGGCTTCCTTGCTATTAACCCTCCATCAGCTGTTATGGATAAAACCGTTTCGTCAGAGGTGCTATAGGTGAGCTTTGAACGATTTATCCAATGATTCATGCCATCCTCATACACACTGAAATAATATGGCTCTTGTCCCACGAACAGTTCTTTAGGATAGGAGTCGAAATCTAAGGTCTCTGCCTTTCTTGAAATTTTGGACAGGTCATTTAAGACAACTGTTTCGTCATGTGAAACTTTATCAGACATATCCCTTATTGTAACGCTTATGGAGAGGCTGTTAATACTTGTTATATCTGTGATGTAGTATTCTTCGGGAATAATCATGTTTCCATACATTTTCTCGCCGGGGTAGAGACATTCGCTCTTAAGGGTATTGAAAATGTAATTGTCATTTACACTTTTTTCGTTAACCTTATTAATATACGCTGAAAACTGGTAAGTATTATTTTTTGATTTATTCTGTATATACAATGAAATTACGGATTCAATTAAGTTGTGATTGTAACACCTTTCGTATATACTTGTTACTTCAGCGCTAATATCCTTAAAGTTTAGACTGAGATCCTTACCTGAAGGAGTTCTTCTTACATATGATGTGGCTGTTCCGGTTCCGGGCTTTATTACAAAAGGCCATTTTGAATGTTTTCCATTTTCTACCAGATAATCGACTGTTCCACGAAGCTCCGAAATTTCCATTGTACCCAATTGGGCAAACACATCTTCGCCAATGGAAAATGTATGCTTTTTGGGAGTGCCTTTTGTTATTTTTCCGGAGGTTTTTAGTTTCTGGGTGTAACCGTGATGAAAACTGTGTACCTTGAGACCATTTATGCTAGTAATGGTAATGTCGCTGTTTATTGGCTGTGCTCCAAGACATTCTTCAGTAATATCCAGACGATAGCTTGACCCAACCATCTGCGCACTGTCAAGACTAATACTGAATACATTATCTTCCTTGAACAATAATCCGCTGGCATTAAGAGATGGCGCTTTTACAATAGGTTTATTTTTAAGTTCAGTGGTCTCTTCCCTTTTAGGAAGTACACGGATATATGCTTCTGCTGTAAGGGGTGTAGGATATCCTTCCATACTGGCAGTAGCGATTATCTTTGTAATTCCTTCTGATTTGCCATACAGCCTTTTATAAGGCCCCATGACTGCAATGTTTTCATCTTCGGTTTTTATTGAAACATTAAAATTATCCATTGACTCAGGATATATGGAGTAGTCGTAAGGAATGAAATCATCACAGGCTACGGCTTTGGAATATATTACGAGTTTGGGACTTCTGACATCCAATGCTTTTTGAAAAATTAACGTTCCATAAGCTGCGCGTATGATTGTCACTCCGGGAACGCCGGTAAGTGTGATATTACCATTACTGTCAATTGTAGCGATGCTTTCATCACTGCTTGACCAGACGATTTTTTCGTGTGGAATACTGGTTTCGGGCTTCCTGTCATCTAGTGCTAATTTACAGGAACGCGGATCATCGCCTATATAAAATGTATTATAACAGCTCTTAGAGGAATCATTTTTGTTAACAAAATACACATTTAAAGATTGATAAGAATGAGCTGAATCTTCTATAACAATTATTTTTCCAAAATCCAGATTTGCATTTTTTGTGGAAATGACTTTTCCTGAGTCGGTGTTTTTTAAAGTGTAAGTGACTGGTTCAACCGCCTTGTTTTTAAGCAAATTTTCAAGCTTCGAATTGTCTCCTAGGTAGCTAGGGCTTCTATTTACAGAATAAATATTTGGTGAAAGATAAAAACTGAATATTTTTGAACCATCCTTATAGCTTGCAGTTAAAAGCAAATTAGAAGAAGTAGTGTTCTGGTAATCACAATAAATATCATAGTCACCCTTCGAATCCTTCTTGAATGCAGATAGGTTAAATACAACAGCCCCCTTTATGGAACTATTATCACTTGAATTGAATTTTGCACCGGTGAGCTCATTAAAAAGAATCTCATCATTGGAGGAATCATCTTCAAGAGCTGCGTGAAATGTACCATTTTTTTCATTAAGAAGAATCTTATCCGTTGTATCAATAATCTTTATGTAACCATCGATATTTTTTACTCTATTTACTTTTCCTTCCAGTAGAGTAGAGAACGAAATTACAGCCGGTCTCGATACGGTCGCGCCTTTCCCTATACGAAAACTGGAAAGGTATCCGGAAAGGTGTGGATAACCTTCCTGCTCAATACTTCTTGTTATGGCCAAAGGTGAGGAAAGGTTTTTTCCATTAATCTTTGTAACATAAACGTTGACAAAAACAGGCTTAGTGTATTTGTTCTCGAATTTGAGATCCAAATAATATCCTGCGAGATAGTTAGGATTAAGATGAGGAATATCATTATATTGAAGAGATGTTCCTCCAATAGTGACCTTCATGTATTTGTTATTGGAAAACAGGACTTTACCTTTGTTGTCCCTGACAGATGCGGACGCATCCAGTGAATTGAGATTGATGCACAGAAGCATCAAAAGAAGCGCAAACAGCAGCCGGGCTGCGATTGCTTTAACCCTTTTTTTCATACACTTTCCCTCCAAATGATTTCGGGATAGTTCCCGATAATAATAGACTTAAGGACTATTATAGATTGTTTAGAAGAATCTTAGCAAGACCATCGTTATTATTATCGGTCTCTGTAATGATATCAGCTGCTTTTTTTACTTCATCGGTGCCATTTATCATTCCGATTCCAAGACCTGCAGCCTTTATCATAGAGATATCGTTTTCTTCATCGCCTGCTGCGATTGTGCTTTCATGTGGGATTCCTAGATGATCGGCAAGCCTTACAACAGCGCTTCCTTTTCCTGCCTCGGAATTGAAAATCTCAAGGTAGTAGGGATTTGAATAAAGAAGAGTGAGCCTGTCACCGGCATATTCTTCGACAGCCGCCTTAAAGCGATCACACTTATCACGGTCATGAAGCTCAATTCCGATTATCTTGCAGGGCACATCGGTGAGGGCAGAGCAAATATCGTCTGTTACTATATAAGGAGTCTTGATAACTCTTCTGTAGTATGTAAGCTCTTCATCCTCATAAGGTGTTATGATATTTTCGTCGGTGTAGGTATGACAATGTACACCATATTCTTTTGCCAGGGAAAAAATATCAGGTATCATTTCAAAAGGTACACCGGTTCTGTATACATCTCTCTTATTATCACAATCATAGATTTGCGAACCATTGTAAGCGACAAGAAAGCTCCCCGGGAAAAACAGATCGTTGTCCCTTTGTGCGGCCATGGCACTTTCTAAGGATCTTCCTGTATTTATCGCAAAGTGATTACCTGCACCGGTGAATTTCTTTAAGGCATCCATAGTAACAGGTGATACTTTTTTCTCTTTTGTTAATAATGTTCCATCCAAATCAGTGAAAAAAATCTTACTCATGGCAATCTCCATATTCTATAAAATACTTAGTGAATTATATACTGATTGTTCACCTGTGTAAAATTTGATTTTTTGCTTGTGATGCGCTTATTATAAAATGATTGATAGCACATGACTTTTACATCTAAAACGGAGATTAGTATGAAAAAAGCGGACTTACACACTCATTCGACTGCATCAGACGGAACATATTCACCATCAGAACTAATAGATTATGCTTATGAAAAAGGGCTTTCAGCAATTGCGCTTACTGATCACGATACGGTATCCGGACTTTTTGAGGCAATGGAACGAGGGAAGCTTTATCCTGAGCTTGAGGTAATCCCCGGCATAGAGTATTCGACTGTCAGAAATGGAAAGGACGTTCATATAGTCGGGCTATATATAGACTATCAGAGCGATAGCTTTAAGAAGTCTCTTCAGGGCTTTATAGATTCAAGAACAGAACGTAACAGACAAATGTGCAAAAAACTCACTGATGCCGGGATGCCAATAACCTATGAAGAACTCGTTCAAAAGAATCCGGGAGCAGTTATCACAAGGGCTCACTTTGGCAAACTGCTTTTGGAAAAAGGATATATAACGAGTGTAAAGGAAGCCTTTGACAGATTCATAGGTGATCACTGTCCGTATTATGTTCCAAGAGAAAAAATAACACCGGAAATGGCAATTGATCAGATTTTATCGGCAGGAGGAGTGCCGGTTCTGGCGCATCCTGTTCTTTACGGACTTGGAAGGGATGCAATGGACGAACTTGTTCATTCCATGAAAGATGCCGGAATTGTTGGTATTGAAGCCATCTATGGAACATATACACCTCAGGACGAGCGCGATATAAAAGCACTTGCTATGAAATATAATCTTCTTATCAGTGGAGGCTCGGATTTTCATGGGAAAAACAAGCCCCATATTGACCTAGGAGCCGGAACAGGGAAAATGACAGTTCCTTATGAAGTCGCCGAGCGAATAAAGGAATATTATCTGAAAAATAAGAAAGCTTTATAGAATTAAAATACTGAAATAGATATAAACTAAAATTTCTAGATATTTAAGAGTTATGTGACCTTCTACACTGTATAATCTATATATAGTAGATTATCCAAAGTGCAGGAGGTCTTTCTATGTATGTTTTTGATGAAGCCATAATAATGGATATTGATCCTTTGAAATGGGATTCCACAGGCTATACGAGGCATGTGGCTTCATGTAATGCGGATTTTTTCAGAATCAGGGACTTTGGAACAATATATTTGTATACCACAGATAGCGATTATAAAGAGAATCACCCCTATGATCTATACCTTTCAAAGACTGCTCCTTTGAGAGATGCCAATGACGAAGAAGACGAGTACTTCGGATATCTCACTATGGCTGACTATAAAAGATTCGAAACGATAGATGTTTTGGAGGATATGGCCAATCCGGGAAGCTTTGTTAAAGAAAACAGCGTTCAGGAGGCGGTTCTTAAAACCTTCAATGCTTCGAAGGAATTAGCAGGAAAAGAGCCATTGCCCTTTGTAGGAAACTTCCGTCTTATGGGACAGGTTTATAATGACGATGGTTATCAAAAACTCAAGACCTCTGTTGAATTATATTTTAGATATATATATGTTAGATGAATAGTAAAAAAGCCTTCTCTAAACTGTTGGAGAGGGCTTCTTTTATATTGCATTTTTTATTATCTTCCAATATAATACGTAAGTTGATTACATTATTATTAGAAGAAACACGATCGGAGGTAGTTTTTCAATATGATCAGTGCAAACAATGTCACACTTAGAGTTGGTAAAAAGGCTCTTTTTGAAGATGTTAATATCAAATTCACCGAGGGTAACTGCTATGGTATCATCGGTGCTAACGGAGCAGGAAAATCTACTTTCCTTAAGATATTATCAGGAAGACTTGAGACCACAAACGGAGATGTAGTAATAACTCCCGGCCAGCGTCTTTCATTCCTGGAGCAGGACCACTTCAAATATGATGAGTTTACTGTTCTTGATACTGTTATCATGGGTAACGCCCGACTTTATGAGATCATGAAGGAAAAGGACGCTATCTATGCTAAAGAAGACTTCACAGATGAGGACGGAATCAGAGCCAGTGAGCTTGAAGCCGAGTTTGCCGAGATGAATGGATGGGAAGCTGAATCTGATGCAGAGAGCCTTCTTAACGGACTTGGAATCGAAACCGATCTTCACTATAAGCAGATGAGCGAACTTGATGGTAATCAGAAGGTTAAGGTGCTTCTTGCAAGAGCACTGTTCGGTAACCCTGATATCCTTCTTCTCGACGAGCCTACCAACCACTTGGATATGGATGCTATCGCATGGCTTGAGGAGTTCCTTATCAACTTTGAGAATACAGTTATCGTCGTATCCCACGACAGATACTTCCTTAATAAGGTATGTACCCATATTGCTGATATCGATTACAGCAAGATTCAGCTCTATGCAGGTAACTATGACTTCTGGTATGAGTCATCACAGCTCATGATTCGTCAGATGAAGGAAGCAAATAAGAAGAAGGAAGAGCAGATCAAGGAACTTAAAGAGTTCATTGCTAGATTCTCTGCTAATGCCAGTAAGAGTAAGCAGGCTACTTCCCGCAAGAAAGCCCTTGAGAAAATCGAGCTTGATACAATTAAGCCTTCTTCAAGAAAGTATCCTTACATCGATTTCAGACCTGAGAGAGAAATCGGTAATGAGGTTCTTACTGTTGATGGAATCAGTAAAACAATTAATGGTGAGAAGGTTCTTGATAAAATATCATTTGTTGTTCAGCACGATGACAAGATAGCATTTGTTGGAGGAAACGAGCTTGCTAAGACAACTCTTTTCCAGATACTTACAGGTGAGCTTGAGCCCGATGAGGGAACCTACAAGTGGGGTGTAACAACTTCACAGGCATATTTCCCCAAGGATAACTCTCATGAGTTCGATAATGATTACACAATCACCGAGTGGCTCACTGGCTATTCAGAGATCAAGGATGTTACTTATGTCCGCGGTTTCCTTGGCCGTATGCTTTTTGCAGGTGAGGATGGTGTTAAAAAGGTTAAGGTATTGTCCGGAGGTGAGAAGGTTCGCTGCATGCTCAGTAAGATGATGATCAGCGGTGCTAACTGCCTTATCTTTGATGAACCTACCAACCACCTTGATATGGAATCAATCACAGCTCTTAACCAGGGTATGATCAAGTTCCCCGGAGTTGAGCTTTTTGCCTGCCGTGACCACCAGGTCGTTCAGACAACAGCAAACAGAATAATGGAAATCCTGCCTGATGGCTCGCTTATCGACAAGCGTTCTACTTATGACGAGTACCTTGAGAGCGATGCAATGGCAAGAAAGCGTACAGTTTACAGTACTAACGAAGATGAAGATAATGATGACTGATTTTTCAGATATCATATAAATTGTTAACAGCGCAAAGCGCCTAAAGGGAGGAGTAATTATGCAGGAATACAGTCCGGTAAAAGAAGGAAAAGTACGTGAGATTTATGATGTGGGTGATGCCCTTATCATGGTAGCTACTGACAGAATCTCAGCATTCGACGTTATTCTTAAGAATAAGGTTGAAAAAAAGGGTACAGTTCTTACCCAGATGTCAAAGTTTTGGTTTGACTATACTAAGGATATCGTAAGCAATCACATGATCAGCACAGATACAGCTGATATGCCTGAATTTTTCAGAAAGCCCGAATTTACTGGAAACAGTATGCTCTGCAAGAAGCTTACAATGCTTCCCATCGAGTGCATTGTTCGCGGATATATAACAGGAAGCGGATGGAACAGCTACAGGGAGAATGGCACAGTATGTGGTATAAAGCTCCCTGAGGGACTTAAAGAGTGCGATAAGCTCCCTGAACCCATCTACACTCCTTCAACTAAGGCTGAGATCGGTGACCATGATGAGAATATCGATTTTGAGCGTTCTGTAGAAGTTCTGGAAAGAGACTTCCCCGGACATGGACAGGAATATGCAGAGAAGCTTCGCGACTATACTATTGCACTTTATAAAAAGTGTGCTGATTATGCACTTACTCGCGGAATCATCATCGCTGATACCAAGTTTGAGTTTGGCCTTAACGAAGAAGGTGAAGTAGTGCTTGCTGATGAGATGCTCACTCCTGATAGCAGCCGTTTCTGGCCGGTAGAAGGATATGAGCACGGTAAATCACAGCCCTCTTTTGATAAGCAGTTCGTAAGAGACTGGCTCAAGGCTAATCCGGAGAGCGACTATAACCTTCCTTCAGACGTAATCGATAAGACAATTGCAAAATATGAAGAAGCATATGAGCTTCTGACAGGCAAGAAACTCTAATAATTTTACCCGCTCCGGTATGTTGCTTTATTACATATTAGGAGCGGGATTTTTTTGCTGCATTCTCTATGTTGGGAATGATTATTTTGCTGTATTTTCCATATTTGTAGCATTGATTTTTTGCTATAATATGCAACTGAGGGGAACTAAAAATATAAATGGGGAGTTTTTTGGGGATGAGATATGATGCTTTTATAAGCTACAGGCATGCACCTCTTGATATGGAGGTTGCAAAGAAAATTCACACAGGACTTGAGACCTATAAAATACCGAGGTCAGTCCAGAACAAAACTGGGAAAAAGAAGATGGGCAGAGTTTTCAGAGATCAGGAAGAACTGCCCATAGGAAGTGATCTTGATGACAACATTTCCACGGCACTTGCCGAGTCAAAATATCTGATAGTCATCTGTTCTCCACGAACACCGGAATCTTACTGGGTATGTAAGGAAATAGAAAACTTCATAAAGATGCATGACAGAAATCATGTGCTCGCTGTACTTATTGAAGGAGAGCCTGCGGAGTCATTCCCGCCACAGCTCCTTACAGATGAGGATGGCAATCCTGTTGAGCCTCTTGCAGCCGATGTCAGAGGAGCAGATAAGAAGGAGAGAAATCATAAATATAAGACAGAACTCCTTCGTCTTGCTGCGCCTGTAATCGGATGCACATATGATGAGCTCAGACAGCGTCATAGAGAGCGTGTGATCAGAAAAACAGTTACTCTTGCTTCAGCTGCAGCAGGAGTAATTGCTGTGTCCGGAATGTCATTTGGTATATATAATGCTAATGTTGCGGCAAAGATGAAACAGCTTGCTAACGAGAAGAGTCAACTCGCTGATGAGAAAAGTAAGCTTGCCGAAGAGAAGAGCCAGATGGCTGATGAGATAACCGAGCAGTACAAGGGAAAGCAGGAAAATCAGTCAAGGTTCTATGCTGAAGAGGCTTTGTCATTATTTAACGCGGGTAATCGTGCGGACGCTGTCCTCGTGGCTAAAGAGGGGCTTCCCTCTGAAGGAAATGAGCGCCCTTACGTAGCAGAATCGGAATATGCTCTTGCAACAACACTATATGCATACGATTGCGGTAAGAACGTATCTTTTGAAAGGAATCTGTCTCACTCTCTGCCAATTTCATACATGGAGAGAACGGATGACTTTAAAAGACTTGTTACAATCGATAATGGTGGTAAGGTTTATGTATGGAATTCTGAGGACTGGTCACTTGAATTAACAATAGAACCAAGTGTAAACAGTAGTAACTATTTTGAATCTGTTGTATGCGCAGATGCTGATGATACAGGTCTCTATGTTGCTACAAGCAAAAGTCTTACAAAATATGGCTATGATGGAAATGTAATATTCACAAAGGACTTTGATTCTTATATATCAAAGAGCGATGTTTTAATTGACAGGAATGAGATTTTTGTTGCCTGCTATGACGAGATAGTAAGGCTTAATCCTGAAAACGGCGATGTGATTTCAACTATTCCCAATAACAGTGATCTGTCATTCTCTAAAGAGGGACGATACTATAAGGCAGACGGACTTTATATTATTGGTCATGGATTAAGTGATGAAGGGAACACCTTAGTATCATTTGTTGATCTTGATAACAATACGACTGTAGACACACAGGTGTCTACCGGCTTTATTCTGGATTTTTGTAAAACGGATAACGGCAATTATGCTTTCCTGAGCGGCAACTCCGATATGATCGAATCAGGAGTCACAGATATGATTGTCGATCTGATTGATAAAAACGGTAACGTTCTGTGGTCAAAAAGAATAGATGCTAATGTAAGGGAAGTTTTGACCTTTGATTCAATCATAATGTCCCACTCATATGAGGAAGGCGGTAAAACGCAGAGTGATGTTGTTGTCACTATTGAGTCTGATGCCTTTACGCTGGATGAGGAAACAGGTGAAACCAGAGTGCGCTTTAATCTTCCCGGTCAGGCAAAAATGGTAGCGCTTTCATCCGGTAATTCTTTTGGAAGAGTTGGTTATAGATCGGGAAATATTGATTTCGTAAACTTTGAAACAGGACAGATACACTCGGAATTCAATTTCCAGACTAATGCTTCAATCAGAGATTCAGTACTTTATAGTAATGCAATAGTTTTCAGCTCATTCTCTTCACCGGATTTACATGTTCTGACATGGCATGAAGCGCCTGATTCAGAGGAGTTCCTTAATTTTGACTACAATGTGAAATCATACAACGTTTCGCCTGATTCTGAGTATTTTTCCCTGGGGGCAGCTGAATTTGTAGGAGCGGTTACTATCTTTGACAAGAATGGGGAAGAAGTTTATACAACCGAAGATGATGCCGATGTTGATGCAGTATTCTTCTCACAGGATAAAGCATATTTTGATGACAGAGGATGCTTTTGGGCTGTAGATCTTGCTCAAAAAAGTGCTGAGAAGATAATGCTTGCTGATTATGGTTTTGATTTTACTCTTTACGATATGTCTATATCTAAAGATGGAAAAACAGCTGCATTTTGGACATCGCACGATGCACTTATCTTTGATCTTGAGAATAAAACTAAAATTTGTCAGAGCAGGGCAGAGGGCAAAATAGGCTATATTATTCCGGCTTCGGATGGAAAAACAGTATATATTTCCGAGGCAGGAGAAAACCTGTACGCTTATGATTGTGTAGCAGAAGAAGCAACCTATGTTAAGGATGACATGTTCCGTACCATTTCTGATGGCTATGGATGTAAATTCATGGATCTAAGTAAGGATGGTAAGTACATTGCATTATGTTGCCTGGATGGTAAGATGAGAGTGGCTGATACAACAACCATGGAAACAGTTACAGAAATCGATATGGCTGCATATTACTATCCGTTTGTTTCCTTCACGGATGATGGTAAACACCTTGTAATGCAGGGTGATGATTATAATGTTATTATCTGCGAGACTAAGACAGGCGAGATTGTAAGTAAAATGGAAGCAAACGGTCTTTTGAAATACATAGTCTGCGATGAAGACAGTGATATTCTTGCTGTTGCATTTGGCGGAGGCCTCTTGTTATACAATACCAAAAGCTATGGCTGCGTCGCTTCTGTTGAAGAGGGACTGGTATATTTAGGAGGAGACAATTCAATACTCCTTACAAATGACCATAAGATTGTTAATCGCATTCATTATAAGAACTATACAGAATTACTTGCTGAAGCAGATAAACAATTTGGTAATTCAACCTTAAGTGCCGAGAAAAAGTTACAATATAACATCAATTGAGTATTTAGTAAAAAACTAAGGATCAGATGGTATGGAAAGTATTTTTATTATATTGATCGCGGGTACAATTTTCTTTTCGATTGCGCTGTGGCTTGCTGTGGATGCTGAACATGTATCCCAGTGGATGGAAATAGCATTTTTGATCGCTATCATGGGAGGACTTGGCATATATGGAACCATAAACTCCAATATATATGGAGCGCAACCTATAAGTGCTGTCCTGAGAACAGTTGTTGACCTGGGAAGAATGTTCGGAAATCCAGGTGGTGATAACTATGAAAAGTTCACCAGAATTGTGGGAACGAGTCCTGTATTTACGACATTTTTCTGGACAATACATTTTTTTGCATACTATGCGTTAGTAAGTGCAATAGTTCTCTTCATCGGAAAAGATGTATTAAGACGTCTTCGTATGTTCTTACTGCGGATTCGCGATGTAGAGATTATTTACGGAATAAATGAGCACACGATCGAAATCGGAAGAGAGCTTTTGAAAAACGGAAAAACATCAGTTGCTTTTATTGGAAACGGAACTGACTATGATGCAACTATTCGAAAGATGGGCGGAGTATGGTTTCCGGATAATGCGGAGGCAGTGCCTACTAAAAAGTTCTTAAAAAAGTTTTCAATAAAAAGAAACGATGGAAAAGTACGCCTTAGCGCTTTGTCTGATAATGAGGACCTTAATTACGATTATGCTCTTAAGATGATGTATGCTTTAAAGGCACTTAATATTGATCCATCTCAGTCTGAGCTTGTACTTCTTGGACATGAAGATATTGAAAGCAACAATTTGCAGGCAGTAGGCGATAAATATGGATTCGGAAGTACCTACACATTCAATAAATCAGAGCTGACTGCCAGAATGCTTCTTAGAAAATATCCTGTAAGCGATACGGTAAACTTTGATACAAACGGTAAGGCAGAGAACAATGTAGATATCGTAATAATTGGTTTTGGCCATGTCGGACAGGAGCTTCTTAAAAGAATTGTCGCATGCGGACAGTTTGAAGGCAGCAACTTTCAGGTGAAGGTTTTTGATCCTGATATCAGTAAAAAGGATGGCTTTTTCAAAGAACAATATGCTGAAATGCTCAGCAATTATGATATAAGCTTTGAGCCATACGATGGAAGAAGCAGCATGCTAACTGATTATGTGAAGAATAATTCAGATGCCATTACCAGTGTTTATATTGCTGTCGGCAATGAGACAGCCGGAAGAGAGATGGCATATGGAATAATTGATATCATGATGAAGAATGGAAGATATGCACCTGTTTTCCAGTGCTGCGTTGATAAAGTCATTCTTTACAAAAATGACATGCGAAGCGAAATAACCAAAACCTTTGAACCTGCGATAATTTACGGAAGATCACTTGATAAGCTTGCAAAAGAAATAAATCATTTTTACAGAGGTGATTCTGAATCTGCCGATGAGCAGTGGAATAACTGTACATATTTCGACAGAATGAGCTGCAGAGCCAGTGCGGATTATCTTTCAGGCTTGCTTCGCCAGGTTGGATTGACAGCTTTTGAGAAGCCGGGGGATGAGTGCATGGAGAACCTTGCCAAATCAGAGCATAAGAGATGGTGTGCTTTCCACTACTCAATGGGCTACAAGTGCATGACTAAGGAAGAAATAGGCAAACGCGCAGATCTATATCGAAACGACAATACTATCAGAATTACAAAAGACAACAAAAACAAGCTTCATGCGTGTCTTATTCCATGGGATGAACTTGATGAATTATCAAGTTATGAGAACTCTGTGACCGGAAAAAACGTAGATTATAAGCAAATGGACAGAGACAATATAGTAACTATGATCAACTTGATATGCAAATAATTATATAAAAAAACTATTGACATTTTATTTTTTTTACTTGTCAAAAGCGTACTAAAATATTAAAATATCATGGGCGTGATAAAAAGATCGTCAGCAGGAAGAAAAATAAAATGATTTTTAAAGTTTTGATTGTTATTTTACTGGTTCTTGCCGCTCTTTACTTACTGGCTATTATGCCGGGGATGAGCAAGAAGACCATATCTGAAAAACTGCTTGTACAGAATCTATATGCACACCGAGGATTGCACGACAACCATACGGATGCACCTGAGAATTCTATGGCTGCATTTAGGAAGGCTGTCGAAAAAGGGTATGGAATAGAGTTGGATGTTCAGCTCACAAAAGACGGGATTCCCGTTGTTTTCCATGATTTTACATTGGCACGAGTTGCCAGATATGAAAAGGGCCATGAGGCCGCAGATGCCGTTAAAAACGAAGACGGCAGTTTGGGAGTAGCAGGTAAGGTTATAGACTACACCTATGAGGAACTATTACAGTTTCATCTTCTTGATTCAGATGAGAAGATACCGAGATTTGAAGATTTTCTCAATATGGTGGATGGGAGAGTACCACTCATTGTGGAGATTAAGATCGAGAGATTTGATCTTTCGGTTTGTCCCAAGGTTTATGATCTTTTAAGCAGATATAAAGGTGTTTATTGTGTTGAGTCTTTCAATCCGCTGGGACTGTACTGGTTAAAGAAAAATCACAACGAGATTTTCAGAGGCCAGCTCTCAGAGGAGTTTTTCCATGAAATCGACAAGGTGATGCACACACCGCTTTACATTATGCTTGCATTCCTGATTTTTAACTTCCTCACAAAACCTGATTTTGTGGCATATAACCACAAGCATGCAGACAATTTGTCGAGGACGATCTGTCACAAACTTTACAAGAACACAGCGGCTGCCTGGACCATAAAAAGCCAGGAAGAGCTTGACAGAAACAGAGACAGATTCGACATCTTTATTTTTGAAGGATTTATTCCAAGTGTTTGATAATTACTATGCACGACATAGTTAATTATAAAAAAATAGTAACATTTAATGGAAAGGGTTTTACCGAATCGAATAATCGGTAAGAAAGGTAGTGAAATGGCGAAAAAATACGTTTACATGTTTAGCGAAGGCGACATGACCATGAGAAACCTTCTTGGTGGTAAGGGCGCTAACCTCGCTGAGATGACATCAATCGGTCTTCCTGTACCTCAGGGCTTCACAATTTCTACAGAAGCTTGCACACAGTACTATGAAGATGGTCGTAAGATCAATGACGAGATCATGGCTCAGGCTATGGAAGGCGTTAAGAAGATGGAAGAGATCAACGGCAAGAAGTTCGGTGATCTTCAGAATCCCCTTCTTGTATCAGTTCGTTCAGGTGCTCGTGCATCTATGCCTGGTATGATGGATACAATTCTTAACCTTGGTCTTAATGACGAGGTTGTTGCAGCAATGATCAAGGGCAATCCTGATCCTGCATTCGAGCGTTTCGTATATGACTCATATCGTCGTTTCATCCAGATGTTCTCTGACGTTGTTATGGAAGTTGGTAAGAAGTACTTCGAGCAGCTCATCGACAAGATGAAGGAGCAGAAGGGTGTTAAGTTTGACGTAGATCTTACAGCAGCTGATCTTAAGGAGCTTGCTGAGCAGTTCAAGGCTGAGTATAAGAACCAGCTCGGTTCTGATTTCCCTTCAGATCCTGTAGAGCAGCTTAAGCTTGCTATCGAGGCTGTATTCCGTTCATGGGATAACCCTCGTGCTAACGTTTACCGTCGTGACAACGATATCCCTTATTCTTGGGGAACAGCTGTTAACGTAATGCCTATGGTATTCGGTAACCTTAATAACGAGTCTGGTACAGGTGTTGCATTCACACGTGACCCTGCAACAGGTGAGAATAAACTTATGGGTGAGTTCCTTATCAACGCTCAGGGTGAGGACGTAGTTGCTGGTGTTCGTACACCTATGCCGATCGCTCAGATGGAGAAGGAATTCCCTGAAGCATATGCTGAGTTCATCAAGGTTTGTGATACTCTTGAGAACCACTATCACGATATGCAGGATATGGAGTTCACAGTTGAGAACAAGAAGCTTTACATGCTTCAGTGCCGTAACGGTAAGAGAACAGCTCCTGCTGCTCTTAAGATCGCTTGTGACCTTGTTGATGAGGGACACAAGACTCCTGAAGAAGCTGTAGCAATGATCGATCCTCGTAACCTTGATACACTTCTTCATCCTCAGTTTGACGCTGCTGCTCTTAAGGCTTCTACTCCTATGGGTAAGGGTCTTGGTGCTTCACCTGGAGCTGCTTGCGGTAAGATCGTGTTCACAGCTGATGATGCTGTAGCATGGGCTGAGAGAGGTGAGAAGGTTATCCTTGTTCGTCTTGAGACATCACCTGAAGATATTACAGGTATGAAGGCTGCTCAGGGTATCCTTACAGTTCGTGGTGGTATGACATCACACGCTGCCGTTGTTGCTCGTGGTATGGGTGAGTGCTGCGTTTCCGGATGTGGCGACATCAACATGGACGAGGAGAACAAGAAGTTCACACTTGCTGGTAAAGAGTTCCACGAGGGAGACTTCATCTCTATCGACGGTACAACAGGTAACATCTATGATGGCGTTATCAAGACTGTTGACGCTCAGATCGCTGGTGAGTTCGGCCGTATCATGGATTGGGCTGATCAGTTCAGAAAGCTTAAGGTTCGTACAAACGCTGATACACCCGCTGATGCTAAGAAGGCTCGCGAGCTTGGTGCTGAGGGTATCGGCCTTTGCCGTACAGAGCACATGTTCTTCGAGGAAGACAGAATTGCTGCATTCCGTGAGATGATCTGCTCTGATACAGTAGAGGAGAGAGAAGCTGCACTTGAGAAGATCCTTCCTTATCAGCAGAACGACTTCAAGCAGCTCTATGAGGCACTTGAGGGATGTCCTGTAACAATCAGATTCCTTGATCCTCCGCTTCACGAGTTCGTTCCTACAACTGAGGACGAGATCAAGAAGCTTGCTGATGCACAGGGCAAGAGCGTAGAAGATATCAAGGCTATCATCGCTTCTCTTCACGAGTTCAACCCTATGATGGGTCACAGAGGATGCCGTCTTGCAGTTACATATCCTGAAATTGCTAAGATGCAGACTAAGGCTGTTATCCGTGCTGCTCTTGAGGTTCAGAAGGAGCATGCTGATTGGAACGTTAAGCCTGAGATCATGATTCCTCTTGTATGTGAAGTTAAAGAGCTTAAGTTCGTTAAGAAGGTAGTTGTTGAGACAGCTGATGCTGAGATCGCAGCTGCTGGCGCTAAGCTTGAGTATGAGGTTGGTACAATGATCGAGATCCCGAGAGCTGCTCTTACAGCTGACGAGATCGCTGCAGAGGCTGATTTCTTCTGCTTCGGTACAAACGACCTTACACAGATGACATTTGGATTCTCTCGTGATGATGCTGGTAAGTTCCTTAACGCTTACTATGATGAGAAGATCTTCGAGAACGATCCTTTCGCTAAGCTTGACCAGACAGGTGTTGGTAAGCTTATGGATATGTCACTTAAGCTTGGTAAGCCCGTTAATCCTAACCTTCATGTTGGTATCTGCGGAGAGCACGGTGGAGATCCTTCATCAGTTGAGTTCTGCCACAAGATTGGCCTTGACTATGTATCATGCTCACCTTTCCGTGTACCTGTTGCTAGACTTGCAGCAGCTCAGGCAGCTATCGCAAATAAATAATAAATTGGCATTTGCCGGTTAAATTATTGGACTGCACACTTTCATAGTGTGCAGTCTTTTTTTTGTCGCTTTTTTGATACAATAATTTATTTTTATTTAATCATTTTTTCAATATAGCTGATGTATCATTTTACTGGTACGATATTAACCATTAGTTTTTTATGAGGGGATTGGTTATGAGAGGCAAACAACAAAGAAATTTAATAAAGTTATCAAGCAACAAAGCTGTTTTTTCCATGGCAATGACAATAATCCTTGCAGTAATAATTATAATCAGTTACATCAATCAGAATGCAATAACAGTAAAAGCAAATATATCAGATGCTTCAGATGAGGGCATTTATGAGATTTGCCAAGCATTTAATGAATTGCGTGCAAAAGCTTTTAAAGACCCTGACAGAATACGAGAGGTTACTCCGGTAGCAATGGATATTGATATCTATGATGAGGAGAATGATGAAATAATTACCCAAACCAGGGATGTCTGCACTATTAGGATGGGTAACCACGAGATGCACTATATCATGGAGGTAATTGGAGATCCTGATGAATATGGTAATTATCCACTCTACATTGCTCTTCATGGCGGCGGTGGAGGCCCGGCAGAGATTAATAATGAGCAATGGTTAGAAATGGCGGATTATTACAAAAGATCAGTTAAGAGTGGAATCTATGTTGCGGTAAGAGGTATTGAGGATGTCTGGAATACGCATTTTCTGGATGAATCCTATGCAATGTATGATCGTTTGATAGAGGATATGTACTTACTAAAAAGGGCTGAGCCTAATAAGGTTTACCTTTTAGGCTTTTCAGCCGGAGGTGATGGGGTATATGCCATAGCACCAAGGATGGCTGACAGATTTGCTGCAGTTAATATGTCATCAGGACATCCTAATGGGGTTAGCCTCTTAAATACATCGAATCTTCCCTTCGAGATTCAAGTTGGGATTCGCGATTTTTATTCCGAAGATGCCATCAGATCCATAAGAGGTGCGGAATACGAAGCAGTTTTAAACAGCTATAGTAAAAAGTATGGTTGTAAATATCCCCACCGTATTCTGGTGCATGTACCGGAAGGACATAACTACAATGATTTTGTGGACAATGGCGGTGATTCTGTTGTGCTCTCTTACCCTGAATTATTCGCAAAGAGAGCTATAAAGGAAGACTGGGTACACAAATTCCTTGACCTCTATGAGTCTATAGGATACGAGCCGGATATATCCAATTTGTCATATGGCGATGATGATGAATTCAACTCAGCATTACTGGATTATGTTGCTAACGACCTTAAAATGGAGCTGGATTATGATATTGATTGTAATGCGGTGAACTATGTCAGCCAATATTTGCGTTCTGCATTTCCGGAAACTTTTGTATGGGATTTATCTACAAGAGCTCCAGGAAGAGATGATACAGCTTTTTACTGGTTATCTGCTGACTTTGATGTGAATGAAGGTGTAATTAAAGCTCATTATGATGCAAAAACTAACACAGTTGAGTTACAAACAGATGGCAAAGTGAACGGAGAAATCAAGGTTCTGGCTACACCATTTATTATGGATTTGAGCAAGCCTCTTACAATTATTACTCCGGATACAGAAATGACGGTAGATCTTAAAATTGATAAGGATATTATTGCAAAGGCCGTTGCGCAAACACAGGATCCATACCTTAGCTGGACAGATGAGATACCGATTTCTCTTGATTAAAACTGTAGAAATACCATGAATAAATGCCCTAAAATAAAAAGATGATATGACTTAATAACAGCGCAATATTAAGAATTATAAGGTCCGATATCTGATATAATATTTGGTATCGGACCTTATTTAGATTTCATAAATGGATATTAAATAGGGCCTTTCCCTTTTGGGAAGGTGTCAGCAAAGCTGACGCATAAGGGTTATAGAGAATTGGAGGGTTACAAATGAATAAATGGACACGTGTAAATTACCATCCTAATCTTCCGTTAAAGGAGGATGGCACAAGAGTTACAGCATCAAAAGAGCATATAGAAATTTCGAGAAATGCTGCCAAGGAAGGAATGGTTCTTATTAAAAATGATAAGAATACACTTCCTCTTAGCCGCGGCAAGAAGGTTGCACTTTTTGGAAAGGCAACCATCGACTACGTAAAGGGCGGCGGCGGATCAGGTGATGTTACCGTCCCTTATATCACGAACCTGGCAGAGGGGTTAAAGGCACTTGAACGACAGGTTAGCCTTTTTGAGGATTCTGTTTTCTTCTATGAGGATTATGTGAATGCTCTTTATAAGGAAGGAAAGCAGCCGGGACTTATAGCAGAGCCCGAGGTTCCTGCCGAGCTTCTAAGTAAGGCTAAGGCCTTCACTGACACAGCCATTATCTCCATTAGCAGATACTCAGGAGAGGGTTGGGATAGAAAGGCTGATAACGACGACGGAAGGAAGCACAAGGATGTAGTGCAGGATCTTGTAGATGTCACAGACAGTCTTTTTGAAAGAGGAGACTTCTATTTGTCAAAGGCAGAGGAGGCTCTTGTTAAGACCATAAGCGAGTCCTTTGAGCACACCATAATCGTTCTCAACATTGGCGGAATGTTCGATGTTTCTTGGATAAAGAATAACGATAAGATTGATTCTGCGCTTATTGCATGGCAGGGCGGAATGGAGGGCGGACTTGCTGCCGCTGAGCTTCTTTGCGGAATTGGCAATCCATCAGGAAAACTGGCTGATACCTTCGCCGGCAACCTTGGAGACTATCCCGGAACAGCTCATTTCCATGATTCAGATGATTACGTGGAATATGAAGAGGATGTTTATGTAGGCTATAGATATTTTGAGACAATTAAGGACGCTGCTAAGAAGGTAATATATCCCTTCGGCTACGGACTTTCCTATACTCAGTTTAACTTGAACCACATCAAGGTCAGTGAAGATAAGGGTAAGGTTACTGTCCGTGTCAACGTGACAAATGTTGGTAGCTATGCCGGAAAAGAGGTTGTTCAGGTATACTTTGGAGCACCCCAGGGTAAGCTTGGAAAACCTGAGCGCACACTGATAGGCTTTAAGAAAACTGCTAAGCTCCAACCTGGTCAGTCACAGAAGGTAATTATTGAGTTTTCAGTAGATGACATGGCATCCTATGACGATCTTGGTAAAGTAAAGAAGTCGGCTTATGTCCTTGAAAAGGGTAAATATAAATTCTACGTTGGAACAGATGTAAGATCATCAAAAAAAGTTGATACAGAGTATGTTCAGGACGAAGATAAGGTAGTGCTTCAGCTTACAGAGAAAATGGCACCTGCACTCCTTCAGAAGAGACTTCTTGCTGATGGCTCATATGAGATGCTTCCTCAGGGTGATTCATCTAAATATAATGAAAATGCGCTGAAGGATATGCCGATGGATGATACAGAGCTTCCTACTCCTAAGGTGCGCGCTGAAGGTCACAGATGTTGCTTTAAGCCTTCTGAGAAGCCACAGCTTATTGATGTTTTCGATGGTAAGATGCTGCTTGATGATTTTGTAAAAGCACTTTCTGATGAAGACATAGCATGGCTTCTTGGTGGACAGCCGAACAGGGGTGTTGCCAACACCTTTGGTTATGGTAATAACGATGAATTTGGAATTCCTAATGTTATGACTGCTGACGGACCTGCAGGCCTTCGAATTAAGCCTGAGGCTGCTGTTAAAACAACCGCTTTTCCTTGTGCTACACTGCTTGCATGCACATGGGATCCGGAGGTTACAGAGCAGGTTGGAATTGCAGGAGGTGAAGAGGTTAAAGAAAACAACATCGGAGTATGGCTCACGCCTGCAATGAATATTCACAGATCACCCCTTTGCGGCAGAAATTTCGAGTACTATTCCGAGGACCCGCTTCTTACAGGAAAAATGGCTGCAGGCATGATACGTGGAATACAGAGCAACAATGTGGCAGCTACCGCCAAGCATTTTGCACTTAATAACAAAGAAACCAACCGTAAAAACAGCGATTCAAGAGCTTCAGAGAGAGCAATTCGCGAGATTTATTTAAAGGGCTTTGAAATAGCTGTAAAAGAAGCACATCCATGGAGCATCATGACATCCTATAACATAATTAATGGAAGAAGGGCTTCTGAAAATGAGGATCTCCTCAATGGAATACTTCGCGGGGAGTGGGGCTTTGACGGAATGGTTACCACAGACTGGTGGACTTTCGGCGAACATTATAAAGAAACAGCAGCCGGTAATGATATGAAGATGGGCTGCGGTTTCCCTGAAAGAATACTCGCTGCACTTGAAAAGGGTGCCATTACCCGTGACGAGCTTAACAAAGCAGCTAAGAATATTCTTAGACTGATCTTAAGAATTGACTGATATTTCTTTTTGAAATATGCATGAAAAAATCGGTATACCTTCCCGGACAGGGGAAAGGTATACCGATGGATTTTTGCTGGAATAAAGGACTCATTCATCCTTCACGACGACTTTTCCGCCATTCTTGACGCTATCCTGCTCAAGAAGTTCAACGGCGCACGCTGCAATCTCATAGTACATCGCAGCATTATCACCTATACTCGCCATTTTTTTCATATTTGATTCGCAGAATTTCTTTGCTTCTGCTATGTCATTTTGAGAAAAGAGTTTGCTTCCGCAGTATAGTGTTCCGGTTGAAGGATCATAATGCGAATCCTTCTTTTTTGCTTCACCACTCATGCCCATAACGCCTGCGAGAGAACGGATCAGATCTTCACGATTGCTTGCCATAGTAATCCTCCATTCAAAGATATGTTATCAACCTTTGAATACATTTTCGCACAGCGGATTTTTTTTGACTATTAACTACTTATAATAAAAATATAAAAACTTAAATATAGATGGGAGAAGTTGTTGGATATAGCAGTATTTGGAGATATACACGGAAATGACATAGCATTTCAGGCATGTGTCGATTATTGTATGGGGAAGGGCATAACAAATTATGCTCTGCTTGGCGACTTTATTTCTGACTGTCCCGGCGTGAAAAAAACCATGGAGCTGATATACGTTCTAAGACAATATTTCAATTGCTTTACAGTGCGCGGAAACCGTGAAGAATACATGCTCAATTATAAAAAAGCAGGTGAAAACGGTTGGATGAAGGGCTCGGGAAGCGGATCTCTTCTATATACTTACGAGCAGCTTACGGAAAAAGACTTAAAGCTTTTTGAAGAGCTGCCTATTTATGGTATATGGAATCCAAAGGGAGTTTCAGGCTTTGAGTATTGCCACGGATCACCGACCGGCGTTTCTGACCTACTGTTTGGAGATAAAAGAAATACAAAAAGAACCCTTAACAAGATTAAGACAAATGTGCTTTTGCATGCCCATACCCATGTGCAGGAGAGCTTTTTATATAGAGGAAAAAGAGCAGTAAATCCGGGAGCATTAGGACTTCCGAGAAATAAAAACTGCTATGCCGAGTTTGCGATTATCCACAGTGGAAAATCAGGTTGGGAAGAGGAACTGGTACAGGTAAAATATGACAGACATGCAATTTTAAAGGAGTTCACGACAAGTGGGCTTATGGAGTTTGCACCTGCGTGGGCTGCCGTTACCATGCATACCATAAGAACAGGCGTTGATTTAAGTGAGGCAATTCTTCTTCAGGCAATGAAGCTCTGTGAAGAGGACAGAGGCATTGTTAGATGGCCGACCATTCCGGAGCAGTATTGGGCTGAAGCTCTTAAGGAAAATTATTTAGACCTTTCAGGCAAAGATATTCCAAGACCAAAGAATAACTGATTACGAATACAAAGATACATGCGCTTTAGGTATTGCATTTTTCTCTGTGTGTGGTAATATATTCCTTGATGATTAGCACTCATAACAAAAGAGTGCTAACAATAAAAAGTCAATAATATCAATGAAGATATAAGGAGGCAATTAAAATGAAGTTAGAACCACTTGCAGACAGAGTCGTACTTAAGGCACTTGAGGCTGAGGAGACAACTAAGTCAGGAATCGTTCTTCCCGGTGCAGAGAAGGAGAAGCCCCAGCAGGCTGAGGTTATCGCAGTAGGACCCGGTGGAGTTGTTGATGGTAAAGAAGTAAAGATGCAGGTTAAGAAGGGTGACAACGTTATCTATTCCAAGTATGCCGGAACAGAGGTTAAGCTTGATGACGTAACCTACATCATCGTTAAGCAGAACGATATTCTCGCTATAATTAAATAATATTCTCATCTTAGCCTTCTCAATATAAAGAAGGTAGAGAAAAACTCATCTTAGCCTTCTCAATATAAAGAAGGTAGAGAAAAACTCATCTTAGCCTTCTAAATATAAAGAAGGTAGTGAAAATCTCATCTTAGCCTTCTCCCTGGGGAGAAGGTGCCCGAAGGGCGGATGAGGGGTAAGAAAAATCAAACGGAGGCAATTTAAAATGGCAAAGACAATTAAGTACGGCGCTGACGCCCGCACAGCTATGGTAGAAGGCGTTAATAAGCTTGCAGATACAGTTAGAGTAACAATCGGACCTAAGGGTAGAAACGTAGTTCTTGATAAGAGCTATGGTGCACCTACAATCACAAACGACGGTGTTACAATCGCAAAAGAGATCGAGCTTGAGGATGCTTATGAGAACATGGGCGCTCAGCTTGTTAAGGAAGTTGCTACAAAGACTAACGATGTAGCAGGTGATGGTACAACAACAGCTACAGTTCTTGCACAGGCTATGATCAATGAAGGTGTTAAGAACCTTGCTGCAGGTGCTAACCCGATCGTTCTTAGAAAAGGTATGAAGAAGGCTACAGATGCAGCTGTTGCATCTATCAGCAAGATGGCTACAAAGGTTAAGGGCAAGGATCAGATCATGAGAGTTGCTGCAGTTTCATCAGGTGATGATGAAGTTGGCCAGATGATCGCTGATGCTATGGAGAAGGTTTCTAACGATGGTGTTATCACCATTGAGGAGTCCAAGACAATGCTCACAGAGCTTGATCTTGTAGAGGGTATGCAGTTTGATCGTGGCTATATCTCAGCTTACATGGCTACAGATATGGACAAGATGGAAGCTAACCTTGATGATCCTTTCATCCTTATCACAGATAAGAAGATTTCTAACATTCAGGATATCCTTCCTCTTCTTGAGCAGATCGTTAAGACTGGCTCTAAGCTCCTTATCATTGCTGAGGATGTAGACGGTGAGGCTCTTACAACTCTTATCGTAAATAAGCTTCGCGGCACATTCAACGTAGTAGCTGTTAAGGCACCTGGCTATGGTGACAGAAGAAAGGCTATGCTCGAGGATATCGCAATCCTTACAGGTGGTAAGGTTATCAGCGCTGACCTCGGTCTTGAGCTTAAGGATACAACAATGGATGACCTTGGACGTGCTAAGAGCATCAAGGTTGAGAAGGAGAAGACCACTATCGTTGATGGTCTTGGCAACAAGAAAGAGATCCAGGCTAGAATCGCTCAGATCAAGAAGCAGATCGAGGATACAACATCTGATTTCGATAGAGAGAAGCTTCAGGAGAGACTTGCTAAGCTCGCTGGCGGTGTTGCAGTTATCAGAGTTGGTGCTGCTACAGAGACAGAGATGAAGGAAGCTAAGTACCGCATGGAGGATGCTCTCAATGCTACAAGAGCAGCAGTTGAGGAAGGTATCATCTTCGGTGGTGGTAGTGCATATATCCACGCTTCTAAGGAAGTTGCAAAGCTTGCTGATACTCTTGAGGGTGATGAGAAGACAGGTGCTAAGGTAGTTCTTAAGGCACTTGAGGCACCTCTTTACCACATCGCTAACAATGCCGGTCTCGACGGATCTGTAATTGTTAACAAGGTTAAGGAGTCTAAGCAGGGAATCGGCTTCAATGCTTACTCAGAGCAGTATGTTGACATGGTTAAGGATGGTATCATTGATCCTGCCAAGGTTACAAGAAGCGCTCTTCAGAATGCTACATCTGTTGCATCAAGCTTCCTCACAACAGAGGCTGCTGTTGCTACAGTTAAGGAACCCGTACCTCCGATGCCCGCTGGCAACCCCGGCATGGGAATGATGTAAGCGATAGGGATGAATGCATCCCTGGAGTTAAATAAGAAATAGAGTGCGTAGCACTTGAAAATAAAAAGGACAGCTTATCGAGCTTGCTCGAAATAAGCTGTCCTTTTTTTCAAAAGCGTCGCAGACGCGCTATTTCTTATTTAACGGAGTGGATATATGAGAACCAACGGTAACGAGGGAACGCGTAAGCGTTTCCGAGTCTGAGCGATAGAACATCTTTCCGAGTCTGTACCTCGAAGAGTCAACATCCCCACCTCCCTCCAGTTTATACTTTTGATACGATATTTAATACATAGTTTATGGTTTTTTCGTTCCTCTACACTTAAAATATTTATAATGCAGGGATTTCTGTGCATAAGGGGGAAACGAGTGGAGAATAGCAGGATAGATAACGAACTTAAAAAAGTAGTTTATCTAAGTCTCATTATGGCGACTACCATTATGGCGGCTATTATTGTTATACTGATTATTCTGCTGTCTTGGGAAATCTGGATGATACCGGTAGTAATATTCGGGACGGCAATCTGCTGGGGACTTTTTATATCCAACCAGCTACCTCAACGTATGCAGTTATACTGCTGCGGCATATACGCCATGTTTCTGGTATTTTACTACTGCATGAAAATCAGAACTATATATGATTGCGGTGTTGTACTTGTCATAATGATTTTTCTCTTTGCTTTTACCAAAGAACGAATTCTTATCTGGTATGGAATTCTTGTTTCATTTCTTGGACTGATATTTCATTTGATAATCGTAAATAAGTCAAGAGGGCTCGATCTCGACTCTGATAGCGTTTTAAGATGCCTGATTGTTTTTATGCTTGTGCCTGCAAGTGCATTCTTAGTGGATCGCATTATCAAGGCCTGGGCTAATACTGAAAAGAAATATATTGAGAAAATAGGTGCACTTTCTGAAGAAAATGAAAGAGCAAACAATTTCCTGGCTAATGTTTCTCACGAAGTAAGAACACCCATAAGTGCAGTTATAGGGTTGTCTTATGTGCTGCAAAAGGAGAACCTGCCGGAACAGGATATGAATAAAATAAAGTCTATATCTGCAGCCGGACATAGAGTATCCGAGCAAATCAGTGATATTCTTGATTTCACGGAAATAGATATGAAGAAGGTAGTGGCCAATAATGAATCCTACATGATAAGTTCACTTATCAATGATCTTTTGGCGAAGCTATACCTTTTGGAAGACTTTGATCTTGACCTGATAGTAGACATTGATCCGGCCGTGCCTGCTGTTCTTATTGGAGATGAAAACAAAATAAAAAAGGTGCTTTGGCATCTTATAAGAAACGGCTTTAAATTTACAAAAGAAGGCGGAGTATATATGCGCCTATACCCGATAGAAAGAGAGTATGGAATCAATCTCGTCATTGAGATAAAGGACACCGGAGTCGGAATGACAGAGGATGAAATTGATAACATCTATGAAAAATTCTATCAGGTTGACAGCGGTAGAAATCGAATCATGGGAGGCCTTGGACTTGGTATTCCGATAGTAAATGGTCTTACAAAAGCAATGGGAGGTGTACTTACCATAGAAAGTGTGCCTGGAGAGGGAACATCAGTGAAGGTAAGTATTCCTCAGAAGGTTGAGAAAAACAGGCCGAGTATACATGTTGCTGATCATGAAAAGTGCATAGTTGCCGGATTCATTGGCTTTACTTCTACGGATCATCCGAAGATACGCGAGTATTACATGGATATGATCTCGCATATTACTGTGGGACTTTCAGTGACATTTTATCGGGCACAGTCAAAAAAAGAGTTATCAAAGCTTCTTGATTCAACCAAAATAACACATCTTTTTGTTGGAACCGGAGAATACCGCGAAAACAAGGATTATATCGACATGCTTTCACGGCACATGAATGTTGCGGTTATCGCTGAAAAATACTATGACACCGATACGGGACTTGGCATTACTCTTATTCACAAACCTTTTTATGGAAATCAGATTGCCAACTTCCTTAACCATTCTTTTGTGGATGAAAGATCAGAAACTAAAGAAATACTTACTTTCCCTGGTGTAAAAGCTCTTGTTGTTGATGATGAGCATATGAATTTGATAGTAGCCAGAGAGATATTTGGCGCCTACAAGATGAATATAACTACAGCATCAGGAGGCGAGGAAGCAATAAAGCTTTGCGAGCAATACGACTTCAACATTGTTTTTATGGATCATATGATGCCCGGCATGGATGGGGTGGAAGCGATGCATATAATCAAACAAAATGCGGCAAGAGCCGGCAAAGAGATTATCATGGTTGCACTTACCGCAAACGCCATCAGCTCTGCAAAAGATATGTTTATATCCGAGGGCTTTGACGGATTTGTACCTAAGCCAATCGAAATGGAGGAGCTTGAACGGGTACTTAAACATGTTCTCAAAAACTATATGGTCGTAAACTCAAAAACGATTGAAGATAATAAGGAATCTTCTGACAATACCCTGACTACAGAAGATGTGGAACAGATTACTCAGATAAGTAATTTGATGGCACCTGAAATAAAACCGACAGAATCCAAGAAATCTCAAAATCCTTTTGAGGAACTACAGGATTTAGGTGTGGATACTGAATACGGATTGGATTATTGCGGTGGAGATAAAGCATTCTACGAAGAACTCCTCCTTGATTATGCGGATAAAAGGGATAGCAAGCTGGAGGAGATAGAGGGGTACTATACTGCAAAAGATTATAAGAATTATGAGATCAGAGTACATGGTATTAAGAGTACGTCAAAGTTAATAGGAGCTTTTGACCTTTCCGAAAAGGCAAAGTTCCTGGAGGATGCTGCTAAAAACGGGGATGAAAAAGCAATAGAAGATAATCACTCGATTTTAGTAATTCAGTATAGAAAGCTTATGGAAACTATAGCCAAGCTGCTGGAACAGTAATGGGAAGGGAGCGCTCTATGAGAAAAAAGGTACAAACTTTTTTCAGGAGAATAGTGGATTCCGGAGAAAGCGTGAGAGCTAAGATTTTTATATTGCTTACGATTATCGGAATGTTTTCACTTATACTAGCACTTATTGCAGATATTTTCCTTCATGAAAATATGGGCGAGATTAGTGCGCTCCTTGTTACAGTTTTAGTTGCACCCTTGATTACATATTTGGCTGTTAAGAAAAATAGAATTCAGCTTGGTGCATCTATCATGTCCGTCTTAGTGGTAGGTTTTGTGGTGCCATTAGTGTTCTGCTTCGGCGGAGGCCTCACAGGCGGCGGTGTTATATGGTTTGTGTTCGCTTACCTTTACATAGGTATTATCCTTGTGGGGACGTTCAGAATAGTAATGATGACACTCCTTACAATTCTTATTTTTGCACTGTATATAGCATCATTTTTTGTTCCGGAACTTATCGTAAGTCATGAACGTTTTGGATGGTATCTTGATTCAGGAGTTTCAATATTACTTGTAGGCTTTTCTGTTTATTATATGGTGCGCACACAGTACAGGCTATATGTTGAGGAGAGTGAAAAGGCTAAACTGCAGGCAAAGAAAATCGAGGAAATGAACAGAGCCCAGAGCCGCTTTTTCTCAAGCATGAGCCATGAAATCAGGACTCCCATAAACACAATAATCGGACTAAATGAGATGATATTAAGGGCGGATGTCAGCGAGGATGTTGCCGAAAATGCTGCGAATATTCAATCTGCTTCCAAAATCCTTCTATCTCTTATAAATGACATTCTGGATATGTCCAAGATGGAATCCGGAAAAATGGAAATAGTGAAGGTCCAGTATGATGTCGGAAAAATGCTCTCCGAGATAGTTAATATGACATGGATAAAGGCTGATGAAAAAGGGCTTAAGTTCAGTGTTTATGTTGATCCAAGCATGCCGTCCCAGCTTTTTTCGGATGAGGTCAGAATTAAGCAGATTCTGCTAAACCTTCTTAATAATGCTGTAAAGTACACGAAGGAAGGCAGTATCAGTCTCTCTGTGCACTGCGTTAAAACAGATGCAGGTAAAGCTATAGTTACATATTCTGTTGAAGATACTGGAATAGGAATCAGAAAAGAGAGTATTCCTCATCTGTTTGATGCCTTCAGAAGAGAGGACAATGAAAAGAACAGATATATTGAAGGAACAGGGCTTGGGCTTTCTATAGTAAAACAGCTTGTTGACCTTCTTGGCGGAACAATATCTGTTAACAGCGTATATACTAAAGGCTCTACCTTTGTGGTTTCACTTGAGCAGGAAATAGCCGACGAAAAAATGATGGGTGAGTTTGGAATGCGAAAGCTAGGTCAGGCTCTGGATAAACCCAAATATAATAGGAGCTTTGAGGCTCCTGAGGCGAGAATCCTTGTAGTTGATGATAATGCGACTAACCTTCTGGTAGTTAAAAAGCTTCTGAAGGAAACTAAAGTTATAATAGATACAGCAGAGAACGCTTCAAAGTGCCTTAATATGACACTTCAAAACAGATACAACATGATCTTTATGGATCATCTGATGCCAGGGATGGATGGAATCGAGTGTCTCCATGCGCTTCGCGATCAGGCAGGTGGATTGTGCAAGGATGCGCCGGTAGTAGCTCTTACAGCAAATGCAGGAAGTGAGAACCAGGCTCTGTATAGGAGAGAGGGCTTTGATGAATATCTTGTTAAGCCGATTGATTCCTCAGAACTTGAACGGACAGTTTTAAAGCTTTTACCTGAAAACCTTGTTACAGTAATAGATAATGTGGACGAAAACTTTGAGCCGGAAACCATTATCAGGGAAATGAGGACGAAGATTCCAATTCTTATCACAACTGACAGCACTGCAGATTTACCGGCAGAATTATTATCAAAGCTCAATATCCCCATCGTCCCTTATAAGGTTCGAATGAATGAAGGCGTCTTTTATGACGGTATAGAGACGGGCAATTCAGCTATTATAAGATCTCTTGAAGATGGCTCTGTTGTTGCGGGAAGTGAAGAGCCAACGGTTCAGGAATATGAAAACTTTTTCTCCGAACAGCTTACATATGCTCAGCATATCATTCATATCTCAATGGGAAAGCATATTAGTAAGGGCTATGAAAACGCATGTGAAGCAGCCCTTGCATTTTACAACGTAAAGGTATTTGATTCGGGACAGCTTTCAAGCGGAACAGGATTGTTGGTTCTTTATGCAAAAGAGCTGGCGGAAAGTGGTCAGTATGATCCGGAGATGATAGTTCGTGAGCTTTTGAAAAAGCAGGAGAAGATAAAAACAAGCTTTGTTATAAGCACGACTGATTATTTATATAGAAGCGGTCATCTTTCAAGCTTCATCAATAAGTTGTGCAATGCGCTTATGTTCCATCCTGTCCTTATTACAAGAAATTCCTATATGAAGGTTTACAGACTTTGGGCCGGAGGTATCGAAAGAATAAAGCCAAAGTACATACAGTCACTTTTTAGGAATCCTTCCGATATTGACAAGTCGATACTGTTTATTACCTATGCGGGAATCAAGCTGTCTGAGGCAGAAAAAATCAGAGATGAAGTCAGTAGATTTATCGGCTTTGACAGGGTATATATTCAGAAGGCATCGCCCTCTATTGCAATAAACTGCGGAATAGGGAGTTTTGGATTGATATTTGCGAGGAAATAGTGCATGAGTGAAAATATACTTTATTATCAAATTTCATCCATTCCTATTTTCATAATTTTGGTTATAGCTACGGTGTCAAAGAAGATGACCAAAGGAAGGTCTAATAAGCTGCTGCTTATTATTATCTGCACAGCGTTTACAGCTTCTGTAAGTGACCTTTTGGGGAATCTTGTTGCCACCTCATTTCCGCTTACCGAGATGCAGGTAAAGCTGATCGCGATTATAAATTACATTTATTTTCCCGCGAGAAGCGGACTTAATGTTGTTTATACGTTCTATCTGTTCTCGGTTACAAGAACCTGGTACCTGATAAAATCCTTTTGGGCAAAGCTATTGATACTACTTCCTTATTTAGGAACTCTTGCGATGCTCATCTTTAATGAGAGGACCGGGGCGGTTTTTACCGTAAACTCAGCAGTAGGATATGAACGTGGACCATACATACTCGTAGTTTATGGGCTGGCATCCTTCTACATGGTATTTGGAATGATCTATCTGTTTATGCGAAGAAAACTCCTTTATCTGTCAGAGACGCTCTCAATTGCCAGTATGTATGTCCTCAATATTGTTGGTGTTATAATTCAGTATTTTGACTCAAGATATCTTGTGGAGTGCTTTTTCACAAGCATGACGTTACTGTTTGTTGTCCTCTTTGTTCAGAAGCCTGAAAGGCAGATGGACATGAATACCAAGCTTCCCGGCTATTTTGCATTTAGGGAGGAGATGGGCAAAATCCAGATAACAGGTCAGCAGGTGCAGGTTATCATTGCGCATATAAATAATGCGGCTGATCTATTGAGATATATTGGAGAAAACACCTTCTTTGAATATATTCATTCAATGGAGAGGGCAATAGCAGCTTATGCAAAAAGTGAGAAGCTGTACTACGATTTGTATTTCAGAACACCTGGATTTTTTTACCTGATCCTCGAAGACATTGACTATAATCCGGTACAGGCTATAAATAGCATCAGAGAGATGGTAAGAAAGAAAAGTGGCAATATATCAGCTACAGGGGTAAGAGTAGACTTAAAAGTCATATCAATAAAATTCCCTGAAGATATTGATAACACAGAAGAGCTTTTCCGCTTTTGCCATACTTTTATCAGATATGATAATGAAAAAATATATTATCATGCACCACAGATAATAGGGCTTAGAGAATATCAGATAGAAACAAGGCTAGAAGAAATACTTAACAGAGCAATAGATGCTCAGAAGCTTGAAGTAAGCTACCGCCCGGTATGGTCCGTTACTTAAAATAAATTTGTATTTGCTGAGGCATATGTAAAGATAAACGATGAGATTTTTGGAGAGATAAGTGGAGATATTTTAGCAAGAGTCTTAAAAGCAAGAGGAACCAATATGCTCCTTGAAGAATATGTCATGGAGCAGGTCTTTGCCTATGTAGGAAAAGGAAACCTTAATGCCAATGGGTATAAGTACATTGTGCTTGGATTATCGGATATGCTTGGCATGCAGAAGAACCTCACTGACAGGATATGGAATCTGAGAGGTAAGTATAAAGTCCATCCGGATCAGATTTGTTTTGCAATAACGGATACAGCGTACGATAATATGAGTGAGGGATTTGATGACAATATAAAAAAGCTTTCACTTCAGGGATATAAACTTGCACTGGATGGATATGGTAACGGTTACACAAATATCAAACATCTGATAGAGTTTCCAATAAGCTCGGTCAGGCTGGATCATAGCCTTATTGATGAAGCTTCTTCCGAAAGTGGAAAAGCTTTGCTTAGGGGAACAATTCAGATGTTGGAAAACATTCCGCTTTCGGTAGTTGTTTCAGATGTAAATGACGAAGCCACAATGAATATGCTTTCCATGATGGGATGCAACCTTATGCAGGGAGAATACTTCCGTGCAAACAAGGAAGCAGTCGAGGAGGTGCGAAGTGAGAAAGATACTGATAGTTGATGATGAGCCAATGATGCTCAAGATCGCTGATCGGGCGCTTAAGGACCATTATGAAACAATTCTTGCTTCTTCCGGCAGCGAGGCTGTAGAGCTTTTTACAAATAATTCACCGGATATGGTTATCTCGGATCTGAAGATGCCTGAAATGTCCGGTTATGAACTTAAAGAAATCATAGAATCAAAGACAGCTGGTAAGGTCCCCTTCATTTTCCTTACTTCCGATGATACTAAGGAAAGTGAAGAAAAGGGACGTGAACTGGGTGTTTCCGATTATATAAAAAAACCTGTGAAGGCTGATGTGCTTTTATCAAGAGTCTGTCAGATACTTGATAACTCAGGCGGCTCTGGGGCCATAGAGCAAAATAAGGGCACTGATCTGAATAACGAGGCAAACAATGAGTTCCTTAATTCAGAGCTTGAAAAAATACCGTCCTGGATCAAGGATGAGCCTCTGATACAAGAAAATGAGGGCATAAACAATTGTGGATCCGCAGAGGCATATCTTTCATCGGTTGAAATTTTCGAGCGGCACATACAAAATAATATAAGAATATTGGAAAACTGTTTTGAGTCCGGTGACATAGAAAATTACACAATAAAAGCTCACGGATTAAAAAGCACTTCCAGGATAATCGGTGCGATGACTTTATCAAAGAAGGCAGCAGAGATGGAAAAAGCCGGCAACGATAAAGACATCGACTACATAAAACGTGAACATGCATCCTTTATTGAAGAGTGCAAACGTCATGCGGATATCTTTTTACATCATGAAAATGATGATGAAAAAGAACCTATCACGGATGAAGAATTTGAGGATGCAATGATGGCAATAAGGGAATTTGCTATTGCCGAGGAATATGGAATATTGGAATCAATAGTTGATTCACTAATGAAAAGGGCACTTAAGCCCAAAGCATTGGATAAAATGCAGAAGATTAAAAAGCACCTTATAGAACTTGACTTTGATGGAATCCGTAAATTAGCTGATGAGAACTGAGGAGGTTCCTATGACCATGGATAAAGATAAGGAAAAGTCCGGGAAGGAAAGCGTAGTCATAATAAGTGCGCAAGAGACATTTTCAGTTCATGGAATGGAAATGAAGCTTGCTGAAATCGGCTGCCCAAGTAAATATATACCCATTGACATGAAGAAGCTCCAGAACAGTACCAATAATTGCGAACTGATCATCTATTATATGGATGAAACAGTTGGTGATAACCCGTCATTTCTTGTGTTTCTCAAGGACCTCTGCATGGAAAAGGAAAAGAACCTCATTTTGATCGGCAAACAGGAAGAATACAATGAGGCGATTAAGACTATTCCCGGGAAATGCATAACAGCCTGGTTTGAGCGTCCGCTCGTTATGAAAAAACTTCTTGATACCGTCACGGATCAGTTCAGTCAGATGATGGAACAAAAGACCAGAAAGGTAATTCTTATAGTTGATGATGACGTGGCATATATGCAGATGATCAGAGACTGGCTCAAGGATTCATATCAGGTTGTCATGGCCAACACCGGTATCAAGGCTATCCGCTGGCTTACAGCCAACCAGGCGGATCTTGTCCTTCTTGATTACCAGATGCCAATAACCACCGGCCCTCAGATTTTTGAGATGCTAAAGAGTGATACTGAAACAGATGAGCTGCCAATCATGTTCCTCACAGGGCAAAAGAGCCGTGAGAGCGTAATGACAGCCATGAAGCTAAACCCCACTGACTACATCCTTAAATCCATAGGCAAGGATGCCCTTCGCGAAAAACTGGATCAGTACTTCGCAATCCAGAAGGCTAATGCTAAGTAACTATGCTTATAGCCTTCCCCCTTGGGGGCGCAAATCGTCCGGGGGACGATTGCTTTGCGCGGACCGAAGCGGAGCGGAGACAGGTGTCAGTGAAGCTGACGGATGAGGGGGCTTTTCTAAACCACAAAAATTTTTTGTGGTTTTTTTATTTTATTTGAAGACTTTTATTTCTCTCTCGCGTTATATTAAATGAGAGCGGTAAAAAAACAAAAAACGGAGACAACTAAGTGGAAAAAACGGAGGCCAAAGAAAACTTAATACGCTGGATGGATGAGTATAAAAATCTCATTTTTTCCATATGTCTTCGAATGACCGGTGACTATTTTACCGCGGAGGACATAGCCCAGGAGACATTCCTCTCAGCATATATGCATATAGATGGGTTTGATGGAACTAATGAAAAAGCCTGGCTCTGCCGCATAGCGGCGAATAAATGTACCGATTATTTAAGAAGCGCAGCTGCAAGAACTCTTCCCACGGCAGATGATGAAATGCCACAACCTGTTATGGGAAGTGTATCAACCGTCAGTAGTTCTGCAGGAGCGGATCCTGCTGACATTTATGAGACGTCAGATGTGCTAAACAGTTTTACCAAATGCTGTGAAGACCTTCCGGAGGGTTACAGCGATGTGGCGATAAAACATTTTATAAGAGGCCAGACCGCAAGAGAGATTGCCGAAGAAAACGGCGATAATCTAAAAACCATCCAGACGCGTATATATAGGGCAAAAGAGATGCTCAAGAAAAATTATAGGAAGGAGTGGTTGGAAGCATGAATGATAAATTTGAATATCTAAGTGATGATGAGCTTGAAAAACTTATAAGCGACACCGAAGCTTCCGGACTACTGCAGGCTCCTCCGGGCTTTGAAAAAGGCATCTTGGACAGAATAGAAAGCAAAACTATTTATAACAGCGTAGATTTTAGAGATGCAGATCCACGTTTTGAAGAACAGAGGCAGGGAGAGATAGTTTCGTTTGATGAGAAAAAGAAGCAGTTTGCCAGGTTTCGTTTTCAGGTTTGTATGGCGATGGCCGCCGCGATTCTATTTATGGTTGTAGCTCCTATGGCTATGAATTCAGAAAATGGAAGGCAAATCAGGGAAGCAACTGAGTCTCTGAGGACAGAGAGAAGCACGGATACCAATATCGTAGCGACATTTCTCGGAAACCATGTGATAAGTGACTCTATGGCATCAGCAGGCTTTGGAAAGAATATGGAGGATTAAAATGAGACCAAGACAGAAAAGAGGATTTTTTAATTTTATATTTGCATTCTTGCCCGGTGCAGCAGAGATGTACATGGGATTTATGAAAATGGGAGCCAGCCTGATGCTAACATTTTTTGGTGTGATCATGATGATAGGTTTCCTTGACTTAAGCGATGCATTCGCAGTATTTATACCGGTAATATGGTTCTATGGATTTTTCCATGCCAGAAATCTGGCTACCTGTACTCCGGATATTTTCATGAGTATAAGAGACGACTTCTTTTGGAATGATTTTATCGATGGCAAGAAGATCAACATTCAGTCTGAAAAGACAAGAAAAGTTATTGCATGGGCACTTATCATAATAGGTATCGCAACCCTTTGGAACATGGTTACAAGACCTATTGAGGAGGCTTTTTTATGGATGACGGATTCACCGATTGCCCGCTATTTACATGGCGCATTTGAATCTATTCCCAAGCTGCTTATCGCACTGCTGATCATTTTCGTAGGACTTAAGATGATCAATGGAAAAAAGAAGGAACTTTTCATAAGTGATATCACATATGATATTGCTGCCAGCAGGAATACCAATTCCTATAGCAACAATGGATCTGTGGCACATAACTTTAACGCTCCTAGCACGCCTTCCTTTAATCAGACTGCACCCGGCTTTAACAAGCCTGCACAGGATTTTACTATAAAGGCTCCTGAAGCACCAAAGATGCCTGACTTTTCAACACCTCCGGCACCTGCAGCGCCTAATTGTTCTGTAAATGCACCTGAGGCCCCCAAGGCACCTGAAACTCCTATAAATCTTGAGTTCTCAGCTAAAGTATCAACAGATACACCGGATATCAATTCAGGTGAAGAGAAGAAAGAGGCTTAAAATAGATTTATGTTTTTTTGAAAAAAGCGACAACATCCACTTATAATAAGAGGGTGTTGTTTCTTTTTTATAATTGAACAAATAATTTATTACTGTTATAAAATGGCAAGCAGAAAGGAGCATCCTTCCATGTTAAAAAGGGTGTTTAAATTCATAATTATAATCATAATAATTGCGGGAGCAGCTTTCCTTGCATACCGCTATAATTACATTCCGCATCTAAAATACTCCGATGCAGACTTTGGAATAACCAGAACGAAAAGTGAAGTGGATGCAGATGGTGACGGAGTTGAAGACTACCGAGATATACTTCAGTCAGCAAAGGACTACCTTGAGACCAAGCCCAAATACAAAAGTAAATACTATGAAACAACCGGTTATCCAAATGATGAATACGGAGTATGCACCGATGTAATAGGCTTTGCCCTTGGCGGTGCGGGTTATGATCTGATGCAGCTTGTTTCTGAGGATATTCAGAAAAATGCAGAAGATTACGACATTGATACTCCCGATAGTGCTATCGATTTTCGTCGTGTGAAAAATCTCAGAGTTTACTTTGATCACACTGCTGTAAGTCTTACTACAGATATTAGTGAAATAGACAAATGGCAGGCAGGTGACATTGTAATCTGGAAAAATCACATTGGCCTGATTTCTGATAAACGTAACCATAAAGGAATCCCTTTTGTCCTTCATCATGCAAACCCCATTCAGGCTTCCTATGAGGAGGATATACTTGAAACGTGGGGAGAAATCGTCGGTCATTACAGGATAAAAGGTGAAGAGACTGATCCTGAAACCGGTAAAGACAGGGATGATGCTTTGAACTTAGATGATATAACAGAGGATGAAGATAGTGGTGTTGCTGAAAACAACGATGATGTTTTGGATTTCAGTGATATGGAAGATGGCGATGATGCTATATCCTATGAAGATTCAAATGACCAGGACAGTGAAGAATATGAATCAGGGCTGTCAGATGAGGAAATTGAGGAAAATCCTGCAACAGATAGCGCAGAATCATCTGATGCTACATCTCTGCTTTCTAACGTTACTGACTTGAACTTCCATAGTACTGACGCCGCTGGCAGCAAATACGTCTTCACTTATGGAGGCGAAGAATTTTCCGCAGTCTATACTCCTGATAATTGGAAAATAATTGACTCCTATAAGATAGATAATGAAAAGGATATGCTTTTAATATGTCAGACTCTCATAGATGAGCATCCCATACATGGCTCTGACATGACATCCTACAGAACTGCTGATGATATGGCATACGAATGGCTACAGCACAATATCCTATATGAAATGTTGCCATCTGACAGTCATTGGATTCAGAATGCGAAGGATGTAGATTTTGATCCGCAGGATCAGAATAAATCCTTTGAAGAACTATACGAAAGAAGAACCGGAAAAGAGCTCACACTTGATGACATACTGTCTCATATTGGCAATTAAGAACGAGAATTAACATCGTCATAATATACCTAAAAAAGGTGCAGATATTTCTGTGCCTTTTTTGCGTTATATAACTAATAAAATTTATGAAAAAAAGATAAAAGTCAAGATTTGTTTTTACTTAAATATGCTTCTATAATATACCTATGGGTTACGTTATTTATTTAACAAGTCTATTTTAAGGAGGTATTTTGTATGTCACGTTTTACACTGCCCAGAGATATCTATCATGGAAAGGGTGCTCTTGAAGCACTTAAAACTTTTGAGGGCAAAAGAGCCATCGTATGTACAGGTGGCGGTTCTATGAAAAGGGGCGGTTTCCTTCAGAAGGTAGAGGATTACCTTAAGGAAGCCGGAATGGAAGTTGAACTCTTTGAAGGCATCGAGCCCGATCCTTCAGTTGAGACAGTTATGAAGGGTGCTGAAGCTATGCAGAAGTTCCAGCCTGACTGGATTGTTGCAATCGGCGGCGGATCACCTATTGATGCAGCTAAGGCTATGTGGATCAAGTATGAGTATCCTGAGACCACATTTGAAGATATGTGTAAAGTATTCGGACTTCCGAAACTCCGCACAAAGGCTAAGTTCTGTGCTATTTCCTCTACATCAGGAACAGCTACAGAGGTTACTGCATTCTCAATCATCACAGATTATCAGAAGGGTATCAAGTTCCCGATTGCTGACTTCGAGATCACTCCCGATGTTGCTATCGTTGATCCTGAGCTTGCACACACAATGCCTAAGAAGCTCGTAGCTCACACAGGTATGGATGCTATGACACACGCTGTTGAGGCTTATGTTTCCACAGCTAACTGTGACTACACAGATCCGCTTGCTATCCATGCAATCGAGATGATCCAGAAAAACCTCGTTAAATCCTACAACGAAGATATGGAATGCAGAGACGCTATGCACAACGCTCAGTGCCTTGCCGGTATGGCATTCTCCAACGCACTTCTTGGTATCGTTCACTCAATGGCTCACAAGACAGGTGCTGCTTTCGCAGACCTCGGAGCTCACATCATCCACGGCGCAGCTAATGCTATGTACCTTCCTAAGGTAGTTGCATTCAACGCTAAGGACGAGACAGCTAAGAAGCGCTATGGCGTTATCGCTGATTACATGCACCTCGGCGGTAAGGATGACGATGAGAAGGTTGAACTCCTCATTGACTACCTCCGCAAGATGAACGATGCTCTGAACATTCCTCACAGCATCAACCACTACGGTGCAGACGGACTTCCGGCAGAGCAGGGCTTCGTTCCTGAGAACGTATTCCTTGAGAGACTTCATGACATCGCTGCTAACGCAATCCTCGATGCATGCACAGGCTCCAATCCTCGCCAGCCCAGCCAGGAAGAGATGGAGAAGCTCCTCAAGTGCTGCTACTACGACACAGAGGTGGATTTCTAATAACTGGCTATAACTAATATAGAGAAAGCGGAGGTTTAATCCCTCCGCTTTCTTTCTCTTAACTGTTTCATAACGACCATATAAAGTATAAATGACAAGATTCCTGTCGTCAGCCAGGAGAATCCATCTCCGGCAACAGCAATTGCATAGCTATGCATTCTTGTTGAAACGAATGCTGTCAAAAGTCTTGATATTAATTCCATCACACCCAGCATCAAAGCTGTAAGACCAAATCCGCATCCCTGCATTGCATTTCTATATATGAATATCATAGACAGCGGAATATAGAATATCGCTGCTTCTAAGATGTAAGTTCTACTGTAGGGCAGATACTGCGATATATCTACGCCCTTATCAAAGAACATGCTGACAATCGTTGGCATGAGTACCACACTCAAAACACCGGTGACAACTGAATAAATTGTCATGATCTTCATGGCATCCTTGGTTCCCTGGTGTACTCTGTCGAGGTCACCATAGCCATAATTCTGACCAACATACGCAGCAACAGTTTGTCCAATGGAAGGCATGCCTGCTGTCATTAGATTTACAACCTTGCCTGCAGCAGTGAAACCACCGATGGCAACTGACTGATAAATATTGATTGAAGCCTGCATTACCATTGTTCCGGATGCTGTTATTCCAAACTGAAGCGCCATGGGAATGCCGATCCTAAGCTGCTTTCCTGCAAAATTCTTATTGAGCGTCCATTTTCCCTTATTGGGCCTTAGTATTTCCACATTCTTATAAATATAGAAGATACATAGTATAGCGGATGCACCTTGGGAAATATCCGTAGCAAGTGCTGCACCAAAAGTACCGAGTTTAAACACTATAATGAACAACAGATCAAGAATGATATTAAGTGCCGCTGAAAAAATCAGGAAATAAAGCGGAGTCTTACTGTTTCCTATTGCGCGAAGAGAAGCAGCAAACAGGTTATAACCAATAAGAGCAAAGCTTCCTGCACATATAGTAATGATATAAGCATATGCGTAATCATAGATATCATCAGGTGTATTCATTATATGAAGGAGAGATGGCATAACGATAATAGCTACAACAGTAACAATCAGCGTACTAATAACGCCAAGTATTATCGCATTTACAAAAGCCTGTCTGGTACCTTCTTTACTTCCTGCGCCAAACTGATGGCTTATCAGCACCGTATAACCGGTAGTCATTCCATTTGCAAGTCCCATGATCATGAACATTATTGTTCCTGTGGAACCAACTGCCGCAAGTGCTTCAGGTCCAACAAACCGGCCAACGATAACGGTATCTACCATGTTATAAAACTGTTGAAAAATGAATCCAAGCAGAATTGGGATAACAAATTTCAAAAGTATCGGAAGAGGCTTACCCTCAGTCATTTTTCCATTCATAAGCTTATCTCCATCATTATTTCAAACTAAACTTAAAGTGCTTCAAGCTATAAAAATCAATAATATATAAAATTGAGCTTTGCAAAATCTACATAGAGATATGATTCTATTTCAAAGCCGGATTTTTTTCAATAGAGTTTACAAAAATATTGTAAAATTTAAGAAATAATACGGAATTAAACCTTCTACAAATAAAGCGTATTCAGTCGTTATCTAAGATATTCTACGTTTTATAATACTGTTATAATAGTAGAGAAATTTTGATCAAGGGAGAGCAGCAATGAAATCTTACGATGAGATGTATGACCTGATAATAAAAACTGCAGAGGAGGATGACAGAATAAGAGCCGTAACCATGGAAGGCTCCAATGTCACCAAGGGAGCAGTTCATGATGAGTTTTCGGATTTCGATGTCACCTTCTTTGTCTCGGACATTAGAGAATTTACTGCAGATAAAGAGTACATGAAGCGCTTCGGGGAAATACTGATTATGCAAATGCCAGATGATTTTTATGCAGAGCCCTATGATTACAGTGGGAAATCTCGCTTTGCTTATCTAACCCAATATAAGGACGGAAATCGAATCGACCTCACTTTCATAGATATTAGCGAGATTGAGAAGCAAAGGGAATTTGCTGAGCCCAGAACAGTTCTGATAAATAAAGACAATTTCAAGGTGCTCAAAGACATAGACTCAAAAGAAATCTTCTATATTAAAAAGCCCTCCGAATTCGAATTCTTTAATACAGTTAATGAATTCCGATGGGTCAGCAATTACGCCACCAAAGGCCTATGCAGACACGAGGTCTATTATGCGAGGCGTGTCATGGAACATTACATGATGGACATGTTTATGAAAATGATCAACTGGAAAGTTGGCATCGATAATGACTTTAAAGTTACAACCGGGTCAAATTCAAAGTATCTAAAAAACTACCTCACCGATGAGGAAATGAACCGCTTCACCGGAATTTTTGCAAACGGCGAATATGAAGATATGTGGAATAAGCTCTTTCTTATGTACGACTACTTTGAGGAACTATCAATCTATGTCTCAGAAAAGCTGGGCTTCCCACTTGATCTTGATGAATCAAAGAACGTCAGAGCTTTTATGGTACATAGGAAAGAATTATTTAGTAAAGACTAGAATACATAGAATTTTTATATTGAAATTTAATAATAAAAAGAATATAATATGCGAAGCGCGCAATAAAATATGATTGCTTGCTTCGCGTTTTTTTATTTGAGAGGGAATTTAGAAAAATGATACGTGATATAAAGCTAAATGTAGCTAGGTTATGTCTATTATTCAGTGCAGTGCTGGTTCTTAGCACTGGTATTTCCGTTAAAGCAGAAAGAGAATATGATTTATCAGTGACTGTTTCTGATAATGTTAAAGTTGCAGCCAGAAGAAATGCTGAAGAAGAAGAGATTATTCGTAAGATAATCAGTCAGGTAAATACTGGATGGACTGATGAAGAAAAGGCACTTTTTGTGCATGATTATTTATGTGAAACTGTCATATATGATTATGATGCATATGATAATGGTTACTCAAAGTATCCTCTCGCATACAGCTCTTATGGTGCAATTGTATTACATAAGGCTGTGTGTTCAGGTTATGCGTATGCTTATGAAAAAATCATGAATCGATTAGGCATTGAGTGCAAGTATGTAACAAGCGATGCCCTAAGTCATGCATGGAATATTATTAAGGTAAATGGCAAGTGGTATTACGTTGATTGTACATGGGATGATCCGACTACCCTTCGTGTTGATACCGGTGCATGTGAGCATCGAAATTTCATGCGCAGTAAAGAGGCTCTTCATGATGGATATAAGGGTTTTAGTGCGCATAACAGTTCTGATTGGAAAATTGGCGGCGAACATATTTACTCCAGCACAAAATATCAGACATCTAAGGATCACGATTCGTATTATTGGACAGATGTATCCAAGCCTATGAAATATGTTAATGGGAAATGGTGTTACAGAAAGGATTATAACGGCTATTATTATGACTATAAGACCGGAAACATGTCTTCTGTGACAACATTAGGCGGAGTTGACATGTCTGAGATTATTTGGCTGCTTTCCTATGGAGATAAGTTCATTTTTGCAGATGCAAATAATATGATACTTACAGATAAATCCGGAAGATTATTAGCCAGACATTCATTCAGAGATGATATCAGTAATGGGGGATATATAAAAAATGTTAGCATTAGTAATACTCTGATTAATTATGTTGTCAGCAAGAGTAATTCCAAAACTACAAAAACACTTGATTGGAGCTCATATCTTATTAAAGAAGAGAAGCTTCCGGTAGGGGTGTTGGAGGGATATATTGGTACTTACACTGTTACTGCCGGAACGGACTATCTTTTGCTCACTGATATGAGTGGCAAAGTGGAGGAAATATATTCTCCTGGAAGCAGCATCATTAGTAATAGATATATTCATGATATAAGTGTAAACGAAGGCGTGGTTACATACACTACATGGCTAAAGACCCCTGAGGGGAGTGGCAGTGAGACGCAGAGAAGAAAACCCAAAACATACGCTTATACTGGTTGGCAACCCACATTTTCAGGCACGTTTGGTGATAATCTGAGCTGGAGATATTCAAAGGGCAAACTTACCATATCAGGTAATGGTTCCATGGGGACATGGCAGTATTCATCGCTTGTTCCCTGGAGTCATCTTGCTGGTGCCATAACAGAGGTGGATATTAAAGAAGGGGTTACAGATATGTCTGATTATTCTATCTGCAACCTGAGAAGGGTAAGTGTTATCAGAATCCCGGAGAGTGTTACTTATATTTCTAGTTCTGCAGTAGTGAATGTGGGACAATTTAATGTTTATTATGGAGGCTATCCTTCTAAATGGGAAGAGCTTACATCTGGTCTGTATAGTAATGATGAACTGGTTTTGGCGACAGTTCATTATGCTAAGGATGAACCTACGATTGGTGATGGGAATTGGACTTATAAAGATGGCATTTTAACAATTAAAAACGATGCAGCTATGTCAGGAATCACATATATTCCGGATTTGCCATGGTATAAGCAGACATCTAATATTAAAAAGATTGTTGTGGAGGAAGGCGTAACAACTCTTTGCAAATACCTGGTAACAGCTTCCCAAAACCTTGAACATATATATGTTCCTTCAACAATAACTGAGATTGACGATTATGCATTTGGTAGTCTTGTTAGCAGTGCAACTATTCACTATGATGGAACACGCAAGAAATTTGATTCAATGGCAGGTAGTAAATGCTCATATTATTTGAACAGATGCACTTTTGATTGTACCAAGGTTAATGTGGAGTTTGCAGCCGGTAAGAATCAGACTTCTATATCACAGGTGATTTCAAAGAATGGTATACCGTCAAGACCGGCAGACCCGAGTTCTATGGGTTATACCTTTACCGGATGGATAGGAAGCGACAATACCGTATATGGATTTAATACCGGTATCTCTGAGGATGTAACCTTTACTGCTAAATGGGATGAAGCGCCGGTGGAAAATGCTGAATTTGGCAATCTTAACTGGAGCATTAAAGATGGAACACTTACCATCAGTGGCAATGAGGCTATGCCTGAAGTCTCCGGTAGTAGAGACATTCCCTGGGATGATTTCAAGAACAGAATTGACAGGGTGGTAATTGAAGACGGTATTACATATATATGTAAGTATTTTGTTGGATATAATACGAATATTCAATCAGTCAGCATTCCTGCATCCATAACTAAAATAGAGAACTATGCTTTTTCAAACATCAGCGAAAGCACAGAAATTTATTATGATGGTACACTTAAAAATCTAAAGGCTATTGCAGGAAGTGGATATTCTTGGTATCTGAAAAACTGCCGCATAGACTGTTCTAAGGTGAATGTTGATTTTGTTAATGGCTCACAGCGCGATGCTCAGATAATAGAGAAGAATACTATACCGGTACGACCTACTGATCCTGAAAAGAATGGATATAGGTTTGATGGCTGGTATACCTCGAGTGACTATAGCCAGGTCTATTCATTTGATACAGACCTGACAGAGGATATTACTCTATATGCGAAGTGGACCGAGATTCTTACTGACCGTGAATTTGGTTCTGTAAAATGGACCCTTAGTAATGATACTCTTACCATCGGCGGAAACGGCGACATGGATGATGTTACCAACTCATTAAGTATTCCTTGGTACAATAGAAGAAACCAGATTAAAAAGATTGTTATTAAGGAAGGCGTCACATCAATTTGTGCATATATAACCAGTAATGTAACTAACCTTGAAGAATTCTATATACCGGACACAATAACTTCAATTCATACCTCTGCATTTTCCGGTATAGGTCAGAATGTAAAGATCCATTATGACGGCTCAAAACATCAGCTTAAAACATTGGCTGGAAATGGGTGGTATTGGTACTTAAGTAAGGCTGATCTGGATGTTACTAAAGTATATGTTGAATTCAGTACTGTAGCAGGCCATGTTATTGAGCCTCAGATTATTGACAAAAATTCCATCCCTACAAGACCCGCTGATCCTGTGCTTACAGGTTACAAGCTTGAGGGCTGGTATAAATCCACGGATTATAGTAGCTTCTATGAGTTCAATACTCCGATAGATGAAGACGTTTATCTTGTTCCGTCATGGGTGAGAGATTACTCTGATAATAATAATCAAGGTGAAAACCAGGGCAATACTCAAACTGAGGAACAGGAAAACGCATCCGGAGAAAATCAAGGCAGCACTCAGACTGAGGAACAGGAAAACACATCCGGTGAAAATCAGGGCAACCCTCAGACCGAGGAACATGAAAGCACATCCGGTGAAAATCAGGGTAATACTCAGACTGAGGAACAGGAAAACACATCCGGAGAAAATCAGGGTAATTCTCAGACAGAGGGACAGGGTAATACTCCTGAAGAAAGCCAGGATGATGCTGAAAATGAGCATGCCTTTGGAAGCGTGTCGTGGAAAATAATTGGTAACAAACTGCTCATCACAGGAAATGGTGATATGGGCAAGGTAACCGAAAATAATTCTGCTCCATGGTACGCATTCAGACAAAGAATACAGGAAATCGTAATTTCCGAGGGAGTAACTTCTGTATGTACTAATGCGTTCAATGGCATGAATAAGCTTGAAAATATTAGCCTGCCTTCTACGCTTACTACATTTGATGATAACGCATTTAATAATTTGAACAGGTTTACAGAAGTTAGATATAATGGCACAGAAAGACGGCTTAACGATTTATATTATGCGTGCTGCCAAACTAAGCTCCCTGCAGGTTGGTATACTTATGCCAAGGTTAGCGTTATATTTGAACCGGGAGAAGGTTTTGAAAGCTTTGAAATAGTAACTGATAAAGAAACTACTATAGAAGAGCCTGAGGTACCGGTTAGAAGTGGTTATATGTTTATGGGCTGGTATACTGCCAAGTCAAAAGGAGTGCTTTTCTGGTTTGATTCACCTGTATATGTTGACCGCACTGTCTATGGAATGTGGGGATATGTTGGTGATGACTATAATCAGACTGACAACCGGAATGAAAACGAGAACGGTGAGCCTGATAGTGGGCAGCAGGAAGACTCCAATAATAACGAAAGTGGAACATCTACTTCAGACAACGTTGATAGTACTGATCAATCCGAGTATTCTACAGAAGATAGTTCATCAGGCAGCTTACCGTGGACAGTAACCCCCAAGAAGCATTATGATTATTCGTCTGATACTGCCAATACAACAGGCTCTGAAGAGAATGATGCGGAGGATGAAGACGGAATTATCACTGTGAGAGGTGAGCAGTATGAGGTTTACAACTCTGGAACGGCAGCTACTATTATCAATGGAGACAAGAAGGCTAAGTCAGTAAACATTGGCGATAATCTAAGCTACAATGGCAAGAGCTATGAGATAAATGAGATTGCCGGTGGGGCTTACAAAAACTGCAAAAAACTCAGAACTGTTAAGATAGGTGCCAACATAGAGAAGATTGGCTCCTCTGCCTTCAAAGGATGTAAGAACCTTAAATCTATCACAATAAAGGCAAACAATCTTAGAACCATTGGGGCAGCCAGCTTCAAAGGAATTAAAAATGGCGCAAAAATCACTATTATTTGTAAGGATAAAAAGACCTTCAATAAGCTTGTAAAGCAACTTAAAAAGGCAGGAGCCAAGAAGGCTAAGTACAAATTCAAAAAAGGCTGATACATAGCTAAGCAATTGCATATGTAATATCCCAAAAAGTCAGGGAAATATATTGAAAAATCTGTTGATTACAACTTAGTAATGAAAGAGGTTTGAGATATATTCTCTGGCTTTTTCATTTTTCTGTAAGCTTGCTATTTCTTTAAAAACAGGTTAAAAAACTGCTTTACAATATTTTACAAATAAGTTGATAAATTTAGATATGAATAATATAATTTAGATATAGATAAAATAGTTCAGCAATAAATAAAAGATTAACTTATTAACAAATGAACTGGTGATTAACTTATAACAATTGGTGATTAGCTTTAATGCTGAACTTTTTACATAATTCAACAACTACTCATTAAAAAATATTATTTATGGAAGGTAATATGAGCAAAGAAAAAGAGCTAAAATTTAATGAACCGTGGATACTGCAAAGGGCTGATCCCTATGTAACAAAGGCAGAGGATGGTTTTTATTATTTTACTGCTTCAGTTCCCGCCTATGACAGGATAGTTCTTAGGCGGTCCGAGAGCCTTGCTGGCCTGGCAGAAGCAGAGGAGCATACCATTTGGATGAAGCATTCTGAAGGAATAATGGGAGAACACATCTGGGCTCCCGAGCTGCATCGTGTTATGGGAAAGTGGTACATATATTTCGCAGCAGGATCAGCAGAGGATATATGGATGATTCGCCCCTATGTCCTAGAGTGTCAGGGAGATGATCCGATAGCTGATGCATGGGTCGAGAAGGGTAAAATGACCTGTGCTGCTGATGATGAGTTTTCCTTCAGGGCTTTTTCACTTGATGCGACTGTTTTCGAGCACAGAGGGAAGTGGTACTACATCTGGGCTGAGAAGGTAGGGGTTGGCAAGCAGATTTCAAACCTTTACATAGCTGAGATGAAGAGTCCTTATGAGCTTTCTACTATCCAGGTGCTTCTGACGACTCCTGATTATGACTGGGAGAGAGTTGGCTTCTGGGTTAACGAAGGTCCTGGAATCCTCAAGAAAAACGGAAAGATTTTCATGACCTATTCAGCAAGTGAGACTGGCATAGCGTACTGCGTTGGAATGCTTACTGCTGACGAAAATGCTGATCTTTTAGATCCTAGATCATGGTCCAAGGAGCGTTATCCTGTTCTAAAGAGTGATCCGGAACTTGGCATTTACGGTCCCGGTCACAATTCTTTTACAGTAGATGAGAACGGCGATGACATTATGGTATATCACGCAAGAACGGAGGCTGAGATTGAGGGGGATCCGCTTTACAACCCTAATCGCCATGCAATGCTCATGAAAATCCGTTACGACGAGAATGGCTATCCAATATTTTCTTATAGATAGAAAAGTACTAAACATCTAGAAAAGTACTAAACATCTAGAAAAGTACTAAACATCAGCGAAGCTAACAAAACAAAAGCCTTCTCCCTCTGGGAGAAGGCGTCAGCAAAGCTGACAAAAATAAAAGCCTTCTCCCTCTGGGAGAAGGTGTCAGCGAAGCTGATAAAAACAAAAGCCTTCTCCCTCTGGGAGAAGGTGTCAGCGAAGCTGACGGATGAGGGTATGAGTAACAGGAGTATAGTCGAATGTATAAAAAAAGAAAGCTAAAATACAAAATCCGCTGCGCCATTTTTTTATCAGCTCTCGCAGTTACGTTTTCCGGCTGTTCTGGTAACACCACAAGCAACGTCTCTACAACAGAACAACCATCTTCTTCAGAAAACATCGAAGAAACCGCGACTGCTGATGATAAAAGCGGCAAGGAAGGTAAGGAGGCTACTGAATTGGATATCAAAAAAGGAGTCTATAAAAATGCAGTATGCTGCCACGACCCGCAGATTATTCTTGCTGACGGAACCTACTACATGACAGGCTCCCATCAGGTTCTTGCAAAGTCTGATGATCTGAAAAGTTGGAGCTACATAGGTAATGGCAACAATGTGTTCGATAACATTTTTTCTGGAGATCTGGATGCCTTCAAATATGTTGGCAAGAATGAAGAGGGCGGCTATTCAGTTTGGGCAGCGAACACCTTTTATAACGAAACAATGGGCAAGTATGTGATGTACTTCTGCACAACATCTACCTATATTAAGTCCAATCTCTGCATGGCAGTGTCAGATGAGCCTGGGGGCAAGTACACCTACACGGATACCATTCTGTATTCAGGTTTTACAAGTACGACAGCGGCAGAGACTGATATTTATGATGTTCTGGGAGAAGATGCTGATATCACGCCTTATCTTAAACTTGGCGGATACGATAACAATAAGTGGCCCAATTGCATAGATCCTGCAATATTCACCGATGAAGAAGGAAAAATGTGGATGGTTTATGGATCATGGTCAGGTGGAATTTTTCTATTAGAACTTGATCCTGCTACAGGAAAACCGATTCATCCCATAGAAGAAGCAAAAAGTGGAGGAGAGGATGCACCTGATCCGTACTTTGGATACAAACTTGTAGGCGGTGGACATCATGCGATTGAGGGACCGTACATAACTTACTCTCCGGAGACTGGTTATTACTATTTGTTCGTGTCCTATGGCGGACTTACCAGTAATGGCGGTTATCAGATCAGGCAATTCAGAAGTCAGACCCCAACAGGGCCATATGTGGACGCAGAAGGTCACAGGCTTGGAAGCGAAGAGGACTACATGAACTATGGCCTAAAAATGATGGGAAATTACACGCTTCCCAGTCTTTCAGTGACTTACATGGCTCCCGGAGGACAGTCTGTGTTCCAGGATGAAAAGGGCGACTACTATATCGTCTATCACCAGAGATTTGATGATGGTCAGGAATTCCATGAGCCAAGAGTGCATAAACTATTTATGACGGAGGATGGCTGGTTTACCGCAGCTCCCTTCGAGTATACAGGAGATGAGAGTGCACCTTCTAACTGCGCTAATACCGCTATCTCGCCTGAATTTCTTGAGGGCAACTTCTATATTTTGAATCATGGCCTTGACGTAAATGATTTGATAAATAGGCCTGTGGAATGCACTTTTGAAAACGGTACCATTTCTGCGGCTACGAGTAGCGAGAGTATTACAGGAACATATGAAGTAAAAGATGGAACTTCTTACATACAGCTTGCTATAAATGGAACTGAATACGAGGGTTGTGCCTTCACTATGATGGATGAGGCGGGAAATAATACTGTATGTATCACAGCAAAAGGTTCTGACAATCAGACAATCTGGTGTGTAAAATTCACAAAATAGCAATTTTGTAAAGAGCTTAAAGCAATTTTTGATAAGTTTGTTTAATTACACAAAAACTATTTTATGATTTTATTGAAATTGACAAAAATATAAAATGCTTTACTAAAATCTAAAATAATTATTGACGCTCTAAATTACGCCGAGTAAAATTTTAGTATAAGTTAATCACCGTACAACTTTATTTAGGAGGATATGGTAATGAGAAGGAAATTTTTAGGTATTGCAATGGCAACCGTTATGGGACTTAGTACTATTACAGGTTGCGCTACAACTACAGTTGAAGAGGCAGGCGAGGCTGAGGCACCTGCTGAGAGCAAGACAGAGGAGGCTGCAGGAGATGCTACAGAATCCACTGATGCCGGCGAAGCTACTGAGGATGCCGGTGCCGCTGAGGCTGAGACTTCTGATGGTTCATCTTCTGATTCACTCACTGGTAACGGCGACAAGACACTTCATGTATTCCTTTATATGCAGGAGCATGAGAAGAAGATATATGAAGATCTCGTTAAGCAGTTCGTAGATGAACACAAGGATGAAATCAAGGAAGTTGTATTTGAGGTTACAACTCAGGACGAGTACAACCAGAAGATGATCGCTAATATGACAGCAAACGACATGCCTGATGTATTTTATGTAGGACCTGCAGCAGTTCGTTCTTACGTAGACAATGGTTATGTACTTCCTCTTGATGATTATGTTGATGCTGACACAATCGGCAGTGTTTGGGGAACAACTCAGGAGATATACCGTTATGACGGTAAGGATATTGGTAAGGGATCACTTTACGCACTTCCTAAGGATCTTTCCTGCTTCGCATTTGCATATAATCAGGATCTTTTCGATGCAGCAGGACTGGATTATCCTGATCCCGAGAAGCCTTACACCTACGATGAGTTCGTTGAGGTATGTGAGAAGCTTACAATAGACAAGGACGGCGATGGAGAAATCGATCAGTGGGGCGTTGCAAATGCTGATCAGTGGGGTATGACACCTTTTCTTTATTCTAATGGAGTTAAGTTCCTTAACGATGATATGACCAAGGTTAACGTAGCTAACAACGAGCAGCTTAAGGAAGCTCTTACATTCTACACAGATCTTACAAAAAATGGTCTCACACCTTCAGTTGAGCAGGATACAGCGCTTGGTGGATATCAGAGATGGCTTGACGGACAGGTTGCATTCTACGCATGCGGTACTTGGGACGTTGCAGCATTCATGGATGATGCTACATTCCCTTACAAGTGGAACCTTTGCGGATGGCCTGTAGGACCTTCCGGTGACGGCAGATCACACACATGGATGGGTTCAGTTGGTTATGGTATCTCAGCTAAGTCCGAGAACCCTGAACTTGCAGCAGCGCTTATCACAAAGCTTTCAACAGATCCTGAAGGACAGAAAGCAGTTTCAGGTATTTCAACCGGTGAGTCCATTCAGCTTCCTAACATCACAGATCTTGCTTATGGCGAGTTCAAGGATGCTGTAGATAGCGGAAAAGTTCCTTATGCTTCAAACGTAGATGTTATCTTCGGATACTTCGACAGCAACGATCACTATGCAGCAGCTCTTCAGGAGTTCGATTACACTTACAACGCAGAGTGGTGGACACCTTTCTGGTCAGGCGTATTCAACATCAAGAATGGCGACATTACTGTAGAGGATTTCTTACAGCAGGTAGAGCCTGAGATGCAGGAAGCACTTGACGAAGCAATCGAGCTTCAGAATTCAGCAACAAACTAATATAGCATTTGACTTAAAACATAATGAGCTTGTATTAAGTTAAGCATTTGACTTAAAACATAATGAGCTTGTATTAAGTTAAACATCTGACTTAAAACATAATGAGCTTGTATTAAGTTAAGCATCTGACTTAAAACATAAGCCTTCCCCCTCTGGGGGAAGGTGTCAGCTTTAGCTGACGGATGAGGGTTATCATAAAGTCCTTTCATTAAATGAAGGGACTTCATTTTTAAGGAGCATTTTTATGGCATCAAATAAAGTAAAACCTCGGATGTCCGCGATGGCAAAGAGAGAAGAGAGATGGGCATGGCTTTTTATCGCTGCCCCGTTTGTAGGATTTATGCTCTTTATGGCATATCCGATCGTCTTTGCCCTGATTGCCAGCACAAGTAAATGGACCGGAATTAACTCCTTGTGGGGCAATATCGTAGGCCTTCGAAATTACATCAAAATTCTAAATGACGCAAAATTTTGGAAAGCCATGGGTACCACAATTATTTACATGATAGGTATTCCCATCGGAATGATCCTGGGAATTCTTGTGGCTATGGGACTTAATAGAAAAATCCCCGGCAAGCGTTTCCTTACAACAATGTACTACGTTCCTGTAGTATCCTCACTTGTTGCGGTATCAATTCTCTGGGCATGGGTATTTAATTACGACTATGGCCTTTTGAACGGAATCTACAAGGCACTTACAGGACTTCATGGACCCAACTGGCTTGGCGATGAACTCATGGTAAAAATATCGCTCATCATCTTCATGGTATGGAAGGGACTTGGAGGCACAATTATCCTGTATCTCGCAGGACTTCAGAATATTCCGAGAGACTATTACGAAGCAGCAATGATTGACGGTGCTAACAGCTGGCAGAAATTTAAGAGCATTACTTTGCCTCTGCTTTCACCTGTTACATTCTACGTCCTTATCACATCTCTTATCGGTGGTTTCCAGGTATTCGTAGAAGTTCAGGTAATGACACCCTCCGGCGGGCCTAACTACAGCGCTGCAACAGTTGTATTTTATCTCTATGAAAAAGCGTTTACTAATGGTCAGCTCGGATACGGTAGTGCAGTAGCAGTAATTCTTGCGATTATCATATTCATTATCACTGCCATCAATTTCTGGGGACAGGATAAATGGGTAAAAACTATAGATTAAGGAGGTGTGACAGATGGAACTTGCATTAAAAGCAAAATCAAATGCGAATTCTGGCTCTCCCAAAAGAGCAAAAGCAAGTACAAAAGACTATCAGAGTGACCGCGTCACATCTTCCAAAGAGAAGGTCATGAACGTAGTGATCTTCATAGTACTTTTTGTATTCGCAATTACAATGGTGTTCCCACTTATTTACATGGTGGCGACATCATTCATGACTAAGAATCAGATATTATCAGGATCTCTGACACTTTTTCCTAACCCTATTCTTATAGGAAAATACAGTCAGGTTCTTAGTAAAGGCCAGTTTATATCAGGCATTATCAATACGATCACGGTTGAGATTCCTGTTCTTCTTATTGGTGGTTTCACATCGTCATTGGCAGCCTTCGCCTTCGCTAAGATGAACTTCAGAGGAAAGAACGCTTTGTTCCTTGCACTTCTTGCAACTATCATGATCCCTTTCGCAGTTGTCATGATTCCGCAGTATGTGCTTTTCACAAAGCTTGGATGGACCAATTCCCTCGCACCCCTTATCATTCCCGGGTGCTTTGGCAATGTCAGCATGATCTTTTTCCTCAGGCAGAATCTTTACAGTATTCCTACAGAGCTTATGGATGCTGCAAAAATCGATGGCTGTAATTACTTTGAGATTTACTACAAGATTTTCCTTCCTCTTATGAAGGGAGCTCTTGGAACCCAGCTTATGTTGTGGTTCATGGGAATATGGAACGACTACCTTGCTCCGACAATCTTCCTTAGAAGTGAGAAGCACTGGACTCTTCAGGTAGTTATCAGATCCTTCAATTCCTATTATGCGATTCAGAGTGACTATGCTTTGATCATGGCAGCTTCTGTTATAGCAATGCTGCCCACATTGGTACTGTTCTTCCTGTTCCAGCGTGTAATTATAGAGTCCATAGCCATTAGTGGTATCAAATAAAAATCATTTTCAAAATAGCTTGAAAAATGATATATAGTTTAGCTTAATCAAAAATGGTGACTACTTCAAAAATGAAGTAATCACCATTTTTATTAACATGTTCTGGCTTTTTCGAATATCGAATCAAATCATAGGATTATTTCTTTGATCAAGACTGTTCAATAGGACTATATGCAATCTTTACATTGATATCCTGACTGTAGTTACCGAAGGTCTTACCAAAAATCGTGAGACCGCCGACATGAGCTGTATCTTCAGGGACGGCCATCTTGAATTTTATGCTGCTCTTGCTTGTCAATTTGAAGTGATCAATGTTGATATCAGAAATCTGTAAGCCATCGATGAAAGTACCGCGATGGTTAATAACCAGCATCTTTAGCAGACCATATTGATTCCAGTTAGGGAACCACCAGTCGGGAGTAAAGATACCCTTCACATCACCAAAGTCACCCGGGGAAATCCAGGTTCCCAAAAATTCATTGTTTAGATAAAAGTGAATATCGGAAGGCCAGACATTATTTACTCCGGGAGCTTCGCTTGAGAGCTCTGCTGAAATGCAAATCTCATCAATTCTCTGATTAAACGGAATAAAGTTCGGAACAACATATTCCACATGCCCCTTCGTAAACCAAAGAATGTCAGCATCATAGCGATCAGGGTGGGAGAAATACCTGGTATCATCAACCTCGCCTATAATCTTTGAAGAAGAAGCAAGACCACAGGTAGGATAAACCTCATAATCGGAAAACTGGCCAACTTTGATATCGGCTGTGTAAATGTTCTCATCCTGTGCTTCATCCTGAATATCTATAAGAATCTTATCCACGTGTACAGAGCAGATTTTCTGGTTGCCGTGTCCATTGGTTTCATTACTTACGGTTATCATGCCACATTCTTCAAGCTTGCGGATATGACTGGTAAGAGCGCCGTTTGTGATATTAAGGCGGCTTGCAAGTTCATTCATATTCATACCGTTGTCTTCGAGAAGAATTTTAATGATTTCAATTCTGACATCAGATCCGAGAGCCTTGAATAAATCCAATCCCTCAGAAAGAGATTTTATATGAAGCATGGTGACTCCTTTAATAAAAAGTAAAATATTTAACAATAATATAATAACATATAAAGTGGTTTAATTTCAACTAAAATACCCCTCCTATAAAACATCAATAAACCGCGTATTTTTTATTGAAAAGAGGCAACTTTAGCTTTGTCTTTACAACCTGTAAAGGGTACAATTAAAGAATAATTCTAATAGGCAAAACTCATATAGTTTATTCTTTTCGGATATGTTTTGCAAGGCTACACTTAAACGTAAATTAAGGAGGAGATTTCATGAACGAAAACATAACTAAGCGAAACAACCTTTTATCACAAAAAGTTATCAAAGGACTTGAATCCAGAAATATGAGCGGCTACTACGCTGAAACTAAGGAAGAGGCTTTGAAAATAGCTCTCGGCATTATTGAAGAAGGCAGCACAGTTACAATGGGTGGCGCCATGTCTGCCCACGAGATCGGACTTGTTGATGCTATAAAAAACGGCAACTACAATTTTATTGACAGAGACCAGGCAACTGACAAGAGAGCTGCTATGCTCGCAGCTTATGATGCTGACGTTTTTCTTTCAAGTGCTAACGCTATGACAGAGGACGGCATTCTTGTAAATATCGATGGAAATGCAAACAGAGTATCAGCAATCGCTCAGGGCCCTAAAAAAGTCGTTTTCATAGTAGGAATGAATAAGGTGTGTGATGATCTCGATGGTGCAATGAAGAGAGCCAGAAATGTGGCAGCACCCATAAATGCTCAGAGATTCGGACTTTCAACTCCCTGTGCTAAGACCGGTTCATGTATGGACTGCAAATCACCCGACACTATATGCTGTCAGTTCCTTATAACAAGATTCTCAAGACATGAGGGACGAATCCACGTTATCCTTGTAAATGATAATCTTGGATTCTGATACGCATTACATTAGAAATTATTTTCTATATATATGTAATAAAAGGTACGAATCATAAAAGGAGATAAAACTTTGTGACGCAGATAGATGAAAACATAACACGTTTGGAAGCATCTGAGAATCCGCTGTCGGCAGATGTATATTTTATAGAAGGAAATGCTTATACATATATAATTGATGTCGGCAGCAACGATTCTGCTTATGAGAAAATTTCTGGCATTACAAATAAGAGAATAATCATCACTCATTTTCATCAGGATCATTGTGAAAACATGAAACGGATTGACATTGAAGATGAGAATCTCTTTGTGGGTAATTACACATATAAGACCATAGGGAATTATCTCCAAAAATCCCCCGGGAAGGGCACAGTCGTTAATACTGAAATAGTTATTGATGACGGAGTGAAAATAAGAATTCTTCCTATAAAAAACAGTCACGCAAAGGATTCTCTTTGTGTGATTGTTAATGATGAATACCTTTTCATGGGAGACTCCTTCTATAGCTCTGTGAAAGGCTATAATGTCTCGCTTCTCCATGACGAGATAAAGCTTCTTGAGAGCGTACCATTCACAAAGACTATCTTTAGTCACGACAACACTATCCACGACCGGGACTATCTTCTTGGTAATCTGAGAGAAATATTCTCCAGAAGACAGAAGGATAATCCTTATATTAGTAATGATCTTTTATAAGCTACATGTTCAATGCTAAATACAGCAGTGGTAATCGATTTATTGGAACATCTTTTGGAGCGCAGATCAGACATACAGGATATTAATGCTTATATGAAAAGAGAATTGGTAAATATACTGGCAATAATGGCGCTGATTTCCGGATGCGGTTCCAAGCCAGCGCCTGAAATATCAAGTGAAACAACAAAAACGGAATTTTCATCTGGGAAGATAGCTGCTGATTCTGCAGAGGAACACGATATTACTGATAATGCTAAGGCGTTTGAAAATAGCGAAGTCTTTGATACATCAGATATTGCAGCGAGCACTAGTAGCACAGAAATTGATAGTAGTTCGGAAAACACCGTTACCCTCTGCATGGTAGGTGATATTCTTCTTCACACACCAATAGAAGAGCTTTCCATGGAAGAAGATGGCACATACGATTTTAGTCCTATTTTTTCCAATATGAAGGAGGATATCAGCTCTTTCGACCTGGCCGTGGTAAACGAGGAAGTAATTATAGGTGGGAAAGAGCTTGGAATCAGCGGTTATCCAACCTTCAACGCTCCCTATGAAATCGGAGATGCACTCGTAGATGCGGGCTTTGATATTGTCTGCCATGCTACTAATCATGTGCTCGATAAAGGAAAACAGGGACTCATAAACGCCTGCACCTTTTGGGAGGAAAACTACCCGGATATTACTGTATTAGGAATAAACGAAACGCCAGAAGACAAAGAGAACATATATATAATAGAAAAGAACGGCATAAAGATCGCGCTACTAAACTATACCTACGGCACCAATGGAATCTCCCAGCCATCCGATATGCCCTTTGCTGTAGACCTTCTTGAAGAAAACAAAGTGATAGCAGATCTGGACTACGCGGAAGAACATGCAGATTTTACTATAGTGTTTCCGCACTGGGGAACGGAATACAGACTGACTCCCGATTCATCCCAGGAAAAATGGACAAAGCTTTTTGAAGAACATGGCGCAGATCTCGTCATTGGAACACATCCGCACGTCATAGAACCCATTGAGTTTCTAGACGATAAGATGCTTGTATACTATTCTCTTGGCAATTTCGTCAACTGGACATCAGGAACAGGAGAAGGAGTGACTAATAGAATGGTTGGTGGAATGGCGGAGGTTACGATTACAAAGGATGAAAACGAAATCGCCCAAGTATCCGATTATGGCGTAAAGGCCCTTGTATGCCATGTCTCAAATGAAAAAGGCGGTGTTACTGTTTTTCCGCTTAATGAATATCCAGATAACCTGGCTGATACCAATGCCATAAGAGCCCAGGACAGCTCCTTTTCAAAAGACAAATGTGTAAATTTATGCAATGAAGTTTGGGGTAATCTCTGGGATTGAAATAACCCCAATATAATTATTGAAGAATAATGGTGAAATATGATAGATATTTTTGGCACACTTGGCCCTTCATGTAATGATGAACAGACTCTGACAGATATGTTTCGCGCAGGAATGACAGGAGTTAGACTCAACCTTTCCCACGCGATGCTTCATGATAACCTTGAATTACTTAATACTGTAAAAAAAGCAGCTTCATCCGTAAATATAGAGCCAAAGCTTCTTATTGACCTTCAGGGGCCTGAACTAAGAATTGGTGATCTTGATAAACCATTACAGCTTAAGGATGGGAATGAAATATCGGTTATTCCTAATGACGGGTTTTTATCAATTGTTGAGACTTCTGAAAAAACCGAAGACTGCAATACATTTAATGAAAGCAGAATAACTGTAGATCAAAGAGTCATTGAGAAGATGGAGGATGGTGACAGTATTCTTCTTGATGATGGGAAAATACTAGGCATTGTTTCCAATAAAACTAATCTGTCTGCAAAAATCATTATTAAGCGTGGCGGAATACTTACCGGTAGAAAAAGCATTCTTATAGAGAATAAAACTGTTATGATGCCAACACTTACTATAGATGATTTGACAAATCTCAGCGTGGCCGCAAAACATGGTATCACTGGTGTAATGCTGCCTTTCGTCAGAAACAGTGAGGATTTAAGGACACTCAGAGCTACTCTTGATGAAGCTGGAGGAAAAGATATAGAGATTTACGCGAAGGTTGAAAATCTTGATGGAGTCAGAATGCTTCCGGAACTTATAGGAGAGTGCGATGAAATCGTTATAGCAAGAGGAGACCTTGGCAATGCAGTTCCCCTTTGGGAGCTTCCGGCTTTGCAGAAAAGGATATCAAGAACATGCAGAGAACAAAATAAACGATTTATGGTAGTCACACAGATGCTATCCTCAATGGAGCATAATCCTGTTCCCACCAGAGCAGAAGTGAGCGATATCTATAACGCGGCATTTGACGGAGCTACTTCTGTTATGGTCACCGGAGAAACAGCAATAGGTGAATTTCCGGTGGGAGTTATACAGTATTTATCCAATACAGTACATGAATATGAAAAAAATAAAGAAAAAAACAAAGAATTATTTTGAACAAATCCAGTAATTATGCGGGTTTTGAGGAAACGAAAACACTTTATAAAAATTTTTCAAAAAAATTTGTAATTTGTTGTTGACACTATAATACCTAGGTGATATATTAAATATCGCTGCGGCGCACGGCAGTTAACAAACAGCCCGCAAGCCCAGTGTTTATCAGCACTTTGACAATAAAATAGTAATGCAACCCTGAAAATTCCAAAAAGAATATTCAGAGAACAAAACAACCTAACTAAAGGTAAAACGGACAGAACAAAAGCCAAGCTTAAGTTCTGGTCAGACGAACGAT
>NZ_KE384106.1:0-85760 GCF_000423925.1 Butyrivibrio sp. VCD2006
TAGATCACCACCTTTACTGAAAAGGGAACAGCAGCATTGACTGTCGTCCTGTGACTATATAAGTTGGCTTATACCAATGCTAAGAGTCCGGGCTCAATGTCCCACTTGTTTGTACTTGTGAGGGCGACGACACATATAAGTATACGGGGTCGAAATAAACTACTTCGCCACACCTCCTCTCGTGCTCTGTAGTATACCGCTGTTCCTTAGTATAGTATAAGGCTTTATTGAGAAAATGTAGAGGGGATGCACAGACAGATTTTTTCATTCCATGTTTGTGCCTGAGCGAAGTGAAAGGAATGATAAAAAGTATGACAAAAGAAGAATTAATTAGTTATTTTAGCAAAAAGAAATTGGCGTTCCTTGACGGAGCAACAGGAACTTATCTAATAAAAGGCGGTATGGCAGGTGGTGTCTGCCCTGAAACATGGATTCTCGATCATCCCGATGTAATAAAAAGTCTCCAGAAGAGTTATGTGGATGCAGGTAGTGATATTATCTATGCTCCCACCTTTACAGCCAACAGAGTAAAGCTTAAATATTTTGGTGTTGAAGACAGAATAGAAGAAATCAACACAAAGCTTGTAGAGTATTCAAAGGAAAGCGCAGCGGGTAAAGCCCTTGTTGCAGGTGACGTGACAATGACCGGACGTCAGCTTAAGCCCATGGGCGATCTGGAATTTGAAGAGCTTATCGAAATTTATAAGGAACAGATAGAAATTCTTTGTAAGGCAGGAGTTGACCTTATTGTTGTGGAGACAATGCTTAGTCTTCAGGAATGCAGGGCAGCACTTATCGCAGCTAAGGAAGTATCGGATATCGCTGTCATGGTGACTCTTACCTTTGAATCTGACGGCAGGACACTTTTTGGTACAGATGCAAAAACTGCTGCCATTGTTCTTGAATCATTAGGAGCTGCTGCCGTAGGTGCAAACTGCGGTGCAGGCCCTGATACCATGGGCGATATAATTGCCGACATGGCTTCTGTAACAAATATTCCTATTATTGCAAAGCCAAATGCCGGACTTCCTGTGATGAATCCTGACGGATCTACATCATATGACATGGAGTGTGAGAGATTTGTTCCTGAGATGGAAAAGCTTATAAAAGCAGGAGCAACAGTTATCGGCGGATGCTGTGGAACAGGTATTGAATATATTAAAGGGCTTCATGATAGATATGGGGTTTCTGAAGGCGGAGAAGACAACCTTCCTGAGACTTTAGAGTATCCGGATGGAAGAAAGTTTACAAGAAAACAGAAGGGTGTAAGATTCCTTACCAGTGAAAGACAGAGCATTTCATTTGGAATGGACGATCCCTTCATGATTGTCGGTGAGAGAATTAATCCCACCGGTAAAAAGAAGCTCCAGGCTGAGCTTAGAGAAGGCAATCTATCAATGGTTTGCGATTTTGCCGCAAAGCAGGAGGAAGACGGAGCAGCCATTCTTGATGTAAACGTTGGAATGAGCGGAGTTGATGAGAAGCAGCTGATGAGTGATGTACTTGATGAGCTTATTCCGCTTACATCACTTCCGTTATGCATAGATACAAGTGATGAGAAGACCATGGAGATGGCTCTTAGGAAGTATCCCGGAAGAGCTCTTATTAACTCTATCTCTTTGGAAAAGGATAAAGCTGAGAGATTTCTACCGCTTGCCAAGAAATATGGTGCGATGTTCATAGCACTTCCAGTAGGCCCTAAGGGACTACCCACAAGTCTTGAGGAAAAGCATGAGTTCATTGACACCCTGTGCGATAAAGCTTACAAATTAGGCCTTACAAAAGAAGACATAGTTGTCGATGGCCTTGTAGCAACAATCGGAGCAAATCCCAACGCTGCACTTGAGACACTTTCAACTATCGCATATTGCAAAGAAAACGGACTTGCAACTATCTGCGGATTATCAAATATTTCCTTTGGACTTCCGCAGAGAGCATTTATAAATACAGCCTTCCTTACAATGGCTATTGCGAACGGCCTAACAATGGCTATATGCAATCCTTCGCAGGAGCTTCTTGTAAACAGTGCTTTTGCTTCTGATCTCTTAAGACATAAGGAAGAGGCTGACATAAGGTACATAGAGAGAATGGACCGCTATGACGGAATGAACGTCACTGTCGCATGCGTTCCTAAAGGACAGACGCTGCAGGCTGTAGGTGTTACGCCTTCTTCAGATAAAAATGCTTCCGGAAATAGCACTTCAAATGACGGCAAAGAAGTTACACCTGAGAATCCTCAGGATGCTTTCTTGAAGCTGATTAAGAAGGACGTTATGAAGGGCAGCAAAAAGACTGTTGAGAAGGATACTAAGGAAGCCATTGCTGCCGGATGCGATCCCAAACAGCTTTTGAATGATGTTCTTATGCCTGCAATAAATGAGGTTGGTGAGCTTTTTGATAAAGGAAAATATTTCCTTCCTCAGCTTATTGCCAGTGCTGAAACAATGAAGATGAGTATCGGTGTTCTTGAGCCACTGCTTAAGGAAGCTGAGGGTGATGGCGGTAAAGCTAAAGAAACCATAATTATCGCAACTGTTCATGGAGATATCCATGATATCGGTAAAAACCTGGTTGCTTTGATGCTTAAGAACCATGGCTTTAATGTAATAGATCTTGGAAAAGATGTTCCAAGTGAAAAAATCGTGGATACTGCACTTGCAGAAGGCGCATCGATCATCGCATTATCAGCTCTTATGACAACAACCATGCAGGAAATGAAAAACGTGGTTAAACTTGCAGCTGAGAAAAACTGTACCGCAAAGATAATTATAGGCGGCGCAGTCGTAACAGAAGACTACGCATGGGAAATCGGTGCAGACGGCTACTCATCCGACGCAGCCAACTGCGTCCGCGTAGTCAAAAAAATCCTAGGTGTCATCGACGAGGATAAATAAAAAAGTGATTATGTAGACAATGAAACCTAATAAATGCTATCTATGTATATCTTGAAAATAATGAAGTAGTAGATAAGACCATGGCATTTATTAAAACTTATCTATGAGAATTGTGACACTTTGACGTATACGATTATTTGTTATTTAATATATTAATAATCAAAATCATTCTTACTAAATTATTTCTAGGAAGAGCCTTAGGACATTATATACCTTTTAAGCCGATTGTGCGTAAGCAATGAGGCGCAAAAGGTATATGATGCCTAAGACGACCCTATAAACAATAGGAGGAACTTAATGAACGGTTCTGAGGCGATAGTTAAGTGTTTGTTGGAAGAAAAAGTTGATGTTGTTTTTGGCTACTCCGGAGTCGCAATAGCTCCCTTTTACGATGCTCTGGGCGAGACAAACGTAAAACAGATACTTATTAGAACTGAGCAAAATGCAGCTCACTGCGCAAGCGGATACGCGAGAATAAGCGGCAAGGTAGGCGTATGTGCCGTTACCAGTGGCCCCGGCGCAACTAATCTTATTACAGGTATTGCAACAGCATATGCAGACAGTATTCCTCTTGTCTGCATAACAGGTCAGGTTAATTCGGAACTTATCGGAAGTGATGTTTTCCAGGAGGCTGATATCACAGGAGCTGCCGAATCATTTGTTAAGTACAGCTATCTCATTAGGGATGTTAACGACATTCCCAGGATCATGAAGGAAGCTTTCTATATTGCCAATACAGGTAGAAAGGGACCTGTTCTTATTGATGTCCCGATAGATGTTCAGCAGCAGGAAATCAGCAAATTCTCATATCCCGAGAAGATTAACATGAGAACCTACAAGCCTACTGTTGAGGGTAATGCTGTTCAGATAAAAAAGGTCGTAAAGGAGCTTGCTAAGGCTACAAGACCTATTATCTGCGTTGGTGGCGGTGTCCACCTATCAGGCGCTGTCGATGAGATAAGGAAATTTGTTAAGGATAACTGCATTCCTGTTGTTTCAACAATGATGGGAATTGGCGTAATGGCATCAGAGGATCCATACTATTTCGGAATGGTTGGAAATAACGGAAGACCCTGCGCAAACAGGGCTCTTAACGAATCTGATCTTCTTTTAATGGTTGGAGCAAGAGTAGCGGACAGAGCAGTTAACAGACCTGATCTAATCACAGAGAACAAGGTTCTTATCCATATTGATGTTGACCCTGCTGAGATTGGTAAAAATGCAGGCCCCAACATTCCTCTTGTAGGTGATATAAAGCATATTTTCAAAAAGATAAATGAATTCGAGGATAAGGAGGATCTGATCCACGAGAGAACAGAGTGGATAAAGACTCTTAATCAGTATAAGGTCGACATGCCTGAAAAGAGGCCTGAGATTGATACTGATAAGTATGTTGATCCTATGCAGTTTTTACAAAACCTCTCAAGAAAGCTGCCTAAGGATGCCATTTATGTTGCTGACGTTGGACAGAACCAGATTTGGTCCTGCAGATGGCACCTTGTAAGAGAGGGAAGATTCCTTACATCAGGTGGAATGGGTACCATGGGCTACTCGATCCCTGCTGCCTTTGGAGCAAAATATGCAGCTCCAAAGAAGAAGGTTGTGGCCGTTATGGGTGATGGTGCATTCCAGATGTCCATGATGGAACTCTCCACAATGAGACAGTATGGAATGAACGTAGCACTTATTGTCTTTAACAACGGTTATCTTGGAATGGTTCGTGAGTATCAGCACTATAAGCTTGATGACCGCTACAACATGGTAGAACTTCACAACACACCTAAGCTCGACAAAATCGCTGAGGCATATGAAATGAAATATCTTCGAGCATCTTCTCAGGCAGAGGCGGAAGCTCTTATTGATGAGCTTATGAAGAAGGATGAATGTGTGTTGTGTGAAGTTGTTGTTGACCCTATGGATCTTGCAAAATAAGGCCCTCATCCGGCAGCTTCGCTGCCACCTTCCCCCGGAGGGGGAAGGCTTTAAATCATTGCCTTCCCCTTGGGGGGAAAGCTTTAAATCATTGCCTTCCCCTTGGGGGAAAGCTTTAAATCATTATCTTCCCCTTGGGGGGAGACTTTAAATCATTGCCTTCCCCTTGGGGGGAAGGTGGCGCGAAGCGTCGGATGAGGGGTAAAGGAGCAAACATGAAACGAATATATTCAGTACTCGTTGAGAATCACGCCGGTGTACTTTCCAAAGTGGCAGGTCTTTTCTCAAGAAGAAATTTTAATATCGATTCCCTTGTTGTAGGCGAGACCAATTCCAAGGATGTGTCCTGCATGACAATCGTCTCAAGTGGAGATGAGAGAACAATAGAGCAAATAGAAAAACAGCTCAATAAGAAGCTCGATGTCATAAAGGTAAAAACCTTTAAAGAGAGCATGAGCATCTGCAGAGAGCTCACACTTCTAAAGGTGCGATACAACAGAGAAAACAGAAGAGACATCATGGAGAACTGCGACATAATGAAGGCGCAGATTGTCGATATGAGCAAGAACATGATGATAATTCAGATATGCGACACCCCTGAGAGGGTTGGTGTTTTCATTGAAATGCTAAGAACTGTCTCAATTGTAGAGATGGCTCGAACAGGAACTGTGGCCCTTACAAAATGTTGTGAAGGCGATAAATAAAAATTTAATGCTTTAAAGTTTTAATTTAAAAAAGTATTTCGTTGACTTTGAACTTAAATGCTAATATAATCGCTTAGTATAGGGTTACGGGAAGAACTAAAAAGTAATTCTATAAAATTATGATTTGAATGAGTTGGAGGGGTATGAAAAGAAAAGTCTTTCAGCTGCTTGTTGATAATACATCCGGCGTACTTACCAGAATTTCAGGTCTTTTTGCAAGACGTGGTTATAACATCGAGAGCATAACTGCCGGAACTACAGCAGATCCCAATTATACCAGAATAACAATAGTTACATCAGGTGATGATGTGATCCTTGATCAGATTGAGAAGCAGCTTTCCAAGCTGATCGATGTAAGGGATATTCATGAGCTTGAGCCCGAGGAGAGTGTTTACAGAGAGCTTGCTCTTGTCAAGGTTCGCGCAGGTGAGAAGGAGAGAGATAGCCTTATCACTATCGCCGGAATTTTCAGAGCTAATATCATCGATGTTACTCCCGAATCACTTATTATCGAGATCACCGGTAACCAGTCCAAGGTTGATGCTCTTTTAAAAATGCTTGAGGGCAAGGAGATACTTGAGCTTGCAAGAACAGGTATCGCAGGACTCGGAAGAGGTACCGACAAGGTTATTTCGATAGAAGAGCTCGAGAAAATGTGAGAGCTCACTAGCAAAAGTTAACTTCGAAAATTTCAGGATTTTCGCAGCTATATAAAAACATATATATTTACGGAGGTAAGAGACATGTCACAGGATGCACGTATTTTCTATCAGGAAGATTGTAATCTTTCACTTTTAGAGGGTAAGACAATTGCGATTATCGGTTATGGTTCTCAGGGACACGCCCATGCGCTTAATCTTAAGGAGTCAGGATGCAAGGTAATCGTAGGACTTTATGAGGGTTCTAAGAGCAAGGCTAAGGCTGAGGCACAGGGACTCGAGGTTTATACAACAGCAGAAGCTGCTAAGAAGGCTGACGTGATCATGATTCTTATCAACGATGAGAAGCAGGCTAAGATGTACAAGGAAGACATCGAGCCCAACCTTGAGGCAGGCAACATGCTTATGTTCGCTCACGGTTTCAATATTCATTTCGGACTTATTCAGCCTCCGAAGGATGTTGACGTAACAATGATCGCTCCCAAGGCTCCCGGCCACACAGTAAGAAGTGAGTACCAGGCAGGTAAGGGAACACCTTGTCTCGTAGCTGTTTACCAGGATGCTACAGGTAAGGCACTTGATAAGGCACTTGCTTATGGCGCAGGTATCGGCGGAGCAAGAGCAGGTATTCTTGAGACAACATTCAGAACAGAGACTGAGACAGACCTCTTTGGTGAGCAGGCAGTTCTTTGCGGCGGTGTATGTGCACTTATGCAGGCTGGTTTTGAGACACTTGTTGAGGCTGGCTACGATCCGAGAAATGCATACTTCGAGTGTGTACACGAGATGAAGCTGATCGTTGATCTTATCTATCAGTCAGGTTTTGCAGGAATGAGATATTCAATCTCCAACACAGCTGAGTACGGTGATTACATCACAGGTCCTAAGCTTGTTACTGAGGAGACCAAGAAGACAATGAAGAAGATCCTTGCTGACATTCAGGATGGTACTTTTGCTAAGGAATTCCTTCTTGATATGAGTGAGGCAGGCGGACAGGTTCACTTCCAGGCTATGAGAAAACTTGCAGCTGAGCATCCCGCAGAGCAGGTTGGTGCTGAGATCAGAAAGCTTTACAGCTGGAACAACGAGAGCGATAAGCTTATCAACAACTGATAAAAACCAATAAATCACTTAAAAGGAGAGCTGCCGCGAAAACGGCAGCTCATTTTGGAAGAGTATGGAATACTATAAAAAAAGACCGTTTCGTAAACGGGCACTGCAGCTTTTTCTTCTTTCATTCAGTATGTATATGGTGGCGGTTTTGCCTTTCTTCATAGAAAGAGGCATGCCGTTTTTCTATTACGGAGATTATAACGTACAACAGATTCCCTTTTATACTGTGGCACACAGAGCTGTAAGAAGTGGCAACCTGTTTTATTTATGGAACGTGGATTTTGGAAGCTCTCTCATTGGAAGCTTTTCATTTTATCTTCTTGGGAGTCCTTTTTTCTGGCTGACAGTTCCGTTTCCCGAAAGCTTTATTCCATATATGATGCCGTTTTTGATGGCATTGAAATATTCAGTCTGTTCCATTACAGCATATGCTTATATCAGAAGGAAGGTCATTCGCGATGATTCCGCAATGATCGGAGCACTTCTATATGCTTTTTCCGGTTTTAATGCCTGCAACATTGTATTTAATCATTTTACAGATGTTGTAGCGTTCTTTCCGCTGTATCTGCTTACCTTCGACAGGCTTATGGAAATAGATCATCATAAGGATCTGTGGATATTTAAGCTCGGTAAAAAGAGATTTATCCAGTTTACGCTTATGACAGCGTACATGGCTGTTATCAATTATTATTTCTTTTTTGGTGAAGTAATATTTTTGATTCTTTATTTTGTCATTTGCTATATTCCCGGAAATTCATTAAGGACAAATATCAGAATGTTCCTTAGAGCTTTGGCGGGCGGAATACTGGGTGTTATGGTACCGGCATTCTATGTCCTGCAGGCTGTGATGGGAGTTGCTGGCAACAACAGACTAAATAATATTCTCATCGGCTATGATGTTGTGTCATATTCCAGTATGAACATGCTTTGGGATATCCTAAAGAGCATGGTCATGATTCCGGACATAATCGGAAAGGGTACTGTATTTTACACTTCACCTGTTAAAAATGCTTCTCTTGCTGTATTCTTGCCGCTTTTTGGATTGTCGGGCGTCATTGCATATTGCCTAATGAAAAAGAAAAGTGTATATAGGAGACTGATGCTTGTCTGTCTTGTTTTTGCACTAATTCCTGGGCTTAATGCAGTTTTCTCACTTATGAATGAGAGCTACTATGCAAGATGGTTTTATATGCCTATTCTGTTTATGTCGCTTCTGACAGCTAAGGCTATTGAAAGAGGAAAATCCAGAGAGCTGAAAATCGGCACATTAACAACCTGCGGACTTTTCATAATCATTCTGGGAATTTCACTGCTTCCTTCATACAATGACTATCATGAGGTTGTAAACTTTGGACTCATACAGAATGAAAAGATCTACTGGAGAGATGTGATCGGAACTGCGATCATGATGATCATGCTGATAGTTTCGGTATTCGTTGTTCCAAAATGCGTAAGAAGGATAAAGCTTCCTTTTTCCTCAGGAGAAGGCATAGAATTGAAGCGCCCTATCATGAGACTTGAAGTGCTTTTCATTTTTACTGCGATAGCATCTATCATTTCTCTTCATATTGTTTTGAAAAATGGCAGCGGTCTTATTACTGATTTCGGTAAAGAACAGTGGCAGGCGCAGATGATTGATTCAAGCCCGGACCTTCCTGAAGATAATGATTTTTTCAGAACCGAAACCGATAACACGGCTACCAATTACGATATGTTCTGGGGGTATGGTTCGCTTCACAGCTTTATAAGTACGATACCTGCACCGACCTTTGATTTTCTTTATGGAACAGGGGAAATTGACAGGACAGTTGAGACGAGAATACCTGAGTTCAATATCGGTCTTAGGGCTATATTGTCACAGAAGTATTATTTTGAGAATTCTCTTATAAATGAAGAGGGCATCTTCAAGACAGGAAACGGAATCCAGGGATTCTATTTATACGATTCTCAAAATGGCATAGATATATACCAGAATTTGAATTATATACCTATGGGCTTTACATATGATTACTGCATCAGGGAATCCGACTTTGAAGCAATTGATGATATTGAGATAAAGGATCACCTTCTCTCGGTTGCTGTCGTTTTGTCAGATGATGATGTGGACAAATACAGCGAGTTTTTAAAAGAGTTGCCGGAAGCCTATTACACAGAGCCTCTTGCATTTGATGTATTTGTAAATAATTGTGAGGAAAGAAGAAATTCAGCCTGTCAGAAATTTGAAACCGATACAAAAGGTTTCTATGCCATGACAAGCAATGTTAATTCCGATAAACTGCTGTTTTTTTCTGTGCCTAACATGAAGGGCTTTACCGTTAAAATAGACGGTAAAAAGACAGAAATAATTAACGCAGATTACGGAATGATGGCGATAAAATTGTCCCCCGGAGTACACGAAATAAGAGCGGATTATATTCCGGCAGGATTTTTTGAAGGATTCATAATAAGCATTATAGGAATAGTGCTTTTATGTATATATGTAGCAATTTGTCATTTTTACAAAAATCGCTGAATATGGTATCTTTATTCAAGATGTATAAAGCGGTTTAGTGAGATTTTATCTGAGTTTTTTGAAAGGTGGGGAGTTAATTTAATGGCAGGAATGACTATGAGCCAGAAGATTCTGGCAGCACATGCAGGACTTACCGAGGTTAAGCCGGGACAGCTTATTGAGGCTGATCTTGATCTTGTTCTTGGTAACGATATAACCAGTCCTGTTGCCATCAAGGAGATGGAAAAATTTAATACTAAGAGTGTCTTTGATAAGGACAAGATAGCGCTTGTACCTGATCATTTTGTTCCCAATAAAGATATTAAGTCAGCTGAGAATTGCAAATGCGTAAGAGAGTTTGCAAAGAGAAATTCCATCACCAACTATTTTGAAGTTGGACAGATGGGTATTGAGCATGCACTTTTACCGGAAAAAGGATTAACGCTTCCCGGAGACCTTATTATCGGCGCGGATTCTCATACATGTACCTATGGTGCACTTGGCGCATTCAGTACAGGTGTAGGTTCAACTGATATGGCTGCCGGAATGGCAACCGGTAAGGCATGGTTTAAGGTACCCTCAGCTATAAAGTTTGATCTTGTGGGAGAGCTTCCTAAGTATGTAAGCGGTAAGGACGTGATCCTTCATATCATCGGCATGATCGGTGTTGATGGTGCTCTTTATAAATCCATGGAGTTTACAGGCGAGGGCGTTAAGGCTCTTTCTATGGATGATAGATTTACTATCGCCAACATGGCAATCGAGGCCGGCGGAAAGAACGGTATTTTCCCTGTAGATGAGAAGACTATCGAGTATCTTAAGGAGCATGCTGCAGGAAAAGAATATAAGACCTTTGAGGCTGATCCTGATGCTGAATATGATGAGGAATATACTATTGACCTTAGCTCGCTGAAATCAACCGTTGCATTTCCGCATCTTCCTGAGAATACTCATACATTCGATGATATTGATGAGATTAAGATTGATCAGGTTGTTATCGGATCCTGCACAAACGGACGTATAGATGATATCAGAATGGCAGCTGAGATTCTTAAGGGCAGAAAGGTTGCTGACGGCATAAGATGCATTATCATCCCTGCAACGCAGGCTATTTATATGCAGGCAATGGAAGAGGGACTTCTTAAGATATTCATTGAAGCAGGCGCTGTTGTTTCCACGCCTACCTGCGGACCTTGCCTTGGCGGTTATATGGGAATTCTTGCTTCAGGTGAGAGATGTGTATCGACAACCAACAGAAACTTTGTAGGAAGAATGGGCGCTACCGATTCGGAGATTTATCTTGCTTCTCCTGCTGTAGCTGCTGCAAGTGCTGTGACTGGTAAGCTGTCTCAGCCCTCCGAACTGTAATTGACTCTCATCAGCTCTTCGGGCACCTTCTCTCGGAAGGGAGAAGGCATAAAAACAGAAAGGAACTATCATGAAAGAAGCTAAAGGAAAAGTTTTCAAATTCGGGGATAATGTCGATACTGACGTAATCATCCCTGCAAGATATCTGAACACAACAGATCATGCTGAGCTTGCAGCTCACTGCATGGAGGATATAGATAAGACCTTTATTCAGAATGTAAAAGAGGGCGACATCATTGTTGCCAATAAGAACTTTGGCTGCGGATCTTCAAGAGAGCATGCACCTATTGCCATAAAAGCTGCCGGTGTTTCCTGTGTTATTGCAGAGACCTTTGCACGTATTTTTTACAGAAACAGTATTAACATCGGGCTTCCGATCGTTGAGTGCAAGGAAGCAGCAACAGAGATAGCTGCAGGTGATACTGTCAGCATCAATTTTGATACAGGTGTTATTACCGATGAGACCACCGGTAAGACATATCAGGGACAGGCTTTCCCTCCCTTTATGCAGAAAATAATTGACAGCGAAGGACTGGTAAATTATATCAATGCAAAATGATATCAGATTATTCATGGTGATTCCCTGCTACAATGAGCAGGAGGTTTTACCTGAAACATCCAGGAGACTGGAAGAAAAATTTAATGACCTTATCAGCAAAAACATCATATCAGGCTCAAGCAGAGTGGTTTTTGTTGATGATGGTTCAAAGGATAACACCTGGCAGATGATCGATGATCTGCATAAAAAGAATCCTATTTTTCAGGGTGTTAAACTATCAAGAAACAGAGGACATCAGAACGCACTTCTCGCAGGTCTTATGACTGTGAGAAGTGTTTGTGACGTCTCAATATCTATGGATGCCGATCTTCAGGACGATATTGGAGCTATCGATGAGATGCTCGAAAAGTATAAGCAGGGTGCTGAGATTGTTTTTGGAGTAAGAAGCAGCAGAGAAACCGATACTGCTTTTAAAAGAGGTACGGCACAACAGTATTATAAATTGATGAATAAGATGGGCGCAGATATTGTCTACAACCATGCTGATTTCAGATTGATGAGCAGAACTGCACTGGAGATGCTATCCGAGTTCACAGAGGTGAATCTGTTCCTTAGAGGAATAGTTCCCATGGTGGGATTAAAGACGGATATTGTTTACTATGAGAGATCAGAGAGATTTGCAGGAGAGAGCAAATATCCTCTTATGAAGATGCTATCTTTTGCATTTGAAGGCATTACATCTCTGAGTGTTAAACCTATAAGAATGATCTCTGGTCTTGGAGTCCTGATTTTTTCAGTTAGTATTGTAATCCTGATCTACTCACTGGTGAGACACTTTACCGGTAATACAATCCCGGGATGGACCACAACCGTTTTATCTATTTGGGCCACAGGTGGTCTTACAATGATTTCACTTGGAGTAATAGGTGAGTACGTCGGTAAGATATATCTTGAGACAAAAAACAGACCAAGATATATAATAAGTGAGTATCTTGGTGATGCAGAAGATAAGGTAAATCTCACTGATGTTAAAATTATAAGATGATAAGGTTTTCCTTATTTGCCATATATTATGGCGCTAAAATGCATTGTGATTTAGGGTTCAATGCATGAACTATTTTTTTAAGAGGTTATAGAAATGTCAGAAGAAAAGAAAAAGAAAACTCCTGCGGATTTTAAGAAGGAGAGCGAAGAGAGCTTTAGAGTTAAGCTTGCAGATGGATCAAATGTAAAAAAGGTCATCGGAGTAGTAAGTGGTAAGGGCGGTGTTGGTAAGAGTCTTGTTACAGGACTTTCTGCCTGTGCAATGAACAGGAAGGGCTATAAGACAGCTGTTCTTGATGCGGATATTACAGGACCTTCAATCCCTAAGATGTTTGGGGCTGCTCAGATTAAATACGCAGATGATGCCGGCAATATGATTCCTGCTGAATCCGATAATGGAATCAAGATTGTTTCAATAAATCTTTTAATGGAAAATGATACCGATCCGGTTATCTGGAGAGGACCTGTTATTGCAGGCGTTGTTAAGCAGTTCTGGGGAGAGGCCGCATGGGGCGACATTGATTATATGTTCGTTGATATGCCTCCCGGAACCGGCGATGTACCGCTCACAGTATTCCAGTCACTTCCTGTTGACGGAATAATTGTTGTTTCAACTCCTCAGGAGCTTGTATCCATGATCGTTGAGAAGGCAGTGAATATGGCAAAGATGATGAACGTGCCTGTTTTAGGTCTTGTTGAGAATATGAGCTACATGAATTGCCCTCACTGTGACAAGCCGATCTATGTATTTGGTGAGAGCAAGATTGACTCTTATGCAGCAGCAAACGGCCTTGATGTTTTAGCAAGAATTCCTCTTGATCCCACATTCACAGAAAAATGCGATGCGGGTAAGATAGAAGAATATGACGCTGATTTCATGGATAGTCTTGTATATAAACTCGAGAATTTATAAAATAATAATATAAAAAAGTAGCTTATGGGGGATGTCTGTTATGAGATGGAAACCGGGGAAAAAACAGTTAAGTATAATGGCTTGTGTAATTTTTTGCAGCTTTGTCATTATGCTTATGTATTATGTTATTTTCAAAGGTGGTAATCTGGCTAAGGGTTTAAGCCAGCTCCTTTCCATACTGACTCCCATCATCATAGGCTGTGTCATAGGTTATATTCTTACGCCTGTCCTGAATACTATTGAAAGAAGATGGATTTATCCTCTTTATAATCTTAAAGGTATTGATCTAAAAAATCCTCAGCATCTCAAAAAAAGAAAAAAGGTTAGAAGCTTTTCTGTAGCAGCTACAATGATTCTTTTCTTTGCACTTCTCTATGCGATGCTGATGATTCTTATTCCTCAGCTGATCAGAAGTATCAGAGATATTATTCGAAATTTCCCGTTTTATGCCGCAAACCTTCAGAGGTTTATGGATAAATATCTAAATGATAATCCTTCTGTCAGAAGGGTTATGGATTCTCTTTTGCAGGAGTATTCGACTAATGTTACGAATCTGTTAAAGGAAAGCTTTGTACCAAATCTATCCTCAATGATTTCAACTATTTCAAAGAGTATGATGAGTATTATTCAGATTTTTCTTTATCTGATCGTTGGAACAGTTGTCGCTGTTTATGTTTTGAATTCGAAAGAGACATTTATCGGGCAGGGTAAGAAGCTCTGCTATGCATATCTTAAAAGGGATTTCGCCAACGAAGTCATAGGTGCATTCAGATATGCCCACCACACATTTACAAGCTTTGTAATGGGAAAGCTTGTAGATTCGCTGATTGTCGGAATTATCTGCTTCATAGCGATGAAGATCTTGAAAATTCCTTATCCGATCGTACTTGCCTTCTGTGTGGGCCTTACAAATATAATCCCTTTCTTTGGCCCGTACATAGGTGGCGGCTTTGGTCTTGTGCTTCTTATAATGATCAATCCTATTAAAGCACTGATGTTCCTTATAGCTATTGTTGTACTTCAGCAGATTGATGGAAACATACTGGGGCCTCTTATCCTTGGTAACTCAACAGGTTTGTCAGGCTTTTGGGTTATCTTTGCGATTATGTTTTTCGGTGGAGTATGGGGGCCTATTGGATGGCTAATAGGTGTTCCTGTATTTGCTTGCATTTATGCACTTATTGGGCATATCACCCTAAAGAGATTGCGAGACAAGAAACTACCAAGAGATACTTCAACTTATATCGATACTGCATACATGGATGAGAATGGAATTGTTACTTTGGATGAAGCTGATAATTCAAAATATTATGTACATAATGAGTCCTCATCCTGGCGAAAGATTTTCAAAATCTATAAGAAGAGCAAGAAGTATATTGAACAGGTAGTTCCTGCTACGCCTAATCCGGTTAGCATTAGTGATGATGAAGAAAACACAGACGTAAAAAAGGATAAATAAAAGTATCCTTTAAGACATTAATTTTGTAATGTACACCTTAAAATATTAATGCTTAAAATTGCGCCTTGACACTTGATTATATGTAACTATAATAATTTGTAAATGTGTCGCACTAAAGTGCTAAAAACATAGGCTTAGTGATATAAACTTCAAAGGAGCAAATGTAGTATGGGAAAAAAGAATTTGGATTGGTCAAGTATTGGTTTCAATTATCACGTAACGGATTATCGTTATGTCTCTAATTTTAAGGATGGAAAATGGGATGATGGTGAGATTACCACAGATTCCAAGATAGTTCTTAGTGAGGATGCCGGTGTTCTTCATTATGCGCAGGAGGTTTTTGAAGGCCTTAAGGCATATACAACTGAGGATGGTCATATTGTATGCTTCAGACCTGACCTCAATGCAAAGAGAATGGTTGATTCCGCAAGCAGACTTGAGATGCCCGCATTCCCTGAGGACAGATTTATCAAGGCTGTTGAAGAAGTTGTTAAGGCTAATGAAGATTGGGTACCGCCTTTCGGAAGCGGAGCTACTCTTTATATCAGACCTTTAATGTTCGCAACAGGTAATGTAATAGGTGTTAAGCCTGCTGATGAGTATCAGTTCAGAATTTTCGTTACTCCCGTAGGCCCTTACTTTAAGGGAGGCGCTAAGCCCATCGTTGTAAAGATAAGTGATTTCGACAGAGCTGCACCGCACGGAACAGGTAACATCAAGGCCGGACTTAACTATGCAATGAGCCTTCATGCAATTGTAACAGCTCATGAAGAGGGCTTTGCTGAGAACGTATATCTTGATGCTCAGAGCAGAACATATATCGAGGAGACAGGCGGAGCAAATATCATATTCGTAGATGCTGACGGTAACCTTGTAGTTCCTAAGTCATTTACTGATTCAATCCTTCCTTCAATCACAAGAAGATCAATCGTTCAGGTTGCAAAGGATTATCTTGGACTTAAGGTTGATGAGCGTCCTGTACGTATCGATGAAGTATCAAACTTCAAGGAGATGGGTCTTTGTGGAACAGCTGCAGTTATCAGTCCTGTTGGTAAGATAAATGACCACGGTAAGGAGATCTGCTTCGAATCAGGCATGGAAAAGATGGGACCTGTTATCCAGAAGCTGTATGATACTCTTACAGGTATCCAGATGGGTGAAATTGATGCACCTGAAGGATGGGTACACGTAATTAAATAATTGATTTCATAATCAATTGCAAGGATATATATTTGAATTTACAAATCGCATAAATTATAATTATTTAAGCTGTTTCTCATATCAGCAGGTATTTTTATTTATGCCTTTGTAATTCGGATATATATCTTTTTTATTTTGTTTTGTTTGGGGATATCTATGAAAAATTCAAAAAAGAAGATTATGACATATATATTGCTTTTGGCAGTCCTGCTTATTTCATTCGGACTTATGTCATTTAACAGAATATCAGCTCAAAATGGGGATATTGTTGAAATATCTGTAAACGGTGAGGTTATAAAAACATTTCCGTTATCTGTAAATCGTAAATACACCATAAAAGGAATAGAAGGTGAAAATAAGCTAATTATAAAGGATAATTCTTGCTATATGGACTCTGCTGACTGTCCGGACAAGCTTTGCGTTACGCAGGGTGTTATTTCAAAATCCGGTGAGTCAATAATATGTCTGCCTCATATGGTTGTAGTTACAATTAAAGGAGAAGATTCTGACGAAGTTGATTCCGTTGCGAAATAACTTCCCGGAACTATATACAGGTTATATGAAGACTAAGAAAACCGCCTTACTTGGCCTTGTTCTGGCCTATGCAATGATTTTGTCATATATAGAGAGCATGATTCCGTTCTTTTTTGGTGTGCCCGGAATGAAGCTTGGACTTCCAAACATGGCAATTGTTTTTCTTCTTTACCTGTATGGGGAAAAAGAAGCTATTTTGATAAATGTACTGAGAATCGTTTTAACAGGACTTTTGTTTGGCAGCATGTTTGGAATCATGTTTTCAATTGCAGGCGCAGTTATAAGCTTTATCACAATGTCTATAGTTAAAAAATCTGATATTTTGGATGTAAGAGGAGTAAGTATATGCGGCGGTGTTGCCCATAATATAGGTCAGCTTTTAATAGCTGCATTTCTTGTAAAAACCTCGGGTATTATGTATTACTTGCCCGTTCTTCTTATTGCCGGTTCTTTATGCGGCTTTATCAATGGATTTATTGCTGATTCGATGATGAAATATAGCAAACTTCTCAAGGCTTAGATATGCCCATCCTATTTTCTGATTTATTTTTTTTCGCACATTTTTTAACCCCTTTTAATAAAAACTTTATAATGTAGATGCTCAAAAACACTTATAATTTATTTGTGGATTTATGATGTGATAGCATGATTTTTTTATGAGGGATTTTCGGTGCGAAAAAATAAAAGCACAGCCGGAATAATTATCATAGTTTTGATCGCTTTGATAATTGTCACAATCATAAATACTTTGCTTGTATTTAACATGACAGCTGAAGAGACCCGAAATTCAGGAGCTTATCAGCTGGAAAGTATTGTGGCAGAGCTTGATAAAGGGATAATTTCCGCAAAAAATTCTACATCAGAAATAGCTATTCAGGCGCAACCGTTGTTGGAAGATAAGGATGCTCTTGCTGAGTTCATCTATGCTAAAAAGGATGAAATCGCAAAAGAATCAAACGGTATGGGCTTTAATGTTTATGTTGCAGGCACTGATTTTCAAATAATACCTAATCTTAATGATACTGAAGGATATGTTGCTACGGAAAGAATTTGGTATAGAGGTGCCATAAATAATAATGGAGCAATTTATGTCAGCGATCCATATGCTGATATAGTTACCGGTGATATTTGCTATACAGTATCAAAGGAACTTCTTACAAAAGGAATAGTAATAGCTATAGACTGTTCCTTAGCGAAAATTCAAGAAGAGATTGAAAAAATATCCATATCTAATAACAATGAGGCAGTGCTGGTTTCAGGTGATGGAGTAGTAGCGGCTTGTAGTAACACTACTAGTGTTGGCACAAAACTACAGGATTCATTTCCCGATCTGGCCGGTATTTTTGCGCTTGCCAAAACCTCTGATACAACAGTTTCGTCCAGAATAAAGAACGGACTGTTTAATAACAATCTTTTTGCCACAGGAACGGATTCCAGATGGTATCTTATTGTCAGTATAAATGACTGGGAACTCTATCGGGCTATTTATATCTGGCTGTTTGTAGCCATTGTCCTTAATGCAATACTTTTTAGCGTTGTCTTTATGCTTTATTACATTAGTAAGATTAATGAGAGAAAGGCTCAGGATGCGCTTGATTCTAAGGACAAATTCCTAAGAGCAGTTACAGGTGACTTAAAATCTCCTTTAAATCAGATTTTGAACAACTCAAACTCAAAAGCTTTTGATGAAGACATAAACTATGAAGCAAGATTTGAGGCTATTCAGGATGCAACAAAACAGTTATCTGAAAGTATTCAGCAGATAATCAGTTACTCAAATTATGTAAAAGAAGAAAAAGAAAAGAGTACAAAGCAAAGTGTTAAAAAGTATACAAGAGTAAGCAGCAGATTCAGGAATCTGATTCTGGGTCTTATGGCACTTAGTATGCTTATTAGTGTAATTTCCATAAGCTGGATGACTTCAAGATGGTGTAAAGCCAGAATGCGTGAAATTGTAGGTGAGTACAATAATACAGTTTCTGAATGGGTACTTACTCAGGAGAGCATTCTTGACATGTTTTGCTCACATATAGCAACAAATCCTGACTTGCTTGATGATTATGACGCTACTATTGAATATCTGGATAAGATTACTTCACGTTATGAAGAGGTTTCAGCAACTTATATTGCAAATAAAGATTTCTCGCCTACTGTTTACATGAATAACGGGTGGAAACCCGATGAAAACTTCAGGGTTGAAGACAGACAGTGGTACATGGATGCAATAAACAATGATTATAAATATAATATTTCCAGTCCTTACATTGATGTTGTAACAGGTCTTTACTGCATCACAATTTCGGAGAAGGTATATAACTACAAAACCGGTGAATTTATTGGAGTTTTCGGTATTGATTTTTACATGGATAAGCTTGTTGATATTCTTGGAAAATCATATGCGGATAAGAATTACGCTTTTCTTACTGATAACCGAGGAATGATAATAAATCACCCTAATGGAACCTACCAAATGAGGGTTGGTAATACCACAAATATAGCAAACCTTCCATACTCGAAGGTGAAAACAGATGGTGATGACGTCATGATCTTTACAGATTATGATGATGATTTAAAAGTTATGCTTGCTACAGAGAATGAATACTCAGGCTTTAAGGTTTACATTGTATTCTATTTCCTCAGTATATATGGAAGAACCATAATATATGGCTCAATAGCTCTATTTGCATCTCTTTTGTGTGTAATTGTAGTTTACAGACTTCTTGGCAGATTGATCACCTGGCAGGAGGAGATGAATAATCAGCTTCAGGAGGCTGCAGACAGCGCAATAGCAGCAGGAAAGGCAAAGAGTGATTTCCTTGCCATGATGTCTCATGAGATAAGGACGCCAATTAACGCGATTATCGGTATGAACGAAATGATACTCCGTGAGAGTCCAAGAGATGACATCAAGGGATATGCAAGGAAAATACGAAGCGCTTCAAAAACGCTGCTGTCTCTAATTAACAGTATTCTTGACTTCTCTAAGATTGAGGAAGGTAAACTCGAGATTATTGCTGTTAACTATGAAACAAGAAATCTCTTAAATGATGTAATTAATATGATAATTCCAAGGTTCAAGAACAAAGATCTTGAACTTAAGCTTGAGATTGATCCCGGACTTCCCAGAGGAATGTACGGTGATGACGTACGAATCAAGCAGATTATTCTTAATATTCTTACAAATGCTGTTAAATATACCGAGAAGGGTAGTGTTACACTTTCAGTATCAGGAAGTGCATGCGGAAAAGAGCATGTGATGATTGATGTTAAGGTAACGGATACAGGTATTGGTATTAAGGATGCAGATATTGATAAGCTGAATGCTCTTTTCCAGAGACTTGATGAGAAGAGAAACAGAAATATTGAGGGAACCGGACTTGGTATATCTATTGTGACAAGTCTTCTAAAGATGATGGGAAGTCATCTTGAAGTAAAGAGTGTTTATGGTGAAGGATCGGAATTCTCCTTTGAGTTAAAGCAAAAAGTTACTGACTGGGGCGATATCGGTGAATTTAATCTTGATTCAGTGGTCAGCGAGGAACAGGAAACATCTGATAAATACCTTGTTGCTGATCACGCGGATATTCTTGTTGTTGATGACAACGATATGAACCTTGCTGTAATAGAAGGACTTCTAAAGAGAAACAGAATTTCACCTGATTTTGCTACAAGCGGCGCTCAGTGTATCGAAGAGGTTCGAAAGAAGCATTATGATATTGTCCTTCTTGATCACATGATGCCTGAAATGGATGGTATCGAGACTCTTGAACAACTTAGGAAGAACAATATCCTAAGAAAGGATACAACTGTTATTGCACTTACTGCAAATGCGGTAGTTGGTGCAAGAGAGGAATACCTTGCTGCAGGATTTAATGATTATCTGTCAAAACCTGTAGATCCTAATGCTCTTGAAAAAATGCTTGGTAAATATCTTCCTGATTATAAGATATCTTATGAAGAAGCGAAGGCAGAACCCAAGAAAGAAACAAAGACTATGGCAAAGGCACCTGAGCCGGTTCACACTGCGATAGGTTCAAATGAGAACTTTGAAGATTCTGATATCATTGAATTCGTACCGGGATCACCCATTTTTGAAAGCGCAGACAGTGGCGAATCCAACAATGAAGTGATTAGAGCCCTTGAAAAGCTTTCATATATTGACACTAAAGCAGCAATTCCTCTTTGTGGTTCTGAGGATGCCTATATAACAATTTTGCAGATGTTTATCAGAACTGCTGATATCAAGAAGAAGAGAATCAAAGAGCTCTATGAAAAGAAGGATATAAAGAATTATATAATTGAAATTCATGCATTAAAGAGCTCAGCAAGACTTATTGGTGCGATGGAATTCAGTGAACTTGCAAGAGAACTTGAGCTTGCAGGCAAAGAAAACAATTTATCAGTAATTGAAGAAAAAACAGACGAAATTTTCGTTTGGTATGATAAAATTAAGAATGAAATAAGTTCAATCATTAGCTGATACTTTTTCGGAGGGACAAAGATGGCCGGTTGGGTATTTGTGGTCGATGATGATATGACCAATCTGCTTGCTGCAGGTAATATTCTAAGCCAGAACAACATTCGTGTAACAGCGATAAAATCAGGTAAGAAGCTTCTTGCTCATTTGAAGAATAATAAACCTGATCTTATTTTGCTGGATATTCTTATGCCTGAAATGGACGGCTTTGAAACTTATGAAAAGTTACGCGAGCAGGAGAAAAACAGAGGCGAAGAAGAAATACCTGTAATTTTCCTGACTGCTGACGAGGATAAGAATTCAGAGAACAGAGCCCTCCAACTGGGAGCTGTTGATTATATCCATAAGCCTTTAAATGAAGAGGTTCTTTTAAAGAGAATTAATAATGCCCTTGAGCATAGCTCCCGTATAAAGGAGCTTATAAACGATGCTACAATTGACGGTCTTACAGGATTTTTGAATAAATCTGCTGTAAATGAAAAGCTTACAGAGGTTTGTAAGACCACAGATGGTGCACTTATGATTCTTGATATAGATAATTTCAAGAAGGTCAATGATCTTTATGGTCATGATAAGGGTGATCGGATTCTTACTGCATTTGCGGATATAATAAAGACAACTACCCGTGAAAAGGATATAATCGGAAGGATTGGAGGAGACGAGTTCGTCATTTTCCTGAAGAACTTCAAGGCAGAAAGTGGAATAAGTGCAATAAATGATCGTATTAATCATCAGCTTATGGCAAGAGTACATGAGTTTGTTGGTGATACTATTCCTTTTAACATCGGTGTTTCAATAGGTGTATCCTTTATACCTACTGATGGTCGTGAATATGAGCTTCTTTTCAGAAAAGCTGACACCGCGCTTTATCAGGTTAAGCAGCATGGTAAGCACGGCTACAATATTTTCTCTGATTCCATGGAGCAGGTTATCGAATATGATGTTGCTTCCAAGGATGAGATAGACAGAATCAGCAATGCGCTTAAGGAAAATGAGACCTATAATAGCGCAATGTGGATTGGGCAGGATGCTTTCAGCCACATCTACAGGTATATGATGAGATATATCAGAAGCTATAATGGCACTGCTTATAAGGTGCTTTTCAATGCAACGCCTGCCTATAGTGATATGTCCAAGGTTGAATTTACCGAGTGTATGAAGAAATTTGGTACCTTTTTGTCTAATTCACTTCGCAAAAGTGATGTTATGATGCAAAATGGTGTTAATGAGTTCTTTCTGTTTTTGCCTGACATCGATGAGAAATACATTGATAATGTTATAAACAGAATCATCGAATCATGGCAAAACCTTGATTTTTCTTCAAAGATAAATGTCTCTTTTGAGACGGAGATCATCTCTAACGACAGCGCAAATGACGGAAAGAGACGATCAGGGGATTTTTCCAATAAATAATACTCCCAAAAATAATATAAATGGAGCTCTTTAAAATGATTGCTTTTGTAAATGGAATACTGGATGAAAAAAGAGATCTGTTAGCGGTAATCGATGTCGGAGGTATTGGCTATAATGTCAATATCTCTGCTTATACTGCGGACAGATTACCCTCAAAGGGTGATGCGGTAAAGCTGTACACCTATATGAGCGTGCGTGAGGATGCTATGAATCTCTATGGCTTTTTGACAAGAGATGAACTGGATTTTTTCAAGCTCCTTATAAGCGTAAGCGGAATTGGTCCTAAGGGAGGTCAGGCAATTCTTTCCGTAATGACCCCGGATGACCTTAGATTCGCTATACTTTCCGGTGACTCTAAGGCTATAAGCAAGGCACCGGGCGTTGGCAAAAAGACTGCGGAAAGGCTTGTCCTCGAACTTAAGGATAAGATATCAAATGATGATATCCTTGAAGGAAGAGCCGGAGGAAGTGGCGAAAGTGTGGCACCTTTGTCAGACGAGCCACAGAACGAGGCTGTGGAAGCACTTGTAAGTCTTGGCTATGGATTGTCGGAAGCTTCAAAGGCAGTTAGGAAAGTTATTGCCGAAGGTGCGAAGGCTGAGGATACTGAAAGCATCTTAAAGCTTGCACTTAAGGAATTGATTTAAGTTAATCGTATTATTGTAATATAAGGAATCAGGTATGGAAAAAAGAACAATTAAGACCTCCAATGAGCGCGGTAATGGGGCAATTAGCGCAAGGGAACTGGATGAGGATAAAAAGATCGAGGGTTCATTAAGACCAAAAAGGCTCGCTGATTATATCGGACAATCAAAGATCAAGGAAAATCTTAATGTTTCAATAGAAGCTGCCAAGAAAAGAAATCAAAGCCTTGATCACATTCTCCTATATGGACCTCCCGGACTTGGAAAGACGACTCTTGCAGAGATCATAGCAGCAGAAATGGGTGTTCACTGTAAGGTTACAAGCGGACCTGCCATCGAGAAGCCAGGAGAGATCGCGGCAATTCTTAATAACCTTAAAGAAGGCGATGTCCTGTTTATCGACGAGATACACAGACTTAACAGGCAGGTGGAAGAGGTTCTGTATCCTGCAATGGAGGATTACAAGATCGATATCATGATCGGAAAGGGACCCACTGCAAGATCGATAAGACTTGATCTTCCACATTTTACTCTTATCGGAGCAACCACAAGAGCAGGAATGCTTTCTGCGCCTCTCCGTGACAGATTTGGAATGCTTTATAAAATGGAATTCTACGAGACCTCAGAACTTATGCAGATAATCATGCAATCCGCAAAGGTTCTCGGCGTTGAGACTCTTGAAGACGGTGCTCACGAGATGGCGAAAAGAAGCAGAGGAACGCCAAGAATAGCCAACAGAATTCTTAAGAGAGTAAGAGATTATGCACAGGTTCGATATGACGGTGTCATAACAGAGGAAGTGGCAAGAACAGCGCTTGATCTTATGGATGTAGACAAGCTTGGTCTTGATCATAATGACAGAACGCTTCTTCTTACCCTGATAGAGAAGTTTGGCGGAGGACCTGCAGGACTTGATACACTTGCGGCCTCAATAGGCGAAGATGCAGGCACGATCGAGGATGTATATGAGCCTTATCTGTTGAAAAACGGGCTTATAAACAGAACTCCCAGGGGAAGAGTTGTTACCGATCTTGCATACGCACATCTTGGGCTGGATGTGATGACAGATACATGATATTGTGGTATAGTTTTTATAAAATAACATGCAATACTATTGATAAGCATTGGGTTCAGGATATATAATTTAATACATATTTAGTTTTAAGTAGGGGAGGATACTTATGGCTTCTAAGACAGATACCGAGGTAATTATTGGCGGTAAAGTGTTTACACTTAGCGGATATGAGAGCGAGGAATATCTTCAGAAGGTTGCTTCATACATCAATAACAAAATTGCTGATTACAGCAAGATGGATGGTTTCAAGAGACAGCCTGTTGATACGCAGAATGTCTTGCTGCAGCTCAATATAGCTGATGATTATTTCAAAGCTAAAAAGCAGGTTGAGATGCTTGAAGCTCAGCTGAGCGACAAGGAAAAAGAGCTTTATGATATCAAGCATGAGCTTATAGCTACTCAGATCAAGCTTGAAAATACAGAAAAAAATGTTAAGAATCTTCAGTCTGACATTACAGAGGATTCAAGAAAGATCATCCAGATGGAGACAGAGCTTAAAACTCTGAAAAAGTAATATAAGGCTGCCGATTGGCAGCCTTTTCTATCATATTTATTTATTCATTTTGAAGGGATTATTTGTATATGCGTAAAGTTGAGCTTCTTGCTCCTGCAGGGAATTATGAGACAATGGTCGGTGCTTTTAATGCCGGTGCCGATGCAGTATATCTTGGCGGCCAGGGATTTGGCGCCAGAGCTTTTGCTGATAATTTCACCAATGAAGAGGTTGTCAGGGCTATTCGCTATGCGCATATTCAGGGTAAAAAAATTTACCTGACGGTCAATACTCTTCTTAAGGAAAAAGAAATCCCTGCCTTTAAAGAATTCTTTGCACCCTTTGCATACGCAGGACTGGATGGCGCAATTATTCAGGATCTTGGAATTTTCAAGATAATAAAGGAATCATTCCCATGGGTTGAGCTTCATGTAAGTACTCAGATGACAATTACGGGTGATGAAGGTGCTTCACTCCTAATGGAGCTTGGAGCTTCAAGAGTGGTTCCGGCAAGAGAGCTTTCGATCGATGAGATTAAGAGAATTCATGATAATTGCAAATATCCTGATGGCAGAAGCATTGAGATAGAGGCATTTATTCATGGAGCTATGTGTTATTGCTACTCCGGAGCATGCCTGTTTTCAAGCATGGTGGGAGAGCGAAGCGGTAACAGAGGAAGGTGCGCACAGCCCTGCAGACTTCCATACAGAATGGCAAAGGGAGAAGAATGCTATCCTTTAAGCCTTAAGGATATGTGTATGGCTGACAGAATCCCGGAACTTATTGAAGCAGGTATAGATTCCTTCAAGATCGAGGGAAGGATGAAGAAGCCGGAGTATGCTGCGGGTGTTACTTCGGTATACAGGAAGATTATTGACAGATATTATGAGCTTTCTCAAAATGACAATGATTTTGAAAAAGGAAAGATAAAGCTTAGCACAGTTAAAGAAGATAGAAAAATACTATCTTCGTTATACCTTCGTTCGGAAATAGGTGAAGGTTATTATTTCAGACACAACGGAGCTGATATGATAACCCTTAAGAATCCTGCATATAATGGCTCAGAGGAAGCAGTACTTGAGGACGTAAGAAGCAGATTCATTAACGGAGAAAAGAGAGTTCCCGTGGAAGTAAGCTGCAAGCTTAAAATTGGCGAAAAAGCAGAGCTGACAATCAGTACTGACGCTTTAAACGGTATCTCGGAAACTGTTTTTGTGAAAACAACCGGAGATGAAGTTCAGGCTGCTTTGAAGAGAGCTATGTCAAGAGAGGATGTAGAGAAACAGCTTTCAAAGCTTGGAAATACATTTTTTGAAGCATCGAAGCTTGATATTCAGATTGATGATGCCGGCATCTTTATGCCTAACAAAGCTCTGAATGAACTAAGAAGATCAGCGGTTACAATGCTCGAAGAAGAAATAGCTTTAAAAAGAGGCTATAAGGTATTTGATTTATCTAAGGCAGATTGTGAGAATGCTGCAAATATTGCAGAGACCTGCGCTAAAAATACTATTAAGCGTGTGAAAGCAAAAGGCTTTGGCAGGGATACCAAAATCGATATATCGGTTCTGACCTATGATCAGTTGTTGGAAGCAGTATCATTTGCAAAGAGATCCGGAAAAGTCGGAAGAATATATATCGATTCCAGGATAATAATGATGGATAGGGATATTCCTTCTCCTGATGGCTTTGACTATTATGCTGCACTTCCATATATTGCACGTAATGAAAGCTTTTATGATGCTTATGATGAGATGAGAAAGCTTCTCGAAGCAACGGAAAAGTATTCTGTTAAGGGTGTTCTGGTAAGAAACACAGAGGAGCTTGCGATAGTAAGAAAGGCGGATTTTGGAGGAGACATCGTAACAGATTATGGTATGTATCTCTGGAATCATGAGGCCGCAGCTCTGCATGGTGAGCTTTTAAAAGATAGCACATATAAAGGCTTTAATCTACCACTCGAGCTTAATCTTCATGAGATGAGCGAGTTCATGGATGCGGTTTATTCTGATGTAAGCGATAAAGGAAATGAGGCGCCCTTGGCAGGTCTCATGATTTATGGAAGGGTTCCGATGATGCTTACTGCAAACTGCATTAGGAATACACTTCAGGGATGCACTTCAAACCGCGGTAAAATCTGCGAATACGAAAATACAAAGATAACCGACAGAACAGGAAGAGTGATGCCTGTTACCTATGATTGCACGCATTGCTGCAATATCATATGGAATAGTGTTCCTGTTTCATTATTCAAAAAACTAAAGAAAATAAAAGCTTTTGCAGATGACTATAAGCTTTCATACAGAATGGACTTTACGGTAGAATCAGCGTTAAGAGTGAAGGAGCTTCTGGATTCTTATGAAGGCCTGATTTATGGAAATGCAGCAGAGTCAGACAGATATGAAAGAGCGCTTTTGGAGGAAGACTACACAGCAGGTCATTTTGAGAGAAGCGCAGATTAAGGATGCTATAAAAACGACTTATGGAATTTTACTTGACTGAAATATCTAAATACGTAATTGTTGGGAGCATTGGGGCATATACCCTGTTTAGCTTCCTGGTTTTCATGTATAAAGGAGAGAAAAGAAGGGGCTGGGTATACACTCTACAGATAATATCGCTTTTTGCAACTCAGTTTGCCTGTTTTATTCAGATAATTGCTCAGACTGGAAGTAAGCGGTACTTTTTACTTCTGATGATACAGTCGATTGTTCTCGCAAGCACAATATCACTGTTTCATATGGTATATCCTGACGGAAACAGACTGATAATCAATAACATGTGCATGCTTTTGATGATCGGCATGATCATGATAACCAGAATTTCTTATGGTAAAGGCATAAGACAGTTTATTATTTCAAGCGCGTCTTTAGTACTTGCATTTATTATTCCGGAGATAATTTTCAGATTTGAATTCTTAGAGCGCCGCGGGTATGTCTTTGCAGCTGTAGGAATACTGATTTTGGGAATCATACTGGTATATGGTTCCGTGGCCAACGGTTCCAAGATCAATTTCAGGATTGCGGGGCTTTCATTTCAGCCACAGGAGCTTGTTAAGCTTATTTTTGTATTTTTTATCGCTTCGATACTGTCTGAGAAAAATGACTTTAAAACCGTGGCGATTACATCTGCACTGGCTGCAACACATGTGATAATATTGGTCCTTTTGAAGGATCTCGGAAGTGCGCTTATATTTTTTGTTGTATATTTATGCGTTCTTTTTGTTGCTACAAACAGCTATTTATACTTGCTTTCAGGACTGGGAGCAGGGGTGATTGCCAGTGTTATTGCCTACTCACTGTTTCCTCATGTTCAGCAGAGAGTTGTGGCATGGAGAGATCCCTGGACTACTATTGATTCCACGGGATATCAGATAACACAGTCGCTATTTGCCATAAGCGGAGGTGGTTTGTGGGGCCTCGGGCTTTATGGCGGAACACCATCCTCAATACCTTATGTGGAAGAGGACTTCATGTTTGCTGCTATTGCCGAAGAGATGGGGATAATATTTGCTTCATGTCTAGTTGCGATTTGCATTTCTACTTTCTTGATGATTCTTTTGGAGGCATATAAGATCAGGAATTTATTTGGAAGACTGTTGTGCGTAGGTCTTGCTGTTACATATATTTTCCAGGTGTTTCTTACCGTGGGCGGCGATTCAAAGTTCATCCCTCTTACAGGAGTGACACTTCCTCTTGTGAGCTATGGAGGAACATCTGTAATGGTGACGATCATCATGCTTTCTCTTGTTGAAGGCGAATGCCTTGTGAGAACCGATGAGAGATATCAGGATTACTTAAAAAGAAAGAGGGAGAAGATAAATGCAGGAAAACAATAAATCTTATCCCATTTTGATAATAGGCGCTTTTACGGTTATTCTTTTTGCTTCGATGGTGGCTTACATCTGTACATATGCTGTAACGAATCACAGAGTAATGATGGATAACAGCTATAACGCGCATCAGACTCTCTTAAGAAAGCAGAACACCAGAGGAACTATCTATTCATCAGATGGAAAGGTACTTGCGGAGACCAAAACAGACGAAGTCGGTAATGAGACAAGAGAATATCCTTATGGCAAAACTTTCTCTCATGTGATTGGATTTTCGGTTAATGGCAGAAGCGGAATTGAAAACCTGGCAAATTATTATTTGATAAATTCCAATGCCGCCCTTAAGAGTAAGGCTGAAGCCAAAGAAAATGACCAGAAATTTCCGGGTGATAATGTTTATACAACTCTTGATACCGCTCTTCAGGAGACAGCCTTTGAGGCTTTATCCGCAAGAGATGGAGCTATAGTAGTTACGGAGGTTGAAACAGGTAGAGTTTTGGCTCTTGTTTCAAAGCCTGATTTTGATCCCGGAACAATACTTAATGATTGGGAAGAAATAACATCAGATAAAAATAATACTCAGCTTTTAAACAGGGCTACTCAGGGGCTTTACCCTCCCGGGTCTACGTTTAAGATTGTAACAGCTCTCGAGTACTATAAAGAGAAGGGCGAAGATTACAAAAATTATACTTATAACTGTAATGGTAAGTTCACTTCAGGCGATGATGTGATAAGATGTTTTCATGGAGAGAGTCATGGGAGTCTTGATTTTGCCATGTCCTTTGCGAAATCATGTAATTCATCCTTTGCGAATATGTCACTTCAGCTTGATAAAAGTGATTTCGGGAAAACTCTTGAAAAGCTGATGTTCAATTCCGACCTTCCATGGGAAATGAATTATTCAAAGTCTAATGCTGTATGCAGTGATGCCCTAAGCGATGGAGATACAATGCAGCTTGGCATTGGTCAGGGGACTACGACGGTCACACCGCTTCATATGAACCTTATCACCGCAGCCATAGCAAATGACGGAACGCTGATGAAGCCTTATCTCATTGATAAAGTTGTTACAGCTGATGGAAAGACAATTGAAAGCTTTTCACCTAAAGAATATAAAAAGCTAATGAGTGAAGATGAATCTGATTTCCTTAAGACACTGATGGAAGGCGTTGTGGAAAAGGGAACAGCGTCTAAGCTAAAGGGATTATCATATACTGCTGCCGGAAAAACCGGTTCAGCTGAATTTAAAGACAGCACATCGGATTCACATGCGTGGTTTACTGGCTTTGCACCTGCTGAGGACCCTGAAATAGCAGTGACTATCATAGTTGAGAATGCAGGCTCAGGAGGAGAGTTTGCTGTTCCGATTGCGAAGAGAATATTTGATCGCTACTTTGAGATGAAGTAGCAGGAGGTTTTGTTGAGAATAAGGGGATGTTGCAATTTTTTCTCAAAACTATATATTGGTGATTCGGTTAAGAACGAGAGACTTGTGAAATGGAAATTAAGACACGGAGCGGGACAACTTCTAATATATGTCGTTACTGCTTCTGATATTCCCACAGGTCAGCTTGAAATAAAGCATTGCGCTTTTTTGAAGCAAAAGTATTATTACAGGCATCCTGAATTCATCTATGGAATTGCCGGAAGCTATAATGAAGCTTTGGATATTGTTATGAAGATTTCCGATGAAGCTTCGGAGAATGGTATGGAAGGAGATATCAAGGGCTATCTGAACAGCCTTGTGGGGAATAACTGATGGCGTTGTTTTTATCTATTCTTAAGATAATAGGAATAGTTCTGCTTGTAGTTCTGGGAGTAGTACTTGTTTTATTACTGCTTATTCTTTTTGTGCCGATAAGGTACAGAATTGACGGAAATGTAAAAGAGACTGACCTTGAAAATGAAGTCGATAAGCTTAAGGAAAATGTCTCGGGAATTGTTAAATTCAGTTGGCTATTACATTTTGTAAGCGGTGGGATATCTTATCCTGAAGATCCGGAGTTTAAGGTTAAGGTATTATGTTTCACGGTATTTCCACCGAAAAACAAAAAGAGTGATGATGAAACGGATATAGATGAAGATTACGAGATTGATACCTCGGAGTCTTCTGCGAACACATCCGGAGATACGATTACGGAAAAAGAGAGCGGTTTTGATGAACCCTCTGAGGATACTGATACCATAGAAGATGAAAGCGAGGAACAAAAGGAGCCATCACAATCAGAAGAATCTGAAAGCGAAGTTTTAGAGGAAGATGAATTTGATGAGGATGATGAAAGCTTTTTGGATTTTCTGAAAAATATCCTTGATACGATTAACAGAATAATCAAAGTACCACAGGATGTATTTTCAAAAATCCAATATACAACATCTAGAATCTGTGATAAGATAAACATGGTCAAAAACACGTTATCTAATGATATTTTCAAGCGTGCTTTTGAGGTTACGAAGAAGCAGTTGATCCGAGTCCTTAAGATGATAATTCCAAGGAAATTCAGAATGGATATTTTATTAGGACTGGGAGACCCCACACTTACAGCTGATATCATGGCAGGATATGGTGTTCTTTATCCTATTTTGGTGAATAAAGTATTTCTTATACCTGATTTTGAGAGGCAGATTGTTAAGGGTGAAGCTCATATCAAGGGCAGAGTAACTGTTTTTACACTTCTTCATGCAGCAGCTATACTTTACTTTAACAAAGATGTGAAGAAGACAATTCGTAGGTTTAATAAGATTATCAATTCTTAATTGGGGAGAGTTTTTTATGGGAGATTCAAATTTTAATTCCGTTGTAGATTCTCTAATGAATGGCATGAATACAATTATGGGAGCTAAGACTGTAGTAGGTGAAGCTACTAAGGTTGGCGATACCATAATAGTTCCTCTTGTGGACGTATCCTTTGGGGTAGGTGCGGGTGCAAGTAATGCCGATAAAAAGAATTCTGGAGCCGGTGGTTTTGCGGCAAAAATGTCGCCCAGTGCGGTTCTTGTAATTAAAAACGGTCAGACAAAACTTGTTAACATCAAAAACCAGGATGCGGTTACTAAGGTCCTTGACCTTGTGCCCGACATAGCTGACCGCTTCATGAATCGCGGCAATGACATGATGGATGATGACAGCGCGGTTGATATTGCCTTTCCTGAAGAAGAGAACCTGGAGTAGTATAGCGGTATTAGGGGGTTCCGTATGGAAAAGTTTATTAGCGAAGAACGAATCGACAAGGCAACAGAGGATGAGCTTCTCGAGATGAGACTCTGGATTTATAAAGAGAGCCAGAGACTTGAGATGGAGCAGAAGGCTGTCGATAGTAAGGTTGCTGAGATTGAATGTGAAATGAATAAGTTTCGCGAGAGATTTCAGCGTGAGAGAAGCGAGTTTGAGCACGATAAACAGAAGTTTAAGGATGATCAGGCTCTCTTTGATCAGCAGATTGAGATTCTCAAGGAAGGCTTTGATAAGCTTAACGCAGATAAAAAAGTAATCGAGCGTGAGTGGAAAAAGCTTGAACAGGAGAAGGGATATCTCAGAGAGGATGAATACAGCAAGGCTGAATTCTTCTTTAAGGGTGTTAATTCACTTCTTGCGCTTAAAAAGCGTTATAGAGATCTGATGAAGATTTATCATCCTGATAATATGTGTGGAGATCATAGACTTTGCGATATGATCAACCAGGAATATAACATTTTATTAAGGCAGTTTGACGCCTATATGAAGGCGTAAATAAAAAGTTAATCTTTAAATAATTATTTTTTGCTTGCATTCGCTTACCATTTCTGATATTATATCTGATGTTGCGAATATGTATTTTGAAAATGGTTATTTATTCGCTTGATGCATTTGATTAAAATATGGCTTATAAGGAGGTGTCAAAGTGGCTAAGTGTGAAGTATGCGGCAAGAGCGTTCATTTCGGTAACAACGTAAGCCATTCCCATAGAAAGAGCAATAGAATCTGGAATGCTAACGTACATAAGGTTGCTGTTAAAGTAAACGGCGCTACACAGAGAATGAACGTTTGCACAAGCTGTCTCAGATCTAAAAAGGTTGAGCGTGCTTAATTGAACGAGGTTCGTATTTAAAGGATTCACTTATGTGAATCCTTTTTTTCGCTAAATCAAAGACAAATCTTATTTTGACTTCATTTTTTTACGCTCTTAGTTTATAATCGATTATATGCAATTTTATGATAGCAGAGGCATGCATATTTGATCTCTGCGTCATTTATATGGAGGTGCAGTATGAAGTCTACTTCAATGAACACTCATATGGGTAGTATTGCAATTGATAATGAAGTAATTGCTCAGTATGCAGGAGCCGTAGCTAATGAATGCTTCGGTATTGTTGGTATGGCTAATGTTAATGTTGCCGAGGGACTTGTAAGTCTTCTTAAGAAGGACAACATCAAAAGGGGAATTAATGTAACTATTGGAGCTAACAGAAAGCTTACACTTGATTTTCATGTGATCATTGCTTACGGAGTTAGTATTTCAGCGGTTACGGATAACCTTATAGATAATGTTAAGTACAAGGTTGAGGAATTCACCGGCCTTGAAATAGAGAAGATAAACATCTTCGTTGAAGGCGTTCGCGTCATCGACTAAGGTCAAGGAGGGTAGAATTTTGAGTAACACAATTAAAGCGTCTGATGTGAAAAAGATGTTTCTTGCAGGCGCAAGTAATTTGAATGCAAAAAAAGAGTGGATAAACGAGCTTAACGTTTTCCCTGTACCTGACGGTGATACAGGAACCAATATGACAATGACTATCATGTCAGCTGCTAAGGATGTTAAGAATCTTCCTGATGATATCGATATGGGCAGCCTTTGCAAGAGCATTTATTCAGGTGCTATGAGAGGCGCAAGAGGTAACTCAGGTGTTATCCTTTCACAGCTTTTAAGAGGTTTCACCAAGGGCGTTCGTGACTACGAAGAGCTTGATGCAGAGATAATTGCCAATGCTTTTGATAAGGCTGTTGAGACTGCTTACAAGGCAGTTATGAAGCCCAAGGAAGGTACAATCCTTACAGTAGCTAAGGGCACAGCTGAGAGAGCAATGGAGCTTTCCAAGGAAGGTGCTGATGATCTTGGTACTTTCTTTGAAGAAGTTATTAAGTATGGTGATGAAGTATTAAATAAGACTCCGGAGATGCTTCCTGTACTTAAACAGGCCGGCGTTGTTGATTCAGGCGGACAGGGCCTTATGCAGGTGCTTAAGGGCGCTGTAGATGCTTACCTTGGTAAAGAGGTTGATTATTCAATCGATGAGTCTGCGGCTACACCTGTTGCTACTAAGACTCAGGCTACTGCTGAGGTAGATATTAAATTTGGTTATTGTACAGAGTTTATCGTACTTCTTAACAAGCCTTTAAATGTTAAGCAGGAGATTGACTTCAAGGCATTCCTCGAGTCAATCGGTGACAGCATTGTTATGGTTGCCGATGATGAGATATGTAAAGTTCACGTTCATTCTAATGATCCGGGACTTGCTATCCAGAGAGCTCTCATGTATGGTCAGCTTTCAAACATGAAGATTGATAACATGAGAATGGAACATCGTGAGAAGCTTTTCCACGAGAATCAGAATGGAACATATGCTGAGATTGAAACTGAGATAAATGGTGCGGCTGAGTCAACACCTACTTATAGCAGAGAAGATGATATTCCACTTAAGGGTGAAGTTGGAGAAGCTGCTAAGAGCAATGAGCCTCAGTTCGTAAATGAAGAGCATAAGGATATCGGTTTTGTTGCTGTATGTGCAGGTGAAGGTCTTGCAGAGATTTTCAGAGGACTTGGAGTTGACTACGTTATCGAGGGTGGTCAGACCATGAATCCCAGCACAGAGGATATTCTTGAGGCTGCTTCAAAAGTAAATGCTGATACTGTTTTTGTTCTTCCTAACAATAAGAACATTATACTTGCAGCTAATCAGGCCAAGATTATGATGGAAGATAAGGGTGAGGACAAGAAGATTGTCGTAATCCCTACAAAGACTGTACCTCAGGGTATAACAGCCGCTATTAATTTCATGCCCGGAACTTCTGCTGAAGAAAATGAAGAAGGTATGAAGGAGGCAATTTCCACAGTTAAGACCGGTGAGGTTACATACGCAGTACGTGATACCATGATTGATGATGTTACTATCAAGCAGGGCGACTACATGGGTATTGGCGACAATGGAATTCTTGGAGTTGGCGGTGATATTGATGAAGTAACAGCAATGATGATCGATAAGATCGCTGATGACGGGACAGAGCTTATAAGCCTTTATTATGGCTCAGATATTAAGGAGGAAGAAGCTAATGCTCTTTGCGAGCGTATAAGCTCCAAATTCTCCGGTTGTGATGTTGAGGTTCAGTACGGTGGTCAGCCGATTTACTATTACATTGTGAGTGCGGAGTAAGATGACTGGAAGTAAAAATCCATCTTTAATTGAACATGTATCTTCTTTAAAGGGCGTTGGCGATAAAAGCAGCGCCCTTTTTGAAAAGTGCGGAATTCGAACTGTCGAAGATCTGCTTTCTTATTTTCCAAGAGATTATGATATTTGTGGTGAGATAAAATCTGTGGCGGATTTAAGATCCGGTGAAATAAGCGCAGTAAGACTGTCACCAATAGGCAATATCGCTGTAAAACGAGTAAGAAACCTTAGTATCCTTACCTTTAAGGCAGGCGATGTTACAGGGAACATGCAGATCACCTATTTCAATATGCCCTTTATGAGGAACAATATAAAACCCGGAAAATACTATGTTTTCAGAGGCCTTGTTCAGAAAAAGGGAAGTGGCTTTGTAATTGAGCAGCCAAAGCTTTTCAAAACTGAGGACTATATGGAAATCATGGGCTCAATGCAGCCTAAATATCCTCTTGTTAAGGGGCTTTCCAATCAACTGGTCATTAAAACCATGAAACAGGCGATCATGGCAAGTCCGTATCTTGAGGAGATGCTGCCTTCCTATATCAGAAGACAGATGGATCTAATGGATTATTCTGAGGCGGTCAGAAAAATTCATTTCCCTGCAAATATGGATGAATTTACAGTTGCCAGGAAAAGGATAGCTTTTAACGAGATTCTTGAGTTTATTCTAAGACTCAGATTTTTAAAGAGAAGCGAAGAACAATCCATTAATGACTATGTATATGAATCTTCTGAATGTGCCGATGGCCTTCTTGATAAGCTCCCATACAGGCTCACAGGAAAACAGCTTGAAATATGGAATGATATTAAGGGTGACCTGACCGGAAAAAATGTCATGAACAGGCTTATTCAGGGAGACGTAGGATCCGGTAAGACAATTCTTGCATTTTTGGCACTTTTGTTTACTGCTGAAAATGGATATCAGGGAGCAATAATGGCGCCCACGGAAGTACTGGCTCGTCAGCATTTTGAAGGTTTTTCTCAGATGATGGAAGAGTATGATCTTCCGATAAAACCGGTGCTTTTAGTTGGATCATTATCTGCAAAGGAAAAAAGAATTGCCAATGAAGGCATCGAGAATGGTAGCTATAACTGCATAATAGGAACAAATGCCCTAATTCAGGAAAAGGTAAACTATAGAAACCTTGCATTGGTAATCACTGATGAACAGCACAGATTTGGCGTTCAGCAAAGAGAGAAGCTTTCCGAAAAGGGGAAGAATGTACATATTCTTGCTATGAGTGCAACACCGATTCCCAGGACACTGGCAATTATTCTTTATGGTGATTTGCATATTTCTATTCTTGATGAAATGCCTAAGGGCAGAATACCAATAAAGAATTGTGTTGTGGGAACCCAGTACAGGCCTACTGCTTACAAATTTATAGCAGATCAGATTAATGCAGGACATCAGGCCTATGTAATCTGCCCTATGATTGAAGAGGGTGAGATGGATGGCCTTGAGAATGTCACTGATTACACTGAAAAGCTAAAAAGCACTTTCCCTTCAGGTGTACGTATTAGAACACTTCATGGAAAGCAAAAGCCCTTCGAAAAGGAAGCAATTATGGATGAGTTCGCAAGGGGAAATATAGATATTCTTGTTTCCACAACTGTTATCGAGGTTGGTATTAATGTTCCAAACGCCACGGTAATGATGATTGAGAATTCAGAGCGTTTCGGCCTTGCGCAGCTTCATCAGCTAAGAGGAAGAGTTGGGCGTGGTAAGGATCAATCCTACTGCATTTTCATAAATACGTCAGAGAGTGATGATGCAAAGCAGAGACTGGATATAATGAATCACTCAAATGATGGCTTTAAGATTGCTGAGGAAGACCTTAAGCAAAGAGGCCCAGGGGATCTTTTCGGAATAAGGCAGAGTGGTGAGATGGCCTTTCATGTGGCGGATATATATCAGGATGCCGCTCTCATTAAGGAAGCTGCTGCCTTGGCTGACAGAGTACTTTTGGAGGATCCTGACCTTGTATTGGAGGAGAATGCACCTTTAAAAGAATGGCTTAAATCAAATTTATTTGACTTTACAGCTTTATAAAAGTAAAATTTAGTAGAGTATGTGTTCGAATAATACAACATATTGTATACTTCTCGGAGGAAAATATGTCAAAAGTTGCGATCATAACTGATACAAACAGCGGTATTATGCCCGCCGACGGCGAGGCACTTGGTATAAAGGTTATCCCTACTCCTTTTATGATTGATGGAGTGGAATATTTGGAAGGAATCAATCTTACTCAGGAGGATTTCTTTAGAAAGCTTGCTGAGGGAGCTGATGTCTCAACGAGTCAGCCCAGTCCCGGAGGACTTTTGGAGCTTTGGGATGAGATGCTTAAGGACTATGATGAAATAGTTTATATTCCATTAAGCAGCGGCCTTAGTAGTTCATGTCAGACAGCGACAATGCTTGCTGCTGATGATTATGAGAACAAGGTTTTTGTTGTCAATAACCAGAGAATCTCCGTTACCATGAGACAATCTGTTCTCGACGCGATCGAAATGCGTGACAAGGGCATGAGCGGTAAGGAGATTAAGGATAAGCTTGAGGAAGTGAAGTTTGAATCCAGCATCTATATCATGCTAGATACTCTTTACTATCTTAAGAAGGGTGGCAGAATCACACCTGCTGCAGCTGCGCTTGGAACACTTTTAAAGCTTAAGCCGGTTTTGCAGATTCAGGGTGAAAAGCTTGATGCCTTTGCGAAAGCAAGAACCACAACTCAGGGTAAAAACATAATGATCAATGCGATGCTCTCAGATTTCGAGAATAGATTCGGAGGCCTCGATGCTCATGATGTTCACTTAAGCGGCGCTTATTCTTATGATCTTGAGAAAGCCCTTGAGTTTAAGGGAGAGGTTGAAGCAGCTTTTCCCGGATATGAGATGCACATGGATCCGCTATCTCTTGTTGTGTCATGCCACATTGGCCCCGGCGCACTTGCAATAGCCTGCTCCAGAAAGGTGTATGTATAAGATTAAAAGTCGCAAAGACTTAATTAGCGGTAATCCGCATCCTATGAAAAAAGTTAGTTAAGGTTGGGTAGTATTTATGTCAGTAAGTAATAACTATGATGCCTCCAGCATTACGGTTTTGGAGGGTCTCGAAGCGGTAAGAATGAGACCCGGAATGTATATTGGTAGTGTTTCAACAAGAGGTCTTAACCATCTTGTTTACGAAATAGTAGACAATGCGGTTGATGAACATCTTGCCGGACATTGTTCACAGATAACTGTGACACTTAATCCTGACGGAAGCGCCACAGTAGAGGATAACGGTCGTGGTATTCCTGTAGGCATGCATGCCAAGGGAATTACCGCAGAGCGTGTTGTACTTACCATGCTTCATGCAGGTGGTAAGTTTGATAATGCCGCGTACAAGACAAGTGGAGGTCTTCACGGTGTAGGTTCCTCTGTTGTTAATGCTTTATCTACCTGGCTTAAAGTACAGATAAGAACTGATGGCCAGATCTATGAAGATGCCTATGAGAGAGGTGTTCCCACAGTTCAGCTTAAGGACGGACTTCTTGAACCCGTCGGTAAGACAAGAGAACACGGAACGACTATATCATTCCTTCCTGATCCTACGATTTTCGAAAAGACAAGGTTCAGAGAAGAGGATATAAAGTCAAGGCTTCATGAGACAGCGTATCTCAATCCCAATTTAACAATTATATATATTGATGACAGACCGGGAACGGAGGAATATATTGAATTCCACGAGCCTGAAGGTATAACCGGTTTCATCAGGGATATGAATAAATCCAAAGAGACAGTAACTGACGTAATCTTCTATAGTGGAGAGAGCGACGGTGTCTCTGTTGATGTTGCATTCCAGTATGTTAATGAATTCCATGAGAATATTTTAGGTTTTTGTAACAACATTTATAATGCCGAGGGTGGAACACACCTCACCGGCTTTAAAACCATGTTTACGAATATCATCAATCAGTATGCAAGAGAAATAGGTGCTCTTAAGGATAAGGATGCCAATTTCAATGGTACTGATGTCAGAAACGGAATGACTGCAGTTGTTAGCATCAAACATCCCGACCCAAGATTTGAAGGGCAGACCAAGACTAAGCTTGATAACCAGGATGCGGCAAAAATCGTTTCACAGATAACCGGTGATGAGGTTACAAGATTTTTTGATAGAAATATCGAAATATTAAAATCCATAATCGGATGCGCTGAGAAGGCTGCAAAGATTAGAAAAACCGAGGAAAAGGCCAAGACAAATCTTCTTACTAAGCAGAAGTATTCCTTTGACTCCAATGGTAAGCTTGCGAATTGCATAAGTAAGGATGCATCTAAATGTGAGATTTTCATCGTAGAGGGAGATTCTGCGGGTGGTAGTGCCAAGATGGCGAGAAACCGTGAATTCCAGGCCATTCTTCCGATCAGAGGTAAGATACTTAACGTTGAGAAGGCCAGCATAGATAAAATTCTTGCCAATGCCGAGATCAAGACAATGATAAACGCCTTCGGATGCGGATTTTCAGAGGGCTACGGAAACGACTTTGATATTTCAAAGCTTCGCTATGACAAAATTGTTATAATGGCCGATGCCGACGTAGACGGATCTCACATAGCGACATTGCTTCTTACATTGTTCTACAGATTTATGCCAGAGCTTATATTTGAAGGACATGTATATATTGCTATGCCTCCTCTTTACAAGGCTATACCCAGCAGAGGCAAGGAAGAGTATCTTTACGACGACGCTGCGCTTGAAAAATACAGAAAAAATCACAAAGGACCTTTCACTCTTCAGAGATATAAGGGTCTTGGTGAGATGGATCCTGAGCAGCTTTGGGAGACAACACTTGATCCCGAGAATCGTATGATGAGAATTGTCGAGATTGAAGATGCCAAGATGGCATCACATATGACTGAGCTTCTTATGGGTAATGAAGTTCCACCCAGAAGAGATTTCATACATCAGCATGCAACCGACGCTGAGCTTGATGTATAACACTAAATAAATCTTGAGTTTAATGCAAATATTATTTGCCTTCTCCTTTTAGGAGAAGGTGTCAGCGTAGCTGACGGATGAGGTAACATGGAAGAGAGATTAATTCGCTCCGAATACTCGGAGATAATGCAAAAATCATATATTGATTACGCAATGAGTGTAATCGTCGCAAGAGCTCTCCCTGATATCAGGGACGGTCTTAAACCGGTTCAACGCAGAACTTTATATGATATGTATGAATTGGGAATAAGGTATGACAGACCATATCGTAAGAGCGCACGTATCGTAGGTGACACCATGGGTAAATATCATCCCCATGGTGATAGCTCAATTTACGATTCGCTTGTCGTAATGACCCAGGACTTCAAGAAGGCTGTTCCGCTTGTTGATGGACATGGTAACTTTGGCAACATCGAAGGTGATGGAGCTGCTGCCATGCGTTATACTGAGGCAAGACTTGCCCAGATAACACAGGAAAATTTCCTGGCAGATCTTGATAAGGATGTAGTTGACTTTATTCCAAACTTTGATGAGACAGAGAGAGAACCCACTGTTTTACCTGTAAAGATCCCTAATTTTCTTATAAATGGATCAGAAGGTATCGCGGTTGGTATGGCTACAAGCACACCGCCTCATAATCTCGGCGAAGTAATAGATGCTGAGATTGCTTATATGCAGAACCCTGAGCTTACAACCAAGCAGCTCATGAAATATATCAAGGGGCCTGATTTCCCTACCGGAGGAATCGTTACCAATAAGGACGATCTTCGTGCTATATATGAGACCGGACAGGGTAAGGTGAGAGTCAGAGGTAAGGTTGATGTGGAAAAGGGAAAAGCCGGACATATCAATCTTGTAATTACAGAGATTCCTTACACTATGATTGGCGCAGGAATAGGTAAGTTCTTATCGGACGTAGCAGAGCTTGCTGAAAAGAAGATAACTAATGATATCATCGACATTTCCAACCAGTCTTCAAAGGAAGGCATTAGAATCGTAATTGAGCTTAAAAAAGACACTGATGTTGAGAACTTTAAGAATCTTCTTTATAAGAAGACTAAGCTCGAGGATACATTCGGAGTAAATATGCTGGCTATCTGCGATGGAAGACCTGAGACCATGAGCCTTTCTTCCATCATGAGAGCAGTTGTAGATTTCCAGTTCGAAACAGCAAGGAGAAAATATACAACACTCCTTAAGAAGGAACAGGACAAGAAGGAAATCCAGGAAGGTCTCATTAAGGCCTGCAATGTAATTGATATTGTTATCGAGATCCTCAGAGGTTCAAAAGACAGACCCATGGCAAAGGATTGCCTGGTTAACGGTAATACCGAAGGAATAAGATTCAAGAGTGAGGCTTCAAGAGCTATGGCAGCTCAGCTTCTTTTTACAGAGAGACAGGCTGATGCCATCCTTGAGATGAGACTTTACAAATTAATTGGCCTTGAGCTTGAAGCACTTGTAAAGGAACATGAGGATACTATCGCAAAGATATATCGCTATGAGGATATTCTTGAAGACCATGATTCAATGTCTCTGGTAATTCAGAACGAGCTTTCTGAGATTAAAAAGCGCTACAACGTAAAGAGACGCACTATCATCGATAATGTTGAGGATGCGGTTTACGAAGAAAAGCCGGTAGAAGAAATTGATGTCGCATTTTTGATGGATAGATTCGGATATGCCAAGACCATCGATGTCACCACATATGATAAAAATCTTGAGACCATCAAAAATGACTTTAAATATTCATTTGTAATGAAGAATACCGGAAAGGTTTGCGTGTTTACCGCAAACGGAACACTTCATACCATCAAGGCTATGGACCTTCCCGCAGGAAGAATGCGTGATAAAGGTGTTCCTATCGATAATGTCAGTGATTTTGATACTACAAGTGATCAGATAGTCTATGTAGCAAGTCAGAGTAGCCTTAATCTTTACAGGATTATGTTTGTAACAAAACAGGGTAATACTAAGCTTGTTGACGGTGGCGAGTTTGATGTATCAAGAAGATCCGTCGCGGCTACGAAGCTAGTAGATGATGACGAGGTTATCAGTGTACATGAGATTCATGATATAAGCACTGTTGTATTCCGCTCTGAGAATGGATTCTTCCTCAGATTCAATGTAACAGATATTCCTGAAAAGAAGAAGGGAGCTGTCGGTGTTCGCGGAATTAGACTTGGCTCTAAGGATTCCGTAAGAGATGTATTTTATCTTAAGGAAGCTGATGAGCAGACAATTGAGCACAATGGCAAATCACTTGTACTTGATCACCTTAAGATAACAAGCAGAGATACTAAGGGAACAAAGATCAGACTTTAAAAATCGGAGAAAAATATGAGAGTAATCGCAGGCGAAGCCAGAAGACTCAGATTAGTAACACCTGAGGGGAATGATACCAGACCTACTCAGGACAGAATTAAAGAGACTCTTTTCAATATGCTTCAGAATGATGTTCCGGGAGCTGTTTTTATCGATGCATTTGCCGGTAGCGGCGGTATTGGTATAGAAGCTCTTTCAAGAGGAGCTAAAAAGGCATATTTTATTGAGAATAATATTAAAGCAGTAAAGTGTATAAACCAGAATATTCAGACTACCAAATTTGAAGACAGAGCAACGGTCCTTAAATCAGATATCTTGGTTGGATTAAAGAATATTAAAGAAAAAGAAGTGGATTTAATATTTGTTGATCCTCCATATGAGTCCGGGTTGTATGAAAGAACCTTTGAACTTCTTTCCAGACTTCCCTATGTAACAGAATACACAATGCTTATAGCAGAGTGTAGCCTTGATATGGATTTATCTGTTTTTGAAGATAATGGTTTTGAAATTATCAAGGAAAAAAGATATAAGACTAATCAACATGTTTTTATGAAAAAGCTCAAAAGCTAATTAAATACATTTGATTATATTGTTTTTCTGTGAGAGGGGTACACGGAAAGGAAAAAAGAATATTGAGAAAAAGAATTTGGGAAAAAAGTGTTGTTGCACTTGCACTGAGCGCTGCTCTTGTAGGACAGAGCTTTGCTCCAATTAGTGCTCAGGCTGAGGGAATTAATGACGAGAGTATAGTTCTTGAAAGTGAGATTCCTGAGGCTGATACAACAGATAGCCTTTCAGATGGGGATAATACTGAAGGCTTGGAAGTATCTGAGGGAACTACAGAGAATACAGAAGTTAGTGAAAGTGAGTCTGCAGAGTCAGCTCAGAGTTCAGATGAAAATGCTGAGGCTGCTGAAGCCAACAGTTCTGATGAAAACACAGAATCAGCTGATAGCAATGCTTCTAGTGAGAATTCAGATGATGCACAGAATGCGGAATCAACTGAGAGTAGTGAAGATGCTTCTGACAGCAATGAAAATGCTGCAGTAGAAGGAGATACTTCTTCTGAAAACACAGAAGAAACCGAGAATATTGCAAAAGAAGATGCAGAAGCTGCAGAGAATCCCGAAGAAGCAGTTTCAGATGGAAATGCAGAGGAAAAGGAAGCGGCTCCTTCAGTATCCGATGGTGATGCCAAGGAATCTACAACCGGTGCTTTTGATTATGAGGAGCATATTTCAGGATATACAATTAAGCTTCACGCTGAGGAAGGAATCATTCCGGAAGGCACCGAAGTAAGTATAAAGAAGGTTACAAAGGTTGCGGGACAGAAGGTTGATGATCTTGTTAACGATGCTCTTCCTGCTGAATCTGCAGTTTATGATTCTGCTTCCTTTGATATAACACTTTTAAAGGATGGTCAGGAATTTGAACCTGAAGGAGTAGTTTCAGTTGAAATAACTCTTGATGAAGAGCTTTCTAATGCAAACAGTGAAAGTGATTCTACAACAGTTCAGGTATTCCATATTGAGGACGATGCCACAACTACCGAGATTCCGGCAGATGTTGTAGATAATGCAACTGATGTTTACAGTGATACCGAAGAGACCGTAGTAAGCTATGACGCAGAAAGCTTTTCTGTTTACGACGTGGCTGTTGTTTTGAATTTCGAAACATCTGATGCGGTTGCAGAAGTTAATCCTGTATATAAAAATAGAATTGATGTAAGTCAGAGCGAGCTTGATAATCTTGCATCAACGCTTGATTCAACAGTACACGTTAAGTCTCTGCTTGCTTCAAACGGTAAATGCACTTCTGTTCAGGAAATGGCTGAGGTTGCGAGAAACGCCATCAAGGCGAGACAGAATGTTGTAACAATGGATTTCATGCTTCCCGGCTTACTCGGTGTATCTACACTTATTAATGCAATGTATCCCATCATTTGGGAACATACAGGAGTACCTAACGAAGGTGACTACGTAAGATGGGCTTTTATTGAGATATCCAGACAGGGTACAATTGCCTATGCAGGCGATGTAACATACGGAACACTTCAGCTTTCATTTACATTTACACATGATGCTGCACAGGAAATAGCAACTACAAATAAGATAAATGAGATCATAAATACATATAATTTAAATTCCGGAAGTGATTACGATAAGATTAAAAAGACATATGAGTATATAACAAAAAATATTTCATATGATCACGATTGTGCCAGAAATTCCACCTTATATGGGAATCATATTGGCTACTCGTGTTACTCGGCTGCAGTAACAAAACATACTGTATGTGAAGGATATGCACTCCTTTTCTACAGGATAATGCTTACTCTTGGTATTGATTCAAGACTTATCTCCGGTTTAGCATATGCTTATGAGTCTGATTCAGGTCATGGCTGGAATATAGTACAGCTCGGTGATCTCTATTATTATCTTGATGCTACCTGGGATGCTTATGATCCCAGACCCGGATATAACACGCCTGCTAAAAAAGTGCATTTCCTTAGAGGAAGCAGAAAAGATACTAGTATTGGATTTGATTTTGACCAGGAAGAGCACATAAGATATGACGAGTGCAATACTCCTGATTTCCTTAGAATTTATCCTGTAAGTGCTACGGATTATACATCAACTCCCAGCTTTGTTAAGCCTGATTCTGTTGCTATAAGCCAGGCCAGTGCAACTATAGGTGTTGGTGGGTTCCTTCAGCTTTCAGCAACATGCCTTCCTGCTAATGCTGCACAGGGAGTGAGATGGAATTCTTCCGATACTACAGTAGCTTCTGTAAGTGATTCAGGCTTTGTTGCGGGTTTAAAAAATGGTGAGTGCGAAATCTTCGCAACGTCCATTTATGGTGGTAAAAAGGCTAAATGCCGAGTCCTCGTAACTGACGGACAGGTTAAAATGCTTAATATTGCGACAAACAAAATCACTGTTTTCGCAGGATCAAAAGCACAGATAAATTGCACCGTATTCCCTGAATGGGCAGATATTAGAACTGTTTCATTCAAATCAAGCAAAAAGTCCGTTGCAACGGTCAATAAGAGCGGTGTTATTACCGGTAAGAAGCCAGGAAAATGTACTATTACATGTTCTGTTTCCGGTGGAACTGCCGCAAAGAAAATAACCGTAGTTGTTAAGAAGGCCAAGAGAGTAAAGAAGGTTAAGCTTAACAAGAAAAAGCTAAAGTTATCTGTTGGCCAGACATACAGGCTTAAGGCAAAAATAAAACCCAAGAAGGCTACAAACAAGAGCGTAACCTGGAAGAGCAGTAAACCCGGTGTTGTAGCTGTTGATGCTAATGGTAATCTGGTAGCCTTGAGTAAAGGAACAGCAAAGATCACAGTTAAAACTGTTGATGGTAAGAAAAAGGCAACCTGCAAAGTAAAAGTAAAATAAATTTCAAGTAGTAAAAGAGGAATCACAATGAAAATAGCTGTTTATCCCGGAAGCTTTGATCCCATAACATTGGGGCATCTGGATATTATTAGAAGAGCCTCCGCAATGTTTGATAAGCTGGTGGTTGTTGTCAGTGTCAACACAGCCAAGAGTCCGTTGTTTTCAGCAGATGAACGTGTTAAGATGATTAAAGAAGCAGTCAAGGATTTAAGCAATGTTGAGATTGATTGCTATGAAGGTCTTATCATTGATTACTGTAAGGAAAAGAACATTAAGATTCTTTTGAGAGGTCTTAGAGCTATTACGGATTTTGAATATGAATTACAGATAGCTCAGACGAATAAGGCATTTTCACATAATGAGGTGGATACGGTATTTTTGACGACAAGTCTTGAATATGCATACCTCAGCAGTTCAACTGTTAGAGAATTTGCCAGCTTTCACGGGGACATAAGTCGTTGCGTTACAGATTATGTTGCGCAGAAGATTTATGAAAAATATGGGTATGATAAACAGGCTATTGGGGGGTGAGAATAATGAGCAGTAGAATTGAACAATGTATTGATGAGATTGAGACATTCATTGATAGCTGCAAGTATCAGCCACTGTCACGTACGAACATCATTGTTAACAAGGAGGAGATCGATGAGCTTTTAAGAGAGCTTAGAAGCAAGACTCCCGAAGAGATCAGAAGATATCAGACAATAATCAGTAATAAAGAGGCTATACTTGAGGATGCCCGCAAAAAGGCAAAGGATCTCATTGATAAAGCTACAGAGCAGACACATGCAATGATCAATGAGCATGATATTATGCAACAGGCTTATGCACAGGCGAATGAAGTTATTGCTCATGCTGCTAAGCAGGCAGAAGAGATTTTAACTAAATCCACTAATGAAGCTAATCAGATGAAGGCAGCGGCTGTAAGCTATACAGATAACCTTCTTGCTGAGGTAGAGGTTATAGTTAATAAGGCAATAGAGACAACCAATGCCAATACAACTTCCTTCCTTAGAGATCTGACTGCTTATAGTGAGACTATAAAGTCCAATAGAGCGGATCTTGTACCGCCCAGTGTTAATCCTTCAAATGTTAAGGAGAAGCCGAAAGCATCTGCTAGTATGGCAGAGGTTACACCTGAAATACCATTTGATGAAAATGCGGATTTAAATCTTGATATGCTGTAATTTGTATTATAGATTACACATTTCATCTATCGTTGCTAATTATATAGCTGCCGGTGATCTGATCATACGGCAGCTATTATTTTAACAATCGAAGTGATTCGAAAAAGGGATATATGAGATTAGATAAGTTTTTAGGATCCTGCGGACTTGGAAGCAGGAAGCAATTAAAAGAATATGTAAAAAACGGTATGGTTACCGTAGACGGTGAAGTGGTTTCAAAGTCTGATATCAATATTGATCCGGCCAAAAATGAGATAATATTTTCCGGCGAAAATCTCACTGAGAATTACAAGGAATTCAGATACTATTTGCTTAATAAGCCTCAGGGAGTTGTTTCTGCAACAAGGGACAACCATGATGAAACAGTTCTTGATCTTATAGATGTAGGTTTTGACAATAATCTTGCACCTGTAGGACGTCTCGATAAGGATACCGAAGGTCTTTTGATAATTACAAATGACGGTAAACTTGCTCACAAACTTCTTTCTCCCAAGAAGCATGTTGAGAAGGAGTATGAGGTTCATACAAGGGATCCGTTATCTGATAAGGATATTAAGAAGCTTGAAGAGGGTGTGGATATCGGAGATGATGAGCCGACACTACCTGCTAAATCTTTTATTGAAAACACGGATGGAGAAGATGTCTTACATCTGATAATTCATGAGGGTAGATTTCATCAGGTAAAAAGAATGCTTGAAGCTGTCGGCAATGAAGTTGTATTTTTGCGCCGTATAAGAATGGGTGGATTGGTTCTTGATCCTGATCTTAAACCGGGGGAGTATAGAGAGCTGTCTGATGAGGAGCTTAAGCTCTTAAAATAAAAGCATTTGAGGTAGATATGAAAAAAGTAGCAAAGGGTAATTTTGGATATATAGAGTATAATCGTAAATTCGCAGCAATCAGAACAATAGTGGCACTTATTATTTGCCTTATCATCTTTTTCACAGGTCTGATAATTTACCATTCAAACAAGAGCGCATTCAGTATTATCGCAGCTCTTGGATGCCTGCCTACGGGACTGAGCGCTGTTAATATGATCATGTATATGAAGGCTCATCCCTGTTCAAAAGAAGCTTATGACATAATAGAGTCACATAGAAACGGACTTCTTATCAGATATGATCTTGAAATGACAAGTTACGAGGAAAACTATAGTATAGCGGCTGCAACTGTACTTGATAAGAATGTTGTATGCTTTACCGAAAATAAAGCACTTGATGTTGCAAATTGTGAGAAGCATATCAGAAACCAGATATCTCAGAGTGGTTATAGCAATTATACCGTTAAAGTTTTCAAGGATATAAATGCGTTCTGCACTCGTCTGGATCAGCTTGAACAGATCAGAAAATCAAAGAATATCGATCCTCAGGCTATTGAGGATTCCTGGGTACCGGGTACGGTTGAGACCTGTGCTTTGGTTTTACTTTCGGTTTCATTATAAAGAGCGTGATATGAAAGAGATTAAGATTGATAATAATTCATCGGGAAAGAGATTGGACAAATTTCTGGGAGGCTATTTTTCTGAATGCTCCATGGGATTTCTCTTCAAGATGCTAAGAAAAAAGAATATTACACTTAATGGCAAGAAAGCGACCGGAAAAGAGTTACTTAATAACGGAGACACTATTTCGGTCTTTTTTTCGGATGATACATTTTATAAATTTGCCAATAAGCATGTGAGCTCAGATGAAACCGCAAATAACACATCCGAGTATATAAAGGCTTACGAAAGATTCGGAAAGCTTGATATTGTCTATGAGGATGAGAATATTCTGCTTCTCAATAAGCCTGTAGGTATCCTTTCCCAGAAGGCAGAAGTTAAGGATGTAAGCATCAATGAGTGGCTTATAGGATATCTTCTTAAAGAAGAAGTAATCAGTCCTGAAAATCTCGGTACCTTTAGGCCTTCTGTATGCAACAGGCTTGATAGGAATACTTCGGGACTCCTTATATGTTCAAAAAGTCTTGTCGGAGCCAGAAAAATGGCGGAGGTTCTAAAGGACAGAAGTCTACATAAATATTATAAGACCATAGTCGTTGGAAGAATTTCCGAAGACTCGCATCTGTCAGGCTATTTGTATAAGGATAAAAAGACAAATAAAGTGACACTTTTTGATAAGATACCGGATAAAAATGCTGTAAACTCTGCTGACTATTCCCCTATAGAGACATCCTTTAAGGTGCTCTCACACGGGGCCTTTTCCTATGATGGGAAACAGCAGGAGCTCACAGAGCTTGAAGTGCTTCTTCATACCGGTAAAACACATCAGATTCGGGCACATCTTTCATCCACAGGTCATCCCATAATTGGAGATGGCAAATATGGAAAAGAGGCCATAAATAACTCACTTAGAAATAAGTTTGGGCTTAAGTTCCAATTGCTTCATTCGTATAAATTAGTATTTCCTAAAATAGAAGGAGAGCTTTCATATCTTTCTGATAAAGTTTTTGAAGCAAATTTGCCTGAGCAATTTAATAATATTGAACGTAGCTGTTTTTAATGAGGTAAAAGCATGGCCACATGGAATTCCAGAGGTCTAAGAGGGCAGACTCTCGAAGAACTGATAAATCGTACAAACGAGAAGTATCAGGAAGATGAGCTTGCCCTTATTCAAAAGATCCCAACACCTATTACACCTATAAAAATTGAAAAAGAGACAAGACATATAACACTTGCGTATTTTGACCAAAAAAGTACTGTCGATTATATCGGAGCTGTTCAGGGGATTCCGGTATGCTTTGATGCAAAGGAATGTGCTCAGGATACTTTTGCTCTTGAAAATATACATCCGCATCAGGTTTCCTTTATGGAAAAATTTGAGAAGCAGGATGGAGTCGCTTTTTTTCTTATCTATTACACCGGCAAAGGTGAATTCTACTACCTGACATTCAGAGCTCTTAAGAGATTTTGGGACAGAGCATCAGAGGGTGGAAGGAAAAGCTTTAGATATGATGAACTTGATCCTGAATTCGTAATTTCTGACGATAGCATGGGATACATTCCATATCTTGAATTATTGCAAAAGGATCTCGATCAAAGAGATTGACAAATAAATTGTATTCCTATAAACTTAAATAAATTTAATGTAGTAGCAAAGTAGCACGTTAACGCAATAAAGTGTTTTATGGGAGACGTTTATGAATCGTAGACTTTTACACACTCCGGAAGGAGTACGTGATTTATATGGAGCTGAATGCAGCGACAGATCATGGGTAAAGAATAAAATCTGCAGACGTATGAAGTTATACGGCTTTGAAGAGATTGATACACCGACCTTCGAGTTTTTTGATGTTTTTGCTGAGGAAATCAGCAGTAATAGCGAAAAGGAACTTTATAAATTCTTTGATCAGGATGGAATGACAATGGTTCTTCGCCCTGATTTCACGCCTTCTGTGGCAAGATGTGTAAGTAAATATTTTTTAGAGGATGATGAACCTGTAAGATTCTGCTATAGCGGGAAAACCTTCTTAAATACACATAGCCTGCAGGGTAAATTGAAAGAATCTACTCAGATCGGCGCTGAGCTTATGAATGATGGTTCAATTTTCGCTGATGCAGAGATGATAGCTCTTTTGGTTGAGGCAATATCGTCTACAGGCCTTAATGATTTCAAAATCAGTATCGGTGATGCAGATTACTATTATGGAATCTGCGAGGAAGCCGGCATTGATTATGATACTGAGGAATTAATAAGGGAAATGCTTGTTTCAAGGAATGCATTTGCTGCAGACCTCATCATGGAAGAGTCTGGTATCTCAGAGAAATATCGTGAGCTTATAAAGAACGTTTCAACCTGTATTGGTGATGCAGATGTTCTTGAACAGGCAGGAAAGCTTGTAAATAACAAGAGATCCCTAATGGCTATAGAGCATCTTCAAAACCTTTATAAGGTTTTATGCAGCTATGGTATCGAGAAGTATATTTCATTTGACCTGGGTATGCTCAGTAAATTCAACTATTACACAGGCGTAATGTTCGGTGCTTATACCTATGGCGTAGGAGATGCAATAGCTAAAGGTGGAAGATATGATGACCTTCTTGACAGATTCGGTAAGAGTGCGCCTTCCATAGGCTTTATGATAAATCTGGATGATCTGATGAAGGCTCTCTACAATCAGAAGGTATCTCTTCCTGTACATGATAAAGCTACCGTCATCGAATACACTGAGGACAATTTTAAAGAAGCATTGTCTAAAGCAAAGGACTTAAGAGATCAGGGAAAACGAGTTATCTTAAAGGGGGCGAAATAATATGAATAATCAGGATAGATATCTTACATTTGCCCTCGGAAAGGGACGACTTGTTGAATCTACAATGGAACTTCTGAAAAAATGCGGTATACAGTGTGAAGAAGTCACTGATAAGAAGACAAGGAAGCTTATTTTTACAAACGAAGAGTTAAAGCTTAAATTTTTCCTGGCAAAAGGTCCGGACGTGCCGACATATGTTGAGTATGGCGCTGCGGATATCGGTATAGTCGGAAAAGATACGATTATGGAAGAAAACCGCAGTGTTTATGAGGTGCTTGATCTGGGCTTTGGAAAATGCAGAATGTGTGTCTGCGGCCCTGAATCAGCAAGAGAACTGCTGGATCACCATGAAATGATCAAGGTTGCAAGTAAATATCCAAACATTGCAAAGGACTATTTCTATAACAGAAAGAACCAGACAGTCGATATAATAAAGCTTAATGGCTCAGTTGAGCTTGGTCCTATAGTTAACCTATCAGACGTAATAGTTGATATTGTTGAGACAGGCAGTACGCTTAGAGAAAACGGACTTACCGTACTTGAAGAAATCTGCCCTCTTTCAGCAAGAGTAATTGTTAATCAGGTTAGTATGCAGATGGAAGCTGAGAGAATTCACAAGCTAATTCGTGAGATGAAGGAGAATCTATAATGCGCATAGTAGAGCTTAATGACAAGACAAAGGGAGAACTCCTTGAAAAACTTTTAAAAAGAAGTCCCTCTAATTACGGGGAATATGAAAATATTGTCAATGATATAATCGCTAATGTCAGAGAAAATGGTGACAAAGCCTTATTTGAATACACTTCCAAGTTTGATCACTTTGATCTTTCTGCTGACACAATTAAAGTAACAAGACAGGAAATAGACGAAGCATATAAGGCCTTGGATGCGGACTTCATAGAAGTTATTAAAAAGAGTGCTGAGAATATCCGCGTCTTCCATGAAAAGCAAAAGAGAAATACATGGATTGATACAAATGAAGACGGATCAATTTTGGGACAGAGAATCATTCCCATTGAGATTTCGGGTGTATATGTTCCCGGCGGAAAGGCAGCTTATCCTTCAAGCGTTCTTATGAATGTAATACCCGCGAAGGTTGCAGGTGTTGAGAGAATTATAATGTGCACACCTCCTTCCAAGGATGGAAAAGTAAATCCCGGAACACTGGTTGCAGCTGATATTGCCGGAGTTACTGAGGTTTATAAGGTAGGTGGAGCTCAGGCTGTTGCAGCTATGGCGTTTGGCACAGAATCAGTTCCGAAGGTTGATAAGATAACAGGCCCCGGCAACATTTTTGTAGCACTTGCTAAGAAAGCATGCTTTGGATATGTATCTATTGATTCAATTGCAGGTCCCTCAGAGATTCTCGTAATTGCTGATGAGACTGCAAATCCAAGATATGTTGCAGCTGATCTTTTATCTCAGGCAGAGCACGATGAGATGGCAAGTGCTATACTTGTAACAACAAGTAAGGAGCTTGCTGACAATGTTTCAAAGGAAATCGATGGATTTGTAAAAGAACTCGAAAGAGCAGAAATCATAACAAAATCCCTTGATAACTATGGATATATATTTGTTGCCGAGAATATGTCTGATGTCATTGACGCCGCAAATGCCATTGCTTCAGAGCATCTTGAAATTATTACAAAAAATCCCTTCGAAGTTATGCCTAAGATTAAGCATGCCGGTGCAATTTTCCTCGGCGCTTATTCTTCTGAGCCACTTGGTGATTACTTTGCAGGACCTAATCATATCCTGCCTACTAACCAGACTGCGAGATTCTTCTCGCCCTTATCAGTGGATGATTTTGTAAAGAAAACAAGTATAATCGCGTATTCTGAAGAAGGACTTAAGAAGGTTCACGAGGATATAGAGCTTTTTGCAAAGAATGAAGGATTAACAGCTCACGCTAATTCAATAGCTGTTAGATTTGAGGAGGACTGATATGTCTCGAAAAGGTATGGTTCAGAGAAAAACAGGGGAGACAGACATAACTGTTGAAATCGAGCTCGATGGCTCGGGAAAATCCGACATTAACACAGGAATTGGGTTCTTTGACCACATGCTTTCAGCTTTTGCGAGGCATGGATTATTTGACCTTACTGTAAAATGTGGCGGAGATACCTATGTTGACGGACATCACAGTGTCGAGGATACAGGAATAGTACTTGGTCAGGCTATCGCTCAGGCACTTTCTGAAAAGAAGGGTATCAAAAGATATGGAAGTTCCATTCTTCCCATGGACGAAACCCTTGTAATGGCAGCCATTGATCTTTGCGGAAGACCGTATTTTGTTATGGATGCTGAGTTTTTAGCACCAATGATCGGTGAGTTTGACACTCAGCTTGTAAGAGAGTTTTTCTATGCCTTATCCTATGGAGCAATGATGAATCTTCACCTCAGAGTTATCACTGGTGTGAACGATCACCACAAGGTTGAAGCTTTATTCAAGGCATTCGCCAAGGCTCTTGATGAAGCTACAATGATAGATGAGAGAATTACTGGTGTACTAAGCACCAAAGGAAGTCTTTAATAAACCGGGAGAATATTTATGCTTAAAAAATTTGTGCCCTGCATTTACCTTTTGAAAGGTAATGCAGTAACTTCATTAGAAAATGCTGATGTCATTTCAGATTCACCAGTGGCTCTTGCTGAAAAATATGATGATGACGACTGTGATGCACTCATAATCTTTGATATGTCAGAAGGAGATGCTGAGCATGAAGAGTCTCTCGATATCATAAAAGAGATTTGCAGCATGGTTTCCTGTGATGTATACGGCGCAGGAAATGTAAAGAGAATGGAGGATATCAAAAAGCTCCTTTATGCTGGTTGCAAGAAAGCTTGCCTCAATTTCTCGAAGCAGGGTAATATCGATATTTTGCAGGAGGTTTCTGAAAAATTCGGTAAGGATAAGATTTGCATTTGTTACACTGAAACAGATAAGATTTCAGCATATGATGATCAGATAAGAAAATATGCCGACGAGCTTATTCTTCTTAACAGCTCCGAGATAAAGAAAACTTTTGAAATTGACCTGCCTACAATTCTCTGTGTGCCTGATCTTTCACTTGATAAGATGATAAGACTACTGTCTGAGAGCTGTGTCAGCGGATTGTCAGGAAGAGCCATCAATGCAAATTCCGCAGAGATTCGGAATATGAAGAATATCTGTGCTGAGAATGATCTTGCAGTTAATCGCATTGTACCTAATTTTACCTGGGAAGACTTTAAGAAAAACTCAGATGGAATGGTCCCGGTTGTTGTTCAGGACTATAGAACAGATGCTGTTTTAATGGTTGCTTACTTCAATGAGGAATCCTATAAGAAAACTCTTGAGTGCGGCAAAATGACATATTTTAGCAGAAGCAGAAACGAACTGTGGTTAAAGGGCGAGACCAGTGGTCATTTCCAATATGTAAAAAAGCTTACTGCGGATTGTGATATGGATACCATACTTGCAAAGGTTAAGCAGGTAGGTGTTGCATGCCACACCGGAAGCTATTCATGCTTCTTTAATGAAATCACTGGCAAAAAATATGCAGAAAAGAATCCTCAGAAGGTTCTTGATAGTGTATTTGCTGTAATAAATGACAGAAAGACCAATCCCAGAGAAGGCTCCTACACTAATTACCTGTTTGAAAAAGGCCTTGATAAGATCCTTAAAAAGGTCGGTGAAGAGAGCACAGAGATGGTTATCGCTGCAAAAAATAAAAATTCAAATGAACTCATTTACGAAATGGCCGATTTCCTGTATCATATGATGGTACTAATGGCAGAAAAAGATATTACCTGGGAAGAGATAACAGACGAACTTGCCAGAAGATAAATCGCTGCAATAATATCTTTTATGTATATTTTTGAGGTGTAATTTGAACGAGAAATTAGCTTTATCAGATGAAATCCTTCTTAGCATTAGTAAACCTGAGCGCTATATTGGCGGAGAGGTTAACAGTGCTGTGAAGGATTTATCTAACATTAAAATCAGATTTGCATTCTGTTTTCCGGATGTTTACGAGATAGGTATGTCTCATCTGGGAATTCAGATTCTGTATGGTCTATTCAATGAATATGATGACGTATGGTGCGAGCGGGTATTTTCTCCCTGGTCCGATATGGACAGCGTAATGAGAGAGAATAACATCCCGCTTTTTGCTTTGGAATCACAAGATCCTATTAAGAATTTCGATTTTCTTGGATTCACTCTGCAATATGAGATGTGCTATACAAACATCTTACAGGTTCTTGATCTTTCAGGAGTGCCTATCTATACCAAGGACAGAACCTGGGATGATCCGATTGTGATTGGTGGTGGCCCCTGTTCCTATAACCCTGAACCAATAGCAGATTTCTTTGATCTTTTCTATATTGGTGAGGGTGAGACCAAATACCGCGAGCTCTTTGATCTTTATGAAAAGAGCAAGGAAGAGGGCATTTCAAGAGAAGAGTTTTTATATAGATGCTCTCAGATAGACGGCATTTACGTTCCCTCTCTCTATGAGATCAGCTATAAGGAAGACGGAACCATAGAATCAATTACAACTCTAAGGGAGAATGTTCCGGCAGTAGTTAAGAAGGAACTCTGCCTTGATCTTACAAATGCCTATTATCCCATGAAGCCTGTTATGCCTTTCATAAGAGTTACTCAGGACAGAGTAGTTATGGAAGTAATGAGAGGCTGTATCAGAGGCTGCAGATTCTGTCAGGCAGGTCAATTGTACAGACCTCTTCGTGAGAGAGACGTTAAGACATTAAAGGAATATGCAATAACATTACTGAAAAATACTGGGTATGAAGAAATCTCTTTAAGCTCTCTTAGTACCAGTGACTACACAGGCCTTAATGAGCTTTTGGAATTTCTTATAGATTACTGTAATGAGCACAAGGTTAATATATCTTTACCCTCACTTAGAATTGATGCATTTTCCCTGGACGTAATGAGTAAGGTTCAGGATGTTAAGAAGTCATCACTTACCTTTGCGCCCGAGGCCGGCTCTCAGAGAATGAGAAATGTTATAAATAAAGGTCTTACCGAGGAAGATATTTTGAGAGGCGCTCACGAAGCATTTCTTGGAGGATGGAACAAGGTTAAGCTTTATTTCATGCTTGGACTTCCGGGTGAAACCACCGAGGACATTGAAGGCATCGGTGATATAGCCAACAAAATTGCAGTTGAGTATTTTGAGACAGTTCCGAAGGAAAAGAGGAACGGCAGAACCATAGAGATTACTGCAAGTACATCATTCTTTGTTCCCAAGCCCTTCACACCTTTCCAGTGGGCATCAATGAATACTAAGGAAGAATTTCTTGATAAAGCCAGCATCACAAGAAAAGGAATCATGTCTCAGCTTAATCAGAAGCACATTAAATACAACTGGCATGAAGCAGACGCAAGTATGCTTGAAGGAATCCTTGCTAGAGGCGATAGAAAGCTTTCAACTGTTATTTACAATGTATATAAACGCGGATGCATCTTTGATGCCTGGAGTGAACACTTCAAAAATGATATCTGGCTTGAGGAGCTTGAAAAGGCCGGACTTGATCCTATGTTTTATGTAAAACGCGAGAGAACTAAGGACGAAATCCTTCCCTGGGATATGCTTGATTGCGGTGTTTCCAAGGAATTCCTGTGGCGTGAATGGGAGACCTCCAAGCAGGCAAAGGTTTCACCTAACTGCAGACAGTCCTGCATGGGCTGCGGCGGTGCAAATTATGGTGTTGGAATCTGTTTCCAGCCTAAGACAGGTGTGTAATATATTTTTATGAGTAAAAGACAATCTTCTTAGTCTTTGAGAAGACAGTATGAGTTAAAGAAAAACTTCTTAATCTTTGAGAAGACAGTACGAGTTAAAGAAAAACTTCTTAATCTATGAGAAGGAAGTATGAGTTAAAGAAAAACTTCTTAATCTTTGAGAAGACAGTACGAGTTAAAGAAAAACTTCTTAATCTTTGAGAAGGTAGTATGAGTTAAAGAAATATGCCTTCTCCCTTTTAGGGAGAAGGTGGCACGAAGTGCCGGATGAGGGTATAAATGAAAAAATTACGCTTAAAATTCAGTAAGCACGGTCCCATCCGCTTCCTTGGCCATCTCGATGTGATGAGATATGTCCAGAAAGCAATTAGACGCGCTGAAATAGATATAAAATATAGTGAGGGCTACAGTCCTCATCAGATTCTTTCCTTTGCTCAGCCCCTTAGTGTAGGTTCAACTACTGACGGCGACTACATGGATATGACAGTTCTTAGCTGTGATAGCATTCAGTCAGTAATGGACGCATTAAACGGCGCAATGAATGAAGGAATAGAAATACTTGCTATTACTGAACTCCCTGAAAAGTGCGAGAATGCGATGACAAGTGTGTCTGCAGCTGAATATGTTATTTCCTTCAGAGAAGGCAAGGAGCCTAAGTTTGATCTATCAGAAACATTTAGCAGATTTATGGCTCAGGCTGAGATCCCTGCAGTTAAAAAGACAAAAAACGGCGAAAAAACCATTGATATAAAGCCTTTGATTTATAATTATGAGATTCTCGACGGAAACAAGATACATGTTTTATTATCTGCAGGAAGCAGTAGTAACCTGAAGGCTGCGCTATTAACTGAGAGTCTTTTTGCTTTTGCAGGCGAAGAAATGAAAGAGTTCGCAGCCAAGTTCAACAGACTTGAAACATATCTTTCAGGCGATGATGATAAAGGACATTATGTTCAACCAATGATTCCTGAAAAAATGTCTGAGGTTTCTTTCGCTTCTGCAGATGGAGTCTCACAGGGTAAGATATATGTCTGAGATTATTATCACCAGATGGCATGAACATCTTTCACTGATTGGGCTCATTGATAACAAGGTCGAGGTGCTTGATATACTTGATTCTGTCGACAGAACAGGAAATATTTATGTTGGCAGAGTTGATAATCTCGTATCTAATCTGAATGCCGCTTTTGTCCGGTTTGATGTGAACAGTGGAAAACACGGTATCGGATTTTTGCCTTTAAAGTCCTTGCCGCCTGAATATGTACTTAACAGGCAGATTACATCTTCTTCGGAATTAAGACCCGGAGATATAGTTCTTGTTCAGCTTAAAGTTGAAGAACAGAAGATGAAGCAGGCAAGACTTTCAGGAAAAATCGATTTAAAGGATGTTCCATTTAGCGGTGATTTGGATGATTTATTAAGGATTGCCAAAACACGCAGCGAACATCAGCTTATATGCGGGACTGACTGTAGCATATCTGAGAGTGTAAAGTCAGCAATAGAAATAGTTGGCGATATAGCCTCTGTTACAACTGATGTGAATGACGTATATGATGAGCTCATGGGGAATGGAATAGACTGTACACTTTATAATGAAGAAGAAAAAAGAATACCTCTTCAAATATTCTACAGTCTAACCTCCAAGACAGATGACCTCTTTAAAAAGAAGGTATGGCTTGATTCGGGTGCATTCCTGATAATTGAGCAGACTGAAACGCTTAATCTTATTGATGTAAATTCAGGTAAAGCCATAAAGAAATCAGATGAGTTTTTTCTTAAGCTTAATAAAGAAGCGGCACTTGAAGCTTACAGACAGATAAGACTCAGGAATCTTTCCGGAATGATTCTTATCGATTTTGTTTCAATGAAGAAAAAAGAAAAGAACGAAGAGCTGATTCAATATATTAAAGAAATCATCGCCTCTGATCCGATGAATTTATCTTATATAGACCTTACAGGACTTGGGATCATGGAGTTTACAAGACAAAAAAGTAAAAAATCTCTGAGGGAAACTATTGACATTAAAAATATGTGATGTTATTATTTTAGAGTATGCCGCTTAACGAGGTTGAAGAGGATTGATAAATCCCACCATAGTTAGCGAGATTTGGAAAAAGGAGGTGCCTTATGTACGCAATTATAGTTACTGGTGGTAAGCAGTACAAGGTTTCCGAGGGCGACGTTATTCGTGTTGAGAAGCTTGACGTAGAAGCCGGAAAAGAAGTTACATTTGATAATGTTATTGCTGTAAGTGATGACAAGACTCTTAAGGTTGCTGGCGATGTAGCAGGTGCTAAAGTTAGCGCAACTGTTATGGAACAGGGCAAGGGCAAGAAGGTTATCGTTTACAAGTACAAGAGTAAGACCGGTTATCACAAGAAGAACGGTCACAGACAGTGCTTCACAAGTGTAAAGATTGATAAGATTTCTCTTTAATCTTGTGTAAAAGAGTGTTTGCAGATATGACAAATATCATTATTCGTAAGAATTCGGATGGCGAGTACATGGGTTTCAGACTAGAGGGACACGCAGGTTCCGGTGAATATGGCAAAGATATTGTATGTGCAGCTATTTCAATGCTCACTATTAATACGGTCAATTCTCTTGAGAAATTTACAGATGATATTTTTGCCTGTGATGCTGATCCTGAAAGGGGTTATATCGAAGTGACATCAGAGAATGGTTTTTCTGATGCTGGTGATTTATTGCTAAAATCCTTCGAACTAGGAATTACAGGTGTCTACAAACAGTATGGTAATGAGTTTTTGAACATTAAATTCGAGGAGGTGTAAGTCATGTTGAATATGGACCTTCAATTTTTTGCTCATAAGAAGGGAGTCGGATCCACAAAGAATGGTCGTGATTCCGAGTCAAAGCGTCTTGGAGCAAAGAGAGCTGACGGACAATTCGTAAAGGCTGGAAATATTTTATACAGACAGCGCGGCACACATATTCATCCCGGTGTTAACGTAGGTATCGGTAAGGATGATACTCTGTTCGCACTTATCGATGGTGTGCTTCGTTTCGAGCGCAAAGGCCGCGATAAGAAGCAGGCTAGCGTTTACGCTGTAGAGAAGTAATCAGTATCGTTTTGCATTGAGCTCCAAACATTTTATTGTTTGGAGCTCTTTTTGACTATAACCCTTAGCAAGGTTTGGACCTGCTGAAGGTTATCATTAATCTAGGAGAAAGAGATGCCTGCATTTGTAGATAGAGCGAGAATATTTGTAAAAAGTGGCAAGGGCGGAGACGGACACGTATCCTTCAGAAGAGAGAAATTTGTTGCTAATGGTGGACCGGATGGCGGCGACGGCGGAAAAGGCGGCGACGTAATCATCCAGGTTGATCTTGGAATTAATACTCTCTCTGATTTCCATTACGGCGGAAAATATAAGGCTGAGAATGGTGGCGATGGTGAAAAAAGAAGATGTCATGGTAAACAAGGCTCTGACATCGTTATTAAGGTTCCCCAGGGTACAGTTATTAAAGAAGCTGCCAGCGGAAAAGTAATCGTTGACATGTCAGGCGATACCACCAGAGTTGTTCTGCTTAAAGGCGGACGTGGCGGTAACGGTAACATGCATTATGCCACAAGTACTATGCAGGCTCCCAGATATGCACAGCCCGGTCAACCGGCGAAGGAGCTTGAGATTTTACTTGAGCTTAAGATGATCGCAGATGTTGGCCTTGTTGGATTTCCTAATGTTGGAAAATCAACATTTTTGACTAAAGTTTCAAATGCAAAGCCTAAGGTCGCAAATTATCATTTCACAACACTTACTCCTATTCTCGGAGTAGTAGATCTGAACGATGCAAGAGGCTTTGTTGTTGCTGATATTCCCGGTCTTATTGAGGGCGCAGCCGATGGTGCAGGACTTGGTCACGAGTTCTTAAGACACATCGAGCGTACCAGAATGATGATTCATGTTGTAGACGCAGCAGGAACTGAGGGTAGAGATCCTTTTGAAGACATTGAGGCAATTAATAACGAACTAGCCAAGTACAATGCCGATATAACCAAAAAGACACAGGTTATTGCAGCTAATAAGATTGATATGTTACCCGATGGTGAAAATTCTGAGATAATTCAGAAACTCAGAGATAAATTTGAACCTCAGGGTGTAAAAGTCTTTGCCACATCAACGCTTACTGGCAAAGGAATTAATGAGCTGTTATACTATATAAGCAGAGAGCTTGATAAACTCGGTGAAGATACTGTTGTTTTTGAAAGCGAGTATGATCCTGAGCTTGAGCTTAAGGAAGAAGTAGAGTCATTTACTGTAGAATATGATTCCAGGGCTAAGGAATACGTAATCGAAGGTCCTAAGATTGAAAAGATGCTTGGTTATACTAACATTGAATCTGAGAAGGGCTTCGCGTTTTTCCAGAATTTCCTTGTGGAGACAGGTATCCTCGATCAGCTTGAGGCACTTGGTATTCAGGAAGGCGATACAGTAAGGATGTACGGACATAGTTTTGACTATTACAGAAATGCAGATCAAGAAGAAGCTCCTGATATGAGCGAAGATGAGATGCTGGATGATAATATAGATATTGATACGGAGGACGAAGATGAATTTAACGAGTAAGCAGCGTGCTTATTTAAAAGGACTTGCAATGAATCTTGAGCCTGTTTTCCAGATTGGAAAATCAGCTGTTACCCCCGAGGTTACAGAGGCTGTTTCAGAGTGTTTCAATAATAAAGAACTTATCAAAGGTTCAGTTCTTAAAAACTGCGGCGATGATGTTAAGGAAGTTGCAAACACAGTTGCTGACAGAACAAGATCAACACTTGTTCAGGTAATCGGCAGAAAGTTTGTACTTTATAAACCTTTCCATGAAAATCCCGAGATAAAGCTTCCTAAGTAAGACTTAAAAGCTCAGATATTTAGGCTTCAAATGTTAAAATAAAATGACAACGAGGTATATTAAATATGGCAGGCAGAAAAATAGGTATTTTAGGCGGTACATTTGATCCGATTCACCATGTTCATCTTATACTTGGTGAGGCAGCAAGAGAGCAGTTCGGCTTAGACAGAATAATTTTTATTCCCAGTGGCTGTTCTTATATGAAGGACATAAACAGTATAACACCCGGAGAACTGAGATATCAGATGGTTAAGCTCGCGATTGAGAATAACCCTTATTTTACCTGTTCACGACTTGAAATTGATCGTGAAGGCAATAGCTATACAATAGATACCTTACATGAACTTAACAAGATGTATCCCGGAGATGAGATATATCTTATTCTTGGAGGTGACACCTTCAGACAGATTGAGAGCTGGTACAAGAGCGAAGAGATATTTAAGAGCTGTGTAATTCTAGCAGCTGTCAGAGATAATATGACAATTGAAGACATGGATCAGCAAAGAAGATATTTACATGATAAATACGGCGCTGACATCAGAATACTTCAATTCAGAAATCTTGATTTGTCCAGCAGCGATATCAGAGCCAGAATGAAAACCGGAAGGTCCGTAAGATACTTGCTCCCTGATTCTGTTATCGAGTTTGCTTGTCTTAAGAACATATTTACCGGTATGCCTATTACACCTAATGACGATGATGATGTCAGAATCTATAATGGCTAATATTAAGACTGGATCCTTCAAGTATGAAAATAATTGAGATATCACATAAACTAAGAAAAGAAATGAAGCTTGTTCTTAATGCAGACCGATTTGATCATACCCTGGGAGTTGCCTATACAGCTGCTAATATGGCGGCAGTTCATGATATTTCGGTTGAAAAAGCACTGATAGCAGGATATTTGCATGATTGCGCAAAGAATCTGGAGCATGACGAACAAATAAAGATCTGCAAAAAATATGGAGTTGAGATCTCTGACATAGAGAAGAGAAATCCATCTCTTATTCATGCTAAAGCAGGTATGTGTCTGGCAGAACATCGTTATGGAGTAGATGACAAAGAGATATTATCTGCAATAAGATGGCATACCACCGGACATCCGGGTATGACAGATTTGGAAAAAATAGTATTTATTGCGGATTTCATTGAACCCAACAGAAAACCTCTTGAACATATGGATCAAATCAGAAAAGAAGCATTTAAGGATCTTGATAAATGCATGCTTTATATCTTGAGAGATACTTTGAATTATCTAAAAAATATAGATAAAGAAAGCGATCCAATGACTGAGGAGACTTACGCATATTATTTAGAAAAGGATAAGGTAAAAAATGGCTGAACATACAATTGAGAATTCAAAGAACATGGTTAAAATTGCAGTTGAAGCAATAGAAAATACTAAGGGCTCTGATATTGAGATCATCGACATCAGCGAAGTATCAACACTTGGAGATTTCTTCATTGTAGCAAGCGGTACAAACAGATCTCAGATACAATCAATGGCTGACAGAGTTGAAGAAGCTCTTAGCAGAGCAGGATATGAGAAGAAGGATGTTGAAGGATATGAGAGTGCCTTTTGGATTCTTCAGGATTTTGGCGATATCATCGTACATATCTTTGACCAGGAAAACAGACTTTTCTATGACCTTGAAAGAATCTGGAGAGACGGAAAAAGACTTTCAAAGGAAGACCTTTAATATTTTATATCGAAGGATTTTAATTAATTATTTATGAATAATCAAAAGAGCAGGCATAAAAACCTGCTCTTTTTGCTTATAAGAAATTTGTTATTAAAATCATATATCAGTTAATCAGTAAAGTCTCAGAACACCAAATACGCGTCCAAGAATCTCACAATTATCAACGATAATCGGATTCATTGTGTCATTCTCAGGCTGAAGTCTAATGTGTCCCTTCTCTTTATAAAAGGTCTTAACAGTCGCTGAATCATCAATCAAAGCAACAATCTGTTCACCATTTCTGGCTGTATCACAGGCCTCAACAAACAGACGATCACCGTTAAATATTCCGGCGTTGATCATAGAATCACCTTTGACATTTAAAATGAACATCTGTCCTTTAGGACACATCTCTGCGGGAATAGGGAAGTAGCTTTCAATATTCTGTTCGGCAAGAATAGGAGTGCCTGCTGCAACCTGTCCTATAACCGGGATATTGACCATCTCAGTGCGGATCATATTGAAGGAATCATCGCAGATCTCAATTGTACGAGGCTTAGTGGGGTCACGTCTGATATATCCGTTTTTCTCCAGAGTCTCAAGATGAGAATGAACAGAAGATGTGGATTTTAAATGAACCGTTTCACAGATCTCCCTTACAGTCGGAGGGTATCCTTTCTCCAGAATCTTATCCTTGATAAAATCCAGAATTTCCTGCTGTTTAGCGCTAATTTTACCTTTTTCCATAGCATACCTCCATAAGTATTTAGAACCTGTGTTCAGTTTAACACAAAAATTTAATTAAAGCAAACATATATTCGCTGTACTTTTTATTGGACAGGGGATTTCGTAAGATAAATACATAAAGAAACCGCATTAATCACAAAACACTCACATTGCTGTGAGTGTCCTGCGATTTTCTTATGAGGGGGAGATAGTGTGATTTCGTTCATCAACTATCTTGATATAAATAATACTTTATAAATATGAACAAATTATGAACACAAACGAATGATTTTTTTAAGATTATTTAATATTCATTTTGAGAACAAATGTACGAAAAATACATTGACAAAAGAATGAATGTTCGATATATTCATTTTAAGAACAATTGTTCGTAACGTTTGTTCGAATTCGGAGGTGTAGAGATGAGAGAGGTTACAGTTGGTGGTAAGTCTTATAGTTATTCTGAGAATTGTGAGAGGAGCTTTGCTCGTTCAATGAACAATAAGCGTCGAAGAGAGAGACAGCTTCGCAGAAGAATAATTACATTTTGTGTCTCAGCTTCCGTTATCATATTCCTTGCCCTGGTTCTTACTTTTTCCTTTAAGTCAGATGCAAGTTCAAGTGTGGCTCACAAGCAGTACCGCTATTATTCATCTGTAAGTGTTGTCCAAGGAGATTCTGTACACAGTCTTGCTGAGAAATATATGGATAATCTTCATTATAGGAATGCAGACGAGCTTGCCTGTGACATTGCTGATATCAATAGAATATCTACTAAGACAGAGCTAAAGGCAGGAACTAAAATATTTGTGCCCTATTATGAAGATTTTATTAAATAAATGGAAACTACAAAATAAATAATAGTATCCAAAAATTGAGAGTAAAATATATAACATTTGCCAATAGCATTTGCCACTCATATATTGCATTATTATTCTAGTTAATAATGTATTATTTTATGGAGGTGTCTTATGCTATTTCAACTTTATGGTCCAAGTGCAAGTTCACAGCTTTTAGGTTGGGTACTTGTTTTTGCTGGCCTGATTCTTATGAATGAAATTGGTAGAAGAACTAAAGCAGGCGGAATTCTTGTTTTTGTAATAATTCCCACAATACTTACAGTTTATTTCATTGCTGCTCATCTTGGAGCTTTTGGCGGTGCCAGCAATCCTACAGTGGCTTATATGGATGGTTGGTTCCATTATTTCAAGCTTTATGCTGCTGATATTGGTTGCGTAGGCTTTATGATGATCAAGTACAAATGGGGAATCGGTAAAGAAAAATGGTTTGCATGGTTCCCTTGGTTTATCGTAGCTGCTAACATCATGATCGCTAATGTTTCCGATATGGAATCTGCTCTTGCAGCATTTAACATTACAGGCAATCTCAGCGGAGCATGGTGGGCTTCTAATGAAGGTGTATTTATCTACGGTGGATGGTGGAATGTTGTTAATGCCCTCGCAGGTATGATCAATATCTTCTGCATGACAGGTGTTGTTCACCTTTACACATCTAACGATAAGAACAAATCAGACATGCTTTGGCCTGATATGACAGTATGGTTTATCCTTGCATACGATGTATGGAATTTCGAGTACACTTACCTTAATCTTCCTACTCATACATGGTATTGCGGTGTTGCACTTCTTCTTGCTCCTACATTTGCTAATGCATTCTGGAACAAGGGTGCATGGATCCAGAACCGTGCAAATACACTTGCAATCTGGTGCATGTGGGCTCAGGTAGTTCCCGGATTCCAGCTTTGGAGTAAATTCGCAGCTGCGCTTCCTTCAGTTTATGGTGGAGCAACAGCTAATGGAATTACAACAATGGATCTTTATGCTAAGGCTATCGAGCTTTACAACTCAGGTGCTGGTAAGACTGCACAGGCAGGAGAGATTATTGCTTCCATGGGTATCACAGCTGATCCCAGAGCTCAGGGCTTTGTAGCAATTCTTTCTATCGCTATCAATGTTATCTGCATAGCTGAGATTATCAAGAGATCAGTTAAGCTTGGCAAGAACCCTTATGCTAATAATGTATTCGAGGATACTAAGGACTTCCAGCTTGCAATGGATCGTGCTGAGAAGGCATAATTTAGATATTTTTTGAACTTAATGCTATTCAATATTTAATATAGAGGGCATTTGCCCTCTATATTTTTGGCCTAAAAAGAAGGAGCGTTTTTTAGGTTAGATTTTATTTAGTGGAGGAGATTTTATATGGGTAGGAAACCACCTTTCAAGCCCTCATACGTCAAGGATGATGCAGTTATGCGTGAACCTATTATTAAGCTTGGCAAGATGATTACAGACAGAGTACCTTATCATCTTGGATTTAAGAAGCTTACTAACGATGATCCTGAGTATTGGGCACTATCAGCTATTGTAAGTGATGAAGAAGCTGAACTTGCGCTCAAAATGGGAGTAAGAAAACCCAAAACTTTTGAGCAGCTAAAAGCAATTTCCGGAATTGAAGAAGGGCATCTTCAGGAGCTGCTTGATCATATGTCATGGACCGGTCTTGTAGAGTATAACTGGGAGAATGATAAAAGAGAAAAGCAGTACCTTGTTCCTATGTATGTTCCCGGCAGTGCTGAGTTCACCAATATGAATAAGGAGCTTATAGAGGCTCACCCTGAAATGGGTAAGTTTTTCGATTATATGACAACACTTCCTCTGGAGAAGATTACTCCTATGGTACCTCCGGGTGGAGCAGGTGTTGGAATGCACGTTATTCCTGTCGAAAAAGCTATTGATATGAATAATGAATCCATTTCACTTGAACATATTTCTCACTGGCTTGATAAGTATGAAGGAAAATATGCTGCCAGTCCTTGTTCTTGCAGACGCTCACGTAAGACATACGATGAAGGATGTGCAGATGACGAAAATGATTGGTGTATTGCAGTCGGTGATATGGCTGATTATGTTGTAGAAACCGGCAAGGGTGGCAGATATATAACTAAGCAGGAAGCCCTCGAAATATTCAAGAAGGCAGAAGATAACGGCTTTGTTCACCAGATTACAAACATCGATGGTGAAAACAAGATATTTGCAATTTGTAACTGTAATGTAAATGTTTGTTATGCTCTTAGAACATCACAGCTTTATAATACTCCCAATATGTCACGTTCTGCATATGTTGCAAAAGTAACAAAGCAGGATTGTGTTGCGTGTGGACGTTGTGTTGAGGTATGCCCCGCAGGTGCTGTTAAGCTTGGTCAGAAGCTTTGTAAGAAGGATGGTTCAGAGGTAACCTATCCTAAGCATGTTCTTCCCAGTGAGAAGAAATGGACTGAGGATGACTGGGACTGGGATTACAGAGATAATAACAGAATCAACTGTTACGATTCAGGAACAGCTCCTTGTAAAACAGCATGTCCTGCTCATATAGCAGTTCAGGGTTATCTTAAGCTTGCAGCTCAGGGCAAGTATACAGAAGCTCTTGCACTTATCAAGAAGAACAATCCACTTCCTGCTGTATGCGGACATATCTGTAACAGAAGATGTGAGGATGCTTGTACCAGAGGTACTATTGATCAGGCAGTAGCTATCGATGAGGTAAAGAAATTCATAGCTGCCCGCGATCTTAATGCTGATACCAGATATATACCTGAAAAGGTTATTCCTAAGGTAAATGGCCTGTTTGATGAGAAAATAGCTATTATCGGTGGTGGTCCTGCAGGTCTTTCATGTGCATTCTATCTTGCAGAAAAAGGCTATAAGCCCACCATCTTTGAGAAAAACGAAAGAGCAGGCGGCATGCTTGTTTATGGTATACCTTCTTATAAACTTGAGAAGGATGTTGTTCAGGCTGAAATTGATATCATCAAGGAGATGGGAGTTGAGATCAAGACCGGTATCGAAGTAGGTAAGGATATCACACTTGATGAACTTAGAAGCCAGGGCTACAAAGCATTCTATATTGCAATCGGCTGCCAGGGCGGTAGAAAAGCAGGTATCCCCGGTGAGGATGCTGAAGGTGTTGTGACAGCTGTTGATTTCCTTCATTCAGTGACTGATGATGAAACACTTAAGGTTGAAGGAAAAGCTGTTGTTATCGGTGGTGGTAACGTTGCTATTGACGTTTCCAGAAGCGCTGTAAGATGCGGAGCTACCTCTGTAAAGCAGTTCTGTCTTGAAACAAGAGACATTATGCCTGCTTCAGATGAAGAAGTTGAAGAAGCTGAAGAAGATGGTGTTGAGATAAACTGTGGATGGGGCCCTAAGGAAATTCTTACAGAAAATGGTAAGGTCAAGGGAATTGTCTTCAAGAAGTGTACTTCTGTTAAGGATGCTGACGGAAGATTCAATCCTCAGTACGATGAAAACGACACTGTAACAGTAGAATGCGAGCATGTATTCCTTAGTATCGGTCAGAGCATTGTTTGGGGTGACTTACTTAATGGTTCAAAGGTAGAGCTTGGAAGAGGAAATGGAGCAGTTGCTGACTCACTTACTTACCAGACAGCTCAGCCTGACATTTTTGTAGGTGGTGATGTTTATACAGGACCCAAATTTGCAATTGATGCTATAGCAGCAGGAAAGCAGGGCGCTATCTCAATTCATCGTTTTGTACAGCCGAATTCTTCACTTACTATCGGTAGAAACCGCAATGATTTCAAGGAGTTTGACAAAGAGAACATTCTTGTCAAGGACTATGATACATGTAAGAGACAGATACCCGGTAAGAGCGATAAAATTGCTGATCCTAAGCATTCCTTCAGAGATGCCAAGCTTGTATTCACAGAAGAGCAGGTTAAGGCGGAGACAGCAAGATGTCTTTCATGTGGTGCATCTGTTGTTGATACAAATAAGTGTATCGGATGCGGACTTTGTACAACAAAATGTGAATTTGATGCAATCCATCTCTACAGAGAGAATCCTGAGTGCAGTGTAATGAGAAGAAGCGAAGATAAGCTTAAGTACATTCTTCCCTACGCAGCAAAGCAGGCAATAAATATCAAATTCAAGAAGAAAAATAAGTAAGTAAATTTTCCAAACCTGTTAGAAGTAATAAGTTATATCTAGAAGCATGTAGTATATTTATTTACTAACCTGTTAGAAAAAATAAGTTATATCTAGAAGCATGTAGTATATTTATTTACTAACCTGTTAGAAAAAATAATTATATCTAGAAGCATGTAGTTTAGTTTTTCAAAAGCCTTCTCCCTCTGGGAGAAGGTGGCACGTAGTGCCGGATGAGGGCTCTTATGCATGAACTTGGAGTAGTTTTTCATATCATCGACGATCTTAAAGTTGTCGCGGACGAAAATAATATAGAGAAGATTGAAAAAGTAACTGTGGAACTTGGAGAGGTTTCGACTGTAATACCGCATTTCCTCACAGATTGCTGGAAATGGGCTTCTGAAAAGCAGGAGTTTATAAACGGTACCGAGCTTCTTATTGAGACAATACCTGCTATTACTGAATGCCAGGATTGCGGGAAACAGTACGGAACTATTGCACATGGCAGAATATGTCCTTTTTGCGGAAGTGAAAAGACATATCTTGTCCAAGGCAACGAATTTCTGATTAAAGAAATTGAAATATCAGAGTAAGTAATTTTTATAGATTGTACCCCTTATAGCTATATATAATTACATAATTAATCTAATTTAACGAAAAACTCAGCTTATATCCATGATATAAGTTGAGTTTTTTTAATGTATTGAATAATTTGATTGTCTTGTTTATACATTTTTAATGACAAGTAGTACTTTTTATTATAAAATATATGCATGTTGCATAACAAAATACTAGGTTAAGGGGGTATACACAACCATGGCAACTAAGGAGAAGAGAAACGTTATTGTTGGACAGTCAGGAGGACCTACAGCTGCAATTAATTCTTCACTTGCAGGTGTTTATCGTACTGCTATAGACCGTGGATACAAGAAGGTTTACGGAATGATCCATGGTGTACAGGGACTGATGGAAGGCCGCTATGTTGATCTCGCTGAGCATATCAAGACTGGTCTTGATGCTGAGCTTTTGAAGAGAACACCTTCAGCTTATCTTGGTTCATGCCGTTATAAGCTGCCTGAGATCTTCGAGAGCAAGGAGACCTACGAGAAGATCTTCCAGATTCTGACTGATCTTGAAATCGATTGCTTTATTTACATCGGTGGTAATGACTCAATGGATACCATCAAAAAGCTTTCCGATTATGCTATTATTTCCGGTTCTAGTGTAAGATTCGTCGGATGTCCTAAGACTATCGATAATGACCTTGCGCTTACAGACCACACACCCGGCTATGGCTCAGCTGCTAAGTACATCGGTACTTCAGTAAAAGAGATCATCCGTGATGGTTGGAGTCTTGAGACCGAACATGGTCAGGTTGTCATTGTTGAGATCATGGGTAGAAACGCTGGATGGCTCACCGGATCAGCTGCTCTTTCAAGAGGAGAGGACTGTGATGGACCCGATGCAATTTATCTCCCTGAGCTTCCCTTCGATGTTAAGAAATTTGTTGATAAGACAAGAAAGCTTCTTAAAGAGAAGGCTAATGTTGTTATCGCTATTTCTGAAGGTATTCACGATAAGGACGGAAAATACATCAGTGAGTATGACAACGGCGTAGAGTACGTTGATGCTTTCGGACATAAGCAGCTTACAGGTACAGCAAGATACCTTTGCACAGTTCTTTCAACTGAAATCGGTTGTAAGACAAGAGCTATTGAGCTTTCTACACTTCAGAGAGCTGCAAGCCACTGCGCTTCACGTGTTGATATCCTTGAGGCTTATGAAGTTGGTGGTGCTGCAATGAAGGCAGCTGACGAAGGCGATAGCGGCAAGATGGTAGTTATCGAGAGACTTTCAGATGATCCTTATCAGGCAGGTACAGAGGTTAAGGATGTACACAAGATTGCTAACGACGAGCGTCTTGTTCCCAGAGAATGGATCAATAAGGAAGGTACTTATGTAACAGATGAGTTCATTACATATGTACGTCCTCTTATCCAGGGCGATGTAGGACCTATCATGGTTGATGGTATACCGAGACACCTTTTTGTTCCCGGATTCCAGGAGCTTCTGTAATAAATTTGTTCAAATTATTTATTTATTAGCCTAAATGAATCAATTCAGTCTAATTTTGTCGAAATTTAACATTTTTATTGCAAATAATTTAACAATCTTATAATATTAAGGGACAGGTTTTTATACCTGTCCTTTTATTTTCCTTAATTTCTGAAAAGTCAAAATAAAATGTGATATTTAATAAGTTTTGTACTTTTTGAATACTATTCATTTGATATAATAAGATTTAGGAAGAAGGTTGTTAGTATGAAGAATAGAATTTCTATTATATTTTCATCAATATTGTTTCTGATAGTCTTAATGCTTTTTTGCCCATTGACTTCAAAATGCAATTTGGCAATACATGCATACGCGTCAAATAACGAGAATCTATATGTAACTTCAAAAAACAGACAGTTTACAAAATCTGTTTTAAAAGGTGACTCATTCAGAATAAATATTATTGAAAAAAAGAAGGTAAACCCTAAGAATCTGAAATTTAGTTCAAAGAACAAAAATATTGCAACTGTAGATGCACAAGGAAACATTACAGCTTTAGACTATGGCACTTCTAAAATTACAGTAAAAAAGAAAAAAGGGAATCACATCGTCTGCACCTTTACAGTTACAGTAGTTAAATCCATACCGAGAACGCTTTTCATCGGTGATTCCAGATCAGTATATATGTTCAACAAATCAAACATTGAGCTGTGCGGTGTAATCAAAAACGGCATGTATGTCTACGCAAGAGCCGGTGCTCAATTCTGGTACATTAACGAGGTTGTTGGGAAGGTTGATCCCGATTCCTATGACTCTGTAGTTACATGGATGGGTGCGAATGACAGAGGAAGCTTTACAAATTATAAGTATTGTTACAATGAGATCAAAAGTATGGGAAAAAAGATCGTGCTTTGTACTGTTGGTCCGGTTCAAGATGCACTTCTTGATGAGATAGGAATAATTGTTTTTAACAATGGATTAATGAAAAAGTACAATAAAGAACTTAAAAAATGGTCCAAGAAAAATAACATTCCCATAATAGATCTATATTCTTACATCGTTAAAAAGAAACTAAAAGTCGATTCCAGAGATGGTGTTCACTATCTGCCACGTCCTACGACTAAGATTTGGAAACGTATTCTTTCACAATATGCAAAATTATCATAGCTATTTAATCCCACATGACATAGAATGAAGTGTGGGATTTTTATTTACAATTTTAAAGAGGAGAATGAAAAATGAACTATTCTGAAGAATCACTGCGTCTGCACGGGGAGTGGCAGGGTAAAATCGAAGTTGTTTCAAGAGTTAAGGTTGAGAATAAAGAGGATTTATCTCTGGCATATACCCCCGGAGTTGCTCAGCCCTGTTTGGAAATCCAGAAGGATTATGAAAAATCCTATACACTCACAAGACGTCACAACCTTGTAGCAGTTATAACAGACGGAACAGCAGTACTCGGTCTTGGCGATATCGGACCTGAAGCAGGAATGCCTGTTATGGAAGGAAAATGTGCACTGTTTAAGGAATTTGCAGATGTTGACGCTTTTCCTATCTGCATCAGAAGCAAAGATGTCGATGAAATAGTTCGTACTATATATTTGATTTCCGGATCTTTCGGTGGAATTAATCTTGAGGATATCGCAGCACCAAGATGCTTCGAAATCGAGAAGAAGCTTAAGGAAATATGTGATATTCCTGTTTTCCATGATGATCAGCACGGAACTGCAGTAGTCGTTGGTGCTGCACTTATTAATGCCCTCAGAGTTGTAAAGAAAGAGATCGGAGAGGCAAAGGTAGTAATTAACGGTGCTGGTTCAGCGGGTATTGCAATAGGTAAGCACCTACTCAATCTCGGTGTTAAGAATCTTAAGATGGTAGATAGAAACGGTATCCTTTGCGAAGGAATTGAGATGAACTCTGCGCAGGCTCAGATGGCAGAGGTGACCAATCCTGAAAAGTTCTCAGGAAATCTGGCAGATGCCATGAAGGGAGCTGATGTATTTATTGGTGTAAGTGCGCCTCATATTGTAAGTAAAGAGATGGTTGCATCAATGAATGAAGGTGCAATTGTATTCCCGATGGCTAATCCTGTTCCCGAGATTGAGCCTGAAGAAGCGCTTGAAGCAGGTGCAGCTGTTGTTGGTACAGGAAGAAGCGATCATCCTAACCAGATAAACAATGTTCTTTGCTTCCCCGGACTGTTCAGAGGCGCTCTTGATGTTCGTGCCAAGGATATAACAGAAGAGATGAAGAGAGCTGCATCCTATGCTCTCGCTGATCTTGTAGCTCCCGAGGAACTCAATGACAAATACATTCTGCCTCTGGCATTTGATAAGAGAGTCGGACCTGCTGTTGCAAAGGCAGTTGCTGAGTCAGCAAGAGAGTGCGGCGTAGCAAGGCTTTAAAAATTACGATATAAAAGCTTCCCTCAGAGTAGCAAGGCTTTAACAATAAAAAAGTCTTCCTCCAGAGCAGCAAGGCTTTAACAATAAAAAAGTCTTCCTCCAGAGCAGCAAGGCTTTAACAATAAAAAATCTTCCTCCAGAGCAGCAAGGCTTTAACAATAAAAAATCTTCCTCCAGAGCAGCAAGGCTTTAAAAAATACAAAAAAAAGCCTTCCCCCTCTGGGGGAAGGTGGCACGAAGTGCCGGATGAGGGGCTCTATAATCCAGCTATTACCCCTCATCAGTCGACTTCGTCGACAGCTTCCCCCCCAAGGGGAAGCCATTTAAAATCATCAATCGACTTCGTCGACAGCTTCCCCCCAAGGGGAAGACATTTAAAATCATCAGTCGACTTCGTCGACAGCTTCCCCCCAAGGGGAAGACATAAAAGAATCATCCTAATTCATAAATCTCAGTATATTTTTCTTCAATATAATCAAGGAAATCATCGGCAGTAAGATTTCTACCTGTGATATCCTTGATCCACTCTGAAGGTGAAAGTCTGTTAGCTTTCTTAAATACATTATCAGCCATCCATTTATTAAGACTTCTGAAATCACCTTTAGACACAAGATCGTTTATATCGATTTCATTTTTCATACGATTGTAATACATGGAGTTGTACATGTTTCCAATAGCATAAGCAGGGAAATAGCCAAAGCCAAATGTCCAATGAACATCCTGGAGTACTCCTTCCCTATCAGTTTCAGGCTCAATTCCAAGATATTCCTTATACTTCTCATTCCAAACATTTGGAAGCTCATCGATAGTGATTTTGCCTTCAAACAGAGCCTTTTCAATCTCGTAGCGGATAATTACATGGAAAGTATATGTAAGTTCATCAGCCTCGGTTCTTATAAGTGAGGGCTCAACTATATTTATTGCTTCATAAAGCTCGTGCTCAGATACATCCTTCATGACCTGAGGGAAAACCTCACAAACCTTAGGATAAATCAAATGAACAAATTCCTTGGATCTACCGATTCTATTTTCATAAAATCTTGAAACTGACTCATGCATTCCCATTGTCATGGAATTCTGAAGGAAATGATCAAAATCCTCTCTTGGCTGAAGACTTGCAAAAAGAGCATGACCACCTTCATGAATTATTGAATACATGCTACCGATGAAGTAATTAGGGTAGTAGTGAGTCGTAACTCTTATGTCATCCTTACCAAGCTCATTTGTGAAGGGATGCTCGGAAGTGGTAAAAGCACCGCGCTGAAGATCAAAATCAATTGTCTCAAGGAGCCACTTCGCCATCTTTGCCTGCTGATCATCAGTGACTTCGATTTCCATGAAATCACGACGAATATTCTTTTTACTGCTTGTTATCTTCTTAAGGAGAGGAAGGAGACGTTCCTTACATTTGCCAAAGCACTCATCAAGAACCTCAGTAGTTATTTCACGTTCGTAATCATCAAGAAGTTCATCATAAACACAACCGGCATTTTTATTGCCTCTTAGTGCCACGATTTCTTTGTTTATTTCATATACCTTCGACAGAGATTCTTTGAATTTTGAAAAATCGGAAGCTTCTCTGGCTTCGGACCAGTCTACAAATGCCTTATTATATACCAGAGATATTTCCATATTCTTTTCAGGTGTAATGTTTTTGACCTTTTCATAATTTCTATAATTCTTCTCAGCAAGAACCTTATCAAGGTCATTTAATTCGTCTCTGTGTTCGTATATATATTCACAGGCTTCTATATATTTTTCATTTTTTGCAAGCTTGAATGCCTGATTTTCAAGGAAAGCAGATACTTCGCCCTGTGACTCCCGGCCTTTAGGAGGGCAAATTGTCTCCTGATCATAGGAAAGTACATTGCATGCATGCCGGTAAATCTCCATTTTCTTCTCTGTTTTTCTGACAATCTCAAGCTTTTCCATTGTTTCTTTAGTCATTATTTTCTCTCTTTCTAATTATAGGTTTTTGTTTTTCCTCAGAAAAAATACAGGAATCTATGATATATGTATTTTATATCAGCTTAAATTAAGCTTCAATAATATACACTTATTTTAAAAATTCATACAAAATATTACGAAAATAATAATGTCATTGATTTTTTTTATTGTATTCTTCAATTTATACCCGGAACAACTGAAGCATTCCGTCAGATCAAGGAGAGAAGACCAGATATCATCTGTATCGCAGGTGAGTCACACGAGGATCTTCCTGAGATCGGAAGCGCAGCTGATCTTGTATGTAACAACGACTTCGTAGCACGTGGATACCTTATCATCCGCACAGCTCACGAGCTTGGATGTGATACATTCGTACACATTTCATTCCCTCGCCACCTCTCTTATGAGACAATGAGCCGTCGTGTTGCTATCATGAAAGCCGCTTGCGAAGAGTTTGGTATGGAATTCGTTATGGAGTCAGCTCCCGATCCGACAACAGACGTAGGTGTTCCCGGAGCTCAGGCATACATCGCAGAGCACGTTCCGGAGTGGGTTGAGAAGTATGGTCAGAATTCAGCTTACTTCTGTACAAACGACGCTCATACAGAGCCCCTTCTTCGTGGACTTCTTGAGAACGGTGGTTACTTCATCGAAGCAGACCTTCCTTCACCTCTTATGGGATATCCCGGAGCACTTGGCCTTGACCTCACAGAAGAGGCCGGTGACTTTGCTAAGATCCTTGCAAAGGTTGAGAGCGCAGTTGTAGAAAAAGGCGGCGCAGGCAGATTCGGAACATGGGCTTATTCTTATGGATACACAGTTTCTGCAGGTCTTGCACAGCACGCTATGAACGTAATCGATGGAACAAGCGAGCTTACAAACATCGATGATATTTCCAAGGCATATGAGGTATTTTCACCCGGTGCAGCATGGAACGGTTCAAACTATACAAATGCTGACACAGGTGTTAAGGCAGACAATACATTCCTTATCTATCAGGATACATATATCATGGGTGATCCCGGTAAGTACATGGGTTCAACAGAAATCGAAGTTCCTGAGAAGTACTTCACAACAAAATAAGATTTACCTACTATGGGGAGATTCTTATCTCCCCATATTTTAAGAAAAAAGAAAGGTTTTATGAAAATGGGTAAAGCACCACTACTTGAAATGAAAAACATAAAGAAGGACTTTTTCGGAAATCAGGTCCTTACCGATATTAACCTGACACTTAAAGAGGGCGAGGTTATCGGACTTTGTGGCGAAAACGGTGCCGGAAAATCCACACTAATGAAAATTCTGTTCGGAGCAGATGTTATCCGCGAAACAGGGGGATATGGCGGAGATATTATTCTGAACGGTGAGAAGGTTTCCTTCCAGTCACCTTTTGATGCAATTGCCAAAGGTATCGGAATGGTACATCAGGAGTTTTCACTGATTCCCGGATTTACAGCCACTGAAAATATTCTCTTAAACAGAGAATCCAAGAAAAAAAGTGTTCTTTCAGACCTTTTCAGCGATCGTATGGATACGCTGGATCGTAAGGATATGGATACACGCGCCGCTGAAGCAATTAAGAAAATGGGCGTTAACATAGATCAGAATATGCTTACAAGCAATATGCCTGTAGGTCATAAGCAGTTTACGGAAATAGCAAGAGAGCTTTCAAAAGAGCAGCTCAAGCTCCTTATACTTGATGAGCCTACCGCGGTTCTTACAGAGAAAGAAGCAGAAGCTCTTCTTGAATCTATAAGAGGTATGTCAAAACGTGGAATAGCTGTTATTTTCATCACTCACAGACTTGGTGAGATTCTTTCTGTTTGTGACAGAGTAATAACTATGCGCGATGGCTACGTTGTAAATGAGTCAGAGACAAAGGATACAAGCATCGCTGAGATCACAAAATGGATGGTAGGACGTGATGTGGAAGGCTCTGATGCAGATTATGTAACAGAAGACACCGGAGTTAATAAGAAAATTGTAATGTCTATCAGAAAACTTTGGGTAGACATGCCCGGTGAGACTGTAAGAAACGTTAACCTTGACGTTAGAGAAGGTGAGATACTTGGAATCGGCGGACTTGCAGGTCAGGGTAAGCTTGGAATCCCTAACGGTGTTATGGGACTTTACCAGGCCGGCGGAACAGTAACCTTTGACGGAATTGATATTCCTCTTAACAATCCCAGAAGATGTCTCGATTCTTCCTTTGCATTTGTATCTGAGGACAGAAGAGGAGTTGGCCTTCTTCTTGATGAATCACTGGAATGGAACATATCATTCCCTGCCATGCAGATTCAGGATAAGTTCCTTAAGAAATACCTTGGCGGACTTATCAAATGGAGGGATGATGCTGCTATTAAAGAAGTAACCGATAAATATATCGATGAACTCAAGATAAAATGTACAAGTTCCACTCAGAAAGCAAAAGAGCTTTCAGGTGGTAATCAGCAGAAAGTATGTCTTGCAAAAGCATTTGCTCTTGAACCAAAGCTCCTTTTCGTAAGTGAACCTACAAGAGGTATTGACGTTGGCGCAAAAGCGCTGGTACTCGATGCTCTTAAGAAGTTCAACAAAGAAAAAGGCGTAACAATTGTCATGGTATCTTCTGAGCTTGAAGAGCTTCGCAGAACCTGTGACAGAATAGCAATCGTATCAGGCGGTAAGGTGTCAGGTATTCTCCCTGCCGGCGAACAGCTTGAAAAATTCGGCGAATTAATGCTGCAAAACTGTTAAGGAGTTATAGGTGATGAGCGAACAGACTACAAAAAACACTTTTCAAGATAAGGTGAAAAAAGTAGCCGAGGAATTTGGTCTTCCGAGACTTATAATAACAGGCTTCCTTGTACTTTTACTTGTTATTTCACCTTTCGTGGGAGCAGATCTTCCCACACAGATATCTAACATAATAAATCGTTTCAGTTGGAACGGTATCCTGGTTCTGGCCATGGTTCCCATGGTACATTCCGGATGCGGACTTAACTTTGGACTTCCTCTTGGAATAATTTCAGGACTTCTTGGAGCTACACTTTCAATTGAGCTTGGTTTTACAGGACCAGTGTCATTTTTCATGGCAGCACTTCTTGCAACTCCTTTTGCTCTAGTATTCGGAAGTGTATATGGATGGCTCCTTAATAAAATCAAAGGCGGAGAGATGATGATCGCAACCTATGTTGGATTTTCATCAGTTTCTCTCATGTGTATGATGTGGCTTCTTCTTCCTTACCACAGCCCGAACATGGTATGGGGTATGGCAGGAAAAGGTCTTAGAACAACAATTTCACTCGAAGGTTACTATACTCAGGCTCTTGCAAAGATTCTTCAGATAAATATCGGCAATCTTTCAATACCTACAGGTGCGCTTTTATTCTTTGCGCTTCTTGCATTTTTGATGTGGGCATTTCTTCATACAAAGACAGGAACAGCTATGACCGCTGTTGGATCAAACCCTGAATTTGCAAGATCAGCAGGTATTAACGTCAACAAGATAAGACTTATCTCTGTTGTTATGTCTACATGGCTTGCAGCAATAGGAATCCTTGTTTATGAGCAGGGCTTCGGATTTATACAGCTTTACATGGCTCCTTTCTATATGGCTCTTCCTGCTGTATCTGCAATCCTTATAGGTGGTGCATCAGTTAACAAAGCCTCCATTATGAACGTTATTATCGGAACAATCCTTTTCCAGGGTATTGTTACAATGACACCTACTGTAATGAATAATATGATACATCTTGATATGAGTGAGGTTATCAGAATAATTGTTTCCAACGGCATGATTCTGTATGCACTTACAAGAAAAACGGAGGGAGCAAAATGAGTAATAAAAATATAGGTGATTACCTCAGAAGATTTTCGGTTCCCATTATGTTTGTCATAATCTGCGCTGTTTGCGCACCGATTTCAGGTCTTTCTCCAAGCTATCTTGCAAATGAGATTGTAACCAGAATGGGACGTAATGCATTTTTAATACTAAGTCTGTTAATTCCTATCATGGCAGGAATGGGACTTAACTTTTCAATGACACTTGGTGCCATGGCAGGAGAAATCGGACTTATTCTTGTATGTGACTGGCAGATAGTAGGAATTCCCGGTATGGTACTTGCAATGATCATATCTATCCCGATTTCAGCCCTTCTTGGTCTTTTCTGCGGAAAAGTCCTTAACATGGCTAAGGGTAGAGAGATGATCACGAGCTACATCATCAGCTTTTTCATAAACGGTATTTATCAGCTCGTAGTGCTTTACCTTATGGGACCCGTTATTCCAATTAAGCACAGCACAATTAAGCTTCCTCGTGGTTATGGTGTAAGAAATACAGTTTCTCTTTTATCCATGAGACAGAAGCTCGACAACTTGATTCCGCTTTCAATTGCAGGTGTTAAGATTCCGGTGGCTACATTCATAATCGTATTCATTCTGTGCCTTGTTATTATCTGGTTCAGAAAGACCAAGCTTGGTCAGGATATGAGAGCTGTAGGTCAGGATATGGAAGTAGCAAAGGATGCAGGTATTGATGTTGAGCGCACAAGAATTATTTCAATGGTTCTTTCAACAGTATTTGCAGGTATCGGAATGATCATTTACCTTCAGAATATGGGTAATATTGCAACATACAGCTCACATTCACAGATCGGTATGTTCTGTATTGCTGCACTTCTTGTAGGTGGTGCTTCTGTAGATAAGGCTTCAATTGGTAACGTATTCCTTGGAATCATCCTGTTCCATACGATGTTTATTGTTGCTCCTAAAGCCGGTACCGTAATTACAGGTGATTCAATGATCGGTGAGTATTTCCGCGTATTTGTTTCATATGCGGTTATTACTGTTGCCCTCATCATGTATGAGACCAACAAGAGAAAGAATAAATCAAGAGCCAGCGCACAGCTTGCACTTGAGCAGGAGGAGGAAGTAAATGGATAAGTCAAAGAAAAAGAGCTTGATATATCGCATTGCTGCGCTTATCATCCTCATCCTAATTGCAGTTGCAATGTTTATTATCGGCAGAGGCCACACAGTATACTTTGATAATAAAGCACTAGAGTATGGTGAAAAGTCAGTGGATGAAGTTCCTTATAAGATTGATGTCCTTGTAAATGGAGAAAAGGTTGCATCTCTTAAAGCAGGAGAGCGCGGAATGGTATCTACTATGGGCCAGAACTTCAATATGCAGCTTCTTGTCACTAAGGAAAAGGACGGCAAAACCTCAAAGGTACAGGTTGGACTTCCCTTACCCTATAGCATGGATGGAATTATTTTAAATCTTCCCGGAATGCTTGCGGGACTTCCACAGGATGCGTATTTAGAAGAATTCATCCCTACACCTTCAGCTGAAGAGCTTGAGGATGAAGAAGTAGTAACTGATGAGACCGAAGGACTGATGGATTTCGGTGAGTAATTTAATTTAACTTATCAGTACAGATAATCGAAAATTACTCAAAATAAATGTCACATTCAAAACAGGATTCAATGATTCTATGAGGTCATTGAATCCTGTTTTTTATCGTAATAATAATAAAATTTACACATATTTTATATTTAATTAATTTAAGCTTAATAGACTTGGGAAAATTTTTATCGTGTTTTGAAGTGTTAATTCATTAACAAAAAGTCAGAAAATATTGTTGATAACAAGTGTTATAACAGTATTATATGTATTCTTTAATTTATTTTCATCATGCGCATAATTAATAACCATATGATTTAATAATTGTTAATTTTGATGAAATTATAAATAATCCTTGAAAAAAATCATAGAAACGTATATTATTGTATAAGTTTACTTAATGTATGATTTATTCAATGGAGTAAAAATAGTTATGAAGAAGATGGGTAACAGATTTATTGCATTTTTTCTGTCTATGGCAATAGCCATAGGTGTATTTAATCTCAATAGTATAAGTTCTTATGCTCAAGAAGGTGAGATACTCACATTTCTTATGGGGTATAGGGGAAAAGAACAACAAATAGCTAATGACTATAATGGTCTGACATTAACAACTTGGCAGACTTGGAGCCATGATCTTGGTAGAGATTATAATACCAAGGATATTGAAAGTATTGTAATTAATGTTTCAAATCAGAATAATGATATTGCAATCAGATTGTTTGCCGAAGAACCTAGCGATTCTACACAAAAAATGATTAAGTATGATCTTCATGGGGATAGTAACGGTAATATTACTGTTAAACCGGATTATGCTGGAAAGCTTCGCTTCATAGGTTTCTTTGGGCAAAAAAGTGGAGAGACACGTCTTTATGTAAACTCTATAACAATTAATACGAAAAAAAATAAACAAAACAAATATAGCTATTCTGCTAATGAGTTGCGTTTCAGTTCAGGACACACTGTTAATACCGCAGACATCATTACAGACGGTAGTCTTGAATATATAAAGAACTGGCAATACTACTTTGTAAAATTTCCTACTACAATTGACACCGGTTCTCTTAAACAGTTAAATATCTATTCTGACAGACAGGATATGCGTGTTTCGTTTAAGCTCTATGATAGTGCCGGTAAGCAAGCATGGGTATCACATAATCATAATGGTCAGTCACTTTATAGCTTATATCCTGATTGTGGCAAAGTTCAGTATCTTGGAATAATGTCAAATAGTGCGTTCCATGATGAGATTTATGATCCGTATAGATATTTTCACATAACCAAAATTGAGTTCGTATATGATACACCTGTGAAAAAACCCAGTGCATACTCAACTCAGACTCAAGATGCTTTAAATAGTTTGAGGCAGTTTGCTATTGAGCATATATATCAGGATGGTTCAACCGCGCCAAAATCCGATGAAGAAAGAGAGAGAGAGCAACAGGCTGAAATTGAAGAAGCTGAGAAGCAGAAAGACAAGAAAGAAGCTGCAGAGGATGCTATAAACTATTGTAAAGAAGCCTATAATGCTTTTGATGCAGCAAAACATGCAGCTGACGAAGCTAAAGAATATGAAAAACTTGCAGAAGAACATAACGAGAAGCGTAAAAATAAAGATTATCATCCTTCAATGGATGATGTAGAAGCATTAGAAAACGCAGCTACCGGAGCCGAAAACGAATATGCCATCGCTAAGAGAGAAGCAGCAACTTATCGAGAAAAAGTGATGCTTGCAAAAAATGCAGCATCAAAAACGGATAATTATGTTGCAAAGCTTCTCGTATATCGATTGTCTTCTTCAGCAGAAGACCCTTCAATTTATGAATCTAATGCATATGACTATGCAATAGAAGCGCGTGCTGCAGCTAACGATGCTAGAGATATTTATAATCAAGAAAATGGCATTGTAACAAGCGAAGAAGAATATCAGAAAATATTAGCCAAAGCAATTGAAGAAACAGAAAAAATAGAAAATTTATGGGAGGATGCAACAAGAGAATTTGACTATGTCAGGGTTAAGTTTGATAAAGCTGCATCTATTAATGATGTTGCCAATTTTCCCTCTCAAGATGAAGTAAATCACGTAATCAGTCTTATTATGCAAGTCCAAGAAGGGGCTTCCACTTTGATCAATAGAGGAGGTATTGTATATACTGCTAAAAATTCCGGAGGCGTTGGAAATCCGGCAGAAGAACTTGAAAAAGATTTAGTCTTAATACTTGATGGAACGAAAGATTTAGAAGGTAACGACTTATATGGAGCGAAAGCTTATGATTTTTTTGCCAGATATATGGATTTTGTTATAAATAAAAATGTAGTTGAGCAACAGGCTAACGATGCCCAAAATCTTGCGGAAGAAGCAAAGAACAAAGCAAACAGTTTAAGCACAAAATCATCTTTACAGGAAATAGAAGATGTAAAGACTCTCATTAATAGAGCAAATGATACTGTTACCAATGCAAATTCTACTATAAAGAAAACAAGAGAAAAGGAATTTAAAAATATTGTTTCTACCAAAAAAGATTTAATAGATTATATTGCTGAAGTAAAGCAAGTAACTCTGGTAAATGCAGAAAAGGTTGCCGCAGAAGCCTCAAGAATAGCGTCAGAAACGTTAACAGTTGTAAACGGAGTGGAATTTCAGATTACTGTAAATGATGCTATAAATGCAGTTGGGAATTTAAGTGAACTAGCAAAAAATGCTGATTTGAAAGCTACAGATGCAGAAAAAGCTGCAGAAGTATTAAATGTCAACTCAGAAGCATCTGAAATATCTAATTCAGGTAAATTAGCAGATGAAGCTGCGAAGTTCGCAAATGATGCATTAAAGGCTTATGATGATGCCAGAGCCAGGTGTGATAAAGCTAAAGAGCTTGCAAATTCCTTATCCGACGCTCAAAAAGTAAATACTGTTAATGCATTGATTACTGAGCTAGAAGAAGCAAATGAAAAAGCTCGACTTGCTATAGATAAAGCTAATAGCATACAGCAGAATATAGAAGAGATTAAGGATGAAAAGAAGAATCCAATCTCGACTGCAATAATTACTGCAAAATCTACGTCCAATGCAGTAAAAAAGTCAGCAGAAGCTGCTAAAAAAACAGCTAAAAATTTATTGACAGCTGCTGAAAATCTTAAGGTAACATCATCAAATGATGAAATTGATGCTGTTAAGAATGCAGTTAACGAAGCTATAAATGCTGCAAATTCCGCTAAGGAATCTGCTCTTTCTGAAAAACAGAATGCTGAAAATTTAAAGCGTGATATAGAGCTCCTCGGTTACGATGATCTTAAAAGCAAAGCTGAAGACGCAACTAAAGATGCAAATACAGCTGTAGAATATGCAAACACAGCTGTAAATGATTCCCAAAAAGCTCTTGCAATCATCAATGAATTGGAAGCTAAAATTTCAGTTTCTAAGGCATATGCTGAAGCAGAGGTCGCTAAGAGCGAAGCTGAAAGACTTGCCGAAGAAGCTACAAATGCTGCAAATGCAGCAAAAGAAGCTGCCGAAAAGCTTAATGAGAATTCAACAGCTGAGGAGATTAAAGCTGCTAATGATCTTGCAGATGCTGCAGCTGATGCTGTAAAGGCTGCACAAGATGCAATAACAGATGCAAAAGCAAAAGCAGATGCTGCAAAGAAAGCCGCTGACGAAATTAACTACACTGCAACAAGTAGTAAAGCACAAGATTTACTGGATGAGCTTAATAAAGAGGATGGAATCCAGGCTAAGGTTGAGGCTTCTTCCACAGCTGCTGATAATGCAAAATCAACTGCAAAGAGTATTGATGATGCTAAAAAGGCTGCTGAAGAAGCTGCTAAGAAGGCAGAAGAAGAGAGATTAGCTGAAGAAGCAAAGAAGGCACAAGAAGACGCGCAGAAATTAAAGGATGCAGCTACTGAAGCTGCAAACAATGCAAGCGACCTGATCAATACTGCGATAGAGTCAGTATCTGATGCTAAATCAGCAACAGATGAAAATTCAGAAGCCAAGAATGCTGCTGATACAGCAATAAATGATCCAAGCAATGAGAACATTGAAAACGCAATAGATAAGATTAATGCCGCAGAGGATGCAGTTAAAAAGGCAATCGACGATGCAAAGAAGGCAGTAGATGCTGCTGAAGAAGCTAAGAAAACTGCAGAAGCTACCGGAGATCCTGAAGCAATTGCAAAGGCACAGGAGCTTGCCAATACAGCAGTAAAAGAAGCAATCGATGCAGCAAGAGCAGCTGAAGAGCTCGCTAAGATTTCAGCAGATGTAGCTAACAAGGCTGCTGAAGGAATAAATGAAAACAGTTCCGATGCAGATATCAATGCCGCTAAAAACGCTGCTAAGAGTGCAAACTCTGCAGCAGAGGTTGCAGATAATGCTGCTAAGAACGCAGATGAAACAGTCTCTGCAGAAGCTAAAACTGCAGCTAATGATGCAAGAACCGCTGCAACTAATGCCAATGATGCAGCAGGTAGAGTAAATGATGCAGTATCTGCTGCAGAAACTGCAAAGCAGGAAGCAGCTAAGAAGGCTGAAGAAAAAAAGAAAGCAGAGGAAGAAAAGAAAGCTGCTGAAGAATCTAAGAAGGTAGAGGAAGAAAAGAAGGCTGCCGAGGAGGCAAAGAAAGCAGAGGAAGAGAAGAAAGCTGC
>NZ_KE384106.1:86461-105184 GCF_000423925.1 Butyrivibrio sp. VCD2006
GCAGAGGAAGAAAAGAAGGCTGCTGAGGAAGCTAAGAAGGCAGAGGAAGAGAAAAAGGCCGCTGAAGAAAAGCAGAATGCTATTAATGAAAATATAAGAAAAGCTGTCGAAGCTGCTGTGAATTCTGCAAATGATGCTGTGGAACTTGCTCTTGAACTTGGTAAATTAGCTCATGAAGCAGAAAATAAAGAGTCAAAAATCGATATTGACAGCACAAGTAGTAAGATTGATGAAATAAAAGACCTTATTGCTCTTGCAAATAGTAAGGCATCATTAGCTTCGGAAGCAATAACAAGTGCTCAGGATAAGCTTTATTCTGCCAAAGAGCTTGTTAACCAAGATGATGTTGAGAATACTGAAAGCCTTAATGCTGCTTCTACAACACTTGAATCTGCATCTTCAACTATCAGTGAAGCAACTGATACATTAGGGAAAATCGCTGTTTTATTAGATGTTAAGAGTAAAATCTTTGATGCTAAGACTTCAGCAGACAATGCTAAGTCATTAGCTAAAGAAGCTTTGGATAATGCCGCAACAATTAGTGCCAATTCTTCAAAAGAAGGTATTGCCGCAGCAAAAGAAATGGTTAATGTTGCAGCGCAATCATCAAGTAAAGTAGTAACTGAACTTGAATCAGTAAAGAAAGCAGCTGAAGCAACCAAAAATGAAGATATCATTAAGATGGCTTCAGAAGTTGCTGATATTGCAAAGAAAGCTGCCCAGGATGCTGCAAGTGCAGCAACTATGCTTTCCAATATTGAAGCTGAAAATGCTGAGAATGATGCAAACAAAGCAGATCAGAATAAACCTCAGGATCCTTCTAATGAATCAGGCTCAAAGGATACTGTAGAAGAAAACAAGAATCCCGGTATACCTGCTTCAGAGGATAATAATTCTGAAGAGATCAGTTCCGGTGATAACAAATCCGATGAAAATAATTCTGAGGATACTTCAAACGAGGAATCAAAGAATGATGACTCAGCTTCAGAGAATAATAACTCTGAAAACACATCTTCTAATAGTGGTTCTTCAGAATCTTCTGAAGGTATAAACAATAATAGCGATTCAGATTCTGATGATATTATTGCTGATGACGATGATTCTGAAACTGATGATTCTGAATCTACGGATAACAATAATAGTAGTGTTGAAAATGGCGGTAGTGCAAACAATACACCTAATGACGCGGTAGCAAATAATCCTGAAGAGATTAGTGGCAACCAGACTACTATTACTAAGTTTGAGAACACTCTCAAGGTAGATACAAAGAAGAAACTTGCAAAAATCAAATTCAATGACAAAAAGAAGAAGACTAATGTCAAGATTACAAAACTTCTGAGAATCAGAGATGCTCAGGGACCTATCTCATACAGACTTGTTAAGGGAAATAAGAAGATTAAGATTAATCCTAAGACAGGAAAGCTTACTCTTAAAAAGGGTCTCAAAAAGGGCAAAAAGTACAACCTTAGAATTGCTGTTACAGCTAATGGTAATGACAGTTTTGAGGCAGCTACAAAAATAGTTAACATAAAGATTAAGTTAAAATAATCTTCAAAAAACAGGCTTTTACCGATAGCAAAAGGTAAAAGCCTGTTTTGTATTAATCAAAAACTCTTTATCCAATTAATAAGAGAATCGTGATAAACATTCTCTTCGACATCCCGTCGCATCTGATCGGTGATGGGACCATTTTTTTCCATTCTTGCCAAGATAGCTTCCTGAAGTCCACGAATAATGCCATCCTCGTATGTAAGAGTCGATTCAGTGGTAACAGGTTCCTTAGGAGCCTCCTGAACAGGTTCCTTCTTCGTTTCATGTGGCGAAGCCTGGTTAAGATTATTCAAATCTTCCTTTACATCAATTTCTACATCCATACTGGCAGAGGAGGCTGTTTCACTATTTTTGCCGGTATCTTTCTTGCAGTTACTGGTTGTATCTTTAGTCTTTTTGGATGATTTGATTTTTGAAATTTTCAAATTATGCCCCGGTTCACAGTTAAATGCCTTATCTGAAGGAACATAAATATCACCTGAATTGCCTTCAATGGTTACATATATCTGTCCGTATTGAACAGATACTTCATTACCGGACAAGAGCCCCCTATAACTACCGTCACCTTCAACAGGAAGCGACATGGAAAAGCTATTATCATCATTATTAACAGCTATCACACAGAAACTGTCATTGGCTTTTCTTGAATATGCATACTGACGATTAGTAAGTAAAAGCTCTCTATACTCACCATAGGAGAGGGCAGGAATGTTCTGCTTTATAATTCCCAGCCTTGCTATATTAGCTGTGATGGGATTATCGGTAATGGCGTTTTTAAAATTTTCAAGATTAAGTGCCGGCCTGAGGGAAGCATCTGAGCCTTTTTCCTTTTTTCCTTCAATACCAAATTCGGATCCATAATAAATCGACGGAATTCCGGGGAGAGTATAAAGTAAGATATTTAATGGCTTCAAATGCGCTTTATTAGCTATTCTCGTATAGATTCTTTCGACATCATGGTTATCGGCAAAATTGTAGAGCTTTAGGCCGTCCGGACGATTTCCACCCATTTCATATAGACGTTTTACAGTATGGGCAATCTCAAAATAATTATGATCGTTGTGCCCGGAATATAGCGCTTTATACAGATTGTAATTGGTGACGGAATGAAGTGTTCCTTCGTTCACCCATCTTGAATAATCGCCATGGATTACCTCACCCATAAGCCAGAATTCAGGCTTTACCTCATTAGCTGTAGCACGAAGTGCTTTCATAAAATCGAAGTCCAGCACGTCAGCAGCATCAAGTCTGATTCCATCTATATCAAACTCGGAAACCCAAAACCTGATTACGTCGCATATGTAATCGCGGACCTCAGGATTTCGCTGATTAAGCTTAACCAAAAGGTTGTAACCACCCCAGTTATCATAACTGAAACCATCGTTATACTCATTATTCCCATAAAAATTTACGTTACAGTACCAATCGCGATATCTTGAATTTTCACGATTTTCCTTAAGATCCTTAAATGCGAAAAATGCACGGCCGGTGTGATTGAAAACGCCGTCAAATATGACTCTTATTCCTGCTTTGTGGCATTTTGCCACGAACTTTTTAAGGTCATTGTTATCACCAAGGCGGCTATCAAGCCTTTTATAATCAGTAGTTTCATAGCCGTGTCCTTCAGATTCGAAAAGAGGACCAATATATATTGCATTACAGCCAATGTCCTTAATGTGCTCAATCCAGGGATTGAGATCCGGAAGTCTGTGTGTAACACTGTCATACTTATTTTCTTTAGGTGCTCCCAAAAGCCCTAAAGGATAAATGTGATAGAAAATTGCTTCATCATACCATGCCATAAAATTTTCTCCTTATCTGGTAATCTCATCTTTTTTCTGAGTAGCCAGTGGAAACAGCTATATATATTTTCTCACTTGAAGGGAGAAATGTGAATAGGAGTGATTTTATTGTCAAACTACGAAAAGTTACGTAATTTTTATATAATGGTTTGAGTTTTTGTATGACTTGGAACTATACTTATTCTATAAATAAAATCATGAAGATTGATTTTGATTGGAGGGGGAAAGATGAGTAATGAAGAAGTGATAAAAAATAATGATAGTGGGAGAAGTTTTAGCACCGTTTCCGTAGTCCAAATAATCCTTATTGTTGCTGCCTTGATAATAACTGTAGTGGGACTTATTCGAAATGCTGATATTTACAGAGCTATTATCTACTCAGGACAATGCATTTTATGCGTTCTTGTTTTAATCACCGGTATATTCCAGTTAAAGGCAGAGAATAAGAAAATATTAAATGCAGCTCTTTATTTATATGTTTTTCTTGAAGCACTTAGAGCAGCACTTCTTAATACAACGGGAATACATCACATAGTGGCAATAATTGCCAGATTGATTCTGATACTTCTTGCATGTAACTGCGTACTTCTTACTGAGAAGCTTGATAAAAAGACCGCACTGGGATTGGTAATACTTGAAATTCTCCTTTATGTAGTATTTCTCACAGGATTTCCCGGAGTGATGCTTGGACGAATGAATAGGTTCATGCCTCTTGCGGGCGTTCTTATTGCTGGGAGTGTAACACTTTTGATGATTGATAAGGAAAAAGAATAATTTTGAACTGATATAAATGAATTATTAGAATGCAGAATTACAAGGACATAATTACTTTATGGGAAATAGTGACATTGAAGTCGTAAGCTTAAATCATATATCTGAAGTATATCTTTACGAATACTATGTATCAAAAGGTGCAGAATATCAAATATCCGAGACAGATAACGCTGCACCACATAAGGAAAAGGCCAGAGATTTCATGACAACAGGAGATATCAATAACGCCCAACAGGAATGGATCAAGGCACATTTTGAAAATCCTGTAGACATGGAATCTATACTCTCGATTATTTCCTGTTGCAAGCAACTTGGTGATATTGAAGGCGAGTACTCCTACACATCAGATTCCTATAACTATTGCTGTACAAGAGCTGAAATGGCTGCTTACTATCGGAATCTTGGTTGGTACTTCCTTGAAAAATACAAACCGGATCTTGCTTCCGCTTGCTACATGTATAGTCAGCTTTTCGACAAGACTAAACAGGCAGAAGATGAGATAAAATTCCTTGAAAAAGCATTGAAACACAAGATAGAAGAGAAGACTCCTAAGGAGCTTCAGGAGATTCTGAAAAAGAATGACATTCCAACAGAGGCTAATTCTATTACTCTGGCACTTCTTTATAAGGCAGGAGAAGAGGCTGAAGCTACGGGAATGATAGAACAGGCTCTGGATTGTTACAGAATGGTATATGATCTTAGTGGGGATGAGGAAGTTGCGGGGAGGATTAAAGCACTGCAATAGTAGAAGAGCACGTAAACAAAATAGCAAATGACAATGGGCCTGAAAAATGATTTCTCAACTTTTCAGGCCCATTCTTAGTTATTGGTGATTTTGTAGGTTAAGCTCAGCTACTTAATATGAATCATTTCTTGATTGTCATGGTGCTCTTAAAGCCTGTTTTCTTACCAAGCTTTTTCTTATACTTAGTAACTAACTTCTTAGGTACATGAATAACAGCTTTCTCAGAAATGCCGGATAGAGCTTTGGATTTAACATCCACAACTTGGTTTGCTTTAATAGTTATTGATTTGAGTTTTTTGCAACCTTGGAAAGACTTAGTTCCAAGTGCTGTAATACTCTTAGGAAGAATAATCTTTTCAAGTTTTGTACATTTTCTAAATGCTGAGTCTCCAATAACTTGAATATTATTCCCTATAGTTACCTTTTTAAGATTTGGGCATCCGTAAAACGCGTAACTTTCTATTGTCTCAACATTATTACCGATAGTAACACTAGTAACCCTAACATTAAGAAATTCTTAAGAATCTGTTCGAGAAATGTCAAGAACAAATGTTCTATAATAAACCCATAGAAAATTTGCTACAATAGAGGTGAAAGTAATGGAAGATAAGATCAAATGGCACCCGGCTTTCTATGGAGGAATAGCATTAGAGTTGCGGGATTATCATGATTATCTGGAGTTCGAATCTGAACATCAATTATCGAAGGAACCCCTTCAGATGGATATGCTAATAATTAAAAAGCGTTCAGATATTTATATTGATAATCCAATAGCTAACATATTTAAAGAGTATAATGTAATAGAATACAAGAGTCCAGAGGATTCACTTTCTTTACGAGAGTTTTATAAGACTATTGGATATGCATGTATTTATAAGGGACTTAGTCCTTCAGTTAATGATGTTCCGGTTGATAGCATAACGGTTTCGTTATTTAGGCATATTAAACCAATCAAACTTATTAGTGAGTTAACCGAGATAGGTGCGAGCTTAGAAAAGCATTCAGATGGTATATACTATATTTCCGGAATTATTAATTTTCCGGTTCAAATAGTTGTTACTAGCGAGCTGGATGAAGGACATCATAATGCACTTAGAATTTTGACGACAGATGCCTTGGAAAGTGATGTCGTTGCTTTTCTTAAAGAGGCAAGAGAGTTAAATAATCCTGGTGATAAAGATAACGCAGATGCAGTACTTCAAGTAAGTGCATCTGCTAATATGAAGCTATTTGAGAAAATACGGAGGAATCAAAATATGTGTGAAGCTCTAAGAGAATTGATGAAGGATGAGATTGATAAAGAAATACAGATAAACAGAGAAGAAGCGACAGCCGAAGCTGCAGCTAAAACAAAGTCTGAAATTCAGGATTTATATAATTGGCTTCTTGAAAATGGTAGGGTAAATGATGTTAAGAAAGCCACAAAAGATTCAGAATTTTATGATGAGCTTTTAGAAGAATATAAAACAAAAAATCCAATCTAAAGCTAATCCAATAAAAACTATTCGGATCAATCGTTTTACGCTCCAAAGCCTGTCTCATGTTTTGAGATGGGCTTTATTTGTTTTTGATTTATGATGAACTTTTCATAAATAAAATCCTTTCGGTTTCGTAGACGGAAACCCACTGCCCTTGGGCGGTGGGAGGAGCCTTGTAAATTTATAGCCATTAACCTTGGCTTTCGATATACTTCTGTATGGTGGCTGATGATACTTCACCTATACTACAAGCAAAGTATCCGTCAGACCAAAAGATTTTCTTCTTCCAATACTGTTTAGACAGGAAGTTTGGATATTTTTGCCATAGATAGTAGGTAGTCTGCTGTTTGATTAGTTTTACAATGTCGCAAACTCTGTCCGTAGTATCGTAACTGATAAGAAAATGTATATGGTCTTTATCAGTTTCCATAGCAATAATCTCATAGTCTTTAGAATTACAGATATCGTATATCTTTTGTTTTACATTGTCAGTGATAGAACCTCTAAGCAACTGCTTACGGTATTTTGTGACGAGAACTATATGCACTTTTAAACTATATTTACGCCTATTGTGGTGATTATATCTGTTATCCATAACCTATTCCACGACAAGAGTAACGTCGTACTTATGCATAAAGTTATCATTCAAGTCTTGAACGCTGGCATACCAATCACAGCGCTCTACCGTAAGAGAATGCATATCCATAACAACCACAGAATATTGTCCATTATTTTCTTTTACCCGCAGTACATGCTTCTCAGATATCGGAATTCCTGTATCTACGCCATAGTATTTAATTTGAGTCATTGATAAACTCATTTTTACGATTGACTTTCACTAACAATAATTATATCATATATTTAGTGAAATAACAACGAGGTACATTATGGAACAGATGACAGTTACAGCTAAAGTTCAGATATCCGTTAATACAGACAGTAAGGTTTTGATTGATGAAACCATGTCTGTTTATTCTGATGCCTGTAATTATGTATCTGACTATGTGTTCCACACTCACGATTTAAAGCAGTTCTCACTTAACAAGGCTTTATACTCTACACTCCGAGAAATGTTTGGACTCAAATCTCAGATGTCTCAATCCGTATTTAAGACTGTCATTGCAAGATATAAGACCATTCTCGAAAATCAGAAAGAGTGGATTCAGCCATCCTTCAAAAAACCACAGTATGACCTTGTTTGGAACAGAGATTATTCCCTTAAACAAAACTGCTTTTCAGTAAATACACTGAATGGACGTGTTAAGTTGCCCTATTTCGCTGAAGGCATGACAAAATACTTTGACCACGACATCTATAAGTTTGGAACTGCCAAGCTTGTAAATAAGCATGGTAAGTATTTTTTGCATATCCCCGTAACCTACGATGTCGAAGAAAGTAATGTTTCTGACATCTGTAATGTCGTAGGTATTGACAGAGGTATAAACTTTGTCGTTGCTACTTATGACAGTAAACACAAGTCTGGATTTGTAAGCGGTAAAGCCATCAAGCAGAAACGTGCTCACTATTCTAAGCTTCGTAAAGAACTCCAAATGTGTCAGACACCATCTTCAAGACGTAGATTAAAAGCTATCGGTCAGCGAGAAAACCGTTGGATGCAGGATGTTAACCACCAGGTATCAAAGGCACTCGTTGAATCCAACCCGAAGCATACGCTCTTTGTTCTTGAAGATTTGTCAGGCGTTCGTAATGCTACAGAGCGTGTCAGAACCAAAGATCGCTACGTTACCGTATCGTGGTCTTTCTATGACCTTGAACAGAAACTTATTTACAAAGCTAAACAGAATCAGTCTACTGTTATTAAGGTTGACCCTCGTTATACGAGTCAGTGCTGTCCTGTATGTGGACACATTGAAAAAGCCAATCGTGATAAGAAATTGCATCTGTTTACTTGTAAGAACTGTGGCTATAAATCAAACGATGACCGCATTGGAGCTATGAATCTGTACCGCATGGGAATCAACTATCTTGAAGATAGTCAAGTACCTGATACAGTTACGGCAGAGTAAACTTTGTCGTAAGGGGCGGTGTCAACCGTCCCATGATGCGACCCCACGGAAGTTACACCGACAAAATGTAGGAGTTATTACAACGAACTACAGGGGAGTCGCAAGCCCATTACCTTTAGGTGATGGGTGGTTGACACTCATACGTGCTAAAATAATAGAACAGAACTAAATGAGGAGATACGTAATGTTGGGGAATAGTAAAAGCCGCCAAAGGCTTGAATACATGAAGGATTATGTTGTTTTTGATCTTGAGACAACTGGAACCTCTTGCTATAAGGACAGGGTAGTAGAGATATCCGCTATTAAGGTTAATGATAAAAAGGTGACAGACGAGTTTTCAACTCTTGTGAATCCTGAGTGTTCTATACCGTTTTATGCATCAAGAGTGAATGGTATTACTGATGACATGGTGGAGGATGCACCTCTTTTCAGGACAGCGCTCAAAGACTTTCTCAATTTTACAGGAGATATGGTTCTTGTAGGTCATAATATTCATTCCTTTGACCTTAAGTTTATTTACCGGGATGCGGAAGCGTATTATGGAAAAATTCCCGGCAATGATTATGTTGATACATTGAGAATGGCCAGAATGTGTTTGACGGAGCTGCGTCACCATTCATTATCCGATCTCGCAACTTACTATAACATTTCTACTGAAGGAGCGCACAGAGCTCTTAATGATTGCAGAATGAATCAGGCTGTCTATGAAAAGATGGGACCTATTTTGCAGGAACGTTTAAAGCATATGGAAACCTGTCCGAAGTGCGGCAATATTTTAATGCGAAGAACCGGGAAATTCGGGGAATTTTGGGGTTGCAGTTCTTATCCTGATTGCAGATATACACGAAATATTTAATTTTATTGTATTCGAATCTGGAGTATACATATGAAAAAAATCTTATCCGAATTCTTTTATAAGTACAAAGCAAACAAGCAGAAGATACTGGAAATAGAGCAGTACCTTTATGAAGAGATGGCCTTCAACAGATGGAGAGATGTTCTGATTGAAAGGTCAAGCATTACCCGTGAGATTTACAAGGATAACAATAAGTTCTTGGCTGATATCAAGGAATATTTACAGGATGGTGTTAACGAGGATATAGCTAATGAGCTTTTTAAGATTGCTAACGGCTTTTACAATGAGGGCTATGATGATCTTTTTGTAATAAGACATTTAGCTGAGCCTGCAATCGATTTTTATGAAAAGACTAATAATTATGATAAGCTCTGTTATCTTTATAAGATAATGGGCTATGAGCTATTCGAGTTTTATGGACGAATAAATAAGGAATTTGGCTCAGATCAGGCAGTTGATTACTATGAAAAACTCATTGGATTAAAGGATCACTATGCTGAGATTAGGGATCCAAAAGCCAGAGTTGGCTTTTTCGTAGCATATAATAATTTGATATCTCCCATTGGACAAACCTCAGACGAGTATAAAAAAAGAATGTTCCGTTATTATAACGAGGCCATGGAGTTATGGGAAAAAGACTATGTCCAGGATCTTGATGGAGATTCGGAGGACTTTACTTTCTGCATATCTCAGATTGAAAATGAGATTCTTTTTGCTGTTGAATTCATAGAGGAGATGCCTGAGGACTTCATCAAACAATTCTTTGATTTAATCCCTCATATAAAGGAAAAATGGGAAAAGAACAATATTCCCGATGAAGGAGATGCACTTTTCAGGGCAGAAATCAAGAAACGTATGCTTAATGGTGAATCCTATGAGTCCCTTATTGAGGATTTAATTGAGCGTATAAATAACAGTGGTGAACTCGATTTTGAAAAAGATCAGGATGGTTCCTTAACTAAGGCTTTGTCTAACTATAACAATGCCTGCACGATATTCGATATTTTCAAATATTACAATGTTGATAAGAACATATGCCAAAAGTATATAGACAGATTTTGCAAGAAGGTTACGGACTTACAGAGGCACCTTCCATTTGGCTATTTTCCTGAATTAGTTGAAGCACTATGCTCAGAGTGGTTCAAAGCTTATGCATCATATATCGAAGACAGTAATGAGAAAAAAGAACTCCTATTAAAGCTTGTAATCGCAAGACAGCCAATGACCTATATTCACAGCCTTATGGTAAGTGAAATTGCTGTGAGAATTGCATATGCGATAATAAAAGATATGCCCACATTTTTCGCCGGTATTCCTGAATATCCGGATATTCAGAGCGTCAAGGAGAATCAAAAGGATTTAATTGATTACATTACTGATTGCGGGCTTTTACACGACTGCGGCAAGTGTACGATAGTCAGTGTCGTTAGCAGACAGGATAGGCATCTGTACGATGAAGAATTTGCAATAATAAAAAGACATCCTACAGATGGTTATGAGATGCTGGGGCACGATCCGAATTTCAAAAGATTTTTTGATATAATTCGCGGACATCATAAAAATTACGACGGAAAAAGTGGCTACCCTGATGATTTTGACAACACGAAGTCTCCATATAAGCCGGTAATTGATCTTATATCAATTGCAGACAGCATTGATGCTGCCACAGATATTCTTGGGCGTAACTATACCAAAGGTAAGGATTTTCAAAAAGTGTTCGAAGAGCTGCAAGCCGGAGCCGGTACAAGATATTGCCCTGAAATAGTAGGGCTTATTGAGCAAAATCGCGGACTTTACAACGACCTCACATATCTGACCAGTGAAGGTAGATTTGAGATTTATTACAGAGCATACAAGGAAATTCTTTATATTTAGTCTAATGAATCTGAAAGCTGGTTACACAAAATGTAATCGGCTTTTTTATCTTAGAGGAAATTCCTCCGGAATTCCTATAAGATAAAAAACGCTCCGCGAGGATGCGCACTCGCGCGATAGGAATATGTTGCATAAATGCAACCGCGCTCGGCGCGAGAATGCCGCAAGCGGCATTCTTTCTTGTTTTGTTCATTTTTTGACGGACATTTGTTGGACATGGCTTGATAACATGTTTCATGTGAAAGCAAAAAAATTGCTTATTGAGGAGGAAAAATTATTCATGAAAAACAGATTAGTATCAACAATCATTATGGCTACACTGGCTCTGCAGCTTGTTGCATGCGGCTCTGCAAATAATGCAGCGGAAGCTACAGCAGAGACTTCAACAATTACAGAACCTATCAGCGATACAGGGGAATCAACTTCAGAAGAAGCTACAGAAGAAAAAGGTACAGGGGAAGCTGCTGAGAGTAGCGAGAATGTAGGAATCGCCAATCCTTGGAGAGATTGTACAGAGGAAGAGGCAAAGGAAGCATGTCCTCGTCTTTTCAAATTACCTGCAGATGATCTTGTAAGTAGTTGGAGAATGATGGAGCCTGAAAATAGTGAAAGTGGTGTTCCTGGGAATCTTATTGAATTAGATTATCGTATGGATGGAATGGATTTTACCGCAAGAGCTCAGTATGGTGCAGACATTGATGCGGATATTTCCGGTTTAAATTATAAATGGGATGTAACAGAAGATATCACTCTTGCAAATTGGGGCGAAGGAAACATGACCGGTAAGTATAGCCGTCATATTGAGGATGGCTGGATGGTAGATCTTTGCACCTGGTATGATATAGAGATTGGTATAGCTTATTCACTTTCAGTAGAAGCTGAGGATCTTGAAGGCTTTGATTTGCAGGCAATTGCTGAACAAATGTATAGTGCTGAGAACGAACCTCTTGTAGATATGCCTGATGATGAAGTTGAAGCACAAGCGGACGGACAGGCAGACGTACAGTCTTTCGAAGGTCAGTATTATGCGGGCCGTGGTAACCTCAGCATCACAGCACAGAATGATGGCCGCTATCTCATCGAAGTATGGTGGGGAAGTAGTGCTGCAGAGCATAGTGAATGGGTTATGAATGGTGAATATGATGAAAGCTCAAAGACAATAACCTACAATGATTGTGTGAAGCATGATTTTGAACTTGGAGAAGATGGAGAAATCATCCGTGATGATATCGCATATGAAAATGGAACCGGAAGCATCCAGATTGTTGATGATAATACAATAAACTGGACAGATGATCAGGATCACATCGCTGACGACGTACCTATGACCAGATAAAATCATGTCGGAAAAGCCGTTGCGCAAAAGGTATTACATGGAAGTCAATTTTCTGATATAATCTGTGATTGTCGTAAAAAAAAATATATGAAGATGTAGTGATGGTAACATTGGAAACGGTGGCACCGGATGGTGCAAACGAACAACACACCTAGGTCTTCCCTGGTCAAAGAAAGGAAAACCACAGGTATGTTACCACAGAACAAGTTTCAGGATGTAATTTTCACTATTTTCATGGCATTTGTCATGGTCTACGCAATGATTTGCTACAACATTTCCCTTAATGTAGGCGGTATGCAGAACTTCATATTCCTTGCTGCATTCAAGGAAATGCTAATCATGTGGCCGATAGCTATAGCATTAGAGCTGCTTTTCGTTGGTAAGCTTGCTCAGAAGCTGACATTTAGGTTCGTTACACCAAGTAAGGATCCGATAATTATGGTGATTTTAGCAATTTCTTCCATGTCAGTATTTCTGATGTGTCCGCTAATGAGCTTGGTTGCTACAATTCTTTTTAAAGATGCCGGATCTGAGTTCATCGCGGTCTGGCTTCAGACAACAGCTATAAATTTCCCGATGGCACTTTGCTGGCAGATATTCTTTGCAGGACCTTTTGTACGTAATGTATTTGGTTTTTTTGTAAAGAAATTTTCTAGGAACGAAATGATGGAATCATAAAAAGCTGTGTAACCATAATCATTATTTTGCACAAACGAGAAGCATAAGCCGTAATCCACAGGTGGAGAGCGGCTTTTTTAATATCATATAATCATGACGTATAATTGTAACTGTCTGCACAGATGGTTATCTAGACCAATCTACTAATCCTGTAGCCAGGGATGAAATGACCGACAGGGAATTCGACATTATGATGGAAAGAGGCCTTTCGCAGGCAAAAATGACTGAATCAGACCTTTTGAATCTATATGGGACATTATCGGATTCAGAAGTTATGGAATAATTTCCGATAGTGGCGGCAATCCTGGCATGGGTTATGCAACTTGCAGGGTGTAATTTTAACTTGCAAGGTTAATAGACTAAGGCGAATCGCGATTTGCAGAGGTTAAGAGAAGTTGAAACACATATAATTATACTGTATAACGTATATACATAATGAGGAGGTGATTCCATGGAACAAGTAGCAATAAGATCCTGGGAAAACAGTCAGGGTATAAGAATTCCAAAAGATATACTTGATAAAATGCAGTTAAAAATCTCTGATGTACTGGACATTGAAATAAAGGATGACACAATTGTGCTGAAGAAGCAGTTTGTCCATAAAACTTTTGAAGAAAGGTTGGCAGAATATAACGGAGAAATAACAGTTTGCGATTTTGACTGGGGTGAGCCGGTGGGGAGAGAAATTTTATGACTGAATTTAATCAAGGGGACATAATTAAGATTAGCGGATTTAAAAGCAGTTATTTGTAATTGTTAGTAAAAATGCATTTATAAGAGCAACGGGTATATTTCATGTATGTCCAATGATTTCAGGAAGAGTTATGAACATAGAATGAAATTTCAACCTGACCGTTGTATATCTAATAGATATACATTAAAATATAGACAGAAAGAGAGGTGATATGTATGGCAAACAAAACAGCAACCATCCTAGCAAGAGTTGAGCCTGAAGTAAAAGAAGAAGCAGAGGAGATTCTGAGCCAGCTTGGTATATCAAGCTCTGTAGTCATAAATGCACTTTATAAGAAAATAATAAGAACAAGGGGAATACCTTTTACATTCGACTTATCTACTAATCCTGTAGCCAGGGATGAAATGACTGACAGGGAATTCGACATTATGATGGAAAGAGGCCTTTCGCAGGCAAAAAATAATGAGAGCCGCCCTGCAAAAGATGTTATTTCTGACATTAAAAAGGATATAAGGGAGTGGACACGTTGAACAGATTTGAAGTTAGACTGACCAGGCAGGTGGAAGAACAGCTTCGAGGTATTGCATGGCATATAGCAGTTGTATTGAAAAATCCGGATGCTGCAGAGACTCTTATGGATTCATTTGATGAACTTCTAGAAAATCTTTCAGTAAACCCTGAAAAATGGTTTCTTGTAGATGAAGAACCATGGAGAACGGAAGGAGTAAGGAAAACAAATATTGGAAATTATCTTGTTTATTTCTGGATTGATGTTGAACACGCTGCGGTGCAGGTTACCGGTATTGTTCACAGTTCAAGGGATCAGGATAAATATTTAAAGCAGATGATTTTAGAAGAATGATTCTTTGAAATTATGCAGTTTCTTATTCGCGATAGGAAATATCGAAAAAACGGATTGGGATTTTATGATGAAAATGATCTTTTGGGAACTCCTACATATGTTGTCATGGAGAATAAAAATGTAATCAATATATACAGGTCATATAAAATATGTATAGTCTGTACTAAATTGACTTTTTAATAATAATTTAATGAAATTTTAATCTAAAAGCACTGCTTGGATAATGGTTTCTTTAGAGTTAATTGCGATAATTATTACGTATAAGTGTTGTTATTTGGAATTAGTGAAAAGCTTTTATTTGAAATAATTAAGATTTTTATCAGAAGGAGGCTTAGCCATGCGGAACCGGTATACACTCGCACAGCACAGCACAGCACAGCACAGGCTATAACTGCGCCCTTTTTGCGTCCTGCGGCAACAAGACGCATGGAACTGAATACTACATTCGTGATGGATAACCGTCGGATTCTGTCGGGGTAAGTATACCCTGTCAGGTTCGGCGGTTTTTGTATTGTTCAGCGTGGTTCAGCGGTGGCCATAACAGCCGTGAATATGAAAGGAGACAGCAATTTATGAAAACAAAGAAACGACTTTTGAGCATCCTGCTCAGCCTTGTGCTTGTGCTGGGACTTGTACCGGGGATGAGTTTGACGGCGTATGCAGCCAGCGCCAGCTATGTTGACGGGAACGGTGACAATCAGAACGTGAATGCGACAGAACTTGCGTCCAACACTACCAGTTGGACTAACGGTTCGTGGTATATCGTACCGGAAGGTGGTCTTACCATCAGCAGCCGTATCGCAGTTAACGGTACAGTAAACCTTATTCTTCGTGACGGTGCGACGCTCACAGCAAGTGCGGGCATCACCACCACAAATGCGACGCTCAACATCTACGCGCAGAGCGGCGGCACGGGCGCGCTTACCGCGACTGGCGGCAACGGTGCTCGTGCTCAATATGGCGGTAGCGCAGGCATCGGCGGCGTCGGCAATGCCGGTAGAAATGGTGATGGTTATTATATCGCCGGCGTAGGCGGCACGGTCAACATCTACGGCGGCGCTGTTACGGCGACCGGCGGCAATGGCGCGACCAATACAGGCGGTGGCGCAGGCATCGGCGGCGGCGGCCTTGGTCATAGGTCCCCCGGCGGCGGCGATGGTGGCACAGTCAACATCTACGGCGGTACTGTAACGGCAACAGGCGGTAATGGTGGAGAAGATGGCGGCGGCGGCGCAGGTATCGGCGGCGGCGGAAATGGCTGGGGTAATAGCGCCGGAGCAGCCGGCACACTGACCCTTGGCAAATGCGTAAAGCTGTATCAGGGTACTGACAATACCGGAACGGTTCTCGATGATAGTGCCAGCGTAGAACGTAGTTATAGTGGCAGCAGACCAAAGAATATGTTTGCTGAATATAGCCACACCCACAGCTTCACCTATACGGCTGGCGGAAATACTATTACAGCAACATGTGCCGGTACAGATAGCAATGGCGTGGCATGTACGTTGGAGGATCTCACCGCTACTCTTACAATCGTGGGATCGGATACGGGGGCAAAGTTTGAAGGTGATGTGAAGGCTTTCTCTCCGCTTCCGGATGTAAACTACTACAAAGCAAATGACGACGGAACGAGAGGCGCTGCCCTCGCCCCTATTACGACAGCACCTACGGTACTAGGAAAATATTGGGCTGAAATTACTCTCGGCGATGGCGATAATTCAGCAACTGCCCATGTGGTGTATGAAATAAAAGCAAAAGCTTCGATCGGGACTAATAGCTATGACACGCTTCAGCAGGCGATAGACGCGGCAACTGATAATCAAACGATCAAATTGACTGAGAATGTCACAGGAACATTTACTTTCAACAAGAGTAATACGATCGTAACCCTTGACCTGAACGGACATACTATCGACGGCGATCAACAGACTACTGCCATTACGATAAGCAATGGTACGCTTATATTGAATGACACCAGCGGAGTCAAGACCGGCGAGATCACAGGCGCAAAACAGGGTGTTGCCGTAAATGGCGGTACCTTCAAACTGGAAGAAGGCAAGATTCAGGGTAACATAGGTAACGTCAACGGCGCCGGTGTTTCTGTAGCTAAAAATGCAACATTTGAGATGATCGGCGGAGCGATCCAGTATAACCAGACAACTACCTATACCGGTGGTGTTCTTTTGAATGGCGGCGCAACCTTTATTATGAGTGGTGGAGCGATTCAGTATAACTCAGGAGCGGCGGACGGTTTCGGCGGAATCGGAAGTGCTGGAGCAGAGCCGAAAGTGTCAGGGACGGCCGTGATCCGGAACAATGTGATCGGCGGAACAGTTACAAAAAACGAAGATGGTTACAGCCTGACAGGGGGAACACCTTGTAACTATCGTAGCACCGACAAAACGAAGAAGATCGTGATCGCAGGCGCCTTGACGACCGGTGCCAAGATCGGAGTTTACAATATTTATGACGCAAATGTAGCGTTTACCAGTGGTTATAACACCTTTAACACCGATGATAGTGGAAACAAATTCTTCTTTAGTGATGATGCTAACAAAGGAATTCATAAGAACGGTGACGGAGAATTGATCTTTGGTGACCCGATACCAATTACCTTACTGGATGACAATACCAAACCGGTTATAACTGTAAAGCGCGGTGAGACAACTGTTACATTGGGGGCTCCGCAGATCGGCGATGTTCTGACTGCCGAGACGGATGCAACTGATCTGGTTTATGAGTGGTATCGTGACAATGTGAAGATCGATAGTGCGACGGAGGATACCTATACCCTTACAGCAGTAGATTTAGGCAAGGCTATAACAGTAACAGTTTATCAGACGAAGGATGCAAACGGGAATGAACTGACAGGTGACAATCGTCCTACTCAGACTTCTACCGCTACCGCAGCGGTGGAGAAGAAAACGGCTGCGGAGCTGAGCGCGGACGACGCGAAAACCAACGGCATTACCTTCACTTATACGGGTGAGACAATTTCCGCAAATAACGGCTATGAGGTTTCTTCCACCAATACCGGCGACGGAACAGCGATCACATCGCTGACGGATATTCTTGACGGCGAAGGTACGCCGACCATCTATGTGCGCACAGCGGCGACCGATGATACTGCCGCCGGCGCGTGGGTAGAGGTGACGCTTACCGCCCGTCCCGCCGCGCCGACCGGACTGACCTCGGAGCCTCCCGCCGGGACTGCGGACGGCAAGATCAAGGGGACGACCGCCGACATGGAGTACAAGCTGAAGAACAGCACAGGCGGTTGGACGACGGCATCCGCAAGCGAGACGTCGGTTGCCTCCGGCACCTACCTCGTCCGCACCAAGGCGACGGATACCACGCCCGCCGGCAGGGCGACCGAAGTTGCGGTTGTTACGGCCGCGGAGAATGTGAACAACCTGATCGACGCACTGCCGGAAGCTGAAAATGTGACGACCGCAGATAAGGACGACATCGAAGCGGCAAGGGCGGCGTATAACGCCCTGACCGACACGCAGAAAGCGACGGTTTCCACCGACACCCTCGCAAAGCTGGGGGCAGTTGAAGCGGCGCTCGCTATCGCCGAGCTTCCCGAAGCAAGCGCGGTGACCACGGCGAACAAGATCGCCATCGAAGCGGCGCGGACGGCGTATGACGCGCTGAGCGCAGAGCAGAAAACGGCGGTTGGCGATACCGCAAAGGCGAAGCTGGAAGCCGCAGAAGCGGCGCTCGCCATTGTCGAGCTTCCTGCGGCAGCGGCTGTGACCGCCAACAACAAGACCGCCATCGAAGCGGCGCGGACGAAGTATAACGAACTGAGCGACACGCAGAAAGAGGCGGTTGGCAATACGTTCAAGGCGAAGTTGGAAGAAGCGGAAGTAGCGCTTGTGAATACGCTGATTGATGCCCTGCCCGCGGCAGCAAAGGTAAAGACAAGCGACAAGGAAGCCATCGAGGCGGCAAGAGCAGCATATAACGCTCTTACAGATAATCAGAAGTTGAAGGTATCTGCTGATACACTAAAGAAACTTACAGATGCCGAGGCAGCATT
>NZ_KE384106.1:106347-181150 GCF_000423925.1 Butyrivibrio sp. VCD2006
ACAGTAAGTGAAACAATCAACGCCCTGCCTGCGGCAGCAGATGTAAAGACAAGCGACAAGGCCGCCATCGAAGCGGCGAGAACAGCTTATAATGCCCTGACCAACGATCAGAAGGCGAAGGTGTCTGCTGATACTCTTAAGAAGCTGACGGATGCTGAGACTGCCCTGGCAGAGCTTCAGAAGGATGCGGGTGATATTCAGCAGAATGATGGTGATGTACAGCAGAATCCGGACGGAACAAAGTCTGTTACAAAAGAGGATAATAAAGAAAACACGATCACTGTTACACATTATGACAAGCAGGATAAGCCCATCGAGCAGTTTGTATATCAGAAGGCAAAGGGGACCAGCATTGACCTTAAAATAGTAAACAGCAATAATATTAAGAAAATTGTTGTTCCTGCTACAGTCAAGTCTGGTGGCAAGACCTATAAGGTTACCAGAGTCCGCAAAGGCTTCATGAAGAACTGCAAGAAAGCGAAGGAAGTTGTTTTTGGCAAGAACGTCAATAGAATAGACAACAAGGCCATGCAGGGTGGCAGCAATGTTAAGAATGTCACGATAAAGGGTAAACTGAAGAAGCTTGGTAAAAATGCCTTAAAGGGGATGAACAAAAATGGCACCATCAAGATAAAAACAAATCAAAAGACATTTGAGAAAAACAATAAGCTTCTTCAGAAAACAAATCTTCCAAAGAATGTGAAGATAAAATGGGTAAAGAATAAGAAGTAAATCGAATTGAGCAACCACAAATTAGATAAACAGCTGATTTGTGGTTGCTGCTTTTTATCAGTTACGACTTTAATTTTTGATCTCTTGGGGGACGGGGTTAAAGGATCATTATTCTGTGTTATTTGGCCCTACAACCTCGTCCCCAATGGATAATTGACTTTTTATAATAGTATAGATACACTATAACTAAATATATAGTGTATCTATACTATTTTTTTAGAGGAGATCGGACATGGGAGCAATTTATACAAAGGCTCAGAAAGAAGCTACACGAAGATACGTCAATTCTACTGATCAGATAAGGGTTCGTACTGATAAAGGGAATCTGGATTATATCAAAGGCCATGCTAAGGCCATGGGTGAGACTATGGGAGAATTCGTTAACAGGGCGATCATGGAGGCTATCTACCGTGATAGGGGAGAAATTCTTATTGAGACAGTGCACAGCGATGAGTATGACATTTCTGGAAGACTTCTTTTATCAGAAGATGATCACTACGAAATAGATTTTATTATTGAAGGTGTCCGGAGAATTAAGAAGCTGGATGAGCAGAAAGATGTGCCAAGCAGCTTCATATCTGACTATGCATGGATGTCCCTTGAAAATGAATATGAGAATGAGCTGTTAGGTGGTGAATGAAATGGCAATGTATACTTTGATGCGTAAAAATGAAGAAGTAATGTTACTTCAGATAGGTGAAGACGGAAATATCATCAAGCTGGGTAAAAAAGAGAACATAGTGCTTTTGCCTTTGCAAAACAGGACAAGCCCAAAGGATGTCATAGAATGGTGGCGTGACCGTGCAATCCCAATAAAGCAGGGTAAGATAGAGAAGATGTTAAGGGATAACGGCATTGAAACAACGGGGCTTTTCCTAACGCAAAATCTGGGACTCTACCTAACTGAAAATAACATTGCATAAAATTCCGGTTTAATGCAATTATATTGTCGTTGATTTACCGGCACCATTTTCTCCAATGAAGGCAAACAGCTCACCCTGCTTTACGAAAAAAGAGATATTATTTACGGCAGTCATTTCACCATATTTTTTCTGCAGTTTACTAACTTCTATTGCGTTTTGCATTTTGAACTCCTTTCATCGAAACCTTTCTTACGAGATAGATACTACCTCATTTCCCCCACAAAAAAAGCACAACTCAGGTGAGTTGCACTTTTCGTAAGGTGAAATACATTTTTTAGTTTCAGGACAAATCCAGACGCCCCGAAATATAGTATTTGTAATGCTTTTTCTTGCAATATTCTCTTATTTTATTGCTCAATTTTTTATCCTTGGTGTATTCCAGCAGATAGCATTTTTTATGGGCACGTTTTACAGTCTTTAAGTATTTTTTGAAATATTTCGTTTCATCGGAGTCGTTTTTCCCAAACTTATCCTTATCATAATCAATTATTTTTGAAAAAACCGTCTCCTGATTTACACCATCAAGAATCCCGTTAAGGTTGCCATTTTTCTCGTAATATTCTGTGATGAAGGTATCTCCTCCATTGATTATGACTTTTCCCTTTTTGCTAAGACCTTTGAGAATATTTTCCACACCGGCATATATGTTTTCAGTATGATACAGATAATAAACATCGATATTATCTACAAAAAAACCATCTACTCCGGTTTCATCTATCTCCGTAGAAAGCTCATTCAGGATAAAATTCTGCCATTTCTCCGTTGAGACATCGACCCATTTTTCATCAGGCCAATTATCATACACACCAAGTGTTATATCTTCGAATCTGCTGTAATAATCCCGATAATTCTCTATAGCTCCGACATTGATATAGCTGTAGACTTTATGTCCCTTTTTCTTTAGCTTCTTAATATCTTTTGATGAAAAGCCATTCTGAACATCGAGGACAATTGTCTTATAATCCCCAAACTTTTTCATGGCACTCTTTCCGGCATTTACCGATAGAAAAACGCCGTAATCGTAAGCAAATTTATTCCCGGCACAAACATTCATGCTAAACACTCCCATAAAAAAGCATACGCACAATGTCAGCACCAGAACCCTTCGGCTTAAGTTTCTTTTAGCCACACTTATTAAATTCCCCATGATAAACCTTTTCATTCTCCTCACATATATTATTATTTGCCCGTAATTATTTTACAAAGCATAATCTGAAATGTACATAAGCTATTCATTAAAACTCTGAAATCTTCAGCAAGAAATGCATCTATAAACCTCAAATTCGAGATTGGAAAAAACAGCAACTTTCCTGCGGATCTTTCTGCTCTAAAATACCCAGTAATTGCTGCCATAACTTGAGCTCCGTGCCCTTTCTATTGGTTTTTCGTAACGATACATGACATCACCTCCTTAACATAAATACGTTATTACTATAACATTATCGGCATATCTCGATAGTCAACGAAGGGATGCATCGGCTTTTTACAGCTTTAGCTTTAATAGTTCGGCTTTTTACAAATGTTGCTTTATAGCTTCGGCTTTTTACAATTTTTAGCTTGATTTTTTAAAGCTAAGCGCTTATTTCTGTAAAAAGTACAAAAAAAGAAAGCCCATGTTTCAAGGCTTTCTAGTAATTTCCATTTTACACAGTTAGGTTAATCTGACAACAAGGCCCATCAAATCGGTTATATTTTATCATTTGTAAAATATGGCGCTTCCGCCAAAAGGAGGTATTTTAAAAAAGTCATATTAGAAATGCTGATTATCTAACATTTTAGTTCGGTCAGATTCCATTATCTCATCCATCTTTTCGTTAGTTACATAAGAAATAACTGTTATAATTTCCTCAGCCTGGGATTTGTAATCCAGTGGACATCCGGAAAGATAAACATTTGAATATTCATCTAAAGAATACAGAATATCAAGCATCTTATCAGATTTATCAGTGTCCCATGAAAGGTAGACTTTGTAAAGACCTGACATCGTGCCTTTCCTTTCGTGAGGTTCTACAAAATCTTCAATTATAGTAGTATGCCCCTCTGAATTCGTAAAGTATGCAATCTCCGGTTCAGAATCTTCCTCTTCTGCCTCATCTACTTTTGAAGCCCCCATAAGACTGCCAAGTGGGTTGTCATAAACAGAAAGGCTATTGGGAACTTTTCCCTTAAATTCCAGTGATTCGATCATGTTGTGTTGTAATTGGATTTCCCATATTCCGACATTATTATCAGAAATACTGTCGTTCCAGATGCCCATTTTTTCACCAAAGATCACATCCCCCGTTATCATATTGTCTGAAAGATATAGTGCATCCAGATTTTTTTTATTGAGTATCGGGTCAATGGATGTTATCTTATTTTTTCTGGCGGACAAAATTTTAAGCTCATCACATTTATCAAGGAAATCAATATTATCAATATCATTTCCATCTATCAGCAATACTTCAAGACTGCACATCCCTGTTAATGGTGTCATGTCTTTTATTCCATTATTATTTAGGAACAGGTCCTGCAATGAAATGCTACTTTTAGCAAGAGGCGATATATCCGTAATCTTATTGTCTGAAAAATCCACTCTTTCAAGATAAATACAATCCTTAACAGCCTCTATGGATTCAAGGTTGTTCCCTGATGCCGAAAGAGTTTTCAGGTTAGTCATTTGTTCTAAGCCATTAAGATTTTCCAGATTATTATCATCAGCTGCTATATAAGTGACATTTTTAAGATTTCTTAAAGGATCAAGCGAATCAACTTCACATCCGGAAATATCAATCATTCTAAGGTTTTCAAACTTATATAGTGGCGCAAGGTTATGTACTCCGGTATTTGATAGAAGTATTTTTTGAAGGTCGCTGTTTATTTCTTTCATTATTCCGCTTAGATTTGTGAATTCCTTATTGTTTGACAAATCCAGGCTTATAAGTTTATCAAGTGTGAAAAACCATACATCATTAACATTACTGTCCTTAAATCCGGAATTTTTTATTTCAAGCCATTCAACACTTGAGATGCGGCTTAGCCAGTTATAATTATCAATGCCTTTGCAGTCAATTACGTGAAAACTCTTAATACCATATTTTAATCGAGAAAGCTCATTTTCACTATTATCGCTGAAATCACAATTTTCAAACGAAAGAAGCTGTAGCTTTTTAAATCTAGCGAGTTTTCTTGTATCGGAAGTTGTGAGGGTTGTATCCTTTATAGTAAGATGTTCCTCATCAGTGCTATACCTGACTCCGGCTATGGTAATATGAGTAAGATTTAAGCCAAGAATATAGCATAATATTCCCACTAATAAAATACTGCAGGCAATAGCAGCAAATTTTTTAATATTGAGCTTTTTGGTTTTTACGGTCTTAAAACTACCCAAAGCTTTACTGGAAAAATTTAAGCGTTTCTTTTGCCTATTAGTGCTGTCCGTAGTATTTCTTGATTCCGTTTTCTCATCAGGTAAGTTTTCTTCGGCTTCAATTTGGCAGGGCTTAATCAGTTCTGACTGGTAAAGCTTTGAATAGAATTCTTCATCTTTTAGCAGATATTTATTCAGGAACTGAACACTTGAAAGCTGCATCTCAGTTCCGGGAGACATATTAGTCTCTTCCAGTATCACCGCAATGGTGGATTTTCTCTTGCTAACAGAGAAATCTATCTCACGTTTACAGTTAAATGAATCAAGATAACTATTTGAAACAAAGACAAGAAACAATTCGCATGATAGCAGATGGTTCGCTACTGTCTCCGGCCATTCCGAACCCACCTCGATACCATCGTCATACCACACCCTATACCCGTCTTTTTGGAGTCTTTTTATGACAGGCATAACCTTCTTATTGTCTTTGTGGCTATAGCTTATAAATATATAGCTTTCATTTCCTTCGTAAATACTCATAATGTTTAAGTCTCAATACTGAAACCTATACTATCCCTCTTCTTCAATAAATCATTTGATCTTAATATTTTTCACTTTACTCCATTTAGAGTAAACTTTTTCAGAACCAGATGTTTTAAATGTACGAATTCTGAAATAATACTTTGTCTTGGCTTTTAATTTCTTTATTATTTTAGAATTAGTCTTAGACTTATTAATATTAACTGTTTTTACATCAGATGCAAAGGATTTATCTGTACTATACTGAATTACATAACCATTTATATCCTTTGTCTGCTTTTTCCAGGTAAGTGTAACCTTCTTGTTTGCACTATTAATCTTTGTGAATTTTGTTGTTTTAAGACTTGAGTCTATTTTCTCTGAGTTATCAGCTGCCACTTCAGCAGAAGCTGTTGCTTCAGGTGTCTGCACAGTTGCTGACTGCTGTGCTCCAGATTCATTGCCTGCAGGTGTTGAAGGCTGCTGAGCAGGCGTTTCATTCTCTGTAGGTGTTGAAGGATCACTAGGATTCTCAGGCTCAGAAGGCTCCTCGGTTCCTGGATCATCTGACTCGTTCTCACCTGCGTCCTCATCAGGAATATTAACAAGTACAGGTTCTGAATTAGCTACCGTATTCAAATCAGTTGTAATGGTCCTTACACTTACCTCTGTCTGATCAAGCGGGAATCTGACATTATTTGTTCCCTTCATTAGTGTTTGCATCTGGTTTATTGATGATTTGTTCTTTGATTCGGTAATATGAGCAAAACCATCATTTTTCCAGCTGATTGTCCAATATGAATAACCATTTTCATGAACTATTGAAGCCTTAACTTCCTCCGGCTTAGGCATTCTTCTTGTCAAAGTTGTTGTATATTCAGTAACTGAATAGTCAGGATCGTTTTTATACTTATCTATGTCTGCATGATAGTTCTGCATATCTTTTATACCAGCAATGACATAAACATGAACTTCTCCAAGAAAATCATATCCAATAAAAGCGAACTGATTATAGTCATCAATTACTTCATTTGCATTAATTTTCCCTAATTTGTTACTTGGAAGCTGATGCTTTACACCATGTTTATCAACAACATCTCTGATAACAAAATAGTATCCTTCAGAGACGGTTTTGAAATGAAGATTTTCACCATCCAGTTTAAGCTCTGTAACCTTATGAATTTTCTCAGCAGCTCTGGAGTTTATGGATGAGCATCCAAATAAGACTATCACACACATGATTGATGTGATAAACAACAGTAGTTTCCCAAAAACTTTTTTCATTTTTTTCTTTCCCCGTATGTATGATATGCCTTTCGGCTATCCCCTCTCGAAGTGATATTATATCAGAAAAGATATTTTATAAACAAATAGAAAAACTCCCTACAAATTTGTGTAATTTGTAGGGAGTTTGACACCTAAATCATATCAAAAATAGTTGCAGACCACATCTGGTCTGTATTTTTTTGTCAAATTTTATTTTTAATATATAGTGATATATAGTGATTTGTGGTATAATATTACTATATATCAAGAATCACAAAAATAACGCCAAGAGCCTGATGTATTAAGGCTTTTGGCGTCTTTAGTTGGTATTAAAACTGTCAAAGACAGGATTTTATCAGTGAAATTACTATTAAATCACGATTAATTTTGCATTTCTTATCGTATGGTAAATCTGTTTAGCAGCTCATTGATGGATATAGCTGAATCAGATACAGAATTTGCAACATTCTCAACACCCTTTGATTCATCAGCAATCTCCTGAGCACTTACTGCCAAATTGGCTACAGTAGCTGTTATTTCTTCAGAACTAGCTGACTGTTGCTCAGATATAGCAGCAACACTTGATGCTATGTCATTTACATTTGCCATCATTCCAATCATGTTGCGCATTGTGTCTGCTGTACTATTGAGCTCCTGATTGATCTTGCTAAAGCTATCTCCAGCTTTTGAAACTGCTCCGCTACTATTGGTAATAGCCTCCATATTTGCCTGAGATTTCTCGGCAAGATCTTTAATAAGATTTGTGATCTCTGCGATAATATCGCTGATTTCTTTAGCAGCTTCCTGGCTGTTTTGAGCAAGTTTACCGATTTCATCAGCAACAACAGCAAAGCCTTTTCCGGCTTCTCCGGCTCTTGCAGCTTCAATACTTGCATTAAGTGACAGAAGGTTTGTCTGTTCAGAAATAGAATCAATCATCCCTACTATTTCAGTAATCTTATCCGCAGAATCTCCTACTGTAGAAACCACATCATTCATATCACTCATGGAAGATGTTATTACTTCCATATTCTTCTGAACATTGCTCATATCATTCTGTCCAACTTCAGCCTGATCTACAAGACTTAGCATTATCTCATTTGTCTTATTTCCATTATCGGTTAATTCTGCAACTGACTGTGCAAGCATAGTTGCATTATTAGCAAGTTCTCCTACTGCATTTGAAATATCATCCATTGTTGTCTGGATTTGTTCCATCGATTTAGACTGCTCATTAGCTCCTTCAGTCATCTTACTTGAAGCATCCTTTGAAGAGTTTGAGTCAAATTGTAGTTGTTCCGCTCTCCCCTGTATATTAGAAATTGTATCATTCATTACTTGAACATAATTTTCCATTTCTTTGCTGATAAGACCAATTTCATCACCTTTATCTTGAGGCATCTGCGTAGTAAAATCCCCTGATGAAATCTTAAGTATACTATTAGAAAGACTATTAACAGGCTTAGAAATAACTCTGCTTATTGTGATCAAAATAATAACTGTGATTATGAAAATCAATGCAATCATTGCAATCATTGCAATAATCATAAATCTGTTGGATGATGCCAAAACATCATTTACAGGAACAGAAGAAACCATATTCCAACTTGTACCCTGAATATTATAGTAGCAAACATAATATTCAATTCCGCTTAACGGATTTTTTATTTTTGTAACCGCAGTACTACCGGAATCAATATATGCTTTAACGCTAGATAGAAAAGCATTTCCTGATTCAGATATTTTTTTACCATTTAAATCCTGATTAACATAGCTGATAATGTAATCCCCGGCAAGTATCATAGAATTACCTGTTTTCATGGGAGTATATTTTGATGCTTCATTCTGAATATCACCAAGGAAAACGTCAACAGCACAAACTCCTTCCATTCCATTATAAAAACTGTTCTGTCTTACAAAAGAGACACAAAGCTGCCCGGTAGATGCATCAACATAAGGGTCAGATTCAATAAATGTCTCATGTCCTTGTGCAAGTTTATACCAATCTCTTTGTGTAGGCTTCCAGTCAGGAGCCTGTATGGTATGATTGGCAAAAACATAAGTATCATCCTCAAAACCAATGTAAATTCCTGTATTGTTAATGATTGTGTAATTTGTAGAGGGCTCAATATATTTTAGAATTGCTTCCTCATCTTCAAAAGGAACCTGTTCCATGGTATCACAATATTGACCAAATTTTGCCAACAGCATTCTGAATCCGGTTCCCATATTGTAAGCATTAGCCTGTGTTTCAGCCTGAAGATCCATAAGAGATACATCTTCAATTGTAGCTTTAGCATTGAATGATAGAATAAGAATAATTGCAACTACTCCAATGATAATCACAGGCAGTAAACACATCAATAATGTTTTTCCAATACTTTTTTTTACACTCGAATTGTTTTTTCCATTATTTCCAATAGTTGAAGCTGTTCCCATTTTTACCCTCCATTTATAAATGTATTTAGGCGTTTGCAAAACGCCGAAAGCCGCATAAATACGGCGTTTTTGCTTCATAAAAAATGAATAACCCCTCACTAGATATGGTACAATAGAATTGACGAGAAACCACTGACCAACACTAAGAAAGGAGTTATTCTGATATATATGATACCATATAAACAGCTTTCTTTGGCTGATATCTATGCAGACTGTCAGGATAAATTTGAAAATGACAAGCCCGCGTTTCTGTCTCTATTAGAAACCAATATCGACCTTGATGAAATTATTCCGCTCTCTTTTACAAAGCATTTCTATGCATCAACGGGAAGATCCCGTAAATACCCATTAAAAGCCATGCTCTAGCCTTTAATCATCCAACGCGTTTTTAGCATCCCCACAGATCAGCTTCTACTGGTGTTTCTTTCATACTCCAAGCCACTTCGTGAATTCTGTGGTTTTACCAAAGTTCCTGATGCCTCTAAAATAACCCGCTTTAAGCAAAAATGGCATTCCATGTTGTCCTAAAGATGATTCACTCCCAATGAAATCCGATGGCAAATCTTCAAGGAACAATGGTTTAGTAAGATATAAATTTGTCTGTCCCAAAATCAAACGTGTTTACAATAAATCTACTGGCAAATCTCTTCGTGAGTGTCAATGTAAAAATCCCTGCACTAATTCTCCTTGCGGCCGTATGATATATATCTATCCCGAAAAGAATCTACGTGCATATCCAGGGATACTGCGCGGTACTGAAGAATGGGATAACACCTATAAAATCAGAACCGTCGTTGAAAGAGATATCAATCACATGAAAGAGAATCTCTGTCTTGCAGGGCGTCGCACACAAAATGAAAAAACATTGCATGCTGATCTAATTCTTGCAGGTATCACTCAGCTCATCACCGTCGTTCTAGCTGACAAAATCAAACATCATGAGTATATCCGCAGTGTAAAACCGCTAATCGCGTAGGACTTACCAACTTCATTAAGCCATATGCTTATTAAAGTGCGCCAAAATTGCTAGTTCACATTTTTGCATCAAAGAATTCATGCTCTGCATGAATTCTTCTTTGTTTAAATTCAAGATTGCGAACGAGCAAAGCGAGTTTCGCAATTACCTATAAATGTATTAATAAACATTATTGTACGTAGATTCATATACAAATATATTTTACATGTATATATATAAATAATAAATTTATTAATAATTAAACTTTTGTTAAACTTGCATAAATAAACGCTTTTTTGAATCTAAATTCGTCTGTTTTTTATTGCACGGGAGTTTGACACCTAAATCATATATATCAGCGGAAATATCGATCAGCTACTCATAATCACCTATTCGCCCAAATATGCAGCTTATCAAAAGGCAATCAGGGAAGCTCAGGTACAACGTGCCGAGGCTATGATCAACAAAGGAAAGCTAAAAAAGAATCGTAAAAACCCTAATGATCCAGCCCGTTTTATATGGAAGGATGCATGTACTGAAGATGGCGAAGTTGCCGATATCCATTACTATCTTGACGAGACAAAGGTTGCCGAAGAAGCTGGATATGACGGTCTTTACGCTGTCTGTACAGATCTTATAGACGATGATGTTAAGGATATTTTGAAAGTAAGCGAGGGACGATGGCAGATCGAGGAATGCTTCAGAATCATGAAAACAGATTTCGCTGCAAGACCTGTCTATATCAGAAGAGATGACAGAATAGAAGCCCACTTCCTGATATGTTTCCTGTCATTACTTGTTTATCGTTTATTGGAAAAGCAACTTGAAAACAAATACACCTGTGAAGAAATCTTGGATAAATTGAAATCAATGAAATTTGCAGACATTAAAGGACAGGGATACATGCCAACTTACATTCGTGATAAACTTACTGATGCCCTTCATAAAGTATGCGGTTTTAGAACCGATTACGAATTCATTACTAAAGCTGATATGAGAACTATAGAAAAACAAAGCAAGCAAAGGTAATATTACTATATATCAAGAATCACAAAAATAACGCCAAGAGCCTGATGTATTAAGGCTTTTGGCGTCTTTAGTTGGTATTAAAACTGTCAAAGACAGGATTATATCAGAAAAGATATTTTATAAACAAATAGAAAAACTCCCTACAAATTTGTGTAATTTGTAGGGAGTCACTTATTAAAATCAATTGTAACGACTTACTGTCTTGCTACCTTTTTCTCTGACAATTTTATAGCTGCAACCGAGCTTTAATGTGTCTTTGATATAGGAATTGATAACATCCTTATAAGCGCTCTTTCCGTCTTTCTCGAAATGTGAGACGAATGAAATGAAATCATCATCCTCATATTCGATATAAAGAACATCATCGTCATCCATCTTTAGCAAAAGTAATACATGATTGTCAGCAATGGTGATCTCTGTATATTCAAAATCTTCTGCCTTGAGGAAGTAAGTCATATCCTGAACAGCGCCAAGCATAACTTCCGTAGCCTGATCAAAACTGTCTTCGATAGTTATATCATTTGTTTCACCACTATCTTCTGCATCCGAATCAGGCATATCTTCCATTAGAGAAATCACATCTTCTTGTGCCTCTTCAGTCTCCTCATCAGCAGATGTCTCTTCCAGAACTTCATCAATTGAAATATCAGAAGTATCAGTATCTTCTCTCTTCTCTAGCATTTCAGATTCCGGAATGATGAGATCAGGTATATCAAGATCAAGCTCAGGAAGCGTTATCTCCGCTTCACCGGAAATATCCTCTACAGGGATCTCTTCAACAGGTGCTGCCTCTACGGGTATCTCTACAGCAGGTGCTTCCTCTACAGGTACTTCTGCAACCGGAATCTCTTCAACGGGAACTTCTTCTGCAGGAGCTGCCTCTGTAGGTATATCATCAACTGGTATTTCCTCAATAGGTGCTTCTTCTACAGGAATCTCGACAGCAGGAATCTCTGTAACTGGTATCTCCTCAACGGTAGCTGCCTCTACAGGAATCTCTTCAACTGGTATTTCTTCAACAGGCGCTGCATCTACAGGCACTTCTGCAACTGGTATTTCCTCAGCAGGCGCTTCTTCGACAGTAGCCTCAGCAACAGGTGCCTCCTCGACGGGAGCTGCTTCGATCGATACTTCCGGGATTGGTGCTTCCTCAACAGGAAGTGCTTCTGATGGAATTTCTGCAACTGGAACTTCTTCAACAGGCGCTGCATCTACAGGCACTTCTGCAACTGGTATTTCCTCAACAGGAGCTGCCTCTACAGGCACTTCTGCAACCGGAACTTCTTCAACGGGAGCTGCCTCTGCAGGTATCTCTACGGCAGGAATTTCCTCAGCAGGCGCTTCTTCGAGAGGAGCCTCAGCAATGGGAACTTCCTCAACTAGCGCTGCTTCTACAGGTACTTCCGGAACTGGTGCTTCCTCAACAGGAATTGCTTCTGCTGGAATTTCTGCAACCGGAACTTCTTCTGCAGGTGCTGCTTCCACAGGTACCTCAGCAACTGGAATATCCCCAATAGGCGCAGGCTCGACAGGAACCTCTGCAACCGGAACTTCTTCAACTGGAGTTGCTTCTACAGCTACTTCCGGAACTGGTATCTCTTCAACAGGCGCTTCTTCTGCAAGTATCTCTACGGCAGGAATTTCCTCAGCAGTTGCTTCTTCGACAGGAGCCTCAGCAACAGGAGCCTCCTCAACGGGAGCTGCTTCTACAGGTACTTCCGGAATTGGTGCCTCCTCAACAGAAGGTGCTTCTACGGGAATTTCTGCAACCGGAACTTCTTCAACGGGAGCTGCCTCTGCAGGTATCTCTACGGCAGGAATTTCCTCAGCAGTTGCTTCTTCGACAGGAGCCTCAGCAACAGGAGCCTCCTCAACGGGAGCTGCTTCTACAGGTACTTCCGGAACTGGTGTCTCTTCAACAGGCGCTGCCTCTACAGGCACTTCTGCAACTGGTATCTCTTCAACAGGCGCTGCCTCTACTGGCACTTCTGCAACTGGTATCTCTTCAACAGGCGCTACCTCTGCAGGTATCTCTACGGCAGGAATTTCCTCAGCAAGCGCTTCTTCGGCAGGAGCCTCAGCAATGGGAACTTCCTCAACTGGCGCTTCTTCGACAGGAGCCTCAGCAATGGGAACTTCCTCAACTGGCGCTGCTTCTACAGGCGCCTCAGCAACAGGAGCCTCTTCAACGGGAGCTGCTTCTACCGGCACTTCAGGAACTGGTATCTCTTCAACAGGTGCTGCTTCTACCGGCACTTCAGCAACCGGAACTTCTTCAACTGGTGGTGTCTCTACAGCTACTTCCACAACCGGAGCTTCTTCAACTGGTGCTGCAATCTCTTCTACAGGAACCTCTGGCACAGGAATTTCTTCAATAGGAATCTCTGCAGCCGGAGCTTCGGCCGTTAATTCAGGTACGGGAATATCAGCCGCCGGAGCTTCCTCAGCAGGTGCATCTGCAGGAACCTGTTGCAAGCTCATATCAACATCGCTCGCTTTCTCAGCATTGGCCATAGCAGCAAGAAGCTTCTCAACAGAAGGATCCATTGCTTCTTCATTGCCAGCTACTTCTGTTACATTTTCATTTGCCTGAATATTCTCTGTATCCATAATTATCTCCCTCTTGAAGAACAATATAGTTACACATATATTATCTTGTATTATTCATCAAAAGAGAAATTAACTTCTTATAAAAAAAGCTAAATATTTTGTAATCTTGAAAAAAACAGCCATATTATTTAACAGTAGCCTTAGTCTGCTTTTTTATTGCCTTTACAATTTTTTTCTTTGTATTTCCCTTTACACCTTTAACCTTGATGACAGCCTTTTTATGTATTTTTTTAAATGCATTTTTTCCAACCTTAAGGGATTTATTTGCTTTAATTGTAATCTTCTTTAGTTTCTTACATCCCTTAAATGCATTTTTACCGATAGATTTCACATTTTGTCCGATTGAAAGCGTAGTAATTGTCTTATTATTTTCACACGCCCCATCAACAATTGCTACCACCGGATAGGTAACACTATTAATGGTAACCTTATTGATTGAAGCCTTCTTTATATTACCTATTTTTAAAACAATGGCATTGTAGTCGTTGTCAATAGTGTAGGTGATTCCATCAATCGTTACAGTAATGGTACCGAAACTATTAACTACCTCTTCTCCCTGCTTCTGCTCCTGCTCAGGCTCAGACACAGCGGTATCAACTATGGCTGGATTTTCAAGCTTATTGACGAGAAGATATTTATGGCTCGTTGAAGCGATAGGGAGTTTATCATAAAATGTTGAATTATCAGGTATGCCATTGTTGTTATCATCAAGAGCCATCTTTCCGACAGGTTGGCTGGTTATATTGACCGTACCTGAAGAAAAATCGTAAGCGAATGCACGTTTTATTATTTTAGGAGAATAAATTACCTTCAGATTGCTACAACCGCTAAAGAAATTCTCACTGCTTTCATCATATGACAAATTTGAAAGATCAAAAGAGCTTAGATTGAGTATTTCAAGTGAAGAACATCCCTGAAACATAAACTCCATATAGTCTACCTTTGTTGTATCAAAACTACTAATATTCAAACTTTCCAAACTATTACATCTGGAAAACATATAATTCATATACTCTGTTTTTGAAGTATTAAAATTGCTTAAATCCAGCGATTTTAATAATATGCATCCTCTGAATGTTGCACGGAAATCTTTTACATTTGTCGTATTAAAACTACTAATGTTTAAGGATTTCAAATTAATACAATTTCTAAACATATTATTCATATCCTCAACTTTCGAAGTATCAAAGGAGGATAGATTGAGGCATTCAAGTGCAGAACAATCAGCGAATGTCTCTGACATGCTTTTGACATTCCCTGTCTTAAACTGACTTACATCGATAGCCGACAGTTTTTCGCACTTATTAAATAAAATATTCATATTGATAACACTATTAGTATCTATTCTTGTCTGACTAAAGTCAATTGACTCAAGACTTCTAAAGTTATAGAACATAGCGCTACTGTTAGAATTAAAAAGGATCATTGTAGGACAATATATATATGCTGTTCCTGTGCTTGCATTATAATAAGCCTTAACATTAACACCAATATCTTTTTGAGGCAGACTTGAAGTAGGCTGATGCTTAGTAAAAACAATATGTTTTAAAACACGATTTATATCAAAAAATTCTTGAGAATCTCTTGATGATAGTTGTTTCAATATCTGGCAAAATTCCTGGCCTTTTTTCAGCGTGCCAGGTGCATCAGCTGCTTTGGACTTAATTGATGTGCATCCGAATATTACAAGGACGCACAAAAGAGGCATGATAGTAAGTATTATTCTTTTTGAGCATTTCTTCATTTTTTGATTTCCCCTTTAGCTTTTTTCATACTACAACGTAGTTTTGTTCCCTCGAATGACTATTATAGCAAATTGGTAAAATATTTTCTCAATTTTTCAGCGAATAGCATGCTACAGTAGAATTTTTAAAATGAGAGTGATAAGATCACAAATAATTGTTATAAGCATCAGAATATAAAAAAGGTATAAGATATGTACCCTAAAGTACATTCTTATACCTTTTTTCAAACGTTTATACCCTTGTTACATGTATTTCATAGGCATCTGTTACATTTTGCATCTTATGCTCTAAGAAAGAGTTATTTAGTGATTTTCTGTTTCTTACCAGATATGCCTCTTGCTTTCAATACCTTCTTATAGCTCCTAAGTTTGCTCTTAGGAACTTTTACTTTTGCTTTTGAATGTATTCCCTTAAATGCATTCTTACCAACTGTGATCTTTGAAAGCGCAGTTGTCTTAATCTTAATATTCTTCAGATTTTTACATCCGGAAAATGCATTCTTACCAATTACCAGGATATTTTTCCCGATAATTACTGATTTGAGATTAGTATTGTTCTTGAAGGCATTAGCAGCAATTTCTGTAACAACAAATTTAGTGCCATCAACTGTTATGTCAGAAGGAATAATAACGTTGTTTGCATCCATGTTCTTTGATTTAACATAGATAACTGCATTTGATTTTTCTCCTGACTGAAGAACCATATAGTAAGCATCTGATTTTGGATCAACAACAGTATCACCTACTGAATATCCGCTCTTCTGGTTTTCAACCTGATCAGAAGGAGTAACAACTACCGGCTGATTATTGTTTTCTGAGCCATTATTGCCAGGATTGCTGTTGTTTGAATCGCTATTACCTGCATCGCCATTGCCGGGATTGTTATTGCCAGCATCACTGTTACCATTTTCAGTATTTCCGTTATCGGTGTTACCGTTATCAGTGTTGCCATTATCAGTATTACCATTATCAGTATTACCATTATTGGTGTTACCGTTATCAGTATTGCCATTATCAGTGTTGCCTGAATCACCATTATCTTCTGAACCATTATCAGCTGCAGTACTCTTCCATACAGCAAATAGTGTTATGTTAGCATCAGTGGTATAAACATCACCGGGATGATAAGCAACTGTATCAGAACCGGCACTTGTTGCCCATCCTTCAAATGTATATCCTTCTCTTGAAGGTGCGACCTGACTAAGTTCAAGTGCATTTTTATAGAATTTGATATCTGTATCGGGACCGTTTATTCCACCATTTAAATTATAATAAACGAAATGTTCAGCATCATGGAATTTCCATGTCTGGTTTGTCTGATACTGATTTGCGTTAAAAGGAAACTGCTCTACGTTAGTTCCATTCGCGGTACCATAATTTTTGACATCCAGTGCCATTCCGCTACATCTGTTAATAAACGCAAAACCATAACCACCGGTTTCAACAATTGCCCACTGCTGCGATATAGCCCCATTATAGCTGCTTACGTAAACATTGTTATTATATGATGTACGTCCATCACTAACATCAAGTACCTTACCGGATGCAGCATGTATTATCTTATAATAACCATTATTAAGTGCTTCAAAGTCAAAGGAATTAAACTGACTTGAGCAGGAATCATCCCATACGCGGACATTTGTCTTATCGGGAATATCTCCTGAATCACCTGCAACATCCAGTTCAAGTCTATCGTCGATCATACTTGTCAGAACATATCTGCCATTTTCAATAAACTGTGCGGGCTTATAAGGAATAAATACCCAAGATTGAGCATCCGTGTCGTTGTTTTCGCAGGTTCTTACATTTGTATTTGAAGCAATATTGCCATTTTCAATATCTAAAGAATATCCATTGCATCTTGCCTGAAGTCTGTAGCCATTTCTTCCGTTTGGAGAAATAGCCCACTGCTGAGCATCGTTATCTTCATAATTATTGAACACTTGAACATTTGAGCCACTTTCAAGTCCGGCATAATAAACATCCAGTGCCATAATTGAATTATACTGAGTTATGGTGTAAAAACCGCCCTCGTATTTCAGATGCCAAACATCATAATCGTTGAGATCAAGACTTCCCTCATTCCAAAGATGCACATTTTCCTCGTTTTCAGCAGGGGAATTGCTTCCTTCTATATCAAGATAGCAATTTTGATTTGCTGCACTTGCAATAATATAATCCCCATCAGGAAGAGTTCTGTCATAGCCTGACTCCATTCTGCTTCCTGTAGGTACACTTGGTGTAGGCTCAGGCTGCGGTTCGGGCTGTGGTTCGGGCTGTGGTTCAACATATGGACTGCCGGTATAATGGAAGCAGATTACATCGCTTTCCTTATCAAAAGCACACCATTGAGCATCCTTCTGATTAGCATTACGCTGTGTACGATATACTATCTCATTCTCTACCTTTGTTACAAACATTGCATGCTTGTATAGAGGCTTTGCACCTGGCTTAACATGAACAAGCACATCACCTACAGCAACTTTGCCTGCATTAGCTCCATCGGATCTGATTTGTTGACCACTCTTTGCAAGTTTATATTCAGTAAATCCATCCGTTTTTTGCAGCTGTCTGTAAAAATTGCCGCATCCGGGCTGTACCGGAAAGTCTACTCCTCCGGCAATTAAGCACCTTGAAACAAATTCCGCACATTGCCATGAACTATTATTATTCCAGGTTTCGTAAGCAAACTGGACTGCAGCATTGATATTATATCCTGCTGCACGTGAAATAATGCTTGTAGTAAACAAATTAAAGAATACGCTTACTACAAGCATTAAACCAAATAATCGTCTTTTAATTCGAAATTTCATAAATAACCCTCCCAAAAACTTTTTTCTGAATTAAAAACTCCTCCAAAAATATTCTACCATTTTATACGCAAATGTCTATAAATATAGGCATACATTTATATATGTGTTATTTACAAATATAGATGTATGCCTTTATCCTCGCATGGAATTATAAAATTAAATTATTTAGAGCTTCCAAGATAAGCAGCTCGAACATCCTCATTTTCAAGCAGTTCTGCACCTGTGCCTTCAAGAGAGATTTTTCCATTCTCTATAACATAAGCTCTGTCAGCAACATGTAGAGCCATGTTGGCATTCTGCTCAATAAGCAGTACTGTAGTTCCATCATCATGAATCTTCTGAATAATCTCAAATATACCCTGAACGACAATAGGCGCAAGACCAAGAGAAGGCTCATCCATCATGAGGAGCTTAGGTCTTCCCATAAGGGCACGACCTACTGCGAGCATCTGCTGCTCTCCTCCTGAAAGGGTACCGCCCTCCTGCCATGATCTTTCCTTAAGTCTTGGGAAGTATCCAAATACCATCTCAATATCCTTCTCAAGATCATCATTTCTAAGGTAAGCACCGATTTTTAAGTTTTCAAGTACGGTAAGATTAGGAAAAATCCGGCGTCCTTCAGGAACCATCATGATACCCTTTTGAACAATCATTGTAGGATCCTTTCCTGTGATGTCATCACCTTCAAAAAGGACTTTACCACCCTTGGGCTTAACCAGTCCGGATATTGTTCTAAGTGTCGAACTCTTTCCGGCACCGTTAGCTCCGATCAGGGTAACGATCTCACCTTGTTTTACGTCAAAACTGATTCCGCGAACGGCTTCAATTCCTCCGTAACTAACCTGTAAATTTTCTATCTGTAAAACATTTTCACTCATTACTGATCTCCATCCGTCACACCAAGATATGCTTCTATAACACGCTGATTCTTCTGAACCTCTTCCGGTATTCCCTGTGCAATCTCACTACCGAAGTCGATTACATAGATATAATCGGAAATATTCATGACAAGGTCCATATGATGCTCAATAAGAAAAACAGTGAGCTGATATTTATCTCTTATCTGTCTTACGAAATCAGCAAGCTCAATTGTCTCCTGCGGATTCATTCCGGCAGCAGGCTCATCAAGAAGTAAGAGCTTGGGATTTGTAGCAAGTGCTCTCGCAATCTCCAGACGTCTCTGAAGACCATAAGGAAGACTTACTGCCAGTTCGTCCTTGTAAGCATCGAGTCCCTGTTCCACAAGAAGTTCCATAGTCTCCTCGCGCATTCTTTTTTCTTCAGCCATATTCCCTCTGAAAATAGCTGAAAATACATTCTGCTTAGCATGCTGATGCTTTGCGATAAGTACATTATCAAAAACAGTCATACTTTTCCAAAGTCTGATATTCTGGAATGTACGTGCAATACCAAGACCTGTTATCTGATCAGGAGTCGGCGCAAGCACGGGTTCCTTCAAATACTTATCAGCATTTTCACCTTTATAGGTTTTAGCAGCTTTTCCTGTGGGATGGTTTCTGACCATTGGCTGTCCCATGAACTCAATTTGTCCGTTTGTTGGCTGGTAAACACCTGTTATACAGTTAAAAGCAGTGGTTTTTCCGGCACCGTTAGGACCAATGAGTGCGGTAATCTTATGCTCAGGCACTTCCAAAGTCAGATTATTAACTGATACAACGCCACCAAATTGCATTGTAATATTTTCAAGACGTAAAGCATTCCCCATTACTTAGTTTTTCCTTTCCGTTTTCCGGGCAGTCTTTTTCAAAAGTGCACCTAGATTGATCTCATTTTCTCCCATTATTCCCTGTGAGAAAAACAGCACGATTACCATTATGACAATTGAAAATACTACCATACGGAAACCGTTTCTAAGAAGCGGAACCTTAAAGCTTCCGATATACTGTTCACTATCGAGGAATCTGAGCCACCACTCCGAGCATGCAACGTATAAAAATGTCGCAAGTACACTTCCGCTAACGGAACCGATTCCTCCTATTACAACTATGAGGAGAATCTCATAAGTCATAACTGAAGTGAAAGCCTTTGCCTGGGCATTAGCCACATACATTGCGAAAAGCGCTCCGCCAACACCTGCAAAAAAGCTTGAAATAACAAATGACAACATTTTATGTCCAAACAGATTGATACCCATTGCTTCTGCAGCGATTTCATCATCACGAATTGACTTAAATGCTCTTCCGTAAGAGCTGTTAATCAGAAGAACTATAATAGCAATACATATTGAAGAAATCAGGAACGGGATAAACGTAGAAAGACGAACTATCTCATGTCCTGCTGCATCGGTTATATTAAAGCTTGAGAAAGTGGGAAATCCCTTGATCATGTTGGCACCATTCGTGATTTTTCCAAGCTTCTGCCACTGGAAAATAGCACGAAGGATCTCTGCAAAGCCAAGTGTGGCAATTGCAAGATAATCACTTTTAAGTCTAAGTACAGGAAATCCTATAAGATAAGCAAAAAATCCTGCTACACATCCTGCGAGAATAAGAGCTATAAGACATCCAATTATCATACTTATGGCACCGCCAACACCGGTAGTACCAAAAACCGAACCCAGTATATCGATAATAGATGAGTTAAATGCACATCCTCCGAAAAGGTAATACACCTGCTCTTTAGAAGCTGCAGGAACAGTCAGGATGGCATAGGTATATGCACCAAGAAGCATAAAGCCAGCCTGTCCTAATGAGAAAAGTCCTGTAAATCCATTTAACAGGTTCATTGAAACAGCTACAAGTGAATATACAGCTGCTTTCTTAAGCACTGTAAACAGAGGGCTTGTAGGCCAGAAAACCTGCGGTAATCCCGGAATTATGGAACTTAAATTCTCTAATATAATTATGAATAAGAGCAGCACGGCTATGCCGGCAAATGCCCTCGTATTGATTTTTTTCTGTTTCATATTTTTTAAATTCCCAAAATAAAAATTGAGCTGCAGTTTTCACTGCAGCTCTTATTTTTAAAGATTATTTTGATAATGGTCGTTCTTTCAAGCAGACTTCTTGTGATTAACAGGCTGTTTTTCACCGTGCTGTGCTGGTCTCCGTGTGTTGTAGATAAAGAGTGCAAGGAATGCGATTGCAGCTATTATTCCAACAGGATAAGCAATTACTGTTGAAAGATGCAGGCATTCAGGTGCACAGAAGAAATACGTTACTGAAACTGCTGACATGAAGGTTGCCGGTACGGCTGTGAGCCAATACTGACGTCCATTTCTGAACAGATACATCGATGCTGTCCAAAGAGCTATCATAGCAAGCGTCTGGTTTGACCAGCTGAAATATCTCCAAACAACACCGTAGTTAAGCTGGCTGATAAAAGCACCTGCAAGAAGAAGCGGTACACAAAGAACAAGTCTCTTCATATAAGGCTTCTGATCTACCTTAAACCAATCTGCAACAACAAGTCTTGCTGAACGGAATGCTGTATCACCTGAAGTGATAGGACAAGCTATAACACCAAGCATTGCAAGAACGATTCCAAAGCCGCCCATTGTCTTTGTGCAGATATCATATACGCAAGCTGCCTGTCCGTTTGCAAGCATATCTGTAAGTCCGGTTGTAAGTCCACCTGTCTTTGCATAAACTGCGCTTCCTGCAGCAGCCCAAACCAGTGCGATTATTCCTTCACAAACCATTGCTCCGTAGAATACCATGTGACTTTCTTTTTCAGATCTGCAGCATCTTGCCATAAGAGGTGACTGCGTTGCATGGAATCCTGAAATAGCACCGCAGGCAACTGATACGAACATCATGGGCCATATAGGTGTATTACTGGGATGAAGGTTTGAAAGCTGAATCTCGGGAATTGTATATCCATGTGTGAAAATACCGATTCCTACACCAACTGCCATAACGATAAGGCAGATACCGAATACAGGATAAAGCTTTCCGATGATCTTATCGATCGGTACAAAGGTTGCTATGAAATAGTAAATAAGAACAAGTGTAAGCCAGAATGTTGTGTTTGTAAGGAGTCCTGTTCCACCCTGATTTCCAATAAGCAGTGCAATAAGTCCTGCAGGTCCTACTGCGAAAACAGTACCAACCATAACGAGAAGAACTACGCTGAATACACGCATAATTGTCTTCATAATGTTTCCAAGATACATTCCGGTAAGCTCTGATACGCTTGCACCGTCATGACGCATACTCATAAAACCAACTGAGAAATCATGAACACCACCGGCAAGTATTGTACCAAGTGTGATCCAAAGGAATACTGATGTGCCCCATTGAGCACCTGCAAGAGCTCCGTAGATCGGACCAAGACCCGCAATATTAAGGAGCTGTATCAAAAAAAGCTTCCATCTTGGCATTACTACAAAGTCTACACCATCATTGATTCTGACGGCAGGAGTCTCCCTGTCATCAGGGCCATATACTTTATCAACTATTGACCCATAAATGAAATAACCCGCTACCAAAACTGCTAAACATACCAAAAAGCTAATCATAAGTACACCCTCCTATTATTTAGTGAAAGTAATCCCTTCCCTAGTTTTTAGTATATTCTTGCTATTAATTCACAACAATAATCAGGTACTGAAATGCAAAAAATCGGGTCTGAATTGTAATTGATTAATAAATCTAATTACATACAGAAATGTTGTCTTATTTCGTGAATCATGTTTCTGCTTATAGGAATGGCGATGTCGTCACATTCCTTAAGCTTACAGGCATATCCATTGTTATAATCCGGAACAAGTGCTTCGCAGGCATTTAGATTAACAATAAAGCTCTTATGTATTCTCGCAAACTGGTCTCCTGCAGGACTAAGTTTCTTTTCCCAGGTAGTCAAAGGCTCATTACTAATATAAATATTTTTATGGCAATGTACCTTTGCACCTTTATGGATTGCCTCAATATAGCTGATGCTGTCTGCACCTACAACCTCCATATGATCACCTGCGGGAAGCGCAAAGGGACCCGGCATAAATTTTGTTTCGGTTTTTCTTTGCATCAGCTTTTTTATAGCCTTTCTTATTCTGTTTTCATCAAAAGGCTTCATTACATAATCAACTGCATCAAGATCAAAGGCATTAAGTGCATAGTTTTCATAAGCTGTCACAAAAATGATAGGTGTATTGATATTCTTCTGCCTCATTTCTTCAGCAAGCTCAGTTCCTCTTTTATCTCCCAGTTCTATATCAAGGAAGCATGCATCAAATGTATATTTATCAAGCACCTCCAAAACAGCGGAGCCGCTTCCGGCTTCAATAAGTTCTACTCCGGATTTATTTAAATCCTTAAATATTTTTTCCAGTAAAAATTTAAGCTCGCTCCTTGCCGGCCTCTCATCATCTGCAATCAAAACTCTGGTCATACTTTAACCCTCCAATAAAGCTTTAGGCGGTATACGCATTGTTACCGTAGTTCCATTTTCCGAAGAATCGATATGAAGACCGTGCTTCTCCCCATAAATACTCCTAAGTCTTCCATCGACATTAAGAAGTCCATATTTACCTTTTGTTGTTTTGTCATTGAAAGCTCTAAGAACAGGATCCGGGATTCCGCAGCCGTTATCAGCGATTTTTACCACCAGTTCGTCCCCGTCCATACCTGCATCTATTTCAACTTCCCCGACTTCTCTTTTCATGGCGCCATGCTTTATTGCATTTTCAACTATTGGCTGCAATATCAAAGTCGGAACCTGTCTGTGAATGTCCTCTTCTATGTTCTTTGTTATCTTTAATCTGTCTTCGAACCTGGCCTTTTCCAGCATAAGATATGCATCAACCTGTTCAAATTCAGCATCAATATCTATCATATAATCATTACTTGAGTTGAGGTTATGCCTGAAATATACAGAAAGAGCCAGGAGCAGCTCCCTTGCGTAGTCAGGTTTTTCTCTGCAAAAGCAGGATATTGTATTTAAACTGTTAAATAGAAAATGAGGATTTATCTGCGACTGAAGCACTCTGAATTCAGCTCTTTCTCTCATCTTCTTTTGATACTCTACCTGATAAGCCTCGTAATTTGTTGAGAAAAATTTGGCAAGTGCCGTTACAAGACATTCAGCTTCTTCAAGTGATGAATAGCGCTGTTCAAATACAAGTACGAGATACCCCCAGGTATCACTTCCCATGGTTACCTTTGAGCCTGAAGCAACGAGGGTCTGCTTAATCCCAAAGGGTCCCTTCTCCTTCTTGTCAATTAGATCCGTAACGCATCTTCTTTCCATGTAATTAACAAAGTTCTGCGTAAACACATAATCACATTCAAATAGCTCGTCTCTCCTGTTAAGGGGTAAAAAGAAGACATCCCTGCATCTTGAAAAACCACTTATGGTCTTTTCCATCTCTTTGAAGTCATTATCGGTTATTGGATTTTTCCTTATGTTATGTATACATGCATCTGCTATGTTTAGCGCAAGACGCATCTTATCTGCTGCAATGAGATTCTGCCTTGTATAAATATCCTCAAAAACCGAGAAAAACATGACCATTCCGATTGAGTTAAAAACTATCATCGGAAGACCGATTACCTGAACGATAGAAACGGCAATGCTTTTGGGGTGCACAAAAATAAGAAGATTTATCATGTGCAGGCACTCTGCAGCAGCTGTGATGATTACAAGGTAATACCACTGAAAATTCACATTTCGTTTTCTGAAAATATGGTAGATTACAGCACCAAGAAAGCCTTCAAGAAGTGTTGAAAGTGCACACGCGAAGGTTGTCACACCATTAACATCAAATAGATAGCGATGAACAGCACCAATAAGCCCTGCAAGGATTCCAACAAAAGGACCACATAAAAGCCCCCCTGCCAGTGCACCGAGAACACGGGTGTTAGGAATAGCACCCTGAACCTGCGCACCTGTACAGGTCGAGAAAATACAAAATCCCCCAAAGATTGCTCCCAGCATCAGCTTTGCCTGAAACTGATGCTTGTTTTCCTCACAAATAATCTGTGTCACCACAGGAATTCTTACAAGCACATTCGCAATCAGAATCAGAAGTCCAATGTTAACAAGCATGCTATAGTAGAGTTCCATCGCTACCCCCTATATATTCTCAAACTTTTCATACTCCCCTTGAAGCTTTAATAGCTGATCCACAATCGGATTATCGTTGTCAAAAAAGTTCACGTAACCGTGAAGTGATTTAGCCTTCTGCTTAAGAGTCTTAGAATGACTCCAAATATAAATGAAAGATTTACCCTTGCCGTTTTTAGCTTCCTGTATAAGGTTAGCTGCGGCACTGTTTCCATCAAAAGCGATCACCATGGAAGGCCTTCTTTCGAATATCTCATAGTTAAAACTCTTATATATTCCCATTCCTTCGGCTTCAGGTGATACTCTGATAATTACCCCTGCCTCTTTTAACTTGTCACGTTCATGCCTTGTTATAAGTGCCGGAACTACAGCGTATACCCTAAAGTTTTTCTCGTTATGAGACAAGAGATACTTTTCATATCCCGAGAGCTTATGTCCTATAACAAAGCAAACTTCCTCAGGATCAAGAATATCCAAAAGTGAATCCAGTTGTTTTCTACCCTCGGCCGTCACATTAGTAGCCCTTTTCTCAGTGTTAAAGCTTCCACCCAAAAGTACAATCGGAAATCTATCCCAGGTGATCTCATCAATGATATCCTTTAGCTCTTTATTTGAATCTAGCTTTTTGACATTTCTTGCACCTGTCTTGGATATCCTTACAGTCTTCATCTTTTGAAGAAGAACCTCTTCCATATCACGATTCTTTATAAGCTGCCTGAAGGCTTCTTTCTTGTCGGAATAGGATTGCTGACCATTCTCTATAATGCTGCTTTCTGCTTCTCTCATGAGCCTCAGTTCATCATCTGAAAGCTCTAGCATCTTCTTAAGAGAAAGCTGTTCATCTATTGAACTTGTACCATATAATGCAGCGCCATCAGTTCCCTGAACACATTTTATTCCTTGATGCAAATAGTACTTAAGTGGATGATCCTTAAGTGAATTCAGGTTGTTCAGACGCACATTGCTGGTGAGCTGGAATTCAAGGACAATATCATTTTCTTTGAGCTGCTTTATAACCTCTCTTCCCTTTTTTGATCTGGGAGAATAAGTATAAAGTCCATGACCAAGCCTCATTTTGGGCATAGGTTGTCCCGGAAGGAGGCAATCCTTTACGCAATTAATGCTGTGCGAAATATTGTCCTTAAGGCTGTCATTTTCCCCCGCATGAACTCTTATCACGAAGTCAGGGTCAATAGCCGCAAACTTCACAAGTTCCTTGAAAACCGGCTTAAGTGTGATAATATCGTTTATCTCTTCTCCGACAAAATCGCAGCCTGCAACATACGGATCAAGGAAGGTAGCTCTTAATACCTCCAGGTTCTGCTCAAGATAGTCTGCAGGAGTTACAGCATCCTTTACAATCGTCAGAGGTATTCTTCTCATGGCTGCAAGGAATCTTATCATCACTCCTGTCTCCTGATAAATCCTTGGCATTACCTCATGAACCTGCTTTAGCATCTCGATGGATTCGTACTTCTTTACAAGAGTTGTATCGCTTATCTCCGCGTAGCAAACACCCTGTTTTTTATAATTCCTCGCTATCCATAGGAGTTTATCCTGGAAAATCGTGTTATTGCAGTAATCAGGATTTTCCTTATCCTTGAACATCTGCTTTAATACGTTCTTTACATCTTCATCCGGTATCTGATCAACATTATTAAAATCGATCTTATCTTCGCTCTCCTTTGCTTTACAAAAAACATACCTATATAAGTAAACCTTCTCAAGATTAGTAAAGACAGCCTGACCATCCTTTATGACCGCCAGGGAACCTCTGATCTTAACAATATTCATCTCTGCATTATCAAGATTATTAAGTATGAGATCAGCAAAATTTATAAATGTATTATCATTGATTCTTCTATCAAGATATTTACCTTCAAGTCCTGAGGATGTGAACTGCCTTGCTACCTTTATACGCTGCGCATTAATCTTTTTCCACTGACTTTCGGTAAGCTTTAAATCAAGCTTTTTCACATAGTAAAGAGGATATCTGATCTGATGGTAGATACCCAGAGCAATTAGCACATCTCCTGGAAGATTGCCATTCATATGTGTGTGAAGATCAGCTCTGAATTTGAGCTCTTTTTTGACAAAGGTACGGAAAATGGTCTTATCAAGATCAAGCTGATAATCCTTGGTCTGACTCATAAGAGTTTTTGCTATGGCAGGTATCGTCGCTTTTCTTTCTACCGTGCCATCAGGAAAAATATCAGCAACATCAATGTCGCCAAGGCAAAACTTGTAAATCTCATTATTTTGAGAATCTACAAAGCACTGAATTTCTCCCTTAATCACAAAAAAGCCATCTTCTTTCCTGGTAAGCGGAAGCTTGCAAATACCTGCAAGGTTTCTTATCAGGTTTCCGGTATGGTGATTAGGCGTTGATAAGACATAATAGAGCTTATCAAGTTCCTTATAGAGATCAACTATGATATCTTTTTCAGCATCAATAAAAAAGCTTGTAAAATATGTCATCCAAAACTCCTCTTATAATGCGAAATTGACGTTATCATATAATGTAATAAATTTAACTAGTAGATTCAGCTATAACAATTGAAAAGAAAACTATATCAAGATAGTTCATCGAGAGTTTTTCCATAAGGCTCAAGGAAATCATCCATAAAATCCATAACCTCAGGAAGCTCTCTTTTTAACTTATTAAGTGAACTAAGCGTGCTTTTCTCTGCCGTTCTGAATTCACAGTTTCCGGCATTTTTCTCTTCGATGCATTTAATAAAAGCTGAAAGCTTATCAGCTGCCTTAACAAGTCTTCTCATGTAGGCTTCATCTTCGCCTTCCTGTGTCTTAAATATCTCACGATATACAGGCTGAAGATCATCGGGAAGCTTATGAAGAAGCTGAACATCTGCAATAGCCTCCACCTGTTTATAAGCATTCTTAAGGTCTTCATTATAATATTTTATAGGTGTTGGCATATCTCCGGTAATAATTTCAGAAGCATCATGATAAAGGCCAATAAGCGCTGCTTTTTCGGCATTCAGATTTTTACCGTAGCGTACATTCCCTATAACACAAAGTGCGTGTGCGATCATCGCAACCTCAAGAGAATGCTCACAGAGATTCTCAGGTCTTGAATTGCGCATGAGTGCCCAACGCTCTATATATTTCATTCTTGAGATCATTGCAAAAAAATTGTATGCCATATTTTTATATAGAAAAAGGAGCAAACTTTAAAGGCCTGCTCCTTCAATCCTTTCTGTAAAATACAATAAAAGAATTCAGGTTATTCGCGGCTCTCAAAATCACCTACGAACTGACATATTAGATCAACCGTACCATCAATTCCAAGAACACTACTGTTGATCGTCAGATCATAAGTATCAGATCTGCCCCATTTTTTTGAAGAATAATAGTTATAATAGCTCTGTCTCTGCTTATCCTTTTTAAGCATCATCTCAAGAGCCTTATCCTTATTTGTTACATCTGGATATCTTTCAATAATGCGATTTATCTTATCTTCCTCATCGCCATGAATAAAGATATTGATTACATTTTTATAGTCAGCCAGTGCATAATCGGCACATCTACCAACGATTACGCAGGGGCCTTCATCAGCAATCTTTTTGATTGTATCAAACTGAGCCAGGAAAATCTTATGGCTTATAGGCATATCAACGAAACTGGAGGAATTATAGCCAAATGAATACGTATCCATAACCAGGTTGTAAAGGAACGATGTAGTAGGTCTCTCATCATGATCCTGAATCATTTCCTGAGCAAATCCGCTCTCAGAAGCAGCTCTGGTCAATAATTCTTTGTCATAAAACTTAATACCGAAACGCTCTGCAACCTTACATCCAATTTCACGACCACCTGAACCAAATTGTCTGCCTATTGTAATGATTGTATTCATAATAAAACCTCCGCAAGAAAAGATTTCATAGATTTAGATACATTATATCATAATTGTTGATGAAAAATGTTACAAAATAGACAGATTCAGCATAATATAACAAGCAAATGACTAAAATATTCAGGAAGAGGCGCATCGGTCTCAATATACTCACCTGTAACAGGATGATTAAACCCAAGGATTTTAGCGTGGAGGCATTGTCCCTGAAGTTTAAATCTGCTCTTCATAGAAGGTCCATAAACTGTATCACCTAAAAGAGGATGTCCGATTTTCGACATATGAACTCTTATCTGATGAGTCCGTCCGGTTTCAAGACGGCATTCCACATAGGTCAGTTTTTCCTTCTCAAATCTTTTCAAAACCTTGTAATGTGTTATTGCAGGCTTACCCTGACCTTCGGGAACAACAGCCATTTTCTTGCGGTCATTTGCACTCCTACCAATATTACCTTCGATTGTACCTTCATCGTCTTTAATAATTCCATGGCAAATTGCATGGTAAACACGGTTAATGCTGTGCTCCTTTAACTGCTCTGCTATTCCTCTATGTGCTATGTCATTTTTACATATAATAACGGACCCGGTTGTATCCTTATCGATTCTGTGCACGATACCGGGTCTCATAACGCCATTTATCCCGGACAGATCATCACCAAGGTAATACATAAGTGCATTTACAAGAGTCCCTGAATAGTGACCGGCAGCAGGATGCACAACCATATCCTTGGGCTTATTTATAACCAGGACATCCTTATCCTCATAAATTACATCAAGAGGGATATTCTCCGGCTCAATATCAGGTATGATTGAAGCAGGAATTTCCATTTCCAGAATATCCCCTTCACTCACATTGAAGCTTGCCTTAACAGGTTTGCCGTTAACCAGAACCTTTTTATCCTTAATAAGCTTTTGAATATAACTTCTGGACATAGAATCAGAGAGAGAGCTCATAACCTTATCAACTCTCTCTCCGTCATTATCCTCGCCTGCGAAATATTTAACTATATTATCGTTACCTAAAGAATCTGTCATTTAAACTCCCTGTACTTTTTCTGCTGTTTAAAGCTGAGGAAATCAAAGTCTTTTTCTTTATAATAAAACAAAAACAAAATAATAAACAGAATTGTTGAGACCGTAACATAGATATCCGCAACATTGAAAATCGGGAAATTAATGATTACAAAGGAAATAAAATCAACAACATAATCATTTCTTACTCTGTCTATCATGTTTCCTGCAGCGCCACCGGCGATCATCACAAGGATAATCTGAAGTATTGTATACTTCTTTTCAAGCGGCAACTGAAACAATATATAGGCGATTACAACTATTATCATTATAGCTATCATTACAAAGAATATCTTTTGGTTCTGTAATATACCAAATGCTGCACCATAATTCTTCAAAAAGGTTAATTCCAAAACTCCTTTTATCAGAACAACAGAATCCTGATCCTGCAGCTTTTCTACAGCAAGCAGCTTGGTAAACTGATCAATTGCAATAAGTACCAGTATTGAAATAAGATCTATAATAAGATGGATCTTCTTTTTGGTATTAAAATTATTCATATAAAACTCCAATAATTATTCAAAATCTTCTGTCCAGGTAATTTCCTTAATAGCCTCTCTGACTTCATCATCCGTTACTGTGGAATCAAGCACAGCTTTACCAAGCCTCTTAAGAAGGACAAATTTAATACTATTTCCATCAGATTTCTTATCTGAATGCATAAGTCTTACAACTTCATCTGTATCAATATCAGTAACTGAGATAGGAAGACCAAAAGGTACAAACATATCTCTTATCTCGTAGTATTCCTCCATGGAAAGCATCTGTCTCTTCCATGAAATAAACGCAGCAGCAACTGCTCCAAGCGCAACACACTCTCCGTGAGCAAGAGAAAAATCTTTATGTTTCTCAATAGCATGTCCTATTGTATGTCCAAAATTAAGAAGCGCTCTGTTTCCCTTCTCAGTAGGATCCTTCTCAACAACAAGCCTTTTGATATTGCAGCTTGTCTTTACCATATAAAGTAAAGTATCAGGATCCTTTTCTTCTATCTCATACATGTTATCGATAAGCCACATATAAAAATCCGCGTCCTTTATAAGACCATGCTTCATAACTTCAGCAAATCCCGAAGCAAACTGATCACCTGGAAGTGTATTAAGAACATTAATGTTCATATAGACGAGCTTTGGCATATAAAAAGCTCCGACCATGTTCTTATATCCTTTAAAATCTACGCCCGTCTTTCCGCCGATACTGCTATCCGTCTGAGCAAGAAGAGTTGTAGGTATCTGAATAAAATCAATTCCTCTAAGATATGTAGCAGCACAAAAACCTGCCATATCACCAACAACGCCTCCACCAAGCGCTACAATAAGATCATGTCTGTCAAAATGGTTCTCAATAAGAACTTCATAAATCTTCTCTATTTCTGTAAGATTCTTATTTTCCTCGCCTGCAGGAATCGCATAAACTAGCGATTTTGAAGCAACTGTGTCAATGATGCTTAAAAGCTGATCAGCATATAAGCCTTTAACATTGGTGTCAGTAATTATTGCAATTTTTCTTCCTGCATATCCAAGCTCAGAGATGCGGTCTGTGAGCTCATCGAAGCTATAATCAAATACAATGTCGTAGCAGGGCTGATTGTTATACTTTACATTTAAAACTTCTGACATATTCATCCTCACAAAAAGGCAGAAGCAAAAAGCTTCTGCCTCAAATAATCTGATATTAAATTACATTGACTGCGGTCCGGTGCTACCAAGTGAACTCTCAAAAGCACCACCTAAAATGTCCTGAAAATCACCGGATATATCAACACTTGCAGGAGTTACAATAAAGATGTATCTGGAAATTTTCTGGAGGTTACCGCTTATTGCAAAGCATGAACCTGAAGTGAAATCTATAATTCTCTGTGCAAGTTCAACATCTATTCCTTCAAGATTAAGTACTACAGTACGATTATTGAGAAGTGTCTCTGTTATCTCTCTCGCATCTTCAATTGATGTAGGCTTAACAACACAAACTTCCATTCCACCATTACTTCTGTTTCTTGCAGGAACAGGTCTCGGTGCTGGAGTAGGTTTCTTAGTAAGTCTATCCTGATCAATCTCGATTGAAGGATCATCTTTTCCTAAAGAGCTAGCCTTGTGAATAGGCTCTACAGGACTATCATAGTATGCATCGTCATCCTGATCGTAGTAACCACTTTCATCATCCCCATTCAGCTTCATAGCTGACAAAAACTTATCCATTACACTCATGTGTTATACTCCTAATTCCCCAAATAATTAATGTATCTAAAGCAATCCCCTTACTTATACAAGATACATATCATACAACTATTACATTATGCTAGTTTTCACTCGAAGTGTCAAGGTTCTTAACGTCTCCCTTAACTGTTGACGCGTCGAGAACGATATAATCATATACGCTTAATCCATAATTTGTATTTGATTTAACGATAGCATATTCATCATTCTGATACAAGATACTAATCTGTCTGAAATCTGCATACCCCTTATTTATGTTATAAACTCCAATAAGGGTATCCTTCGTATTAACGGTAAATTTTTCCTGTGAATCGGCTTTTATCAGTTGGTCACCGTTTCTCAAGACATCATCATCTACATAATATGAGCTTTCGTTTTCGTTATACAGCTCAACTTCTATAAATTCCGAAGTCTCATTGCCGTTTTCATCGTATCTGTCCCTTAAAACACCACTGTTATTGTTATTTCCTTTTGTAATATATTCCTTAGGAATAACAAAGAAGCTCTTTTCAGCAATAGCTGAATTGGGTATTTTCAGTCCGCTCTCATCCTCAGTGATCAGCTCTACATTAAGGAATCTGTCCTTTGAGAAGGTTATCATGGAATTAGTAAAGGAGAAGCCTACAAATGTTTCTCCGGAATCATTTGTCACATAAGAAACCTTGCCCCAAACCTCATCTTGGTTCTTCAAAAACCTGACCTTGACGTATTCTTTATCAGCTAGAGCTTTTACTTTATCAAGATCATTTTCATTAATAACGATCATCCATTCTTCACTGGTTGAAAGCTTAAATGCAGGATCACCTACGCCAACAAGTGAATTGCTGATAAGCTGCTTCCTCTCATATTTACTACTATCCATGAGATCAGCATTCAGGTCATTAAGCCCTAAATTCTCATATCCATCAATATAGTATTGAACTATTCCTGTATCTGATGAATAACAGTAATTGATGCTTTTTAGAGCTGATGCACCACTTAGTGAATCAATGCTCTGAAGTACACTTGAGCTTGCAAGCTTCTGAACAGTTCCGTCCAGACTTGACTTGAAATCATAAACAGAACCAAATGATCTTGGATCAAAGTCTTCGCTATAGCTTACTATCTGTGACCTGAGTTCACTTAAGTCATCATCCGAAAGCTCTGCGGTCTCAGTTCCCTGAGTCTTCAAATACTCCAGAAGATCTCCGGATTCGTCAACAGTATAAACAAGGTTGCCTACTGCAACTCTCTGACCTTCAGTTGCAAAATAATTAACGTATCCTGCATGATCAGCATCTACTATTGTCTCCTGTCTTAGAGCCAGAGCTTCATAGATATTATTCGAAGAAAGTGAACCCTCTCTTACCTCATATCCAACTATATGCTTTTTACTGAAATAACTAAAAACACAGATAACTACGTATAACATCAGTAATGCAAAGAATATAATTCCAACATTCAGATGCAAAAAACCGGGAAACTTAGTTACCTTGTTCTTCCTTTTTTTTGCCATATTTCCAAACTAAAGATAAGCCGCGTTTTTCTCGCGGCTTATCAATATCCTATTATTATTTATAATCAGAGCGCTGTAGCAACCTTAGATTTAGCACTTTCAGGAAGCTCAGATTCATCCATTGATACACTGAGTACGAAGTCAACATTGAACTTCTCACTCAAACGCTCGAGCTTTTCAATTGTAGGGGTGATATCCTGTCCCTCAAGACATGCAATGTTGAGGAAACCATCGAAATACATTTGCTGAAGATCGTGATCCTGTGAAATCACGCCACTGACGAAACCGATAAATTCGTCTGAATTCTCAATCATAAACTCCGGAACTACAATAAGGCGAACTTTATTGTTAAGTTCAAACATGTGCTTTGTATTTCTATCAAGAAATACTACGTTGCCTAAGATGTTCTTAACCTCGGTATTGACCTTGTTCAACAGGCATTTTGTCTTGCCCTTTCCCTTTTTCCCAACGATTAATTGAACCATATCCATACCCTCCAGTGTGTAATATTTTATTTGAAGCAAGGCTCGAAATTCTACGAATTTCTTGCTTTTCGATTCCGCCGCTTCAGTTGTTAATAATATTATAGTTTACCCATTCGTTATCTGCAATAACAAATCAGACATTTCATGATAAAGTGTCTCGGTATCCTCAGCCCGCATGATTACTGCAATGTAGTTATTGCCGGAAGTGTCTGATGCCAACTGTATCAAGCAATGGCCGGCAGCATTTGTTGTTCCTGTTTTACCCCCAAGAACAGTAATACCGGCAGGCATCGTATAATTGCCATTTATATAGCCGTTTGTATTTCTGATTTCTATATCTCTGAGTTCACCGCTTGAAGTATTAACCTGCGTTGAATATGCAGACATCCTTATTATTTCGTTGAATTTATCATACTTCAAAGCTTCATTAAACATAAGATACATGTCATATACACATGTATAGTGATCATCTGCAGTTAAGCCGTTAGGATTCATAAAATGAGTATGTGTTGCACCAAGTGAAAGTGCTTCATTATTCATTGCATCAACAAAAGCATCTACGCTTCCAGAAATACTTTTAGCAATAAGAAGCGCAACATCATTAGCTGAATATATCAAAAGTAGGTGAAGTGCCTGCTCAAGAGTCATGGAATCACCGGCCTTAAGATTGATTTTCTGAGCTCCATCTTCAGTTACATAAACATCGGAATCAGCAACAAGTATCTGGTCAAGTGAGCCATTTTTAAGCGCAACAATAGCCGTCATCACCTTAGTAAGTGATGCCGGGTCTATCTGGAGCTGTGCGTTTTTGCAGTAAAGAGTTTTTTTATTGCTAAGATCAAAGAGACCGCAACATGTGTTATCAGATAGCGTAAGTGAATCACCAATATCACTGTTCGTCACACATAAATCTCCCGCAAAACTTTTCATGACAACAACTCCGGTTTCGCTATATTCCGTAGATGAAATTTTGTAAGGAAAAGCATAATCAGAATCTGCGCAACCACATAAAATATTTGAAGAAATCAGCGCAAGACAAATTAAGGCAAGCCGCCTTCTAATTTTACTTATACATCTCACGCCACTCAAGATCTCCTCTATCCAATGATTTAATTAAAAGTTCAGCAGTAGCAAGATTTGTAGCAATCGGAATGTTATGCATATCACATAGACGAGTGACATTATTAACATCCGGCTCATGAACCTTCTGTGTTAATGGATCGCGAAGAAAAATGACAAGATCGATTTCATTGGCCTCAATAGCAGCACCGATCTGCTGTGAGCCTCCGAGATGTCCTGCAAGATACTTGTGGATACTAAGGTTAGTAACCTCTTCTATAAGTCTTCCTGTAGTTCCTGTTGCATAAAGATCATGCTTGGTTAATATACCTCTGTATGCTATACAGAAGTTCTGCATTAATTTCTTTTTTGCATCATGAGCTATAAAAGCAATGTTCATTGGTATCCCCTTCCCCAACTAAAAGTATTTTTTGCTCTGCAATCGCACGTTAAGTACAAAACCCATACCCGCAAAGCAACTGACTAAAGATGTAAGTCCTGCGCTGACAAACGGCAGCGGAATTCCAGTATTAGGAAGCGCTCCTGTGGCAACTCCGATATTCAGGAATCCCTGAAAACCGATCCAGGCCCCCATACCTGTTGCGATCAGTTGTCCTGTGAGATCCTTTGCCCTGCCTGCTATTACCATGCATTCCAGAGCAATAAGGAGAATCAGCACTATAACAGCGCATCCACCTATAAATCCAAATTCTTCACCTACAACAGTGAAAATGAAATCTGTTTGAGACTCTGATACGAAACCACCGTTCAAAACCGAGCTTATCTCATTAGTATTATATCCTTTACCCAAAAGCTGTCCTGAACCTATAGCCATAATAGAATTCAGAGTCTGATAAGCATCTGATGATGCGAAATCTTCAGGGTGAAGCCATGCTAAAACACGCCTCTGCTGATAGTCTCTCAGAATAATACTCTTGTCAGCAAGCGCATCAAATATTACAAGCAAGGCTGTAGGAATTGAAATACCAAGAACTGTTATCACAAATTTCATGCTTATTCCTGCCGAAAACATAATGCATGCAATAATAACTGTCAGCATTATTGTTGTAGAAAGGTCAGGCTGCATAACAATCATGATAAGAGGCGGTATCAAAAGCCCGAGACAAATGAAGATAAAGTAGATTTTTTTTACTTTATCCTTATATTTCATTATGAACGCTGAAAAAAATAAAATCAATAAAATTTTGGATGCTTCAGATGGCTGAAACTGCACGCCAAGAATCGTAATCCAGCGCGTAGCACCCTTAACCGAATGGCTAAGTGGTGTAAAAACCAGTGCCAAAACAGCAAGGTTAAGAATATAGTAAATTATATAAAATTTACATATAAACACATAGTCGAGAATTGATATGAAAATCATCATAAAAATTCCAAGCATAATACCAACTATCTGCTTCTTTTTATATGACGGATCAGCACTTCCAACGGCCATAACGCCAATACATGAAAGTGCTATAAGCATAAGTACAAGCTTAAAATCATAATCAAATATATTGTAACTTTTCAGTTTTTCCAAAAATGTCTCAGTCCGCATTAGCTTCTCCACCCTGCAGCTCTTGAGCTGTTCCGTTCTGCATTTCATCGGCTTCTGCAAGTCCGAAGTAGTATGCAAGTGCTTTCTTGGTTATCTGTGCTGCATAGCTTGATGAATAGCCATAGGCTATACGTGTTGCTATTGAAATTTCAGGATTCTCATAAGGTGCATAGCAAACAAAAAGTGCGTGGTTCGCTCTTTTCTTAGACTCCTCGGCTGTTCCTGTCTTACCTGCAACATTTACGGCAAGATCATTGAAATAATCCTTATCTTCTACAACCTGACGCATACCAAGATGTATAGCATTCCAGTAAGATGAATCCATATCTATATGATTACGAATAGTAGCCCCATGCTCTTCAAGCAGGTTTCCGTCAGGATCCGATGTCTTTTTTACAAGTGTAAGATTATAGCATGTACCGCTATTAGCTACAGCAGTGATATATCTTGCAAGACCGACTGTAGTGAATGAGTTTGTACCCTGACCAATTGCAGAACGTGTTGAGTCAAGGTCAGATACTATCGGATCGTACTCAGTTATCTCTATTCCGGTTGTTTCACTAAGTCCGTACATATCAGCATATTTAGCAAGCTTTTCAAGACCCACATCTGATTTATAGTTATCACCTACAAGGCTCAATCTGTAACCAACTTCAAAGAAGAAGGCGTTACATGAATTCCTTATACCTCCGGTTACATCAAGAGAGCCGTGGGATCTGGGATAAATCCAGCAGTGAGCGGGATTAGTATTATCAAGCTTATCAAAAACACCGGTACAGGTAATAGTTGAACCTGTATCAATAACACCCTCCAAAAGTCCTGCAGTTGCAGAAACCATCTTGAAGGTGGAACCGGGAGCTGTTCTCTGCATGGTCGCATAGTTAAGAAGCGGTGAAGACTGATCGCTTCGAAGCTTAGCGTAGTACTCAGAATCAACTCCGTTAGCCATTTTGTTATTGTCATAGCCCGGATATGAAACAAGCGCAAGCACGTCTCCGTTATTTACATCCGTAACAACCATTGACCCTGTACAAGGATCAAGTGCAAGCTGTGCAGGCGTAATATCGAGATTTGAAATTCTGTTGATTATAAATGTATAGGGTGATTCACTTCCTGCAAGCCACTGTGATAGCTCTTCCTCCGGAAGCTCAACTATGCCCTGCTCAAGAAGTATGTTACAAACGGCATTTCCACTTATAAGATCATCCTGAAGCAGATATTTATAAAACTTTTTATTGAACTCATCATCGTCTTCAATTTCTTCGAAAATGAATTCAACAATTTTATCAAATATCTCCTGCGAGTCAACATACTGACTCTCCAGGTCAAGCATTGTAACGTCAATCCAGTTAGCAGATATACAATATCTTATATAATCCGATAAAGAAATAGTTTCATCAGTAGTCCATGCGATGTAGTTCTTATCTTCCTTATCAACCTTTGATGAATCAATTACACCGGTATTATAGAGCTTATTAGCCAGATAACTCATATAAACCTGATACTCTTTTGTGAGCTGATTATAGGGTGTATTGAGTTCTGTAAGCTCACTTCTTAAGCTTGCATGCACCTGTTGCTGCTTTGCAAGAAAGCTTTCATGAACAAGCATCTCCGCAGAACCTGCATCGGAGCTCTCCATATGCTTAAGGTTTATAACGTGGTTATCAAAAAGCGCAAAAAACACATCATATACAGGTATCTTAATATCACTGGCCTTTGAATTCTCACCCATTGTATAGAACTTGATATTTTCTATTTTTGAAATAAGAATACCTGCCAGGGACTGCTCAATTATGTTATAGCAGGCTTCCTGAAGATCCTTATCAATGGTCAGATATACATTGCTTCCTGCCGTCGAATCGATATAGCTGCTTGTTTCGATAACTTTACCGGTATTATCAACGTAAACAGTTTCACTACCCTTTGTTCCCTGAAGAACTGATTCCATTGACTGCTCAATTCCGGATTTACCTACAGTGTCATTTGAAGTATAGCTCGGATTTATCGCCTGTAATTCAGCAAGCTCTGTATCAGAGACCTTACCTGTATATCCGAGTATCTGTGAAAAGTACTCAGAATCAACATAAACTCTTGCAGTATCTTCTTCTATTGATACGCCTTCAAGGATATTGGAGTTCTCCATTATATCAGCCACAGTTTTATCGCAAACATTCGTGGCAATTGTAGTGTTGATGTACTTCTGGTAGCTGTTTGAGAACATCTTATATCTGATAACGATCAGTTTAAGCTGTCTTTCTTTTGTATATCCCATCCCGGGTACAAAGCTCTTTTTGTTGTTGGGATCAGTATAGTCACCTATACCGAATTTCTCACAAAGATCCTCAACAACCTCCTGTGCTGTCTTTGATCTTTCCTCATATTTGAGATCATTTGTGTTGGATTTCCCATAAACATCTGCCAAAAATCTGAGCAAAGCCTTATCTTCAATAGTAAACTCAAATTCATTGGCACTGTTTAACTGAATATTAAAATCAGTATCAACTACATCACCGTCTTTTTCAATGATATCAATTGTCTTATTGATTGTTTCATTGAGTGCAGCATTTTTACCTGATCCGGACTCATAGACATCCTCGATCATTACGGAATTCGACAGCTGATTATAAGCCAGAAGGTTACCGTTTCTGTCATATATATTGCCTCTTGCTGCAGCAATTGATTTTTCCTTTTGGATTTTTAACTGAAAAGAGTCCTGATATGTTTCTCCCTTTACGATCTGTAAAAAGAAAAGTCTGTAAATAAGCCCTGCACAGGCTAATATAAGCAGGGCTGAAATCATAACAAGACGAGACGTTATGAAATTTACAACAACTTCTTTTATCTTACTAAACAAACTTCTTTGCACTCCTTTGTTCAATATCTTCAAGATAAGTATTGATCTTGATTAGAACAGGATAGATAAATACAGCTGCCAGAGCCGTATAAACCGCTTCCGGTAAAATTACATTTATTGTGTAATAGGCTATGTTGAATTTGTTTCTGAACATAAACAGAAGCACATAACAGACAAATCCGAACAGGAAGTCCGAAGAAACTATCAGTGCTAGTGGAAGCAGGATATTCTCAGGGAAAAAGATTTTGTTGAATTTCCCGATTATAAAACCTATATACATATAGATAAGGGCATAAAACCCAAGATATGTCCCAAAGAAAATATCCACTAAAAGCCCGCAGACCATACCGATGATCATTCCGCTTTTATCTCCTCTCATAAATGCATAAGAAGATGTCAGGATTATCATCAGATTAGGCACGATACCACTAAAATCCAGAACCCTGAAAACGGTAGTCTGCAATATGAAGCTTATTAAAATGGATAAAACTGTAAATAATATTCTTCGCATAAAAGCATTATTCCCCGGTATTTTTGAGCTTCATTATTACCAAAACTTCATTCATATACTCAAATTGTACCACAGGAGTGATTCTTCCGGATTTTGTCAGATTGTTTGAATCCTCTTCTATCGTGGATATATATCCAACCAAAACTCCGGGCAGGTACTTATCACTAATATTGGAAGTAACGACCTTATCTCCTACTGAGACCTTGTCCGCCTCATCAACAAGCTTTGAAAAAGAAATCTGTCCTTCGTTATAAAGTTCAAGATCTCCAGTCGCGATGAGATTCTCGGAAGCAGAAAGTACAGTACAGCTTACTGAAGAATTATCAGCAATAATGGTCTGCACCTTAGCCCAGTCAGGTCCAACATCAGTAATCCTGCCTACAAGTCCTCCACCTGCGATAACATTCATATCAACCTCTACGCCAACATCAGAACCCTTGTCGATAACAAAGGAATGATACCAGTTACCTGCATCCTTGGCGATTATTCTGGCGCCAATCTTCTTATAATCAGAATATTGGGCATCAAGTTCATAGAGCTCCCTCAGCTTGGTCAGCTCATACTTATCCTGTTCAAGGTTGGTATTCTCAATAGTCAGCTGTTCAACCTGTTTTTTAAGATTCTGATTCTCTGTCTGCAGGGCACGTATACTTTCAAGATTATCTGAGGTACTCTTCATCCAGACGCCAACAGTAGTAATGCCCTTCTGAAAAGGCACAACAACAGCGCCGGCAAAGGAATTAACTGAGCTGTTAAACACATTAGTGTTAAACGTAATTGCGATAAGCCCCACACATAAAATTGTTAAAATAAAGAGGAGATATTTACTTGGAAGTGTAAATTTATCTCCCCCTCTTTTAATGATAGGACTCATTTATACATCCTCTTCAACTGAGTAAGCAAGAGCCTTATACTGATCATCCTTTATTATCTTACCAAGACCTAAAGCAACAGAGCTGAGCGGGTTCTCAGCAAGATTAACATTAAGGCCTACGCCATTTGAAAGTCTCTGAGCAAGATGGCAAACCTGAGAAGCGCCACCTGTGAGATAAAGACCATGCTTGAAAATATCGGCAGCAAGTTCCGGAGGTGTACGCTCAAGAGTAGCCTTTATATTATCAAGGATCTGATCAAAGCTCTCGATAAGTGACTGATCAATGAGGTCAGTAGGAATAGATCTCTCTACAGGAAGACCTGTTACAATATCTCTTCCATATACGATGGCATCCTGACCTGCCTTCTCGAGGTCCTTAAGAGACATCTTTATATTCTCTGAAGTCTTCTCTCCGATGATAAGTGAAAATTCCTTACGGATAACGTTTCTGATAGCATCATCAAACTTCTTGCCACCAACCTTGATAAGCTTACTGATTACAATACCTTTAAGTGAAAGAATTGAAATCTCAGTAGTATCGAATCCTACGTTAACTACGAGTACACCCTGTGAATTCATGACATCAACGCCCATTCCGAGACCATCAGCCACAGGCTTTTTAACCATCATGATTTTCTTAGCCTTAACACCTGATTCTCTGATAAGATCATGGAAAGCTCGTCTCTCTACCTCTGTTACATCCTTCGGTACGGCAATATAAACATCAACAGGTTTAAGAGCACCCTTCATCTGATCTGTGATGAAAAGCTTTACAAGAGTCTTCATGTGTTCAATGTCAGCGATAACACCATTACTTAAAGGATAAGAAATCTTGATATTGCTAGGTGCCTTCTCATACATATCGTAGGCAGAATCTCCATAAGCAAGAATTGATTTCTTATTCTCAACTGCTATAAGATTCTTCTCTACAGTTACAGCATCAGTAGCCTTGTTGTAGATTTTGATGTTGCTTGTTCCAAGATCGATACCGAAAGTATTGTTGCCCAAAATAAGCCTCCTAAATTACATAACTTTATTTTCTGTAAAACTATAATATTTATGATCACCGATTATTATATGATCCAAAAGCTTAATATCCAGAAGGATACCCGCTTTTTTTAATTCCTCGGTAAGCAGTAAATCCGACGATGACGGTGTCGGATCTCCACCCGGATGATTATGCAAAAGAACAATCTTAACTGCGTTGTTCTTAATAGCATATAAATATACTTCTCTGGGTGAAAGAGGCGCGGAATTCACCGTGCCAACCGAAAGTTCAAATTCATTAATCAGCCTGTCCTGATTATTTAAGCACGCTACAATAGTGTGCTCTCGCCTGTAGTTACACATTTTTTCCATGTAATAACCGGCTATAGTCCTGGGATCGTTGAAGTTCAGGCTGTTCTTAGCCTTGCTCCTTGAAATCCGGTTTGAAATCTCCGCTATGCACATAAGCTTAACTGCTTTAACCTGTCCTATACCGGGAATTGACAGAAGATCATCCATAGTCAGATATCTGATTCCTGATATTCCCTTGCCATATTTTTCACACAGGCTAAGCACATAGCTGCCGATTTCCATTGGTGTGCGTCCTGAAGTTCCGGTTCTTATTATAATGGCAAGAAGCTCAGAATCAGTAAGAGCCTCTGGTCCCTTCTCTATGAATCTCTCATAGGGAAGCATATCCTTAAAACCATCTTCATTGCACATTTTAATTATTGATTTGTTTGTCTCCATTAATTCACCAATGCTTCTTCGGGCCGGATGATATGGAAATAAACATACCTCAAAAGATTATACCACAATTTGAATACCTAGCAACAAAGATGCAGGTATAAATATGGTAATCCATCAGATTTTCACAAGTCCCTTTTCATACATAACAGCTAAAGTCTTCATAATGCCGTATTTTACATGCTGCCATGTCAGTCCGCCCTGAAAATACACTGAATAAGGCTCTCTTAAAGGACCGTCTGCCGACAATTCTATAGAACTTCCTGAGACAAATGCGCCGGCAGCCATGATTACCTGTGAATCATATCCAGGCATATCCCAGGGTTCAGGTGTTACATATGAATCAACAGGCGCTGCAGCCTGGATCCCTTCACAAAATGAAGTAAGAAGCTCAGGCTTTCCGAAAGTAATAGCCTGAATTATGTCATATCGCTCCTCTTTGCCATCAGGAAGAACTGAAAAACCAAGCTTTTCATATATATTAGCAGCAAAAATGGCTCCCATTAATGCATTGGCAGTTACATTAGGCGCAAGGAAAAGTCCCTGATAAAACTGAGGAAGTATTCCAAGTGATGCTCCTACTTCCTTACCAAGTCCGGGTGATGTAAGCCTGTATGCGGCATTTTCAACACATTCCTTCTTACCTGCAATATATCCGCCGATAGGAGCAAGTCCGCCGCCTGGATTTTTAATAAGTGAACCAACTACCATATCAGCACCGACGTCAGTAGGTTCAATAGTCTCTACAAATTCTCCATAGCAGTTATCAACCATGCAGATAATGTCGGGCTTAATTCCCTTTATGAAACTGATAAGTTCTCCGATTCTCTCTACAGAAAGTGTAGGTCTTGTCTGATAGCCTTTACTTCTTTGAATGGTAACGAGCTTGGTTCTTTCGTTTATTGCATTCTTTATACCTTCATAATCAAATGCTCCATCAGGCAAAAGATCAACCTGGCTGTAAGTCACTCCATATTCTGCAAGTGATCCCTTTGAAGGTCTTATTCCAATTACTTCTTCCAAAGTATCATAGGGCTTACCCACAGGACTCATTAATTCATCACCGGGGCGAAGGTTACTCATAAGCGCAAGAGCCAGTGCATGTGTGCCACATGTTATCTGAGGTCTTACCAGTGCATCTTCAGTATGAAAAATCGATGCATAAACTGCCTCAAGCTTATCTCTACCCATATCATTGTAGCCATAGCCCGTTGTTCCAAGAAGGCAGGCCTCAGATACCTTGTTATCCTGCATGGCCTTTAAAACCTTTGCCTGATTGAAATCAGAAATCTCTCTTATTTTTTCAAATCTCGGCTTTAAGTCTTCCCAGATTTTGTCACAAAAATCATAGACATCCGAAGGGATGCCCATGCTCTCGTACATACTCTTTAAATTTATATGTTCCATCTGTCTTTAATCCTTTTAACTAAATCATTTGCAATTTTCATATCATCGCGCGATAGCTCAGATTTGTCAACCCATGTCACATCCTTTTCCCTGCGAAACCATGTGAGCTGACGCTTGGCAAAATGTCTGGTATTGCGCTTTAACAGTTCAACTGCGCGCTCCTTCGAAACTTCACCATCAAGATATGAGAGAATTTCTCTATATCCCAGAGCCTGCATAGAAGTTGCGTCTCTACTGATATTTCTGTCCTTAAGAGCCTGCACTTCTTCAACAAGCCCCTCTTCCATCATTTTATCTATTCGCTTTTCAATCCTCTCATAAAGAATTTCTCTATCGTCAGTAAGGACAAAATAGAAAAAATCATATGGCGAAGTCTTCGCTCTCTGATCTTCGTTATGTTCGGAAATTTTTGTTCCGGTTTCCTTATAAAAGCAAAGCGCTCTAATAACTCGTTTTACATTATTCTCATGCAGGTCAGCAGCATATTCAGGATCGATCTTTGTCAGCATTTCATGTAGCTCATGTATGCCTTCAGGTGTTTTCGACATTTCTTCAAGCTCTGCCTTATATTTTTCCAGTTCCTCATTGTCATGATTATCTGAAAAATCTATGTCATAGAGTACTGATTGAATATAGAAGCCTGTGCCGCCTACAATTATAGGAAGCTTTCCTCTTGAAGTGATATCTTCTATTGCTTCCTTGGCAAGTCTTTGAAACTCAAAAACATTAAAATCCTCGGAAGGATCAAGAAAATCGATTAAATGGTGCGGAACTCCCTGCATAGCAGAAGCTGTAATCTTGTCGGTTCCGATATTCATGTCTTTATAGACCTGCATTGAATCGGCTGATATGATCTCGCCATCTAGCTGTTTTGCCAGTTCTATTGAGATTTTTGTCTTGCCGACCGCAGTCGGACCGGTTAAAATTACTAATTTTTTCATTTCTTTTTCCACCCCTCATCCGGCACTTCGTGCCACCTTCCCCCCAAAGGGGGGAAGGCTTTTGGAAAATTAATGCCTTCCCCCAAAGGGGAAGTCTTTAGAAAATTAATGCCTTCCCCCAAAGGGGAAATCTTTAAAAAATTAATGCCTTCCCCCAAAGGGGAAGTCTTTAGAAAATTAATGCCTTCCCCCTCTGGGGGAAGGTGTCTGCGAAGCAGACGGATGAGGGCTTTAATCTACCACTCTCTTAAACTTCTTCTCTATTTCATACTTACTCATAGAAATTATCGTAGGTCTTCCATGCGGGCAATTATATGGATTATCAAGCGTCAAAAGCTCATCAAGCAGCTTTTCCATCTCCATCCTTGACAATTTCATATTGCCCTTAACAGAAGCCTTGCAGGCCATGCTTGCAATCTTGTAGTTGATCACATCCGGAGTTCTGTCCAGATTCGTATCCAATGCCAGCTCATCAAGTATTTCCGTGAACATTTCCTTCTCGTTCTCGCATCCGTACAAATCAACAGGCACTTCTCTTATGGCATAATCATGACCACCAAAGGGTTCAATGTTAAAGCCAAGCTTTTCAAAGGAAGTGTGATATTTCTCAAAAACATCAATTTCCTGTGTAGTAAGAGAAACGATTATCGGAGGCTGAATCAGCTGGGAAGCTGTCTGCTTTTCCTCATATCTCTTAATCATTCTCTCATAGTTGACCTTTTCATGAGCTGCATGCTGATCTACTATAAACATCTTATCCTTGAACGCTATGATCCAATATGTATCAAAAAGCTGGCCAAGTATCTCGTACTCGTTTCTGTTATCTTTTGTCAGTATTTTCTCATCAAAAAGATCAAGCTGTATACCCTTCTCAATGATTATAGCATCCGAGCCCTTTATGATAGGACCTGCAGCTTTGCCGTCCTCCTCGGATTTAGGAGGGGTATGATCTCCGAAAACTCTGGTCCATACAGCGGACTTCATATTATCCTCTATAACAACAGGTTCAGGAGAAATTCCTTCAGCAAAAACAGGCTCATCCTCTTTAAGCTTCTTATCCTCTGTAAGTCTGCTGTTTTCAAAGGGTTCAGGTATTTTAACAGCTATATCCTGTTTGCTTTTAACAGCATCATTTGCTATAGACGTATTTTTTATTGCACTGGCAACAAATTCATTTACACTTACAGGCTTATTAGTTTTAGCCTTTTCTTCCTTCTCGTTTCTTAGAACTTCAGGAATCATCTCGTGCTCATGAAGTGTCTTTGCGACATTTTTTCTTATAAACTCGTAAACAGCAGGCTGATTGCTAAATCTGACTTCCATCTTGGATGGATGAACATTAACATCCACAAGCTCAGAGCGCATTCTTATATGCACAACACAGAATGGAAATTTGTGCTGCATAAGATATTCCTTATAGCCCTCTTCAAGAGCCTTGGAAATAATCTTATCCTTGATATATCTGCCATTAACGAAAAAGTTCTCAAAATTTCTGTTTGATCTGTTAAGCGCAGGCTCTCCAAGATAGCCTTCTATCGTATAGTCACCCTCAGTAACCGATATCGGAACAAGACACATAGCAACATCTCTTCCGAATATCCTGTAAATTAGCTCCTTAAGATCACCATTTCCGGAGGTTGTAAACTTATCATCTCTGTTATTTATAAAATGAAATGATACCGATGGATTATCCATCGCCATATGTTCCATAAGATCTCCAACATATGAACCTTCCGTCTGCGGAGTCTTTAAGAACTTTTTCCTGGCGGGCGTATTGAAAAACAGATCTCTTACAATAATCGTTGTACCTGTAGGAGCTCCTATTTCTTCAAGAGATTCCTCTGTACCGCCGCTCACAACATATCTGGTTCCAATGAGTTCATCAGCTGTCTTTGTAATAAGCTCAGTCTGTGAAACCGCAGCAATACTTGAAAGAGCTTCTCCTCTAAAGCCCAGTGATTTTAATCTGTATATATCATCAATACTCATAAGCTTACTTGTTGCATGTCTCTTAAAAGCATTTCTGATCTCACTTTTATCTATTCCGCTTCCGTTGTCGGTAACCCTTATCATGGTCGTTCCACCGTCATGGATTTCTACGGTTATCGATGTTGCTCCGGAATCTATTGCATTTTCAACCAGTTCCTTTACAACACTTGAAGGTCTCTCAACAACTTCACCTGCGGCAATCTGGTCTATGGTATTTTGATCTAGCACGAAAATTTTAGCCATTATTTATCCCTTCCATCTGTTTTTAAGCTCATTTTGAAGCTTATATAACGTATTTAAGGCATCCATAGGCGTAAGATTTGATATATCGATCTCCTGTAATTCTTTTAAAACATCTTCATCCTTAACAGTATCAAAGAGAGACATCTGTGACAGATCAACGGTGTCATAATGCTTTACGGTATTTTTTCTGTCATTTCTCTGATTTATCTCTATTCCCTGTACCTTCTCGGTAATGTCATTCTCTGATAACTCTTCGGCAATAGCCTTTGCCCTGTCTATTACCATATCAGGAATTCCTGCAAGACGAGCAACCTGAATACCATAGCTCTTGTCTGCACCGCCTTTTATTATCTTATGAAGGAAAACTATATCATCACCCTTTTCCTTAACAGCTATACAATAGTTGTTAACGTTACCGATTTTTCCTTCAAGCTCAGTGAGCTCATGATAATGTGTGGCAAAAAGAGTTCTGGCACCAAGAACCTTTCTGTTACTGATATGCTCAATAACAGCCCATGCTATTGAAAGTCCGTCATAGGTCGAAGTTCCACGTCCGATTTCATCAAGAATCAAAAGTGACTTGGATGTTGCGTTTCTAAGGATATTAGCAACCTCATTCATCTCTACCATAAAGGTACTCTGTCCGCTTCCAAGATCATCGGAAGCACCGACTCTTGTGAAAATTCGGTCAACAACACCGATTTGTGCCGAATCTGCAGGAACAAAGCTTCCGATCTGTGCCATTAAAACGATCAGAGCCGTCTGTCTCATGAACGTGGACTTACCTGCCATATTAGGACCTGTAATTATGGCAATCGCATGCTTTTTATCATCAAGGAACGTATCATTTGAGATAAAAAGATCTGTTCGGTCGAGCATCTGCTCAATTACAGGATGTCTTCCGCCTGTAATTTTAAGAGTTCCCTTATCATTCAGATCAGGCTTTACATAGTGATTCCTCTCAGCGACAAATGCAAGCGAGCAATATACATCAAGGAGTGCAATTCCCTTTGCAGTCTTCTGAATTCTCTCAATCTCAAGTGAAATTGAATCCCTTATTTTGCAAAACATCTCATATTCGAGATTGTTGAGTTTATCCTGTGCATTTAAAATCGTATCTTCAAGCTCTTTTAATTCAGGAGTTGTGTATCTCTCACAATTTGTCAGAGTCTGCTTTCTGATAAAATACTCAGGAACTTTGTCCTTAAAGGAATTAGTCACTTCGAAGGAATATCCGAATACATTACTGTACTTTATTCTCAGATTCTTTATCTCAAGCTTATCTCTTTCTTTAGATTCCAAATCTGAGAGCCACTGTTTTCCTTCTGTGCTGGCCTTCCTGAAATGATCAATATCCGAATCGAAGCCGTCCTTAATTATTCCGCCTTCCTTGATAGCAAGCGGCGGTTCTTCAATAATAGCTTTATCTATCAGCTCATAAATATCCTGGAGCGCATCGATCTGCTCATTTACTTCGTTTAAAGAAGCTGTTCCATTAAGATCCTGCAGAACTATCTTAATCGCAGGTAGCATCTTAAGTGAATTTCTAAAAGCAAGTAAATCCCTTGGATTAGCGGTATGGTAATTGATTTTTGCCATAAGACGCTCCATATCATAAATGGGTCCAAGGTATTCTCTAAGTTCATCTCTTGCGATTGAATTTTTAAGAAGAGCTTCAACAGCATTTTGTCTGCTGACAATATCGCTTACTTCAATGAGAGGCTGTTCAACAAAGCTGCGTAGCATTCTTGCACCCATCGCAGTCTTTGTCTTATCGAGAACCCACAGAAGAGTTCCTCTTTTCTGCTTATCCCTCATTGTTTCAATAAGCTCAAGATTCCTTCTTGTAGAGGAATCAAGCAGCATATATTTGTTAGTAAGATATGGATAAACATGAATGATATTTGAAAGATCATCCTTTTGAAGCTCGGTAAGATACTTAAGAACAGCACCCGCAGCAAGAACTCCGTTAGGAAAATCAGTTATACCAAGGCCTGAAAGCGATCCAACCTTAAAGTGCTTCATTAAGGTGTTTTTGCTTCCATCTTCATCAAAATATCTGGGATCAAGAGAATTTACTACAAGGTTATTCCTGTCCTTCAGATTCTCAATATCTACTCCACTTACTAAAAATGCGTCATTGCATATAAGCTCTGAAGGCTGATACTTCTGGATCTCATCAAGAATATCCTTTAGCTGATCAACCTCTGTAAGATAAAAATCACCTGTTGTCACATCGGCAAAGGCAATTCCGCTTTTATCATCTGCATAAAAGACACACATGAGATAGTTGTTTCTTGTCTCATCCAGTGCCTGCATATTTAGATTTGTTCCGGGAGTTACTACTCTTGTAACATCTCTTTTTACGATTCCCTTTGCTTCCTTGGGATCCTCAAGCTGCTCGCAGATTGCAACCTTATAGCCTCTGTTTACAAGCTTACTGAGATAGCTGTCAACAGCGTGATGAGGGACGCCGCACATAGGAGCACGCTCCTCAAGACCGCAGGCCTTTCCGGTAAGGGTAAGCTCAAGCTCCTTAGATGCAACCTTTGCATCATCGAAGAACATTTCATAGAAATCCCCAAGTCTGTAAAACAAAATACAATCTTTATATTCTTCCTTAGTCTTCATGTAGTTTTGCATCATGGGACTAAGCTTATCAAAAACTATTTCCAAAACTCTCTCCTCTCCTCAAAGCCTCCCTCTGGGGAAGGTGTCAGCGAAGCTGACGGATGAGGGAATTATATCTTTTCGCCAGTATAGTAAAATCCATGGCATTCTGATAGTTTAACATCTACGAATTCGCCAATAAGTGATTCGTCACCCGGGAAATGAACCAGGGTGTTATTGGACATACGGCCGGTAACCAGAGATGAATCCTGCTCATTTATCTCCTCTACGAGCACACGGTGCGTCTGTCCTGTAAAGCGCGCAGCGCGCTCCTTTGCTGTCTCCTGAACAACCTTAAGAAGCCTGTCAAAATTAGGCTTACTTACAGACTCCGGTACCTGTTCCCATCCGGCAGCAGGTGTTCCGGTTCTCTTTGAATAGATGAAGGTAAATGCATTATCAAAGCCGGCTTTTTTCACAACATCAATAGTCTCATCAACATCGCTGTCGCCTTCACCCGGGAAACCAACAATGATATCCGTTGTAATAGAAACATCAGGAATTGCAGCTTTGATTTTATCAACGAGTGTAAGGAAGCTTTCCTTGGTATAATGTCTGTTCATCTTCTTTAGAATTTCATCTGAACCGGACTGAAGAGGCAGATGAATATGTCTTGCTACCTTTTCATTCTCAGCTATAACCTTAATAAGATCATCAGATAAATCCTTAGGATGAGAAGTCATAAAGCGAACTCTCTCAATTCCATCAACCTTACATACCTCAGCCAAAAGCTCAGCAAAGCTCATCTGCTCACTCTCGGGAAGGCCTCTTCCGTATGAGTTGACATTCTGTCCAAGCAGCATGATTTCCTTTACTCCGTCAGAAGCAAGGTACTCGATCTCGCGAATGATATCTTTGGGGTTCCTTGATCTTTCTCTTCCTCTTACATATGGAACTATGCAGTAGGTACAGAAATTATTGCAGCCAAACATAATATTGATGCCTGACTTGAATTTATATTTTCTTACAATAGGCAGATCCTCAACTATCTGGTCTGTATCCTTCCAGATATCAATGATCATTCTATCGGATTCGAACATCGTATAAAGGAGCTCAGCAAATTTAAAGATATTGTGAGTTCCGAATATCAGATCAACATGTCTGTAGCTCTTTTGAATTTTCTCAATAGCGCCCTGCTCCTGCATCATACAGCCGCATAAGGCAATTTTCATCCAAGGCTTTTTCTTCTTGATTCCGCCAACATATCCGAGTCTCCCGAATACTCTCTGATCGGCATTATCACGAACTGTACAGGTATTATAAATTACAAAATCCGCATCCTCAGATTCAACCTGCTCATAGCCAACCTTAGTAAGAACGCCAATAAGCTTCTCGGAATCTCTTGCATTCATTTGGCAGCCAAAGGTCACAACACAAGCAGTAGGCTTTCTTCCAAGCTCTTTTGAAAGCTCATCAACCTTCTGCTTAACCTTTTCCATATATTCAAACTGTCTTTTTGTTTCCTCTCCGGCATTTGATGCTGCGTCGGAGTGAAGTAGGGAATTTTCGTTACTCAAATCTTTTTCTCCATATCTTTTAATAAAACCCTCATCCGTCAGCTTCGCTGACACCTTCCCCCTTAAAAGGGGGAAGGCTTTTATTTAAGGCCATAATCCACATTTATTCAAAATCACTGTAAATCTTACAGATTTCAAGCAAAATCTCAACTGTCTTTCTCATTTCGCTAATTACTGCGAACTCATAGCGCCCATGATAATTGTAGCCGCCTGTGCAAAGGTTCGGGCAGGGAAGTCCCTTATAGGAAAGCATTGCCCCATCGGTGCCGCCTCTTATCGGAACATCAATAGGTGTGATATCAAGACTCTCCATGGCCTTTTTTGCATTGTCTACAAGATGCATGTGAGGTCTTATCTTCTCTATCATGTTGTAGTAAGAATCTTCCATTGTTAGCTCAACAGTACCCTCACCGTATTTCTTATTGAGGAAATCAACGATACTCTTTACGAGTTCTTTTTTCTTTGTGAATTTATCCATATCATGATCACGGACAATGTAGTAAACTACGGCCTTTTCACAGGTTCCCTTCATCATTGTCAGATGGAAAAAGCCTTCGCGTCCCTCAGTATACATAGGATTCTGAAAGGCCGGCAGCATTGACTGAAATTCATAAGCAATTAATGTAGCGTTAATCATTCTGTTCTTGGCATCACCGGGATGAACGCTTCTACCATTAATGATCAGTTCAACTTCAGCGGCGTTAAAGTTCTCATATTCAAGTTCGCCAAGAGCTCCACCGTCAACTGTGAAGGCATACTGAGCTCCGAATCTCTCAATGTCGAAATTATCGGTACCCTCACCAATTTCTTCATCGGGAGTAAATGCAATCTTTATCTCTCCGTGAGGAATTTCAGGATTTTTAAGGAAGGTCTCTGCCAGTGTCATAATTTCGGCTACACCTGCCTTATCATCTGCTCCTAAAAGAGTATTACCATCTGTCACAATAAGATCTTCACCCTTTTTCTCAGTGAGAACAGGAAAATCTTTTGGGGAAAGGACATACTTTCCATCATCAGAAAGTTTGATATCCTCTCCGTCATAATTTGAGACAATTCGTGCTTTTACATCTTTTCCGCTCACAGCATCAGAGGTATCCATATGTGAGATGAATCCAATTACCGGAGCCTTCTTGTCACCGTTAGTTGCCGGAATTGTGGCGTAAACATAGCAATACTTCTGATCGTAATAAACGTCAGAAGCACCTAATTCAGTAAGTTCTTTATATAAAAGCTTCGCAAGATCATGTTGTCCGGGCGTTGAAGGATGCGCATTTGTATGCTCATCGGACTGTGTATCGATTTTCGTATATCTGATAAACCTCTCTATGAGGTCTTCAGGTTTGTTTTTGATAAGTTCTTTAATACTGCTCAATTCAAACTCTCCTCTAGTTCTCTTTCCCATCGACCTTTATCTTTGCCTTTTAGGAAAATTTCTCTTATATATTTAAATGTAGCGGCTTCTCCCTGCTCACCGATCATTTTCAGGAAAAACTCAAGCTTATTCAGTGTATCTTTGTGAACCAGATACTTGGAAACCACCTTTTCTTTCTGATAATAATTCCAGGAATCCCAGGAATCATATTCAGAGCCTCTATAATTTATGCAGGCAGCAACTCTGTCCGCAATCATTTCAGCAACATATTTATCGGGCATCCTGCAGGGAACAATACCATGATTTTCCCCATCGCCCATTTTATAAAAATCAATCCAATACTCAAAATGATGCTTGTTTCTCCCCTTATGATGGAGCCATGTTCTGGAATACCCGAAAAGCTCTCGTTCCCGGGTATTAGGAGATCTGGTACCCTGATAGTATCTGGCACCATTCCAAAATTCAGAGGGTGAGTATTTCGAAAGGTCATGAGTGAGCCCCTGAAAATACAAACCCATTTTAAAACAATTTTTCATAACGAGGTGTCTGTGCCTTGTTATAGTCTTAAAATGCATTATGACACCTTTAAGAGTAATTCTATCAGTGTTCTTCATGTTTATTTCGCTTTATTAGATTTTTTTGCAGTCTTTTTAACAGGTTTTCCTACACCGATAAGAATTTTGACAGATCTCTCGGCGCATTCAATCTTAGTCTGATCCTTAATAGAGCGCATCCTGAGAGAGTCAGTCGCTTCCTCTGTATCACCAAGCACATGCCAGGTCATGCCTTCCGGGAGCTTTGGAAGCGCAAATGTAACAGGATTCCAATGCATGTTATAAGCTACGTAGAAGAAATCCTGCTCCTTATCAGCCTTCTCATACAAGCCGCAATAAAGCATACCTATGCTGTGGCTGTAGTTGGAAAGATCAGGTCTCCAGGCTTCAATTCCATGATATGAAAGATCAGGATATCCGCAGGCTTTATAATCCATAAGTTTAAAGGCTTTGGATTCGTGAAGTATTTTATACTTGAATCTAAGGCGCACCAGGAACTTAAGGTAATCGGCAATACTTGAATTATTGCCCTTATCAGCCTGACTCCAGTCTATCCAGCCTGTAGCATTATCCTGACAATAAGGATTATTGTTGCCATCCTGTGAATTGCCAAATTCATCACCACCGAATATCATCGGTGTTCCCTGTGAGAACATAAGCATTGTCAAAGCATTCCTTATCTGCTTTGCACGAAGATTAAGTATAGCCGTTTTTCTTGTCTTGCCTTCAACACCACAGTTCCAGCTCAGGTTATTATCAGTTCCATCGCTGTTATTCTCACCATTCGTCTCATTTCTCTTATGCTCATAAGAAACAAGATCAGCAAGCCTCAGACCCTCATAATCACAAATATAATTGATACATCCCGCATCGGGACTGTTATTTAGCATTACTCTTATAAAATCGCCTATTGCATTGTCATCGCCCTTTAAGAAGCGCCTTGATGCGTACATGAAATCGGGTCTGAATTCACCAAGTGTGCGAACAAGAGGATTCCTGCCTTCATAGAGGCGGCCATAATCAAAGCCATAATGCCAAATCTTTATATCTGAAAGTGCCGGATCTTTGGAAATCATATCCGGTGCAGCAAAGCTTCCCTTTAAATGAACTCCGTCAATATGGTAATTGAACACCCAGTGTCTTACCGCTCCGCATACCAGATTCTCAGTGGCATTATCCGCAAAATAAAACTGCATGATGACCTCTATGCCATTTTTATGCATAGCCTTTACCATATCCTTGAACTCAAGGTCAGCATTTTGTGAATCCATGGCATATGCAGTTCTGGGTGCAAAGTAATAACCTTCCTTATATCCCCAAAAGTTTATCTTACGCCGAATTGAATTGCTGTTCTTGATCGATCCATTCTCAGAAACCACGATATTACCGCTGGTTCTGTTGTCGTTTAAAAATGAACCCTCCGGCATATTGCCTGAGCTTACTACATTGCTTGTTTTCGGAATATCCAGAACATTCATTTCATATGTAGGCATAAGCTCAACAGCTGTCACACCAAGACTTTTAATATAAGGAATTTTATCAATAAGTCCTTTATAGGTACCTCTTTTTTTGAGTTCAAGTCCGCTTGTGGGGCTTTTAGTATAACCTCTGACATGAAGAGTGTACACAAAGGAATCTTCATATTTTGTATGAGGAGCTTTATCCTGGCCCCAGTCATATTCTATCTCATCAAGTCTGCATCTAAGTTCCTCAGACTTTACATTTTTGCCCCATTTATCCATTCCCTCGATAAATCTCGCATAAGGGTCAGCAAAAACAAGGCCATTCTCATAGAGCAAATAGCCTGTAAATTCATTAGTCTCACCAACGATTTCAGCACTAAAGACCTTTCCGTAGCGGTTATTTTCCGAAAAGATGATCTTTGTTCCCTTCTTATCACCCTTTTTGTATAAAATAATGCCGCAGTCCTTTTTGCCTTTATATGCTTCACATACGCGGATACCCTTTGAAGTTCTTGTCACTCCCATTGGATAAGGCTGAGAGATAGCCAGTTTCAGATTGTTTTTCATCATTCTTCCTTTTCACTATACGACTCTATATTGTACCACAATTTATGTTTTTAATGTAAGGTAATGATTTTAACGCACTATAGTTAACATAAACATAAAAAGGCAGCATGGAAAAATTCCATACTGCCTCGTATTTTAAAACAATCTCGTTATGATCTTTTCAATCCTCGGGATCAGCATCAATAAGCTCATCAAATTCCACATCATCGAGATACTCGTCAAATGCGTCTGCTACAGCTTCATATTCGTCATCATCCTCGATAAATTCAAGATCCGGCTCTGCATCCTTGGACTTTTGAATAAATCTGTAGAACCAAACATTGCCGTCGTTATTCTGTCCATGTTCATCAAGCGGAAGAAGAACAATGTAATCCTTTTCATTTACGGTAAGTACGATAAGAACTGCACATGTGACGGTTTTTCCGTCATCAAGTTCAAGATCAACTGTAATCTGCTCGTCATTCTGAATCTTTGTGTTAAACTCTGTTGCGATCTCTGAAAAGATCATATACACCTCCGTTTAGACCGTGAAATCAATCTTGTGACCAAATCCCTTTACAGGTGTGGCTTCAATCTGACTCCAGTCCACATTTTTAATTTTGTCTAATAGCTCATCTACGGAATCAGCATAAACAGTAGTAACCTTCTCATAGGGAGGTTCCTTTTTGCCGTAAGGATTGGTTCCCGGTCCCTCACGAAGCTTCTCCATAGCTTCCTCCCGCTCCTTACGCTTCTCTGCTTTTGCTTCCTCAGCCTTAGCAGCTTCCTTCTCATCAGCAACCTGCTTCTGATATTTTTCGTTCTGCTCCTTGATCTTTGCGAAGAACTTCACAGTTCCTTCAGCATCGATCTTCATACCGAGAGATTCTACCTTCTGTCCGGACTCTTCTAACTGTTCCTTGATCTCATCGAGCTTTCCTGTTGATTCATCGATGATGTTCATATACTTGTTCTTAACATCTTCGTCAGCAGCCATCTGCTCTAAGATCTCAGGCTCAATAAGTACGCTGTACTCTTTTGTGCCACGGGCCATAATGCTCTCCGCTTCTTCATCTGAAGAATAGTTTGACACAAAAAAGTCCATATTGCCATACTTTTCTTTAAGTTCGTCCAAAAGTTTTTTAGCGCCATCAGATAATTCAACGCCTTCCTGAATATGAGTTTCAGAAGCAGCCTTGTTTTTCTGCACACCAATAGGAGAATCCGGCTTTTTTGCTTTGTCCGTTTTCTCGACATCATGTTTTGCTGGCTTATAAGCACTTAACTGGTTCGCTATATTCGAACCAATGCCACCTACCATACTCATATGAAACCCTCCTTTGCCTGTTAAATCAGTGACTTCCGTGTCACTTTGATGGATATACTACTCCAATATTTTTATCGGACGATTCCACTTAATACTTAACAGTACTTTGAAAAAAAATTATTTCATTCTAAAGAAATTATCAATCTTCGCATGTAATGATACTTTATCTATTGTCTTTAAAATGTAATCAGCAGGTTTTAGTGCAAGGACCCTCACTATACTCGCTTTATCTCCCTTTGCAGTAAGGAACATAACGGGTATTTCTTTTATACTCATATCACTCTTAAACATTTCAAGAACCTTAGGCCCCGGAGTTACAGGCATCTCATAATCAAGAAGTATCAAATCAGCCTTGTTCTTGGCAAGCCAGGTAATTGCCTGAATACCGGAATTAGCCATTGATACTCTATAAGAATCCTTAAGCCAGTCCCTTATGGTTCTCATGTAGGTTACATCATCATCTACAATCAAAATACTTTTCTTATGAGATTCCATCATTTCATCCATGAAGAACTTATCCATGGTTTCAATGAAAACATCCATCTGGAGCGGTCTCTCAAAAAAGTTCTGAACATGGGATTCAGGAAGGTACTGTAGCGCCTCTTCATACTCCAAAGGATTACTGATGAAAATGACCTGTCTATGGGTTTCAAGACAGAGATCCTTAAGATAAATCAAGGATTTTGGTACAATTTCATCAAGATAATAGATGAAAATATTGGCATTCTCTTCATGCTTTTGAAGATCTTCAACCTTATCAGAGGAAAAGGTCGCTTCAACGCCAATATCCTTAAGCTTCATTATAAGCCCCTTTACCATGAAGGTTTCATTTGAACTTATGATCGTTACATTCTTAGCCATAGCATTCTCCGAAAATCGAAAACCTACTTCTCGTTTAATAGTTTCCTCATGTCATCCCAATTAAGACCCGTAAGTAATTTTTCCATTTCAGTAAAAATTCTCTGGTCATTATCCGGTAGCTTGAACTCCTTCATGGATTTAATGACCATATCCGCCAGATCAAAATCCATTGCATCTATGAATTCCGAAAGCGCTGCATAAGCATCATTCAATGCTCCCGCATCTACAGGCGGTTTTTCCTCATCTGTGTCAGTTGACATAAATGATAGTTTATTCTTAAAGGATCTGTAGTCTGATAAAAGCTTTGGCGTGTTATTTTTTATTTTTTCAATATCATTATTGTTTCCCGCATCCTCAAGGTCCTTCGCATCTGACCAAAGATCTAAAGCACCTATGATATTAGCGGAGCTTTTAAGAGCATGAACTTTAATCGTATAATTCTTATAGTCTTCATTATTGAAGAAATTCTCAATTTCTTCAGCCTTTACATCTATCGAGTTATAGAAAATTCCTACTGCGGTAATATATCCCTCTTCAGAACCGCAAAGTGAAATTCCTTTTTTATAGTCAATCTCCGGTATCTGTGAAATAGCGCTTATGATTTCATTCTCACCACTACCTTGTGATTTCTCCTCAGGTTCGGGCTCATTAATAACAACTTCCTTCTTTCCTGTTGCAGGAATCTTAAGATCTCCTCTTACCGCATCCGGAAGGTACATTATGAGTACGGCCATTAGCTGTTTAAAATCAACCGGTTTATCAAGGTAATTTGAAAATCCCGCTTCCAGGCACATATTACCTTCACTTGGTTCATCCGGTGAAACCAGTGCCACAATAGGCGTGGACTCGTTTCTGTTGTCGACACCTCCGCGAATCTGTGTGAGAGTCTGGATTCCATTCATCGACGGCATCAGATAATCCATAAGAATCAGTGCATACTCATTATTTCTTACTGCCTTAAGACATTCCCTGCCGCCCTCAGCTTCATCCGAATCAACTCCAAGATACTCAAGAAGCTTTCTTATAAAAAATCTATCAAGTTCAGAATCATCTACAATCAAAACCTTTGCGTCCACATGAACCTCCAAACTTTACTTCTGTATCTTTGCGCGCTCCATCATAACACCTATTGCATCATACAATTCTTTGTCCTCAAAGTACTCTTCACGAACTTCGCTTATATCAGAAGTCTTCTCCTCTGTACGAGCCGGGTCGCTATGCTTAACAGCCTTGTGAGGAACGATTTTCTTCTTTAAAGTTTCTTCTCGCTTTTGTATCTTGTCCTCAGGAAGATACTCTAACAGCATTTTTTCCAGAGCATCGCCAATAATGGGTTTTGCGAGATAGTCCTGAAAGCCGGATTTGCGATATACTTCTCTCGCACCTGCAAAAGCATTAGCCGTAAGCGCTATAGTCGTCGTTTCTTTATTGATATTATTCTCATCACTTCTGAGTCGCCAAAGCATCTCCATGCCATCCATATCAGGCATCCTATGGTCGATCAGTATAATGTCATATTTTTTATCAAGCGTGAGTTTTAAGCCTTCCTTACCGCTTAAAGCTGTATCAATATTAAGCTGAGTATCCTTAAGCAGATTCTTTGTAACTACAAGATTGATTTCGTTGTCATCCACCACCAGAAGGTTTACATCCGGTGCAGTAAAAAGTTCCCTGTAATTTGCGTCATCCTCTATCAGCCTGTCATATGCAACCTTGAAATCACCTATTGGCTCCCAGTGTCTTACCTGCTGTCTTACTACAAACGAAAAGGTTGATCCTTTGCCATATTCACTTTTTACATAAAGCTCGGATTCCATTAGCTTTAAGAATTTTTGGACAATGCTCATGCCAAGTCCGGAGCCTTCAATATTTCTGTTTCTCACCTCTTCTAGTCTTTCAAAGGGATCGAAAAGCCTCTGCATGTCCTCATCACGTATTCCAATACCTGTGTCTGAAACAGAAATCTTTAAGCCTATACTATTTTCTTTATCAAATTTTCCATCATTAATAAAATCAACATTAAAATGGATGGATCCATGTTCTGTATATTTAACCGCATTGGTTAAGATATTTAAAATTACCTGTTTTAGCCTTACATTATCGCCATGAAGAAGGTGAGGTATCTGACTATTTACGATTGTATTAAACTCAAGTCCTTTATTCTTGGCGCGATCTTCGACCATATTGACCAGCTCTGATATAACATCTGCAAGGTCATAATCAACATTGTAAAGTTCCATTTTTCCGGCTTCTATCTTCGAGAAATCAAGAACATCATTTATAAGTGCAAGTAGTGTATTACTGGCGTTTTTAATACTATGTGCATATTTTCTCAGCGCAGAATCATCATATTCCCTAAGTATCAGCTCATTCATACCAATAATGGCATTAATAGGTGTTCTGATCTCGTGAGACATCTGCGATAAAAACTGAGATTTTGCTGCATTTGCCGCTATTGCATTTGCTTCAGCCTCAGCAGCTTTATTACGTAACTCTTCAAGTCTTGCATTGTTTAGAGCTTCCTTTATTCTCAGGTTAACAAGAATGATGGTACAAATAGCTGAAACAAAAACTGACGATATTATCGAAAACACATCTCGCGAAAAGAAAACATGGCTTTTCCACAAATAGCAAAATACAGTAAATCCAATACAAAGAATCGAATCAAAAATAACATAGAACCGCAGCCTGTCTATATAAATGACCGAAAACATTATCAGAAAAAAAGGGAATAGTCCTGCAGGCTGATTCTTATAGGGCAAAATATCAATAATAATTAAAGAAATATACAATAAACCATAAAAGAAAATCGACTCAGTTCTGCAAATTTTCATGCTTACCGGTCTGCCATTCAAATATTGATTTGCGGCAAAGAAGAGAAAAATTACCGCAAAACAAAAATAGTAGGACCCATGAATTCTGAATCCGGTAAGTAATATCTTTGCCGTGATAAGCATCACTAAATAGATGCCTACAAGCGTAATAGACATCTTACGTTGAACCGCCATATTCATTTTAATTATTCTTTTTTCGCAGACTTCAAAATATTTATCTTCTTCATTTCTAAACTCTGCAAGGGTCTCTCTTAGCATCGGAAAGACACCTCCATGTAATGGCCAAGTTCACATACTATCAGATATAACTACTTTTTTTCATAATATCATTAACGTAATTCGATAACAATAATATGACTTATTAAAAAACTATAAGAAAAAAATGCCCTTGAAGTTTATAATCTCCAAGGACATTTTCTAATTATTAATTCATGAATGAAATACTTTATTATTTATTTGTTTCAATACCCTGCTGCGGTTTATCATCAGCTTTTTTATCTTCATCCTGTTTATTATCGCTTGGGATATTAGCAGCCTGATTATTGAATGCTTGATTTGGCTGCTGATTTACAAAATTCTGATTTATCGGCTGCCCCTGCATCGGACCATACGCAAAATTACCATTGATCGGAGCACCCATTGGCTTAGGAGCATTGGCAAGTTTTGCTTTCCTCTTCTTTTCAGCCTTGCGTACCAGGATAACAATAAATATAACTATTATTACAAAAATAGTCAGCGAAACAATATGTGTGATGATAAGAAGTGCAAGCTCTGTGAAGAACGTTGCCACATTCTGACAATTCTCAATGAATCCATCTCTTGCGCGCTCAGCGAATGTTGGATTTTTCACAGGCTCAGGCGTGTAATCAATAACTTCCTCAACAGTAACCTTAAGTGTACTGTAGCTTATCTGGTTATCATAGGTTCTAAGCTGTGATTCCATTGATTCAAGCTGATATCTGACATCAGTGAGCTTGTCCTGAATAGTCATAATATCCTCGATGGACTCTGCCTTTTCCATAAGCTTTAGGAGCTGCTCTTCCTCAGCTCTTAGAGCATTCCTGTGACTCTCAAGATCAGCATAGGTAAGTGTAACATCAGTAACATTCATATCCTGAGAAGTTATATTGCTCTTTTCTGCCACCTCATTAACAAAACCCGAAAGCTTTTCCTCCGGTACTCTAAGGGTCATATAAGCTGTGCGCTCATTATTATAACTGCTCTTCGATGTGCTGTAGCTCTCAACATAGCCGCCAAGTTCATCAGTTCGATTTTTAAGGAAATCAACTGTCTTATCGAACTCTTTGGTTTCAGTTGTCATGCTCATGTTTGTTATGAGCTTCCTGCTGCTCTTTTTAGTTGCTTGTGATTCCGTTACTTCCTCAGCGCTGCCACCTTCCGATACATCAGCAATCTCATTATCATATGCTGAATCATAAATGCCTCCATCATACGCTGCTGCTTCCTCTGCAGCATATGGCTCCACATCATAATCTGCCGATTTTGAAGCTGCGCTGTCACTACTTCCACACCCTGTACCAATCAGCATAGAAATAAGCGAGAGTGTAATAATTGTTGTCCCTGATATTCTCTTTTTCATAATAGTCCCCCGATTAAATTAAAATATAAGTTTTTGTAGAATGTCCCTATATCAGTGCATGTGCTATTATTTTATCAAAATTCCGTCAAAATTACTATCTTGAAATAAATACTTTACAGGTCTTAAAAAGCCCGACATCCGCATAGGATTTTCCTTTGTTCCCTTTACATAACTTAGATGAAGTTCTTCCTTTGCCCTTGTCATTGCCACATACAACATTCTTCTTTCTTCTTCGATTTCTTCCATGGTTATGCTTTTTCTTGAAGGTATTATGCCTTCGTTGAGATCAGGGATGTAAACTCTTTTAAATTCCAGGCCTTTGGAAGCATGCATTGTCATAACCCTGACTCCGTTTTTATCAGAAATCTCTATATTTCTCATATTCTCGATTTTCCTCTCCTCATCTTCTAAGTAATCCTTTAAATCAAAATAGTTTTTGAAGTCCTTACACAATTCCTCAAACTCATTAAGGTCAGCCAAATGCGTGTTTAGTACCTTACTGTTACCTGCAAATTTTTCTCTTAGATATTTATCATATCCCATGAAATCCCTTATAAAGTGAACAGAGCCCTTTGGTGTAAGCAGAGACATTAGCTTAAGATCTGTGAAAAGCTTCTGAATCATGGTTGTCATATTAAGCTTAGATTGCTTCGCATAATAGCAAAGAAGCTCTCTTTCTTCTACTGTTTCCTTTGTCAGCGCAGCTCTTGAGATATATCTTACAGGCTTATTCATTATTCTTAGAAAATGACTTCTTTTATGACCTTCATTCATAAATGCCATATACGAAATCATGTCCTTAACAGCTGCCTTTTCATGAAGTGCCACGATTTTTTCTTTGTAGGAACAGGGAATTGCTGCTTCCTTTAGCATACTGGCAAATCCTGTTGCCTCCATATTTGTTCTGACTATTATTGCTATATCGCTAAGTTTTGGCTTGTTTCCAGTCCTTTTTTCAGTTGTCTCGAGATTTCTTATTTCTTCAATGATGCCCTTATATTGCTCAGCCTTTTCGATATATTCTTTTCCGGTTATAATTCCAGGGTTTCCGACTTTGCCGGATTTGATGTTTTTCCTAAAGCGTATACTGTTTTCATTTATTACATGCTTTGAAGCTTCAAGTATTTTAGGTGCACATCTGTAATTAGTATCAAGGATTATTTCCTTTGCATTTTTAAAATATTCCTTAAAGCCTAGCATAAGCCTAGGGTCAGAGCCTCTAAATCCATAAATTGACTGATCATCATCACCTACAACAAAAAGATTCTGCTCCTCCGATAATAGGAGCTTTACCACTTCAAACTGGGCTGTGTTAATATCCTGATATTCATCTATTTGAATGTAGCGAAGCCTATTCTGCCACTTTTTACGTATATCCGGTCTTTTTAACAGATAATCCCTACAAAGAATTACCATATCATCAAAATCTATCAGTCCCTGTTCCCTTAGAATGGCTGAATACTCTCTTAGTATTTCCGGAAACTCCTCATAAAAAGGAACCGATTTATCTCTGTTTTCAATGCTATCACCGGAGTTTTTAAGTCTGGAAATCTCTGACAGTATTAGTCTTATAATTTCACCGTCATAATCTTTTCCATACAAAATATGGCTAAGTATCTTATACTTATCCGTTTCTTTAATGATAGTAAGCTTTGTACTATCCAATATATGATAAAAAATCGAGTGGAATGTTCCGAAGAGAACCTCCGGATACATGGAATCAGTTTCTTTAATAAATCTTTGCTGCATTTCTATTGCAGCTGCTTTTGTGAATGTAATCGTAAGTATTGATCCGGGACTAACTCCCTTCCGGATAAGACTTATTATCCTCTGTATAATAACAAAGGTTTTACCGCTCCCGGGACCTGCTATCACACAGGCAGGTCCCTTATCGTGCAATATTGCACATTTCTGAGCGGGATTACATCTTAAATTATTTTCAGGCTTCAAGCTTTGCGATTGAATCCTTTAATCTCTTAATGGTCTCATCCTTGCCGATGATCTCCATAGCTTCCGTTGCTCCACAGGGAGTCATGGTCTTACCGGAAACCGCTATACGAATAGGCCAAAGTACATAGCCATTCTTGTATTCCTTCTCCTTAATATAATCCTGAAGTCTTGCATAGAGGGCATCATTACTATAGTCCTCCTGCTCCTCAAGAATAGGAAGAAGCTCTTTAAGAACTGCAAGCGAAGAAGCTTCGTCAGTCTTCATCTTCTTGTGCTTATAAATTGAAACATCATAGTCAGGCATTTCTTCAAAGAAATCAATCATATCGTGAATATCTGACCAAAGCTCAATTCTTGTCTTTACCATTGCAGCAATCTTGTGAAAATCAAGGTCCTTCTTTACTACCTCCTTGATGTAAGGCTCTGCAAGCTCATAGAACTTGTCATCATCCATCATCTTGAGATATTCGCCGTTCATCCAGCGAAGCTTTGTATAATCAAATACTGCAGGTGACTTACTGATACGTCTGTAATCAAACTTCTCAATAAGATCATCAAGACTCATAATCTCAGTATTGTCCTCAGGTGACCATCCAAGAAGTGCAACAAAGTTAATGATTGTCTCAGAAAGGAAACCAAGTTCTACAAGATCCTCAAATGAGGAATGTCCGCTTCTCTTTGAAAGCTTGTGATGATCCTCATCAGTAATAAGAGGACAATGTATGTACTTCGGAACCTCCCATCCAAATGCATCGTAAAGTCTGTTGTACTTGGGTGATGAAGAGATGTACTCGTTACCTCTTACAACGTGTGTGATCTCCATGAGATGGTCATCAACTACGTTAGCAAAGTTGTATGTCGGGTAGCCGTCAGACTTGATAAGTACCATGTCATCGAGCTCGCTGTTATCAACAGTGATGTCTCCGTAAAGCTCATCGTGGAAGGTTGTCTGTCCCTCTGTAGGATTATTCTGTCTTATTACATAGGGCTTGCCCTCAGCGAGGTTCTTCTCAATCTCTTCCTTGGAAAGGTGAAGGCAATGCTTGTCGTACTTACTAACCTCCTTGCCATCAATCACCTGTACAAGGCTTGCGAGTCTCTCCTGATCACAGAAGCAGTAATATGCTTCGCCCTTCTCAACAAGCTCCTTGGCATACTTAAGATAAAGACCCTGTGCCTGTCTCTCACTCTGAACGTAAGGTCCAAAGCCCTTGTCCTTATCGGGACCTTCATCATGTTTAAGGCCTGTCTTCTCAAGTGTTCTGTAGATAATCTCGGTAGCGCCCTCTACAAAACGCTCCTGATCCGTATCCTCAATTCTAAGAATAAAATCGCCGCCCTCGTGCTTAGCTACGAGGAACTCATATAATGCTGTTCTCAAATTTCCTACATGCATTCTTCCAGTCGGACTGGGTGCATAACGTGTTCTGATTTTCTGTGACATATTACTCCTTTATTTCTCCATTACATAACTTCTGAAAATTCTTTTTTCTCAAATTCAACTATAATTCCGGAAGCCACATTTCGGCATAATGCTATCTGCTTCTTATTCACCTGAATGATAACTCCACCGCGTTCCTTTTTATTTATTACTTTAATGTGAGACCCACCAGTGACGCCAATGGATTTAAGTCTCTTAGAATAGATAGACTGTTCGACATTCATCTCCTTAACGAGATAAATGCCATTTTTCTCCCCATCAGTAAGTGTCATACATTACCTCAAAAAACATTAGACTATATTTTGTATTTACTGTTAAAACACTTAAAATACATAGTAATAGCACTTTAAAATACAAAATACTTACGAATTATATAACACCTTATGTCAAATGAAAAGAGCATCGCTTTAATGTGATGAAGCATTTTTTATTCCACGATTTCTTTATAGCATTCCGGTCTTCTGTCTCTGAAAAGGCCCCATGACAGTCTGTTTTGCCTTATCTCATTAAAATCATATACAGCCATTATTATCTCTTCTGAATTATCGCCTGCCTGACGTAAAATATCACCTGTTTCATCAGTCATAAAGCTGTGTCCGTAAAACTTTAACGAAGAAAGCTGTCCACCGTTTTCTTCAGACGGAACTACATTCTCAGTACCGATTCTGTTAGCTGCAACAACAGGTATAATATTGGCCGCTGCATGCCCCTGCATGGTTCTCTGCCAATGTCCTGAGCTGTCTACATTAAGAATAGGTTCTGAACCTATAGCAGTGGGATAAAGAATAATGTCAGCTCCCTGAAGTGCAAGACACCTTGCTGTTTCAGGAAACCACTGGTCCCAACATATACCAATTCCCACTCTTCCGTAAGCGGTTTCAAATACGGAAAAACCGGTATCACCGGGCGTAAAATAGAATTTTTCCTGATAAAAATGATCATCCGGGATATGTGTTTTTCTATAAACACCCAGAATATCTCCATCTGAATCAATCATGGCAACCGAATTATACATAACGTTGCCTTCGCGCTCGTAAAAGCTTATGGGAATCACAACTGAAAGTTCTCGGCAAAGCTTTGAAAAATGTGCAACAGCTCTGTTTTGATCAGTAGGTGTTGCATAATCATAATAATCGTATCGTCTTTCCTGGCAAAAATACTGTCTCTCGAACAGCTCTGAGAGCAGGATAATCTGTGCTCCCTGTGAAGCAGCCTTTCTTACAAGCCTCTCTGCTTTTTCAATGTTTCTGCTTACAAGCTCCTCATCGGAAATCTCAGGATTATGATATGCTTCTCTTCCGCATGCAAACTGAATTGCTGCCACTGTAGTAGATGTATTGTTTTTGTAATTCATGGGATCTCCTTATCCTTTAATAAGAGTTATTCAAAGCTTATTACTTTTCTTCTCATGTTACTCATGGAAGAGGGAATCTGCTGTGTAATGCAGTGAATATTGCCTCCACCAAGTAAAATTTCTCTGGCGGGAATGGATTTTACGCTGCGTTTTTTGCAGATCTTCGTCATTATTTCAAGAGCTCTCTTATCACTCTCCTGATTTTTTCCTCCGAAAGCAGGTAAAAGAACCTCTGTATTCGTAAAATAGAAATTTACATAGCTTGCCGCGAGCCTTTCTCCCGGTTCTCTGATATCCTCGCCTTCCTCAAAGAGATAATTATCAATGTCGTCATCTGAGCAGCAGACAGGATAATCCGGAATTGGCAGCTTATGTATTATAAGTTGTCTTCCTCTCGCATCTTTTTCGGTTTTTAAATATTCATAAGTAGCAAGTGACATGAAATATTGCGGATCAAGAATATCATCCGTCCAGGCAAGAACAACCTCTCCCGGAGCAATAAAGGCGCATATATTGTCTACATGCTCATTGGTTTCATCATTATATATTCCTGAAGGAAGCCATAGCACCTTTTCCACGCCAAGATAATCCTTCAATTTATTCTCAATTTCAAGCTGGGTCAGATCAGGATTCCTTCCCTCGCTAAGAAGACAGCTTTCTGTTACCATAACAGTACCTTCACCATCGCAGTGAATTGAACCTCCTTCAAGCACAAAGGGATGAGCATCGTAATGATCTTTATTGATATACTCACAAAAACCGCTGGCTATACGATCATCCTTATCCCAACTTGCATAGAGTCCGTCAACTTCGCCTCCCCAGGCATTAAAAGCCCAGTCTATTCCTCTAATGTCACCTTCACTGTTTCTGACGAATGTAGGGCCTACATCTCTTGCCCATGAATCATCGGAATCCATCTCTATGAGAACCAAGGTCCCTATATCACCAAGATTTGCGCCAGTCATTTTTTGGCCATTCTTCAGGCTTATGATACTTCTCAAATTCTTTGTATTATTCTTTATAAAAATATGAGCTTCATGAAAATGGTCTTTATCTACGATAACGTATAATTTTTCACATCTCAGGATTTCTGAAAAGATTCGGCAAAAAGCTTTTTTTGCTGCTGTTGAATCTATTCCCCAGCTGCCCGGTCTCGTAGGCCATATCATAAGTGTGCCATCATGAATATCATATTCCGCCGGCATGCTGTATCCATCTAGTTTTGGTAAAGCATTCTCGATTTTCATAGAGTCTCCCTGAAATATTATTAAATACCCCGCTTGAACCTAAAGTTCGGGCGGGGCAATAAAACTCACAAAATTTACTTGGTTCCGAAGATTCTGTCACCGGCATCACCGAGACCGGGAACGATATACATATTATCATTCAGCTTGTCATCGATATGCGCACATATAATCGGAACATCAGGATGTTCACTAGTAACCTTCTCAAGACCTTCGGGTGCAGCGATGAGACAGATAAATCTCATTTTCTTAACTCCCTTTTCCTTGAAAAGCTCAATAGCATCGCAAGCTGAACCGCCTGTCGCAAGCATTGGATCAAGAATTATTACTTCTCTGTTGCCGATATCCTCAGGTGCCTTGAAGAAATAATTAACAGGTTCAAAGGTTGTCTCATCTCTATACATTCCTACATGAGCTATTTTAGCATTAGGAATAACCTTAAGAACACCGTCAAGCATACCCATACCTGCTCTCATGATAGGAGCAAATGCATAGTTATCTTCATTAAGACGACCCATCTCAATTGTCTTAATAGGTGTTTCTACCGTAGTTTTTTCAAGCGGCACATCTCGCATTGCCTCATAAATGAGGTATGCACCTATTTCACTGACAAGCTCTCTAAAAAGCTTCGTACCTGTGTGCTTATCTCTCAAAATAGAAAGCTTATGCTCAATAAGCGGATGATCCAAAGCAGTAACATTTTTCATGTTCTTTTCCTCCATCTACAAACTGACAAAATAATAACATAAATTTCAGCTCAATTAAAGACTCCCACACACACTATGTGGGAGTCTTCGAAATTAATTATGTGACTTTTTTATTATTTGATGCTTGCTGTAGAAACAAGTGAAGCAAAGCCTGAAGGCCATAAGTACCATTGTCCGTCTGTTGGATCTCTGTAAACCGCTACGGTCAGGTTATTCTTTAAGCATGGATGATTGTCAATATGGAACTGTATTTTCTCAATTGAAAGCTCTACTCCGTAAATTGTGCTTATCTGCGGTGCATAAGGATACTCTTCAAGAGTAACCGATAATGGCTTTGTCGGCTTGTAGTTATTAGCTGTAGTTGCACCATCGAAAAATGCCCACGGAAGTTTGGTCTTTTTATCATCATATTCAAAATAGTATTTCAGATTACCGGCCTGACCAACTTTTGCCGCTGAGACATGCGGTGAAACCATCAGGGCATCCATCATTTCCTTACCAAGATCATTCTTTCCTTCCGAGTAAGCAATCATCGCGGTGAGTGCACAAGCAACCGTAAGATACTTACCATCCTGTTTACCATTCTCAGTTGTTCCACCATTATTGCCACGGTTGATACTTCTGATATCTGCCGCTGAATTAGGTGTCTGATTAAATACGATATTAGCCTGATTTATTTCTTCATCAATGTTGATTCCGTTTCTTGTTGCCTGTCTGATTATGGTTTTATATGTAAGCGTAGGCTGTGTGATTGTTGTCTCAGGTTCAAATTCCTTATCTCCTTCATCTGCATCACCACCACCAACCTTGATACTTGCTGTTGAATACAGTGCCGTAAATCCTGAAGGCCACAGATACCAGTTTCCATCTGAAGGATCCTTGTAAACACTTACTGTAAAAGTATTATTCAGGCAAGGATGATTAGATGTATGGAAAGCTATCTGTTCGATTGATAGCTCAGCTCCGTATAATGTACTCTTCTCCGGTGCAAAAACTGATTCCTCAACAGTTACTGTTATTGGCTCGGTAGGCTTGTAATTGTTTGAAGGTGTTGCGCCGTCCAAAAATGCCCATGGCAGTTTAGTTTTCTTATCTGCATCACTAAAGTAATAGCTCAAATTACCTGCGCTACCAACACTTACAGCAGAAACGTGAGGTGAGATCATAAGAGCGTTAAGTATATTCTGTCCGTCAGCATTCCTTCCCTCGGAATATGCCTTGCAAGCCGCAAGAGCACATGCGACAGTTATATACTTACCATCCTGCTTGCCGTCTTCTTCGGAACCTGCACCATCTGTACGGGTTATCTTTGCAATATCAGCTGCATTTGCAGGAACTCCGTTAAATTTAATCTTTGCAAGGTTTAATTCTTCATTTATATTTTCTGTTCCTCTTGTAACCTGTCTCGTCACTTTAGAATAAGTTATGGTCGGCTGACTTACAGTTACTGAAGGAGTAGGTTCCGGATCAGGTGTTTCAGGATCCGGGGTTGGTGTCGGATTCGGGTTCGGATCAGGCGTAGGTGTTGGTGTGGGATCCGGGGTTGGATTCGGTGTAGGGTTCGGGGTTGGCGTAGGTGTAGGTGTCGTATTATCATCGCTTGCTATCTTTGCAACAGAAACCGCACAAGTAACTGATGCCTTCCCTGCAGCTGCAGTAATAACAGCTGTTCCTTCAGCAATACCGGTGATTGATCCATTGGTAACTGATGCAACAGAAGGGTTACTACTTGACCACTTAACATTTTTCGCATCTTTTACAGAAATCGCTTTTGTTTCGCCAACCTTTATGCTCTCTGAGGTACTACTTAATTTCATCTCAGGAACAACAATATTGAACTTCGTTTTTGATCCATTCTTTAAGACCGCTGTGATTGTAGCTTTTCCCGGTTTATTTGGTGTTACTACACCTTTTTTATTGACACTTGCTATTTCCTTTTTACTCGATTTCCACTTCTTTACCTTTTTTGCGCTAAGCTTTTTTGTAGCCCCAAGACAGACAGTATAAGTTTTTACCTTCTTATCCTTCTTGCCTTTTTTTGCCTGAGCCTCGATTATGATACTGTTTTCAGGAAAAACCTTGTCTGCAACCGGACTAAAGCCGATTATCAGAGAAGCGCAAATAGCGCCTGCTCTGACTAATAATGTTCTCTTCATAAGCAATTTACCCCCTATTTAAAATTACTTGGTTATCTTCTGCGTCTTACCTTTAATACCTTTAGCCTTAAGAATTGTCTTATAAGCCTTAAGCTTTTTGCCGGGTACCTTAACCTTTGCTTTTGCGTGTATACCCTTAAAGGCATTCTTTCCTACAGTATTTTTCTTTAGCGCTGTTGTCTTAATATTTACAGTCTTTAGATTTGAACATCCATTAAATGCATTTGCACCTATCTTAATGATGTTTTTACTTATAGTAATTTTCTTAAGCTTTTTATTATTCTTAAATGCACCGGCTGCAATCTCGGTAACCTTATAGTTCTTACCGTCTGATGTAATTTCCTCAGGAATTGTTGCATTCGCGGCATTTGCTGCCTCAGATTTATTGTAAATTACTGTAAGATTATTTGTCTCAGTTGAGGTAATAGTATATGTAGCATTAGAACCCTGATCAACAATGCTGTCACCAACTTTACCTTCGGAAGCCATACCTGTAGCAGGTGCCTCAGGACTATTTACAGGAGTAGGATTCTCTTGAGGTGTCACAGGTGTTGTAGGTTCCGGTGTCGTAGGTTCGGGCGTCGTAGGTTCAGGTGTCGTAGGTTCAGGTGTTCCTGGATCGGGTATTCCGGGATCTGGTATTCCGGGATCCGGAGTCTCAGGATCAGGTGTTCCAGGATCAGGTGTTCCAGGATCCGGCGTGCCGGGATCTGGTGTTTCAGGATCCGGCGTTCCAGGATCAGGTGTGCCTGGTTCGGGCGTGCCTGGATCTGGCGTTCCAGGATCCGGCGCTCCTGGATCAGGTGTTTCAGGATCGGGCGTTCCAGGATCTGGTGTTTCAGGATCAGGTGTACCCGGACCAGGTGTGCCGGGATCTGGCGTTCCAGGATCAGGCGCTCCTGGATCAGGTGTTTCAGGATCGGGCGTTCCTGGGTCAGGTGTTCCGGGATCCGGCGTTCCGGGATCCGGAGTCTCAGGGTCAGGTGTTACAGGATCAGGTGTTCCAGGATCCGGTGTGCCTGGTTCGGGATCTTCACCTCCTCCAAGTGCAGGAATATCCTCAAGTTCAAGATATTGAGTTTCAAAATCGGGAGTCTCAAATATTGCCCTGTATCTCGTTACACCCTTTTCTGTATTTGTTGGTTTCTTTATAACTTCACTTGATATTTCACCAGTTTCTTTAAATATATGCGTAGGATCTTTTTTACAGATCTTTTTACCAACACAGGTCTTTCCATCAGCACTCCATTCATATACAGCATCACCGTAATCATGACCCGTAGTATGAATCACGATATCATCCTTTTCTAGAACCGTGGTTCCTTCCTCATCGGCAAAACACATACCACATTCTTCACAGTAGTAATATTTTATATTTCCGTCCTCTTCGCAGGTCGGTGCCTTCTCAGGAACCTCTGTCAGATTGTGGACATGCATGGGTATATCGTCGAATTCTTTTTCCTGTGTAGTAAATAATTCATTTTTGAAGGTCGCAGTATATTTGATAATACCGTTCTCAGTAGTAGTGGCTTCTTTTACAATTTCCTTTTTGATTTTGCCTTCTTCTGTAATTTTCTCTGTGCAGCCTTCATGCTTACATGTTGCGGAAGCCCGGCATATTCTTTGTAATTTGCCGTCTCTCTTATTAAATACAGCTCTCCATAAATATTCCGGTTCACCATATTCATGCCCAAGGGCTTTTATTGTAAGATCTTCAGGGTCAGCAAGTTTCGTGCAGTTTACGTCATAATAGCATCCTCCGCAAAGAAGGCACTGATAATACTCCTCATGACCTTCTTCGGTACATGTGGCAGGTATCGCTTTAATATGATCCACAAGATCATGCTTTTCAGGAAAAGATGTTATTATTTCTGGTTTAGATGCATAATCTGTAGAACCGTCCTCATAAACGTCTTCCATAAAAAGGACTGCAACATAATCTTCACCTATCTCCAGGTTTTGATATTTATAAGGAAGCTCGAATTTAGCCTTTACGTAATTTCCGTTATTTTGTAGGACTTCAAGTTTATTGTAGCTGAATTCATTTCTAGAATAGGATTTTCCAAGTTCATAATCCTTATCATTAACAAGTACAACCGAATATCTATCAGCGTTCTTTGAATGTGCTCCTGTAGTATTGAATTTCAGATAAACTTCATTCTTGTTAACTAATTCAACCTGAGTTACTCTTGTCGACATGAATTCGTCAAGTAGAGTCAGCTTATGTATACCACCTCTATCAGCACCGGTTCCTCCGATAAGTGAAGTCATGACAATCTTTCTTTTATCAATATTGAATGCCGGACTTACAAATTTATTAGAAGAATTTGGGTAGGTTTGTTCTACTACACCACCATCATCACTAACAACCCATGTTTTATTTGAACTACTGGTAGTACCGGATCTCAACCAGTACTTATATTTATACCCATAGCCCGGATGATTATATTTCACCCTGGTTATGTCCTTTGTCATTGCATCCTGATTAAAGCCATATTTTTTATTGGCAACCTCAGCAGCATCAAGGACAAAAATCTTGGTATTTCTCAAAGGTGCAAATTTATAATTGTATGGCTTCATATCATCAGCTCTATCATTACTTGTGAGATCCGATTTGGTCGAAGCTACAATTGCTTCTTTTTCAATATCAGTAAATACACCTTCCTTATTCAGAAAATCTCTGTCATTAAGATATGTTTTCAACTGACTCTCAGCCCATTTTGTCTGACTGAAATCCTTATCAAATGGGGCTTCAAACAAAACCGCATTGCAGTCAAGAAGAAGCGTTGGTTTATCCTCATTTGTATAGTCAATACTGTTGTTATCAAGAATGTTGTAAATGACCGGTTCTCCATTATACTTTCCATAATAAATACTGTACCAGCCACCACCTCCGTATTCCGGATTTCCAAGGCCGCCAATACCCATACCAACAACCCTCTTGGTAAAGCCTTCGTCGGCTTTTGCCGTCATGACATTACCAAATACCGGAATAGGCATGGCAATTAAGGCTGCCGAAAGTAGCAATGTCGCCCCCGTTCTAAAGAATCGTTTAAGCTTTTTCCTCATAAAAAACCTCCTAAAATAAACTACCTTTCCTACCATTCCAAGCTTTAAGAAATACATAATTTATTCGTATCAGATGTATCATATTTGATAATCAGGAAAAAAAATACCCGTCTTTAGGATTTAGCACTATTACTTTTTGGGACCATCTATATATCACTTACTACTGTAGTCAGCATATCTGCTGGCTATTTTTTGTTTTTCAAAAACTTGACAAAAAAATTATTTTGCTCTTGCATATATAGTGTTATAGTGCTATACTAGAAGTGGGCGTCTATTATGTCTTATTTCTTAAAGAAAACAAACAACAGAAAAGGTACTTATCTTCAGATTTATGAAAGTTATTATGATCCCGAAAGGAAGTGTGGAGCTCATCGCTCGTACAAGCCCATTGGCTATGTTCATGAGCTTATAGCAGGCGGCATTGATGAT
>NZ_KE384107.1:0-13501 GCF_000423925.1 Butyrivibrio sp. VCD2006
CATCGCCCATCGTTGCAGGGTCTGCCACGTATGTTACTGTGTAGGTCTGGTCAGGATCTGCCTCGAACCTTGCCTCGAACTCTGTGTCATCATAAAGGTTGTCATTATCAGTATTGAGGTTTGCTATTACTGTATCCGCATCAAGTACTGCTTCTGCACTTACCTTTGTCTCACCCTTATACCAGCCTTCAAACTTATATCCTGTTGCAGGCTGTGCTGTTGAGCCTGTGATCCCCTCTGTTCCAAGCTTCTGGATGTCTGCATCACTACTGTTTGTTACGCTTCCCTTTGCTGCACTTTCTGACTTGTAAGTTACTGTGTACTTCGCTTCAGGATTTTCAACAAACTTTGCTGTAAAGCTTGTGTCCGCATACAGTCCGTCAGCATCCTTCTCAAGATAATCCTTAAGTGCATCTAGTGTAAGGGCTGCATCCTCACTGACTTTTGTCTCTCCCTTATACCATGCGTCAAAGATGTATCCTGCTACGGGCTGTGCTGTTGAGCCTGTGATCCCGGCTGTTTCATGAGGATCCAAATTCTTATCTTCCGAATTAGAAACTGAACCTTTAGCTGTACTCTCCGGCTCATAACTAACCTTATAGAGCTTTTCCCAAACTGCATAGAGTGCATGATATGGAGCCTTCTCATCTGCAGCCACTTTATCATGGTTGTATACAGTTTCAGTGTCATAGCTTATAAAGAGTGTTGTTGACTGTGTCATTGAACCAACAGACTCTTCATCTCTTGCCCATCCCTTAAATTTATATCCTTCTCTTGCAGGAATGGATTCATTTTCTCCAAGCCCGTATACTAAAACAGACTCATTTACGCCAAGATTTTTATCCTGCCTGTAAAATCCACCATCATAGTTGTTATACCAGGTGATGTGAGTAGGGGTGGACTTTTCAACCTTTACATATTCAGCGCGAAGCTGTATTGTATAGGACTTTTTCTGGTCTCCGCTTGCTGTCTGGCCTTCTTCATCCTTAACGCGAGCATCTGATTTCTTAACTTCAAAAGTTGCTCCAGGGAGGACGGTAACACTTTCCTCTGTGTCTACGTATTTTGATCCATCCCATTTCTGAACTACCCAATGTGAGAAACGTGATTCATATGTTGTTCCATTCTCTGTTATAGCAGGAGTTGTAGTAGGCGCAGCACCTGCAGCTGCCATTGCTTTATCAGCATACAGATTTGTATCACTGGGAGCCGGGCTTCCTCCATTTGCATCATAAATGATACCGATACCTGTCGCTCCTGTAAGAGTTGAGCGCCATTTTGCATAAAGATCAAGCTTTCTGGTAATCCAGAAACGATCCAAATCGCCATTAGCAGTAGCTCCATTACCCCACTTATCCATACCTTCGGTAAAATCTACAGACTTGTCATATGTGGCAGTAACTGTTATGTCATTTAAAACAAATGCATCTTTATTAAAACTCAGCTTATATTCAGGATCTCTATACCAGCCTGCAAACTCATAACCTGCCCTACGTCCTGTAGGAGTACTTACCTTTCCGCCATAGGAAACACGGAAGTTCATCTCCTGACCTTCTCCCCAGTCAAGAGTTGTATCCGTTGCCTCCACCATAGGATGAAGGAATACACGATACTGAATCTGTCGCCACTTAGCGTATACTGTGATTCCGCCTTCAGGCATCTTCTTAAATGTAAATTCCTTGGTGCAGGCACTATCAACATACCATCCCTCAAATACATAACCTGTGGGTGTTATTGCAGGTCTGAATTCATTGTAAGATGATACATCTCCCTGATATGAGATATTTGATTCAACACTTATCTGGCCTGAACTTGTCTCTGATTCGATTCTATTTCCATTACCATCAAAATATGATCCATCCATAAAATTGATGGGGTAATCGTTTCGGGTATAGTAGCAATTTACCGTCGAAGCTCCGCCGCTTCCCCAAGCACCAGTTGCAGGATCATGACCACATTTTGTAAATCCGGGTAATTCTATATAATCTTCAGCTTCAGTAAAGAAATAATAATTACATTGTAATGACTTATATAAAACAAATTTTATATTATCATAAGTAACTGTCTGGCCTGTTTCCCCAGGAAGAGCCTCAACATAATAATTTATTGTTTTATAACTTCCGGATCCAGGACCTCCGTTATCTTTATGGAAAGTGACATCCTCATTAGGCATAATATCTATATATGACAATACCTGATTATATGTCGAACTGCTCTGAGGCTTCCACCTTGCTGCAGTATAGGTAACTCCATCTGTACCGACTATAGGGAACTGATCACTGATAGATTGGCCGTAAAGAGCGGTTATTTCCTTAATTGTGACCCAGCCTCCATACGTATATACTGTGCCATAATAAGCAGTATAATTATATCCGAAAAGCCAGCTTCCACTCCTCGTACAGAACTGTCCATTATGCCAATATACTCTCGTATAACTGCCATTTATTAATCCATACTTCTCAGGATCATCATCATTATCACCCTCTGAAATTACATATGTCCCACTCACGTACACCTGGAACGTCAATTTATGCTGATTCCTGTCGTAATAAACATTTACAACAGTAGTCCCTTCAGGTGCAATTGTTTTTCCTGACTGGTCATTACTAGCATAATGGAATCCGGTATATTTGTCATAGTTTTCACCATTTATTATCGCATATGCATTATTCCCGCTACCTCCGGAACTAACAGCATTTATGGCTGATCCCACCCGACCGCTAAGAGTCAGAGCTTTCACGAAATCATATCCGTCTCCGTCAATGTTCTGTTTCCAGATAAGTACCGTATAATTTGCATTGGTAGTTGGAATCCAGCTTGCATATACAGTTGTTTTTTCACTTATTGTATTTCCAAATGAGAACTCTCCTGTTGTTACAGAAGGATTTTCCGCATGCGCATTCGCATTCTCCTTGGAATCATACCAGCCACCAAAAGTGTAACCAAGCCTTACCATGTCCGCGTCATCGCAGGGTGCCTGTGTTACACTACCTGATTTAACGAACTGAGGCGCATTATAAGTAGCACCTTTTCCATTCTCGTCAAAGACAAGCCAATGGCCTTCAGGCGCATTTACTGAAAAGACAACATTTCCTTTTATCCTGATATTGTTTCCGTTTTGATAAAGTGTGCCCTTATTGTTGTTAGCAGAAGGATCATATCCCTCGATATTGTCCGTTCCTACACTGACAAACCATCCCTCAAAATTGTGCTCTTCATCACTTGGGGTATAGTTCATGTCAACAGTATAATTCTGATAGTCATCACTATTGTCCGCACGAAATTTTATCTCACTTGATCCCATTGATGCATTTCGGTCATCAAGATAAGAAACCGTATATGCCTTAAACAGCATTGCATAATATGTTACAGATTCTCCTTCTGCAACGCCTTCATTAAGCTTAGCTGATATTTCTGAGCGCACTCCGTCAATGTCAAGTTCCGGTGTCTCAGTAGTATAATCTGCATTCTGAGTCCATCCACGGAACATAACATTTTCGCCAAGTGTTCCAACGCCGGGATCGTAGATAATATCATTAAAATGATTTACTCCGTCAGTTCCTGCCTCAAGGTCGCTCTTTTTTACAAAAACAGAAGCAAGCTCTGTACTGCCGTTCATAAACTTTACATTGAGTCTGGAATCGTTATCTACCGTTTCCTCACTGACTACAATGTAGACTGAGAACTGATTGGAATCAAAGCTAACCTCTGTAGCAACCTTCGTATCATCCTGAGGATCAGAATTAGCTTCCTCTGTTTCAATGTTTGCACTTATCTGCTCAACTTCACCATCATGGTCATGAAGGACTTTAAAGGTATCACCTTCAAGAGCTTCATCAAGCTTAAGGCTTACATGTACATATCTGTCATCTGCAGGCTGAATCTCATTACCTTTATAATTAAAGGTAATGTCAACACCCTTAGCAGCCTTAACATCGCCGCCAAGCTCATCCTTTGCAGTCTCAAAGGCCTGAGCATCTGAAATGCCTGTGATAGATACTTCTGTGCCATCGGGGAATACTCCCTCTTCTGCACTTACAGACACAATCATTCCACCTGCGTGAACATCACTGACCGAAAGCGCAGGCATCTCAACTGCAATATCCTCAGCCGCCTTAAAGTTAGCTGTGAATGTTGTATCCTCTTCAATATTAGAAGGAACAAAAGTAGCTTCAGTTGAGACTTCGTTCCCACTGGCATCTGTCCAGTTTACAAACTCATATTTATCATTTCTTGCTTCTGCAGTAGCGCCTTCAAAAACAGCACCTTCAGCATTAATATCTATTGTCTCGGAGTCCCTTGAAACCTTACCGCCCTTTGTAGCCACATAAGTAACGGTTACGTTCCTTACTTCTGCAGGCGCATCTGCTTCGTCTACAGGTGTTTTATCTGCAGCTTCCTCCGGAATCTCCTCTGCCGGAGTCTCTTCAGCCGGAATCTCCTCCGCAGGAGTCTCTTCAGCTGGCACTTCATCCGCAGGTGCAGCATCTTCAGCCGGTGTTTCCTCTGCAGGTGCAGCATCCTCTGAAGGAGTATCTGCTGCAGGAGTTTCCGCTGCAGATGTCTCCTCAGACGTAGTTTCAGCCTGCTGTTCCTCAGAAGTCTCCTGAACAGTCTCTTCTGTCTGAACATTTTCTTCCTGAGATTCTTCCACCTGGGGTTCTTCTACAGATGGCTCTTCCACCTGAGGCTCCTCTACAGGCATAGCTTCTTCCTGAATTTCAGACTGCTCTTCTACAACTTCTTCAGCCTGTCCCTCAAGTTCAGCACCCTGGGGCTCCCAGATATCGCTTTCTTCAGTTTCATTGTTTTCATTGAGATCCACTTGCTCGAATGCATCAACGTCTGTAGTAGCACGAACGCCAATACTGTTATAGTCTGACCCTATGGTCGTAAACAGTACTACAAGCGTTAAGAATGCAGCAAGCTTACTTGCGAAATTCTTACGCATGATATTTTCTCCCCTCAATAGAAATATTTAAATAGTACTTTAATCATATTATATGACAAAAATTTTCAAACAATAGTACCTTTTTTGAAAAATTTGTTTCAAATCTCGTACTTGACAATCATAAAAATATATGTTCTTAACAATAATTAAACAATGAAGGATTTTTCTGACTATTTCTTATGAAGGGAATTTTTGATTAAAAAAGAAACCCCCGCCGAACGGCGGGGATCTCCTTTAGAAGATATTAGATTTCCTTACGGAATATTTAATTATTTCTCTTCTGTTTCCTTACGCTTTTTGCCTGTTGCAAGAAGTGTAGCTACTGCACCTGCTGCGATGAGAAGTACGATAACTCTGGAAGTATTGGTGCTATCCTCTGTACCTCCACGTCTTGCTCCAAGAACCTTCTTCTCTTCCTGTTCTCTCTTCTCTCCAAGAACAGCCTTGCCATCATCTGCAGGTCTCTTATCGCCAAGTACTGTCGGATTGTCGTCATTCGGATCGCCATTATCGTCGTAGTACTTCTTCTTAGGCTTCTTAGGCTCGTCATCATCGTCATCATCGTCGTCATCGTCCGGATCAGGATCATCCTTCTTTGACTCCGGCTGCTTCGTTACTTCAAGCTTACCATATACGTAAGTAATATCGTAGTTACTAAGAAGTGTAGCTGAATTTGCAGGCTGTACAGTGAAGAGGTTATCACTTACACCAACTTCTGTCTGTGATCCTGTGAAGTTGTAAGCTACTGCATCACCCTCGCCCCACTCAGTATCTGCAAAAGCACTATGGTTATAAAGAGCTGTTCCATCATATACTTTGCTAGCAGAAAGTGATGTTACTACCATCTTCTTAGGTGTGATTGTAAGTGTACCGGTCTCAATTGTAGGAGCTGCAAACTGTCTTGTAACATCATTTCCAAGTGCATCAACAACCTTGAACTGATTCAGATCAACAATGTTGAGTGTGTACTGTCCGACGTTTCTTCCGTTTACATCTACTCTGAGTCCGCTTACGTAGAACTTAACTCCTCCAATTTCTACTTCCTTACTTACATCAGTATCTGCAGCGTGTACCTTGAACAAACCAAGGATATTGCTAATTAACTCTCCGGCCTTGTTAAGGAATGCGCTAAGACCATTAGCACTTACTGCTTCAACTCTGTATGTAAAGTCGCTTCCTATCCAAGTCTTTCCAGAGTATTCCTTAGTAGCGTCATCGGTTATAGCCTTAACCTTGAACTCACGACCATCTACACGGTCTTTGATAACAAGCTTACCATCAACTACATTGAATGTAACTATAAGGTTATTATCTGAGTATCCGAACTGCTCTGCCTTGAGATTCATCGGATAGTGATCAGGATATGCTGTGTTATCTTCGTTATTCGGAAGAGTTCCCTTAGCAACTGCTTCTCCTGAGAATGTAACCTTGCTGTTATCGAAGAGTGTTGTAGGATCTACTGCTGCGGAAGCATCTCCACCGGATACCTCTGTTGCTGTAGGTGCGTTAACTGTATAGCCCTCAACTTTCTTCTCGTGGCCATCATACATTTCTTCGCCAACATTACCGATTACATCAACAGATACTCTCAAAGGATTGATCTTAAGCTCACCATCAGTAATTACAAATGTTACTGTGCTGAAGTTCTCGTTAGTATTTGTGAACTGATCAGCTGCAAGTCCCATAGGATATGTATTAACATCTTTTCCTTCAGCTGTGTCTGTCCCTGAGAATGTGAAGTCTACGGTATCTCCTGTAACCTTATAGAGGTTATTTGTAGAAGTTGCTGTGAATCCAACTACCTTCTGGTTCTGACCGTTATAGAACTTCTCATCCTTATTACCAACAACAGTAACTGTTACTGCAATAGGTGTAATAGCCTGGTAACCATCTGTTACGTTAAAGACTACATCCTTAAAGTTAGTATTTGTGTTAGTAAACTGATCTGCCTTAAGGCCCATGTTAGTTGTACCAACATTGGTTCTTGATGCAGTTGCTGTGCCGCTAAATGTGAAGTCAGTCTCTTTATAAAGCGGATCACTGATTTCTACTGTGTAGCCCTGAACACTATGCTCTTCACCATCATAATCGGTTGTATTCTTGTTACCTACGATGGTTACAACTACTGTGTCGACAGGAGTAATTGTCTGATAACCGTCTGTTACATTGAAGGTTACTGTGCCAAAATTCGTGTTTACATTTGTAAACTGATCAGCTGCAAGACCCATCTCTGTGGTTCCTACTTCTGTTCTCTTTGCTTCTGCAGTTCCTGTAAATGTAAAGTCAGTCTCTTTGTAAACAGTGTTGCTAAATGCTACATCGTACCCTGTAACCTTATGCTCTTCGCCATCGTATACAGCCACATTATAATGACCTGTAATAGTTACAGTAACATCGATAGGATTGATAGTCTGATAACCATCTGTTACATTGAAGGTTACTGTGCCAAAGTTCGTGTTTGTATTAGTGAACTGGTCAGCAGCAAGATTCATGGGCTCTGTTCCGACATCAGTCCTCTTAGCTTCTGCAGTTCCTGTAAATGTAAAGTCATTATCTACATCGTACAGATTTGTATCAGCTGTTGCTGTATAGCCGGTTACTTTATGCTCCTGTGCATCGTAATCAGTTACATTGTTAGCACCAACGATCGTAACTACTACATCGATAGGAGTAATCTTCATCTCACCATCAATTACATTGAAGGTTACGGTACCAAAGTTCTTGGTATTGGTGTTACTAAACTGAGCAGATGTAAGGTTCATCGGATATGTTCCGACGTTTGTTCCCTTTGCAACAGGTTTACCATCAACTATTGTAACATTCTCATCAGGTGTAAACTTAATATCTGTCTCTTTGTACAGAATGTTGCTAATACTCTTTATTTCATATCCGCTTACGCTCTGTTCTGTTCCATTGTACGGCTGCTGATCCTTTTTACCTTCGATATCAACAATAATGTCAATCTTATTGATTGTCAGTAATCCATCAGAAACAAGCTCAAATGTTACATCGAAATTGTTATTGTTATTTACGAAATCTTCAGTATCAAGACCCATAGGATACTTGCCGGCATCTGTTCCAACTGCCTTGGCTTCACCCTTATAAGTGAAATCAGCTTCCGTATACTTCTGATCACTGATTGCAGTGTCATATCCTGTTACTGTCCACTCTTCGCCATTATAGTCTTCGATACGTGTATGACCTGTAATCTTGACAGTAACCGTAACCTTATTGATTGTAAGCTTACCATCTTTAACACTAATTGTCGCATCAAAGTTATCATTTGTATTAGTGAACTGCGCTGTGGTGAGTCCCATAGGATACTCGCCTGCATCAGTCTTTTCTACATACGGTCTGCCATCACCATCAACCGTAACATTCTCAGCATGCGTAAACTTAATTGCTGCTTCATTATACAGCGAATCATTTACGCTAACGTCATAATTGAAAGCTCTATGCGGTTGACCATCATACTCAAAGTTCTTAACGTCACCGGTAATGGTTATTTCTACAGGTCTCTTTGTAATCTCAAGATAACCATCTGTTACATTGAATGTTACCTTCTTAAAGTTCGTATTGTTATTCTTGAACTGAGTTCCGTCTTCCTTAAGTCCTAACGGATATTTTCCGACATCAGTTTTCTCAACAGAAATCTTACCTTCAGTGTTGAGGTTAACTCCAGTGGTATCAAAAGTGAAATCTGCAACTGTATACAACGGATTACTAATTGTCTTTACCTCGTAATCTGCAACCTCATGAGGCTGTCCGTCGTATGTTACTCTATCCTTGTTTCCTTCGATTGTTACTACAACTTCATCAACAGGTGTGATTTCCTGATATCCATCAGTAATAAGGAATGTAACCTTAGAGAAGTTTGTATTGGTATTTACAAACTGAGTCTCCGCAAGATTCATGTTTGTTTTACCAACATCCTGTCGCCTAGCAATAGGCTTAGGATTAGGAACATCCTTTTCCATCTCAACATTAGCTGTAGGATTAAAAGTAAAATCACTCTCATGATAAAGAGAAGTACTGATCTCTGTTACTGTATATCCTGTTACCTGATGCCACTCTCTATCATAGGTAGTAGAATTGCTTGCACCTTCAATTTTTACTGTTGCTTCAATCGGATTGATAACAAGCTCACCATCAGTAACAGAATATGTTATTGAATAGTTATCCGGGTTAATGCCGGTCTTAAGTGCAAAGTTTGCTCCCGTAAGTCCCATCTTATAGGTACCTGCATCAGTACCCTTTGCTGCAGGCTTGCCATCAATAGTTGTCAATGTGCCGGGAACAAAAACTATATCATCTTTTGTGATAAGAGCTGTTCCTGTAATTCCTGTAACCTCATATCCGGTTACCTTCTGCTCTGCGCCATTGTATGGAACAGAGTCACTGTTACCCTTAATTTCAACTGTAACTGCTACTGGAGTAATCTCAAGCTCGCCGTCCTCAACAATCACAAATGAAACATTTGTAAAGTCAGTGCTGGTATTATTAAAGCAATCTTCCGAAAGCTTCATCTTATATGTTCCGACGTTTGTTCCCTTTGCAATAGAAGTCTTCTTACCATTTACAGTAGTACTGGGAACGCCTGTCTTTCCAACATATGCGAAATCAGCTTCAGTATAGCCGTCTCCTACGATCTCAACTGTATAGCCTGTTACATCCTGTTCGCTACCATTGAAGACCTTCGAATCCTTATTACCTTTGATCTTTACAGTAACCTCGATAGGCTTATAGAGAACCTTTATTACTGTATTGGTATTAGCAACAACATCGAATGATCCTTTTCCGTCAGCTACATTGCAGGTAGTAGTTGCCGATGCAATCTCACCTGACTGATATCCCTTGGCAGGCTTCTTCTCGTCAATATTAAAGGTAATCGTTGTTCCTGCGGTAGCTGTAATAGCAGTATCTTCAGGATTGAGTCTTGTAGCAGTAGCCAGGTCTTTACCCTTGTAATACTGAATCTCATAGGTTCCTTCAACCTTCTTATATGCGGCATAGAGAATGTTAGGAAGATTATCATTATCAGCTATCAGATCTGTAGTAGGTATATAAACCGTTGATGTACTGTCAGCTGATATAAACAGGTTATTATAGTTATCTTCTCCTGATACTTTACTCCATCCAACAAACTCATAATCACAATCAAAACTGTCTGCCTTTGTCTTGGAGAATCCGAGCTCAGACGCAGTAGGAGCTATAAACGCATCATTCTTATAATACTCTCTGGTAGTAGCTGTTCCCTTACCACCATTGGGATCATAAGTAACCTTTGTCTTAGGCTTGCTGGAGTTATCTGCTCCTATCTGATCATACTTAGCCTGAAGAATTACATATTTCTCCCCGTTAATGTCCTTAAGGAGACCTTCCGTAATTTCAAAGCTATTGTTAGGATAGTAAGTCTTTACAACATTACCTGATGCATCAAGAAGATCCCATCCGATAAATGTATATTCAATAGGCTCACCATTTTCATCTACTTCGTCATCTCTTGGTGTGCAAGGTGCACCTACAACTACCGTTGAGCTTGATGAATAGCTGTATCCATCCTTAGGCTCGGTATTTGCTTTACCATGTTCTCCAACCTCATACTTAATCTTTACAACGCCGGGGTATCTCCACTTGGCAATGAGGTTGATCTGGATAGTAGGTACTCCATCAATTTCTGTCGGTGTTCCATCATCCTCTGAAGGTTGTCCAAACGGATAAGGTGTACCTGCCTTAGCTCCATCTGCAAAGAACCATCCAACAAGTTCCCATCCATCATCTCTTTACATTGTCAATAATACTTCTTTGTATTACTTCAAACTCTTTTAATGTTTCAACATATCTAAGGAAGAAATCGTCTCCCTGATTGTTAATAAAGGTTGCATTCTCTGAGTTTTTAAATAAGTTTACATGATATTGCAGCGGTGACCACTTTGCATAAAGCACCTTGTTTCCATCAGGCATTGTAGAATCCCAGCTAAATGCCTTGGTGCCATGAGGATCTTCATACCAGCCTACGAAAATGAATCCTTTATGTTCCTTCAATGTAGGAAGTTCGCTCTGTTTTGGTGCATCAGCCTCATAAGATGTGAGCTTCTTCTCATACGGAATTGTATTAAACTTGTCTTTAGGATTAGTAACCTGGGTATCGCCATCAAAGAACACTATCTTATGGATATTTCTAAGAAGACGAATCTCTACTTCGTTATATGAGTTTGCAGGAAGCACAGTGCTACCTGATTGTGCCGGCGCCCACGTTGTGAATGCGCCACCATTTTTAGTGTTATACCTATATTGATATATCGTGAAGCCCTGATATTTATCAATTAAGTGATAATTACCACCATTAAGGTATATCGTATCAAGTTTATTCCATTTATTCGCGTCATCTACATCTTGAGCATAATAAGTTACATGACGTGACTGATTATAGTCATCTCTATACAGATTAAGAGTCTTACCATTATCAGTTAATCCGTGTTCATAGCCCTTGAACTTGAACACTGACAACATAGAAAGAATTTCAGTACTATTCTTTCCTATTCTCCAAATATAATCCGATCCCGATGCAAGTGAATAGCCGTACATAGAAAATGGCTGATCATACAATCCGGTTAAATCTTTATAATTTGGATCATTGCCAAGATATTGACCGTTAGATTTTTTATAAAACTTAACTGTCATAAGGTCACGGTCAAAGTAAACATTAACAACCGTGTCACCTTCACGCTTTATTTTATTTGTTGCAGCTCCGGTTCCGTCTACGATATCGTATTTATTTTCTGTACTATAGTGGAAGCCGGTGTATTTCTTTCCGGTATATTCTGCAATTGTAGCAGGCTTAATCTCAGATTCTGTAGCTCCTGTCGGCTGGAAACTCTCAAAATAATCATATGATTTAGCACTACCAGACAGATTCTTATCATCAGTAACCTTCTGCTGCCAGATGATTACTGTATATTTAGAGGTAGTATCACTCGTCCAATGAGCATAGAGCTGAACATTATCAGTAAGCTCCTCATTCCAATCAAATGCAGCACCGGTATCATCGGCCTTTGTAAACCAACCATCAAATCTGTAGCCCTTACGAATCGGATCATCAGGTTTTTGTTCTTGTGGCTTCTTACCATACTCTACGTATACGGGTGCAGTATAGGTTGCCCCTTTACCATTCTTATCAAAGAATATCCAATGTGCATTAACTACAACAGCATATGCCACAGCATGCTCAGCCGCATTAATACTATCGTCAGCCTTAACCGCATTCTCATTTACTGACCATCCATCGAAAGCCTGGGTTGCCAATTTGGGTGTATAACTAGGCATCTCTGACTTCTGAATTATAGGCTGCTCAGTTCCACTTACGGTTTTTCTGATTACTTGAACTACTTCTCTGCCAACGCCATCGCCATCCTTACCCATTCCAAGGAATGTAACGTAGTAGGTAGTTGAAATATTAGCATAAACATTTACTACAGGAAGGGACTCATCTGTTACAGTAACCGTACCAAAGCTGACTTTATCCTTGAATTGATTACTCTCATCAATTGTGTACCAGCCATTGAACTCGCTTACTTCTATTCCTACTCCCTTAGGAAGACTCGGAATACCGGGGTCAGCAAGTTTCTCATTATTCTTAACCTTCTGAGTATTGAACGGTGTTGTATCACCGATCTTCTCATAGAAGTTGTATGTAACAACCTTTCTCTCTTCCTCTGTAGGATTATCAACTTCAGCAAGAATATAGATAGAGAACTGATTTGAATCAAACTCTGCTCCATCAGCTGATGCCTCAGCAATCTGCTCTACCACACCATCATGATCATGAAGTACGGTAACTTCATCGCTCTCAAAGGATTCCTCAAGTGAAATAGATACATGTACATATTTACTGTCTGCGGGCTGAATCTCATTGCCATCACCATCATAGAATGTGATGTCAACACCCTTAGCTGCTGATACATTCTCACCAAGTGCTTCTTTTGCTGTATCAAGAGCAGCATCCTCAGAGATGGAACTAATGCTTACAGTTGTGCCCTCAGGGAAAATTCCTTCCTCTGCGGAAACTGACACATTCATGCCACCCACTGAAGCTTGCTCGTTGATTGCAGGCATATTCTCCAGCTTCTCAAACTTAGCTGTGAAGGTTGTATCTTCTTCAATATCTGTAGGAATAAGAGTCGCATCATTTGAAACAGCGCTTCCCTCATCATCTACCCACTGTACAAACTGCCACTTTTCATTCCAAGGTGTTGCAGTTGCACCTTCAAAGGCTGCTTCCTCATCATTAATATTGATGGTCTCTGAATCCTTGGAAACACGACCACCCATTTCAGCCTTATAAGAAACAGTTACATTTTTCTCCTCAACCACTTCGGGAACTTCCGGAGTTTCAGGAGCAGCTGCTTCTTCAGGTGTCTCTTCTGCGGGTGCTGCTTCTTCGGCAGGTGCCTCTTCTGCAGGTGCTGCCTCTTCTGCGGGCGCTGCTTCTTCGGCAGGTGCTGCCTCTTCGGCAGGTGCTGCTTCTTCGGCAGGTACTGCCTCTTCTGC
>NZ_KE384107.1:13551-180029 GCF_000423925.1 Butyrivibrio sp. VCD2006
GCTGCTTCTTCGGCAGGTGCTTCCTCTGCAGGTGCTGCCTCTTCTGCAGGCGCTGCCTCTTCTGCGGGCGCTACTTCTTCGGCAGGTGCCTCTTCGGCAGGTGCTGCTTCTTCGGCAGGTGCTGCTTCTTCGGCAGGTGCCTCTTCGGCAGGTGCTGTCTCTGCTTCGGCAGCTGCTGCGTCATCGACGCTCTCGTCCTGAGGCTGCCATATACTATCTTCAATTGATTGATTGGATTCTACTTGCTCGAACGCATCTTCTTCTGTAGAAGCTCGAACGCCGATACTGTTGTAATCAGACCCAAAGGTTGTCAACAGTACTACAAAAGCTAAAAATGCTGCAAGCTTTCTTGCGATGTTTTTTCGCATAGCACTTCTCCCCTCGATAAAAAAAATAGTTAATTATTGCAATATAAATTATTATATGAAATAAATTATCGAAAGTAACTACAGAATATGAAACAAATCATTCATAACTCGTACTTGACAATCATAATTATTCGTGATTTATACAAAAATTGTATAAAAAAAGAAGAAAAAAGAACCGCTTTGTGCGGTTCTTAAATCAATTAAATATTATTGTCTGATAATTCTTTTCTGGCTTTTTGAAAAAAACATTCAAAAGATGATTCTATTGCTTCCTATTCCATATATAGCCTATAGCAGCTCCTACAATACCACCAACAATATGCGCAGTGTTCGAGATGTTGTCGTTTAAAAACACCCCTTCAATGATCTGCTGCCCAATGAATATAACCGCAACAAGAATAAATGTCAGCGGGATTTCTCCATCCTTAAATCCTGTGAATGAAGTCATAATAATGAAAGCAAATACAATTCCGCTGGCACCGCATAGTGAAACGCTTGGGAAGAATAATGAATTCACGATACCTGTGATAAGGGCTGTTACAAGTATAACTATGAGAGTTTTTACCGAACCGAATTTTTCCTCAAGTGCAGGTCCAAGCAGAAGAATATATGACATATTGCCAATAAAATGTTCCCATCCACTGTGACCAAGCGCATATGTAAATAATCTGATATATGTAAGCGGTGACTTCAGGTCTGACCTATAGGTCGAAAAGAGCGCAGTTGTGCTGGCTCCTTTTGTGATTATTCCCAAAAGCAGCGCAATCAAGCTAAGCAGCGCGAAACAAAGTATAACAGGTGAATTGAAAGTAATCTTTAGTTTTTTCATTTGCATAGCCCCCTGAATTTGTCATCTATATAAATAATGATATCACATTTTAAGGTTGAAAAATCAGGTTTATGCTGATCCCCTGATTTTATGATGTCATAATCCATGCGCTACACCAACCATTGAATATAACTGAATTTTTCCGTAGAATAGATATTGCTTTGCATACAAAAAAATTATTATTTGCATGCTATAGAATTATTATAAGTGAGGTTTTTATATGAATATCAATCCTATGATCCTTATGGAATTACAGAAAAAATTCGGTACCTTCAAGCAGGAGCATCCCCGTGTGTTTCCATTTTTCAACGCCGTAAGGGATGATGCATTAACAGAAGGCACTATTTTCGATATGAAGATCACCACTCCTGAAGGTTCTTCCAAGCAGTGCAATATCAAGGTAACCCAGAACGATATTGAACTTTTCAGAACCATGATGGAGATGAGCAGACAATGAAAGCAGTAATTTTTGATATGGACGGTACTATTCTGAATAGTCTCGAAGACCTGAAGAATAGTATTAATCATGCACTTAAAGAAAACGGTCTGCCTGAGCGCAGCCTTGAAGAAGTCAGGCATTTTGTAGGAAAGGGAATGGTATATCTGGTTAATAAAGCTATTCCCGATGGAACTCCTTCTAATATAGAAGAATCAGTTCTTGAAAGTCACAAAACCTACTATCCTCTTCATTGTGCGGATAACACAAAACCTTATCCGGGAATCTGCCATTTACTTGCGGAGCTCAAGGAAGCCGGCATCAAAACTGCCGTTGTTTCCAATAAGGCTGACGAAAACGTAAAAAGACTTGTAGAGCAGTATTTTGACGGACTTTTCACAGTGTCTGTAGGCGCCCGTGATGGCGTTCCGAGAAAGCCCTCCCGTGAGCTTGTTGATATTGCTTTGGTTGAGCTTGGCATTGATAAACATGACGCCATCTATGTCGGCGATTCCGATATAGACGTGGCTACAGCCAAGAATTCAGAGCTTCCTATGATTACTGTATTGTGGGGCTTTAGGACAAGGGATGAGCTCGTGGCTGCTGGTGCCGATACCGAGCACTTTGCAGAGACAACTGAGGAACTCAAGAGCTTTATCTTTGGGATGTAACTTGCGGTTTTATATTCGGGATGTAACTTGCGGTTTTATAGCCTTCCCCCCAAGGGGAAGCCAACGTGATTTGCCAATTTTCGCAGAATCACCTTCACCTTCAAGGAGAATATATAGCATGAGTAAGCATGGAATGATAAAGGCAGTAGACACACACTTTGAATATGAGGATGGAACTATCTTCTATCCCTTCGGAACGACCATCTATGCCTTTGCGCATCAGACAGCTGAGCTGATTGAGCAAACATTTGAAAGCTTGAAAAACTCGCCCTTCAATAAGGTCAGGATGTGCGTTTTCCCAAAAGATTATACATATAATAAGAATGAGCCGGAATTTTATCCCTTCAAAAAGAAGGAAGACAGCTCTGACATCTGGGACGTAGACTCTCCATGCGACGATTTCTGGAATCACCTTGAAAGCATCATCGCTCGTCTTGATGACATGGAAATCCAGTGTGACCTTATCCTTTTCCACCCTTATGACAGGTGGGGATTCTCCAGGTTATCCAAGGAAGACGATCTTAAATACCTTCAGCTTTGCATAGACAAGCTCGGACATCTTGATAACATCTGGTGGAGTCTTGCAAATGAGTATGATCTTCTGCTTTCAGGAAAGAGCCTCGAGCACTGGTATGAGATTGAGGAGTACCTCGCATCCCACGATAACAGGCATCACCTCATCTCCAATCACAACTGCTTCATTCCCTGGGATACTTCAAGACCCAATATCACTCATGGTTCCTATCAGACCAAGAGATTTCCTGATGTTGCCGGTCTTGTGAGAAAATTCGGAAAACCAATTATGGTGGATGAATGCTGCTACGAAGGAAACATTCCTGATTTCTGGGGTTCAATATCAGGTGAAGAGATGACAGCAAGGTTCTGGCAGGTTATGGTAAGCGGCGCTTACTGTACTCACGGCGAGACCTTCCTTGATGATAACGACATTCTGTGGTGGTCCAAGGGAGGTCAGTTAAAGGGAACTTCTCCTGCACGCATCGCCTTTTTAAAGGAAATAGTAAAAGAACTCCCGGGACCCATAATGCCGCCAAAGGGAGGAATTCCCTATTTTTCGGAGCTCTCCGCAGACGAGAGAAAAGAGATGGAAAAAGATCCGGTATTTGTGAGCTTTATGAGCGCAATCGACAATATGACACCAGAGAATCGCCACATGCACTTCTACGCAGAACACTGCTATAGCGGCCACTGCAAGAATGACAGCGCCATCATTAACTACTATTATCTCAGATGCTGTGCAAAGGATACTCTTAACCTGCCTTCAGATAAAAAATATAACGTAGAAGTGATCGATACCTGGAATATGACAAGAGAGGTTATAGCTAAAAATGTATCAGGCAAGGTCACTATAGACCTTCCCGGCCACCCCTACATGGCCGTTATAGCAAAAGAAGTATAAAATATCTCTTTTACTTCTTACACCTCTTCCACATAGTTCACATAATCAAGTTCCTGCAATCTCTTGATAATGTCTCTGTGTGCGCGGCCTTTATTGCATTCAATATCGATAAGAAGAGCCACATCAGAATTCTGAAGCGTCTTCTCCTTGCTCTTGGTCATGCTGCTGACAGCCAGCTCTTCTTCAGCCAGGAACTTATTAAGCTTTGTAACACTTCCTTTATTGACCTCGATATAGATGCTAAGGTACTTGCTGTACTCTTCTACGATATTGCTGACATTCATGAGTACTACATTTGCAATAAGTACAAGCACGAAGCAGGTTATACCGACAATTATATAGCCTGCGCCAATCGCCATTCCCATACAGGCGGTTACCCACAGAGAAGCTGCAGTTGTAAGACCTTTAATCTGCTTTTTTCCGGTGATGAGAATCGTTCCGGCACCGAGAAATCCGATACCACTAACAACACCGGCCGGAATACGGCTCACATCCGCGTTTAACCCCGGAAGCATGGCAAGATAAACATTAAGAGCAGTCGCAACTGCGGACCCAAGACTTACAAGCGCAAAGGTCTTGATCCCGGCAGTATGTCCTTTCACAAAACGTTCCCATCCTATAAGGCTGCCACAAAGCGTCGCAACAACAAGCCTTAATACCACAGCCACTTCAGAATTACTCTTTAAAAACTCAAGTATTTCCATTCAGTGCCCTCCGCTTCCTACTAACATGTACTTCTCATTATCATTTTCAGGTGACAATTTCAAAATACAGCGCACTGTAATATCCTCTTATCTATATTATATATCGTTATTATCCCGGATAAATAAAATATATTATTGCCCTTCTGTTAAAACTATTTTTCATAAACACAATTTTCCACTTGTCAAGACTTGTAAAAGGGCTCTCAAAATCATTAAAATGAATTTTGGTGTGAAAAACAGGAGGAGTTTACCATGACTATTGATGCATACACAAATCCAGACTTTACCTTACCTAAAAAGTTTATCTTTTTTCTGGCTGCGCTTGCCGGAATAATCATCTGTGATTTTCTCATTCTCGGAGGCACAGAGATCGTTACGACCTGCCGCAACCGCGAAGAGCGCAAGCGTCTTATATCAGAGCGTTTTCACAATTCAGTTCAGCTTTTATATGAAATGATCATATCAGCTACATCTGTAATGTCCTTTGCATGCGCCTACGTTGTTTTGAATCACGTATATTCACTGATTCAGGGCACACATCAGAGCGGCATACTGGGGCAATTCATGTATGTCTGGGAAAACTGGAAGGATTTCGTACTCCTTCTTCTTATCTGTCTTTCCTGTGTATTAAACACGATTCTTGATAAGCTGATCATTCCTTTAAAACGGCTGTCCCGCGATGACATCGCATCCATCAGAATGCTCGGCATGTTTTATGTCATCCTTATCCTGATGTTTCTTAATGTAATCGGTGATGAGAGCGAATACAGCCCTGTAATGATGTATTATCTCGGTCTTATGATAGGACGCTTTGTTTATTTCGACGCATCCTTTAAGGATTTTCTACTGGCAATGAAGAACATTTTCATAAAGCTTCCCCTCTTGATGCTGGGACTTACTCTCTCAGGACTACTTTGCTTCTTCGGATTCGAAGCAGGCTTCCTTCTTGAGAGGAACTACTATATTGTAGGAGCTTTTTACACACATATATTTCTTCTCATTGCGGTATTTATTTTCCATCATAGTCACATTTTAAACCTGATAATAAAAATTGATAAAAACTCTGAAAAATCCGACCTAACTGATTCTCAGTAGCATTTAATGTGATAAAATATTAAATGGAGAACTAAGTTCCTTTTACAAAAAGTAACCTTATGAGAGGGCACCATGATAAACGGCAAGAAAATTATAGCCTTATGTACATACAGAATATACGACACTCAGGTCTTTGCTTTTATCGAAGCACTCAATGAGCTTTTAAAGAAATCAGACTGTCGTCTTTTCATATATGCAATGAATGCCGAGATTGGTAACATCGGCAATTCTCACATTGCTGAGGCATCAGTATTCGACCTTATTCCCTATGACAAAATTGACGCAATTGTTATCATGGATGAAAAGATCAAATGCAGAGAGCTTGTTCTTAGCATAATTGACAGAGCAAATAAGAACAACGTTCCATCTATCGTTATTGATGGTGATTATGAAAATGTTTCCCTTGTAAAATTCAACTACGCCAAGGGCTTTGAAGCCATTGTCAGACACGTCATTGAAGATCATAAGGTTAAGCGCCCTCATTTCATGGCAGGAAAGAGAAAAAGCGAATTTTCAAACGAACGTCTTGAAATCTTCAAGAAGGTCATAGAGGAAAATGGCTTTACTTTCGATGACAGCATGCTAAGTTACGGCGATTTCTGGTCAATCCCCAGCAGAACTGCTGCCAGAAAGCTTCTTGAGAGAGATGAGCTTCCCGATGCTATTATATGTGCCAATGATATTATGGCTATTAACGTCTGCGATGTCTTTAGTTCTGCAGGAGTGAATGCTCCTGATGATGTTATCGTATCCGGTTTTGATGGCATCGATGAGGCATTTTTATCAACACCCGGAATCACAACGGCTATATGCGACAGCTCAGAGCTTGCTGATACAGTAATGAATGTTGTCTCAGCTGTACTTCAGGGCGAGAAAAACTTAGTCAAATGGATAGTTCCATCCTTCATCCCGAATGAATCCTGTGGTTGTCCTCGCAAGCAGATAAATTGGGTATCAGCTGTTCACGGCTTCAACAACAGATTTTATCATCATCAGGATGATATATATATCATGCAGGACCTCACCTCCAACATCATGGCAAGTGACAAAATCAGTGATTGCCTTTGGCATCTTTCCAATTCAGTCACCAATTCGATCACCAAGAATATGTGCCTCGTTATGGAGGATGCCTGCTTCAACATTGAGCATAACTACTTCCTTGAGGATATGGAAAAGACCTCAAGGAGCGTCCTATATAACGGTTACAACGAAGATAATGTGATTTATCCGTACAAGGAGGAAGAGATACTCCCCCACCTTGACACGGTTATGGCAACAGGATATCCCATCATTTTCAATACCCTTGAGTACATGAGTAAAACTATCGGTTTTGTCTGCTATACCTTTAACAGGTACGATCTCATCGACTATTCAAGGACCCCGAGCCTTACTAACTGTCTCGGAATGGGATTTGGCGGTTATGTAACCATACGCTATCAGAAATACCTTCGTGATAAGATTCAGAAGATGTATCAAAATGATGCTCTGACAGGTCTCTACAACAGACTGGCGTTCCTTGCAAAGCTTGAGGAGCTTAAGGATGCGCCTCAGAACACAGGCCAGAAGCTTACGATCATCATGACTGACCTAAATGGACTAAAGCTTATAAATGATACACTGGGGCACGCTGCGGGCGATCGCGCAATAGCTACAGTAGCCAAGGTACTTAAGGCTGTCTGCCCTGCCGGTTCGCTGTGCGTAAGGTTTGGCGGTGATGAGATGCTTGCTCTGGTTCCCGGCGATTGCAACAGCCAGGATATCATAGCTTCAATGGAAGCTCAGCTTAAGAAAAAGAGCAAAGAGCTCGGCTATACCGTGTCTGCCAGCTACGGCGCTTATTCTACTGTATTTAACGAAGTTCTTGACCTTGATAAGATCATCGCTCTCGCCGACGAAGAGATGTATAAGATGAAAAAACAAATGCAAAATAATTCTCCCGAGCAGTAATACTGCCGGGAGATTTTTTTATCATAGGAAAATCCTTTCCTATGCCTTATTTATTTTACTTTTATCGTAATGGTTGCTGTCACTCCATTGTAGGATTTCACAGTGATCGTGGTAACACCTCTCTTCTTTGCCTTAATAAGGCCTGTCTTACTTACAGAAGCTATCTTTTTGTTTTTGCTTTTATATGTATATTTACTGCAACGCGATCCGCTGTTTACCTTAGGTTTCAACTGGTATGTTGACCCTTTCTTGAGGCTCTTGTTCTTAGCAATTTTCACCTTGGTAGGAGCCTTCTTGATATTCGCTGTAAGAGTTATGTTTACAACTCCGCTTCCTCTGTCCCAGGATGCAGTAACTGTGGCCTTACCCTTTTTAACACCTTTGATTTTTCCGGCTTTTGTTACCTTTGCAACGGATTTCTTACTGGATGCGTATGTACCCTGAACCTTGCTACTAAGATCATTTGTAAAAAGCGAAAACTCATCAGTTCTGGTGCTAAGGCTCTCGCCGGCGCCCATAATATAATCCCAGGGAATCTCGCATGTACCGTTACAGCTTGCCGTATCATCAACATAGATTCCATAAGGACAGTCATGTGTCAGTATGTTTCCGGACATATCGTAAACAATTCCGCCGTGCCTTACTGCAATGCTGGCGTCCTTCTCTCCGCTGAAAGTATTGGAGTTTAAGTTTGATGCCTCACCGCCACCCTGAATAAGTATTCCGTAGCTGTTGTTGTTAAGGGTGTTACCCGTTATTACGGCACCTTTTGTATATAAAGTGTAAACATCGGCAAACACATCGTCCGCCCTGTAGTTATTCCAGTCATTGTAACCATGAATGGTATTGTTACTTACTGTGAAACCGCTGGTTGTATAAAGTCCTCTGGGATAATCATCAGTCTCGTTATCGCTGTAATACCCGGAAAGCAGAATACCGGTCCTGATACTGCTGTCTCTGTCAGCTCCTCCAAGCGTTATTGTATTACCTGAAAATTCCGTATTTGAAACGTAGGATAAGCTATTAACATTCACCGTCTCGTCTTCCGTAGGATAGCCTGTGTACCAGGTGTATGTTGTAGTATCAATTCCTCTTCCGACATTAGTCAATACATTACCTGTTACCTTTGAATCCTTCCACATGGTACACATTACCGCTGTGTTGATGATGTTGGTAAATGTACAGTCATGAACATTTACATTGCTGTAATAGAAGGGACCAACAAGCGCTCCATGGCTTCCAAAGCCCCTGTACAGGTTTGAGAAAGTACATCCGGAAACCTCAACATCAGAACATGGATAATCATCATATACAGGGTCCTGATCGTAGGTAAATGAGCCTTCCTTCATAACATCAATCTGAAAAGCCTCAAGCTCATTGCTTCCATGCATTGTATCCTTAAATGTACAACCTGTCACTTTAACGCTTTTGCAGGCTGCAAGCTCCAACATATGGGGAGAAGCACCGCCCTGCAGTGTCACATTCTGAAGTTCAAGTCCTGTGAGATGTGCAAGCTTAATTAGTGAAGAGGTTGCAGAAACTCCTGCTCCGTCCCAGCAGCCGCCTATAAGCTTGATATTTTTGTAATCGTCATATTTTCCCTGAGCTTCAGCATCATTAAGCTTCGGAGCAACCAACATACGACCGTCTTTCTGGTTAATAATGGTCACATTGTCCATCTGAATAGTAGTATTGGAGCCGATATGAAGCGGGTTGGTATCTGCTTTTTTATAATAAGTTCCTGCAGGAATGATTATCCTGTAAAACTTCGTCTGATCAGTTTTAGTAACAGCCCAGGCTGTCTTTAACGCATCTTCCAGCACATTACGAAAATCTGCCGTAAGCTCACTCGTCATTCCCGTAAGGTTTATTACTGTCTCATTTCCCGAAACTGTTGTCCTGTCATCAAATGAATATCTTAAAGCATTGACAACAGCAAACTCAGAAAATGAATCTGTATCGAAGTCCAGGGTAATGTCCTGATAATATCCCTCAGGCTCTGAGCTCTCAAGAATTTTTGTCTGAAAATCGGCGCCATCCTTAAGCTGCTGCGTCTCAGGATCAATCATATCCTCTGAGACATATTTCTCAACTTCAGCTTCCCTTGGCATCTCAAGGTCTGAATCTTCCCTTGTAGCCTCGCTTGATAGCTCTTTTGGCTCCTCATCATGGATGTGAATAAGCTTAAGCTCTGTATCGCCTTCAAGCTCGCTCTGCTTTATTATCGCTTCATCTGAGAGCTTAAGAGAGATATGTACACTTCCCTCTTGGGGCTGAATCTCTGTACCCGCTTCGTCAAATAGTCTGATGTCAAATACATCTGCAGAAACAACAAGCTTATCAGTTGTCTCCTTAATTCTGTCGATCGCATCACTGTCATTATCAAGGAGCTCGATCTTTGCTGTTGTACCATCCGGAACTACATTCTCTTTTGCCGTCAGAGTGAAATGATAGCCCTCTGCATCCGCTTCGTAATGAAATGCTTCGCTTTTTAAAGGCTCCTTTTTTTCATCTTCAGCAGAAGTCTTTTCTTTATCTAAAGCTTCTTCTGACTCTTTAGCTTCTGAATTATCAGCATCCGCGCCATTACTCTCTGCGTCCTTAACTTCTGTATCCTCAGACACCTTGTTGTCAGTTTCCGAACCATTAGCCTCTGAATTATCAGCCTCTGTCTTATCTGTAGCTGCACTATCGGATGCAGAATTCGTATCCCTTGCGCTCTCGGCTTCAGAATTCTCAACGTCTGAGCTCTGATCTGTTGTCTCACTTGTTGCCGAGCCCTCCGCTGCCTGTTCACTGTCCTCTGAACTACCAGTCACCAAACCTTCATCCTCTGAACCAGCATTTTGAGCTGCACCATCAGAAGCCTGTCCTTCATTATCTACGCTTTCTGAAGTATTATTTCCAGTCGCTGTATCATCTGTAGCCTGCTCTTCATTATCTGAAGAAGCGTTATCAGAAGCATTTTCTTCTGAGTTTTCTACGAATTCACTATCAATCGACACATCATTAGTACTAGCCGCATTTACATGACTTCCGGAGAAACAGGTCGAAAAAGAGACCACGCCCACCAGAATCGCTGCAACAATCCGGTTATTAAATTTCATCTCATACCCTCCAAATAAAAAAATGCATGTTCTCATTTTACAAAAATTTAATGAGTATTAAAAGATTAAATAAAATTTCAGACTTTGTTAATTTCAATTATGATAACCCTTCGGTAAAATAATAATATTGATACTTCTCTACAATTTTGTGTTTTTCTATGAGAGGGGGTAATACTAAATGATAAAAAGATTGTCTATTACTTTATCACTTATGCTGGCTTGTATGATGATTCTGGGAACCACAAGCTTTGTATCCAAGGCTGAAGGTACATCCTATACCGTATCAAGCGGAGAAGAATTGAGGACGCTTTCCCATGAAATCGTTACAGGCATCAAAACGCCCGGAACAATCACGTTATCTCAGGATATCACCATAACTGCTCCTATATGGCTTTCAAGTGATACGACCCTTGATCTTGGCGGTCATACTCTGTCCGGAAATACCGGTAAATCCATGCTCTTTACAGATGCAGACTATGGCAATAATGTAGGTGGTTTTGAGAAGTACTCCAACATAACAATTATGAATGGCACCATAAAAAAAATCGACTCTACATCAACCGGCATGGTAATTTTTGGTCATGCCAATAACCTTAATGTCACAAACGTTACCTTCACCGGCGCTCAGAGCAACCATATGCTTGAGTTTGGTGCATGCAAAAAGGTAAACGTAACAGGCTGCACCTTTAAGGATGGCATTTATAAGGATGATAAGGATCTTGGTACCTATGAGGCTCTCAGCTTCGATATAGCAGGTGATCACTTCTCAGTAGCTCCCATTGACTATACGCCCTGCGAAGATGTCACCATCTCAGGCTGCACCTTCAATAATGTTCGCCGTGCACTTGGCGCTCACAGAATAGAGGGCAACAACCTTTTTAAGAACATGACTGTAAAGGGCTGTACCTTCACAAATATCACAGGTACTGCAATTGAGACCGTAGCATGGCAGGATGCTCTTATAGATGGCAATACTCTTAACGGAGTTGCATTTGGTGTAGACTGCAGAGTATCTGATCAGCAAATCTCAGGCAGCCCCTCTGCATACGATACAAGAATTACCATTTCTAACAATAAGATCAACCTGAACAATTCCAGCGGCAAAAATCCATGCGGTATCCGTATATCCGGTATTGGCAATACCAAGCTTAGCGGTTATACCGTTACAAACAATGAGATTAAGGGACCTCATGCCTACGCAATACATGCGGAAAATGTAAGGAACAGTACTGTTTCCGGCACGACATCTTCCGGTGCTGCAACTAACGGAATAAGAGTTGAAAAATGTGATGGCGTTACCGTATCCGGCAATAAGATAGATAAATCCAAGAGCCACGGCATTGCTGTCATCAGTAGTGAAAATGACATAATTAAAGAAAATACAGTAACAAATACCAAGGCTCATGGAATCTTCATTCAGGAGTCCAAGGGTACTGTAATTAGCCGCAACACCATCAAGAAAGTAAAGAAACAGGGCATCAGTGTCTACAAGAAGTCCGAAGTCGCTGAGATTTCCGAAAACACTATTGTTAAGCCGAAATCAAACGGCATCGATGTTCAGGACAAGAAGAGTAAGGTTTTGGTAACCTTCGGTAATAAGATTACAAAACCCGGCCAGAAGCCTTATGGTGGCTATGGTAAATACTTTGCAGCTGACAGCGCTCTCTTAACACTGAAAAAAGGTAAAACTGTATCAGTTAATACCTTTGGACAGAAGGGCAAAACGAAATGCAGTTCCGAGAATAGTTCCGTAGCAACCGTTGACAAATCAGGCAAGGTTAGTGCAAAAGGAAAAGGAACAACTGTATTGACCTTAAAGAGAGGAAAATTCTCTGCAAAGATAAAGGTTACCGTCAAATAAACCTCTTCTGAACAAGTATAAGGAATTTTAAGGATCATCTCTCTACATATGATTAAAAAAAACACCCCCGACCAGAAATCAATCATTGATTCTGTCCGGGGGTGCTGCATTATTCATCAATCTTTGTTCCGTGAAGTCTGGCATTTATATAACGAATCGGCCAGGTGACCTTCATTCCCACCTTATATGCAAATGAGTTTTTCATTCTTTCATATTTCTTCATAAGCCTCTGATACTTATCCTTATGGGTCAGGATAGTGTTGTCATAGGCTCCGATTTTGTATTGAAGATAATCAAAAAGATACACTTCATAGCTCTCATCTCTGATAGTACTATATTTTTCTTCCTTATCAGACTCATAAATATAGCCGGGCTCAAGATCATCAACTCCAAGCTTCTGCAAAGCCTTGTCTTTCATGTAATCAAATACAGCCTTGAAATTATCGATATTATTAAACTCGCACTGTTTTCTTAGACTGTAGAGATAACCCGTAAGAGCCTTATTCACGAATCCGCGCTTAACCTCTTCATAGATGCCCTTCTCTACCAGATAATCCTTGGCCTTTTCATAAGCATCAAATACATATAGAGGTGAAACATCAGTAGTTCTGGTGGTACTGGTTGCCTCATTTATTCTGTAATGAATGAGCTTTTCATTTACAATCGTAATACTCTTTGCAGCATACAGGGACACCAGTGAAAAATACGCATCATTTATCTTGGGCTGACTCTGGCACCTGATGTTATTCTCCATCAGGAAATCTCTTCTGTAGAGCTTATTCCAAAGCGGAAGTGCCGTCACAAGAATGAAATGATCAGGGTCGCTCTCATAATTGAACGGAACCTTCTCAGGGATCCACTCTTCATTGAGCTTTCTCGTGGTCTCCATTATTCTCTTGGTTGCGCCATCGAAATTATTGCCGTTGCACAGACAGATGTCGGCTTTGTCCATCTCAGCCTGCTTATACATCTTTTCAATGGCATCAAGCTCAAAGAAATCATCAGTATCCCAGAAGATTACATATTTACCCTTAGCAGCTTCAAGGCCTCTGTTTCTGGCATCACCTGCATTGGAGTGCTTCTGCTCGATAAGGCTGATCCTTTTATCCTTTTCCATATATTTTCGGATCTTACTTACCGTATCGTCTGTGGATTCATCATCCACAATAATGATCTCAATATTCTTAAAGGTCTGCTTTATTACAGATTTAAGGCACTCATCAATAAACTCGGAGACATTGTATGAAGGCATTACAATCGATACCTCAGGATCTGAACCGGCCTTCACATACTTTTGAATATCATTACCGAAGAAGTCCATGATAACTCGTTTTGTCGCATTACCATCACAGGATGCCATGAACTTGTTTCTGAACTCTCTGACAACGTTCCTGTCAAATCTCTCATCAATGTGCTTGATGTAATCTATCATCTCATCATTAGTAGAGAACACGGGACCCGGTGTCAGTTCATCGTAGTCATAGTAGAAGCCTCTCCAGTCAAAGTACTCATCAAGGTCAAATGCAAAGAATACCATAGGTCTTTCGAAGATTGAGTATTCAAATATAAGTGATGAGTAGTCAGATATGCAGATATCCGAGACGCAGAGCAGATCTTCGATTGAGAGTGAATCTGTTACATCAAAGGCAAAATCAGCATACTCTGCAGGAATCTGAGGCCTTTCGTGAGTAATCGGATGATGCTTGAACAGAAGGACATATTCCTCGTGGAAGTTTTCATAAAACTTTCCTATATCAAGCTCAGATGGTGAAAATGCCCACTTTGTTCTTCCTCTGAAGGTAGGCGCATACAGCAGGATCTTCTTATCCTTACTTGCAGGAACTTCTTTTGCTACATTCTCTTTTGCCTGTGCTATGAATTTTTCATCATAGAATACGTCTGTACGACTGAGTCCTAAGGGCTTAATGCACTCGGGCTTGTCTTCCTTGCCCATAGCCTCTACGTATGCCCAAACGATCTCAGGACTGCTTACGGTAACAAGATCGTAATCGGGATGTCCGGGATATCTGTCAGCAGTTTTTCCGGAGTCACCGAAAATCTTATCTCTTGTGCTTCTTCCAAACTTCTTGAAGGCACCGCAGCCATGCCATGTATTCATTATGTGCTGGCCTTCGCGCTTCTTTATTCCACCGGCTATATCAGAGCCTTCATTGAGGATGATATACTTGGAAGTCGCCGCATCCTTAAGAAAAGCGAATATCCTCCCGTATTTGTCCTTTCCTCTGGCGAATCCCTGCCTTATATAATGAACCTTGACGTTAAGGTCATATTTCTCAGTAAGCTCTTTATGAAGAAGCTGAAAATTATTGGAAAGATTCGGGAGTCTCAGCTCCATGAATGTGACCTTGTTTTCCTCAATTGGTGCTCTGGAACACATCCAAAAATAAATCTGGAAGATGATCTTTCTCGTTACAAACCTGAAAATGCTTCCATAAAGCTTTTTAAAAAATCTCATTTCATATTTTCCTTAAGATATTTTTTATTTAATACATCCGGACAATTCTTCTGCAGAATATTGATCGCAGCGTAGATCGCAGATGACTTCTCTCCCTCTTCAAGGATCGCTTCAAGTCTTGCTGCTTCCTTGTTGCTCTCCGCCTCAAGTCTTGCCTGCTCCTTTATATGATGCTCTGCTGCCATTTTTTTAATATCTTCTTCATTTTGAGGCAGCATCTTGCTCTCAAGGAATTCCTCATAGGCATCAAGATAGAGGTCTTTTTCATCGGTAAACGCTATCTGGTTACCGTGATCAAGCCACAATATTTTATTGCAAAGCTCTCTGACCTGGCTCACTGAATGAGACACAAGAATTCCCGTAACATCAGACTCAAGTATCTCCATCATCTTGTCCTTACTCTTTTTTCTGAAAGCGCCGTCACCGACACTCAAAACCTCGTCCAGAATGATGATCTCCGGCTGACACTGGCTCGCAATAGCAAAGGCAAGTCTACTCTTCATTCCGCTTGAGAGCTGTTTGAAGGTATAATCTTCAAATTTCTCGAGCTCAGCAAACTTTATAATATCCTCGTATCGATCATCAATATAATCCCTGGTGTAACCAAGCATTGCACCTCTAAGGTAGGTATTCTCTTTAATGGTCATCTCGGGATCAAATCCGCTGGCAAGCTCAAGGAAAGCAGCAATTCTTCCCTTAGTCTTTACTTTTCCCTGTGCAGGCTTCATGATTCCTGTAATAGCCTTAAGGATTGTACTTTTACCGGCACCGTTTGTTCCTATAATTCCAAGCATATCGCCCTTTTCAAGTGAAAAGGTTACATCCTTGTCGGCATAAAATTCCTTAACCGTAAAATTACCCTTAAGTCTTCTTACAACATATTCCTTAAGACCTATTGATTTAAAATCACCGGTCTTATATATAACACTGACGTTTTTACATTCTATAACTGACATATCCTACTCTCTCCAAATAACACTTACAGGTAGTATATAAACTCATTGTTGTACTTCTTGTATACCCATGATCCAAGCGCAAGATAGAAAAGTGCATAGAACAGACAAAGTCCATGATACTGTAAGGAAGGAATTGTCATATCTATAACTATTGTCCTGAAATACTTGATCATTACATATACAGGATTTAGTAAAAACATTGTCTGAACCTGAGTACTAAACCTGTCAACAGGATAGAATATCGCAGACAAATAGGTGAGAAGTGTCAGGAATACATCGTATAAATACCTGATATCTCTGAAAAACACAAATAATGCCGACAGAATCATTCCTATTCCTATATTCATTATAGTAAGACATACTATAGGGAATATGAGCATGAACATCTTCGGCGTAAACTGGATTTTATCCAAAATACAGAACAAGAAATAAACTATCAGCGTCAGCGCAAAATTTACCAACGCTGAAATATTCTTTGACAACAAGAATAAATACTTTGGCAGATTTATCTTTTCAATTATCTTGGCGTTCTTCATTAGTGAATCCATACCGTTTTTGGTAGCTTCCTTATAAAAAGCCATAACAAGGTTACCACTAAAGAGGTATGTTGTGTAATGCTCCATATTTCTGCTGAAAAACTTTGTAAATACAATCTTCATTACAAGCAGTGTAAGAAGCGGTGACAGTACGCTCCATGCCATTCCAAGAGAGGTTCTCTTATACTTCTGCGAGAAGTCTCTTTTTACAAGTTCACTGAAAAGGAACTTATACTGTCTTATAACTCTAATCCATTTTTTAAATAACTGTTTAATCATTTATTATCGCCTTTTTACCTAGCATAGGAACTTATATCAGGATTTAATCCCATTTTCCCATACTTTCTTATATCTTTCCCAAAAAATTCTCTTACTATTCTCTCAGTTGCATGCCCATCGCACGCACTCATGAATTTATTTCTGAACTCATGAATTTGTGATCTGTATTCAGAGTTTTCAAAATTATTTGTAAGCTCGCTTATAGCACCTATCAGCTCATCATTTGTCCTGCATACGGGGCCCGGTGTCAGACTGTCATAGTCGTAATAGAACCCTCTGTTGTCAAAATATGCATCAAGGTCAAATGCAAAGAAGACCATAGGTCTTTCGAATAATGAATACTCATATATAAGTGAAGAGTAATCCGAGATGCAAATATCCGCAGTGCAGATAACCTCCTCCGTAGTCAGAAACTTTGACACATCGAAGGCAAAGCTTTTGCATTCATCCGGAATTCGAATCTTATTATGAACTATCGGATGGTTCTTTATTAAAAGAATGTATTCATCAGAAAACTTCTCACAGAGCAGCTTAATATCAATCTCTTCCGGAGTATGTGCCGTTTTTGTCTCTCCCCTGAAGGTCGGCGCATATAGCATCACCTTCTTATCCTTTGATTCGGGGATAAGCTCATGGAGTCTGTCAAAAGCTTTGTCTATATAATCTTTTCTGTAAAAAACATCTGTCCTGCTTACGCCTGTAGGTCTGATGGATTCTTTTCTGTTTTCCTTACCCATGGCCTCGACATAAGCCCATACTACTTCGGGACTGCTCACAGTCACTATATCATAATCCGGATGTCCGGGGTACAATTTGGCTTCAATCCCGGAATCACCAAAGCCTTTGTCCTTGGTGCTAAGTCCGAATTTTTTGAAGGCTCCGCACCCATGCCAGGTGCAAAGCATATGTGCATTTTTCCGTTTTCTCATACAGCCGAATATATCAGCTGCCTCATTAAAAATGATGTACTTTGCAGTGGCTGCATCCTTTAAAAACGCGAAAATGCTTCTATATTTTTTTGAATTACTGTCAAAACCATGCCTAATAAAGTGTGTTTTGAGTTCAAGGTTATAGTTTTCATCCAGATAGTTATAAAGCTCAATAAAGCTGTCAGATAGCTCCGGAAGTCTCAGCTCCACAAAAACAACCTTATCATCCTGCAATGGTTTTATTGTATTCAGGTTATAGTACAGAGGAAAGACTATCTTCCTCGTACAAAACCTGAACAGCTTATGAAAAACTGACTTAAGCGCCGGCATTTTGATTTCTCCCGCTCATTATACTATCTGCTGATGATATAATCTCCGTTTGCGTTGAGTACAGCTGTATCAACCACTTCTCCTTTATCATAATCATACACTACTATATTAAGTCCAAATCTGTTCAGAGAATAATCTGTACCATTTATGACTATCTTGCAGTCATCACCTGAACGAAGGCCATTACTGGTAATTTTATACTCTGTTCCGTCTGCAAGCTTACCGGAAATATCATTTATACCTTCACTTGCAGGGCTCTCCTGAAGCATTTCAACCTCAGCCTGACCGTTACTAACTACAGCAGCATATCCGCATTCAGCAGCTCCTGCAAAATTTTCAGGCTCTGATAGTCCAAGTGCTTTAAGACCATTCTTTGCAGCATCATCAAGACCCTCAAGGCCACTTGTTTTGTCTGCCAGGATCACAGCGATGTTGTCCTTATTCTTTAAATAATCAAAGTACTGTGCCACATCATAATACTGCAGATATTCCAGAGATGACAAACTCTCTGAAACCCGTACCTTGCCTGTATCACCTTTAGAGTTTATCTGAAATTGAATCCTGTCACTCTTGAAGTTTGAAAGATCCAAAGTTGCAGTATAAATCTTAGTATCCGTGTTCAATGTCATTTTCTCAAAATTAAGAGTACTCTGATCAGCGGGATCGAAGAACTTTATAGAAGTATCATCTTTTCTATCCCACTTCCTGACACCTATAATCTTTGAAACCTCAACAGTAAGCTTCTTGCTCTCTTCGTCATATGAGACCATCTTAAGGTCAACATCGGTATCCTTAAGCTGTGTAACATAACCGTCACTACTTAGTATTCTGCCCTTTTCATTATCATAGATGAAGTAGTTGAAGCCGTTCCTGTTCCTTGTGTAATCCACACCTTCTACTATAATATGGCTCACACGTCCGGCAAAATAGCCTCCACTGTTGATCTTATAGCCAAGTCCGTCCTTAAAGCTTCCTCTGTACGTTAAGTAGTTACGATTAACCTTCTCGGTTACAGTTCCATTCTCTATCACACCATAAAAGCTCTGCATTTCAAGCGCAGAAAAATCAGTCTCAAAGCCAAGCTCATTCATGGCCTTCTGATCGTACTCCTTAAAGGCAGTGGATGATGCGGATTGGCTCGCGCACAATACGGTAATATCTTTTCCTTCATCCAGGTATTCCTTCACTTTATGAAGGAAGCTGAGATATGTCTCTGAAAGCAGATAAATATCTGTCTCCATATCAAGTATCGCAGTCGCGCCACCAAAGGACCCATTTGCTACTGCCTTCAAATGTCCATAATTGCCATCCAATTCCGAAGTATCAATGATGGTACTATATGTAGTAAAGCCATCAAAGTCCATGGTGTATTTCTTCGCCTCATCATCATTTCCGGATGAGATATACAGATCCATGGATTCAATGCCCTCTGCCAGGCCTAAGATCTTCTTTATTTCTACTCTAAGCTCGTTCTCTTTATCTGTCTTTGATACATCAATAACAGCATCGTAGGTTCTCTGGAACTTAACAAAATCCTTTTCACCTGTATCCATCAGTTCATCCAAAAATACGGACTTCTCCTGCAGATACGTATTGAAAGAGTTTTTACCATATTTCTCTAAAAGCGTCTCCTCTGAAGAAAACAGATTAGTTCCAAGACCAAGTCTGTCACCGGGAATCGTAGCGCCAAGAGATGCGATTGCGGTCGGAAACATATCAAAGGTTGAGTACTCTCTTCTGTCGTTGCGCTCGGGCTCTACAGCTGAATTTATAAAGGTCGTATAGACCTTTCTCTGATATGAAGAATCCACATTGTTGCAATAGTTAAGATCCATCGTGGGGTGGTCACCGACTATTACAATAGAAGTATCCTCATAAAAGTCCTGCTGCTGTACCCATTTAACAAACTCGCTTATCTTCTTACTTGAGCAGGCATATACATTTGAGTACTGATCGTCGAATTCATTTCCGCAATCCTCACATACATAACCGTCTTCGAAGTGGGTATCAACCGTGAGAAGTGTAAGGTTAAAGGGCTCATCTCCCTTAGCCAGCTCGGTAGCTTCCTCTTTTGCAAAATCGAAAAGCTTGGCATCCTCAAATCCCCAGAACACATAGTAATCCTTCGGAATCTTACCCTGATCCTGCATGTAGTAATAATCCTGCATTTCAAAATTTCCGTGATCCATGAAATATGTAGCTCTTCCGCCAAATACTACGGGCGATCCCAGCATGAATACCTGCTTGTAGCCATTATCCTCGAGCACATCTCCCATTGTGACAATATTTGGGAAAAAGCTCTCCATCGTAACCATTCCGTTTCGGCCAAGACTTGTCTTTAGGGGGAGTCCTGAAGTCTGACCAAAAATGGCTGCCATTGTCCAGGTTGTATCGTACAGTGCAACTCCTCCGTTGATGGCATTATCATCCCCGGAAAAATCTTCATTTTCCTGAGCAAGTGCTGTCAGCTCCGGAATTACATTCTGATCAAATGCTCCTCCGTTTTCCTTATCGGCAAAAGTAGTCTCTCCTGATTCCATAAAAATATATATGAGGTTTCTCTTTTTCTCAGGAAACTCAATATTTACATGGTCCGGATTAACGTAGTTATCAGCTATAAATGTTCCCGGGAACAGCTGCCCTCTAATATAAGGAACAACTCCCAGATTTCTGCAGGTTATGACAAACATCACAAGAAACAGTCCCACACATAAAATCGCGGAAACCGGCATTATGAATCTCTTTTTATCACTGTTTTTCAAAAAAACAAATCTGCAAAGAAGTATAACAACCAGAACAACAATTGTCGGCACAACACTATTTAACACATACTGAAGAATCATTCCGCTTCCTGTTCCTTCAAGTGAAGCAGTAAGCTGATATAATACCTCTTCGAAAGTAAGCTCCCCCCAAGTAGTCAGCATCCATCTGAGACTGAATCCAAAAAGGGCCGCAACTATTATAAGTACCCACAGCAGAGCTTTCCCTACTGCTTTCAGTCGTCCTCTATGTTTTCCCATAATAATATCCTCAAAAATCCTGTTTTATACAATCTAGTTATTTTATCAATAATTGCTATACAAAACAAGTCGACCAAAATAATAATGCAAATTGCATATTTCTAAACTATAATATTCTCACATAATAAATAAGGGGAAGCCTCTATAAATAAGTAAATAGAGCGAATTCAGAATGAAAAAATTCAAGAAAACAGTCAAGAAAGTAATCATGCCGTTATTTGGCATTTACGCAAAATCGCTTCGAAGCTCTCAAAACAAGACCTTTGATAAATACGCAGCAAAGCTCCAAGCAGATTCATCCGCAACCGGGCAGGAGTCCATCGCTCTTGTACTTATGCCGGGGTCAGATGTATCAGAACCTGCAATAAAGAGAATAACCGACCGTCTTTCAGGACAGTATAAGCTTAATCTCATTACTTTTCCCAAAAAAGAGCTTACCTTTAAAAAAATCAACGATGCTATCATAAGCTCTGATTCTGACTATGTATTTTTGCTGAACAACATATATGATGTCACTTCCGGATTTGATCTGTCTGTTATTTCAGAGCTAAAGAGCAGTGACAATATCGGAGTTATAGGTATTCCTTCCTATTATTCTCCTCTTTCAGGAATTACTCGTTCATACCTTGTAAAGCAGGAAGGTCTCTTTACTGAAAAACACACCAAAAAGAACAGCTCATTTTCTGAGTACTCAATAAAAACGAAAAACAATCAAAAGACTGATTGGCTAAAAAAGCAAGGATTCACTAATGAGCTTATTCCTTCAACGGATTTTCTTTTTATGTCCATGAATACATTTAAAGATATTGGAGCTTTTTCCATTTTTTATGATGTGAATTATCTTACGTTTCCTTTATCCGATCTGTGTATCACGGCAAATGCAAAGGGCTATGAAACAAGACTCTCAAGAGCTGCGGTATGTGCTGCCAATTCGGCAACTGCTGATGCAGACGCCAAGAAAACCAACAAAGAAGTTTTCCGCGGCAGATGGTATAGAGATTTATCTGAAAAATCTAAGGACAAAACAGGAGTAACACCTGTCAAAAGGCAAAGTTCCGATGCCTCCGATAATAATTGCGCGTTAGATCCAAAGAGCATAGATATCCTGGGACCTATGCCCGACAATGAAACAACAAAAAACTGGGGCGATTATCATTTTGCCGTAGCTTTGAAGAAATCCTTTGAGAAAAAGGGCTATAAGGCCAATATTCTTCCCCGCGAGCGCTGGTATGACAGATCAAATTCAAAATATGTCCTTGTTCTTAGAGGTCTAAGGCCTTATTACAAGAGCGCACTTGGTTATGATCAGGTTCTTATGTACTGGCCAATCTCTCATCCCGCTGAAATCAGTCACGATGAACTGAGGCAGGCTGACTACATATTCTACCCTTCCGAAAAAATGAGAGAACACTTTGAAGGTGACGTCTCTGTTCCATCCTGCATATTGCCTCAGTGTACGGATCCCGAGGTCATGAAAAATGAGGAGGGCTGTACTATGTCCCCCGAGCTTTTGTTTATCGGTAACAGCAGACATATTTTCCGCAGAATCCTTAAGGACCTCTTACCTACAGATCATGAGCTTAAAGTATATGGAAGACACTGGGATGATTATCCTCAGGTAAAAGAGCACCTTGTAGCCGAATACTATGATAATTCAAAAATCTCTACAGCGTACCACAATGCTGCGATACTTCTTAATGATCACTGGGACGATATGCTCGAATACGGAATCATCTCAAACAGAATTTTTGACGCTTTGTCAGCGGGTGCTTTTGTTATCAGCGATGAGGTTTCGGGAATTCACGAATTGCTGGGCGATAGCGTAGTAACCTATAAGGATAAACAGGATCTGCATGACAAGATAGAATACTACCTGTCACATAAAGATGAGCGAGATAAAATCGCCGCCAGCGGATATGATAATGTAATAAAGAATCATACCTTTGATAACAGAGCAGAGCTAATAATAGAAAAGATGGGTCAGTTTTGACCCATCTTTTTTAATCATTATAAGAACTTTTAGTTCTATTTGATCTAATCTTGCCTTATCAGCTTCATATTCTCTTATTTAGTCCAGCGTTCTTAAAACATCGATTGTTCTTACAAGTCCGCTCTTCATATCATAATCAGCCTTCCAGCCAAGTTCCTTAAGCTTTGCAGAATCAAGCATCGCCTTCGTAGCCTTGGAGTAGCCTGCTGCCTCTGTGGCATCGGGAAGCTCGAAGATTACCTTGGTACCCACATAGTCGGCTATGGCCGCAGCCATATCCTTTAGAGTGATATCGGATGCCGGATCTGCAATATTGTATGCTTCACCATTTTTACCATAGAATAGGCAGTACAAAAGTCCTGTCACAGCATCAGAAACATAGCTATATGAGTAAAGCTGATTGCCCTCTGACTTAAGGATAATATCCTCTTTATCGACGCCCTTTTTGATGAACTGTGAAATAGCCTTGGTATCTGTCTTAAGCATTGAAGGGCCATAGGTTCTTGAAAGTCTTGGAATGACCACATCAAGTTCCTTCTGCTTCTTATATGCCTGACAAAGAGCCTCACCTGCGCGCTTACTCTCAGGATAGCCAGCTCTCATTGTGTTGCAATCGATATAGCCGAGATAGTCCTCTGCGAATTTCTCGGTATCTCCGCGATTTTCGCCATAAATCTCAACAGATGAAGCAAAAACAAAACGCTCAGCCTTTTTATCAGCAGCGTAATCAAGCATGTTGCGAAGACCAATAATATTGGTGATGATCGTACCGATAGGATCTGTCGAATACTGAAGCGGATGCGTATTGCTTGCAAGGTGAAGAACAAAGTCCGCATCTTCCGCTAAAAGCTCAGGATTAAGATCATCGTTTACATCCTGTACAATTGCCTTAAATAGCTCTGTGTCTCCGGAAAAACCAAAGCGGCTATATATCCTCTCCTTGTTTCTTCCGAGAGCTATGATTTTAGTCTTACTATCTAATTCATTATTGCGGTAATTGAGTACATCTATCAGAAAGCTGCCGATAAGTCCCGTTGCTCCGGAAAGCATAATTGTTTTTCCGCTGAGCTTCTCCCAGGGGAGATCCATTGTTGCGACGCGTTTGATGTCTTCCTGATATAGGTTATTTTCCAGTAATTTCATGTGTCCTCAGTTCCCCTCATCCGGCACTTCGTGCCACCTGTCTCCGTTCCACTTCGGTCCGCGCAAAACAATCGTCCCCCGGACGATTTGCGCCCCCTAAGGGGGAAGGCATTTTTTTGTCGAAGCTACGCTTTGAGGTGTCGTTAATATTTTTGATTATTTCTAACTCTTTCAAATTACTTAAGCCAATTATCTTTATCTGCCTTGAGGTATGCCTTGAACATCTCAAGGTCATCCTTGGTTGTAAGCTTGATGTTCTTGTCTGATCCTGCAGCAAAATAGAGCTTTTCGCCAAGATCAACCATCATTGTGTTGGTGTAGGCACTTCCCTTGATTCCGATTTCCTTCTCAAAGGCTTCATGATATGCCCAGTCAAGCTTGCCGAACTTATAAGCCTGAGGTGTGGACACACGTCTCAATGTTTCTCTGGGGATATACTTTGTAGTTGTTCCCTCTTCCTCATTGTCCACAACAAAGATCTGCTCGTTATAAGGAAGTGATGTAACCGCATTGCCATGCTTTTTGCAGACAACTATTACATCAGAAAGAACCATCTCATCCACAAGAGGTCTGATTCCATCATGAATAATTATGATGTCGTCATCATTGGCCTTTCCTTCGAGGTTGTAAACGCCGTTTCTGATGGATTCCTGGCCGCTCTCGCCGCCGGCTACGATCCACTTCAGCTTAGTGATATTGAACTGCTTGGCATATGCCCAGACCATATCCTGCCATCCATCGATGCAGACAAGCTCAATAGCATCGATCTGAGGATGCTTCTGAAAGCCCTCGAGCGTGTAAATAAGCACAGGCTTATCATAAACATTGATAAACTGCTTAGGAATGTCCTGCTGCATGCGGTGTCCTGAACCACCTGCGATAATGATTGCAATATTTGCCATTTTTCAACCTCCTGATCCAAAATCAAGCTCTACTGCTGAATGTATTTCTCTGTCCTCTATAGGCGGAATATCCATATAATGCGGTCCGTAAAGAACTTCCATGTACCTCTCGGTTCCTTTTGGAATCCTGACCTTCATGCCTTCGAAAACCGCCTCGCGGGATTCGCACATATCTTCACGTCTGTACATCTCGCCAAAATAGTGCTTTCTTCCGCTTGGAATACATACGTATTTCGAGTCGTTATGACCACAGTAAGAATACCAATATCCAACCCTTTTTGCAACTTTGTCGAGGCTCCTCCACTTGAAGAGTCTGCCAATTTTCATCTTCTTTGCAAAGGCTTCCTTAAGCACTTCATTCACTGAAAGATAGGGCTTAAGCGCATCCCAGTCCTCTGCTGTTTTCCTGCAGGTAAGTATATATCCCTGCATCAAGCAAAAGGTCCCGTGGATTTTCCTTAAAAGCGCATTGTCATAGGTATTTTCAAGAACAAATATGTCTATGAATATTCCGGTATCTTCCATCGTTAGCTCGTTGAACGCCTTGTATACCGTGCCCTTTTTCTTGATCTGAACATGGCTCATTCCGTAGCCCCTTCCGAAATCAGGGCCGCACAGAACATATCTGTCTCCGAGTCTCTTATCAAATACTTCCTTTAGGCGATCGTAGTCCTTCCTTGGCATATTGATGTCTATATCATCGTCCCAGGGAATGAACCCCTTATGCCTTATGGCTCCAAGTACTGATCCGCCGCTTAAGGTGTAGAAGATTTTTTCCTCTTCAAACACTTCTATAAAGTCCTTAAGCATATCAAGAAGTGTTACCTGAAGCTTTTTCAATTGTTCGTCGCTAAGTTCAAATGTGCCCGGCGCTCCGCGAAATCCTGTTTTAAAAAAATGTCGCCTGTCATCGGCGCCTATGGCCTTACTATTTCCCATTCTCAAGTTCCTTTTTTACTTCATCCCAAGAAGCAACATCCGAATAGAATCCATCCACTCCCTCGGCAATATACTGCTTCATTTCCTCCGGGTCATTTATTGTATGCGTAAAAAGGATTCCTCCGTTCTTCTTTATCTCCTCAGCAAATTCCTTGCTTATAAAGCTCTTCTTGGCTGTCCATGCGATGAAATCATGATGCTTGGCTGCATATTCGATCGCTTCAGGAGTTCTCTCCTCCTCCTCGGTGCGATAGAGCGTGAAAATAATGTTTTTAAAACCCATAGCTTCCATCTCACCCGCTTCCTGCTCATGATAGACCTGAATTATAAAGCGGTCCATCATATCAGGGGCAGCCTCCGCAATGAGCTTTGCACCTTCTACATTATAGTCCTTTTTGATATCCGTCACGATATAGAAGTTCTCATGACCTCGTAAAAAGTCCACAAGCGTAGACAGTTCAAGCGGCGTAAACTCGCCTTCAATTTTACAGGACAGTGCCTTCTCTAAGGAAACCGCTTCAGTAAGGGCTTCGCCGTTATCATAAAACTGCTTCCAGGAATGTGCGCAAACGAGCTTTCCATCCGTAGTTTTAAGAAAATCCAGCTCGCAGAACATGTTTCCATTAGCGTAGCAGTTATTCAATGCTTCCACGCTGCTTGTATAGTTCACCGTTTCTCCGTCAGCCTTAGTTATAAATCCGGCGGCATGAACTATATGTCCCTCAGCAGCCAGAGCCTCGCGAACATATTCTATCTCGGCCCGGTCCTCATCTGAAAACTTCACGCCCGTTCCTATGCCAAAGGGAAAATTCGAGAAAACAAGAACTGCTACCACCAAAGCACCGATTACTACTACAGCAGCTTCTATGGCAACTCTTTTCTTTATATTATCCTTGGTGAAATGATTAGTCAGAGCAAACAAAAACGATAGCACATCGCTTTTTAAAAGCGATATGCCGTAAGATGATGTTAATGCGAATGTCGCAGCTTTTTCTGGTTTATTCACAATATATTTCTCACTTGTCCCCTAAAGTTAAAAACTGTGACCATATTTTTTATGAAAAATCTTGGCCGCAAGAAATGCTCCACCCTTTTTGATCCAGTTGACAGTCTCAATATGCACGCAAGGCAGCTCCTGTATCTGATATCTGGGAATAGAGCCTGATGTTATCTGATAGTCCAGCCAAACATTGAAAATAAGCTCAGCTATTCTTCCTACATATCTGCCCTGATAAGCTCCGAGATTTTTCTCAGGATATCTCTTCTCAACCTCAGGAAGTATGGTAAAGAGCCACTCACAATATTTGTCAAAGAGATCCTTGCGCATGACCATCATATTAAACATATGTCCCGAGGTCTGTGTCATAACTCTGTCAAATGACTCCATATACTCAGGAAAAAGTTCCTTTATGACCTTACCTGTCTCATCGAGCTGCTCTACATAATGTGTGTGGGCATAATGAGATTGCAGTGTCTCTATGTAATATCTTCTTTTTTTAGGGACAATAATACTGCTCTTTTGCAGAAGTCTCTTTACTTCCTCACCGCCAATGATTCTGTTGAACGGATCATCCTCTCCCCTTGATTCCGGAGAAGCAAAGTATCTTCTGTAATGAACAAGTCCTATATAATCAGCCTTGAGATTCTTCCACGCCCAATACATACCGGTAAGTTCACAGTAGCTACTGTTCTTTTCGGATATGTTATCACCCGTATTGTCTTTAGTATACGGAGTATTGGCCGCCTTTTTCATACCCGCTCCCACCTGCAGCGGCATATATATCGGATCATCAGGCATTCTGTATTTTTTTGTTGTCGCGATTATTATCTTGATATCGGGCATCCCCTGTTCCTTTTCCTTATACCAATATCTAAATGCTAATTTTACCGCACTTTGCCATCTTTGTCCACGAGTACCCACCCCGGCCAGTATTCATGCATCAGCTCGGGAGTGACAGGTTGATTGTTTCTCATAACCAGTGTCCTTACAGGAATCCTGTCCTTTCTCCTGTTAAGTCTCGCTCCCCAGAACGAAAACGTAGAATTCGCGCATATATTTCCCTTGCAATGACTCATTAGCTGAATATCAAGCAATGAGTACTTTCCGGTATTGTGATCCACTATCGTGTATCTTCCGGGATCGGAATATCTCTCCCTTGCATAGTCAGGATCATTTGTAAAAATATAGAAGTGTGTATCCTTATCAAGTGCTCTGAAATAGTCCATAGCACTGTCATAGTACTCATCTGTGGCTATATTTCCGAAAAGAGCAGCATTTTCAGGATCCAGATAATCTCCTCTTCGAATATGGACACTTACACTGGGAGTCAGCTCCATCTCATTCATAAGATCCATATTCTTAATATTTATCTCCGTGTCAGGATGAGTGGGAAATACAAACAGGTCCCGCAATTCATCCATAATGTCATCATAATATTTCTGACAGGCAAAATAGCCTTCGATATACTTATCCCTTAGCTCATAAATCTCAGGATGATACATACAGCTCTCGCTGAATGTCCTAGATGCGGAAGGAATCACCTTCTCAAAAACCTTCCTCGCGATACTTCTGTCTCTAAAATACGCTCTCTCCTCATCAGTGCATATATTCATGGGAAGATTCGTAAAATATGACAATTCAAGCTTTCTCTTTGCAAGCACTCCGCTCTGATTGGTCTCGTCAAACCAGCCTATATCCAGCTTAACATTTTTATCCGCACCGGCTCTTAACAGCTTCCTGTACATGGCATACTGCTGCATCTGGTTGCCCAGACCACCGGCTATCTGTATTATCAGCATTATCAGGTTAACTCCTTTATATATCGCACATTATCGGCAGCTCTTTTGCTGTACTCAGGCATGATTTCAGATAGTCTCATTTTGATCTCATCTTCCTTCGCTGCTATAAACTCAAAGGCTTTCACAAGATCATTCTCGGACTCCAGCTTCTGCACCGGCACAACATAGTTCTCATCAGTGCCGAAAAGGTCCGTTGCTATTCCTCTCGATTTTACGGAGTATCCAAGGACAAGTGTGGGCACGCATGTCGAATAGGCAGCAATCGTTGAATGTGTTCTTGCACCTATGAAAAATCTGCACGCACTTATTATTCCCTTAAGTTCCTGTGCGGAAGTATCTTCTATAAGTATTACCCTGCCTGTAGCCTTGAACTCTTCATATAGCTCCTGCAGGGGTTTCCTATCGTCGTTACTTTTCCAGACAACATGCGGTATCAGCGCAACCTTCATTTCACCAGGTATGGATAATACGTGCTTTATGAGGTTTTTATAGTTATCCATGGTGATACCGGGGCGTGATTCCTTACCCTGAACCATAGGACTCACATTAAGGCCTACAGTATTTCCTTTTTCAAAACCAGTAGGAAGCTTAACCTCTGCCCTCGGAAGTAAAAACGCAGGATCAGGGCACAGCTTCACCTTAGACTCTGGTATTCCGCCATCTATCATTCCCTTATAGGATATGGATTCTCTGACAGTTATAAGATCAAACTTCATCAGATCATCCTTAAGATCAGAAACGGTGTCGGGCTCGATGGAGCAGCCCATCAGCACCGATTGCATTCCTTTTTCAAGAAAAGCCTCATGGGCAAGCTTAAGATCGCCCACCATCTCGGGATAACAATAGTTGTCCCCGCCAATTGACACTGCGATGGGTCTTACAAAGTCTCCTGACTTTGTAAGAATATCCTTAAACTGATATCTGAGAAAGGAAACTGCATCTCCTGTTATTTTCCTGTATACATAATACAAAACATGAGGTATAAAATCCTCTGCTATATGTCTCTCTTCAATGATGCTGCACTCGCCATCGGAAACCCTCTTGCCAAGACCATAGCTTAAGTCCTGTTCCCTGTTGTTGGTGACGATGATAGGTGCTATTTCATTTTCTGTCCTGCCCACGATCCCCATTGCATGAAGCGTTGCATCTACTATGGCTTCGCAGCCGTGATTACCGCTTCCCGCGTGCATATAAAAAATCAGTTGTCTCTCCATTATTTCCCTCATCCGTCAGCTGCGCTGACACCTTCCCCCAAAGGGGGAAGGCATAGACTCTGTTCATCAGCTTCGCTGAAACCTTTCCCCAGTGGGGAAGGCATAGACTCTGTTCATCAGCTTCGCTGAAACCTTTCCCCAGTGGGGAAGGCATAGACTTTGTTCATCAGCTTCGCGTGTATCTTCTTAATCTAACCTCACGATGGTCACGCTATTCCTCTTCACCCCATATGTCGGGGTCGACTCCCATCACGGTTTTAAGTCCGTAGTACTCAGCAAGAAGCTGATTTATCCAATAGGTATCACCGTCGGTATCATCGGTGACATCACAGTTGTATGCTGCAGTATATCTGTTCCTGAACTGCGGATAAAGCATCGGAATATCCACATCCTCACAGCCCTCGGCTGCCTTCTCTTCAAGATAACTGTATCTCTCCTGCATCAGTCTGTTTATTCGTGCCAGGTTGGCACCGCACTCAATATAAGTAAAGGCCATATATATAAGCATTGCAGCTACTATTCCAAGCTTCATAGTCTCCAAGATCACATATCTTATTGATTCGGCATCCTCCTTTCCGGGATCTATATTTGCATATCCCTGAACCAGAGCAACAATAAGGAATATCCCGGGTGCAAAGAACACTCTATCCTGAGGCGTAGCCGTAAGAACCAGGCAGTAGGAAGTAGTAAAGAAAATGAATGTGAACAAAAGCATCTCTTTCATTTCTTCAAAGCGTTTTCCCTGAACCCACAGAAAGATCAAAAGAATAGCAAGTGCGATCAAAAGCACCATAAATTCTTCCTTTAAAACAAGCGTGATCTTTAGTGATCTTGCGGCTATAGCCATTATGCCTTCATGCTTTTCTTCCATGTACTGCATTCTGATCCTGTTACCGGGAGCCAGAACCATGAAAGCAAGCCCTGTAGCGCATCCTATAACAGCAGATATGGTCCATACGAAAACTCTCCTGTAGTAGCAGATAAGAATGATCATTAAAAGCAGCAACCCGCCGCTTGTATTCTCATTGCACCATCCGGATATGAGTCCCAATATGAAAAATCCAAGGGTTTTCTTTAATCCCGTGGCATTTTCACCGGAAATACTCTTTCTGTAAGCTCTGCGGAAAGCAGTCACCATGGCCATTACAATCGTAGTTGTAAAAAGGTAGTTACATGCACCATCTTCCCAAAGTACCGTCTCACCAAAGGATATGCCAAAGAGCCAAATCAGAAGCACTCCCAGTGCATAATTCTTAACGTTATACCGCATCTTGCTATCGATATTCAGATATACCAAAACAGTGAGAAGTGTAAATACCGCTGCTGCTATGAGATTGAAAAAGGCCCTTCCGCCAAGTGTATGCATATCAATATACATGCATACCCTGAGCATAAAATGGGCAACAGAGCGACCTATCCATGTCATATACTGATTATATTCCTGCGCAAACAGGTCGAAAAAGCTACCGGCTCTTCCAACCTCCCTGCTATATGGCAGATCATCCATGAGCATGGGTGTCAGCGTCTCATAGATAAAAATGGTCACAAAGCAGACTATAACTGAAAAAATGAACAGTCTTTTTCTTGTGTTTTCCTCTCTAATCATAAGCTCTTCCATTGTCCGTAAAGTTTCATATACAGATCAGGGCTAAGTGAAAATATAAATACCTTGATCTTATATCCAAAAGAAAGTCGTCCATATGCGCCCGAAGTTTCTTTGGCGTTGTCGATCATCCCGGAGGCCCTTGTGACAACTTCTTCTTTCATGGCCATAAGCATAGCTCTGTCCTTATTTTCACTCATATTAAGGATTTTCGCAAATTTGCCTACTACCAAAAGAGCAGCCATTATCTTTATAACAGAAAGGCGTCTTACCGTTTCAACCGATACCTCAGGAGTCATGGTGACAAGCAGCTCTCCTGCTCTCTCCCAGCAGATTATCTGATCCATATAAGAAGGCGTAAATGTCTTCAACATAGCTCCGTCATCATTAAGATTATAGTGATATCCGTTGCCCTCTATGCAACTTACGCATTTCCTGTCGCCTAAGGCAATAAGAAACTCCATAAAAAACAACATATCCTCACCGATGGTAATCCCCTCGGGAAAACGTATATGGTCTCCATTGATTATGAGATCCATTCTTCTAAAGAGTTTTCCCCATACATGTGTGTCTTCACAGAGAAGTCCGTCCTCAAGATATCGGCGCCCTGTAATGACATCATCTGTTACTATTTTCCCATCCATGATAACAAGTGCTGCATCGTTATCAATCGCACACTCCAAAAGGTCGGATATATAGGTCTCTGATACAGTATCGTCTGCGTCAACAAAAGCGATATATCTTCCGCTGGCATTCTCAAGTCCGAGATTCCTTGCTTTAGACACACCGCCGTTTTTAACATGAATTACCTTGATATAAGCATATTCTGATGATAATCTGTCGCAGATTTCCGCAGTTTTGTCTGATGAACCGTCATCGATTATGATTACCTCCATGAATGATCCGGAATGAGCAAGACAGGCCGAAACCTTTAAAGACACCTTCTGATTGCACACTGACAAGACACATTCTTCAATGTGATCCTGTGCATTATAAGCAGGAATTATAATGCTGATTAGTGGTAATGCCATGTAATTGTTCATAAAAGTGCCCCCGCTGTGACTCTGTCAAAGCTCTTTATTATCATCCTCGTAATAATCACCACCGGCGCTATAGGATGCTTCATACAAAAATAAATCAGCTTATTTGATTTCTCCGATACTGAAACCGGTGTATTTTTTATTAATGCTGCTATAGGATCCGTAGCGAAAATATCACGAGCCTTATTTATCAATCCGGGTACATCTGCCCTGAGCAGGTTTTTCATCACAACGAACAAAAGCCTTACATACTCCCTGTCCATCTGCTCCTTCCAGTTGCCGACGCCCTTGTCCTTCATAATTCCGGAAAAGGTTTCATAATTCAGTCTGAGGTTATCAAGAAGCCCGTCATCAAAGCCGTGGGCCATTGAATCGACCACGGTTCTGTAATGATAGAAAAATCCATCATTCACAACAGTAAGCCTGTCTACGTCAAGCAGGCATGGGAGCATAATATTTACGTCCTCTGCCATTCTGATGTCATAATTCAAATATACCATGTTATCCAGAATAAGCTTACGGGTTATGAGCTTCATACACCTGGACATTATCACAGGTCTGTTCTCCTCACCAAGGAGCCTTGACCTGATATCCTTAAGCTCATGCCCTGCGTATGTGCCGGAAGCAATAGGATGAGAAACCTTACGTCTCTCATTCTTTTTCTCGATGATATAATTGCTGCTGATTATCTCTGTAATCCCGGACTGCGCTAGTCCCTCATCTGCATATTCAAGGAGACTCTCTATCATATCCGTGTCGACCCAGTCGTCGCCGTCAATAAACATGACGTAATGTCCGGTTGCTTCCTTAACTCCGGTGCTCCAGGCAGACATAAGACCGCCGTTTGCTTTGTGAATAACACGGATTCTCTCATCCCTTGAAGCATATTCATCACAGAGCTTCTCACTTCCATCACTGGCCCCGTCATCCACAAGAATGATCTCTATGTCTTTATAGGTTTGATCTATAACGCTTTCTATGCAGTTGCTAATGTAATCCCGGATGTTGTATACAGGGATTATGACACTGACTAATTTTTCCGGCATGAAGTACCCCTCATCCGTCAGCTTCGCTGACACCTTCTCTCTGTGAACACCATCTTCCCAGAGAGAAGGCTATGTTTTGTTATCTCTTAGTGTGCTCCTCTTCCAAAAAGTACTACCCCGACAGTCTTTATAAGTATTCTTATGTCAAGCGAAAGTGACCAGTTATCAATATACTGAAGGTCGAGCTTAACAACATCATCAAAATCCTCAATATCACTTCTGCCGCTGACCTGCCACATTCCTGTAAGTCCGGGTGTCATGCTGATTCTTCTGCGGTAGTACTGATTATACTTCTCGAATTCATCCTCGGTGGGTGGTCTTGTTCCCACAAGGCTCATATCTCCCTTAAATATATTCAGAAACTGCGGAAGCTCGTCTATACTGGTCTTTCTTATAAACGCACCAACCTTGGTGATTCTGGGATCATCCTTCATCTTAAACATGAGACCGTTCATCTCATTCTGATCTTCAAGCTTTTTCTTAATCTCCTCGGCGTCAGTTCTCATGCTTCTGAATTTGTAGATCTTGAATCTTCTACCATTCCTGCCTATTCTCACCTGTGAGAAGAATATAGGGCCGGGATCATCAATCCAGATTGCAAGAGCCACAAAAGGAGTGACAATAGCTGTTATCAAAAGTCCGAAAAGCGACCCTATTATATCCATCAGACGCTTTATCATGAGCGCTCTGTATCTCTCTGTTCCGTGAATATATGAAATAACTGAATATGTACCGATATTGCCCACAGAGGTACTTCCCGCAATGTTAGGAAGTTCTACGCAGTAATGTACCGTAACACCCATATCTCCGAATGCCGCAATAGTCTCATTGAGCGCCTTCTGGCTGATGTTAGGAGTGTAGATAAAGATCTCATCCACTGCAAGAGAGGTTACAACATCAATAAGATTCTCCCTATTGGCGATAACCTTAACTCCCCTGATCTCATCGCCTTCCATATCCTCATCAAGACAAACTGCGCCCTCTATTGAATAGTTGAACTCCAGTCTGTGCTGAAGGTGTCTGATGGTAGGCATCATTATCTCTTTTTCGGAAACCACAAGAAGCTTGATGGCTGCATCTCCGCTCTTCCAATACTGCTTCAGGACAAGCTTCAAAAGCTGATGTAATACCAGCATCAATGCTGAATTGATAATGATGAAATATAGCATTACTAGACGTGAGAAAGGCTGCGCAAGCTGCAGAGCATAAGCGATGGCGATTGTTCCAAGAATTAGCACAAACTCAGACTTAAAAACAACCGTGCCCTCTTTCCACACCGTGCGCTTTAAAAATCCTCTGTTGGAATCAATAGCAAAGGTATAGACTGTGCATACCAGAACCATAACAATACACACATAAAAGTGTAATGCCTTATCCTCCATGTCCCTGAAATTCAGGAAACGGATATAGGTGGCAAGCACAAAAGAAACAACTATGGATACAATATCAGCTATCCATAGTATGTAATTTATCAGATACTTTGTTTTTCCCTGCACGATTTTCCTCCCATATATCGCCAAGCAGATATACCCCGGCTATGGGAAGCAGATAATTCCTCCCGATAAATGAAGAAACGAAGCTCGCTTCTACCAGAGTAAATAAGCTGATAGAGATTAACATGATCATCACCCCAAAATCTCTATTCAGATATAAGCGATATATTAAAAATAATACAACTAACAATATAAGGACAGCAGGTATTATTCCATACCAGTAAAACAGTCTGACCCATCCCATATCAAAGAATGAGTTTCCACTGAATTCATCCCCAAAAAGACTCCAGGTCTCAAGTGCCCCCTTATGCAGCTTAGTATCGTAATAAAGAGACTGTATGCGACCGGTTAATATCCTGTCCAATTTATAGTAAAACGGATATTCCTCATCTCTTGCAAATTTACTTATACTTGCAGCCCATACAGACACAGCCACTAAAGCTCCTATAAACAATGCTCCGAACATGTATAAAAGCTTTGACTCCTTAAGCACATCAAACTGATATACCAAAAATGCCAGTACTATAGTAAAAACCGTAAGCATAATTCCTGTCCTTGAACCTGTTACAAAATACACAAGTACGTTGAGGACAAGGATAATAGTCATTATAACATTTCTTTTGGTCTTATCATAATCTCTGATAAGATATATGAACAGCACAGTAATGGAAAAGATTACACTCTGCAGAGTGTTCGGATGTCCAAAGCCAAAGGTATATCTGACCTCGGAACCTGCCTCTCTTCCAAAATCATCTATAAGCTTTACATCGCCCGCTATACCAAGTACCGAAGCTCCTGCAATCACAAGGCTTCCGATAAGGGTCACCGCAAAAAAATAGCGAAGCATTTTCTTAAGATCCGCATCCTTACAAGCTACCACAAAGAGGGAAAACCTCAAAAGATCATTATTCCCTGTGATCTTATACCCTAAAACGCTGACTGCCACGGCAATGCCGATGAATATCCATTGCTTTACCGAATACCTCGTAAGCAGCACTGCAAATACCGTAAAAACGAAGCTGACACGAAATACAAGCTTAGGGCTTGAAAGAGGAAGCACGCTCCTCTCATAGATCATCAAAAGAAGCTCAATGGTAAGTGCCGCATATAAACATATATTACGTAGCTTTGTGATAAACGATCTTTCCATCAAGACTGGTCTCCACGATCTTTTCATCTCTGACCTCATAGATCATGTCGCACTTTTCAATGGTGTTAAGTCTATGGGCGATTATTATCATTGTCTTCTTGCCGTGGAAGCTGTTGATAGCCTCCATAACCGCTGCCTCTGTTTCATTGTCGAGAGCGCTTGTCGCTTCATCAAATACAAGGATCTCAGGATTGTGATAAAGCGCCCTGGCGATACCTATACGCTGTCTCTGGCCGCCGGAAAGTCTCACACCTCTGTCTCCGATCTTGGTATCAAGTCCCTCCGGAAGACTCTTAATGAATTCCGATAGCTGAGCCTCTTCACAAACTTTCCAGATTCGTTCTTCATCTATCTCGCTCGCATCAATACCAAATGCAATATTATCTCTTATTGACTCGTCGATCAGGTAAATGCTCTGCGGAATGTATCCGATCTGAGCAAGCCATGACTCATAATTACTGAAAATGTTTTGTCCATCACAGAGTATCTCACCCTTTTGTGCATGCAAAAGTCCAAGAAGGATATCCACAACTGTGGACTTTCCTGCTCCGGATGAGCCCATGATACCTACGGATTTTCCCTTCGGTATCACCATATCTGCGCCATTAAAGATGTTCTTATCGGAATCGGGATAAGCAAAGGTTATGTCCTTAAGCTCAATCCTGTCGTTAAGTTCAAGAGCAGGTCCTGCGATGGCACTTCTCTCAGCAGCCATCTTTTTATCAGACTTCATGGACTCGGAAAGATTATTAAACACAAAGTCCAAAGCAGGCATCTCATAAGCGATCTCTGTAACATAGGTATTTATACGTGTGGCACTGGGGATAAGTCTGACCGCAGCAACAGCAAATACAGTAAGTTGAGCCGCCAAAACCTTGGTATCTCCACCGCTTGATATAAACCAGATCATAAACCCGAAAATTGAAACCATGAATACTGTCTCAATAAGGGATCTTGGCGTGTTGTTGAGGAATGTATATCTTATGTCAGTCTCTGCACCAATCTTACCTGACTCATAGTAATTTCTTATAAAGAAATCCTCGCGGTTTAATACCTTAACTTCCTTTAAGCCATAGATTGCCTGAATTCTCCACTTGGCAATTCTTGATGCAATGGACTGGTTTTTCCTTCCAATATCATTCATTCTGGGCTTTAGAACCTTTGTGATAATAATCGTCATACCGCCTAGTACAACCATGATAAGAAGCGCCATCTTCCAGTTTTGATAAATAAGGAAAATGCCCAGGCATGTTGAAACAACCAGCTCTGTACAAAGATTAAGAAGGGCCAGCATAAGTGAAAAGGTCTTGGGGATATCTCCATCCGTTATTCGAAATACAGTCGGAATATCTGCTCCAAGATAATCCTCGTAGGGCCTGTTCAAAAACTCCCTCATTACGCGGGAAATCATATCGTTACGTGTTTTAGAGATAAAGCTGTTCTGAACATATACCAATATCAAAAGATATATGTTTTTAACTATGTAGATCGCGATCAGGAGTACCAATATCGCACATATAAGCTTGGCATTGGTATCAAGACCGAGAATCTGTGGCATCCTGTTCACAATAGGAACATTCTCGATCTTTTTAAATACCTCTTCGGGATCAAGAATAACCTCTGCAACAGGAGCCAGCATTCCTACTCCCAGGGTCTCGAAAAGACCGCCGATAATTATCATGATTCCCAGAACTACCAGCATTCTTTTCTGTTTTTTATCAAAAATATAATTGATCTTAGAAAGAAGATTAAGGCTCTCAGCCCTGTTCTCCTTCGGATTACTTAAACTCATAAAACTTCCTTTATCAGATACGCGTCATGCGATCAGTGTATATATCATCCATGGGCTTGGTGTTAAGCCACTTTTTAGGCACGATTACCGTCTTCTCCGGTGAATCATTCATCCATGCACTCCACCAGCTATAGCTTGAGTTTGCAAGAATATGATGCTTGCAAAGACTCATAAGAAGAAGATCAGCCGCATCATCGTTTTCCTCACGGGTATCCACTATGCGGAACTTCTTGCCGGATACATTTTTCTCGCACCACTCCTTATCGCTTGTGAATACATAGAAAATAGCATCCGGATGCTTCTGAACCATTGTGTCAATTGCCCGTTTATAATAATCGGTGTCACAGATTCCGCCAAAGGTCTCAACAGTTCCCGGAAGAAGATAATCTCCTCTTCTCACATGGATACTCACAGACTCTGTCTCACGAATCTGTCTGAAAAGCTCCCAGCTCTCCTCAGAAGTAAACACTTCATCAGGCATAAGAACAAACTCCTTGCGAAGCTGCGCGAGAACATTCTGATCCTTAAAGTACTTGTCACTTTGGAAATATCCATTAAGATAGGCATCTTCAAACTCGAAAACCGCCGGGTCGAAAATTCCGGTCTCCTCTATGTATTCCTTGGATTTTCTGCCAAACAGTTTTCTTCTGATCCTGCTGAAAATATCAAGATGAGAATCGGTTATATCAATAACCTCGGCATCCGTAGCCTTGTCGTAGGTGATGCCATACATCTCTTCTAGAACCGGATCTCTCTGGGGATCATCCCTGAATCCGTATACATCATCAATCTTAACTTCTTTACCCAGAGCCTTGAGCTGAAGGTAAAGAGCATACTGAAACATCTGGTTCCCCAGACCACCCATCATTCTTATTATTATCATTTTTCCCCCCATACCTTTTTATTATGTAAAATCATGCTGTTTAAATGTAAAAATGATCGTAGATGAAGCGATGCTCCAAAAATTTCTGCATTCGCTTTTTCTCCTTTGGATCCGCGATCCTGCTTTCATAAATTTTGTCAAAGGAGTCTCTCGCATCCATAATGCATGAAACAATATCCGGAAGATATTTATCCTTATCCCCTGTTTTATCGCGCTTTGCCTCCGAATAGTAATCAAGAAGCTGTTTATACATCAGATAATCCTGGGAATAGCAAAGATCCTCTCTGCCAATGCTGTTTAGATACGCTTTTGCACTTTTGAGTGAAGGGATCCATTCGGAAAAAATGCAGAAAAATCCCTCCTGTGTTTTGAGACCATCCTTTCTGTCTATTATATAATGATAAAGCGGTGTGTCAATTAACACAGCCTCTCCCGCATCATTAAGAACATGGAGCGTGAACAGCTTATCCTCATGGAAAAAAACAGCAGGAAAATCATTCCCCGCCAAAAGGCTCTTATGATAAAGCTTATTCCACACCATGCTTCCTGCAGGAAGATCCTCTGATTCCTCAACACATGCTGTAATCAGCTCGTCCTTGTCTACAATCCTTAAAGGATTGGCCCTCATGTTTTCAGTAAGCCTATGAAACTTTACGGGATCATCCTCGCCATTTTCAAAATAATGACATATTGCAAGCCTGCATCCAGATTCCAATATGGCACTCATCATGTATTCATAGGCGTATTTTTCAACGTAATCGTCACCATCCAAAAAGGCAACATAATCACCCTTTGCCATATCCTTCAGGTAGTTCCTGGCATTCCCGGGACCCTGATTACTCTGATGCACCACTCTGATCCTTGAATCCTGAGTTGTGTAATAGTCACAGATGTGGCCGGTTCTGTCTCTTGAACCATCATCTAATATAAGAATCTCCAGGTTTGTATATGTCTGCGCCATTACAGAATCTATGCATCTGGCTATATATTTTTCCATGTTATAACAGCTGATCGCTACTGTAATTAGCGGCTGCTGCTTTGGCTCTATTCCTTTGAAATAGAAGTGACTTATGTCCTTCATATATAAATCCTCATTTGATCAGTGAATTGTAATCAAAGCTATTTAAGAGCATTGCCTCCTCAGCAAGATATCTGTCTGCATTTTCCTTTGTTATTCTGTCAGATACAGAAAAGATATCCGTGTTTTCATAGCCCTTTTCATATTCCATTATAAGATCCATGATCATGCAGTTCACATTGTAATCGTAGTGTGCCTGATCTCTGTATCTGTCCAGGTCTGCGGTTATTTCAGTATGTGTCGTGAAGCTGTAGATGTGAATATTCTCACACTCCAGCATCTGCTCTATGGCCTGTGCCTTGAATGTCCTGATATTATCCAAAACGCCCTGCTCATAAAGATCACCCCAATAAGCCATGGAGTAAGGCGGGAAGAAATATAAAAAGGTGGTCTCAGGATGCATTCTTGCAAGTGCCACAACATTCTGCTCGATGTTTTCCGATAGCATCAGCATGTCTTCTCCTGAGGGAAGGTAATATTCTTCAGGCTCCTTAAAGCTTTTTCTCCCCAAAAGAACCCTGTCCTTTCCGTATATGTTGTTACCATCAGTATAACTGTACTCATCAAAGCTTGTATATCCCGGATTTTTGCCCTGAAAATATCCGATGACCGCTGGAAGCGCATAGCGCACCACAACATCCTTATTGAGAAGATATTTCACATCGTCCCATATGATATCGTTGGTTAGCCAGTAAGGGTATTCGCCCATGTCATCCCTGAGCTCGTCCTTATCCCTTACAAGAAGCGAATAATCAAGCGGTCTGAGAACATATCTTGGATGGTGACCGCTCTTGAAGGCCACCTCAAGGTTGTCGTTTATTTCCTTGTAAGTTGCCCCGGAGTAAGGCACCTTTATGGCATTTACGCTCAGCCCCTCATTAAACTGTGAAACGCTAAAGTTCTCAGCCATTGAGGTTCCCGTGATTATGGCATCATAGTCGAATTTTCTGGTAATGCCGTCATTTTGGGATCGCTGGTCGTATAGCTTATAAAACAGCTTCTTATTGGGCGCTCTGTAATGAAAAAAGGGGTCCACAAAAAACACCAGTCCTGCGATCAGGATCAGTGATGAAATTGTCAGTATTAAGATGGAGAAAAACCATTTTTTGGATGTCATAGGGCCTCAAAAATTAAAATATAAAAATGTTGAAATTGAGCTCATTGAAACGATGCACACCACAAGCAATACCCAGGTAAAGGCAAGGGATAATGCATTCGTTTTGTACTCTCTCTCGTAGTTGTTTTTACAGCAAAGGCAAACGATAAGTGCCGCGGCCATAGCAATGCCGCACCCTGTAAGGAGCACATTTAAATCCTCGGAGGGGAGTCTCAAAAAGGACAGAACATATCTGAATCTTGGAATTCTAAAGGTCTCCACAAGCTCAGATCTTACATCCAGATTAAGCACGAAAAGGCGCTTTAATATCTGAATCCACTGGCTTACACTGTCTGCCCTGAAAAGAAGCCACAGCACGTTTATAATTCCAAAGGTCAAAGTCCAGCTTACGGCTTTTATCACTGCTGCGAGCACCCTTCCAAGGGGACCCTTCTTAACAGAATCACACGCACGGACATAGCCTTCATGGGTGAGCTTATTAATGCACTGGAAGAAGCCGTGGAAGACACCCCAAAGGATGAACGTCCAGTTTGCTCCATGCCAGATACCGCTTACAAGGAAAACGATGAAAGTATTTATATAAGTTCTCACCTTACCCTTGCGGTTTCCTCCAAGAGGAATATAGACATAATTCGTAAGGAATCTGGTGAGCGTCATGTGCCAGCGCTTCCAGAAGTCAGCAATTGATATAGCCTTATAGGGCGAGTTGAAGTTCATGGGTATATCCAGGTTGAACATTGCACCAAGGCCCGTAGCCATATCGCTGTAGCCGCTAAAGTCAAAATATATCTGGAAGGTATAGGACAGCATCACTATGATGATCTCCGGTCTAGTGAGTGCTCCCTCTCCCACAGGGATAAGAGCAGCCTGTGAAAAGCCGAAGTCCACCGCTCTTCCGAACATATCCGCAATCAGCATCTTTTTACCGAGACCTCTTGTAAAGAGCATGATTCCCCGGCAAAGATTATCAAAGTTTACCCTGTGCTTTTTTTCATCACGAAACTGCGGAATGAGTTCTGAATGAAGAACTATGGGACCTGCCACCAACTGCGGGAAATAGGACACAAAAAGGGCATATTCCAGGAAAGAATAATCCCCCGTCTCACCTCTGTATGAATCCACAATAAAGGATATCTGCTGGAAGGTAAAAAAGCTTATACCAAGAGGCAGTACAATATGCTTTAAATTAAACCCTGTCCTGAAAACAGCATTAATGTTCTCGATAAAGAAGTCGTAATACTTAAAGTAGAAAATTAGTCCTATATTGAATAATAAGCCTGCAATGAGGCAGACTTTTTTTCTTACATTTGCAGAACCTTCCTCTGATCCCTTGGTTGCCATAGCTCTGGACAAAAGGAAATTCACTATTATACTGCTGCAGATTATCGCAAGATAATAAGGGTTGAAGTATCCATAAAACCAAAGTGACATGACAAGAAGCGAGCCATAGGCAAGCTTTCTTTTCCCAAGATCATGAAACAGGAAGTACAGGATCAGAGACAGCGGTAAAAAGCACAGTATGAAAATATATGAATTAAACTGCATCCACTGTCACTCCTACATCAATTCTTCAAAATAGTCACGCCACTTTTCGTTAATAGCACGGGGATTGTATTTTTCCCTTACTTCAAAAGCTGAAGCCGCCAATTTCCTGGCCAGCGGCGGATCATCCATAAGTCTCTCAAGTGCATGAAAAATATGCATCGCCATATTTACATCCGTATCCATCGGAATAAGAAGTCCGTTTCTACCTGTACTGATAAGGTCCGCCGGACCTCCGCAGGGACAATCCGTGGATATGCAACAAAGACCAAGAGCCATGGCCTCAATCAGCGCATTGGGCATACCCTCTGTCCTTGAAGTCAGAACGAAAAATTCCGCATCAGCTATTCTGTCAGCAATTTTGTCGACACTTCCCATAAAGGTAACCTTTCCGGGTTCACCTTTTCCGGATTCATCCAGAATACCAAGATTCCTGCAAAGCTTCTCCAGAAGACCCCTTGAAGGACCATCTCCGTAGAGCACAAGCCTGTATTCAGGATATTTCTTTATCGCATATGAAAATGCGTTTATAAGAATCTTCTGATTCTTGTTTTCATCAAGTCTTCCAACTGATACTATTACCTTTTTTCTATCGTCAAAGGGAATAATCTCGTGGTTCATGAATTCCTCATTGACCGCATTTGGCAAAACCTTACATTTCTGTCTGACAATAGGGCTAAAGAAATCCATCGCTCCGTTTGTCTGAACGACTACGCCTGCTGCTGCCGGAAACAGTACTCTCATAGCGAGCCTTAGTCCCCTTGATGCGTATTCCTCAGAAGGGGTCGCCCTTACTGAAACCACGACCGGTATATCAAGGCCTGCAGCTGACTGTATCGCCATCACATTATTTTTACCAAGGAAGGATAAAATAAGATCCGGCTTTATCCTCTCCCAAGTGTTTGTAAGCTTCTGAATACGTCTGTGGAAATTCTGCGCTCTGTTCCCCTGTTCATAGGGCATAAGGGCAGTGAAAACACGCCCGATTCCCATCGGTACTCCGCCCTTTAGATCGACATAGCGCTCCTTCTCATCAGGATTTAGTACCTTTGTGGCGTTCTCTTCATCTTCGCTCTTAACTACGCTCCACCCGGCGTTGGGAAGCACATACTCATCGTCCGAGAGATAAGTCGTCACAAGTGTAACCTTGTATCCGATACTGAAAAAGTACTCGGCCAAATTGCACATAACACGCTCAGCTCCACCCTTATTGAGTGAGCCTATATACATGGCAATATGCTTTTTCTTCAGCCTACGGCTATCTGTCATAAGTACTCCTCATACCACTGCTGAAAATTCAAAAAGCTCCAGGAAAGTCTTGAGAAATTGGCTCCGGTAGATGAACCGGCATCGCCTTTTTCAAGATAATTCCTGATAAATCTCGATGTGTAGCCGGGATCAAATATCCCCTGTTTTTTAAGATAACTCTCGTTACTAAAATCAAGGAGTCTTTCGCGAAGCGGTCCACGGAGCCAAGCGTCCATCGGAACGCTAAAGCCCTTCTTTGGCCGCTCTAAAAGTTCTCTTGGAATATAATCATAGGCGATATCCTTCAGGATATGCTTTTTATCGCCATCTGCATACTTAAATCTGTGTGGTATGGAAAAGCTGTATTCCATAACGCTTGTATCCATAATAGGGCATCTGCACTCAAGGGAATACTTCATTGAAGCCCTGTCCATCTTCACAAGTATGTCAGCAGGAAGATAGGTATCCATATCAAGTAGCATACGTCTCACCTGCCAGTCGGATACTCCGTAGGAGGACTCCACAGGATACTTACAGGGGAAAAGGCCGCTATCCCCAAACTGCCCATTTATATACTGCTCGTAGGTAAGCCTTTGGTCCGGCTGTTCATGTCCTGTCACAAATGCGTGGGCACAGCGGATATATAGAGGCGATGAAATCTGTGTCTTCGTCTCGGGATCTCTGTTTTCAGCAACTGACTGAACCTTTATCGGAAGCTTTCTGATAAGCTTATCACTTCCTGCAGGAATGTTACCTATTGCACTTACAATGCCTCCTGCAGCATCAAGTGCCTTAGCCTTTGCCACATGTTCATATACATTGTATCCGCAGAAAAATTCATCCCCTCCGTCACCCGAAAGGGCCACTGTCACCTTCTGCCTTGCAAGCTTGCAGACAAGCATGGTGGGAATATCCGACTCGTCCGCAAAGGGTTCATCGTAATACTTTGGAATGCTGTCAACGAGCTTAAGCATCTCGGATTCATCTATATACAGCTCTGTATGGTCAGTACCAAGATGATTGGCCACCTTTTTAGCATATTCAGCCTCATTATACTCAGGGACGTTAAAGCCTATACTAAAGGTCTTAACAGGCGTATCACTGTGCTCCTGCGCAAGGGCCGTTATCAGTGAGGAATCATAGCCTCCCGATAAAAATGCGCCAAGCGGAACATCTGCTATCATCCTGTCAGCAACCGACTTTTGAAGACGTGCCTTTAAGCCAGCCTTGGCTTCATTATAGTCCTCAATCTGCGTAGCTGAATTCTTCTTATAAGCTTCCTTGATATCCCAGTACTTGTACTTATTTATTTTTCCCGAATTAAAAATAAGAGCCTGACCGGGTTCCACCTGCCATACATTCTCGAAAATACTCTCAGGTGCATTTATATACTGCTGGTAGAGGTATCTCGGAATTATCGACTTTCTGATCTCTCCCTTAAAGCCCGGGCACTTCATAATAGGCTTAAGCTCTGAGGCAAATACAATGTTTTCACCTTCATCCCAGTAATAAAGCGGCTTTTTACCTATTCTGTCCCTTATAAGGAAAAGGTCCTCTGTTTCCCTGTCATAAAGTGCTATGGCAAACATTCCATGAATATGATCAGGGAGCGATTTTCCCCACTTTAGATATCCTGCAAGTATAACCTCCGTATCACATGTGGACTTGAAGGGATAACCCTTTAGTTCTTCCTTAAGCTCCAGGAAGTTATATATCTCACCATTAAAAACAACCGATATCCTTCCGTCCGGGGTGGACATAGGCTGATGTCCAAGAGGTGAAAGGTCGTTAATTGACAGTCTCCTCTGCGCGAAGCCAATGTTATATCCATCCTTTCCGGGATATATCTCCACTCCGCTATCATCAGGTCCTCTGTGGACCATGGTGTCATTCATTGCCCGCAGCTCATCTTCAGTTATTCTGTTTATGGAAAAGTATCCGCAGATTCCGCACATGGGCTGCTCCTTTTTACCCTCATCCGGCACTTCGTGCCACCTTCTCCCAAAGGGAGAAGGCCTAAAGCTCTTACCCCCATCCCCAAATTTGAGAAATCCATAAAGTAATCACTATGTTTTAAATCAAAACTTCCCCGTTAATAAATCAAAACTTCCCCGTTAAATAGAAGCTCTGCATACGCTGAGCCTGAGTTTTAACATCGAAGCCCGCAAGCTGAATCATCTCAGTGATAGGCTGTGATGATGCTTTTCTGTCTCCGATGGGAAGGGCGTTCTCATCCTCGCCCTCAGCATAATCACGAAGCATAAGATCATTAAGTATTTTTCTCGCCCAAACTGCAGGCTGCTCCTCAATACTCATTCTGCTTACAAGGGGTGTAATATCAACTTCGGGTGTTATCGAATCTGAAACAAGGCACTGTAGTCCTGCTGTCTGAGCCTCAACGACTGTTCCCGGAAGTCCCTCGTATCTTGAAGGGAAAAGGAAATAATCCATCGCCTGATAATACTCGTTGGCATTGCTCTTATTTCCGCAAAATATCACATGCTTTTCAATATGAAGGTCAGTAGCAAGCTGCTTCATGGTCTCCATAAGGGAGCCCTCTCCAAGCATAAGGAGTCTGATTCTCATTCCGTGAAGCATGCTGAAGGAATTGGAATCATCATGGCTTAAAATCCTCAAAAACTCAGCAAATACCTTAAGAAGATACTCGTGGTTTTTTGCATAATGGAATCTTCCCACATGCCCTATGATGATGGCATTGGAAAGCCCCAGTTCCTTCCTTATCTTGTTTCTGACTTCCTGATTATAGACAAATCTGGTTAAATCTATAGCGTTCGGAATAATTCTCACAAGGCCTTCGTCAGTGAGCGTATCTCCAAACACCGATCTTGCGGCATTTTCAGTGCAGGCAAATCTAAGATCACAGGTATCTCCCTTACCAAGGGGTCCTCTTATTATTCTGGTCACAACACCCTTAAGTCCCGGATCCACTCCGGCGCTTCTGGCATGGGCGATAGTTGTTCCTATTCCACAGGTCTTGGCAATCGGCAGATAAATGGCTGCGGTGCTTGTCATATGCCCCTGCACCATTTTCCACTCTCCCCTGTGCTGCATGAAAAACATTCTGATAGCGTTCTTGTAATCTTTTAAATTGGTTCCGTGAAATCTCGGAAGGGCATAGATGTTGCCCCCAAGCTTTTTTACAGTCGCGTCAAAATAGTCAGGCTCCCTGACTTTCATAAGCTCATCTGATGAAGGGCACTTTTTACCTGTGGCTTCCGGATCTGCGTGCACCAAAAAATCGAACTGCACACGTTCTCTGTCAATATGTCTGTACAGATCCATGATGCGGCTCTCCGCTCCTCCAAGTCCCAGTGTTCCAAATACATGTAATATTCTTATTGGTTGCGCCATTCTTACCACCTCTTATGCACGGCGATATATTTAAAGCGTGCCATGAGATACTCTTTAATTCCTTGAAAATCGGAGGCTTCCACCGGTTCCTCCAAAAGCCAGTCATCCCAGCTAACTACTTTTCCACTCTCAAACACCTTCTCATAGTAAGCAAAATCATCCCCATTCAAGGTATTTGTGTGAACAACAAAGGTTGTGTAGCCCTCGGAATCATCCTTCAAAACTGCATCCTTTTTAAATGAAATCGGGTAAAAGGTCATGTCGAATCTTCTGTATGCCTTTTTCCCAAAACCATCTGTTATTCGTCTAAAGCCGTTCTCCGCAAGGGCTGTCATAGTGTTCTTATCATAGCTGTGGCTCGGAGCCATAAAAAAGTCCGTAGCAATACCATGTCCGCCAAGGATCTTCTTTCCTTCAGCTACCATTTGAATCTGCTTCTCCAGATCAATTCCGGCAAACTCCGACTGTTTATTAAGAGGCAGCAGGCCGCCCTTCTTGGTGGTATATACATGGTGAAGTCCATGCATGGCTATGATCCACCCCTCAGTCTGAAGGTTTCTCACAAGATGCCAGAAGGGATAATCCTTTTCCTTTATCTTGTCATCAGGGATAGTCTCTCTTCCTTTGGAAGGGCCGGAGTCTGACTCCTCTTCATCCCTGTAGGAATCCAGTTTAGGATCCTGATTCTCCGGAACCACACCAATAAGAGGCTTTATATGATACTCATCAAGAAGCCTCTTAAATCGTCTAAATTTCCCCATATCCATTCCGGGAGAAATATCATCCAGTCTTATTACTATCTTCATACAATAACGCCGCCACTTTTAGGTGGCGGCATTCCCCCATTTGTTTTTTGCTTATAATCTCCAATAACTGAACTCTGATGAATCGAAGCTGTTCTTATCAAAGATTCCCTTTACATCAAGGAAAACTCTTCTCTTGTGTTCAGGGTTATACCACTTCTTGATATCCTCAGTAGTTATTCCAAGGAATTCCTCATGAGCTACCGCAACGATAACAGCATCCATATCCTTAAGATCACTCATGTTATCGAATGAAATGCCATAGAGACGCTTTGCCTCATCGCTGTCAGCTTCCGGATCCACAACGATAGGTGTGATTCCGTACTCCTTAAGCTCGTTATATATGTCGATTACCTTGGTATTACGGGTATCAGGGCAGTTCTCCTTGAAGGTAAATCCAAGGATTCCCACTCTCGCATGTCTTACGTTAAGATCCTGTGCAATAAGGTTCTTTACGCAGGACTCTGCGATATATTTTCCCATGTCATCATTGATACGACGACCGGAAAGAATTATCTGGCTGTGATATCCAAGCTCCTCAGCCTTGTATGTGAGGTAGTAGGGATCAACACCGATACAGTGACCGCCTACAAGACCCGGCTTGAAATTAAGGAAATTCCACTTTGTTCCCGCTGCCTCAAGAACGCTCTTGGTATCAATTCCCATTTTGTGGAAGATCATTGAAAGCTCATTCATAAATGCGATATTGATATCTCTCTGGCTGTTCTCGATAACCTTGGCAGCCTCGGCAACCTTGATGGTCTCAGCCTCATGAACACCTGCCAGAGCAACAAGCTTGTAAACATTTGCAACCTCTTCCAGGGTCTCCTTATCCATACCGGATACGATTTTTACTATAGTCTCAAGTCTGTGTACCTTGTCACCGGGGTTGATACGCTCAGGTGAATAGCCCACCTTGAAGTCAACTCCGCACTTAAGTCCTGATTCCTCCTCAAGGATCGGAACACAGATATCCTCTGTCACTCCGGGATAAACCGTTGACTCATAAACTACGATTGAACCCTTTGTGAGATATTTTCCAAGAGTTCTGCTTGCTCCCTCAACAGGAGTAAGATCAGGTGTGTGGTCATCATTTACGGGTGTCGGAACCGCAACGATATGGAATTTACACTCCCTGAGTTTTTCAGGATCAGCTGTGAAATCAACAGATGTCTCCTTGATAGCAGCGTCACCGACTTCCCTTGTAGGGTCGATTCCGTTTTTATAAAGAGCTACCTTTTCAGCATTAAAATCGTAACCCACTACTTTAATCTTCTTGGCAAATGCAACCGCGATGGGCATTCCTACATATCCAAGACCTACAAGTGAAAGCTTCTCCTCACCTGCGAGGAGTTTCTCGTACAAACTCATTTTATTATAATCTCCTACATCTCATTTTCTTAAAAGATATCAGCTTTGCTGTCGGATGGGGTCTTCCCATCATTACTATTATACATTCTTAAATCAAAGATTCAAGAATGCTGCAAATTGGCCATTAAAGGCGACTTCGTCGCAGGGCCAATTTGATTACTCAATCATATTCTTACGGAAACCGCAGTTAATGCGGTTTCCTGTTTTGACATCTACGATGCCATATACTCTTAAATCAAAGATTCAAGAATTCTGCGAATTCTCACTAATGCTGTCAAGTTCTGCCTTGTATGCATCTATTATGAGCTTTCTGTCAAAGTTGTTCTCGATAAACCTTCTTCCTGCTCTGCCCATTTTGGCACGCTCCTTCTCAGAAAGTGCAAGTATGCGCTCAATGGCAGCTACCAGAGCGTCCGTACTTTTGGGTTCAAAGGCAAAGCCATTTTTCTCCCCGTCAAGAGCCTCTATGCAGCCGTGAATATCCGAACACAGAATAGGTCTGCCACAGGCATCCGCCTCAAGGAGCACATTAGACATACCCTCATGATATGAAGGGTGCACCACGATATGACATTTATCCATGTAGGGCTCCACATAATCCACATGTCCGTGATATGTGAGTATTCCCTCGTTTTCAAGCCTTGTAATCCAGGGCTCATAGAATGCCCTCTCGTCCTCTTCGTATTCACTCACAAGGTCGAAGTGCACATTGTCGTGTGTTTTGGCAATTCTCTCAGCCGCTTCAAGGTACTCGGAGGTTCCCTTATCCTTCATAACTCTGATAACCGCAAGGATATGGATTCCTTCATTCTCCAGGGGATACCCTCTGAAAGGATGCTCATCGAGATTAACGCCTGATCCCGGCAGAAGCCCGCTATTTTTAACAGCAACACCTCTCTCCTGCATGAACTTGCGATTTCTCTCGTTCTGGAAAAAGACCCTTCTTGCATCCTTCGTCGCACCTCTGTAAAGAGCAACCAGAATTTTACTCATTATGCCGCCGTTCTCAATGCCCATTCCAAGCCCCGTAATATTGCAGATATACGGTATTCTCTGAAGTCTGGCCGCGCATCCGCCGTAAATATTGGGCTTTACAGTGTAGGTCAGCACCACATCGGGCTTAAGCTCCTGTAATAGCTTATAGTATCTGTGAAACAGATCAATGTCCTTGAAAGGATTGATGCCGTGTCGCTCAAGATGCGTATCAATAAGCCTTGTGCAGTACTTTTCCAGCTTTTTGCAATTTTCATCGTAAGGCACTGAAATGAGTACGATATGGCCTGCATCCATAAAGGATTTGAGCAATTCCTTTCTGAAAAGCCATAGCCCATTTGCCCAGTTTGTCAGAACCAGTATTTTCATTCTTATACTTCCTGCATACGATTCTTGAGATTGGCGAGTTTTTCAATTACAACGCTGTCATACATAAGCATGCAGACGTCTTCATCATATTGCCCGATGATCTCATCATTGGCTTTTTTCTCAATTACATTTTTGTATATAAGTGAAGGAAAATCAACTCCGGCTCCAAAGGCATGAAGATACGCACCACCAAAGCGGGGGTTTATCTCAGACAGATAATACTGTCCATCCTTGTAAAAAAGATCCATGTCCAGAGGTCCATTGAATTTGAACACCTTCATCGCATTTTTCACAAACTCAAAGAGCGCATCGTCCTTGAAAGAGATGGTCTTATTGGCACCACCTATGGTTGTTGAAATCTTCTTCTTGGAAAAGATCGCAACCGGCTCATGTGTGATGGTATCTACGTAAATATCCGCATCCATATCCTTGCCATCCATGAATTCCTGAATAATAAGCGAAGAATCTCTGGCGGTAAGTTCCTCTAAAAGCTCGATATTTTCAACCTTCCTGGCACCAACGCTTCCGCTTCCGGTTCTGGGCTTAACAAAGACAGGAAAACTTATCTCTCCCTTGTCAAAGCTCTCCTTGAAATCAGCAAAGCTTCCAAATGTAAGAACGGTGGGAATGCCATTTTTACTGAGGTATTTAAACATCTCATATTTGTCAAAGCACAGATCCGCAGTCTCCTTGTAGGGTGCAAGCACGGTAACGCCAAGCTCTTCAAACTTATCTCTGTTATCCGCAAGAATTGAAATCTCAGGATCAATAAGAGTTGTTATGGCATCTATTTTTTCCTTTTTGCAGATCTCAAGAATCTTGGGTATGTAATCCTCATGGTTTATAAGCGGAACTCCATATACCGCGTCAGCAAAGGCAGGTGCAGGAGCAAAAGGGCTGTTGTCCGTTACGACCATCCTCACCTTATCCCCAAGAGCCTGTCTAAAGTCCTTTAAAAGCTCACAGCGTCTACCAACACTTGTAAAAAGTATATTCATTATAAAAATCTCCTAAATAATATTGCTAATAATATCTGACTGCATCCATGTGTTATTTTTCATTCCGGACGCATGCTATCTTTACTGTTCGTCTTTGGGAGGTGTACCCTTGAAGGCCTCCATTGTAGCATCTGTAGCACTGTTTATGTCATCATGCTTGAATACGACAGCTACTGTCATAAAGATTATATTCAGATCCAACAGGAAAGACTGATGATCCACATAGTAGACATCTTTCTCAAACTTATCCTCCCAGCTAAGAAGATTCCTTCCATTTACCTGGGCCCAGCCTGTGAGACCGGGGCGAACATCATGACGTCTTCTCTGTTCATCGTTATATAACGGAAGATATTTCACAAGAAGAGGTCTTGGTCCGACAAGGCTCATATCACCTTTTAAAATATTGAATAGTTCAGGAAGCTCATCAAGACTTGTGGCACGAAGCTTTTTACCAAACTCGGGAAGTCTGTCCTCATCGGGAAGGAGATTACCGTTTTCATCCTTCGCATCAGTCATGGTCCTGAATTTATAGAGATTAAAGATCTTCTCATCCTTACCTGGTCTTGGCTGCTTGAAAATAACCGGACTTCCAAGCTTAACCCTTACGAGAATGGCAACTATAGCATAGAGCCAGCAAAAGCAAACAAGTACCATTAGTGACAGCAATATGTCCAGAAGTCGTTTGATGAAAAGGACATAAATCCCTTTATTATTCTTTTTTGTCATATATCACCCGTTATGAATAATTTATTTAATCGCGCACGCATTTTACGTGGCTAAATGAATGTCCAAGAATAAGCAATCGCACAAACAGCGCACGCTCAGAACGCTTGCTAAGCCTTGTTACAATAATGTATTATAACCTATAGAAGTGTTATTTCAAATATGGTTTTGTAGGGAGTTTACTATAATGAAAATAGAATTAAGAAGAGGCGGCATAAGACTGATCGTAGTATTGTTTGCTGCTTTTTTGATGGCTCTTAATATTCAGACCTTCGTAAATGCAGGCGGACTGTATCCCGGCGGTGCTCAGGGTATTACCATCATCATACAGCGTATTGCGCTCAAGTACTTTAATACGCGCATACCTTACACCCCTATAAATGTCATCCTGAACATAATTCCCATTTATATCGGTTTTCGTTATATCGGTAAAAAATTCACATTATATTCCATGATAATGGTGCTCTCAAATGGTTTCTTTGTTGATATGATTCCGTCCCATGTTATCACCAATGACCCTTTGCTTATCGCGATTTTTGGCGGTCTTCTCTCAGGTGTTGCACTGTCCATCTGTCTGATGGTTGATGCCACAAGTGGAGGAACGGATTTTATCTCAATCTTTTTATCTCAGCAAAAGGGAATTGATGCCTTTCCCATTATACTGGCGGGCAATTGCGTGATCCTTACGGTTGCTGGTTTCCTGTTTGGTTGGGACAAGGCTCTTTATTCAATCATTTTCCAGTATGTTGCAACTCAGGTTCTTCACATGATGTACAGAACCTATCAGCAGCAGACTCTTTTCATTATTACTGATAAGCCCGCCGAGGTCTGCGAGACAATTTATAAGATTGCCAACCACGGCGCTACTCTTATGCATGGTGAAGGTTCCTTCGAGCACAACAACAAGATGGTGGTCTACTCTGTTGTAAGTGCCTCCGATACACGTAAGCTCATCCCTGCCATCAAGGATATTGATCCCGGCGCCTTCATCAACTCTATCCGCACCGACCGTGTCCAGGGTAACTTCTACCTTAAGCCGAGGGATTGAGGATATGGGAAAAGGTATGCTTTTCGGTTAATCCGTGTCTTGACGATCTTGATGAACTTCGCAGTAGCAAGTTGTCGGAATTCTTGCAGGCATCTATAAGCTTTGCTCCAACACCCTGACTGCGCATTTCCTCCGAAACATCAAGATCCTGTAAATAAAGCACCTTTTCATTTTTTAAACACGGAACCTTTTTTTGTTCAATAATCATAACATGAGCAAAACCAATTATTTTTAGTCTCCACCATAATATAATCTAAGGCAATATAATGCGCCTATCATCCTGCGATTTATCAATTGATCATATTATAAAATCATTACACAAAGTGAAAAACATTTCTATTTAATGCCAATCTTAATTTTATATAGCTATCATAAATTCATATTATGCTTCCAATTCTGGTTTTCAGAAGCCTCTTTCTAAGGTCATTGTTCAGATAATATATGTTTTCTGATTCCTCATACGCTTCGAGGCAATCGTCTGGCCAACCATATCTTTTGCAAAGAGCCTTATTGAAATCATAGTGGGAAACCGGTTTTTCTTCTGAAACGTTTATTATTCCGATATAATCACTATTTGCCAGTTCAATAACTGCATCAGCAAGTTCGTTCACTTCCACAACACTAAATATTATGTTACTTGCTCTGATGTATTTTTCTCCAGAATCCACATGCTCTTTTAGTAAGCGGCTTCTCATATCCATTTCACCATAAGGATCGGTTCCATAGATGCTGCCAGGTCTCACTATGCAATAGTTTTGCATAGTCTTGATCACATTTTCAGATTTTATCTTCCCATTGAAATAGTGATAATTGTACATATCCTCTGATCTGAGATAAGGCTGCACATCCTCAGACATGTTTTTCTCATATGCAACAGAAGTAGACATAAAAATAAACCTGATATTCCCTATTGTATCGCGGATGACAGGCATTACCTTTTCTGCTATTTCTTCTTCAAGCTCATGATTCATGACAGTCCAGATGATGACATCGGGGTTATAGTCTTTTATTAGCTCAATCAGCCTACCCGTATCCAAAACATCAAGCTTCACATACTCGCCTTGTTTCTTTTGACTACTGTATGTCCCCAGTACATTCACTCCAATATTATTCAGTTTGTAATAGATTGTTCCGCCCAGAAATCCACTGGCTCCTATAATAAGTGCTCTTTTCATTTAATTCTCCAAGCTGGAATTGACCGAGCTCTTTAGAGCGAGGGATGCTTCTTGACCGTAAGGTCAAGAAGATGGGCTCAACTCTACAACTCAAATTTATCTCTTTGCTAACTGTTTCTTTAGTCGTTCATTTTCAGATCTAAGTTCTTCATAATTAACTAACTGTATAATATGTTTCTCTTGTCCAAATTGCTATCAAAACACTAAAAGACAACAAATCAAAGAAATCCATAAGAATTGTTGTCAAATTCCCTATGAAAAAAATTAGAGTGGCAACAAATCAATACTCCTTAAGCATTTTTATTGCTCAAGCGTTTTAAAGTGCGTGTCAATTCTCATATAATACAGTTATTATCTGTGAATATCAAGAATTTGTTGACTACTTGACTTTCAAATATCCATACAAGGCAACAACAATTTTACCTAATGACTAATTTGTTGCCGTACTATTTTTCATGAGCTTCTTGTTGGCAACAAATGTCATCCTTTACACCTGATTTGTTGCTTATAGTCTGCCTACCTTTTTCACAAGCTCCTTGTTGACCTCAAGTTGGCAATAAACTTTAGCCTATATACTACTTTTGTTGCTTATCATTATCTTACATATCACAAACCATCATCAGCAATGCATAAACTTTCCACAACAAGCCATAAACCATCATCAAAAAGGCCTATCCCATCAGCAACAAGACATAACCCACCAACACCACCAGCAACAAGGCATAATAAAACCCGCAGGCCACAACTGTAGCCCGCGGATCAATATCTCAAGTACCCCACGCATAACAAGGAATATTTTATTTTGTCTGCTCGCCTTCCGGGAAGATAATCTTGTTAATCCCTCCCGAAGATTAAGAGTCATATTGGGAAAAGGCTGTTTTTACTCGCTTACTTTCCTATCGCACTTCTTTTATATTATTCGGTTGATCTAATGAATATTCCGATGTTTGATGCGTACCGTGATGCAGTTCTTGCACTGGCGATAATACCATCACTCCCGATCCTGTATGATCTTTTCGTAACTACAGTTGAGTCCTACGAGGAGCAGAGAAAGCTTGATATTGCCCTGACTGAGACCAAGGCCCAGATCTACAGATACCGCTATTCCCTGGAGATTGAAGAACGCATAAAAAAAGAGCGCCACGAACTGAAGAACAACTATCTTCTGATTCAGACACTCTTACATGAAAAAAAATATGATGAATTATCAGCTTATCTTAATGAATCTATCGGTGAAAAAATGGATAACATCTCCAATGTCTCCACCGGCAATATGATGATAGATTATATATTGAACAGGAAAATATCAGAAGCCAAGAAACAACATATCAAAATTTATACTGAAATAACAATTCCAAATAATCTTACTGTTAATGATGAAAGCTTCTGTACTATTTTCCTAAATCTGTTCAATAATGCCATGGAAGCCTGCCAGAATGTGAGCTATCCGGATATTCACATACTTCTAAGAGTCGTGCATGATTACCTTTGCTGTGAAATAAAAAACAAAGCAAACATGGACAGTGTGCTGTCAAATCCGGAGCTTGCAACCACAAAATCCGACAGTGAAAATCATGGGCTTGGGCTTAAGATAGTTAAGGAAACTATCTCGCACTGCGATGGAATCTTCCAAACCTCTGTTGAGGGCAATTATTTCATCGCCAAATTTATGATACCTACCATTGATATAAATAAGTAAGATCAAATTGAGGCCTTTTCAAGAGCCTCGTCGATATGTGCTGCAAAGTTCTCTCTGCCGACTCTGTCTACAAATCCGTCCTTTTCCATAGTTCTCATGGGCTGCTCATTAACGTGTGAGAAAATGACTCTGACACCCTTCTTCTTGCAGTCCTCAAAGAGCATCTCAAGTGAGCGCATTGCTGTAGCATCAAGTGCAGGTACGCTTCTCATTCTGATTACCAGACACTTGGTGAATTCCTTGGTCGTGATGTTAGCAAGAGCATCTGCATCGCCAAAGAACATGGGGCCGCTTATCTCATATACTCTGACATGCTTGGGAACTACCTTAAGATCAATGCTGTCAGGATCCTCAGTATCCACATCATCAGGATCGATATAAGTCCATCCGCGAACAGTTGATTCCTCGCTCATTCTCTTCATGAAAAGGAGACATGCAAGAATCATACCAACCTCGATTGCAACAACAAGGTCAAATACAACTGTGAGAATGAATGTTGTAACAAGAACTATAATATCGCTCTTAGGTGCAGTCTTGCACAGATGTGCGAAGGGTCTCCACTGACACATGTTATACGCAACCTGGAAAAGGATTGCGGCTATAGTGGGCATGGGGATAAGTGCTGCATAAGGCATAAGCACTACAAGCACAAGGAGAAGAACGATTGAATGTACAATACCTGCGATAGGTGTTCTTCCGCCATTTTTAATATTAGCTGCTGTTCTTGCGATAGCACCTGTTGCAGGGATACCGCCAAAGAGAACTGATCCGATGTTACCACAGCCCTGAGCAATAAGCTCCATGTTTGATCTGTGGTGTGAACCGATCATTCCATCAGCAACAACGGCTGAGAGAAGTGATTCGATCGCAGCAAGAATAGCGATTGTAAATCCGTTTGAAAAAGAACCTCTGATCAGCTTAAAGCTGATAACCGGAGCATGGAACTTAGGAAGTCCTCCGTTAATTGTGTAAAGGTCTCCGATTGTATTAACCTTAAGGCCAAGAACCTTTACCATAACAATTCCGGCGATAACGGCTACAAGGGATGCCGGGATCTTTTCAAAGAACTTAGGCCATATAATAAGGATTGCAAGGCAAACCACTCCGACTATCACAGCCTGGAAATTGATGGTCGAGATGTTTTTGGCGATTGCCTCTACCTTCTCAATTGTTTCAATGGTCACTGTTCCCTTGGGATAAGTAAGTCCCAGGAAATCCTTGATCTGTCCGATAAGGATTGTGACAGCAATTCCCGCAGTAAAACCTGTTGTAATTGTATAGGGAATGAATTTAATAAGACTTCCGAGCCTCAAAAGTCCCATCAGGATCAGAAGAATTCCGGCTATGATGGTAGCCATCATAAGTCCTTCCATTCCATCCTTGGCAACGATTCCTGCAACGATTGTTGCGAAAGCCGCTGTGGGACCTGCTATCTGAACTCTGCTTCCTCCGAGGAATGAGATTATAAAGCCTGCAACAATAGCTGTGTACAGACCCTCCTCAGGACCGACGCCCGATGCAAGCGCAAGAGCAATTGACAACGGAAGCGCAATAATAGCAACGATGATACCTGAAATGACATCAGTAGTGAACTGCTTCGCCGTGTATTTTTTTATCACGGAAAAAAGCATTGGCTTAATTTTATCCTTTTTCATAATAAACCTCCTGAAAAAACCGACAAAATTATAGCACAGTTCGTCAAATCACAATATTATCTATTTGTAGAAATCTGACATATTATCAAGCTCAGTCTTGTACTTTTTGACAACAGAAGCAGGTGCGGTTATTTTTACCGAATCGCCAAGTCCAAATATCCATCCGAAAAACTGGTCACTGACAGCCACCTCAACTCTTGTCTCAGTCCAGCCCTTTTTCTTGGCAGGTTTTATTGCAATATCCTTACCAAATCTGTCAATGATCACACCGATCATTTCGTCCTTAACAGAAAGAGTAACCATAGTGGAGTCTTCACTGCCGAACATTCCGAAGGTGCGATTCTTATATGCAACAGGATCAGCCTTAAAGTGTTCTTTTCCTTCTCTCTTCTCATCCAAAATGGCGATCTTTTCCATTTTATCTACGCGGTAATGTTTCATCTTACCTTCTTTGGAATCAAAAGCTATGAGATAGTAGTTTTCATCGTTCCATGTAAGTCGCCATGGACTTACTACATAAAGCTCTTCCTTCTTGGGAACCAGCTTTTTGTTGGTATCCCAGGTCATATATCTGAAGCTGATCTTTTTATTCTGTGAAATGGCGTTGTGAATATCATCTACAGAGTAGTAGATGCTTTCGTTCATAGTCTTTACACGGCCCTGGACAGAGATCTGTCTCTCAAGCTGTGAGGCTTCATACTTACTTGCAAGAGTTGTAAGCTTTTTGATAAGCGCGTTTGACTTTTTCTCTGTAATGAATTTGAATGACTGAATAGCATCCACCAGGAGCTTTAGCTCCGCCAGCTCAAATTGTCTACTCGCAACATGATAAACATAGTACTTTCCGCTCTTTTCTCCGACAATATCATAACCAATGTCATTTAGGGCCTCGATGTCATTGTAGATACTCTTTCTGTCGGCCGTGACATCGTACATTTCAAGTTCTTCAATTAACTCCGGCATGGTGAGTCCATGCTCGTCATCTGTCTGTTCCTTAAGAATTTTAGCAAGATAGTAAAGCTTTAGTTTTTGATTAGTTCCTTTTGGCATAATCGATAAACTCCTCCCACTCTCTGCATATTTTGTCTGGCTGCACTTTATCAGTAATCTTCAAAGCATTCCTTGAAAGCTTATCCGAAAGCTGTTCATCAGAAAGAACTCTGTCCATCGCATCTGCGAGCGCATCTGCATCTCCAACGGGAACAAGAATCCCAGAGTCCTCCTGTTCCATTAAAAGTCTTGATCCTCCACATGGACAATCAGTTGATATTGATGGAATACCCAGGGCCATCGCTTCTATCAGGGAATTTGGCATACCCTCAAAATCCGAAGAAAGAACAAAAAGGGCTGCATCACTGATCTTCTCTTTTAGCTTATTTGTCGGAGGCATTATTACGACTCTGTCATTAAGTGAGTTCTTTTCAATATATGAAGTGATTTCATCTAGAATGTCCTGCTCTTGAAAATCACCGTAAATCTCAACCTTATAATCGGGATATTTATCAGCTATCTTTTTAAAGGACTTTAGCAATAACAACTGATTCTTTTGTTTTGATATCCTGCCTACATTAACTATTCTCTTTGAGCGCGCGGAGGCTTCAGGCACCATATCAGCAGATATGTTTAAATATTCCTCATCAAGCGGATTAAATATGATTCTGGACCTTTTCTGAAAATCTTTTGAGAAGAAACTCATGGCATCCGGGGTCTGAAATACACAACCACATGCTTTCTTTTCCATATACCGGGTAGCGATTCTGTGCCCTGCGTAATCCTCTACCGGATTGTTCCTTACAGATACAATGAGAGGAGTATTCATTCCAAAGAGACTGAATGCACTCCTGAAATTAGCCTTTGCACAAAAGGAAATGACAAGATCGGGCTTTTCAACTTTAACGCAATCCCTTAGTCTGAAAAGTCTCCTAAAAGCTTTGCTTACTCTTCCCGCCTTCTCATCCTCTTCTGTCAGGCCCACATTTACCCTCTTTACTTTATCTCCAAGGGGATATTCATTTTCCGAGTACCACTGGGTTGCAACAATAACATCATGACCGTTCTTCGAAAGCTTTCTCGACAGAGTGCTAACTACATGCTCTGCGCCACCTCTCCCCATGCTGTTTAAGTGGAATAATATTTTCATAACTGTAGTTATTTCCTTTTTGCTGTTTTTCAGTCCACTAATTTTGTCAGAAATTCTTCATACCATCTGACAAGCTGCTCCAGGTCATAGCCGTGCTCCCGGATGTTCTCGCGCTGGCAGATTCTATGAGGACTCTTTGTATCGGTAGCATTTTCAATGCTTTTAGCAGTACCTTCTGCAGTATCTTCCTTATTAGCATCATTCCTTAACTGAATAGCTGCTTCTGCCCAGCTCTCCGCTGAATCCTGAATCGATTTGGACTCCACAAGTCCTTTTGTAACAATAACATTTGGTGTGATTGTATCCGACATCAAAATCGGAAGAGAGCTCACCTGGGCCTCTATAAGTGTCAGAGGCAATCCCTCAAAAAATGATGGAAATACCATAACATCAAAAGCTGACATGAAATTCTCAGCATCATGCCTTATTCCGGTAAAGATTACCTTATCACCGATTCCGAGATCTTTTGCCTTTTGCATAACTTCAGGCTTCAGATCCCCTTCACCGAGGCATATAAAAACAGCCTTTTCATCAAGCCTTGCTATTTCCTTGAATATCTCCATTAAAAACAGATGGTTTTTTGAAGCAATAAAGTTTGCGATATGGCCGTAGATATGTTTCCCTTCAAGATGAAACTCATCTATTACCTTTTGCCTTTTTTCAGCCTTATACTCAAACTTATTAAGGTCAATAGCATTATTGATCACCTCAAAGCTCTTATCACCATACATCCATTTGCCTGCATTTTCAGAGCATGCAAGCCTCACATCAGTATTGGGAAGAAGTAGTAGCCTTCCGAGAACATGTGCTATTTTTTTAGGATCGGTCTCGTTGTGAGAATGGCATATTGTGATGGCTCCCGCTTTTTTAGCTGCTAAGAGCTGCGGTGCTACAAGCGCATTTGCCGTATGCCTTACGACAACATCGTAGCCTTCTTCCTTAATATGTCTCCCCAACTCCGTCATGTTTTTAATGGGGTGCTTGGTCATTCTGGGAAGCAGGAACACTTTCCCACCAAGCTCTTTGATTCTCGGCTCGTAGCCGTTTTCCTTTATATCATGAACAGCAAAATCAAAAGAAAAGCGCTCCCTATCGATGTTTTCATAGATATTCATTATGAAATTTTCCATTCCGCCGGGATACATTGCGCCTACGATATGTAGAACCTTGATCTTTCTGCCCATTATTTCCTCTGGTTATATATTTTTCATCTACTGACGTAGAGATATTTTATCTGCTCATGGCTGACCACACAGATACAATCCTATATGGTAAATCATATCGTTAATAATATCAAACGATATCAATTGGTGCGAGTTCGTCTGTCCATTGCAGGATTAGATTCATAGAAACGCTTTTTGTCAGCATACATATCTTCATCAGCTTTTCTTAAAGCGGTTCTGATTTCGCGATAGTCATCCACAACGCAGCTTCCTATAGCGAAATTCACATTCCCATATTCTTTAGATAACTCGCGTATTTTTAAAACCTTACTTAGAATCTCTTCTTCCGATGTGGAAGTCATTATCACACAGAACTCGTCACCACCTGCCCTGTAGACCTGGTCATCGCCAAATACATTAACAAGCAGATCAGCAGCATTTTTAATCAGGTTATCACCAGCCACATGACCTTCTGTATCATTTATAGCCTTTAAACCATTGAGATCCGCAAAAACAATTCCAAGAGAATCGCCCTTCTTATCGGGTTTCTCAGATAGCTTAGCCACAACATTATTCATGATGTTACGATTTAAAACACCTGTAAGCATGTCTCTGGAACTCAGAATCTCCATCCTATCCAGAAGTAGATAATTACTTATTTCAGATCCCAAAATAAGGGTTGTTATTCTAAGAGTTTCTTTTATCCTGTCTGACTTTTCAGGATCAAAATTGTCTGCCCAAATATACCCTATAACTTCATCACCGGTTTTTAACGGGAACAGTACCAATGAAAAGATCCCTTCATTTTTCAATGATTCATACCAAGGCAGGTTCTTTTCCTTGAGGTAACCCATGTCATTCTCATTTTTGATGATCAGACAATCGCTACCTGCAATTGTATCCTTCCATGTAGAAACGATATCGTAAAAGCCCATGTCAAGGTGATTTCTGAAGGATTTAAGCTTTGTCGCCTCTGTTCTATCCTCTCCCAAAACTCTGCAGTTGTGGTTCTCGTGATCTACCAAAAGAACCACGCACATCTCCGCAACGCACATTTTTCTGATGGATTTTACGACATCATTCATTGATTTCTGAAAATCATTGTTACTCCTAAGAACAACACAGGTTTCCAGAACCTCACTCGCAATGTCTCCTGAAATCTTAGAAAATGCTTCGTAATCTGCTTCAAAATCCAGCTCCATGGTATACATGCAATAGCATATATTTCCCTCATCGCACACAAGGGGCATAAAAACCATATTGATCCATACATCATGCCTTTCAGGCATTACATATGAATGAATCATCTTTTTCTTTACTGCAGCCTGATAACATGCAGTCTCAAAGTTCATATCTTTTGGCAAATAATCAGTATATAAAGAATTGGGAATAAAATGGCGCTTCTCCAGATTAAGCTCATCCACCGGATTTTCAACGTTATCAATATATGCCTTATTACCGCTCACAAGGCGGATTTCACCATATTCTCCATTTGGAAGCTTTTCAACTGATATGACGCATGTCATAGCGCCCATGCTATTAGCAATCGCATTAAAATCCATAGCCATGTCACCCTCATAGAAATGTTTTGTTTTAGAAATCAACAGGAAAACATTATTATTTTAATTATATCAAATGGATAAGAATGAGGGTGGATTTTTTTACGGGATCAGACATTAAACAGGGGGGCAGCCCTACACGAGAACAAAGAGTCGCTCGCGACTCTTTGCGCGCTGGTGCGCGCAAGCTTTAGCTTGCAAAATTCATCTGCGCACCAGTCGCATCCTTAGCGGAGCGCTTTTTATTCAATAGGAAATCCAAAGGAATTTCCTATTGAACAAAAAAGGAGGCCGAAGCCTCCTTTAAAAATCAATCCTCGCGAAGCACTGTGACTCCATAGGAATTACAGCAGATGTGCTCTAAGCTCCTCGCCGCTCTTATCTGACAGATAAGCCGGAGGAATATCAAGCATTGTCTTGCAGCCTGTCTGACCTTCCTTCTGCATGCGGAATGCTGCTCTTGCAACAGCTACAAGTACGCTTGTTGTGAACTCGGGGTTAGAATCAAGCTTTAAGCTGTACTCGATGATGTGATTGTGCTCCTTGTCAGCACCTGTCTTACCGCTTCTGAATACGAAGCCGCCATGTGCCATTCCGCTGTGATTCTTGAGAAGCTCGTCCTCGCTGATGAAATGAACTGTTGTGTCATAATCAGCAAAGTAGTTTGGCATCTCCTTGATTTCCTTCTCAACCTTTGCTGCGTCAGCGCCATCCTCAAGGACAACGAAGCATTCTCTTGTGTGCTTATCTCTTGTTGTGAGCTCGGGATTTTTACCGCTTCTTACAGCTTCAAGCGCGCTCTCTACAGGAATTGTGTACTGCTTTGCATTCTTAACGCCTGCGATTCTTCTGATTGCATCAGAATGCCCCTGTGATACACCTTTTCCCCAGAATGTATAATCATTTCCGTCGGGAAGTATTGCATTTGAATATACTCTTGCAAGTGAGAACATTCCGGGATCCCAGCCACAGGAGATAACAGCAACCTTGCCTGCTTCCTTAGCTACCTTATCTACGTTAGCAAAGTGCTCCGGAATTCTTGCGTGTGTGTCAAAGCTGTCTACTACGTTGAAAAGCTTACCAAACTCAGGTGTCTGCTCCGGAAGATCTGTTGCGCTTCCTCCACAAAGGATCATGACATCAACCTTATCCTTCCAGTCTGCAACATCCTTAACAGAAACCACAGGAACACCTGCTGTCTTTATTGATAATGAAGCGGGATCTCTTCTTGTAAAAACTGCAACCAGCTCCATATCAGGTGCTGCCTTTACAGCGAGTTCAACGCCTTTACCAAGATTTCCATATCCGATAATACCGATTCTAGTGCTCATACTTCCTCCTTTTCTTAAACAAAAACTCTTAATGGGCATTATACGCTTAAACTGGTGAAAAAATCCACCCTCATTAGAATAAGTCTATGAAATTAAATACTTTTTCAAAATACAAATCAGGATCCAGATACATCGCCTGTCCATGTCCCGCACCCTCAACTACATAGATATCCTTCTGTGTGGGGCAGGCATCATATAACTCGTAGACCATATCTGCATTAACAAAGTTATCCTTTGACCCATGAATGAACATAATCGGTATCTTTGTCTTCCTTACCTGATCTATGGCCGAAGCTTCCCAAAACGTGTATCCGGCCCTTAGCTTGCTGATCAGGCTTGCTGTGTGCAGAATGGGAAACTGTGGTATGTGGAACAGATATCTTGCTTCATCGGTGAACTCATCCCACACTGAAGTATAGCCGCAGTCATCAACGATTGCCTTCACATTTGCTGGAAGTTCTTCACCTGACACCATCATGACGGTCGCGCCGCCCATGGATACTCCGTGCAATACAATCTCTGCTTCAGGGTCAATATTCACAATGTAATCAATCCATAGTTTTATGTCGTCCTTATCAAGCCAGCCCATTCCGAGCATTTTGCCTTCGCTCTCACCGTGAGCCCTATTGTCCGGAGCGACCACGTTATAGCCTCTCTTGGCATAATATCTTGCATAGGGATACATATGCTGGCGCTTACTTGTATAGCCGTGAACAGCTATGAGCCACTTATGGCTGCTCTTATCCGTATTAAAAACGTCCCCTACAAGCTTAAGCCCATCCTTAGACGTTAATGATACTGTTTCCTTTTCAGCAGACTCTACCCATTCATCAGTAAGAGAGCTTATACTCTTCCACACTTCATCGACTTTATCCTGCGTATCTTTTGTTGTTACCGGTTCTGGCGCCACATCAACTCCTGATGCCGATGAACGCATAAGTGCAAATGAAACAAGATAATTTCCTGCTATGATATCAAGGATAACCAGTACTGCAGCTATGATGATCAATATACGCTTTACGACTGTGCCCTTATTCTTTTTTGTACCACTTTTCATATGCCTTAATTCACTTTCTTAAAATAGTTCGTGTTGAATCTTTTACTATTTAATTGCTTTCAATTTTATATTCTCTTTTGCCTAATTTGTCAAGCCCACTATGTTATTATCGGCACATCTTAAATATTTTTTTGTATAATAAATTTATATTTTCTGAATATTAAGACTTGGAGGTTTTTGACTATGAAAATTCTTGTGATAAACGGATCCCCAAAGGGCGAAAGCAGCATAACCTATCAGACCATGCTCTATATTGAGGCATTTTTCGAAAAACATGACTACAAAGTCATCCATGCCGGCGAAAAAATAAAGCATCTGGAAAAAGATTTCCAAGGCGCTGAGGAAATGCTAAAGTGGGCAGACCTCCTGGTCTTCTGCTATCCTGTCTACACATTCCTTGTTCCGTCACAGCTCCACAGATTCATTGAAATAGTAAAAGAAAAGAAGATTGACCTTTCCGGGAAATATGCGACTCAGATTTCGACTTCAAAGCATTTCTACGATACAACGGCTCACGAATTCATTAGAGAGAATTGCCTTGATCTGGGTCTGTCTTATATAAGGGGACTAGCCGCTGATATGGATGATCTTCTGAAAAAGAAGGGACAGTACGAAGCGAAAGCTTTTTTCAAGCATATCTTATGGTCAGTTAAAAATGATCATGCAGAAATATCAGCTAAACATGAGAATACCGATCCTCTATTTACAGCTACGCATGGTAATCATCCTGCCCCAGAAGTAAAAGATCAGCACATTGCTCTGGTAACCGATTGTGGAGAAGATGATATCGTTCTAAAGTCCATGATTGATAGGTTTAAAGAGACTGTTCCGTATCATGTGGATATAGTAAATCTCAAGGATTTTAACTTTTATGGCGGATGCCTTGGCTGCTTTAACTGCGCTGCTTCAGGCGAGTGCATATATAAAGATGGCTTCGATGTATTTCTGCGGGATAAGATTCAGACGTCAGCTGCAACAATCTATGCTTTCAGGATAAAAGATCACTCAATGGGATACAGGTTCAAGTTGTATGATGACCGCCAGTTCTGCAATGGCCATCGTACAGTTACCATGGGTAAGCCTGTAGGATACCTAATTGACGGGCACCTTTCATGTGAGAACAACTTGAAGACACTTATTGAAGGCCGCTCACAGGTTGGAGGAAATCCTCTGGCCGGAGTAGTATCAAACGAGAAGGACGTAGACAGACAAATTGACATACTTTGCTCAGAATTGGACTACCTTCTCACAAATAAATACATTCAGCCCGCAAACTTCTACGGAGTAGGCGGCATGAAGATTTTCAGGGATCTCATCTACAAGATGCAGGGCATGATGCGCGAGGATCATCGTTTCTATAAGGAGCATGGATTCTACGACTTCCCGCAAAAGGACAAAGTCACAATCCTAGGCATGTATCTTGTCGGTGCTATGATGAAGTCAGGTTTTGCAAAAAAGAATACAGGCAAAATGACACAGGGAATGCTGATGCCATATAAGGAAGTGATAGATAGTGCAAAGAAGAGAACCTAACGTACTTGCGGCCGCAATTGTCTCTTCTAGCTGTTTGCGGCTGCAGAATTGACTTTCCATAACTAAAATCAAAGAGAATTTCATTGCAAACCGCGGCCGCATTTATCTCTTCTTGCACCTTTCGGCCGCGGAATTGTCTTTCCATAACTAAAATCAAAAAGAATTTCGTCGCAAACCGCAGCCGCATTTTTCTCTTTAACCCTTTGCGGCCGCACATTCCATTGCACAGCAACCGTTGCGCAACAACATTCCCCCAAAACAACTGCCCAATATGACTTCCACAAAACAGAGGCTGCCATACAGCAGCCTCCATCAAATAATCACTCTATATCAAATTATCATCATTTATTAAACAATCATCATTTATCCATCATCTAATATCATATACACTTCTAAGTCTCAGCTTCGAAGCATCTCCTGAGATCACCTCCACAGTAACCTCTCCGGCATTCATGTCGAAATAGTTGTCGGAAAGAACCAGGTCCTCATTTTCATTCAGAATCTCGACGCCTCTCGCGTAAGCCTCGGCCTTAACCACAATTTTATTTCCATCAACCTTAGCGGTAAGATTAGGATTCTGATACTTGAAGTACTTCGGCATTGTAAAGATAACTGTTCCTGATGAAACAACCTCTCCATCAACCACAGCCTGATAGCTTACATAATTACTGAATCTGTCAGCATCCTCAAAGGTAACCTTCTGTGTCCATACACTTGTAAGTGCAGGAACATCAAGCTCCTCACTGCCTTCTCTTATAACCTCTGCCTTGGCATTTCTAAGCTGCCACTTAACCGTAGCTTTGATAGCCTTTCTGGTCTCGTTCGCCACATTGAACACAGCCTCCTGCTTAACCTCTCTGGGAAGCCAGTTAAGCGGTACTCCGCAGGTCATCTCGCCCTCCTCCTGACAGGAAACGAGGATAGGTGCGAAGAACCTCTTCTCAGCATAGTGCAGAGCCTTAAGCCTTCCGCTGTAATCAACACTTGCCCAGGAAGCAACCGGCCAACAATCGTTGAACTGCCATACTACAGCTCCCATGCAGCGACCACGGTTTCTTCTGAAATGCTCTACGCCGTAGCGGATCGCATCAGCCTGAAGCATCTGGGATGCATATATTACTGTTGAAAAATCGTTCGGATACAGATATGTCTGCTGCATATAGTTCATGATCTTACCGTTTGCAGCGCCGTTCCTCTGATGCCTCTCCATAATATATGAGAATACATTCTTATCCGCAGGATCATCCGTGAAGCTCTCAACAGTCTTCTCAGCAGGGAAGGACTGGAATCCAAACTCTGAAAGGAACCTGAAATAGAACTTCCTATATTCAGAGAAGGGCTGATTACCATGCCAAACCTCCCAGTAATGCACATCTCCGCGGTTTTCATCATTGGGCTCATCGAAGCATCCGCCTGAAGAAGGTGATGCAGGCCAGTAGTATACGTCAGGCGCATACTGCTTCATCATTCCGGGAATGATGTACTCGTACATGATTGTGTAGTCGCGCTTCTCAGACTTCTTGGATACCCAAACGCCATAATCAACGAACATCTCCATCTCGTTATTACCGCACATAAGGCCAAGAGATGCGTGATGGCGAAGTCTTATAAGGTTGTCTTTAAACTCAGCTCTGATATTTTCCTCAAAATCAGGTGTAAGATCGTAAACACCACATGCGAACATGAAATCCTGCCATACGAGGATTCCGTATTCATCACAGATGTCGAAGAACCAGTCGTCAGGATAATAGCCGCCGCCCCAAACTCTTATGGAGTTGTAATTAGCAAAAACAGCTTTATCCAGGAGCTTCCTTGTAACATCGGGATTCACTCTTCCAAGAAGATGATCCTCAGGAATATAGTCAGCTCCCATTGCGAATACTTTAACACCGTTCACAACGAAGCAGAACTCACTGCCCCACTCGTCCTTCTCTGTACTTACAGTACAGGTGCGAAGTCCGATTCTGCGCTCCCAGGTATCAAGAACTTCTCCGTTTTCACCTTTAAGAGTAACCTTAACGTTATATAACGGTTGTTTCCCATAACCGTTAGGCCACCAAAGCTGAGGGTTCTCTATGCTGATACTCAAAGAAGAATCATCTTCTCCTGACTGAGCAAGGTTCTCCTTGCTACCCTCAAACACCTTTCCGTCGGGGGATTCAATTCTTACCTCATATGAAAGTCCCTCAAGATCCGATTCCGAAATAACAATCTCCGGATTCCACGCATATCCGGTTCCACCGCTGATCTCTTTTCTTCTGAAAATATGATTCATATCAGCAATTTCAGGTGTTATCTTAAGTTCTACTGTACCTGTCTCATTTCCGTCAGCATCAATCTTCACATTGTCATGATTCTGATTTATAAGCACAGAATCCAGCCTTGCCCTGTTATAACATCTGATTGAAATCGGTCTGAAAATTCCGGCATCGGGAAGATGTGCGCCCCAGTCCCATCCAAACATGCAATGAGCTTTTCTCAAATAGGTAAAGCCCTGCATAGCGTCCTCACTTCCCTTGGAAGGAAGCTCACGGCTCTCGAAGGCCTCTTTGATAAACCTTGTGGGAGAATGGAAATAAACCTTGAGCTCATTATCAGCCTTCAAGGCTTCCTTAATGTCAAATTCCCAGGTTCTGTGCATGTTATTCACATTGCCAAGGAGTATTCCGTTAAGGTACAGATCAGCTACGGTATCAAGACCATCGCAGTGAAGCATCACCACATCGAAATTCTCTGCGTCAGCAGGCGCTGCAAAATTGCAGACATACTCATAGTCGTTATCCATGAGTGCAAGCGCCTTATCCTCATTGTCCTTAAAGAAGGGATCTTCCATCTCTCCCTCTCTCAAGAGATCCGTGTAAACAGATCCCGGGACAACTGCACTTATAAACCTGTCTTCTCCGACTTTGCGCAGCCTCCAATTCTCATTCAGTTCAATTGTTTTCATACTATACTCTTCTCCTTTTAAATATATTGTTTTGACATAAATCCCCAATATGCCAAAAAATAACGCCCTCTCTCTTATTCAAAACAAGAGAGAAGGCGTATAAATCACTTCAGTACCTTTTTAATCTCCCGGATCACGATCTTCAATGCCTTTAATCTGGCATATTTCTTATCGACCGACTCAAGAACGTACCAGGGCGCGAAGGTAGTGCTGGTCTTCGCGATCATCTCATCAATAGCCCCCTCGTAGAGATCCCACTTCTCACGGTTTCTCCAGTCCTCATCAGTTATCTTCCACTGCTTCTCAGGAGTGTTCTGCCTGTCCGTAAAGCGCGCAAGCTGCGTATCCTTGTCTATCTGCACCCAGAACTTGATGATAACCGCTCCCCAATCCGAAAGTTCCTTCTCAAACTCATTTATTTCATTATACGCTCTTTGCCAATCATTTTCAGAACAAAATCCTTCTAATCTTTCAACCATTACACGACCGTACCAGGTTCTGTCAAAAATGGTAATATGCCCGGTCTTTGGAAGTCTTGTCCAGAATCTCCAGAGATAATGCCTTGCCTTTTCATGGGGCTCAGGACTCGCAATGGGCTCCACAACATAATCTCTTGGATCAAGAGCAGCTGTTATTCTTTTAATATTACCACCCTTACCGGCAGCATCCCAGCCTTCATAGGCAATGATAACAGGTATTTTCTTTCTATAGACCTTATTTCCAAGCTCCCTGAGCTCCTTTTGAAGCTTTTTAAGCTCTAGCTCATATTCCTCATCTGTTACGAATTTATCCGACAGATCGATATCAGAGAGCTTCTGAACCTTCTCCATAGGGAAAGTGTTCTGCAAAATCGGGACATTGAGGGAATGATTCTTAAGGGCAATATCTATGCCCTGATTAAGAAACTGAAGCACCTGAAGCTCTGCCCATTTCTTGTCGGAGGCATCAATTATATACCAGGGAGTTCTTGACTCATTGGTATCACTCAGATACTTATCATAGACATCCTCTATTTCCTCATAATGCTTATTCTGTTTAAGATCCGCATCGGTTACGCGCCAGCTTGTATCCTTGCTGTCAAGAAGGTTGTCCAGACGTTTCTTCTGCTCCTTCTTTGATATATTCATGAAAAACTTCACCACAAGATAGCCGTTGTCACAGAGCTGACGTTCTATAGTATTTATGGAGTGCACACGCTTAGCGTAGGTTTCTTCATCCATTGTGCCCTGAAGAACACCGTCAACTATCTCCTCCATCCAGCAGGTATCGAAGAACCTGAATTTACCTGCCTCCGGTATCTCCTTGATATATCTGTATAAAAACGGATAGCGCTTTTCTTCATCGCTGGGCTCGCGATCAAGCGTTGCCACCTTAAAAAATCTCGGATCGATGTTTCTTATAACTTTGCCGATAACAGCTCCCTTTCCCGCTGTATTCCACCCTTCAAACAGCACCATTACAGGCAGTCCTGCCTCTTTTATCTTCATCTGGGACGCTGACAGCTTTGCTCTCTCTTCCTTAAGCTTTTCCTTTAGTTCTTCCTCTGCCGGTATTTCAGCAGCAACAAAATTCTTAAGCATAATAAACCCCCTTTAAAGTGAAAAAACACCGTATATGGTCATAATACCATATACGGTGCTCACTTTAATATGTTTAGAAAAGTTTAATTATTATCGGCTTTTCGAATTATTATATTAGCTTGCAATGTTGTTGAAGCTTACGCCACGGTTGATATCACCCTGGTAATTCTCACCGAATTTGTAATCATTTCCGGGAAGGATTGCATTAAGCACGATACCGAAAATAGCCGCAAGAGCAAGTGATGTAAGTGTTATTGATGTCTCACCGATCTGGAATGTAAATCCGTTTGAGAAACCAAGACCTGTTACAAGAATAACTGCTGCTACGATAAGATTTCTTGACTTTGTGAAGTCAACCTTATTCTCAACTACATTTCTTACGCCAATAGCTGAGATCATTCCGTAAAGCACGAAGCTGATACCACCGATGATAGCTGTTGGCATTGTACCGATAACATCTGCAATCTTGGGAATGAAGCTTACAACAACTGCATATACAGCTGCGATTCTTACAACCTTGGGATCATATACCTTTGAAAGCTCAAGGACACCGGTGTTCTCACCGTAAGTTGTATTTGCAGGGCCTCCGAACAAGCCTGCAAGTGCTGTTGCAAGACCGTCTCCCATAAGAGTTCTGTGAAGACCGGGCTTCTCGATAAAGTTATTACCTGTTGTAGCTGAGATAGCTGAGATATCACCTACATGCTCCATCATAGTAGCGATTGCGATGGGTGCCATTACAAGAATAGCTGTGATATCGAATTTAGCAATTACAAACGGAGGAAGCCCCACGAGGCTTGCTGATGCGATAGGTGCAAAATCAAGGATCGCACTTCCGTCTACGTTTGTCATTCCTGCAAGGTGCATTACAAGAGCAACCACGTAGGAAATTACAACACCCATAAGAATAGGTATGATCTTCCACATTCCTTTTCCCCAGATGTTAAAGATGATAACAACTGCAAGTGCGATGATAGCAAGAAGCGGATTAACAGCTGCATTGCTTACTGCTGAAGGAGCAAGTGAAAGACCAATGCAGATGATGATAGGTCCTGTTACTACCGGAGGAAGGAAATGCATTACCTTCTTTACTCCAACAACTTTTACGAAGAGTGCCAACACGAGATACAAAAGACCTGCAACTACGATACCTCCGCAGGCATAAGGAAGCTTCTCACCATATGTCATATCAGCGAATTTTCCGGTATTAAGCTCTGCGACGGTAGCAAAACCACCAAGAAATGCGAATGATGAACCAAGAAATGCCGGTACCCTGAATTTAGATAAAAGGTGGAACAAAAGTGTTCCTATTCCGGCAAAGAACAATGTTACCTGAACTGAAAGCCCCTCACCATGAAAATAACTGTTTACCAGAATCGGTACCAGTATCGTTGCTCCAAACATTGCAAACATGTGCTGCAGTCCAAGAATCAGCATCTTCGGTTTGCCAAGCGTTGTAGCGTCATAAATTGCCTGTCGTTTTTCTCCCATTACCTTCTCCTCCGTTATGGTTTGTAGAAATATTAATACATAAAAAAAGCTCCTGGGGATTTCCCAGAAGCCCTAATGATTATATCATGCAAGCGTTTGTAATTAAAGAAATTAATCATTATACATTAGCATTTTTTTCTGATTTATCTGAAGACCCTCCAAACAGGATCATTGCAATCAGCGGAGTAATTGTACCGGTGTACAGAGGATCAAGCTCATGTCCGGTCTTGTTGCAGAAAATATTAACTACTACCAGAACTACCAGTATTCCTAATGATATTGCCACTGCTCTAATAATGTTTTTCATAACATTTTTCCTTTCGTAGACAAATCATACCGCCCACAGGTTTGCAGGCGGTATGTATATGATCAGCTCACCGAATTAGCACTTGGATGTGCACTTAATTGTGGGGCAAAAAGCTGTAGAAGCTGCGATTATGATCGGAACTACAGGTGCTACACCACCAGCCTGCTCTGCGTTTGTAAGTTCCTTAAGTTCCTGCTCGTTTACCTCACCCTCGGGTGCGTTTTTGATTTCGTTATTAAATTCTCCCATTTTTCCTTCTCCTTTTTCCAGTAATTGATTTCCTCTTAATATTCAGTTGTCAAATTAGTTGCAGCAAGCCTGACACTCTTTTGTGATTGTGCAGTAGCTGCCTCTGTTACCAAGTGAAGCACTGAGGTCTGCATACCAGCCTGCGCCTGCAAGGGCTTCCATATCCTGCTCTGTAAGCTCGATAGATACACTTGCCTTAGGATCTGTAAGAATCTCCATCTTCTGTCTTAATACTGGATCCTTGATGTCCTTTACGTTTGCCATTTCTTTTTTCTCCTTCTCTCTTAAAAATTTGTTTGTGTGTTCCTTACAAATACGATTATATGCGACTTTTCACCATTTCTACGTTTATGTAACCAATCGTTATTTTTATGTCCTTGCCGTAAGTTATTCGTTTCAAATAATACGTTTATGAATAATAAGCGTTATGTTTTCTTTAATTACAATGTGCATTACAGTCTCTGGTACATGATATGTATCTTAAGTCCCTATGCCCAAAGAAGTGCTCCAGATTTCCATACCATCCTGCTCCTGAGAGAGCTTCCATATCCTGCTCTGTAAGCTCAGCGAATACACTCTCCTCCTGCGCCTTCATTACCATATCCAGCTTGCTTCTTATCTCCGGATCAATAATTTTCTCAAAACTTGCCATACCTCTTTTCTCCTTTCCAGAATTGTTATTGGTTGTTATAGCCTAATTTTAGGATGGCAGCGGTATTTCCCCGGTATTCGATAGCAAAACATCATTTGATAGTCATTCTCGTTATTTTCCATCTCTTTTACACGTTCGTGAAATCGTAAACGTAACGCCTTATATTTTTCCTTCACATTAAAGAAACACTTGCTATAAAATAAGACAAAAAAAGGACCAGACTATACAGTCTGATCCAAAGGAGTGATATATGTATAAATGTTAATTTGCTTTCTTAAAAAAGCCCCTAAGCCCCTTGGCCTGGCGATATGACAATAGGCACTGATCCCCATTTACCATATAGATAACATTATTCTGAAGGTCTACCTCCTTAATGTTATCCTTATTTACCAAAAAGGCCCTGTGACAGCGATAAAATCTGTCATCAAGTTCTTTCTCTATCTCTTTTATCTTTCCCAAAAATTCCATCTGCCTGTTTTTGCAATGAAGAATAATCTTGTGCACATTAGCCGAGGTCTCAAAGAAAAGAATCTCGTCGTAGTCCACAGTATATACTTTATCCGCAACCTTAATGGAATAGTTGGTCTGAACCTTATTATTTGCAGACGCAAACCTCTGATTGGCCTTCAGAATACACTCATATATCCGCTTATCCATATCATCCGGTTCGTCCTTCAATATGAAGTCAAGGGCTTCCAACTTAAACATAAATGTCATATAGCTCATCTCGGAATGAGTCGTGACAAAAATGATAAAGCCCCTGGGATCGTATTTCCTGATTTCCTGCGCCAAAACAAGTCCTGTCATATCGGAATTCAAATCTATATCCAGAAAATATATTCCTACATTTTCCGAAACCTTAACCTTCTCAAGAACCGTATGTGGATTCTCTGTGACACATTCCAGCTCCATATCGTAATCTTCCATCAGAACTATGTTCTCGATCACTTTCTTGATATGATTCCTCTGTTCAGTATTATCTTCGCATACATATAGTTTAAGCATTACACGTTTTCCCCTAACAAAACTGTATAGTTCCCCCAAAGCATAATATCATTATTATTATATTGAGCCGTACTGTCAATATAATGCATGTTATGCTCTCATCAGTTCAAGGAACGTATCCTCAAGGGTCTCGCATGCCTCGTACAAACCGGTCATAACGATCTTATGCTTATAGAGAATCCTTGCTATGTCGTTCTTCTCATTGGCACCGATCTTCACCCTTACCTCATTTTCATTCGAAGAAATGATATTATATCCGGCTTCCTTAAGAATTGCTGCCGTCGTTTCGGTATCAAGAGTTTCAATAACAAATGTAATTTGTCTTTTCTTCACATCATTTGCAAAATCCATCACTTGGATGACTTCGCCCTTTTTGATCATGATCGCTCTGTCACACATTTTTTCCAGCTCGCCCAGAAGATGGCTTGAAATAAGAACAGTGATATTCTTCTCACTGGCAATTCTTCTGATATATTCGCGCACCTCATAAATACCCTGAGGGTCCAGACCATTAGTAGGCTCATCAAGAATAAGAACATCAGGATCCTTAAGAAGTGCCTGCGCGATTCCAAGCCTCTGTCTCATACCAAGCGAATAGGATTTTACATTTTTATTTGCAGCATCGGAGAGACCCAAAAGCTCCAGAAGCTCTTCGACCTTCTTACTTCCCACGCCGTTAAGTCTGGCAAAATACATGAGATTCTGATAACCGGTGTTATAAGGATAGAAATTAGGCGTTTCGATCATACTTCCGATATCTCTTACTCTGCTAAGGTCAACTTCCCCGGTGTAATTGCGTGTCAGGCCCACAAGTATTTTCATAATGCTGGTCTTACCTGCTCCATTTGGTCCGATGAGGCCGACAATTTCACCTCTTTTAAGCTCAAAAGAGACATTCTTTAATATCTGAAAATCCTTTACCTTCCTATTAATATTATTTACCTTTAATACATATTCCATACCATTCACCTCACTACTCCAAATCCAAAATAAACGGAACCTCATCAGAAAGCTCTGAAAGCAATGAATACCCTATTCCGCTGAGTCCCAACATTAGTCCATAGGGCAATAACGGTCGTTCTTTTATATATTCGGGTATAATAGCTGCCATCTGCTTATAAGTGCATTCACACTCCTTTAGAAGTTCATCATCACGGACTGTACGTGCGATTCTACGAATCAGCTCAATATTACCGATGTCGCCATGGCAATAGCATATGTTATTGCCGACAGCATTTTCCTTCATATGCTTTAGATCTCTAAGGAAGTCTTCCCTCTCAAACCTGCTCATACTATGGTACCGGCTAATCCTGCCATACAGTACTCCGGGAGCTCCATGACACCACGCATTGGAAAATGCGTCCCTGCCCATGATGGTCTTCCAGTTACTTACCTTCTTTACGTACATCTTTTTTATGAAAACATCAGTGTCTTTAAGAACTTCTTTGATCTCCTCGACGTGATACTTTTCATAGACATCGTATAAAACATCCTCTATTCCGCTGCACCCGTGTGCATACCCGGTATAAACCACGCCATTTATTCCGGCTCTCCAGGCTACGCCGCCATCCTCAAGAACAATCTTATTTCTAAGAAGATGCTGCGTAAGGAGCATTACAAGCTCTTCTGCCTTACTTCGTATCTCCCCTTCGAAGTTTTCTATAAGGCTAAAGCAAACCTTGATCGCACCGGCAGATCCGCTAATTACATCGAAGTTCGTATCCCTGAAATAAATCTTCTTCATTCTGGACAATCCATCTTCTATGAGTTCCAACATCTCCTCATCTTTTGTAATAAGATAGAACTTACTCATAACATAGATGTATCCACTAAGACCATTGAAGGGTCCAATCAGATAGCAGGAATCTTCGCCTATCCTTTTCATCTCTGCAATAACATCATCCATACATGCATATGCAGCATCCAGATATCGCTTATTTTTCGTCTCTCTCCACAGATACAGGAAAAACAGCCCTATTCCTGATGTTCCGCTATATAAATTGCCCACAACCGGGGTGTACTCATAATTTATCTGATCATCTCCGATAGGAGTAAAATTAACCCAGGAAAGCTGCTGCCTTCCGTTAACTTCAGATCTATAGGCCTCCCTAAGAATTTTCTCGCCTATATCCTCAGCCATCTTAAGGTACTCATCTCGTCCCACGTCAGAGCCACTCTTAGACCACTTCGTATGTGTCATGCACAATTCTCTGTAGTCCTCCATGAGCTTGGACAAAAAGGAGTTTTCTATAATAAGCTTCTGGCTCTTAAGATCCTCATAGCTGAATCTGTCTATTTTTTCTTCGGCCTTCTCAAAGGGCGTCATCTTAAAACTGATAGGTAAAAGCTCACCCTCTGAATTTTTCATCTCTCCGGAGTGTATGCCCACCTCGAAAAATGGCACATCTCCTCTTAAAATATCCCTGATCTCGGAATCTACCACCGTTTTTTCCACTGCCTTTACCTTATAAAAAAGGCGATGCAGCAAAATATATCTATGAACCTTCTCTCTCATAAAATCCGGATGGTTGCTCGTAAACATGAGCTTCGTATATATATATGTAGGTCTGTAAATGATCCTGGTGCTCATTTCCCCAAACCATTCTTTTAATCCGCATTTCAGCTCTGACTTATGCTCCATGATATAGATGTATGCATCATCAAAGCCCTTTATAATAAATTCCTTATAATCAGTGGCGTTAGCTGCGCGTCCTTTATATTTAGCAACATTCTTCTGTGGCTTGATAATATATGTAGATTTTTCAAAACAGATCTCATCCGTATCCCTGTTCTGAATCATCAGCACCTTAAAAGGTGACACCTGCTGCTCGGTTCCGCCAAATCCGCTGATATCCACAGTTCCGTTCTCTTTATCATAGGGATTTGTCAGCTTCATAGATAAAAGCCCTATTGAATAAACGGAATCCTCTATGCTCTCCAAGGCTACTTCATAAGCTGTTTTATCACTGTTAATGCCCTTGTGCTCCAGCCTGCAATGAAAAAGCGCCTCGAGATCGATCATCACCGGATACTCACCATGAGATATCATGTTCTCATGGTGTATATCCTTTGCATTTAGCGAATACAGCATTGCCATTATTACGCCCGAGCGATAATAATATCTCTGAAGCTGCTCCCTGGTAGTGCATTCTTCCTGGGTTATATACTCGATAAAACCGTAGTCATCATGTGTTATGGCCTTTATCTCATACAGCGCGGCATCTCGGAGGATAAGACCCTCGCTGATAGCCTTGGAATAAGCTGCGAACCCTATTTCAGCATTTAGATTCCTGGGCTTGTATATAACCTTCTCTCCACTTGAAAACACTACCAAAGATACTGTTCTTCCTAAGCGATGAGAATCTCCAAGTCCCGTATGAAGTTCACTTATCAGAGGCTCTCGTCCCTTAGCATCTATCATATTCACAAGGTCCTGATAGTTCTCGGCAATCCTGTCTATCATTTCCCTGATTGACTTATAAGCATTATCAAAAATGATAAGCTGCATATTAAGTAATTCTTTGTACTCTGAGTAGAAGCTACTCACATACTCTCTTTTTGCCCAAATGTTATCCGTATAATAGAGGTATCTTTTGTTTGAATCATCGCCTTTAAGGTTGCCGCGCTTTTTCTCAATTTGGATTTCCCCGATGAGTGTCCTTATTGATATTTCCCGCAGCCTTAGGCAGATGTCCTCTAAAATATCCTCATAGATTTTCTCAGGGTCCAAAAACAGTTGGCTCTTTTCAATAATCCCCTTAAGCTCATCCATTCTATCCTTCTCAAAAAGAAATAGTGGAAAAAAAGCTCTGTTCATATGGTTCTCATCATCAGACGTGCCCCACTCCGTTTCCGGATAGAAGACATCGTTCTGCATTTCAAGCCAGTTCATGAACTCATGATTATCTGTTTCCTGCGATTTCCATATTTTCAAAACATCTCCATCACAGAGCCCCTGAGAGAAACCTATCATGCTCTTTATTTCATCTTCCCTCTTAACTTCAGGAAACAATGTCTTCCAATATTCCCAAATGTCTTTCTCCGATACGTTGTCGTAAACCAGCATAAGTACCCCCATTAACCGGATTTATTTGTCCAGCTCAAGTTCCTTTGCTCTCTCCCTGTCAAGCTTCTTTAGACATTCAGGCCTCTCCACCTCATGGAAAAATATAAGTGCGCATTCATTCGGATTTTCAGCCTTCTTAATCAAAGCATCCCCAAGCATCTTAGCAATTTCTTTTTTCATTCCTACTGCTCCTTCCCATTTGAAAAAATTGTTATCAGTTCCCCCCTGTGTGAGTATACTATATTACATTTTTATCTCATATTTTTTTTCATGTCTTAAACGACGTTTTTCATAGCATAAACGTCATTTTACCTTTACTGGTTTACATATATAATTTATAATCACATCTATAATTGACGTACAAAAAGAGGTACTCCTATGCTGGAATATTGTATATTTAACTCACTTTTTACTTCCATTCTTCTTACAACAGGATTGTTTGTGCTTTTTACCCGAAGAATAAAGATCATTAATTATCTCTTTTTCTTATGCGTTTCTATAATATCCACATTTTGTTCCACATATAATGATAAAAACTATTTAATCCTTGTCTTTTTAGGCCTTGCTTCAATATACATTGCCTGGGTCACAAAGCAAAAGGAGACAATAATTTCTATTTTTCTTATTTACATAATAGACTGCATATCACTTTACATTGTGATTTATATATTTAATAAACTGTTTAATTATTCTGTTCAGGATGTAAATTCAGACCCTTCAATTGCAATTAGAGTAGTCATACCTTCTATTGTTATATCATCCTTGCTTATTCTGGCACTTAAATATCTGGGCCGGAAGTATTTAACAATGAACATAGACGCTATCAGTAAAAAGGTATTGCTTTTCATTTCTCTGTTGTTTATTTCATGTGCTTTTCTAATCTATGAAGTATTAATCACATACGGCAGTAATATCCAGTCATCTCACTACGTTCCACTGATTACGCTGATCGTTCTCTTCTTTTTGCTGACAACAATCTCAGCCGTTTCAATACTTATCATCACCAAAAAGAATTATGAAAATCAGCAACAGTTAAACAACCTTAGAACTCTGCAGGAATATACCGATAATCTGGAGGCCACCTATAACTCTCTTCGTTCATTTAAGCATGATTACATCAACATCCTATCCTCTATATCACTTTATATAGACGATAAACGATACGATGAGCTGGCTGATTTCTTCCACGACAAGATAATGCCAATGAAGGATGAGCTGACACACAAAAACGCTGCACTTGCAAATCTTTCCCGTGTAAAAAATCTGGAGATCAAAAGTATTCTCTACACCAAGTTTTTGATGGCCATAAACCAAAACATAGACGTAACCATAGATATTGCTGATGAAATAGGAACTCTTAAGATTGATTCAATAGATCTTACAAGAATTTTAGGAATTTACCTTGATAATGCGATTGAAGCAGCTGTTGAAACAGAGCATCCTGAAGTATGCTTCCATTTAGGAGTTACAAATAACAGTACTGTTTTCATTATTTCCAACTCCTATGTTGATCACGGTCTGTCCATATCGCAGATGTCGCAAAAGGACGTATCTTCTAAGGGCAGTGATCATGGCCTTGGACTGTACAACGTATCAAAAATCCTTAGCAAATATGATAATATCTTCACTGATACCTCCACGCATGAAGGTTCATTTATCCAGCAGCTTCAAATAGTGTAAGATAAGAAAAAGCTTCCCACACCACCTTAAAAGCATTTAACTTTTGGCAGTGTGGGAAGTTTTTTCATTTATTTAAAAAGGGCAGAATTGTAAGTGATTCAAGTGTCGCTCCAACAACAGCACATTTTCCATATGGATTCGGAACTATAAAAAACAGTACTGCCGCAATGCAGACAACTATTATGCTCTCCCATTTTCTGATAATCTTATAGCGCTCTGTTGTGGGCATATTATCCGTAACCTGAGGGGAAAACATATCGTTCAATATAATATCAGCTATTATCATCAGAATATATATGCTATCGGGAATGTCTACATAATGTACCAGCATTCCCCCTGATATTATGGTAAACGCCGAGAGAACCGCACATCCAATAGCGCTCTTTAGGTGGAAGCCCCCGGCAAATGTACGCAGTACCATGAAGGCCACAAAGCAAATTATTGATTCATCAAAATTTCCGATAAGCTTACAAAGTATAAATACTGCGATCAGAATAAAGTATCGTGATATTGTTCTCTCTATCATATACTCTATCTTGATACAATCCTCTTCCGATCTTTGGTATATTGAATTCAAGAAATTTGTGATCTTCCTGGATATTCGTTTTGCAATCATTATATGTCTGTTCCTTTATGCACTTTTTTTGTTAGCCTGATACAACTTAGAGTATATTCCTCCCTGTTCCATCAGTTCATCATGGCTACCAATTTCCCTTATCCTGCCATGATCCAGCACTACTATCTTATCCGCATCTATAACGGTTGACAACCTGTGTGCTATTACTATTCTTGTGCAATCCTTCTCTCCAAGATAATCGCTTATCTTTCTCTCATTTTCATAGTCAAGAGCACTTGTAGCTTCATCGAGGACTATCAGATTATTATCATGCACAATAGCTCTTGCCAGTGCTATTCTCTGCCTCTGTCCGCCGGACAAATTCATACCCATATCGGAAACCATCGTGTTGTATTTCATGGGCATCTGCTCAATCTCTCCGCGGATCTGAGCAACCTCTGCTGCCTGCTTGACCTCATCGAGTCCAAGATTTTCCTGACTCATCCTGATGTTCTCATAAATACTCTGGTTGAACAGCACCATATCCTGAGGGACAACACCGATCTGCTTTCTTAGCTCGTTCTTGTTTATATCCTTTATGCTGACTCCGTCATAGAGAATATCTCCCTTTTGCGGCTCATATAGTCCAAGAATGATCTTCGCCAGCGTACTTTTTCCTGAACCTGAGGTGCCGACTATAGCCACCTTTTCGCCCTTCTTTATATGAAGGTCAATATCTGAGAGCACCTCCTCAGAGTTCTGAGTATATGCGAAGGAAACATGATTTATATCAAGATCACCTGATACCTTCACAGTTACAGGCTTCTCGGGATTCTTCTCATCCTCTGCATCAATTATGTCATGCAGTCTCTCCATGTAGGCTCCTGCAACAACAAAGTCGTTCCAGAAATTATAAAGCGATATACCGGTGGAGAAAAAGCTTCCTGCCAGTGAATAAATGGCCATGCTTTCACCAAGTGTCATCTTTCCCTTCGTCGATATATAAATACCAAGTCCCAGTAAAAACAGAGGCGCAATGTTTTGAACAAAGGACAGGACAGATGTATATAGGTTAATTACACAGTTTTTTCTTCTAAATGACTGAAGACACTTATCATAAGCCTTTTTCCAGGTATTCCATGTCTCTGTCTCCATTCCTGCTGTCTTGATTGTGAACATAGAATATACTGTCTCAACCTGGACTGTCTGAAGAATGGTGTTTTTCATCATTTCATCCTGATTTACTTCAGTGATCAGAGTTTTCATCGCCATGATAAACACTCCTGAAACCAGGAATATCACACCTGCAACAACGGAGATTGTCACTGATTTCATAAGCATATAGGCGAAGATAAATACCAGAACTCCGGCCTGCATCACAGTATGTATGAATTGTTCTGACAGAAGATCCCTGATATTTCTTACGCTGTACATCCTAAAAAGAATATCTCCGGGGGCCCTTCCTTCAAAATACTTATAAGGAAGCCTTAGAATCTTGGAAAACACTGACTTTGATAAATGAAAATCTGCGTCAATCTGCAAAATTATCAGCTTTCTGCCGCGCAAATAATTTACCAGTCCAAGAAGTCCCGCAAGTACCATAACGATTCCGCCACTGATGTTAGTACTTTCAGAATCAATAATCTTCTGGATCATAATAGGTACGCTCATCTGTAATCCATAGACAACAAGCGACATAATGAATATCTTAAACAGCAGCATCTTATTCTTTTTAAGCTGCTCAGTTACTATGCTCCAGTTATTCACCTTATCGGTGATAGGCTCAAACTCCTCCGTAGGCATGATAACCATGACAACTCCGGAATAGCTCTTTTCCATTGTCTCGCGGTCCACCTTCCTTCTTCCAAAGGCAGGATCCACAATACTAGCCATTCCATCATTTATTTTTTCAAGGACAACAAAATGCTCATTATCCCAGAAGATAATTGCAGGCAACGGCAGCTTTTTCAAAGCATCCAGCCCCGCCTCGTATATCTTTGTGTTCATGCCTCGCTCTTCGAGATAGCCTGCTATGTATGACAGCTTCAGACCGTCACGTCCTGCCTCAAGCTTTTCCCTGATCCTGGATATGCTTTCCCTGCTTTTATAGTAATTCAAGATCATGGTAGCACAGCATAATCCACACTCTGTCTGTTGCATCTGCTCCACATAAGGAACATATCTTCTATGCGTCATGTTTCCCATATTTCCTCACATTCATATTATTTGTTATAGTGAGCGGCAAATTTCTTGGCGCTTACTAAAGCTCAAACTATTTCAAGTGACAATACTAAAGGCAGACCCTTCGTTATCTGCCTAAGAAGTCCATAGCCGATTCCCGGCATTCCAAGCATAAATGACATAGACCTCTTAAGCTGCGGTATTCCATATACTGCGCCTTCCCTTTTTAGCTGCTGCTCCTCTTCCACAAAGAGCGTTCTGCACAGAGAAAGTAATTTCCTGTCACCAATGTTTTTGGCTATTGTGCTTAGCGCATCAAGATTACCGACTCTCCCATGACATAAGCTGTCATTAAAAGTACCCCTGGTATAAATGTTTAAATCCAAAATGATCTTATGTATAACTTCCCTATATCTGCTGCGGAACAGATTTTTCTCCATAAAATAGCTTCTCGCAAGCAGTATCCCCGGAGCTCCGTGGCACCAGAATGAACAGCAATTCTTCTGATCATCCCTCAGATCCAGCCAGTTTCTTTGGTGTTTATTGAAAAATTCATCCTCCAGCTGCTCCATCTTTTCCGCATATTTCAGATACTTAACTTTTTTGGTCGCTTCAAAGGCTTTTGTAAATGCATATTGATAACCTGCATAACCATGCGAAAAGCCTGTCCAGAGAGTCTTATTTTTTTTGACGCTTCTGTTAAGGTGACTTGTGTATCTCTCTATCATCAACAGTAACTTGTCGCTTTTTTCATACTTATATATATTGGAAAGAACTATTATTGCCCCTGACACGCCCGATATCACATCAAAATTGTTCTCACAGGTCACATCATACTCATAAATCATGTCCAGAGCTTTCTGATATTTCTGAAAATACATGGCGTTTCCGGTCATTCTATAAAGGTTGAAATAAAGATAGATGTATCCGAAAAATCCCCCAAACACCGACGATGAAAGTGCTGCCTTCTCCAATGGAGCGATTTCCTCCATACCTGCCAGAGCAGCCTCCGCAAACATCATGTCCTCATCATCTTTTGTGAAAAGCGCATAGGCAAATAGAAAAAGAATGAGACCAAGTCCGTCGTACAGCGTATATGAGATTACTCCGATATGAGGATTCTCGCCCACGTTAGCATCCATAAAGGTGCACGCTGTCTTTTCCGAATTCCAGACTGCACTGCATTTTATATCTTTTGCTATATCCCTTATCAGATTTGCCCTGCTGCCACTTTCTGTAACCCTTTCAGGCTGCAAAACGTCATCCTTCATAAGCTCTTTACCGGCAATCCTTACCCCGTTATGTATAAAGGATAGCTGCCTTTTCTTATCTTCAGGGCTAAGCTCATTTACGTTTCTGGTTATTTTTTCATATATAGACTCTTCAAAGTAATCCTTCTCAACCAACGCATTTCCCGAATACAGAGCCTTGTCATCGAATTTCGCATAGAAATACGGGACATCGCAATTTGCCATCTGTTTGATTTCCGAATCACTCTGGTTACACTTTGTGGGACTTATTATCTCAAGGAGCCCACGGACCTTATCGTCCGATACGCAATACTTAGGATGGAGCGAAGCCTTTATGAATCTGGCATATACAAAGGTTCCCCTAAGAATTTGCCTGTAAATTCCTCCTCCAAAGTACCCGGGAAGAATTGTTATGAGGTACTCCTTTTTTTCCATAAGTACTTCATATGCTTCATCAAATCCCTTCTCTATATCTTCAAGATAATCCGAATAACGCACCTCTTCGCCATTTAGTCTAAGTGTGCCCGGCATCTCCTCTGTAACAAAATACTTTTCTTCGTAGTGAATATTGGTGGTTCCTTTATCTTCCAGCACCAGGCACTTAAGTCTGTTTGATTTCTGGCCTGCAGTCGCACCAAGACCACTCATATCTATATCAAGCTTGTTGCCTGCAAATACGCAGGGCAAAAGATTTGAAGTAAAAACAGTATGCTCGAATTCCTTGTAAACGTTATATATAAGGCTTCCTTCCTGAGTGTTATCTTTTTTCCTCGGTGCATATGTCAAGGACTCAAGATCCACAAATATCGGATATTCCCCATGCGGAATTATATTCTCAGCGTGTATATCCGTAGTGTCCAGAATATAGAACAGCGCCATAGATCTTCCAATCCTGCGATAGTAGCTCCTTACCTCTTCTACCGTTCTGCACTCTTTAGACTCAATAAATTCCTGGAAGCCATATCCATCTCTAAGTACCAGCCCCGGATTTATCAGTTTGTAACCAAAGAGCCATTCATTAAGCAATTTGCTAAGACTTACAAATGCATTTTCCGGGTGCATATCCCTTGGCTTAAAGACCAGTTTTTTATCCTTATCAAATGTGAGAATCGCTACTGTTCTTCCGCCGTTATGAGTATCGCCTTCCCCAAAGTCGATACTCTTTATATTCATGACTTCAACCCCAAATGTATTTCTTATCTCATACCTGCATTCAAGGAGTGCAGCTCCTATCTCCCGTATGTTTTTTGCAATACTTTTTACTTTTTTCTCAAGTCTTTTATATAAAACCGGATATTTTCGATATATCATGTCAGGATCATTTGCGATGCTTTCACAAAACTCTTCATATTCCTGACCACTTCTATTAAGCTCATATATCAAAATCCTGGCAGAATACTCCATAAGGTTTTCCTTGGCATATCGCAGGATATCCTTCCTTATATCAGTAATAAGGGGTATTTTGATTTCGTTCTCAATCTTGTCCAATGTGTCTTCTAATTCAAGTAAAATAGGATTATAAAACTCATCAAACACCCCTTCATTACCCAGTTGTACTGTCAGCGGATCTGACCTGAGACTTTTAAATATACCCATTTCATTCCCCATTAAGACCTTCTCTAAAAATTAAGATGCAACATTTTTAGAATATTCTTGGTTTCCCTAAGCTTTACGTCATATTCGGTATCCCATATTTGTTTGGAAGTGTAATATCCGGTTGCAGCAATCTTATCCACTTCCTCAAAGGACATCTCCCTAACCCCATCGATTTTTCCCAAATCAATTGTCTTGCCTTTACGCATACATCCTCTTCCTCTCATTTTTGCTGTTATACAGTTCCGTATAATACCCGTTCCTCCTCAAAAGTTCGTCGTGTGTTCCCTCTTCAACAATCTCGCCGTTATCAAGCACTATGATCCTGTCCGCATCCTTAATAGTTGAAAGTCTGTGGGCAACAACCACCTGTGTACATCCATTTCCTGCAAAGAAATCAGATATCCTCTTTTCATTTAAGTTATCAAGCGAGCTTGTTGCTTCATCCAGAATCATAAACTTATTCTTAGATACAATAGCTCTGGCAAGGGCTATCCTTTGCCTCTGTCCACCTGACAGGTTCATTCCCATATTTGAAACCACGGTGTGGTACTTCATTGGCATTGCATCTATCTCATCATGAATCTGGGCAATTTTCGCCGCATGTATTACTTCATCCAGCGAAATATCCTCATTGTTCATCCTTATATTCTCAAGGATGGATTTATTGAAAAGGTATATATCCTGAGGAACAATACTTATGCTCCTTCTGTATTCAACCTTCTTCACCTTCTTAAGATTCAGATCGTTCACCAGAATCTCACCATCACTGGGATTGTATAAGCCCATCATCAGCTTTATCAGACTGCTCTTTCCGGAGCCTGATTTTCCGACAATTGCCACCTTTTCTCCCTGCTCGATTTTCAGGTTTATATTCTTTAAAACAGGCGGTGTGCTCTTGGAGTAAGCCATGGTCACATTCCTGAATTCTATGGTGTTAACCTCATTTATAGAAAGACCTGTCTGAATATCCTTCTCTTCTTCAGCGTTCAAAATATCATTTACTCTGTCCAGATATGAATTGGCGATGGTAAAATCATTCCACATGTGGAACAATGAAACCGCTGAAGCAAAAAACGTTGTAGACAGTGAATAGCAGGCAACTGCCTGACCTAATGTCATACTGCCGGCTTTTATCAGATTAAGTCCCACCCACAATACCAGAAAGGGGCCTACTACCTGAAACAAAGTAAGTACTGTTGAATAAGTATTAAATATCTTATTCTTTACCTGAAAAGCTCTCATACCTCTGCAGTACTTGCTGAGCCAGTTTGAAAAAAACTGCTGCTCAATTCCCGCAGTTTTTATATTAAAAATCGACTGTACGGTTTCCACCTGAAGAGTCTGAAGCTTTGTGTTCTCTACTATCTGAATCTGGTTTGCCTCAATGATCTTTTTTCTCATAAATACGATAAACAAACCGTTTAACACGAAAATAAATAATGAAGTAAGTGCAAGATACACTGAGTGAATCGCCATGTAGGCCATGATCACTACAATGAATCCGCATTGAATAATGCCATTCATTACATTGTCAGATAGAAGCTCCCTAATTACCGGCAGGCAATTCAGCCTAAAGAGCAGATCTCCGTTAGTTCTTCTCTCAAAAAACTGATACGGAAGTCTTAGCATTCTTTCAAAGGTGCTCTCAGTCAGATGTCTATCGATTTCAACCTGCAATCTTATCTGGCTCTGTTTTCTTATGAATGTAGTAATGGCAAATACCATTCCCACCGCGACTACCAACATAAGATAACTATCCAGGCTCTTCATCTCATAGCTTCCTGCACTATTATCAAAGATCTTCTGCACAATCACAGAAAGAAGCAGCTGTAAGCCATATGATACAAGTGATATCAATGTCGTTATATAGAACAGTTTTTTCTTTAAAACCGTTTCTTTTAGCATATTATTCCACTTATGATCCTTCTTCTTTAAAGGAACAAATTCCTCAGTCGGAACCAGAATCATGACTACGTTGGAGTACCCATCAGCGAAGTCATCATAGCTAAGCGGAAGTCTTCCTGTGGCAGGATCGACTATAGTGATCTTTTTATCAGTAATTTTTTCAAGCACTACATAATGCTGATTGTTCCAGAATAATATCGCCGGAAGAGGAAGTTTTTTAAGTCCGCTGATTCCGCAAGAGAATACTTTGGATGAAAACTTTCTGTTTTGAGCATATGTATACATCTGAGATAATTTCAGCCCATCACGTCCTACATCGATCTGCTCGCGGATCTCTGTCAGCGTTTCCTGGCTCTTGTAATACTGGAGTACCATCGCCAGGCAGCAGAGACCACATTCAGCCTGCTGCATCTGCTCTATGTAAGGCACTTTGGACAAATGTGTTTTTGCCAAAACTTCTCCTCCTTATAAATCCTTCTTTTCAATGATTCCAACTGCTGCTACGGAAAATATAATACCTGTTATCACAAACACCAGAACATTTCTGGTGCTCCAATCCTGATACATAAGAAACTGATCAGCCACACAAAAGATCACATATTCCAGAACAGATCCCAGTATTGTTATCTTTTGAGATATCATCTGAAGAATTCCGGGCATTACCCAAAACAACACAATACTGTATATAAAAGGTGTGATCGTATTTGGCTGCAGACAGGTAATCATTATCGCGATAGCCCCGATTGCAAATCCATATAGCATGTACACCAGGATTTCATCGCCAATAGTTGTAAAAAGTGATGCAAAAGTCCATGGCTGCTTGCAGATGACAAGTGCAACATCATACAGGATTCCGCCGAAGAATCCGATTATCATATTGATAAGAACAAGACTGATTATCTTAGCTACAATAATCTGGCTTCTACTGCTCCTTGATGTAAACAAAAAGGTTTCAGTTCTTAGGTCAAACTCCTCGCCAAGACTCTTAGCTGCCAAAAACATAAGAAGAATACTTGCAAAGTTTCCATAGAAGGCAATGACGTTATGGGTTCCGAAGCTATCCGGAAATTTGTATGCGCCATATACCATACCGCCGCCCATGACAAGCACCATCAACAAGCCAGCCATAAACTCTTTCTTTTTGAGTAATTTAAATAATTCCAATGCTGTAATACTAATTATTCTCTTCATCTCCGTGCGTCTCCTTTCGCGTTAGTAAAATTATAAGTGCTAATGGCGGCTGCATATGTTTTGCTCGCAAACGATATTTAAAATGTCTTAAACGCAAAAAAGGACCTTCAGTCATTAACTGAAAGTCCTTCCTGATTTATCCTTATTTGATTTTCACATGCCATCATGGACGGAGCTAAGAAAACGGCCCATTATCCATTTAATTCTTGAAAGTCCAATAGATTCCATAGCATTCCTTATACTGATTAAAGTGTGTCGTAAATACCAGGTCTCTATCCGTCCCCTTAAGGTCAAATTCCATCTCACCCGATCTCTTTATAAGATGAGAATCAATATCCTTCATGAAATCATCCACTGAAATATCATCAGTAATTTTTATATCATCATTCTCCACAGCTCTCTCAGCAGGTACAGACACCTGGACGCCGTGGAACTTCGTCTTCATCTTTGCGGTTCCAAGTCTTGCTGACAGAAGGTATGGCCCATATAAGAAAGCATATGTATTTTTTCCGTCAGGAAGATTCTCATAATGAAGTCCCATAGGAAGTGCCAGCTCAATCTCTCCGCCGTTTTCTATCAGCTCTTTGGAGACAACAATGAATCCACCCGAAACACTATTATCTTCATTAAGAACATCTCCATTAACTCTTACTTCCGGAAATTCCTTTGCCCACTCAGGAATTCTTAAATAAATATCGTCAGTTATCTTTTTGCCGCTATTCGGAGTGATTGTTATTTTAACCTTCTCGGAATCGGTGAGGTCACACACCTGCACCAATCTATAATCATCAGTCTTAAGCTCTGATGCAAGGTAGAGTGCAACTAACAGCTTACCCTCTTCTCTGTAATAAATTCCTCTCTGGAGCTTTGTAAAGTTCTCATAGCCTGTTCCTGTGCAGCACCAGAAATTCCCATCCAGAGTATTAAATACCTTGTGATACCCTGTTGCCATCGGCTGGAAGTATGTTGTAAAGCCTGTCTCGTGATTCTGAGATGCCATTATGGCATTTATAAGTGTGCGCTCCGAATAATCCAGATATTTCTTATTTCCTGTTGCAGCAAAGAGTCTTCTTGAAAACTTCAGCATGTTATAGGTATTGCAGGTCTCGTTATTCACATGAGTTCTCTCCGCATCAAGGATATTATCCTTACCGAAGTGCTCATTTTCACTGTTACCGCCTGTTACATAGGTATGCTTTCCTACCACCATATCGAAGAAGCTCTCAGCATATTCAAGATATTTAGTTTCAGAAGGATCAGCCTCATATCTTGCAAGGGCTCCTATAAATTTCGGAATTGTTGTATTCGCATGAGTGTTATCGAGAACATCTTTTTCTCCCGATAATATCTTCTCAAAGAGCTCCACCTCATCAAACCTGTGAGCGGCATTAAATATTCTCTGAGGATCATCCACCGCCAGTTCACTGCCCTCATCCTTAAGCTTCTTATTAATCAGATACAGCTCATAAAGGCAGTCATTCATTCCGCCATATTCAATACCAAGCACTATTTTATTTGTTTCCTCAGACCACCCTTCAGTACGTCTTGCCGTCCACAGCCCCAGGCCATTTGCAAGCTTAAGGGCAGACTCCTTACCTGCGATTATGTATGCCGCATTCAGTCCTGTAAATATCTTATGCATGGTGTACCACGGAACCCATGACTGTGTAAAAATCTCTCCAAGTCCTTTTTCAACATTATCAAACTGAAGGAGGAGATTATCAGAGAAATCTTTATTGGGAAAATCTGATCCGAAGATATATCCCTCAAGCTCTGTTCCCTCTGTGAGTTCCTGGCAAACAGTAAGCGCCTCCAGAACATAATCAAGTCTCTCGCATACAGCCTTTTGCTCCTCATCGCTAAGCCCCGGGTTCCCTGCTGCCTGAGCAAGCGCTGTAATATAATGTCCCATGGTATGACCGCCAATAAGTGAGTTTTCCCATCCACCGCCGTAGCGCTCTTTGTTTTTCATGAATTCGCGCTTGGCTTCCGGAGTCATCCCTGCAATAATAGCAGCCGTTTCTCTAAAGCCCGCAAGCAATCTGTCCGCATCCAGAGCGAGCATATTCTTCACATCGATGTGAAGTGCTTCATCGTAATACTTATCAGTAACCTTTACTGCATCGTGTTTAACCAAGGTCCAATTATCCCTCATAGCATCCTCCTTTGATAACATTAGTTTTTAATTAAATCCATAAGACTACATTTAATAACAACCACTTTCCTAACAGTGGGTTTCTTATTCTGCTTATTTAAATGCAAGCTGTGCGAAATTGTAGAAACCAAGGTACCATACCTTAAAGTCATGTACGCCCTTTACTTCCTGCCACATATAATTCTCATCAGGTGTTATCTTTTCACTGAGTGCCGGTACAGTCTTTGCTGCGGCAGAAGCAGCTGCATACGCCACCTTATCCTCTGTTCCGCAGATATTATAAAAATACCCTATATCATACTCACTCTTATCAATTGAATCTGCAACCTGAACCGCTTTATTACTTGTGGGTGCAGCTGAAAATACCCCGAAGTAATCAAACAGATCCATGCACTCACAGATTCCGATATTGATTGTCTGCATACCGCCCATTGAAAGACCTGCCATAGCGCGGTGCTCTCTTGTGGCAGCCATATCGTATCCGTCCTCGCTGTAATCCGCATAGGTGCTGTAGTTAGCTTCTATATAAGGAATAAGATCATTCCTTAGCTCCTTCCCAAAGCAATAAAATGAATTATAATCTGAACCCTGCGAGGCATGATTCTCAGCGGAACGTCCATTGGGAGTAACAACGATAAAGGGATCGATGTCACCATAATAACTAAGGTTATCCATTATATTCTTAACCCTTGAGTCAGCCTTCGAAAGTCCCCATTCATCCTCATCGCCGCCGATTCCATGCATAAGATAAAGCACGTTATATTTCTTATCCTCGCTGTAATCTGCAGGAAGATATACATTTGCTTCCTTCTCGATTTCTTTTCCGTCTCCGAAGTAATCATGAGCAGTGTAGGTGATTCTTTCAACCTTACCGCCATCCTTAACTCTCATGCTCACATATTTTCCGGGAATGATATCGCTTGATATCGAAGCAGTAGGAACTCTCTCCTCATCCTCTGATGCAATCTCGGAAGCCTCATCTACATCTGATGTCTCCTGAGCAATTGCCTCCTCTATTCCCCCATTCTTAATCTCTTTATCTTCTGCCATTTCTTCTTCCCCATTTTCTTCTTTGCTTTCAGAAGTCTCTGCTTCCTCTTCATTTTCAGTCTTCTCGCTGGCTTCTTTGTCAGCATCATCTACTTCCTCAGTAGTTTCCACCGCTGCAACATCGGCATCACCGGACTTCTCTGCCTCCTGGCCGGCACATCCGCTTACCGTCATGCCTGCTATCATAAGCCCCATAATAATTCCCAATACCCTCTTTTTCATTTTTTCCTCCAAAATTAAAAGTGTGCTATTCTCATCCTCTGAGTAATAGCACACTTTCACTATAAATTCTTAATTCAACCTATTCTATTCGAATATTGCTTAATTCTTCTAATTTTTTGCTTTAAATATCATTGCGCATTTACACTAAGTTCATCCCTGTATTGACTGGCGCTCATATCATAGTACTTTTTAAATGCCGATGAAAAATGCTCAACCGAAGAATACCCAAGCTCATCAGCTATTCTGGTAACAGTTATATCAGGGGATCTAAGCATAATCGCTGCAGCACTCATCTTGGCTTCCGTCCTTTTGCTCTGGAAATTCATACCATAATGCTCCATAAGAAGCCTCTGGGTCTGCCTTGTACTAAGGCTAAGCCTGCCTGCCAGAGTCGTCAGCGTAAGTGTGGCATATTCATATAGGAAGGCCTCCTCAATTGTGAGATACTGATCGTCATTTGACTTAAAGCCCTGATAATCCGTTTTTCCCTCATTAACCGCATAATCCCTGACGCAGGCAACAATTATCTGCTTAATAAGAGACTCCACAGACTCCCTGTAACCGATATTCTCATCCTTAAGCTCCCTGAACAGAGATTTCATAAGTGAATTGATCCCATGCTTATCCTTGCCATACCAGATTTTTGTAGCTCGGAAAATTCTAAGCGGCGACAACATCCTCTTATCATTCTTTAAATCAGGCGAGAGCTTTAGGTAAACACAATACTCAGAAAGCGGATCCTTTTTATCCGGAATCATGGAGTGCTTTACCTTGGGACCTGTAATGTAAAGTGTCCCCGGGCCTGTTTCATATTCCTTCCCGCTTATCGTAACCTTCCCATATCCAGAAGAAATATAGTGTATCTCGTAGCTGTTATCAGAATGGGCATGCAAAGGAATCGATCTGTGGAAACACTCATACACAATATTTCCAACGAAAACCGATTCCCCTTCCATCATGAAACCGATATTTCTATCATGGTATGCAATTTTATCTATGCTATTTTTTTCTTCCATTCCAGATATATTCCCCATTTTCGGTAATCGAAGCAAAGTTTTAAGCTTTTCAATTAAGGAATGTCCTCATGCGATAATAGTAACACATTATATGCGCTAATACGACATTTCATGTCCTAAATTGTCATCAAAATCTCTTATTTTAAAATTCCGCCAACCCTATAATTTTCTTAAGATAAACAGTCTCGACCATGAAAGGAGGAGGAAATCATGGCTGTTAAAATGAGAGGTGCTATTCTACCGGGTAATTCAACTGTTGAACTTAAAGACTTTGAGGTTCCAAAGCCTGGATTCGGCCAGGTACTTATCCGTACAAAGGCTACAACCATTTGCGGAAGCGACATACGTTGCATTTACAGAAAGCACACAGGTAAGGGGGCTGAGGGATATATCCCCGGAATGATCGCAGGTCACGAGCCCTGCGGGCTTATTATTGAAGAGGGAGAAGGACTTAAGCGCTTTAAAAAGGGCGACAGAGTCATTGTTTACCACATTTCTGGCTGCGGTGTCTGCAACGACTGCAGAAGAGGATATTACATCTCATGTACGAGCAAATTCCGCGCAGCATACGGATGGCAAAGAAACGGCGGTATGGGTGAATACATCCTCGCTGACGAAAAGGATCTTATTGCCCTTCCCGATGAACTCACATATAAAGATGGCGCGCAGGTTGCCTGCGGTTTCGGTACTGTCTATGAAGCTATAGAAAAAATCGGCGTAAGCGGAAATGATGCTGTTCTTGTAACAGGTCTTGGCCCTGTAGGCCTCGCCGCACTTATGCTCAGCAAGGCACTTGGAGCAAACATGCTCATTGGTGTCGAGATGAACGATTACAGAATAGATCTCGCTAAGAAGCTTGGCCTTGTAGATTACGTATTTAAGCCGGGCGATGATACTCTTGATGAAATCTTAAAACTCACCAGAGGACAGGGCGTTGAAAAGGCCATCGACTGCTCAGCCTCCGATCCCGGAAGGCAGCTTGCAATAAGGGCAACCCGCTCCTACGGTAAGATCGCATTTGTCGGTGAAGGCGGAACCTGTACCTTTAATCCCAGCCCTGATATCATCCACGGACAAAAGACCATCTACGGCTCCTGGGTAACTTCTCTTTGGAAAATGGAAGAGCTTGTAGACAAGCTTGTTCGTTGGAACATCCACCCCGACAAGCTGATCACACACGAATTCCCTCTGGATCAGGCTCCCGAGGCCTATGCTCTCATGGCATCCGGAGAATGCGGCAAGGTAGCTGTTGTTTTCGGCGATCAGGATGAAAAGTAGGAGCTGCAAACTGTACTATCCGGCTCCTGTCAGATAGTAAACTCTATGAGGAGAATGACAATATGAGTGAATTTATATCCGGTGTACCTTCTTATACCTTGAATACCGGTGCAGTCATGCCTGCTGTGGGCCTTGGTACCTTTGGTTCCGATAAGTACTCGGCAGATCAGATCGCTGCTGCCGTGTCCGGCGCTGTAAAGGCAGGCTATCGCATGCTGGACTGCGCATCCGTCTATCAGAATGAGGATCAGATAGGAAAAGTGCTTGATGGATTATTTAAGGAAGGCGTCGTGAAAAGAGAAGATCTTTTCATCACTTCCAAGGTCTGGAACGACCAGCACAGAGAAGTAAGAAAAGCCTGTGAAAAGAGCCTTAAGGATTTAGGTCTTAATTACATCGACCTCTATTTTGTTCATTGGCCTTTTCCCAACTATCATGCTCCCGGGTGCGATGGTGATTCCAGAAATCCAGATTCCAAACCATTTTCAGTAGATGAGTTCATGGATACCTGGGAACAGCTTGAAGAGCTCTACGATGCAGGTCTTGTAAAAGCAATCGGAATGTCTAACATGACTATCGCAAAGCTCGAAAGAGTTCTGCCCTTATGCAGGATCATGCCTGCTGCCCTTGAGATGGAATGCCATCCATCCTTCCAGCAGCAGTCACTGTTTGACTACGCTAAATCAAAAGGGATTGTCCCCATCGGCTTCTGTCCTATCGGCTCTCCCAGTAGACCGGAGAGAGATCGCACAGACACTGATGTTGCAGACACAGAACTCCCGGAAGTAATTGAGGTAGCAAAGAATCACGGTGTCCATCCCGCTCTTATCTGCATCAAATGGGCAGTACAGCGCGGAATGTGCACAATACCCTTCTCTGTAAAAGAGCCTCAGTACATCTCCAACCTGAAATGCACAACCGAGGATCCTCTTACAACTGAAGAAATGGAACTGCTAAAAAAGGCTGAACGTGACTGTCGTCTGGTAAAGGGTCAGGTCTTCCTATGGCCCGGCGCGAAAGACTGGACACAGCTATGGTCTTGCTGATTGAACTTAGCGAGGTTCTTTCGAGCTTAGTTCAATCGTGTTCTGGCGAACGAAGTGAGAGCAGAACTTCCTTAATATAACTTGGCGAGGTAGAAAAAATGCTAAAAGGAATACCAAAAATATTATCACCGGAACTACTTAAGGTTCTATGCGAGATGGGTCACGCAGACAGAATTGTCATATCAGATGGCAATTTTCCTGCCGAATCCATGGGGAAAGATGCGATAGTTATCCGTCTCGACGGCCACGGTGTACCCGAAGTCTTAGATGCAATCCTTCAGGTCTTCCCCCTCGACACCTATGTGGATCATCCCGTAAATCTGATGGAAGTAATGAAAGGTGATCCCGTTGAGACTCCGATTTGGGACACCTATTCAGATATTATCAAGAAGCACGACGATCGTGGAGACTCAACTATTGGTCACATTGAGCGCTTTGCATTTTATGAAGAAGCTAAGAAAGCCTATGCCATCGTAGCAACAGGCGAATCCGCCCTCTATGCAAACATAATGCTTCAAAAGGGCGTTGTAATCTGACGCTTCTAACTTCAAGTAAGTAAATTAACTTTTGCTCCCATAACATAACCACTTTCTCTATATTATTAAAGCAGGCCTCCAATCGTTAGTCCCATAATCTAACGATTGGAGGCCTGTAATTTATGCCAGAATTCAGCATCCCTTTCCATCTACTCTGCAGGCAGCACCTGCTTCTCTGGGCTTTTCTACCGCTATTCCCTGTTCTGTAAAATAGCTCTCCCAATCAGGACACATTCCACTTCCATATACTTGCAGCATATTACACCTCAAATCTTTCTATAATCGTATCAACTACAAAATCAGCCTTTAGCTCGCCAAGCCTTTTATAATGAGGCTGCTGACCATGCTGCGTTATGGCATCAGCGTTCTGCCATTTTTCAACAAGAAGTACTTCATCACTGTCAGCTACAGGTAAATAGTACTCATACTTGACGTTACCCTCTTCTGCTCTGCTTGCCTCATCAATCCCTTCCTTTTGGATAACATCCAAAAAATCATTTCTTTTTCCGGCTTTACATTTGTATGTCACATTCAAAACAATCATTTTTGCCCTCTTTACTTGATGATATATGCGTCAACTATTTCACCAACATACATGGTATGAAAATCCTTTATAGTTTGGATTTCTTCGTTCTGTCTTAAACGCAAGTTAAATAGCAAGCTCATACACATAGCTGTCGTATTCAATGTTCATATGATACTTCCTGAACTTTGTTTCTTCCTTTACCTTGAACCCTAACTTTCTTAATAGTCCACAGGAGGCCTCGTTTTCCTTTGCAACTTCTGCGGTTACAGTTTTAACATTATGTTCTTTTGCCCATTCAATAAGTTTTTGCACTGCTTCTGAGGCATATCCGTTGCGCCAGTACTTTTTGTTTATGCAGTAGCCGATGTCGATATTGCTCCTGTCCTCATTAGAGAAAACACAGCAGCTTCCTATGCTTTTCCCTTTTTCTTTATCATCGATCACAAGGTAATAGCCATCTTCATTGTCTTCCATTTCATCGATAGCACTCCGGTATACATCATCAACGTATTCCTCTGTCGGATCGCTGAGATACGTGCCGTTTTCTTCATCGAACCACATTCCTGTACAAAACTCTTTATCAGATATCTTATAATCCCTAATCAGAATTCTCTCGCAAGTTAAATCATTCCCAAGTCGCATTTTTTCAAATCTCCTCAATCTCTGTTGCTAAAACTGTATTCCAAAATAAAATGAAGAACCACTTCTCACACGAGAAATGGTCTATTTTGCACCGATTTATCTATTTAAAATTTTCCTCAAACTATTCTTTTGATTTATGCCGTAATTAAAATCTTCTATAAAGAATCAACTACATATCTCTTTCTTCATACCATCAAAAGATATGACATAAGAACTTGCTTTAGGCTCCACAGAAACTCCATTCCAGCGAGGCTCCGCAAGACCAAGTTCAGCCGGTGTTACCGACTCATAATCACCATTCATACCTTCAATTTGTATCACACCCGAATGCTTTCTGTCAGCATCACTCTCTATCGTTACTACTGCACTCAGTGCTCTATCATAAGGCACATAACCGTGGAGATACTCATACTTTTTCATCAAAGCTCCATCATTGTTCGGAAAACCGATCCAAGGTGCGTAAGCAGAATTCATCGTATAAAACGGCACCTGATCAATTATTTTAAAGTCATTCCCATGGTCATGTCCATTCATGCAAAGAAGGATATTTTTCCCTTTAAACAGCTCAAAGACATCCTGTCTATTTCTGACAGCACGATTCCGGAATTGATTCGTAAAACTATGATGAGAAAAAATCACATAATCCTTTTCATCCTCTAATTCTTTTTTTAACCACTCCAGTTCCTCCCGTGGAATAATCGGTGTGTCCACACCTTCACCTTTTATCTCAGGAAAGGAATGTTCCTCATTTCCCTGCCTATAATAACAAGAATTCAAAACCAGGAATTTAATTTCGCCATGTGTGAAAGAATAATATGGTTCCTCAAGCCCCAGGAATTCCATAGTCTGATGCAGGTCCACTTTAACATCATGATTTCCAAGTACTTGATAGAATGGAACCCCGCAGCTTTTCACTTTTTCAATCACATGGCTATATTGCTCGAATGGAGCCGTGATATCTCCCAGAGATACAACAAAGTCAACTTCTTCACTCTTTGCTCTGCTCACAAGCTGTCTGATACGTTCATCACCTTGAGTAGCATAATCGTAGTGTAAATCTGTGAACGCCAAAAATTTGATCATACCCTACTCCTCTTTCCTCTTTGAATAGTATACGAACCCTCTGTCCCGTTTTATTTCCGTGTATCCCAGTTTTGTATAAAAAGAATTTGTTCTTATATTCCATTCGGGTGTGTCCAGGGTAAACTCTTTTACTCCGGTAAACATTGATTCTATTTCTTGCATTATATAAGATCCATAGCCCTTACGGAAATGCTCCGGCGCAACAAAAATCCTGCCGATGTTCAGTGCGTCTCCTTGCAAAAACAGAATTGCTCCACCCACAATCAATCCATCTTCTGTCAATTTATACAGATGCCCTTGTCTTGCCATCTTCGTATGAAATGAAACCGACATATACCCGGGCGGACCTCCTGCCGATGGTCCTCCAAAGGAAACATCACTGTCAAATGCACGCTTTGAAATCCCGTTCAGTGTCAATGCATCTGATGTACCCGCTTTTAATAACTGTAAACCCATAATCTGCACCTTACTTACATGCTATATAAACATCCATGTTCTCACCATCCGTTTCAAAACATGGTATCACTTCATTTCCTGCCCGTTCGAGGCCATTGGTCCTCATGAAATCATTCAGTGTTTGATAAGCGCCCGGTATTGTAACGAATGGATTATCAAATGGTCTTTCTATATGGATCGCAACATATTTATGAGTGGGTTGCTCTTTAATCTCATGATTAGCAGGTGTGCTATCTTCCGGGAGTATCAACGCAGCCGTATATCCATGCATATTAAAGACATTCATCTGCTCAAGTGACAGATTAGGGAAATCCCAGCCAATCACTCTCGGGTTATCGATGTTGTTTTCCTTTGCAATTCTATACATTCGACCTATTGCATCACTTTCCGGCTCCGTACTGATCACTGTATGCTCTATGTACCGAAATCCGACAACTTCTTCTACTCGCAGGTTTGAATATGCATCACTGCGCTTATCCATCTCCTCCCTGAAAAGATTATCCAGAGAACAGTTAAAAATCTTACATATCTCAAGTGCCTTATCCATTTCCGGATTTGCCGCATCTACTTCCCACTTTGAGATAGTCTGACGACTTACACCAAGTTTTTCCGCCAAAGCCTCCTGTGTCATATCCTTGCTAAGTTGGCGTAAATACTGAAGGTTCTTCCCAAAACTCATATCATTTCTCCTTTTTCATCGACATTTGCTTTTTGCCCCGTGTTGCAAATACAGAATACCTACCAAATGAGTATTTCTCCACCAACCCGAAAGTGCTTTTTATATGAGATTCGCAACTATAAGTAGCAAGATAATTCTCTTCCCTTAAGGCCTATTTTCTAAAATCATTTACTCTATTTGTTCTGGGATACACGATCTTTTATAGATTTATTCTTTATGACGTGTATTACTTCCCTCCAGAATCGGCCTTGGATACACGGCCTTTTATGAATTTGTGTCTTATGACGTGTATTACTTCCACTTAAAAATGGTTAAGAATATGCCTTGGATACACGGCCTTTATGGATTTTGGCCATATGACGTGCCGTACTCACCTCCAGAATTGCTAAAGTCTACACGACTTTTGAGGATTTTAGCCTTATGATGTGTTGTACTTCTGAAAATAGCCTGGACTACTTGTCTTTATATTAATCTATACCTTTTGACAAGTAGTAATCCTAATTAAAAATCAGCCTATATACTTGCTTAATATTGATTTATACCCTCTTCACTGCGGACATCCGCTATTATTCTGTTAGCTTTTTCTTCTATAGTCATAGATTAGGTTCTCCGTAATTGTCATATAGTGTCAACTTATCCTCTGCAAAATTCCTGCTACATCAACACCGGGATGAGTAAGATACATTCTGCAGATACTTTCTGCCAGTTCTTCTGATATCCTGAGTTTCCTTGCAATCTCGCCCGGTGTCTTACCCTTGTCAGTAAGAGCCATCGTTTTAGATATGATTTTGTCGATATCTTTTGGTAGCTTTGAATCCGGACCTGCATTATCAATCACCTTCTTTTTAAACTCGAACTCCCCTGATCCCGATATCTCAAGAAGAGCATAAGACACTTCCTGTCCGGGTTTCCTTTTACCGCAGCATCCAGGATTAAACCACGTCTGTCCGTTTTTCTCTAAAAGGCTGTATTTATGACTATGGCCATATATGATTATCGATATATTATTAAGGTCATCACGGATCTTCCCTCTGTTGTGAATGACATATATCTTATTCCCCATGAACTCCATGGTTGCATTTTCCGGTAGATAGTTAGCCCACTCTTTATCCGCATTTCCTCTGACCACCGTCACAGGCGCAATCTCTTCAAGGCGATCAATCACCGACTTATTGTCTATATCTCCGGCATGAATGATATGATCCACGCCCTTTAGTCCGTCAATCACTTCCTGTCTTAACAATCCATGTGTATCTGAAAGGATTCCTATAAGCATAAGTCTTTTTACCTTTCCATTATTATCAGATAAATCCGATTGAAGCACTATTTCACTTTTATTCTTTATCATAAAAATCCATATTGTTAAGTATATCACGCCCCAAGCGTGGTTGAACTATAGATCGCCGATTCGCCCCAAAACAAAAACGGCCCGATCCTAAGATCAGGCCATAATAATCTTGTTAAACTATTAAAAGGTTTGATTTCCCTTCAAATGCTGATATAGCGATGTATCCATTTTCAACAGAATACGCATTTCTTTGGCAACAATTCCCCTCTCAATTCCCCTCAATCTTCCTCAAGCAAAATCGCAACTGCATCAAAGGCTTCCTCAAACTCCACTATCAGCTCTCTGCCTGAGACAGCAGCATTATGATCCCCTGTCTCGTATTTGTCAGCAATCCTGTAATCACCTTCAAGCGGCACAACTACTCTTTGCACACCATCATGTTCAAAGGAATGCACCAGCACGAGCACCTTCCCGTCCTTGCCATACCTTACGCTCGCCTGATAATCCTTGAGCTCTCTGTTTGATTTCTGAAAAGGTCCAAATCTCTCCGACAGACCATCCACAATAACAGGCGAAACCTTCTTATAGAAATCCACACCCTTAAGTGCAAACTCCCACTGCTCATCGGTAAGATCAAACACATCTCCTGAAATACACAGAACACCATACATTCCTGCGCAAACCGAATACGCGATTCTCTTAAGCTCATCTGTTTTCCTCAGAACCGCCCATATCTGGCTCTTCTGTGCCAGCACGAGATGCAGCAGATCAGCCGCTATAACAGGAATTTCTTTCTCTTCATGTGCATCCGAAAATGACAGATAATCAGCGCATTCCATAAACGAAGGCTCAAGCCTGTGTCCACCGGATGAGCAAACCTCAATAGCAATTCCAGGCACCTTCTCCCTGATCTTCCTATAGAATTCCTTTGTGGCATTTACTGATGCTCTAAGGCCCTCGCCCGGGCTGTCCGCGCCATCACACCCAATTCCAATCGTATCGTTGTAATCAATTTTGATGTATTTAAAACCGTTTTCATTAAGAAAATCGATGACCTTCTTACTAAGATATTCCGTCACCCACTCGCTTCTCATATCCCAGAATCTTCTGGTTCCGGACACGATCACCTTACCATCGCGAGTGAGAAGATGCGCCTTATCACTTACCCTGTCAGAATCCTTGCCGACCACCTCAAGCTCGAACCAGATACCTGCCTTCATGCCGGCATTATTTATCATCTCAACCGTTTTCTTAATACCACCGGGGAAAAGATCATCCGCAACGATCCAGTCTCCCATGTTGTCCTGCCACCCCTTTACAGAGTCCGCGTACCAGCCCGCATCGATCACAAAATAACCAAAATCCTTACCGGTTATCTTAGGAAGAAGTCGACCAATCACTTCCTCTCCGGGATTCCCCCAGGTAGTGCAGTACTCATTGAAAAGAGCAGGCAGCTCAGATACCCTCTGCTCAGGAAGAAGCTTACTTCTCTGCACGTCGAGAAGTCTGTCACAGGCCACATTGAATTCGCACTTACCGGTCGTTAGATAAACCTCCGGCGTAGTGAACTCCTCGCCTGCCCTCAAGGTCTTCCTCCAATGACCGAACTCATAATCCGCAATGCCTGCACTTACGCTAAGTCCCTTGTCTATTCTCACCGCCTCTATCTGCCATGATGAAGAGCATGCACAGGAAAGTGCCCAGAATACTCCGGCTTCCTTGTCCTCTATCGCCACAAACGGGAAAAATCCCCTGACAGGCATTGATCCTATCGCGCCAAATTTCTCGCATCTCACACTAAAATTAGCCCATGAAGGTTCAAGCAGAAGATCTTCAATGCTTCTTACCTCATGCCTTCCCTCAGCACTCCAGCGGCTTCTGAATCTGTGCAGCAAAAGTCTGTCTCTTCCCACATCCTCAGTGTAGGGTGTAAGCGTACTTAAGTTTACAGAAGAAATTGCCTCTATGGTGACAGCTCCGTCCCCACTTTCTGCTGCCGAATTACCTGCATTAGCATCCTCACATCCGCCATTACCCGCTGCGCCTGAATTATTTATCACTCTGGTAAAAACTCTCAGTCCCCTGCAATTTTTTGTTGCGATAAGAACATGCTCCGCCCTTATTCCACCAGCTCCCTCAACAGTAGTAGTAATCTTCTTTTCTTCCTCTGTCTCCACAATATCCTGAGACACATATTTCATTGCCATCGTCATGGCACTGTTATGTCTTGTCTCCCCGGCTTCAAAGCCCACAGATGTAGCATCTCCGGTGCAGGATATCTGCACCATGGGACTTGCTCCGCATTTTTCAAAATAAAGTTCATCACTCCCCGCAGGTACTACAGTAAATGAAACCTGCTCAGCCTCATTTATGATATAGACAGCCTCCATATCATTCATGATTTCTCTTATTATTCTTACTTTTTCCATTCCATTATCCCCTTTGTTACATGTATAAAATAATAGCTTCCCCCTCATCCGGCACTTCGTGCCACCTTGTCTTCGCTCCGCTTCGGTCGGCGCAGAGCAATCGTCCCCCGGACGATTTGCGCCCCAAGGGGAAGGCTATTGAAGGGGAAGCCATTTTCATGAACCACTAAATGTTTAAACCCTTATATTTCATTTTTCCTCACGTTCTTACCTATTCCTCCATTTACAATTTTCCCCCCGATGTTGCGATACCTTCAATGAACTGCTTCTGGAAGAAGATATAAATAATGATCATCGGTACGCAGGAAATAAGTGCCGCCATCATCAGCTCAGGATATTTTTGCTGATACTGACCATTCATCTTTGCAAGGGCACTGGCCAGCGTCGTAGCCCTGTTATCAGGGCATACGATCATGGGCCACATAAGATCCTTATACGCAAACACTGCAGTGAAGATACCCAGTGCCACCATGGAGGACTTGGTAAGCGGCGCCATAATATAAAGGAAGGTCTGCGGGATATTGCATCCGTCAAGTCTTGCAGCCTCCTCAAGGTCTCTTGGCAACTGCATATATGCCTGCCTCAGCAGAAAAGTTCCGAATGCGGACACAATACCGGGAAATACCAGTCCGCCGATCGTATTTGTAAGATGAAGCTTGCTGACCATAACATACTGCGGAATTATGAAAATCTGAACCGGGATCATCATCTGCAAAAGCACTAGGGCAAACATGAAGTTTTTACCCTTGAAATTCAATCTTGCAAATGCATATCCGCTCAAAGTAGCTGTAAGTACCGCAAAGAGAATACGAAGAGCCACCATGCCGAGAGTATTGGCATAAAGTCTCACAAAATCCATTGCCTTTATAACATTTCCAAAGTTCTGAGTCTGCCATACCTTTGGAACTATTACAAAGGGATCCACCTGCATTGTCTCAGCTACTGTTTTAAAAGCAGTGAGGAACATCCACAAAAAAGGAACCAGCATAGTGAACGAAACCAGAATAAGTATGATGTACATTAACGTGTTGTAAATTGTTCTCTTCATCGCCGCTCCTTTCTATTCGTAATGAACCCATTTCTTCTGACCGATAAGCTGCAGAATAGTAAGCATCAAAATAACAGCCAAAAGAACAACAATTACGGTTGCACCATATCCCTTCTTACTTTGTTCAAAGGAATATTTATAGAACAGGAACACCAGAGATTCCGTCTTTTTCCATGCGGGATTATTAAGATCTATTAGCATATAGATAAGATCGAAAACCTGCATTGCCGCAATTATCCTCGTAACAAGTACAAAGAAAATTGTAGGGGAAATCAGCGGAATGGTTATATTGATAAGCTGCTGCCATCCACTGGCACCATCAAGCGCGGCAGCCTCGTAATAGTCCCTTGGAACCTCCTGCAGACCCGCAAGAAACAGTACCATGTTATAACCGATAACAGACCATATACCTATGACTGCTATTGAATAGATAGCGATCTTGGGATCGGAGATCCAGTTAACCTTTATATGAAATGTGTTGTTTATCAGTCCAAAATTCGAGTTATACAGCCACTTCCACACCATCGCTATAGCAGCAGGAGCTACTACCATCGGCAGGAAAAATATCGTCCTGAAAACATCACGACCCTTTATTTTTTTATTAAGCATTACTGCAAGTAACAGAGCTATAACTATTGAGAACGGCACCTCAACGATGGCATATTTAACAGTATTCCAAAGAGCCTGCCACACCTCGCTATCCCCAAGTACCTTCTCATAGTTCTTCAATCCTACGAAAACATTGCCTTTTCCGAAATCACCGGTCTTATAAAAGCTCTGCCTGATCGTGTCTATCATAGGATAGATGTTTAGCACAATGAGGCCCAGCATTGTAGGAAGTATAAAGATCCAGCCCCATATAAATTCACTTTTCTCCCTCGATGAAGCTTTTTTCTTCACATAAACCTCCTTAACTAATCCATTTTTCTTAAAAAGGCACACCCAGGGATAATCCCTGGGCACGCCCTTACTCTTAACTTTTAATTGATTTATAAAGAATAATTACTCTTCTGCCAGGTCAGCATTCATTTCAGCAGCGATATCCTTGCAGACATCCTCAACAGGCTTCTCGCCTGTCCAAGCATCCTGAAGCTTCTCGATCATCATGTCTTCCCAAACTGTTGTATCTCTTGAATAAGGTCTGAAAACGAGCTTAGCATCAAGCATCTTCATATGACCGTTAAGATCAAATGCGGGTACACTGTTAACCCATGCATCAGATGTTCCCATATAAGCTGACATTGTTACACCGAGCTCTGCCTGCTTGATCTGAGCTTCCTTGGAACCAAGATACTCAATAAGTGACCATGCTGCATCTGTATTCTTTCCGTTTGCAGCTGCTGCCCATCCAAGTCCGTTGTAGATAGATACACGGTCAGCGGGTGTGCTTGTGTAAGGAAGAACTGCTACGTCACAGTTTGCTGCTGCATATTCGTTGTCACGATATCCTGCAAGCATCCATGAACCGTTGATTGACATTGCAACCTTGCCTGCGCAAAGAAGCTCGTTGGGAGCTGTCTCGGATACAGTTGCAAGATCAGGGCATGAACCGTCAGCTATCATATCTGTGAAAAGCTTAACTGCCTTGATACTGTTAGGATCATCCATACCGGATGTCTTCTTGTCTTCACTGATTACATATCCGCCCATTGAGTAGATAGTGTTGTAATAGCCTTCCTGGTTATTACCGGGAGCAATTGCATATCCCCAGTGATCATCATTTGTAAGCTTCTTTGCATTTGCTGCGAAATCTTCCCATGTCCATGTATCATCAGGATAAGGAACGCCCATCTCATCAAAGATTGTCTTGTTATACCAAAGAGCAATTGTATCGATATCCTTCGGTACTGCATACTGTTTTCCGTCAGACTGATACAGCTTTACAATACCATCGTAGTAATTAGCCATGTCGATCTTATCGCTTGCTGCGATCTTATCGGTGAGATCAAGAAGAAGATCATTTTCCATGTACTTCTGAGCAACATTTGAATGCATCCAGAATACATCGGGAAGCTCTCCGCCTGTAGCACCTGCTTCAAGAAGTGTCCAATAATCATTCCAGTCAACCACCTGAATTGTAGCCTTAACACCTGACTGTGCACTCCAGTCGTCGATGATTTCCTGAAGTCCGGGTCTTTGTCCTTCATCCCATATTGTTACGGACAATTCACCTTCAACACTCTTACCGATGGACTGCGGAGCTTCTTTCTCAGCAGAAGCTTCTTCAGCAGCGGGTGCCGGCTCCTCAGCTACAGTCTCTGTGTCCCCTGCAGGTGCTGCAGCGCCACCGCCACATCCCATCATAGACAGTACCGTAAAAGCACTCAGCATAATGGCAACTACCTTCTTTTTCATAACAAGTGACCTCCTTTTTTTAAAAATACCTTCTCTTTTTGCAACCTTAGTTTCTACCCCAAAACCGATTACGATCATAAATTAATCATAATCAAAGTATCGTTTTTTTGGCATGGTATTTCGTGCACTCTTAATGTCAAAATGTGATATTCCATCCGATTAGCACATCTCTCATATTGCTTAAGCCTCTTTTATCACCTCAACATAAGATACAAAATCCTGCCCTGTTGTCATTCCGTCATCCTTAAGCTTCTTAAGAGTAATACCCATGTTCATCAGCTCATCCCCATAGTATTTCTCTCCCAAAAGCTCATACTCTGTATTTTCATCAAGCCCCGCAAGCCTTATAAAGCCAGGCAGTTGGTTGACGTTTGACCTCATGCAATAGAACCCGAAAATAGCTTTCTTTTTGTCCTTTGAGACAACAATCCACGAAGCCTGATCCTTTTCAAAAGGTGACCTCAGCCTGTAGAAGGTTCCAAACTGCAAAAGTTCTCTATTTTCCTTCATGAATACTATCTGTTTCTTAACCTGTTCAAACTCCTCATCAGTTATGTGGTTAAGATCCAGTTCATATCCAAATGTCCCGAAATACGCCACGTTCGCTCTCGTAGTTATTGAAGCGCTGCGCCCTGTCTGAAGGTTCGGTACCGCCGACACATGCGCGCCAATTGAGGAAACAGGATACCCATAGGAAGTTCCATACTGTATCCTTATTCTGTCTATGGCATCGGTGTTGTCTGAGCACCATGCCTGGGGCGCATAGTAGAGCATACCTGCATCAAATCTGTTTCCTCCCGAGGAGCACGACTCGAACAATATCTCAGGAAAATCGTTCCTTAATCTTTCATAAAGGCTGTAAACGCCCATTATATATTTGTGGTAAACCATCCCCTGTTCATCAGCGGACAATTCCATGCTGAAGACTTCGGTAAGAGACCTGTTCATGTCCCATTTGATGTAACTTATCGGTGCATTCGTCATCACCTTTTTCAACATACCGTATACGCAATCAACAACCTCTTCCCTTGAAAAATCAAGTACATACTGATGTCTGCCAAGCGACGCCTTTCTACCAGGAGTAGACAAAACCCATTCGGGATGCCTTCTGAATAGATTGCTATCAGGATTTACCATCTCTGGCTCAATCCAGAATCCAAACTTCATCCCCAGGGCATTCACTTTTCTTGCAAGCCCAAGCATTCCCTGCGGAAGCTTTTTCGGATTCTCAATCCAGTCTCCAAGTCCTGCGTAATCATCGTTTCTCTCGCGGAACCATCCGTCATCCAAGACAAACATTTCAACCCCTGCCTCTTTGGCCTTCGATGCTATCTGAAGAATCCTCTCCTCATCAAAATCCATAAAGGTAGCTTCCCAGTTGTTTATCAGGATAGGTCTCGGTGTATTTTTCCATTTTCCTCTTACAAGGTGATTATTGTATAACTCATGATATGTCTGGCTAAGAGCATTAAGGCCTTCATCCGTCCTCGCTATTACCACCTCGGGGGTTTCAAATGAATTCCCCTTCTTAAGAAGCCAGGTGAATCTGTCGGGATTTATACCCATGAGAAGCCTTGTCCTTCCAAAGGTGTCGCACTCAGCCTGGGCGATGAAATTCCCGCTGTAAACCAAAGACATACCTATGGCCTCTCCCATGAAATCATCGGTCCCCGGTCTTTTCACGATCACAAAGGGATTCTGATTCGCACTTGATACACCGCGCTTACTCTCTATGGAAACAGAGCCCGCGGAAATCTTCTTAACCTCAGGAATCCTCTCCCTTGCCCATGCCCCAGAAAACTGCATCCACTCATAGTCCTGATCCGGCAGATCAATGCATGCACTAAGTGCCCTGGTTAGCTTAATATCTGCTGTGCAATTATTTGTAAAAACAGCATGCCTCGTTATGACAGAGTACTTATCAAAAATGGTGTATGACAAAGTAAGTGATACCTTTGCAACCTCATCCTCGAGATATACCTCCAGGGTCATAGCCTCGTCTTCTGTCGCATAAGTCGCAGGAAGTCCATTAAGCTTCGCTTTTCCCTTAAATATCTTATGATCCTTGCAAATAAAAGAGCTCACTCTCGATCCATTTACCAGTTCGATCTCATAGGCCTGAGTTCCGAAATCAGTTATGCCAAAGGAAGGATATTCCTGCCTGTTCAGCTCCATGGAATATGACTCGGTATCCGGATCCACAACTATATTCGGCAGACCAAAACGGTTTACAACGTATGACATGTCCTCTTTATCATGAATACGCTTGCCAAAATATATGCTTCCCAGATCACCAAGCGGAGTGACGCCCATAATATAGCTGATCTTATCGTTATACAAATGATACTGTTTTGATTTGCTGTGCCAAATAATATTCATTCGTAAACCCTTTCGCTACTGCTTGCACCTTGCGGTGTGAACAGTAGCTCCTTTTCAACTATCCGTTAGCAGTTACATATAATCGGTTTAGGTTGATTTAAGTATATTCGAATGTTTATCGCCTCTTGAATGGCAATGTTTGATTTTGAAATGTCATAATGTGACTTGCGCTTAGATAGATTGTGTAATATATAATTAAGTATGAGGGGATGTCACTTTTTAAATAGCAAGCTTCAAAAACATATGTCGTTTACTGTACATGGGTGGAGGGATTGGTATGGCAGATAAACCAGATAAACTTGAAGGCTGTGATTTTTGCAAGTTCGTTAATTACGAGGATTCCGATGATTTCTATCTCTACGAGGTTGGCAGAAACAAATGTGAGCCTCTGTACTCTTATGAGCATTTCGTAAGAAATCGCATCATCCTGCATTTTGTACTAAAAGGGAAAGGCATCCTGCGCATCAATAACCGACAGTATGACATTCATGAGCATCAGATCTTTTTGATTCCCGAAAACACCAAATGTTTTTATCAGGCCGATGAAGAAAAGCCCTGGGAGTATATCTGGGTTCACATCGGCGGCCCTAAAATTCCGCTTATTTTAAAGGAGGCAGGACTTACTCCCGAGCATCCGGTTTTCACACTTTACGACAGCTACAAAAAAATCGAAGACCTTGCCATGGATATTCTCAAGCACTACAAGAGGCAGTACTACTGCATCGGCACGATATATAAAATCTGTGACTACATAATAAAGAACTCCCCTGCAAAGGAAGAACGGGAACAGAATAACTCTCTGTTATATGTGAAAAATGTCATCTCATACATCCAGCTGAAATACGCCGAGCCTATCAAAATTGACAGTATCGCAATCTCTCTTGGGCTTAACAGAAGCTACCTCACGAGGCTGTTTAAGGATGCCACCGGCTATTCTCTGCAGCAGTACCTTCTCACCTACAGGATGAAGGTTGCAGTCAAGCTCCTTGCAGATGATTCGCTTAACGTTAACCAGATTGCAGCACGGGTTGGCTACAATGACACCTTTACCTTCTCCAAAGCGTTCAAACGCCACTTTGGAAGCTCACCTTCAGATTACAGGAAAATTCATGCTTCATGATAAAGACATAAGGGAGCCACTTTTTGACTTCCTTGAAGAAACATACGGAAAAATAAGAATAATCGAAGAAAAGACCATGGGGAAATCCCGGGCTGATGTTGTCATGGTAACCGAGGACAGCATCATTGGACTAGAGATAAAAAGTGATGCCGATACCTATGCCCGCCTTGGAAGGCAGGTAAAGGACTATGACAAATACTATGACCGCAATATCGTTGTAGTCGGTACAACACACGCCCTGCACACCCCGGAGCATGTTCCCGATTACTGGGGAATCATCACTGTTGAAGTTGTTGATGGGGAGCTGGATTTTTACTTCTTTAGAAAACCCGGTATCAACCCTAAATTAACCCTGAAGAACAAACTCAGAATCCTCTGGCGACCTGAACTCTATGAACTTCAACAGATTTTCGACATGCCAAAGTACAAAGACAAGAGCAAGGATTTCGTCATCCCAAAGCTTGCAGAGCGCGTTCCCGATAAAATCGATCCTGACGAACTCTCTTTTCACATGTGCAGAATCCTCTTCGAGCGTGACTACACAACCATTGGCTCCACCCTTAAGGAATATCGAAAAGGCGAACTTCAAAAGGCAATTGAATCAGAAACCGATCCTCAAAAACGCCTGGAACTTATGATGGAGCAAGCAGAGAAGGGACAAAGCTTTAAACGAAAAAAGCATTTCTAAATAATTTACACAAATATCCTGTGACAATAATAGGCGGCCTCCCGGTTAATGGGAAGCCGCCTTCTAACCATCCGTCAGATGATGATACGACATATTATTTATAGACTATCTTAACTTTCTTGTTAGCCTTCTTTGCAGCTTTTTCGATCTGCTTTGCAATCTTGGAACCCTTTTTGACTCCTGTGATAGTAACCTTCTTTAAATTCTTGGCACCCTTAAAAGCCTTGGCATTAACCTTCTTCAGATTCCCTGCAGCTATGGTTACATTTTTAACCTTATTACCTGACACTGATTTACTCTTAAGTTCAGTTACAGGATATTCTTTTCCATTGGCTGTTACAGTTGCTGCTATCTTAACTGTCTTTTTGTTTGAAGTCTTCTTTACAACAACAGAATCTCCTTTGGCAGATACTACTGCAGTAACTCCGGATTTATCCGTAACTTCCTCGTTTGCCTTGAGCCCTGTCTGAACCTCAGGTTCAGCTGCAGGCTGTGTTTGATCTGCAGGAGTTGCAGGATTAGAAGGTGTTGTCGGATTCGTGGGTGTTGCAGGATCTGTAGGTGTTGTAGGATCCGTGGGTGTCGCAGGATCTGTGGGTGTTGTTGGTTCTGTGGGTGTTGTTGGATCTGTAGGTGTTGTCGGGTCTGTGGGTGTTGTTGGATCTGTAGGTGTTGTAGGTTCTGTGCCGGACTGTGTATCACTCCATATTGCATACAGAATTCTTTCCTCGCCCTCATTTCCCAGATAAGATACGCGTCCAATATCTGCCTCATCCTTATACTTTACAGGTCCATTTTGACTTAATCCCCAACCTAAAAATGTAGCACTATTTGATTTTGAAAACTCATTCTTCGGTAGTCTGATAGTTCCCTTAACATAAGCAAATGTATCATCCATCGTTCCACTACCGCCATTTGCGTCAAACCTGATCTTTACCTTTCCGAAATTTCCTGCAAGAAGATCAGCAATATTCATTGACATGAGAGGTCTTCTCATACCAATAGCTATGAACAAATCGCTCTTACTGTCTGCTGAGAAAATCTGTTGCCAGGAAGATTCCGGCATTTCACTTATATTATAATGGTAAAAATCCCCGGTCGGATATGCAGTCAAGCCGGAAATCACAGGAGCTATTGTGTAATCACTGCCGGGAGCAATTACCTGAAACGTCCTCGTCACTGTCCCACCTGTAATCTCTGGAACCTCCTCCATTGCCGGTGTTGAATAGCATGTAGATAGATTTGCAAATGTGCCTCCTGAAATCTTTGCTGCTTCCAAACTAACTGCCTCAAATGTTCCACCTGTAATCTCTGAACGCTCATTAGCCTGCACCTCTCCAGTAAAAGTGCCTCCTGAGATTTTTGTGCCATACATCGTAACCGTGCCAGGAAAAGTTCCATCCTTGATTTCACCGCCGGATCCCCAGATCACATCTGTAAAGTTTCCACCTGAGATTATTCCATCATCCCACAATTCAACCTTTTTAGAAAAAGTACCACCCTTGATTTCGCCACTAGCACATGTTACCTTCCCGTTAAAAGTTCCATTTATAATTTCAGGATTACTAGAGAATGCTATACCAAGAGAAACCTCTCCGCTGTAAGTTCCACCTGTGATTTTCCCACCACCAACTTTAAATTCCCCGGAAAACTCACCACCGGCGATCTCGCCACCACTTATTTCACCAGGCCCGGAAAAAGTTCCACCTGAAACTTTTCCACTACGTACATCTATTTTATCTAAAAAAGTTCCGTCCTTAATCTCACCTTGCCAAAGAAACACTCCCTTTTTAAAGGTTCCACCTTGAATTGTAGCAGCACCATCAAAGTAGATATAATTCGAATATGTTCCTCCGGTTATAACATCCCCATCATATAGTGTTATTTCCTCATCGCTTCCGGCATTGTACTCCTTTGCATCCGCAGTAATATGTACTGTTGTAATTACTGCTAATGCTGCCAGCATAGTTAATAGATACTTTGGTTTCTTCATACCCTTCCTCCTTGATTCTGAATATCCGATATCTCTTATTTGAAAATATAAGAGTCCCTTAATAATCAGTATTATAACATTTTCTTTTTGCTGTTTCACTTATGATTTTTCGTTTATTTTCGAAGTTTTTATCCCTAAATAACATTTACTTTATATCATTTTATTGCTAATATAAAACCCGAGGGAACGCATTTAAAATGCAAAAAGAAAAAAGTTAAAAAGGGGAAATCAAATGAAGAAAATAAGACTCAGTTTTTTTAAGGTCATGGCACCCTTGGTGCTTATGATAATCTTATTTGGATGCTCATCCATAGTTTCCAATGCAGCTACTACAAAAAAGGTTAGACCGGCACACGATATTCATACCGACAAGAAATGGCTTACGTATACCAGTGGATCTGCCGGCTACTACACAGAGCTTCTTGTTTGCAATAATGACACTCTGAAAGATAAGGTAATAGACTGCATTTCGCTCAGAAAGCTTGGTTCAAACGAGCCTGTTCATTTCTGGAACGGCGGTATTGTTTGTAATTACAGATACATCGGCAAATACACATTTTATGTTATTCATTCTCCCGTAAAGCTGCCCGATTCATATGATACGCTTGAAGAATTTAAGAATGATGACAGATGCACCTTTGCTTCCCGAACCTACAATGTAACAAAGCGTGAAAAAAAGCCCAAAGTTAACTCAAAAGCAATCAAGAAAAAGAAGAAGCCTTATTACAGATTGAGCTGGAAAAACGGTGATTATGATATTATGGTTCAGGATCCGGAACATAACAAATGGTTCAGATCTGGTTCCTGCATTAACTCAACATATTATGATATAGAACAGCTGGATTATGATCAGAACATTGAAATATACACGATGACCAGCAACCTGGCTAAGTTTGCAGCCTCCGAACCAATTTACATAAAGGTTCCCGGCCTTAAAAACGACAATGGCGGTTCAGGTGGTTCCGGTGGCGGTTCAGGCAGTGGCGGTTCAGGTGGTTCCGGTGGTGGTTCCGATAGTGGTGGTTCCGGCGGTTCTGACAATGGTGGTTCTGGCAGCTCAGGTGGTTCTGATAATGGCGGCTCCGGCAGCTCAGGCGGTTCCGATAACGGTGGTTCCGGCTCCGGTAGTGACAATTCCGGTACAGGCTCCGGTGCTTCAAATACCACACCTGCTCCAACAGTATCCGAAGCCAAGCCCGCTCTTCCTCTTACAACAACAGTAGATGGAATTACATACTACATCGACATCAATGGTAATGCTTCAGTAAAGAATATCAGCAATACCAAAAAAGCTTCCATAAACACTGTTACTGTAGAAGGCAAAACCTACCCTGTTACCAGCATTTCATCAAAAGCCTCTAAAGGTAACGGAAATCTATCTTCACTGACAGTAGGCTCTAACGTTACAAACATTGAAAATAAAGCCTTTTTCAAATGTAAAAAGCTAAAGAACGTCACAATAACTTCAAATGCTTCCCTCAAGATTGGCAAAAATGCATTTGGAAAAATAAATAAAAAAGCTGTTATCAAGGTTGATGGAGTAAAGGGAAAGTCCAGAAAGAAACTGATTAAAAAGATTAAAAAACAAACTAATGCAAAAGTAAAATGACAAGCTTCACTAAGCCCAAGAATAACTCGTAATACTATACTCAATCAATTTAGGCGGCCGCATATCTATAAATATGCGGCCGCCCTTTCTTTTCGTATTTGTAGTTATTTAGCTGCAAAATTTAATTATTCAATTTTCTCTGCTTTCATCTTTCTTCTGGCAAGAATCTCCTCAGCAATTTTCTTCTCGTCATAATCAGGCTCATGTGACTTGATAACTTCTATTATCTCTTGTATTGTTTCAACAGTTTCTCCCAGAAAATCTGCAATTAGATCTACTGATCTGCCTTTACTGACATTGTCGTTTACTTGCTTTATAAGCCTCCTAAGATCCCCTATGTCCATTCCCTGCTCTAATTCATCATCAAGCATATCTTGTAATGTCATATATTCAGCCCTCCACCTTTTGTCCTCACGCGCTTCGTGCACCTTACGGTCAAGATTCTGTACCAATCTATTGTCGCTGATCTTACCTGCAATATAATCAATAAATGCCTCAAGGTCTTCTGATACATCATTCCTGTGTCCACCTGCACAGATGAAAATTCTGTTAGTGCCATCCTCCATTACTATTTGGTTATCCTCGTTGCAAGCAGGCCTGAAACTGTATTTATGATAACCCGCATCAAATGCGTCAAATGTACAGATAAAAATGATATAACTGTTAGGTAAATCCTTATACTTCTTACCTTCCTTGAGATAATTAAGATCCAGCATTCCCTGATAGTAACGACTTCTTCTGGGAAGTTCACCCTTCTTGCCGGTCTGCATTTCAATGTCAAAAACCTGGTTATTATCGTCTAAGAAATAAACATCAAATCTGATTCCGTGTCCATCCGGCGTAAGCTTTATTGCCTTTTCAGTTACCGGATCTTTTACGATGCTACCTATTTTTCTTCCAAGGATCAGCTCTGTCATCTCTTTGCAGAGATCCTCATTTTCCTCCAGAATCTTGCAGAACATAAAATTGTCCGCAAATGTCAATTCTTCATAATTTTTTTATAAAATCCTGTATCCCAACGATAGCTGCCCCAGGCACTACCAGAATTGCAAATACTATATACATGACTATCGCATCTGTCGCGCTATCCGCATACCATGGACCAAATGTATTTATCAGGACATGAGCTGCAACCGGAGCCAGGTATATCATAAGCGCTGCGAACGCCTGCAAAAGCTCATGTACATTTCTTATCACAAAGATAAGCGCTCCCCATGTAAAGCAGAAATAGAACACGTCAAACAAATAGCAGTCAAAGGGCTGTGGTTCTCTAAAATGCGCTGAGATTCCCAAGTGAATAACATTAGTAGTAAGCAGTCTGTTTCCGGTAAAAGCACCGGCAAACAATATCAGAGACATAGCACCACATATGATAGTCAGTATCCAGAACAGACTGAGTTTTTCCGTTTTCTTCTTACTTTTCTTCTTAGACATTTAATAGTTCCTTGAAATAATTTATTTCCATATTCACCCTCTAGCTGAACAATTGATGAATCATTTCCGATCATCTTAGCATTATCATGGCGGTTCTGCTTTAGTGAATATCGGTATCTATTATAAGCTTTTTGCAACTATTGCAGAAGTAAGAGTCCATAGTTAAGTGCGTCAGCTTGAATTTAGCAGCCGAAAGACGCCCTATTCCGGCGATCATATCAATAGCTCCAGGACCTTTATCGCCCTCCTTCCAGGCAAGACTGTGGGCATTCCCACCAAGAACTCCTTTTTTCATTTCTTTGCCACAATAGGGGCAGATCATTTTTCTGATACCTCGTCTTTCTTTACTTCTTCTTTCTTTTTAAGATACTGGGAAAGTAAAAAACAGCCATTTGTAACTGCTACCAAAAGAAACTAAATACTAGGTGTCATGTGAATTCTCCTCCGAAACATTAGAATATAAATAAGTTGTTGATGAAATAATCTTAATATTCCTATGCGCGGAATTATAATGTATCGGCGAGAAAACTCCTTCCGACATAGTCGGTGGGGGATGAATCGCTGGCCCTCAGCGTTTCGCTTTGCTGTATCGCCCTGTTTTTTCATATTTTCTTTTGTGGTCATCCGTGCGCTGGCTTTCTATATATTTTTTCACTGTCTCAAGTGAAACTGATCCGGTTGTGGCGCAAAAATAGCTCCTGCTCCAGAAAAGAGCATCTCCCCACAGAAATTTTTCTATATGTTCACGGTATTTGATCCTGACTTCTTTAGAGAGCTGGGACTTTAAGGTGTTGATCAGTTTTACCGGAGCAACATCCGGAGGCATGGAGATAAGCATGTGTATATGATCCTCGTCTGTCTCAGCAGAAATCATATCGCAGTTCATCCTTCCACACAGATAAGCGGCGTGATTTTTCATGAAATCCCCCATCTCATCGGTTATCACCTTTTTCCTGAACTTAGTGACAAAAATAATATGATAAGTAAGCAGGTAAACTGAATGTGAACCTCTTCTGTAGTTATCCATAAAAGCTCCTTCTAAAAAGAACAAATGTTTTGATTACTCTTGGAAATTATGCTATAATACTAATATAATCTTTTGGAAAGGAAATCTCAACTGTGTATAGGACAAGGCAGTACAGAATAGCTAAAAACAACACACTATACAGTTACTGCCAGGATATTTGCAGAGCATCTGCAGTTCTTTACAACAGGGCGAATTTCATCATCCGACAGTATGCTTCTGCCACAGAGGCATTTGACTCTTACAGGCCTCTTTTTCCCAATCAGATGCAGGTGTATAAACTTGTAAGTGAAACCCTTGAAGGGACAAAATACCATGTAGTTGGCTCATGGCTTTCTTATAATGCCATTGACTATCTTCTGAAGAGCACCAGGGATAAGGCATACTATGGGCTTCCATCTCAGGCTAACCAGCAGATACTTAAGCTCCTTCTCAGGGATTACAAATCATTTTTTGAAGCAGTGAAGACATACGCCAAGACACCATCTGCATTTACGGGGCGCCCCCGCATGCCGGGATATGTATGCCGGGGAAAATACAAGACTGCCATCCTTACGAATCAGATATGCAGGATAAAGGAAGATTCTTATATACGTTTTCCTGGAACAACCAAGGCTTTAAGACTTGGCAGGGACTTTCCCCAGGGGAAACTTAAGGAAGTACGGATAAAACCACATGGTAAGGACTTTGTAATGGATGTGGTGATCGATGCCTTAACAGTGGGAATAGAGCCTTTGGATGACCGGGAAGTTCTTAAATTTCTTTCATCAAAAGATGACATTTCCGATATAAGGGTCATGTCGATAGATCCTGGTACGGATAATATAGCAGCCGTAGCGAACAACTTTGGCGCAGATCCCTTTGTGATAAAGGGCGGACTGATAAAGTCCGTAAACCAGTTCTACAATAAAGAAATGGGGCGGCTTTCCTCATGTGCCATGAAGTGTAATAACAGATACCGGACCAGGAAAATGAGTATACTCACTGAAAAGCGCAACAGGCGCATAAAGGATGAGTTCCATAAGATAAGCAGACAGCTTGCAGACTATGCGATGGATAACCGTGTGGATGTCGTAGTGATGGGGCATAACGTATTCCAGAAACAGGAAGCGGATATGGGGCATATCAGTAACCAGAATTTTGTGCAGATACCAATGCTGATATTTGCAGATATGCTGAGATATAAGCTTGCTGAATACGGGATCAGGTTTGCGCTTACAGAAGAGAGCTATACATCAAAAGCGGATTTTCTTGCTATGGACGAGATCCCTGTGTATAAAAAGGGAAGTAAGTCTGACTATGTTTTTTCCGGAAAAAGGATAAAGCGCGGACTCTACAGGCACTACGATGGGACAATAACAAATGCAGACATAAACGGAGCTGCAAATATCTTAAGAAAAGTATTCCCAAAGGTAACCCAATGGGATAGAGGCATAGTGGACATGCCCTGTTCTTTGGGATGCGTTAAGCATCCCAAAGGTTCATGCCGCTCTGCGGCATAACAGAAACCTCTTCCGATGCAGAGTCGGTGGAGGTAGTTCATATACTCAGCTCAGCGAATAACATATGTCTATTTTTCCAATAAAAATCGGGCTTCGAAAAGCCCGATTTTTACTGATTTATACAATTTCCTGCAACTTCCTTGCAAGCCTGTCCTTGGGAACTGCTCCAAGCTCATCACTTACGAGCAAGCCATTCTTAATAAGAGCAAAGTAAGGAATGCTCATAACACCATACTTTTCTGCAAGCTCCGGCTGTTCATCGATATTTACCTTGCCGACCTTGACCTTACCGTCATACTCTCTTGCAAGCTCCTCTACTACTGGTCCCATCATCCTGCATGGTCCGCACCAGTCTGCGTAAAAATCTATAAGAACCGGAACTTCACTGTTCACTACTTCTGCATTAAAATTATCTCTTGTAAATCTATACTCCATGATTATCACCATCCGCTCTTGTATGAGCGCCTTTCTATATCAACTATCATCTTCCTGATGATTTTCTCATCTGATAATTTCATTATAGCTAGTATATTTTTTATATCAAGTACGCAGATTATATAGACCTGGTATGAAAAACCGTACTACCATTTTCATTTACCCCTGAAGAATTTCACATTATATAATGTTTTGCTTGCGCGCCAATGCCGCTCCTTTTCTTTAATAAGGAATTACATATTAAAGAAAAGGAGCAACCCTTCATCCTGGTTGCTCCTTCCAAAACCTAACTCATCATCGATAAGCCATATTTACTTAACCTTAATCTTAATAGTCTTTGTTGTAGCCTTTGTCTTACCCTTAGCTCCAACAGTTACCTTAAATCTATAAGTACCCTTTTCGGTTCCCTTATTAAACTTAACAGTAGCCTTTCTTCCCTTGATCTTGATCTTGGCTACGCCTTTATTCTTGCCTGCAGCAAGCTCTTCTACTTTGATCTTGCCCTTGGAGTTTTCAATCTTGATTGTAACTGTCTGGGCTTTCTTCTTAAGCTTCTTAGCAGAAATCTTATCCTTATCATATGAGATCCAGGCTGAATTAGCCTTGCGCTTACCTGCACTCTTCCACTTCTTTCCTGCAGTTGCAGCGGGCGTATATACAGGACTGTTATTATAGTAGTTATAACCACTACCATTTGAGCTGCTGTTTCCACTTCCGTTTGAACTACTGTTGCCATTCTCGTAAGGAGTATCGTCTCTGGGGCTTCTCTCATCGTCAGGTCTGTTATAATCTGAGCCGCTGTTATCCGAACCGCTTCCACTTGAACCGCTGCCACCTGAGCTACTTCCTGAACCACTTTCACCTGATCCGCTGTTGCCTGAGCCGCTATCACCCGATTCGCTGCTACCTGAACCGCTATCTCCGGATCCACTGCTACCTGAGCCGCTTCCGCTTGAACCACTGCCGCTGGAACCGCTTCCCGGATCAGAAGTATCTAAGCCATATCTGGCACCGGTTTTATCAGCCTTTAAGAAGTTGATTCCTGTTTCATCGGCATAGAAATAACTGTTAATACTGTTTTTCTGACCATAAATATTTACCTGAGTTGTCCCCTTTATACAGAACACATATTTAGCGTCAGGATCAAGATTGTAAATGATTGTATTTGTATATGGATACTGTACAGCAACGTAGTTAGCGTCAATGCCGTATATCTTCTCTGCTTCGCTGTAGCTTGCCTTTATCTTATACTTGGAATAATGATCAGGAAGCTTGGCGTAACCTATCCATGTGGTTCTATCCAGATATGGTCTTGCATAATAATCATCAAGAGCGCTCTGAGAACAATAGTTATTAATAGCATATGTCCAGTCAATCTGCGCTGTGGTCCCCTGCCTTGTTATATCAACATCATACATATAACCGGAAACAACATCAGTTTGAAGCTGTCTTCTTATTCCTTCCATAGTCATTCCACCATCAGTAATTACATGTGAAAGATACGGATAAATAGTGGGTGCAGTCAGGTTTGGCTTCTTATAGCTGCACTTCATCATTACAGTATAGCTTCCGCCGGGCTCCAGATTCTCAAAAGTATAGCTCTTCTGGCTTGTCGGAATCTGAATCATATGAGCATCAGCCTTATCTGCAGCTTCTCTGATATTGGGACCATAATTGCTTACAGGACCGTTTTGCTTTCTATCTGCATCATAATCATAGTTTTTTTCTTTGACAATTGAAAGGTATAGCATTGACTCACCCTTGGCAGGATTTATCGTCATGGATGAATCTTTCTGATTTGACCAGTCAATTGTAATGCTTGTTTCTGTAACGCTACTCTGAAACCAGATATCTGAGAATGAAGAACCGGCGCCTGACAAAAATCTTCCATGGTTCAGGGCATCCTTTCTATTATCATAGGATGTATCAGGCTCCACATAATTGTATTTGGCAGAATCATCAACACTGGTGGTCTTTATATCAGTCAGCTGAATGTATTCACTGATGTACTCATATTTATCATTCTCCTTATTGCGTGCTGACCTTTTTACCAACGCAACAAATGTGTAGCTATGATCAGGTTTTAACCCTCTCATCTGATAAGTACCCTGTTTTGCATCCAGTCTGATATCTCTTTTTCCGGCGATTTCCTTAGCCTTCTTAAGGGCAGCTTCATCACCTATTTCCTGGTCAGCATATCCAACGCTTAAATCACTGATACCGGTTGAGTACTTGCTTGAATCAGAAAAAGTCTCCTCAATTTCCTTAATGGCATCTTTTAAATCCACTGTTGCTGTTGAACCTGTTGTTCCAAGCAGCTTAGCGGTTTTGGGATTCCCACCTGTCGTATACGCACTTAAATTCTGAAAATTGTGTGAGCTGCTGCCGCTGCTTCCGGGCCTGGAAATAGCCATATTCCAATCAACTGTAATCTTGTAGCAGGTATTAGGTCTAAGACCTGTGATTGTGTACCTTCTAGAATTAACATCAAGTGCCTTGCTGCCCCTCAGAGACGCTGACGTATTATCGGTATATCCGAGCTTAAAGGACGTGTATTTGGTGGTAGTATATCCTTCATACTGTCTGTCCTGAATAGCCTGCTCTGCAGCTCTGGTCCAGTCAATTGTCAGTGTTGTATCCGTTGCTTCAACAATATGAATCGTATTATCATATGCTTTTGCATCAAGCGGATTAAAAAGCATGAATATCCCCATTACAGCTATCATGCAAATTGTCAAACTTTTAAAAATCTGTTTCATAAAACTTCTTATTACTCCCCTAAAAACTTTCTTCCGGTTAATTTTGTTAACCTATAAATTATTTAACTTTTATTACTACGGTCTCTGTAGTCTTCTTTATCTTCCCCTTAGAGGCCACAGTCACCTTAAATTTATAGGTACCCTTAGGCGTACCCTTATTGAACTTAACTGAGATTTTTCTTCCCTTAATCTTTACCTTGGCTACATTTCTATTCTTCCTGGAAGTAACATCCTTTACGGTAATCTTGCCTTCAGAGTTCTCAACCTTGATACTTACGGTCTGAGCTTTTTTCTTCAGCATTTTATAGGAAACCTTGCCGGTGTTATATAAAATCCAGGCCTGATCATTTTTCTTAGTACCTGCACTCTTCCACTGGCCATTTGCTGTGTTTTCGAATCCCGCAGCACTACCTGCAGGTGTATCAGAGTCAACTCTGGGACCATTACCTGAGCCCTGGTCACTTCCACCGGAACCGTCCTCGCTGCTGTTTCCTGAACCACTTCCTCCGGAACCGCCATCGCTGCCGTTCCCTGAACCACTTCCGCCGGATTCGCCTTCGCCGCCGTTTCCTGAACCGCCACCATCTCCTGGTCTCCAGTCTATTGCATGTCCGTCATACAGAGAATTTGTGGCCTCTGCCTTGATAAAATTGGTACCTGTTTCATCAATATAGATAGTATCTTCTAAATACTTTTCTGTTCCGTAGTTAAACCAGGTAGTATTAAAGCTCACTGCAAAAACATATTTTTCAGCAGGATCAAGTCCATATACTATCGTATTGGTATATGGATAACTGATAGGAAATCCTTCACTTCTATGGTAGGATGCCATCCTTTCGGCTGCTCTATAACTATTCCTGACATCATTCTGAGAATAATTTTTCGGCAGCTTTGCATATCCAACCCAGGTGCACCTTTTATCCATCAGTCTGGCAAAATGTTTACTTAATTCGCTTTGACCATAGTATCCTGAGATAGCACTTGTCCAGTCTACATGCGCTTTTGCTCCCTCACGTCTGACAGCGCCATCATACATACTTGCCTTTGTAATCTTGGTTTTTAATTCACTTTCAACCTCGTCAGCAGTTTTTCCTCCTTCTGTAAGAACGTGAGTCTTGAAAGGATAAATCTTTGAGCAGGTTGTATTGGTAGATTTATAGCTGCATCTCATCATGACCACATAACTTGTAGCAGGCTTAAGATTGGTAAATGTAAAGCTCTTGCTCTTAGGATCAACTTCATATTGTTTTGCATCTGCCCTTACTGCAGCTTCCCTTACATTAGGGCCATAATTGTACTGAGGTCCGTTTATCTTATTGTCTTCATAGCGGTCATAGTGTGCTTCTTCAACACAGGAAAGATAAATCTTTTTCTCTTTTCCTACAGGATTTATCTTCATCGACTTAATTTCCTGCTTCGACCAATCAATTGTGATTGAATTTTTTCCTGAAACAGTCTCAAATTTCAGCGATGGGTTAAAGCCCTCAATATCATCAAGATATCTGTTCCCTGCTGCCTGGTCCTCTCTTGTATCATAGCTTGTACCCGGTGCCACATAGTTATATACATTAGAGTCATCCTCTCCTGTAGGTTTAATTCCCGACAGTACAACATATTCAAATCGATAGTCCGACCTCTTTATCTCGTCGTTATACCCGAAAAGCGGAACCCCTGCTACAAAGGTGTAGGAATGTCCGGGAGTCAAGCCCCTTAGCATATACTTTGTTTGTCCCTGCGGTACATAATAGAACTTTTTACCGGACATCTCCTTTGCTTTTTTTAGCGCCTCTTCTGTTCCATCCTGCTCATCAGCATAGCCGATATAAAGATGTCCTACAGTATATGAATGCTCATCTGCTTTATATTCTTCTATAAGCTTATCAAAAGCAGGTTTGAGATCCAGAGTCGCGGTTGAACCCGTAGTTCCAAGCAGCTCTGCTGTTTTGGTGCGGCTCTTTGTTGTCATCGCATCATCAAGCTGAAAATTATGATACGTAGTGGCAGTTTCACCACCTTTTGTAGAAGTCATCTCATATGAAATCGAAATGAAATAGTCAGTACCGGGTTTAAGCTTTTTGATCGTATATTGCCGCGCACTGGTTTTTATTGATGTACCTGCGCCATTTCTGACTTTATTTATATCACACGGTACCTTTGCATACTTAAGTACAAACTTAGTGAATTTACAATTCTTGTAACCTTCAGCCTTTTTATGTGCTATCAGATCTTCTGCCGCCATACTCCAGTCTATTGTCAAAGTAGTGTCCGTAGCATCTATCACATGCATACGATTATTGTATTCCGCCTTTGCATTAAGTGGACCGGACATTGCAAAAACACTAACCGCCGCTGCGGCGCACAGTATTATTCTTTTAAAAAAATGCTTCATAAATAACTTATTTCCTAAAACTTTTTACTTTACTTTGATTTTTATAGTCTCTGTAGTCTTCTTGATATTTCCGCTTGCAGCCACAGTTACCATAAATTTGTAGGTCCCCTTAGGTGTTCCCTTCTTGAACTTAACTGTGATGTTTCTTCCCTTGATCTTTATCTTCGCAATATTCTTATTCTTCCTGGAAGAAATATCCTTAACAGTGATTTTGCCTTCAGAATTCTCGACCTTGATTTTTACGGTCTTGGAATTTTTCTTCAGCTTCTTATAGGAAATCTTGCCGGTTCCGCATGATATTAAGGCCTGATCACCGGCACCCTTCATCTGACTATCAGCGGTATTTCCTGCAGCGTTGCTGCTGTTGTTGCTGTTCTCAGCAGGAGTCTCGGTATCTACTCTCGGACCGTTACCACCTTCTTGGCTGCTCTCTCCGCTATTTGCTGAACCACCTTCATCGCTGCTTCCTGAGCCGCCTTCATCACTGCTTCCTGAGCCGCCCTCATCGCTGCTTCCTGAGCCACCTTCGTCGCTGCTTCCTGAGCCGCCTTCATCGCTGCTTCCTGAGCCGCCCTCATCGCTGCTTCCTGAGCCACCTTCGTCGCTGCTTCCTGAGCCGCCCTCATCACTACTTCCTGAGCCACCCTCATCACCTGGGCGCCAGTCGATCGGATGTCCATCATACTGAGAGTTTGTCGCCTTTGCCTTCAGGAAATTGGTTCCTGTCTCATCTATAAACAGAACATCATCAAAATTATTCTCCCATCCAAGATCATACCAACTGGTATAGAACTTAACGGCAAAAACATATTTTGCAGACGGATCAAGTCTATGAACTACCGTATTTGTATATGGATAATTAGCAGCCAGTGAAAAATGATCCCAATAATCGGCCTGATTCAATGCTTCTCGATAGCTATTCATAACATCATTCTGTGTATAGCTTTCAGGGAGCTTTGCATACCCTATCCAGCAGCATTTATTGGTCTTTAGCTGTGCAAAATATGGCCTTAGTGCATCCTGTCCATAAAATTCATGAAGAGCATTCGTCCAGTCAAGGTGTGCCAGTGAACCATCACGTCTGACTTTGCCATCATACAAATATGCATCCTTTTTATTCTTATTTACCTGCTTTTCGACATCATCATATGTCAATCCGCCCTCAGTTAATACGCGGCTCGCATAAGGATATATCTTTTTGCAGGTGGTGTTACCATCTTTATAACTGCATCTCATCATTACCACGTAACTTGAAGCAGGATCCAAACCTGTGAAGGTATAACTGGTTTCTTTAGGATCTACACCAATCTCCTTAGCATCTACCAGCTTTCCGGCCTTTCTTATATTGGGACCATAGTTGTCAACCGGTCCGTTCTCTAAGTTATCAGCGTAACGATCATATTGCTCTTCCTTTACACAGGCGAGATATATCTTTTTCTCTTTTCCTACCGGCTTAATCTTGAGTGATTTGTATTTTTGCTTCGACCAATCGATAGTAATTGAATCCTTACCTGCTTCAGTTGTAAATACAACATTGATCTTAATGGGATCATTTACATTTTTGAACCATCTGCCTTCAGCAGCCTGATCTGTTCTGCTGTCATAGCTGGTCTGCGGAGGTACATAATTGTAGATGTCAGAATCATCTACTTCTGCAGTCTTAACATCAGTTAATGTTATATATTCAAATATAGCTTTATCTTTTTCAAAATCATCAAAACCGGCAGCAGCCACAACAGTATATGTATGACCGGGCGTAAGCCCCCTCATCGTATATACTTTCTGTTCCTGCGCCAGCGGATAATACTGCTTACCTGCTATTTCCTTCGCCTTCTTTAATGCAGCCTCCATGCCCATCTCCTGATCCGCATAGCCGACATATAAATCGTCGAAAGAAGGATTAAGCCCCTCTGCCTTATATGCTTCTCTGATCTCCTCAACTGCATCTCCAAAATTAACTGTTGCTGTTGTTCCGGTAACTCCTACAAGCTTCGCCGTTTTTGAATGACCGTTAGTCGTTACCGCAGAGTTAAGCTGAAAATTGTGCCCCCCTGATACCGGGCTTCCGTTTTTAGTGCATGTATAATCGTATGAAACAGATATAAAATAATCTGTTCCCGGCTTAAGATTCTTAATAGTACACTGCCTTGCAGATGTTTTTAATGCCTTACCTCCACCGTTTATCACCTTATTCATATCACAAGGACTCTTAGCATATTGGAGTGTTAGCTTCGTGAATTTGACATTCTTATACCCTTCTGCCTTAAATTCAGCCAGACAATCCTGGGCAGCCATACTCCAATCAATAGTCAGCGTCGTATCCGTCGCATCGATAACGTGCATTGTTTGGTTATAATCTGCCTTTGCATTAAGTGGATTTAAAAAGATACACATCGAAAATACAGTCATTACAGAAAGTAACAACCTTTGACAAACCTGTCTCATATTGATTCCCCAAATAGACCCTTTCCCCTGAAAACAAAACTATAGTTACAGTCCCCTCAAATATGAGTATTTTACATTTTTTCAATAAATATGTAAATAATTATGCCCCCGCTTTTGTGCGATAATCACAATCACCGCCATTATTTACAAAATAAATCCATTTTGTTTGCAGCATTGACCAGACTCAAGCCTTACCTACTCATAACGATCATCTCGCCGTTTTTATAATTCACCTTGTGAGTCCCATTCCTTCTCCCGGGGCCTTTGTCATTCTCCTTGAATCCATGCTTCTCAAGAACAGGAATAAGTGTATGCATGAAAATTCCATGAGTAACTACAACGCAGTCCTCACCGTTTTCAATGATCCTTCTAACGAACTTTTCAGCCCTCTTTGCGGTTTCCCTTTTTGTCTCCTTCTGCCTTTTACTACCGGTAAGCCATTGCAATCGTCCCATAACATACCAGAAAAACAAAGGGAGTCTTTTATCGGTATCAAATGCAGAGCGCAAAGGAACCTCATTTATGAGCTTCGATCTTACAAGCTTCACATCCCCAAATAACTGTCTTGCTGTCTCCTCACTCCTTCTAAGCGTGCTCACATAAATAAGTCGGGTACTGTTTCCCTGTACCACAACGAATTTCTCAGCTAATGGTGCCGTATCATATGCACGGCACTCCGCATCAAACTCCGCGGAAGTACATAAGTTTTTCCACTTGTGAGCCACAGTTCCGTGCCGCATGATCGCAATTCTCATAGTCTTATCCCCGCAATCTTAGTGTGATAATTGTGTGATGATACTAATGATAATATCAAATCATAGAAAACAACAACAACCTTTCCCAAAGGAGGTACCTGATTATGAAGAAGAATACAATCACAACAGCAATAGCATTTGCAGTAGCATTCATCACATTCGCAGCATCTTCAATGACAGCTTCCGCTTCTTACATTCCCATGGAGGATGCAAGAACAATCGCAACAGGAAACGCATGCGTTAAGCAGGAAGAAGTCGTTTTTACAAGTGAAGAAACTGAAGTAATCAACGGAATTGCTCAGTATGACCTTACATTCCGTAAGGGTAATCAGGAATATGAATATGTTCTCAATGCAAATACCGGAGAAGTTCTCCTTGCTAACATCACTGTGATTGAATAATTCCCCCGGAAAAAAATAAACTCGCTACAAAAACATATTTTTAGATAATTTCATAATCAGGGAACCTAACTATTTAATAAACGCAAGAGAGACTGTCACACAGACAGTCTCTTCTTGCGTTTATGTATAAAAATTTATTCTATTACTCTGTCACCCTTTTTCGGATCAGGCTTATCAAATCCGTTCGTTTATTTCTTTCCAACATTCAGCATAGTGCTGAGTGTCATAGCAAACTGTAAGAGCGGCTGTGTCTGGACAATGATGTGTCCGGGGCCTGTAACTACTGTGTTAAAGAGTCCCTCTCCTCCAAAGAGTACATTGCCTATTCCTTTTATCATAACAACGTCGATAGATACAGTGTCATCACACATTACAAGGTAACCTGTATCGATTGTCATTTTCTCACCTGCAGCAAGATCATACTCAATAGCTCCGCCATCAATCTCAATGAGCGCTTTTCCTGTACCGGAGAGCTTGTTCATTATAAAGCCCTCTCCACCGAAGAAGCCTGAGCCTATCTTCTTCTGGAAAAAGATGTCAAGATTTACACCTTCGTCCATAGCAAGGAATGATCCCTTCTGAACAACAATTGATCTTCCTGTAATATCAATCTCACGAATCTCGCCGGGAGAATGAGCTCCGATAGCAATCATGCCGGGAGTGTCAGCAACATAGCGGTTCATGAAAAGTGTCTCACCTGAAAATGCGCGTCCGAGCATTTTTCCGATACCACCACCGGTATTTGTCTCCATTCTGATGCCACCATTCATCCATGCCATAGCACCGGTTTCACACATGATTGCCTGCCCGGCATCCAATGTGCAAATCGCTACAGGAAAATTCCCACCTTTTATCTCGCAATTCATCCAGTAACCTCCTTTTTAATACAAAAATTACCAACTATAACATAAACTGTCTCACAAATGATTATACTATATTACGTTACTATTAGTCACTTAAATTAGTTTATCAGGAGGATATTTATCACCTATCAGCCAAAAGCGAAATAACACCATCATAATCAAAGGAATCAGAAGCTGCCTTTACCTTTTTCCAAAGTTCAGCCTCATTTTCAGGAATAGCATACGAAGACATTTCCTCAAAAGCTGTTTCTAAAGCATCACAATCCATATCCACCGCAGCTTCTTTTATCTGCTTGTATGCCTCAGCCATGAGCCAGTCTTCGGCAACAGTTCTATCTTCTTCATCACTTTCCTTCTCAAATACAGCAGCGACAAGTTCTTTAATAGCGCCATATTCTTCCATGAACTCATTGTGGTGCGCATGGATATATTCATAGTCCTCAGCCTTACCCGCATCCTCGAGGCGCTGGGCAGCTTCGCCGAAGTCCATGGCTCCGATAATCCTTGCTGAGCTCTTTAGTGCATGAACCTTTATAGTGTAATTTTTGTAGTCTTCTCCGGAATAATATCCATTTATCTCTTCTGCCTTAGAATCAGCCGAGTCATAGAAAACCTTAAGAAGCGGCAGATAAGCATCAGCCGTGCCACTGTTTTTAATTCCCTGCTTTATATCTATCTTATTCTGTCCTGAAAGTGGTCTTAATTCTTCAGGGAGACCAGAATCTTCATCAGGTGTTTTCACGGTATCCGAATCATCAACGCGAGCCATTTCAACAAGGTCATCCGGAAGATATTTCATAAGCATATTCTCCAGGCGATCCGGGTCGATTGGCTTTGTAAGATAATCATCAAAGCCTGCCGAAATGTATGTCTCCCTGGCTCCTGAAATAGCATTGGCCGTAAGGCATACCGTAGGAGTATTCAGATTAGGATTATCCTTTTCCTGCTTCATCTCCTGCAGCGTCATGATTCCGTCCTTCTCAGGCATCATATGATCAAGGAAAATCATGTCATACTTCTTATCCCTCATAAGGAGCAGGGCTTCATCTCCGCTGTTTGCAGTATCTGTCATCACCAGCGTCTGCTTAACAAGATTACCAAATACCATCAGATTCATAGGATTATCATCAACCACAAGAATCTTCGCACGCGGTGCAGTAAACTTTTCCTTATAGCCTTCTGTCTTGCTAAGATACATCCTATAGGAATTCTCGTAATCACCAAGTACCTCATCCCCAACAACTTTCTGCTTTAAAATAAAGCTGAAGGTTGAGCCCTCACCGTAAACACTATTCACTACAAGCGCAGATCCCATCATCTCAAGAAGATTCTGCGTAATATTCATTCCAAGTCCGGTACCTTCAATATTGCGGTTTCTCTTTTCCTCAATTCTCTCAAACTCTGAGAAAAGCTTATTCTTATCCTCTTCCTTTATGCCTATACCGGTGTCCTTAACTGACACTTTAAGGAGCACCATATCAGGCTCCTCTTTTATTCTTTCAAAATCCATACTGAAGGTAATGCTGCCCTTTTCCGTATACTTCACGGCATTTGTCAGTATGTTGGTGATTACCTGCTTAACTCTCACAGAATCACCATATAGCTGTTTGGGAATTTCATGATTAAAATCAAGCACAAGCTTTAATCCCTTATCATCAGCCCTTGTATGGATCATATTCACAAGGTCATTGATAACCGATGAAAGGTCATAGTCCACAGGAATTATCTCCAGTTTTCCTGCTTCTATCTTAGAAAAATCAAGAATATCATTGATAATACTAAGCAGCGTATTACCCGCTGTTTTAACATTTTCGGAATATGTGTGGATTTCAGGATCTGATGATTCCCTGAGAATCATTTCGTTCATTCCAAGTACGGCATTAATTGGTGTGCGTATCTCATGGGACATATTTGCAAGGAAACTACTCTTTGCATTGTTAGCGGCATCCGCCTCCTTTATCTGCTCAGTAAGGGATGTTGCCATGGACTGAAGTGCCCTGGATAAAACTCCAAGCTCATCTTCTCTGTCGATTTCAAGCTTCCTGCTAAAGTCTCCCTGTCTATAGCACTCCGCAACCTCAGTGATATGTCTCATCGGCTTCGTGATCGATCTTATATGCACAGAGCACAGAATACCTATCACTATCAGGGTTATACATAGCACCACAAGAAATGTTAGTAGCGTATTCTTTGCCTGTTCTTTCTGCTGCCCTTCATACCATTCCTTGGTAAAGTCAACGGCGACTACTCCGACAATATTCCCATCCGAATCATGGACAGGACTATAGGCACTGTAAAATGTTCCCCATCTATCTGTATAAGGCTTATCATCAACTGCACTAATTCCCTTACTGGCTTTTATCAAAGCATCTGTTGTCACAACTTTATCCCCAAATTCTCCCGGGCTCTCTAAGGAAGGATCAATTGTGATAATAAAGCTTCCATCCTCTTCCTCGCGGATTGCATAGACAGAATCAGCCTCTATATTGTCGCGGAATATGGCAAGCGCATTGTATACTCTCCTGTAACCGGGATTAAGCTCACTACTTTCATTAAGCCTCTTATACGTATCCCCGTCTACTGAACCCGCGGCACAGTTTGCGATATCCAGCATTCTTTGCCTGGCAGATAGCTTAATTGCATTATTTGCCTCAATCATAGAAACAGCACAAAAAGAGCCGGTTGAAAGAAGTATCGCCAGCAACACGATCATCCATATTCTAAAAGCCAGACTTTTCCTGCCATTTATCATGTGTTACACCTCAAATTTTTTTGAGCTTTGTATCAAGATATGCCAAAAGATCTTCTCTCGTGGTGGATTTCAATATATATCCATCAGGCTTTAACTCCATTACTCTTGATACCCCTTCCCTTGTTTGTACACCTGTGAGAAAAACTACAGGTATATCCGCAGTAGCCGGTTCCTGCCGCAGCATCTGCAAAACCTGTGGTCCATCGACCACCGGCATTTCATAATCAAGCAGAATCAGGTTCACACCCTGCTCACGGGGCACCTTCAGTAGAAAACTTATAGCCTGCATTCCGGCTGTAACTATATCCACCTTGTAGTAATCCTTTATCCAGCCGCGGACCATCTTAGCGTAATCCGGGTCATCATCAACTATAAGTATCCTGTTACCATTAGCAGGTCTTGGTTTGTTTAAAAGGGCCGTTTCTATTGCCTTCTCAAGCTCTCCCATATCAACGGGACGATATGCCCAGACGAACTTGCTCACCCCTGTGTACACCTGTCCAAGATCATTCCAGAGCTCTTTCTCCCCGACAAATATCATGCTCTTTCCTTTTTCCTGCATAAAATTACAGATTCTCACAAGCTCGTTTAGTTCTATTGTGTCATCCGCAATCTTTGTCGGAAGATTGAAAATGAAGATATCCGTCTTCTCCATCTTCTCTTCTATCTCGGCGAAATTCCCAACCAGCGATTCCACCTTATTCCCCATTGAGACCAGATTTTTCTCGATACCCCTTGCAACGATACTTGGTTGAAACATAAGCATCACAATTTTTAGCCTGTTCGTTCCCATATTGCCCTCCTATCTTCAATCTTCATCAAGAATAGACAAAACGCCCTCATAATCAAGCTGACTTACTTTCTCGGCGATTTTATTAAACTTCTCTGATTCCTTTTTGGGAATCGCATATCCTTCTATTTCCTTAAGAACTTCTTCCATTGCATCTACATCCATCGACTCCGCTGCATCATGAAGTCCTTCATACAGGCTTTCCATCAAAAAATCGTCAGCTACAGGTCTATCATCTTTCGCCGCACTTTCGGCTTCATCCTTCTCAAATACCTTTGAAAGAGCCGACTTATATCCTTTGTACTCTTCGATAAATACGGAGTGATTTTCCCTGATATACTCTATATTTTCAGCCTTACCTGCATCCTCAAGACGCTGCGCTTTTTCTGATGTTCCAAGCGCTCCTATCAGCTTGCATGAACTCTTAAGAGCGTGAACTTTTATTGTGTAATTCTTAAAATCTTCATCCCTGTAGTATGTTTCGAGTTCTTCTGCTTTTCTCTCAATTGAATCATAGAATATTTCCAACGCGGCTTTGAAAGCATCCTCGGAACCACTATTCTTAATTGCGGCGTCTCCGTCTATGCATTCAATCGATTTATACCAGACAGGCTCATTTTCATATTCCGGCATTCCTGCGCCATCCGCGGATACTTCCGTCTTAATACTTTCTTCCTTACTTGCTTCTGTATCACGGATGATCTCATTATCTGCTGTTACCTGATCATCATCCCCATCATCAATAAGTTCTTTATCAACAATATATGTTGAAAGATTGTAGGACTTATTGGACTTTATGAAATACAAAATACCAAAGGTTCCCGGACCGCAATTGGAAGTAATAGCCGCCGAAGCCTGCTGGAATATTACATGCTCAAAAAAGGCGACCTTACTTATCTCTTCCCTTATCCATAAAAGCGTATCCATGGGCACATCCGCATAAGTAATAAATACGATTTCAGGATCAGGTGCAACATCAGCAGGAAAAGCCTTTGCTATATACTTTTTATAAGCCCTTTTGGTCTTTCCCAGCCATACGCCACCGATTCTTGATCTGTTATTTTTAATCTCCAGACAAGGGTGCATGTTAAGGTTTCTTGCAAGCTTGTCGACTCTGCTACTGATAAGCCCTCTTCTTGCCATATACTCTGTATTGTCAATTATGAAGCTGCACATAAGCCTCTTTTTTACCGTCTCTAATTCCTTAACAAGCTCCTCCACGGAAACATTCATCTGTGCAAGCTTAATTGCAATAAGCACAAGAATTCCTGTGGCAGAGGACAAACACTCGGAATCAATTACAGTAACATTATCAAAGGACCTTGCTGCCTCCGTTGCTGTCTTATAGTCCGTACTCATACTGCTCGTAATTGCTATGTGAATGACATGATGAGCATGTTTAAGCTGCTGTGAAAAGAAATCCCTGTACACTGTTTCATCAGGCGGCGCAGATTCAGCTCTTTTTCCTGATCTTATATATCTTATAAGTTCATCAGCCCCCATCTGATCTCCATCCTTGAATATTCCTTCCTCTGTGTTTACAAGGAATGGAAGGATCGGGATAAACTTATTAGTCATATAATTCGGAAGATCGCACATGCTCGTACTTGTAACGAGAATCGGCATCTTTCCTGAATATCCGGCAGAAGTACTGATATCCTCACGGGCACTTGTCATCTTATTGTTGTTCACAATAAGCTTCTCACTGGAAATATATCTCATCAGTGCATTTTCCAGCGCTTCTCCGGATATCGGTTTTATAAGATAACCTTCAAAGCCTGCCCTGTTATATATATCCCTGTTTTCCGATCCTGCATTTGCGGTGAGCACGACAACAGGCGTGGCGCGGCTTAACCCTCCAACCTGATTACGGATTTTTTCAAAGCACTCTATTCCATCCATTTCAGGCATAAGATGATCCATAAAAATGACGTCATAATGCTCCTTAAGGCACAGTTCCAGCGCTTCTTTTCCGCTCGTTGCCTTATGGATAGTCATTTCAGTTTCCGCAAGGAGCTTGCTTTCAACCTCGAGATTCATCTCATTATCATCAACGATAAGTATTTTTGCTTCAGGTGCGCGGAAACTGCACTCGTAGCTCTTTCTGTTAACAAAACTCTGATTATGGATATTCAGATCACCTATCTGCGTCTCATCAGCAATTCCCTGAAGAATCTGAACCGTAAAGGTGGAGCCTGCACCATAGACACTGTTTACTGTAACAGTGCCTCCCATAAGCTCTATAAGCTGCTTAACGATAGAAAGTCCAAGTCCCGTTCCCTCAATATGACGGTTCTTTTCTTCATCCACTCTCTTAAAAGCATCAAAAAGATAAGGCAGCGCCTCCTTCTTTATACCCATACCGGTATCGGTTACAAAGATGGACAACTCTACTGTCGTTTCATCTTTTTTTTCACTCTCAACATGCAGCTCAACAGAGCCCTCACTCGTGTATTTTACTGCGTTATTTAATAGGTTTACTATAATCTGCTTTATGCGCACCTCATCACCGTAAAGGATTGAAGGCACCTCGGGATCTATGCTGACATTCAGCTTTAACCCCTTATCGTGAGCGCGAATCCAGACCATATTCACTATCTCTGAAAGCATATCGCCCACTTTGTAATTCACAGGAACTATATCCATACTTCCTGCTTCCATTTTTGAAAAGTCCAAAATATCATTTATCAGGGCAAGCAGCATCTTACCTGAGCCCTGTATTCCGGACGCATCCTTTACTATCTCATCTGTCGCATCCTGATCGCGAAGTATAAGCTCATTGAGTCCCAAAATAGAGTTTATGGGCGTACGGATCTCATGGCTCATGCTGGAAAAGAACCTGTTCTGGGCTCTTGTGAGTTCCTCAGCCTTTTTAGCAGCTGCTCTCGCTCTCTCATTTTCTCCCATAAACAGGTAGTTCTGCAGCCACGTCATGGCAAAGCAGACAAAGCCGACAAGAATGATTCCAATATATGAATCTATAAAAAATGCTCTCCTAGTATGTCCGTAAACAAGTTCGGGCATAAAATACTCAATTACATAACATCCAAGAGACACAGCGACGATCAGCACAAATATCACTTTTCGCCATGTACCTGTCATTACAAGGCCGGCATATGTAAACACGAAGATGATCCATAAAACGCCGCCACCTTCAATTCCGCCTCCAAAAAAGTACAGTGCCGGAATTATGATAAACACAAGACCTATGACAGTTATCCTTGTTGCCAGTTTTATTTTCTCCTTGCGGAGGCATATTATCATCAGCGCAGGTACAAAAATGAGAACCCCCACAATAACAGCAATCTCTATAGGACTGTCTTTTGTTATAATATCCCCCAAAAGCGCGATAAAAACCGCTATCTCTGATACTATCGTCAGCGCGAGGTACATCCTCTCATTAAATTCGCGCTCAGGGTCCATAATGGCATTAATAATACTTCGAAATATTCCGCTTTTCCTCATGCTGTCTGCCCTCCCTTACCTGAACCCTTATGGGTAAGTTCTCTGAGCATAACGCGCTCGAAGTCAGCAATACTTATAGGCTTTGCAATAAACCCGTCAAAGCCCTCTTTTATAAACATCTCTCTTGCACCGGAAACAGCATTTGCTGTCAGTGCTATCACGATTATGTTTTTGTTCCGTTCTGCTGCATCAGCCTTGATTATCTTCATGGCTTCAACACCATCCATCTCCGGCATCATATGATCCATAAACACAACGTCATAATCATTGTTTCTGAATTTATTTATAGCATCCTTTCCACTGTCAGCCGTATCTGTCTGTATCTCATAGTCATTAAAAAGACTTCTTACAACCACCAGATTCATAGGCTCATCATCCACTACAAGCGCCCTGATATCCTTAAATACCGGACGTACATCCTGCTCTGTAGCTTCAAAGCTTGCCATATTGCGCCCCTCATTCAACACCCTGATTACAGGATATGAATAAAGCGGCTTTGGCATAACCAATACCCTGCTGCCTGAATTTGGCTTAAATTCGGTACCGGCTGAAACTGCAATAACAATGTCTGATTTGCTCATCTCATCAAAGTATTCAGGATTTTTCTCATACTCCTCCTGTCCCATGAATATTACCGATACGTTCAGTTTCTCCTTAAGACGCTCAATCTCATCAACCGTCTCTGCTGAAAACAACGGAGCCTTTATCCCTGTTGCAAGATTTGTCGCCATGGAACGATAGAATTCACGTACCTTCGGAACCTTGTATTTATCAGACCTGACATGGAAAAGAATATCTCCGCTAAAATCCTTTGAGAGAATAAGACAAGGTGTCGGATCCAGAACCTTTTGAGGAATAGTAACCTTTACTGTGGTGCCGCTTCGCTTCTCACTCTCAATCTTTACAAATCCGCCCATTCTGTGTGCAAATCCATAAACGATAAATAACCCCAGACCTATTCCGCCTGAGCTGCGATTTCTCTTTTTATTAACCTGATACATACCTTCAGCGACGGATGCGAGACTTTTCATATCCATTCCGATACCGGTATCCGTCATTTCAATGCACAGATTGATCCCATACGCGGTGTTCTCCGAAAACAGTCTTACATAAATTCCGCCCTGCTTTGTGAATTTAACGGCATTCTCAAGAAGATGGCGAAAAATCTTGTGAAGCTTTTTCACGTCACCACGCATCTTAGTGGGAACATTCGGGTCCATATCTACAATAAGCTCCAAATTTCTCTCATTGTCCAAGGCCCTGAATCCGGTTACCACATCATTTATAAGGGATGTGCTCATATAGTCATCCTCTTCCAGAATGACTTTATTTCGCTTACACTCAGTGTAGTCCTGAATATCCTCAATCTGATAGGCCAGACGGTCTCCAGCACTTTTTATGGAAAAGGCCTCATCCCCAAGATGCTTTTTTATCTGTATCTGCGACATTCCAAGTACCACATTTACAGGAGTCCTGAGCTCATGGGAAATATTGGATAAAAAGTCCTCCATGTCCGCGTCAACCGCTTCAATTCTCTCGTCCTTTTCCATTTCGGACTGGAGTCTTTCAGCGCGGTCATGAATAGCCTTAACACAGCAAAAATAAACCATAGCTACGATGACAATATATAGAATTATTCTGGAAATATTGATGATATCGAATTCAACTACCTCTCCTGCTTTTGCAAGATAAATCTGAATTCCCATAAGAATGATATACTCAGCCAATAACATGTTCATCATGTAAACCGTATCCAAAAAAGAATACACCGTCATAACAAACACGATCACTATTGCAATATCATAATAAGAAGTTTCATGGATACCATGATAGAAAACAAGAAGCATAGCATAAACCAGGTATGCCACCTTCCTGACTTTATATTCAGGATTACTGGTTATATGCATAAACCAAAGAGATACCATACCGATAAGCATAAGCGGCGGCACCCAGAATTCCCACTTAACAAGGAAGTTCTCTATAGTTAAGCCTATACAGGCTAAAGATACAAGAAAAATGATAAATCTCTCATTATTTGTCCGGTTCATCATATCCCTCATTTATCTAAAGGACACAGCAAGTAACATGCGACGGCTCTCTGCGTACTTCTCTATACAAACCTTTCGCATACCATCCCCGGAAAACTTTTTTACATTTATCTCCCTAATATAAGCTGTCTCATCATTTCTATATGACAGTAAAATGTCATTACTAATTTCTGTTTATAAGAAAATGCACAGCCTGACATATTTTATTATACATGATATTTTTACGGCAAATAATAAAGTTTTTATCAATATTTTATTTAATTATACATAAATTAAAATCAGGCACATAAAATGCCTGATTTCTCTTTCATTCCTAAAACACTAATTTCATCTGTCCATCAATCCAGCTCTTTTGCTCTGCCTCATGAATCTCATCCTCAGGTCTGACATTGCCGATAAGAAGCGGTGACTTTGGATCATGGTTTGCATGATTAGCCATTACTGTCTTCTCATCATAATTTGCATAGCAATACCTGCACATATGGAGACAGGTGTTGTACATCCCAATATCTCCGCCAAGATAGCATGCGCAGGAGGATCTGGCACCTTTGTTTTTCGGAAAGACCATAGTGTTGTGAATAGCCTTTTCATAAATAGGCTGAGTCATACAACCGCTGCAGTCTGCTCCAAATCGCTCCAGCTCCGTGCCTTCACTGCAGGGGCGCAGCACCATTCCATGCTCCCTCGCAATCTTTGCCATATGCTCTCCAAGGTAGAGCCTGTCAGCTCTCTCAACCGCCTTCGCCTCCGGAAAATTCTTTTTTACCTTCTGATACAGATCAATAAAACTGATGACTGCAGTCTCAGTATATCCGTCCAGGGCCCTGGCAATCTTTTCGAACTGCTCGAGATGATAGTCCCTTGTGTACTTCTCATCAAGGAAAATCGGATCATATCTCCATCCCATGGAATCCACGCCGGCAAATTCAGAAAGCCTCTTAAATGTAGTGGCTACCTCCATGGAATCCGGAACCCTTGGCTCAATGTCCCTTCCATAACCCGTGATCGTCACGTAGAAGTATTTTCCATAAGGCTTAAGAAGCTCCAAATGCTCCAGCATAGGCTTTGGATTCTTCGAGCAAAAACATATCAGATCCACCACTGCAGGATTTAAATCATATTTAGTTATGTAGGTCATATTATATGGATTTCTAACGTAGACATAGCCCTCTTTTAGCCTGTTCGCAAACCATTCGGAATAAAAAGCAGGTATGTCTGTCCTGGATCCTGATTGAATTATCATATTATCCTTTTCTTTACAGTTTCTTCTCCATCAGATCAAATCGGCCTTTTCGCCAATCGGCATAGCCTCTGGCTTCATATCCGTTATGACGATACAGTCTCTGGGCAAATGGATTCTGCGTAAAAGTATCCAATCTCATTGACTCATATCCCATATCCTTTACCTGATCTTCTATATGCAAAAGAACAGCTTTTCCGACTCCCTTATTCTGCACCTTTGGAGATACGCAGAACCTGTGCAGAATATATGCTGAATCATCCGCAAATTCCCATTTGGCATTTTTATACTGATCATCACATTCGCCGCTTATCACATAAAAAGCCACAAGCTTATCTTCATCATACACTGTAAAAAGATTATTATTGTCTATATCCTCTTTAAAATCTTCTCTTGTCGGATATATCTCATCCCACTGATAAATATCATGCTTTTCCATCTCTACTATTGCATCTTTTATCAGCGTACAAATTCCGTCCAAATCCTTATGTGTTCCAAGTCTGTAATTCATGTCTCAAACCTCAAGCCTTTCATTTTTTCAAGTTCTACTGTTACAAACTGTATTATCCAAGAACTCCTTTTTTAGAATTCTGTATAACCGGAATTTCAGATTCATCTTTATCATCTATATGCTTGCCACTGTATTTTCTTGTCTCCTCTGCAATAGTTCCCGTAAGGAGCAAAACAGCGACAACATTAGGAATTGCCATAAGTCCGTTTAAAAGGTCAGCAATATTCCAGATCAGATTAAGTTCAACAAGAGATCCTGCAAGGATTCCCAATATCCAAAGAATCTTGTATATAAGAATAACCTTTTCTCCAAACAGATAAACCGCGCAGCGCTCCCCATAGTAGTACCAACCAAGGATTGTTGAAAAAGCAAATGTCACAAGTCCTATCACAAGTACAGGCCCACCGATAACCGGAATCATGGAAAATGCCATCGAAGTAAGTTCCGATCCGTTTCCGCTCATGCCATCTATGGAAGGATGCTTGATTATGCTGGAAACCAGAACCATACCTGTCATCAGACAAACCACAACTGTATCCCAAAAGGTTCCTGTCATGGAAACAAGAGCCTGTCTCTTGGGATTCCTTGTCTGTGCCGCAGAAGCCACTAAAGGTGCTGATCCCATACCGGATTCATTTGAAAAAAGTCCTCTCGCAAAACCGTACCTGCAAGCCGCAGTTATTGTACTTCCGATAAATCCGCCGCCTGCTGCCCTCGTGGAAAATGCGGCAGTAACTATTGTGACAACAGTCTCTCCGAGAACATCAGCGTTCATCACAAGAATAGCAAGGCATCCCAGCACATAAAACGCAGCCATAAATGGCACCAGCTTCTCAGATACACTGGTTATGGACTTAATTCCGCCGATGATAACAAGGCCAACCACTATGCAGAGTACAGCAGCAACAACGTAGGTGATCACCCTACCTGAAGCCTCATCAGTCGCAAAGTTCTGCCTCACGTTAGCCACAACTGCATTAGCCTGAACCGAGCAACCAATTCCAAAGGCGCAGACCGATGCAAGTATTGCAAAAACAATTCCAAGCCACTTTTTATTAAGTCCTCTGTCAAGGGCATACATGGCACCGCCCAGCATTGAACCGTCTTCACTCTTTACCCTGTATTTAACAGCGATCAATGTCTCAGCATACTTAGTTGCGATTCCAAATATACCTGTCAGCCACATCCACAGGACCGCTCCCGGTCCTCCAAGCGCAATAGCAGTTCCTACGCCGATAATATTACCTGTTCCGATTGTTGAAGAAAGAGCTGTTGTAAGAGCACCAAACTGGGATACATCTCCCTCTACATCCGGATCCTTTGTAACTGACAGCTTTATAGCCTTAAAGATTTCCTTCTGAATAAATCCCGTCTTAAAGGTCATAAAAAGATGAGTACCAAACAGCAGTATAATAAGCGGCCATCCCCATAAAAAGCTGTCGATACTCTCAATAATTGACGAAAAACTCACTTTCATTTCTCCCTGCATTTCATATTTGTGTTTACACACTCTGATTATTTTATCACCTTTGGCATTATATTTATCCCCTTATTTTTTATCTCAAATCTTTTATTGTATACATTCGCTTACCCAAATTTTTATTTGCATACCTTCATTTACACTGGTCTTTTATTTGCTTCCATTCACTTTTTAACCTGTCCATATTCCATGCCGCATTGGCCGGGCTGGTTGAAGGAAGACAAATTGCATCTCGCCCTAAAAGCTTCTTAGTATATTTCTCATAGTACTTGTACGCCGTTTTTCCATTCACATAGATATTTCTGATATTTGCTGTATTCAAGATAATACTTAGATCATTTGGAACAACATTCTTTATACTGGCATCTGATGATCCCGTTATGTCACAGGATTTGATCACATCCCACACCGCAATATTATGTCGCAGCAAGAAAGCTCTTTTATCTTCTATTGTTTCTGGTACATCATCCTCAAATATCGAAGCTAATAATTTCCAAAAGCGGTTCTGTGGATGTCCATAGAAAAAACATGCCTCCCTCGATTTCACTGAAGGGAAGCTTCCCAAAATCAATAATTTTGAATTTTCATCATAAACCGGTGCTATAGGATGTATTATCATTACTTTTCACCTTATCCATTTACCTGCGAGTTTGTTTTACTTATTGCATTTTACATCTGATAGCTTTATTATAGGTGGTATAAAAAATATATCAAGTATTCAACCTTTACATATATCAAATGAGGAAAACATACCATGGAAAAAACAAGTAAAAAAGAACCCTTATGTGAAAATATAGCAGGAAAAGACTGTGGTCTGAAAAAAGTCATCGACATTGTCGGCGGCAAATGGAAGATCATGATACTGTGTGTAATCGATTACCAGGAAGTAGTCCGCTATGGAGAGCTCACCAGAGCCATTCATGGCATCACAAACACCATGCTTGCCAATTCATTAAAGGAACTTGAAGCCGACGGACTCGTTGAAAGAAAACAATATGATGAGATGCCCGTAAGAGTTGAATACAGACTTACAGACAAGGCCAAAGATCTTATTCCCATCCTTCTGGAACTAAAGAAATGGGGCGAAGAGAACCTCTGATTGTCTTTATTTGCTGTATAACAGAAATGAATCCTATTAAGAAAACTATGCTCATAATGCATGGTTCCCAAATGGGAGCGTATAATAGGTATATCACTTTTAAAGAGCGATAGTCATGATTTACGTGAAGATAATATTATGGATTAAGGCAGCCCGATTATCCTCTACAGTTAACAGGAAAGGAGTAGAATAATGAAAAACATGATAAAAGTATTGGCAATTGTTATGAGTTTCATGATTTTTGCCGAGGGACCTGTGATTACTGTGCAGGCGAGATCTGACGCAGAGTTTATGAACAATGCGGTAATCTCCTCCAGAGTGATAAAAGATGTTATGCCCGTAGCCAGTGGAGTAGGCGATGTACTGATCGATGGCGAGCCTACAGGTCTGACAGCTGTCGTAGACAATGCAGAGACATACGAACCCTCAGCGATAAAGTTTGCCACCAGCCAGGCAGAACAGGCTGTAGCTGTTGTTAAGATAATCCTTCCTACAAAAATACCTCAGGAAAAAAAGCTGACAGTATCCCTATGGTCACCACAGATCAAGGACAACAGTAACCTTAAAATGTACTGTTACTACAACGACTCGTGGAATGCACTTCCTTTCAATAAACGCTCTGAGCATTTGGATCTTGATATGACGGGAATTTCAGGCAACGTTCTTTTGATTACAAAGTGCCCTTCCTTCCGCTATATACACAACCCGGCAGAGAACAAAAAGGTTCTGGCTGATGCCATAGTAAATCCTGATGCCGTCTATGGTTTTTCTCCAAACCCTGAGTCCACAAGACTTAAGGAATATGTAAATGCCCTGGATTGGACTGATCCTGTAGCAGTAGCTAATGCAAAAAAGGCCAGGGAAGATTATCATAAGAAGAACGAAGAGAATTACCGGCTTATCGAAAGCCTTTTGGCTCAAGGAAAAGATGTTGAAACTATAGCCCGTTCAGTCAGCAAACACCGCAATGAAATAAGACTTGAGAGCCACAAAAACGACCCTGAAGGTCTGGCTCTTTTAAAGAAAAGCAACCTTGAAACCTACGGAAATGAGGAAGGACCTACAGCAGATTCACTATACGAAAAATACGGATCCTGGCAAACTGTAATTGAAAAGGCACTCTCTTCAAATGCAGGAATGGATGCATGCCTTGGATTATATGATGAATACTATGATATTCATGAGATGAACCAGTAAAGCCTACCGTAAAAAAACAGGCTATTTTTGAAATAAAAACTAAAACAATATCCTAAGTAAAAATTTATTGTGCAAAGAAAATGATTTAGACCCACCGCTAAATACAGCGGTGGGTCTAACCTTCTCTTTTATAACTATTCTACTGAAACTCATTCAACTGTCCATATATCCTATCAGGAACTTCCTCAATAAACCACAGCATCATATCAGCTGGATAGTATCTATGTCCGGAAACATCAATAGGCTCTGGCAGATTGTACTGTACGTTAATAAGATTATCCTTCATTTTGCAAATCTCGGCTTTTCTTAAATAATCCTCAAAATCAAATTCCTTTGAATCATGCAAAAGCTTCATTATTTCTTCTGCATTCTGAGTATTTTGGTATAGCCACCTATCTATCCTGAAAGATTCCGGATAATATGCCTCTTTAAACTCATCATAGCCCATAGGCGGAATCATTTTCTTCTGCAATGCTCGCCAGATAAGCAGATCGTTCCAATAATCAGTTAAACAATGAACGACTATTCCCAACAAAAAGCTTCTTTTTATTTGATCCGTTTCATTCACAACATACTTGTTCCAGAACGCTTTTATGTTCACTATCCAATTGTCATAATCCTGTGTATCCCCCCAAGGGCCACAGTTTTCAAACAGATGAGAATGAATCTTCTTCGGCAGATAATCCTCCGAAAAATGCACTGAATCCGGAGCAACAGACCCCAGTATAAATTCTTCTTTCCCCTCATCTATTCCTAACTTCTCTATAAGTTTGTGAGCAATCACCATATGCGTCATCTGACCTGCCATATCTGCTTAACTCCTCCTGCTTTCTCTCTGTACAGCTTTTGTGGCACTCATCACCTTCTAATGTAAAAAGTAGTTACATTCTGATCATCACTACCCTTAGAAAGATACCCTGTCTCGATTACTGCTGATGCTGCCTCTTCAAGCATGCTCCACATTGAAACTATACTTCCAATCTCGCGGGCTTCGCTATACCCCTTTGGCACCTGATTTTCAAGGAGATCAGCTGCACCATCACGGATACCTGCTGCAAGCTCTGCCATGTCATTTATTTCCAGCGCCAGTTTATCCATTATTTCTTTATAACATCTTTCGGATATCTCTACAAAATTAGGGCAAATCATTCCTTCCTCGATGTGCACGATTTTGTCGCTGATCATATCGGACAAAGTCTCTAACTCTGTAGTTTCACTCAGACGCTTTTCGCATGCAAGAAATACCTCCCGCGCGCCTCTCTCAAAAGGATTAATCACCTTGCTGGATAAGGCTTTGTAATTAATTGCGCGCAAGTATCCCTTCTCCAAGCTATACATACCATACATACCATTCATAGCCACCGGGTATTCTCCACGGCATCCCATTACATACCCTTTATATCCATTAGCCTGAAGCGGAAATGAAAGATGTGTCTTCATCTTTTCTTCAGATTTTTGAACTGCCTCCCACAAGATAAGTATCAAAATAAACCATCCCCTGACATTCTCGTCATCGAGATAACAACTATAATCTGTGCCATTAAGAAAACTCTTTCCTTTTTCAACCGCTGCCTTAACAGATTCAATGTTATTTGCAATTGATTCTCCTGCTCTTCTGCGGATTTCACATACATAATCCTTATCAAAAATAACTATTCCGCTATGATATTTCTTACCCTTCTTGATTAAGAGCTTAAAGGCTTCCAGCTTCTCTACCTCTTCTTCAAGATACGGAACAGCAACCCCAACATCCATACTAAGCTCTTCCATAGTCTTTGGGTTGTCCCAAATCGACAACATTATGCTTCCGGGAAGCTTTCTTTCAAACAGTTCCCAGTATCCGTTAGAACAATCTCCAAAATAATTTATTAAAAACTTTTCAGGTGCGTAGCTATATACACCATATTCTCTCTGAGTGTCCATGCCTTTTTTTACCTTCTTTCTGCCTTCGAACAGATATTGCTTAACATTTTGCACGGAAATCTTCAGGTTCTGTGAAATCTTCTCACAGCTTTCACCATGAATATAATGCCTGACCATTATCTCTCGATATGTATTGCTTAAAAGTGCCAATTCTCTTCGCATTAGATTCATGTTTTCTTTGCAAATAAGCTCTTCTTCAGCGGTTATTTGAAATGTTCCAACATATTTATCAGGCATCTCTACGATTTCATATTTCATAGATCTACGCCAATAATTCTTGCATAAGTTATCTGCAACTGCCCAAATATATCCCATGACCGCCTTATCATTTTTTATCCTTTCATACGAACCAAGCAGTTCATAGATTATATCCGATGACACATCCTCCGCATCTGCTGCATTTCCGAGCCTGCGCACGCAATACAGGTATATTTTCTTCATGTTTGCGAGCACAATTTGCTCCATCTGTTCTTTAGTCATTTAATTGATTCCTCACTGTTTTTGAAAGCTTTCACATATATAGTAGCAATATTTATTCATCGGTTAGGAAAAAAAGAAAATTTTTTCTTTATATCACAAAATAAAAAGCACCACATTTCTGCAGTGCTCTCTGAAGCCGATATTCTCAATTCAGACAAAGCTTGTTCTTAATCCGGCACATTGCTTCGATGTGCATGATCCAGTGTCTGGAGAAAGGCATCCGAATCAGTCCTTTAATATCCTTTCCGCACCAATAATCGATCAACCAGAATGCATCTTCATCCTTACTAACTGTTCTGGTTTCGATAATCCTTTCCCTGTCATCATCAGAAAACTTCCTCTTTAAGTCTATGTATTCCAGATCTTTAAGTAGCTCATTTGTTGAATCCATCACTGCCCTGCAGTAGTCATACAAAGCTCTCACATCAAGTTTTGCAGAAAACTCCGCGATTTCCTCTCCCTTCAGTTCATTGCCGGTGGTAATGATAGGACTGTTTATCCTGTGAAGCCAATCATCCGTAAAGAGGATTTGACTGTCCTGAGATATCAGTGTATGTGCCACAATATCCTCAATCCGAAATATATGCCACATGGAATACCCCAGTGTCTTGCTGTGATAACCCTTTGCTCCGGCAAAAGGAATCAGATAAAAGGCTTCTTTCGGGCATGTATTCACTATTGATGTTATCTGACCAAAAAGTTCCTCTCTTAGCTCAAGCAGAACGGTAATCCCTTCATCAAAGCTCTCTTTCTTTCCGATCAGAGCTTGCATTTTCTTGTTTTTTTCTGACCATTCCTTATTCATTTCGATTCACCCTTCAGCAGTGCATACATCTACGCAGTAACCCTAATGAAACCAACTCGCTTATATTATTAAGTCTACCATGTAGCACTAAAAAAGTCCTTACCCACACAGATAATAACCCAAATTTCACTGAATCTATATGAAATCGAATTGCATAAGATATCATTAGTATTCCAAGATACCTTTTACAGCACTTCCTCTATTACCTTTTTCAATGTATCAGCAGAAGCTCTTAAAGCCTCTGTTTCTGTATCATTAAGACTGATCGGCACAGTGCTCTCAACGCCGTCTTTTCCAACAATTGCAGGCATGCTAAGTGCCACATCCGATATGCCATGATTATCGTGCTGCAAGCTTGATACCGGAAGAATGGTTTTTTCATCACGTACTATAGCTTCACAGATCCTGCGTACAGACATTGCAATGCCATAGTAAGTAGCTCCTTTCTTCTCGATTATCTCATAAGCACTGTTCTTTACATTCTCAGCAATCTCCTTCATAGCAGCTTCATGGTTAAAGTGTCCCCTCATCTCACAGAAATCATTTAGCGGAATGCCTGATACATTCGCACTACTCCAGGCTGCTATCTCACTATCGCCATGTTCACCAATTATAAAAGCGTGCACAGATCTGCTGTCCACAGCAAGATGCTCTCCAAGAAGGTATTTAAGCCTTGCAGTATCAAGGGTTGTTCCCGATCCGAACACTCTGTTTCCCGGATAACCAGAAAGCTGTCTTGCAGCATATGTAAGAATATCAACAGGATTAGCCACAATCAGCATTATGGCGTCTTTGTTGACTTCAGCGATCTGGGGTATGATGGACTTAAAGATGCTAACGTTCTTTTTTACCAGATCAAGCCTGGTCTCTCCTGGTTTCTGTCCGGCGCCTGCTGTCACCACGATAACATATGCATCTGCTATGTCCCTGTATTCACCCGCATATATCTTCATAGGCTTGGCAAAAGGAAGTCCATGACTGATATCCAGCGCTTCGCCTTCAGCCTTTTCCTTATTGGCATCTATCAGTACCATTTCTGAAAAAAGACCGCTCTCCATGATCGCAAATGCTGAAGCCGCACCTACAAATCCACAACCTATAACAGCAACTTTTCTGTAATTTAATCCAGCCATGATAATGCCTCCTTTTCCATTACTTTATTCAGAATCCGATTTATTCTATTACTTCACCGTTTCTTGATATTGTTACAACCTGCCAGGGAAGGAACTTGCCACTGTTCTTTATTGCATTTTCAGCGGCTCTCTGAAGCCCGCCGCAACAGGGAACTTCCATCCTTACTATCGTAACACTTGCAATGTCGTTGCTGCTGATAATTTCTGTCAATTTCTCAGTGTAATCCCCTTCGTCAAGCTTGGGGCACCCTATCATTGTGATCTTGCCCTTCATGAAATCCTCATGCATGTTGGCATAAGCATATGCTGTGCAATCTGCAGCAATAAGGAGCTTTGCCCCCTTATAAAAATCTCCTGTTGTCGGAAGAAGCTTTATCTGACATGGCCACTGTTCAAGTCTTGAAGGATGTGAGACAAATCTGTCTGCCAGTGTATAGTTTGAATCCTCCTTTGGATTCTCTTTTTTCTCAAACTTCATAAATCTTGAGCCCGGGCATCCACCTGTGTGACCCTCGTGATGGCCATCCGGACAAGCTTTTAGCTCTTTTGCCTTATTAACAGCTGCTTCATCGTATTCAGGAGCTTCCCTTTCCTCAAATGTGATTGCTCCTGTCGGACATCCCGGAAGACAATCGCCAAAGCCATCACAGAAATTCTCCCTTACAAGCTTTGCCTTACCACCTACCATCTCAATAGCCCCTTCGTGACATGCGTTTGCGCAAATCCCACAACCGATGCACTTATCCTCATCTATCTTTATTATCTTACGTACCATATTTTCCTGACCTCCTTGCTTTTATGATGTCAGTTTAATATGATTTACAATATAAGTATGTTGTTATAACCACATTTTAAAAAAATTCAGAGCCAGGCTCTGAACTAAGTTGGAGAGTTCAAATGGATATCACGATTCTACAGAGAATTCCTCTTTTCAGAGGAATGACAGATAAAGAAATTCAGGATTTGCTTAAATCATTGAACGCCCAAATACAGTCTTATGAAAAGAACGATATTATACTCCACGCCGGCTCCAAGCCCGGAGTCATAGGAATCGTATTGTTCGGTAGTGTCACAATTCTAAGTGATGATATTTGGGGGAACAGGACTATCCTCAGCCATATTGAAAAGGGAGGTATTTTTGCAGAAGCCTACGCCATTCTCGAGGATGCTCCCATGCTGGTCGATGTCATAGCCAATGAAGGCTGCTCTATTCTTATGCTCAAAACAAAAGGAATCCTGAGCTCATCAAAGATTCAGAATTCCTGGAATTACAAATTCCTGTGCAATCTTCTGTTAATATCTTCAAAGAAAAATCTTAATCTGTCCGGCAGAAGCTTTCACACTTCTCCTAAAACAATCCGTGAAAGAGTGATGTCATATCTGAACACTCTTGCCCTTCAAAATGACAGCACCGAATTTGACATTCCCTTTGACCGCCAACAGCTCGCCGATTACCTCAACCTCGAAAGAAGTGCCCTTTCAAAGGAGCTTGGCAAGATGCAGAAAGAAGGGATAATAGAAACGAGAAAAAGTCATTTCAAACTGCTTACACCTTAAATAAGAGCAAAATCCGGAAGCGAAAGAACTATCATGATAGCCTTTTCAGAGATTATGATATACTCAGTTATCTGCGAGCCCCTTACTGTTGGCAGCTGTGGTTTTATCTACTATCCGCTCGGCATGGTGGCGGTGATCTTTCATCTTGTATCCACTACCAGGGCCAAGAAAACCCTACTTCAGGTTATGAGCATTATAGGCACTTTCATCATCTATCTCATAGACATTACAAACTATATCCTCCATCAAAGCCTCATCGCCTTCCATCACCTTCAGCTCAGCCTTAAGATCCGCATCAATCAGTTCCGCCTCTTTCCATCTCCTAAATTCATCTCTGTAATCTCTTTTCATCCTATTCTCCTCTGCTCCTTCTGCCCCGGTGTTGAAGCTATAATCTTCATGTTGCCTTTAAGGCTCGCCTTCTCATATCCCTTTGGTAAGATAAAACTATCTCCCTTTGAGATGGCGCATCCATCCACTTCACCGTATCCTTCCACAACACTTACCAGCATGAATTCAGACACACCTAAAATCTGTGCCCGTCCTTCAACCTTCATCTCATAGACGTGGTAATACTCACATCCGTAAATACTGTGAAGGGTGTTTGCTCTTCTGTCCCTTTTGCATGCAGGAACCAGGCATTCTTCTATTGGTCTTGCCGGAGTCATGATGACGTCCTTACTCTGCTCAAGGTGAAGCTCCCTCTTCTTCCCGTCTTCAAGTCTGTCGTAATCATAGACGCGATAGGTGATGTCACTGTTTTCCTGAGTCTCCAGAATAAGACAGCCCTTCGTAAGCGCATGCACCGTTCCGGGATCTATCTGCAAAAAATCACCTTTCTTTACGGGAACCCTATTTATAAGCTGTCCCCATCTGCCCTGATCTATAAGCTCATCCATTTCACTTTTGTCTCTGGCGCTGTGCCCGATGACAAGACTTGCTTCCGGCGGACAATCAAGGACATACCAGCACTCAGTCTTTCCAAGAGCCCCGTTTTCATGTTCTGCAGCGTACCTGTCATCGGGATGAACCTGTATGCTGAGATCATCTCTGGCATCAATGATCTTAACCAGGAGCGGGAACACATCACTTTCTTCATCTCCAAAGAGCTCTCTGTGCTTCTCCCACAGTTCAGATAAATGCATGCCCTTATACTTTCCTGCCTTAACCGTTACATCACCGCTTGGATGGGCCGAAATTCCCCACAGCTCTCCTATATCATTTCCTTCTTCGTTGCATCCAAACTCATCCTTTAGCCTTGTCCCACCCCAGATGGTGTGCTTACAGACAGGCTCCAAAAATAGTATCTCAAGATTGTTTTCTTTCATTCTCTCCTCCAATTTTTAGGCAACAAAAAAACAGCGATTGCAAAACCGCAAAGTCAATCGCTGTTTACTTGGTCAATCCGTCCTGTTTCCGCATGCGTCAAATCTGCGAACATAGTCCGTCAGATTCTTTAGATTTACCTTAGCTATCCCGATCTTCTGATCAGCCGCCCCATAGCCCATGATCAGTTCATCACCTGCTACCACCGCTCCGGTTGTAAAGATGCAGGGACATGGGAATTTATCGGGAAGTTCCCATTTCTGCCTTGCATAGATCAGTCTTTCAGACATTCGGTGTTTTATTTCGGGAAAATCACCGTCTCTTTCCTTAAGTATCATGAAAGACTGAGTGTAGCCGTAATTCGGAAGCTCTTTTCCGTGATAGGACACAAGCCACTCTCCATCTCCTAGATCCAATGGCGGAAAGCTTGCTCCAACTCTCTCCTGCTCCCAGTCAAACTCACTTTTGGCCAGCAGCTTGTGGGTAGCATCCGCCGTGACAAAGTCTTCAAACTCATCCGCTGCTGCCAGGAAGATCGCAGGAGTTTTTACACTTTCACCTGTCGGAAACTCATAGCTTCTCTCAGGCCTGTGGAGCATAAGAAGTTTCTTTGTTCCACCGATATTCATTCTCTTTGGGAAAAAGAAAACATCCCTGTTGTCACTAAGATTCCCGTCCGTCAGTGGGCCTACATAGGAAAACGCCTCTTCATAACTGCCCTCTTTAAGTTTCTTAAGATCCACTTTGTAAAGGACCGTGACAGTGTCATTTCTCCTTGCAAGCACTCCCACCGGAGAGTCCGGATCCATCACCCAGTCAGGCAGGTTGTCTTTTCTCTTATCCCCTTCCCAGTATGGTCCCGGAGGAAAGAGTCTGCAGGCAACGGTCAGATAGAGCTGCGCTCCTATGTAAAAGAGCCTTGGATCCTCTATACACCCGTTGGCGTAGTTGATGACTTTCTCTCCCTTGTCATTTATCACGTACATATCCTGCTCGTCATAAGCAAGCTTCGGGGCCAGAGCAGGTCTTTCAAAATCAGCCTCAAAGCTTTCTCCCATATCGGTGCTCTTTGCATATCCTAGGAATATCGGATATGGATCTGACTTACCCTTAAGATTTGCCGAGGGCCAGGGGCCTGTTGCCCTGAAGAGCATATGAATGGTCTTTCCATCTTCATCAAGAACCAGTGCAGGATTCAGCACCATCGTATCCGCCCAGGCACAGCCTTCTTTTGGCTCCAGCACAGGCTCTTTTGAATAAATGATGATTGGTTTTTCTCTCATCGCTTCGATCACCGCCTTCCGATCTCACGGTCTGTCTCAGAAGTTTTGCTTTGCGCCTTAATATAGTCGATGATCTCATCGGTATATCCAAATGCCAGCCCAACATAGCTGTCGGCTGCTCCGTAATAGATGGCGATCTGTCCGGTCTCTTTGTTCTGGACAGTCGCGCAGGGGAAGCAGACATTTGGCACAAATCCTCTCTCCTCATACCACTCCTGCGGAGTCAAAAGAAATGTCTCACACCTGTACTTAACAACAGAAGGATTGTCTATATCCAGGATTGCCCCGCCGATAGAGTACACATAGCCGTTACAGGTTCCGGTAACACCATGGTAGAACAAAAGCCAGCCTTCGCTTGTCTCAATGGGAGTTGCTCCTCCGCCTATCTTAAGCGATTCCCACCAGTTCTCGTTTGGTCCCATAACATGTCTGTGCCTTCCCCAGTAAGTCATATCAGGACTCTCACTTATAAAGATATCTCCGAAAGGAGTGTGACCTGAATCTGACGGTCTTGAGAGCAGCATGTACTTTCCTTTTATCTTTCTTGGGAAAAGAACTGCATTCCTGTTAAAGGGAATAAAAGGATTCTCAATTCTCACAAACTTCTTAAAGTCTGTTGTCTTTGCAATTCCTATGGATGCGCCGTAGAAATCCTGGCACCAGATGATATAGTATTCTTCTTCAACTTTTACAAGGCGCGGATCATAGGCGTACTGAGGCATGAAGGGATTTCCGTCTTCATCTGTAAAAGAAATCTTTTCACTGTCTATATCCCACTTGATTCCATCTGCACTCCTGCCCATATAGATTGCAGGAATACCATTTGTCTGCTCTCCTCTGAAGACTCCTATGAATCCGTCCTCATAGGGCATTACTGCACTGTTAAATATTCTTGCAACTCCCTCCACAGGATTTCTGTCAATTATAGGATTGGCATTGTATCTCCAAATAGGAGCTCCTTTACGTCCCTCGGGCTTATCCTGCCATGGCATGCGTTCTGTTCCGGGTCCCAAAATCTCGTACTTCATTAATTTACTCTCCTTAATAATTCAAGGTTTCTGTTTATCAAATCGTCTCTTTGTCTTACACACAGGACCGACCTTCCGGGATCCTGCGGTGTGTTAAAGCAGTAGTCAAGAAGCTTGTCCACTGTGGTTGTTGCAACATGCATCCGTGTATCTGATGATGCATAATAAATAAACACCTCTTCTTTCTCATTAACTATCGCTCCGTTTGTGAACACAACATTGGAGACATCCCCTACCCTCTCATCGCCTCTGGGTCCTATTAAAAGACCTGATGGCTCAGCGATAACCTTAGACGGGTCCTTTAGATCTGTCACAAAGCAGTAGAGAACGTATCTGAGCCCCGCTGCTGTATTTCTTACTCCGTGAGCTATATGTATCCATCCTCTTGCTGTCTTAATCGGCACAGCACCGGCTCCGTTCTTGGCCTCGGTGATGGTGTGGTACTTGCGGAGGCTCGTCATCTTCTCCTCGTCGATCACTGCCTGAGTGATATCACTGCAAAGTCCAAAGCCGATTCCGCTACCGCTTCCTGTCTCAATAAAATCATCCATTGGTCTTGTATAGAAGGCATACTTGCCATCGACAAATTCCGGGTGAAGCACAACATTTCTTTGCTGAGGGCTTCTTAATGTAACAAGGTTAGGAAGTCTCTCCCAGTTCTCTAAATCTTTTGTTCTTACTATTCCGGCTGATGACACAGCTGCAGAGAGATCACTTACTGATGTATCCTTACTCTCTGAACAGAAAACTCCGTAGATATAGCCATCCTCATGCTGTGTAAGCCTCATGTCATAGACATTTGTCTCTTCCTTGCAGGTATCCTCCAAAAGAACCGGGTGATCCCAAAATCTGAATCCATCTATTCCATTCTCACTCTCTGCAACTCCAAAGAATGACTTCCTGTCATTTCCCTCAATCCGCGCAACAAGGTAATACTTCCCGTTCAGATAGATAGCTCCCGAATTCATGACTGCATTTACTCCAAGTCTCTCCATGAAATAGGGATTAGTGTCTTTATCAAGATCGTATCTCCAGGTAAGCGGAATATGTTCTCTTGTAAGAACAGGATTTTTATACCTGTTATAGAGGCCGTTATAAAAATCAGATAGATCATTCTTCCTTGTGATAAGCCTCTCCTGCCTTTCAAGCTCCTCGTAATACTTTTCGTGAATCATCTGCTGCTCCTTTTTTAAGTCTGTTTATCATTTCAAAGCACATTCTGCCGTTGTGATAGGGACACTTCCAGGGCTCTACTATAGGTCTTTTGCCCGGATTCCTATTTTCATCAACCTGCCAGAACCACTCCGAGCCCTCTCTCTTGTCGATGATGTAGCTCTTTGTGTACTGCCATATGCTCTTTGCAGCCTGCAAATACTCAGGCTTTTCGCTTCTTAAGTAGCCATTTACAAACCCTACCATGGCCTCCGACTGCACCCACCAGATCCTGGTATCATCCCTTGCTCCGACTTCGCATTCATTTACAAAAGATCCGTCAACCAAGGCTTTGTTATAGGTGTTCTCCACCATAGCAAGAGTCATGTTCCTGATCTCCTCTGCATCTTTTGCCCTCAAGTACTCACCGCCAAGAGTATCGAGTGCAAGATCGATAAGCCAGGATGCTTCTATATCATGACCGAAGCTGTGAAGGTCTATCAGAGAGTTGTAGTATATGTCAAAGAAGACCTCCTGCCTGTGTTTCTTTTTGTTGTAGATCCTGTCCTTAAAGATAAGGAGCAGGTCTGAGAGTTTCTTTCCGATACACTTTTTGATGTCAAGATCATCTGTCACATCATATAAGAGTGTGTAGGCTTCAAGCACGTGAAGTGCTGTATTCATGGTTCTGTCAGCCATAACTCCGTTCTCGGAGAGCTTGTCGTTGGGAAGAAGGTTAAAGTCTTCATCAAAAGCCTCCAGGTACCCGTCATTGTCCCTGCACATCTCCTCTATCAGAAAGAAGAGCTTGTGAGCAAGAAAAAGCGCCTGTGGCTCAGCGGATGCCTTGTAATACTCTGACAGAGCATATATAGCAAAAGCCTGATTGTATGTATGTCTTGTACTATCAAGAATCTTGCCGTCATAGGTTACAGACCAGCAGATTCCCTTGCTGCCATCGCCAAGCATTTTCTCGACCATAAACCTGTAGGCGTGGTCTGCTTCTTCAAGAAGCGATATGTCTTTTAACTCATTAAATGCCCTTGAAAAGAACCAGAGAATGCGGCTGTTCAGTATTGCACCCTTCTCAGCTTTTTTATCTACCTTAAGATCAAAATCCATAAGGCCATGGTAGCCACCGTATTCATCATCTCTAAGCCCTCTCCAGAAGGGTATGATATGTTCCGTTAATTCTTTTTGTATTTCCTGATACATTTCTAAACCTCAAAAAACTCTTTTATCCCTTTACCGCACCCTGCGTGATTCCGCTGTAAATCTGCTTCTGGCAAAGGATAAATACTAAAAACGCCGGGAAGATCGAAATAAGGACACCTGCGCAGATCAGGTTGTACTGGCTTCCCATGGGACCAACAAAGGTATAAAGGGAAGTGGACATGGTTCGTATCTCCTTGTCCATAAGATAAAGATTGGCGCAGTAGTACTCGTTGTAGACCGATACTCCTTTTAATATGCACGCCGTCACAACTGCGGGCTTTAAAAGCGGCAGAATGATCTTCCAATAAACTGTCCAGTAGGAAGCGCCGTCTATGATCGCCGACTCATCCACTGAATTTGATATATTCTCCATAAACTGAATGAAGATATAAATGGAGATGACGTCAGTTCCGCACATCATGATGATGTAGCCGTAGAGGTGATTTACAAATCCCAAGGTACTCATGATCTTGTACACCGTAACCTGCATGGCAATTGACGGAAGGAGTGATGCAAACAAAAACAGATTTCTTATGAGGGTATTTCCGAAAAACTCAAAGCGGTTCAGTACATATGCAAGCTGTGTACCGACTACGACAGATACCACAAGAACAACCACCATTACTATGAGGGAGTTCATAAATGCTCTGCCCATGTTTGCTGTCTGAAAGGCTTTGACGAAGTTGCTGAAATAAAACCAATTTGATGGAGGGGTTATTACGTTTGTCGTCTGATACTCTTCCGATGTCTTGAATGCTGTAAATATGCAGGATACTACTGGTACCACAGCTGCAAACGCAAAGAATACAAGGATCAGGTATTTAATTATGTTTATGAATAACTTTCTTATCTTCATGCGTCTGCCTCTCTGAAAACATATTTAAAGAACAGTTTCTGCAATATGGTGACTATGAATATGATCACCAGAAGTACCACAGCCATGGCGCTTGCAAGTCCAACCTTCTGCGTGACATGAGCTATCTCGTTCATGATAACGAAGTAGGTTCCTGTTCCGTTAGCACCTCCCGTTATTACAAACGGAGGTTCAAAAGCACTTAAGGATCCGGTTATTGAAAGGATCACATTTAAGGTGACAATGGTCTTGATACTCGGAAGAATTATGTGGAAGAACTGCTGGAAGCGATTTGCCCCGTCCAGGGACGCTGCCTCATAAAGTTCAGCATCCACCGACATGATTGCTCCGATAAAAAGGACCATGTTTTGTCCAAAGTAGCGCCATACAGAGGTCGCCACCAGGGACCAGTTATTTACACTCTGATCTTTTAGCCAATAGGGAAGAATGTCCTTGTTCACTCCAATAATCCCCAATATTGAATCAAGGACAAATCCTCTTGTGTAAAAGAACTTGAAAATAAAACCGATAGCAATTCCACTTATGAGGTAAGGAAAGAACATCATTCCTTTAAAGACATTTCCACCCTTTACCCCAAAGCTTAAGATCGTTGCCAGAAACAGTGCCAGTGCCAGCTGGAACAGTGCTCCGGCGCAGTAATAAAAACTAAGTTTTAACGCTTTGAAACAGTCGTCTCTTGTAAATACATCAATATAGTTTTTCCATCCCACAAAGACTCTTTTGTCCGGTGGGGTAAGATATTTCATTTTATAGAAGCTAAACTGTACCATCTGCGCAAAGGGCAGGTAGGTAAAGATAGCAAGAAGAAGTAATGGGACAGTGATAAAGCTGATTATTATTACAGTCTGTTGTCCCTTTCTACTTTTAAGCCATTTCATTGTCCCTTCCTCCTTGGTTTTCAGGTAAAAAACAAAGACTTAACCTTACTCATTTACAGATACGCCGAGAACTTCCTGAGCCTGTGTCCACTTCTCGTTCCACTCGTTCATGATGTCATCAAATTCCATATCGCCAATTGATGCATGCTCGATGATGAGCTGGATTTTTCTGTCACCACCTGCTCTGTAGTTGAGCTCTGACTCTGAGTTGAGCTCGTTGAGAAGATCCTCTTCTCCCTCTGCTGCAGGTGCTTCCTGAAGGAATTCAACATTGTCAAATGAAAGCTTTGTCTCAGTGCTTCCTGCCTTGATTGGAAGACCATCCTCGTTATATACAAAGCCTGACTGCTCAGTCATCCACTTTACAAAGATGATTCCTGCCTGCTTCTCATCATCGGAAGCATTCTTGTTGATACCGTAGCAGTAGTCAGGACCTGCAAGAGCATACTGCTTGCCACCTACTGTTACAGGGAATGGCATATATCCGATATCTGCTGCGTTATCTCCTGCAGCTTCCATCTGAGGGTAAGCCCAAGATCCAAGGACCATGCATCCAATCTCGCCTCTGTTAATCATGCCCTTGCAGCCTTCCCAGTCAGTTGTTGAATAGTCATCCTCTGTAAGTCCCTGTGCAACTGCATCATAGAGAATCTTGTATACAGCGTAAGGGTGGGTTGAATCGCCATAATCTCTGAAAGGATCCTTCTCATGAAGAAGTGTTCCGTTGGTGTAGTTTACATCACCTGTTGCACTGATTCCTGTGTAATCATCCCAGCTTCCCATTGTCCATCCAGCAGCGTAGTTGGTGTAGAGAGGGATAATTGAAGCATCGTGCTCCTTGATCTTCTTAAGAGCTGCGATGAAATCCTCAGGAGTCTTGGGAAGCTCTGTTACACCTGCCTCCTCAAACACTCTCTTGTTGTATACGATACCTTGAGCTGTTGCTGTTGAAGGTACTCCATAAACCTCCCCCTGGTACTCCCACTTATCAGCGTAGTTGATCTGTCCGTTCATAACATCAAGAGTTCCAAATGACTCAAAGTATGAAGAAAGGTCTGCCTTATCAATTGCAGGAATGAGGATTACTGTCTCATAGTCTCCTGACTGAAGGTGTGTCTTGGCATCCTCTGCGTAGTTTGTATCTGTGATCACATTTACTTTGATATCAGGATAAACTTCATTGAAGGCCTCAATGTATTCCTTCCATGTAACTCCGCCATAATCCTCTGAATCAAGGTCTGTTCTGTTGCTGAAGAAAGAGATCTCTGCATTAAGATCAGTAAAGTCTTCACCGAGAACAAGATCGGCATAAGACTTAATGCCTTCTGTTTCAGATGAAGGTGCATCTGCTGCAGCTACCTGCTCGTCTTCTGCCTGTGCTGCTGCAGCTACCTGCTCGTCTTCTGCCTGTGCTACTGCACCTGTCTCCTGACCGCTTTCAGATGCGGTTGTCTCCCCGCAGGCAACCGTACCTGCTGCCATGATTGTAATAAGTGTAACCGCTAAAGCTCTTTTCAATTTCATATTCATCCTCCTTTTATTGAGCTTCTGTTTCATTTACTGATTGAAGAATACATTATTTACTTTTTTTAATCATCTATTATTCTTGCATTTTATAACTCATTCTTGCGATTATGAATTTATCTGCCGTTTTATGAGCTTTTTACTTAATTATTTAACTCATATTACCTAACCAACTTAAATTTTTAGTTAATTTCAGATTGATATTTCCCTTTTTACTTACTATAATGTTCCCATAAACAGGAGTAATATCATGACACCGTCTAAATACACCACGATCGATGAACTGAATAATATCTTCCGTTTCCACAGACTCTTCGGGAGTGATACGTCTTTTACCGATGTTCTTGACACCAAGAGATTCATGGCCTGTGGCTGCGAGTCTTTAGATCCTCTTATCCTCCGGGCAGTCTTTGGAGGAGCCATTACCTACGGTATCCCAACCACCTTTGAATGTATCGATAATCCATTCTATTTATTGTTATATATCGAAAAAGGGGATGCCTTGATCAAGACAAAAGACAGCATAACAATGCCCGAAAGAAGCATGATCCTTCTAAAACCCTACGAGAATTTCCGCTTTGACACAAAAAGTACCCCATGCTATTTTCACTTGTTTTTGTTATCGGGGGAATCCTTAAGATTATATACAGAACATTCATCTAAGGTTATAGAATTTAAAGAAAAGCATATAGGAACGCAGCTCTCCTACCTGCAAAGGCTGCTGCTAAGGCAGGGAGCGGACTCAGAGCTTCTAAGAGCAAGAATCCTTACCGACATTCTCACAGAAGGTTATCTGGCAGGTTCAAAGGCCTTTGCCCCCTCAGTCACTCCCGGTATACCGAGTTATATCCAGGATATGAAGTCCATTCTGGATCAGGAATATAACACCTTTATTACTTTAGATAACCTTGAGCAGAGGCTCCTTGTAAGTAAATACAGGCTCTGTCGTGAGTTCAAAAACTACTACGGCCACTCACCTCTTCAGTATCTCAACAACGTCAGGATCCAGCAGGCCAAGACACTTCTTGAGCAGACAGATATAACGGTAAATGCCGTTGGGTACGACGTTGGCATCGCCAACACCAGTCATTTTATCAAGCTCTTTAAGAGAGAAACCTCTCAGACACCTGCCGAATACAGAAAAAACAAAAGCTCTTAGCATCAGCTAAGAGCTTTCACACTGTCTTTTTCTATGAGATGTCCCGTAATAATATGTGTTCCCCTTTTCACATCCTCTCCCTTTAAAAGAGATGTCAGACAGGAAACTGCCTTCTGCACCATAACAAGCATATCTACTTCATAAGTGGTTATCTCCACGTCACATACTCCCGGGAAGATAAAGTTATCATATCCTACTACCGAGAAATCTTCAGGAACCTTGTATCCCTCTTTCTCCAGCCTCTTAATAAGTACTCCTGCTGTAAGATCGCAGTTACATACAAAAGCTGACGGAAGCTCCAACGGAAGCGGGAGCTTATCAGGTTCAAAGATGATTCCTGTATTCTTATCTCTGTCCTCAATCTGCCAGTCAGGTCTTACCTGAATGCCATGCTCCATCATGGACTTTACATATCCAAGATATCTGTCGGTAATGGATGTTGTCTGCAAAAGAGATCCGACAAAGGCAATATCTCTGTGACCTTTTTCAAACAGATAATTGGTCATGTAGTAGGAACCGTAGAAGCTGTCTGATATAACAGACACTTCATCTCTGGACTCATCGCAGAAATCCAGATATACTAAAGGAATATCTCCAGCCACACTCTTTATAAACTCACAGTACTGCCTTGTAAATTCGCCTTGCATCACAAGGGCATCAATCTTGTTTTCCTTAAGCAGATTTGGAGCCGTCAGCTCTTTTTCCATGTCATGGGTTACAAGCTCTAAAATAGTATAGTCACCCTGAGCACCAAGCTGACTTGTGAGCATCTGATACATTTGCAGATAAAATGAATTGTATTTTCTAAAATACTTGTCGTGAATGATAATGCCTATGTTGTGGCCCTTTGTTTCACTGCGGATAGCAGCGGAGGGCTGAATGTATCCCATCTCATCAGCAAGCTTTAAGATATGCTGACGGGTACTCTCACTGACACCCTTCTGTCCCGTGAGGGCTTTGGATACCGTGACAACACTCACTCCAACTTTTTGGGCTATATCTGCCATCTTAACTGTCTTTGCCATGTAAGTAATCCTTTGGTGGTTTATTTAAGAGCTTGGTGTAAATCGAGGTCATTCCTAATCCCCCCGAACATCCCTTGCTATTGTCCCTTCTATATATAATAGAGGATTTAAAATATATTGTCCAAGATTTTCCTTTGTCTTACGCTTCTCTTTTACTAACGGCAACTGGTGAGCAAACTTTTAGTAGCCTCTGAATATAGTCTTTAAGACTCGTGGTAAAATGTGAGTGCATACAGAATTGCTAAAATAGCAATAGGTTAAGATTCCTGTGTACATTCAACAATCTCTTGTCCTTAAAATACAGGTATATCAAGGGATGGACCACATTTGGACCGAAATGGACCACTTTAGTTAAGCAAAGAAAAAAGCTGCAAACCCAGATATTATCTAAGTTTGCAGCCACATAAAATTACTGCCGGCGACCGGAATCGAACTTTTGTGACATCTCAGAACCCGCATGGAAAGGAGCCTTGCGGACTCACCTTCTTTTCTGGTCCAATTTCTGACCCACTTTCGTATGATAAAGGATACTCATATTTATTGAATAACAAACAATATTTACAGCAGCGATATCAATCTTTAAAACATATCTGTATCTTTGATTATCCAAAAGTAAGCTCCAATAGTTCAAGCGCTGCTTCTTTACTCTTAACTCGAATCAGATTGTCATCAGGCTTAGCTCTGGATAGTAGATTCATACTTCCATACCACACAATCTCATTGTCAATAATTGCATAGTGTTCATGCATGTGATCCTGTATTCTGACGTTTACTCCGTTGTCCTTTAATAACTGCACAATGCCTTTGGTATCTTTAATCCTTTCCTCCGGATATCCTTCTGGGTTAAGGGTGACAACAGTGATTCTGATCCCATCTTCCTGTTTTTTCTTTACAAGCCTAATAAAAGATTCAACTTTAGAATGATTTAAGCCTGGACTTGAAATAACAATTTCCTTATTTGCTTCCAAAAGATCCTTCTCATAAACACTTTCATATGAATCCATGTCAAAGATAGAATTTGCATCCTGCTTGTCTATAATCGCATTATTCCAAATTTCATACCCTATCTTCTTATAAGCTCTAAGGCGCTTGTGGTACATTTTTTCAAGAACTCGGATATGCGAATCTACGTAATCATATATTATTACTTCCGTCTTTGTCTTATAATCTCTATGTAACCTCCCGGCAAATTGCTCAATATTGCCTTCAGCTGCTGCAGGCATTGCCAGCATCAATGTATCAAGTCTTGGAAAATTAAACCCTTCACCAACATATTTATCAATTGCCACGAGTATTACAGATTCATCATCAGAAGCAGCTCGCATCTGCAATCTCATTTCATCTTTAGCTTTTCTACTTCCTCCGCCTTGCAGAAGGTATACATGATCTGCTTTTCCCTGCAATCTCTGATAAATCAGCTCCGCATGTTCTTTGTATTTGGTTAATACCAGCGGAGTTCTACCATCCTTAATACAGTCTTCCACATCAGATATTATCTGATCATTCCTAGAATCACACTCAATAACAGCTCGGTTTGCGTCTGTTATCTTCAGATCTGTAGAACTTACAAGCCTCGTAAATCGAGGATAAACAAAATGCGCTATGCCTTGTTTCTGCGCTCTCTCTTTAGCAGTATATCTGAACCTGATAGGCCCAAACTGCATAAACACTTTCTTTTCAAGCCCATCTTCTCGTTTAGGAGTAGCAGTTAATCCATAAACATATTTTGCTTTTGCTGCTCCAATAACATCTTCAACCGTTTGCGCAGCTCCATGATGACACTCATCCATAATTACCATTCCGTAGTTTTCAATAATAGGATTGATTTCATCACCCTTGCCAAGAGAAGAAAAAATAGCAACATCAACTATTCCAGTCATTGAATCATGTCCGGCATATAGTTTTCCGATCAAGTTTTTTCTCTTTTTAATTCTTCCTGTTTTTGTTTTATATTCAGGTAATTCAGCTTTAATATCTAAGAATCTGCTTAAATCTTCAATCCAGTTCTTCTGAATTTCTGTGTTATGAACAAGAATTAGTGTATTCACCTTTCTTTGGGCAATTAAATATGCACCTACAACCGTTTTCCCAAAAGATGTCGTGGCTGCTAGTACACCGTTGTCGTGCTCCAAAATTGCTTGTGCACCTCTCATCTGTTCCTCATATAAAGCACCATTGAAAGAAACATCTAAAGGAGTTCCCTTACATCTGTTATCAGTAAGAGAAAATGGAATTCCAGATGCATTTAATTTTTCAATTAGTGAATCTAAAAGAGCTCTCGGAATACAAATATAATCTCCATCATCATAACCACAAGAAATGATTCTAGACATACCTTGCGTTGAAAAGCCCATACCTGCAGTCTTATAGAACTCCGAATTGCTAAATGCAGCCATTCTCCTTATAGCATTCTGCATTTTATATTGCATTCCTTTTGAATTAATGTATATCTTATCAGAAATGATGATTTCTACTACGGAAGGTGCATCTTCCTTACAAAAAGAAAGTTTCACTTTTTCCCAAGGCTTCTGTTTTCTCGCCATGGTATCATCTGCATCTTCATCAAAATCATTACATAGGCCCCCTAATAAGCCATCTGCTCCCCAGGCCTTTATCTTTTCTTCAACAATCTCTTTAGAGATTCTTTTAACATTCTTGAGGCACTCCCATTGATCAGGATATGCATTCCAGTTTTCATCTATGAAAGCACTATTCCCAGCCTGTAAAGCCAGTCCCTGTAATGGCAGCGCTATCAGATTTCCTAATCCAGATCTCCCAGTCTTTGCATTAATCGGAATATGGTCCTGAGCTGGGAGCATTCTGTCGTAATATGTGAATTTTTTCATATTAACAGATTCGGCACCTTTGGTTAGCAAAGCTGTTCCAAATCTTCTTGCTGTAGATGCCAATATCGGCTTTTCAAAGAATATCCAAAAATGGGCTCCCTTGCCAGATCTTGAGCGCTCAACTAAAATCGGCACGTCATTGTCTTCACATATCTTCCTAAATGTGTTTACTTCAATCATCCATTCAGAATCAGGATTTGCCCAATCATCACCACAAACATCATCATTATGACAATCAAAGTCAAACACAAGAAAGTTTATAGTTTCATCAAGAAGTAGCGGGTATACCCCTAATACATCCGAAGCATCTTCCTTCTTTCCTCTCAGATGCTCATAAACCACTTCATCCGTCAATTCCTTATAATTCGGATTTCTACATTCACCACAAGAAAACTTGGGATTATTTCTCTTTGGACACAATCCATCTTTCCAAAAATACCAACACTGAGTATAGTAGCTGTGCTTTCCGGTTTTCTTATTAACCTTTCCATAACGCAGACTATAAACATCGTTTCGTCCGTTAAACAAGTTGCGGAAGAATTTTATTCTATGCTTGGTTATTTCCAAAGGTCTGACTCTGGCACCTTGATTATCGTCAAATAGAATGTTCTTGTCAGGAGATAGATCTTCAATATTCTTTGCTTCTTTTCTATAAGTAATACCAGCCTCATCGAGCAAACTATGCAAATAACCTATCTCTTTTTCAAGTTGATTGATTCGTGAAATATATTGATCTTCGTTCATATACGTTATCTCTTCAAATATCCTTCCATTTGTCAAAAATGGGTACGGCATAAGCCATACCCACAAAATATCATTTTAATTTCTTTTGCCATTCATCAGCGACCCTAATGACATGTGCTATAGTATCTCTCCTGATAACGCTTGTTGGATAATATCTGGACACCACTTCCCAGGATGTAATCATCTTAGCCTTTTTACAAATAAAATCAGGTACATCAACGCCATTTTGTTGGGCTAAAATTACAAGTTTTGTAATATCATGTCCCCAAGGCTGTCCTCCCGTTTTTAGAGAAATAGCATACTTTAAAGTTTTCTCTACACCCTGCTGAGTCAAATAGGTAGCCTGATGCTTTTGATACTTATCATCACTGTTAACAAGGTTCTTAGCAGTTTTTATATCAGCTTTTGCAATTGATAACAAAGTATTCCCCATTACGCAGCCTGCCTTTTATAAATAATCTGTCCCTTCTCCGCTAATTCCTTGCAGATAGGAGCTTTTTCTTTTTTCTGATAAATTTCATCAATAGATTTAAAATATAGGAAATCATATTCCTGGGCAAAATCCAAAAGATACAAGTCCTTCATAAATTCGTTAAAGGATTTTCTATCACTAAGCGCATTGACTGTTTTCTTACTGATGATAACAATATCTATGTCAGATTTTTCTTTACATCTCTCTTCCAACACGGATCCAAACAGCATAATAGCATCAATATCCGGGCACTTTTTTGCTGTACTAATGATGTGCCTGATAATCTCAGCTTTATAATCCGCAACCATTACGGATGAATCATAATTTGTATTAACTTTGATAAGTTTGCACATAAATGATCACCACCTATCCATCAATAACTATGATTTATAGCATTATTATACTTTACAAACATCGTAAAAAAAAGAGAAGCATCTTACGCTTCTCTCTTACTGCCGGCGACCGGGATCGAACCGGTACGGGTATCGCTACCCACGGGATTTTAAGTCCCGGGCGTCTGCCAGTTCCGCCACGCCGGCATTTTATTAACAAAAAGCCGCTATTATAGCGACTTCTTTAGTGGAGCTTCGGGGACTCGAACCCAGGACCGACCGGTTATGAGCCGGTTGCTCTAACCAACTGAGCTAAAGCTCCTTATTGTTGATGACTCCGACGAGGCTCGAACTCGTGTTACCGCCGTGAAAGGGCGATGTCTTAACCACTTGACCACGGAGCCGTGTTTCCTGTATTACAGGTTTTTCGATTGTAGGTCTCCGTACAACCAGCTCCCCAAGTAGGACTCGAACCTACGACACTTCGGTTAACAGCCGAATGCTCTACCGACTGAGCTATTGAGGAAAATTAAACCATGCGATGCATGGTTTAAACAGTGATCTGAATGCTTGCATTCAAGGCACTGTTTAAATCGTGCATCATAGGGCGCAAGCCCGACAGTCGGGATTGCTTGCAATCGCGACGGAGGCATGGTTTTAAGCATCGAAATGCTTTAGCCTTTCCGTACCTTCAAAACCGAACACTGAATACATTCTAGATCCGCTTCTTTTGTTCTATATCCATATTGGACAAGCCCTCGACCTATTAGTACACATCAGCTGAACACGTTACCGTGCTTACACCTTGTGCCTATCTACCTCATAGTCTCTAAGGGGTCTTACTCCATAAAGGAGGGATATCTCATCTTGAGGGGGGCTTCACGCTTAGATGCCTTCAGCGTTTATCCCTTCCGGACTTGGCTACCCAGCCTTATGCATCTGGCGATGCA
>NZ_AUIX01000015.1 GCF_000423925.1 Butyrivibrio sp. VCD2006
CACAATACGGCATTACGGTATACAAGATTTTGTAATTTGCGCAAAAAAATAACCCATTACTGGGTTTCAAGGATTTTGGGTGTCAAACTTCCGGGTTACAAGATGGGAAGCATGAATGCGGTTCTTAATTTGGAAAAAGATTGATCCGGTTTTATTGTTGCTTGCATATGATAACAAGTTGCCGGGAAAAGTTTTCGGAAACAGTCAAATATTTCGTTGACAACAAGAGACTGATTGATTACAATTTTTCTTAATTGAATAAACGATCTTCAGGGCAGGGTGTGATTCCCTACCGGCGGTAAAGCCCGCGAGCCGTAAGGCATGATCCGGTGAGATTCCGGGGCCGACAGTATAGTCTGGATGGAAGAAGATGTAATACTTTTTTAGCATGTATTTCCCTGAGAATATTTCGTTCTCGGGGATTTTTGTTTTATAGAAGATGACTACGGATTTTGATATAAGTCATAAAAATGTGAAGAAGTAATGCGGATGCCCTGAATGGTTTCGGGGCATCTTTTTTTACTTATAAGAATGCCCCAAGAGGAAGCGCAATACTGTGTATGATATCTCGCTAAGTGATCTGCACATTGCGCAATAGGAATACGTTGGAAAGGCACTCGGCGGGTTTGAATCCGACTGAGTCTGGTGGAGGTATGAACGACGAGGAGTATATGAGACGAGCACTGGAGCTCGCTGTAAAGGGGCGGGGATACACGAATCCCAATCCCATGGTTGGCGCAGTGATCGTAAAAGAGGGGCGAATAATCGGCGAGGGTTATCACGAAAAATACGGACAACTCCACGCTGAGAGAAATGCGTTTAAGAACTGCACGGAAAGTGCTGAAGGCGCGACTATATATGTGACGTTGGAGCCTTGCTGTCATTACGGAAAAACTCCTCCGTGCACGGAAGCAATCATTGAGAATGGTATTAAAAGAGTTGTTGTTGGAATGCTTGATGTAAATCCAGTTGTTGCAGGTAACGGCGTGAGGATTCTTGAAGAACACGGAATTGAAGTGACCGTGGGAGTTCTCGAAGAGGAGTGCCGGAAGCTGAACAAGATTTTTATCAAATATATTCTTGAAAAAATTCCTTTCGTAACAATGAAATATGCCATGACCGCTGACGGGAAAATTGCTACGGTTACAGGTCAGTCCAAGTGGATCACAGGCAGCAGTTCCCGCGAGAATGTGCACAGGACAAGGCATGCCATGATGGGAATCATGGTTGGAGTCGGAACTGTGATCGCAGATGATCCGATGCTGGATGTGAGGTTGCCGGAGTTTGGGAAGGCTGAAGAAGTGACCAATAAAGCTCCCAGTAATCCAATAAGAATTATCTGTGACAGCAGCCTTAGAACCCCGCTTGATGCAAAGGTGGTGACCACAGCAAAAGAGATCAGAACAATTATCGCTACTGTTTCAGGTGATTCCGAAAAGATACAAGCATATGAAGAGATGGGCAGCGAGGTGCTAAGAGTTGATGCCCTTGATGGCAGGGTTGACCTTAAAAAACTGGTGAAGATGCTCGGAGAAATGGGAATCGACAGCATCCTTTTAGAGGGCGGCGGAGAGCTGAATTTCAGCGCCATAAAAGCTCAGATAGTTGATGAGGTTCAGATATACATGGCGCCTAAGATTTTCGGAGGAAATGCAAAGTCACCGGTTGCGGGAGAAGGAATTGAAAACATCGATGAGGCTGTGATGCTAAATCCGGTCAAAGTCGAGATGTTTGACGGTGATGTTTTCATCGAAAATGAGGTTATATACCGCAATCGTGAGAATGCATGATATGAGAAATGGAGAGGATATGTTTACCGGGATTATTGAAGAGATAGGAAAAGTGAAGTCCCTTAAACGGAACAGTAAAGAAAGCCGATTGATCATCGGAGCTACGAAAATTCTTGAGGACGTTCATATAGGAGACAGTATCGCTGTAAATGGGGTGTGTCTTACAGTTGTCAGTTTTTCATCAGGCGAGTTCACTGTGGATGTCATGAATGAGACGTTTATGAGGTCCAGTCTTGGGAACCTTAAGATCGGCGAGGAGGTAAACCTCGAGAGAGCGATGGCGGCGAACGGCAGATTTGGCGGCCACATTGTGAGCGGCCACATCGATGGAACAGGAAGAATCAAGGCAGCCTTTGATGATGGCAATGCGAAGTGGTACGAGATAAATGTAGGCTCGGAGCTTCTTGAAGGAATTGTTATGAAGGGCTCAGTTGCGATTGATGGAATCAGCCTTACGGTTGCTAAGGTTACAAGTAGCAGCTTTGCTGTTTCTATTATTCCGCACACGTTGGATGCGACGATCCTAAGGGGGAAAAGAGCAGGCGATATTGTGAATATTGAGACCGACATGATCGGAAAGTATATAAAGCAGTTTGTGAAAGACGAAAAGGGAAGGGAAAACGTTTATGAAAAAATTAGTAGAGGAAGCTATTGAGGAGCTTAAGAGGGGTAAGCTGATTCTTGTGGTTGATGACGAGGACAGGGAGAACGAGGGAGACCTCATCTGTGCTGCGGAGTTTGCAACAACAGAAAATGTAAATTTCATGGCAAGTAAAGCTAAAGGACTTATATGCATGCCCATGAGTAGCGAGATCGCTGACAGGCTGCAGTTTTATCCCATGGCTCAGGTGAATACCGACAACCATGAGACGGCTTTTACAATTTCAATTGATCACAAGGATACCACAACAGGTATTTCAGCAAAGGAGCGCGGACTTACAGCTTGCATGGTTGTGTCGGAGGACGCTGTGGCAGCAGATTTCAGAAGGCCCGGGCACATGTTCCCGCTTGTTGCAAGAGAAGGCGGAGTGCTTGTAAGAGGCGGACACACTGAGGCAACCGTTGATCTTATGAGACTTGCAGGCCTCAAAGAGTGTGGACTTTGCTGTGAGATCATGGCCGAGGATGGATCCATGATGCGAAGAACAGAGCTTTTGGAGTTTGCAAAAGAGCATGGAATCGTGATGATAAGCATCGCTGATCTTAAGGAGTACCGTAAGATTTTTGACACGATAGTTGAGTGCTCTTCCATCGTGAAGATGCCCACAAAGTATGGTGAATTCATGGCTCACTGCTATGTAAACAAGATAACCGGAGAGCATCATGTTGCACTTGTTAAGGGTGATATCGGTGACGGTGAGGACGTACTTTGCAGAGTTCATTCAGAGTGCCTTACAGGAGATGTTTTCGGATCAATGAGATGCGACTGCGGGCAACAGCTTGAAGGTGCCATGAAGATGATCGAGGAAGAGGGCAGAGGAATTCTTCTTTATATGAGGCAGGAAGGCAGAGGCATAGGACTTGTTAACAAGCTTAAGGCCTATAAGCTTCAGGAGGAGGGTATGGACACCCTGGATGCGAACATCGCTTTGGGCTTCCCCGGAGATCTTCGTGAGTACTACGTTGGTGCTCAGATTCTCAGAGAAATCGGAGTGAAGTCTCTTAATCTTTTGACCAATAATCCGGACAAGGTTTACCAGTTAAAGGACTACGGAATCAGCATAAATAAGAGAGTTCCAATCGAGATTGAACCCACAGCTTTTGACCTGTTCTATCTTCAGACCAAGAGAGCAAGGATGGGACATCTGCTCAGGGTGTGATGCGAGAAAGAGAGTAATAAAAATTTTGATTGCGATAGATAAGGAACAGGCAATTGAAAGTGTAGGTATAAAAAATACACATATATTAAATTACGAAAAATAAAATTTGGAGGAGAAACATGAAGACATTTGAAGGAAAGTTAGTATCTGAGGGAATTAAGGTAGGTATTGTAGCAGCGAGGTTCAACGAGTTCATTACCTCAAAGCTTCTTGGCGGTGCGCTCGATGCACTTAAAAGAGAGAATGTAAGTGAGGACGATATCGATGTAGCTTGGGTTCCCGGTGCATTTGAGATTCCGCTTGTTGCTTCCAAGATGGCAAAGAGCAGAAAGTATGATGCTATCATCTGTCTTGGCGCAGTTATCAGAGGTTCAACCTCTCACTATGATTATGTGTGCGCTGAGGTTTCAAAGGGCATCGCACAGGTCAGCCTTAATGAAGGTCTTCCGGTAATGTTCGGTGTTCTTACAACTGACACCATCGAGCAGGCAATTGAGAGAGCAGGCACCAAGGCAGGTAACAAGGGCTTCGAGTGCGGCCAGGGTGCTATTGAGATGGTTAATGTGATCAGACAGATTGAGGGCTGATTTTGCAGTCAGAGATTGTGTGATGGTCAATAAGAGGTCAACAAGATGAAAAACGCGGCCGAAATTGCTTAAAGAAGGCAGTTGCGGCCGCAAATTATTTCTGACAATTTTATGAAATATCAAGCAAAAATGATATGTAGCAAAAGTATTCGTTAAACATACATAATATAAACTAATTTTCTGAAAATACTAGCATGAATTCTTTTCTAACTAATTGAAAAATGGTCAAATTAGCGGCCGAAAATGGGGAAAATAATAGGTTGCGGCCGCGGAATGTGAACCGAGCAACTCAAATACCCACTTAAATACCAATAACTACCTTTTAGATGCTGGAAAAACCCTTCCTAAAATATTAGAATCAAAGAAATATAAAATAAAGAAATATAAAAATAAGGAGAGGCATTATGGAAACATGGTATTACGTAGTTGAGAGTATTGACGGCGATTATGCCAATTTAAGAAGAACAGATATTGAGTCAGATGATTTAAAGCTTGTTGCGAGAGCGCTCCTTCCTGATGGAATCGCGGAGGGAACACAGCTTAAGTATGAGCTTATGCAATATACAATTATTTGATAGCTTAAGGAGGAACAACATGGCCGGAAGCGGGCATTTTTATTTCGTGCGTCATGGTGAGACCATATGGAATGTGGAGAATAAGATCTGTGGGGCAACTGATATTGCGCTGACAGAGAGAGGACATCAGCAGGCAATTGAGACAGGTGAAAAGATCCTGGCTGAAGGAATCAAAGCTGATGAGATTTTGACTTCTCCGCTTATCAGGGCATCGGAGACCGCAAGACATATTTCCGAGATCACCGGAATTCCCATGAGAGTTGAGCAGAGGCTTATAGAGCAGAATTTTGGAAGATACGAATCTACTCCAAGAGACGGCAAGGAGTTTCACGAAGCTAAGAAGCATATGGCAAGCCGTTTTTCAACAGGTGAGTCCATGATGCAGCTTGCTCAGAGAATCTATAATCTCCTGGATGATATCAGAAAAGATGACAAGGTATATATTCTTGTAGCCCATAATGGTATTGCCAGAATTGTGGAGTCTTATTTCAGGGAGATGGACAACGAGGAGTTTTCAAGCTTTGGGGTTAAGAACTGTCAGATCGTGAGATATGAGTTTGACTAGCTTTTATTTTGCAATTCGATGTATTATGAATACCATGATTTCTTGAATCTTTCGTTCAAGATGAACATACATTTTTGCAGAAAATAAGAGTAAATTGGGGAGTTAAAAGGAGTTACTAATGCTTAAAGAATACAAGCCATCAGAGATAGAGTTTTTAAAGGTACATGGAAGGACAACTGCTAAAAAGGACCCGCTTAATCTGTATTGGACCGGTTCAGGCATCGAGATGAATGTGAAGGCATTTGAAGTCAGAATCAGATATCATGCGGATTATGTGGCATTTGAGCCTTGGATAGATGTTGTTATAGGTGGCGTGCGCTTTCAGAAGCTGCCACTTGAGAAGGGAACACATGAGATCAGTATCTGGAGAGGATCGATGTTTACACCTGCAAAGGATGTTCCTGTAAGGAATATTAAAATCATCAGGGATACACCTGCTATGCCGGGAGATCCCAATACGCTCGTACAGATAGAAGCGATCATCACTGATGGAACCTTTGAAAAAGTTGAGGAGCCCAAGCTTAGGATTGAATTTATAGGTGACAGCATCACCTCCGGAGAGGGAGGAATGGGGCCCGTCACGGAGCAGGACTGGGTCAGCGGAATTTTTGATGCTGTGAATAATTACGGATATCTGACTGCAGAGGCATTAGGCGCAGATTACGAATCCTTCAGTCAGAGCGGTTTTGGATACATGTGGAACTGGTACGGCAATCAGAACGATAGCTTACCGAAATATTACGATCAGATCTGCGGACTGTTGCCCAAGGGAAAAGCAGCTGATACAGGTGCACTTGAGCCTTATAATTTTTCTGATTTTGTGCCGGATTTTGTGGTGATTAATCTTGGAACCAACGATGTCGGAGCTTATTCTGAGAATGGGCATGAATCAGCAAAGGCCATGAAGTTTGAGAATAAACATGTCCTTGATGAAAATGGTGCTATACCTTCAGAGGATGTAGAAGTTCTAAGAAAGGGTGCTATAGATTTTATTACGCACATCAGGGAAAAGCGCCCGAATGCCAAGATACTATGGGTGTATGGAATGCTTCTTCAGAATTCGGAAGTTTTAGACAAGCAGATGCCTGAGATTTTGTCAGGTGCTGTGGATGATTATGTGAAAGCATCAGGCGATGAAAATGTCTGGTATTTTCAGCTTCCTGTCACTCTTGAAGGAGAGTTTGGAGCAAAGTTCCACCCGGGACTTCCCGCGCACAAGAAGGCAGCAGAAGCACTTGCAGAAAAGATTACAGAGCTGAGGAATTTATGAAAAAAGAAGATAAGACAAACGTCATGCGTGTGCTTGACGGTAAGAAAATAAAATACGAGAGTCACGCATATGAGCCGGATGCAACTATGACCGGGGAAGAGATTGCGGGCATCTTAGGAGAGGATCCTGAGAAGGTTTTCAAAACACTTGTGACCCAGGGAAAATCCGGGGCTTACTATGTTTTCGTGGTACCTGTTAAGGAGGAGCTGGATCTTAAGAAGGCGGCAAAGGCAGCAGGTGAAAAGGCTGTAAGCATGATAAAGCAGAAGGAATTACTTCCGCTTACGGGATATGTTCACGGTGGATGTTCGCCAATCGGAATGAAGAAGCAGTTTCCGACTTTCATTCATGAGACAGCGCAGCAGTATGAGCACATTTTTGTCAGTGCGGGAAAAGTTGGATTTCAGATTGAGCTTGCACCCGATGATCTTATGAGCGTTGTCAGATGTAGTCTCGCAGATATTGTAGTGATTTCAGATTGACCTGACTATAAAGCATCTTTCTGGATAGCGTATGCAAAGCGGATTTTCACATCCCTTTGTATACCCTTGAAAGATAGAAGGACAAAAGGAATAGCCCTGCGGTCTCGGTGAAATGATAAACAACCGATGACCACACGATGCCTATTTCTCTGCCAAAGAAGTATACGGTGTGCATCTGAAGCGCACCGAAGGGTATCAGGAAAAGCAAAAGTACTCCAAGAGAAGCCAGTTTTAAGAACTGGTCATTTAGGAAAATTGCGGTCACTACGATACCGAGTAAAATGGCGGAGAGTATCTCAAGATATTTGAAACCATGAGTCATGTTATAGAGAATAACGAAAGCGCTACCTGATGAATCTGCGTCTTTTGGCAGAGCATTCATCAGAGTGGAGATGAATTTTCTGTACATGATAGATGTGAAAATGTAAATGAGTTCAGCACCGACGAAGATTACGGCCCATAATTCTATGAGCTGAATTATTGATGTAACTGACAAAGAAGCAATATCTTTTCCAAAGACTTCTTCCTGAAGCGCACCCATCTGACGTCTGTCATTCTTGGGCACTATGGCTATGTAGTGATTCACTTTTTTCCACGCGAAAAAGAATATCAGCCCTGCGGCTGCAATCTGAAGTGCAGAAATTGTAAGCTGAGAGTACCACATCATGGTATCGAGCATGTCGGGAGTGAGCGAATCCTGCTTTCGGAAGACAATGCGAAGCACACCTTCGCATAGAGCGGCGATGATCTTTGTGATGGCGGTCATCATTATTGCATTTGAGAGAATATGCTTCTTAGAAGTTATATACATTTTGAGCCTCCGAATTCATCAAAGGTACTATATAGAATTTTACCACAGCTTCTATTATAATGACTATTCGAGGGACGTTTGTTTCGCGAAAAAAGAAAAAAGTTTTTAAGGGGAATCATATATGAAAAAATGGGGAAGGACTTCACTGTTCATCACAGCTATGCTGTGTCTTTTTGTGGCACCCGTAATCTTCGGGTTTACTTCTCACGCAGCAACCGGTGAGCTTGCTGCCGGAAGCACCTTCAATACCACTTTGAAATCATTTATAAGAAGTAGTGCAAATGTCAATTCAGAGGACAACACTATTAAAAAGATCATATTTGCGACTAAGCCGGGAAAACCTCTCATAAATCTTAAGAGTAAGAATGTAGGTGATGAGGTGACAGCATACTATGATCAAAGCGACAAAGAGGTCTATGTCTGCTGCACATCAAAGATTTATCTGGATAAATCCTGTGCTTCCATGTTTAAGGGATTTGCTGCTCTTGAGTCGATTGATTTTGGTACAGGCATAATCGACACTTCCAGAATGACAGATGCAAACAGTATGTTCAGCGGCTGCAAAGGATTAAAGCAGCTTAATGTAGCAGCTTTGAATACAATGCTTGTTTATGATATGCAATATATGTTCTATAACTGCTCAGAGCTTGTAAGCCTTGATCTTGGGACTTTTAACACGGCAAATACAGCTTCAATGAACAGGATGTTCTGCAATTGTTCAAAGCTTGAAGCTCTTAACGTCACAACTTTTTCAACGGGTAATGTGAGAGACATGAGCTGCATGTTCTACAATTGCAGCAGTCTTGTGGGACTTAATCTTGCAAGCTTTGACATTCGTAATGTGCCGGAGGAGGATTCTTATGGATTCCTTGGAGGCTGCAAGGGCCTGATATATGTTGATTCACCTTCAATAATCGATAGAGAATTCGGATATGATGACAATCCCGGAGATCTTGGGGATTGCAGTATCGGAAGAGTGGTTGTGGACGACGATAAAGACGGTGTCGCTGATTCTGCAGATACTTACGGCTATTTCATTTCCTCTACGAGCTCCCACAGATATATCTTTTTAGATGCGATAGAGAGAGCGAAAGCTGTTTATGGAAGTACCTTTACTCCTGCTCAGCTTCCCGGCTATGGTGCTTCTGCTGCTGTGAGTGCAGCCGGCAACAATTCAGGGATTATCGTGGACGGAATTACTTATAAGATAGGAGCTGACGGTAAGGCAACAGTTACGAGTATCGGCGCTGTGAAAAAAGCATCGATAGACAAACTGAAAATAGGCGACAAGACTTATCCCGTTACAAGTATTTCCGACGAGTCCTGCAAGAATAACAAGACGATCACATCGGTTAAGATAGGATCCAATGTGCAGTCAATCGGCAAGAAAGCTTTCTATGGCTGTAAGAAACTTAAGAAGATATCCATTAAAGCAAATAAGAAGCTTAAGGTAGGAAAAGGAGCTTTTAAAAAGATCAATAAGAAGGCAAGACTTAGTCTTAAAGGTGTGAAGGGGAAGACCAGAAAGAAGCTTGTTAAAGCTATCGGGGTAAAAGTGAAATGAGAAAATGGAAAAATTATGTATTTTTTGGGCAGGCAATACTGTGTTCCATTTTACTGTTTGGAATGGGAAAAATCACTTCCCATGCGGCAGGAACGTTGTTTGATGGAAAGACATGCAATACTGTTATAAAGCAGCTTGTAAATGCAAACGCCAATTGGACAACAGAAGATAAAACCGTTAAGAAAATCGTTTTTGCAAGGGAACCTGTGGGCGAAGCCCAAGCTCTTGCAAGCGCGGAAATCGGAGATGGCGTTTTAGCTTACTACGATGCAGCAAGTAAGACGGTATCCATCTGCAGTTCTTCGACAATATCATTTAATGCAAACAGTGAAATGATGTTCAGAAGTCTTGCAGCCGTGGAGAGTATTGACTTTGGTACGAATATAATAAGTACTGTCTCTGTTTCCAACGCAGATTCCATGTTCAGAAATTGTGAGAGCATAAAGGAATTGAATCTTGGACAGTTCAATACGGCAAGTCTTACCAAGGCAGGCAGAATGTTTGAGTGCTGCTATGATCTTGAGAAGGTGGATCTGCATTCATTTAACACCGACAAGGTGACGGAAATGCAGGCGATGTTTTTGACATGCCCTTCACTTACAAGCCTTAATCTAAGCAATTTCAAAACGGGTAATGTCATATACATGTATCAGATGTTCCAGAACTGCAGCTCACTCACAACTCTTGACCTTAGCAGCTTTAATACATCAAATGTTACCTCAATGTACAGAATGTTCAATTACTGTTCGGAGCTTTCAAGTGTTAATACAAGCAGCTTCAGGACTCCTAATGTCACTAACATTTCTGAAATGTTTGCAGGTTGTGAAAATCTGACAACTCTTGATCTTAGCGGATTTGACGTTTCAAAGGTGACTGCTGTAAATGGCGGAGCTTTTCTTGGAAATTGTACCAGCCTTAAATCAGTGGATGCGCCAAAAACCATAACAGATAATTTTAGCTATGATGCAGATTCAAAGTATGTCACTAACTGCAAGATAGGAAATGTAGTAATTGATGATAATAGGGATGGGGTTGCGGATTCAAGTACAGTCTATTCATACTTTATTCCTGCCACTGCGAGCCACAGATATCTGTTCGTGGACAGAGGGGCAGTGCTTATTACGCCGCAGCCCGGGCCTACGCCTGAACCTGAAACTCCTGTAGCGGAGCCTGAACCGGAAGTGGAGCCTAAGTCTTCAAAAAACAAGGTTAAGGTCAAGGGCATAACCTACTCAATAGGTGATGACGGCCAGGTGGTGGTAACAAAGATTTCCGCCATGAAGAAGGCAGACATCAATACCGTGACCGTAAATGGAGTGACATATCCTGTTTCCGGTATTGCCGCAGGTGCATGTAAGAATAATAAGAAGCTTACCAGTGTGAGCATCGGACCAAATGTAAAGTCAATCGGTAAGAAGGCTTTTTATGGCTCGAAGAAGCTTAAGAAGATCAAGGTAAATACTGACGGCTCTCTCAAGGTTGGAAAGGGTGCATTTAAGAAAATCGGAAGAAAAGCGAAATTCAGCATCAAGGGAGTTAAGGGAAAAGCAAAGAAGAAGCTTTTGAAGTCACTTAAGAAGTAGAGAATCTTAAGAAAATATTAAGAAATTAAGTTGTATTATTATGCCCAAATGGGAGGGCTTTTTTGATAATATAATTATTCGGGGGGTGTATATGGTATTTAGAAGGAGAAGGTATGCCAATACTGGATTATGTGTTGAGGGAAAAGTGGGGATACAATGAAGATATTGAGGCACATCTGAATCATTTGGAAGAGATCAAGCTTGAGATGCCGAGTCAGGAAAAATGCGATATTGACTATTATGAAGCGCCTCTCATTACGGTATGTGTCAATAATTTGAAGCGAAGCATATACCTGCAGCCTGATCAAAACATTACTCATCCGATATATGCGCCTAAGTTAAGAGTTGGTCTGGATTATCTTTTAAAATCTATTGATGAATTACCACCAAACATAAAAGTAAATAATAAAGAGATAGTAGGAGATCTGGAGGCTTTTTTCAGGTTAAAGCTTCTGGTTGCGGATCCTAAGATAGATGATCTTGTGATTGAGTTTTTCAGAAAGCTCAGGCAGTCCTGTAAGGAGAGCAAAACGCCCTTAAAGAGCGAGCTTTTCCACAGGATGATCGTGATCATTTTCGAAACCGCGGACTACCATCTTCTAAAATATAACAGGTTCCGCCATGCACTTATGCTTTATAAGGAAGTGGCGGCGATCAGCAAGGAAGAGATTACATTTGAACATGGCGAGGATATTTCACATGATGACCTTGTTCAGATTAACAACATAAGACTGCTTACATCTCAGTATCTGGAGCTTGATGAGAAGCTTGAAATGAAGCAGTTCTATGAGGCTGTTGCGAACTTCCGCAGAAGAATTCAGTTCGATCATTTAGAGCTTTTGTCATCCTATATTCAAGCTAACAGGCTCCGCACAACGGGTAAGGATACTGATGCCCAGCAGAAACTGGCGCTGTGGAATATTGCAAACCAGTATTACGAGACAGGAAAAACGGAGATCAAGGGTTACACCAAGAGACATCTCTCTGTTCTTCGAAATGAAGTGGTCATTTTGAATCTTCTGCTTGATCACGCACTTATTAATGGGTTTTATTTCCATCACATGACAAAGCCCAGTGAAACCTTTAAATTCGGAAAACTTCTGGCAAATTACCCTGAGCTTAGATTTTTCATGGATCTTAAGAAGGTGTTCTACACGGAAGGTAAGAAGTTCAGAATACTCAATAAATGTCTTGCGACAATACATTATTATGTGAAGCTTATGGAGATGTGTCTTAGCGAGTTTGAGTGGCCTGAAAAGCTCTGCTATTACACAGCCTTTGAGACGCTTGAGAACTTGCTTCCGGGCTCATGCACTGCAGCGGAGGCGGGCCATTTTTCCATAATGAATATAGGCCACATGAACGAGCCCATGGAAGGCAAGACCATCTTTGAGGCTATAACAAATGAGCAGATATTCCCTGATAGCAGAGAAAAGATCGAGTATCCCTACGTGTTCTTAAAGAGCTTCACAACAAAGGTCGATGACCTTCACATGTGGGAGATGTATGGCGACAGGGCAGCAGGACTTTGTGTTGTTATGGACAGCGCGAGAACCTCTGCACATTACAGCTTAAAGAAGGTCTGCTATCTGCGAAATGACGCAGGGCGCTACAAGGCATACATGGAGGATAACGACTCCATGTCAGCTACTACGATGTCCATGATTAACGACATATTGGAGAAGCTTGCCGAGGAGTACACAGGCTTTATTAAAAGAGGCGGCGATAAGGAAAAAATTATCCCTCTTATGCAGTCGATAGCTTATCTGTTTAAGAATGCTTCATATGCACACGAGGACGAATACAGAATCCTGAGAATGGAAGACGTCGATAGCGACGAAATATGGGCTACTTCCGAAAAGGGAGGAAAGCTTTTTGTTCAGGGCAAGGAGAGAACATACATTAGTGAGTTGATCTTTGGGCCTAAGGCTGAGAACGTCGAGGACAAGGTTCCTTACCTTCAGTACAGATGTCATTTCCTCAGCAAAGAACTGGAAATGGATGAGATAAATATTAAAGTATCATCAAATGAGTATATTTAGCATAAAACTCTCAGAAATGGTAAAATAGATGTAAGTTTGAAATAAAAATTTATGGGAGGCTTCTTATGGGGAATAATAACGGATTAAGAAAACAGCTACTGTGGACATGCATTTGCCTATTTCTTGCAGCAGTATGTTATGTGTTAGGCAACAAGCCTATCGCTGGTGTCTGGGCGATAGTTTCGATAGTACAGGTTGTTCTGACTGTTTGGAAGTACCGTCAAGAGAGGGGGTAAAAAATGGCAGGGAATAAGTACTCGACGATTTTCATCAGATTCGGTGGTGCAGACAGGGATATCCTGATGACACAGGTTATGATGATGAAGGAGAGGTTCAAGTCCTTTGTGGTTCTTATGGTTGAGAACGATCAGGATAAGAAGACACTTGATGCAAACAGTAAGCTTTTTGACGACAGTATCAGTATAGCGGATGAGGATATTTCGGATGCTGCGCTGGAATATTGTAGCGAGATGAACAGATCAAAGCAGGATGCAACATTTGTTGGTATTCTTAGCGATAACGGAAAAAAGCTCAAGGATGCAGGTTTTTCGGTAAAGAACCCCGGAGAAATGGCAGAGTCTTATAAGAAGGCCATGGAGATGCTTGAGAACATGGTTGTTAATCCGAAGTGATTAATGGTTCCAAAGTAAACATGGAATTCTGACCTCGCGTTTTATATGGAATATTAAATCCCTAAAGAGATGATGGGAATCACCAACATCTCTCTGGGGATTTTTTGTTTTTATAATTTTTGATATAACGCAATATCAGGGGAGTCTTTCGCAATTATCTTGTAGCGTTAAGAGAGAGCGAACAGGATAATTTAATGTGTTTATTGAATATATAAGATTGGAATAGGGAATTATATGAAAAGAAAATCTTTATTGGGAATCATTTTGGTGACAGCGATGCTTACAGCCTGCGGACAGGGTGCGGCTAATGTCTCTGAGGCGGATTCAGCTGTCAGCGTGGAATCTTCAACAGAAGAAACTTCAAATGAGGAAGTGACATCAGAAAAAGAGGAGAGTTCTGAGGATGTGGCTTCTGAAAAAGAAGATGGGGCTGAAGAGAGCGAAGAAAAAGAATCCGCTGAGGAAACGTCTGAGAGCGAGGTTCCGGATGGTATAGCTGAGGCGATCGCAGAGGAAACATCATATCAGGAGGATGCTGACGAACCGGCTGCAGAAGACACCGAGGAATCAGCAGAGAAGGAAGAGACTCCGGGTGCAGAAATTGGTGAGCATGTACCTCCGAAGTACACAAGTCTTCGCACAGAGGATGGCGGCACAGTTGAACACATATCCTATACTGCCCACGACTATGCGGGAGACGAGAGTGAGATCACGAAGGAAGCTAACGTCTATCTTCCTGCAGGCTATAGTGAAGATAAGAAGTACAACGTGGTTTATCTGCTGCATGGTATCGGTGGAAATGAGAATGAGTGGGGCCTCAATAAATCTAATTCCCGTGTAAAGGCGATTATGGACAATCTCACCTACTATGGTGACATTGACGGATTTATAGTAGTTACTCCCAACGGAAGAGCCTGTGAGCCGTATAAGAAGGACAGCTCAATGGTTGATGCTTTCTATCTTTTTGGTAAGGAACTCAGGAATGACCTCATTCCTTACATTGAATCTCACTATAGCACATATGCAGATTACTCAGAGGATGGATATGATATGACAGCCTCAAGAGCACACCGTGCCATCGCAGGTCTGTCCATGGGAGGAATGCAGACAATAAACATCGGTATTGGCGAATGTATAGATCTCTTTGGATACTTCGGAGCATTTTCCGCAGCTCCTTCAAGTAACAATGCAACCAAGACAGCTAGCATGATGGAAGATTGCGAATACCCTGTCTACTTCTTCTACAACATCTGCGGAACCGAGGACAGAACTGCATACCAGAGTGCATCTGCAGCAGCAAAGACTCTGCCTGCACTTAGCGACAAATTTGTGGATGGCGAGAACTTCATGTGGCAGGAAATGTCAGGTGGACACGATTTCCACATCTGGTACCAGGGATTCTTCAATTTCGCTCAGATCGTGTTCAGACATGATGGGGAGAATGAGTAAATTTTCAATATTCATAAATACTATTAAAGGATCGGTGATGACGCTGACAAATCTTGTGAGCGCGCTCTCTATGGGAATGACGGTGTTCCTTGGGCAGAAGATTGGTGAGAAAAAGGCGGATGTAGGTGGAGATATAGTAGCGAACGGCATAATACTCTTTTTTAGCATAGGAGTATTGCTGACTATACTCATTCCTGTATTTGCGTCGGGGCTTGCATCATTGATGAATGCCCCTGTGGAGGCTTCCATTCACTATTACCAGGAGCTGCTTTAAAATATGTGGGGAGCATATCAGAAAAATCCTGTTCATCGGTGCGCCAATTGCGCTGCAGGATTTTCTGGTAGGAATATCTTTTCTTGTGATATTGGATATAGTTAATTCAATTGGGCTGATCGCATCCGCGGGTGTGGGAGTTTCTCAGAAGGCTTAAGAAGCAGGGAGTATATTAATAAGGGTTAATGTGCCGGTAAATACAAACGACATATGAATAGGAAAATGACGCATAATGATTTATACTAAAGTCTTATAGGGGAATGTGTATGTTTTTGTAATTTACCATAGAGATAGAGATAATTCCTTCAGTAATGCCGGTGAGGGAATTGATAGGAGGTACTGGATGAAAAATAAGAAAAGACTTGCGGGATTTGTTGCCGGAATAATGTTAGCCGGAATTATGCTGTGTGCCTGCGGGAAGGCATCGACCTTTGATGGAAGTAAAACCGGTGACGCGGATCAGTTTAACCTGGATTTTGAGACTCTGAATACTGAGTATTCTCACGAGCTTGAAATGAAGGAAGGCGAAAAAATCGATGTCTCGGTGGAGCGCCTTAAAGGTAAGATAGCCATCACGATTCAAAAGGGAGATGAAGAACCTGCTTATCGTGGCAGCGATGTGGAAACCTCAGATTTTCAGGTTGGAATCGGAGAAGAGGGCACTTATACACTGACTGTTTCAGGTAAAGACGCAAAGGGTCATGTTTATCTGAAAAGAAAAGACTGATAGAGAACATTAAAAGATTACAAAAGATATATTTAAGGAGGAATGGGTAATGACAAAATATGTAGTTCTTTACGAAACATTCAAGGATGGGGAGCTTGATGAGGCTGAGTCTCTTGGTTTCTTTGACACAAAGGAAGAGGCTGACAAGCTTGCACAGGAGAAGTTTGAGCAGATGTCAGACGATGAGCTCAAGGACCATGATTTAGCTGTCGGTGAGGTTGATGAGAAGAACCTTGCTGAGGCCGGAGTCTGGGATTCATTTACTGAGGTTGAGGTTCTCACAGTTTATGAAGGGGATGAAGAATAATAAGTCCTAAATAATTATGAGAGTAGATGCAGGGGAAGTTTTGCTTTCATAAGGGGGAAGCTATGAAAAAAGTGTTTAACAAGTGTTTTATAGGGATGTTGTTTGCGGCATTGATTTTGTTCGCAAAGGTTGATGCATCGGCCAACAGTGGTGAGGTTGAGCCGAATAATACAATGGATAAAGCGACGCTTTTGGTGAATGATGCCTTTACCAGTGGGAATCTTATGGATGGTGATGATGTAGATTACTATAAGATAGTCATTCCGCAGGATGGTCGTGTTAATATTTCTTTTAAGCATGAATATATAGATACATCGAGCTATGTCTGGAATGTGAAAATGTATGATGCCCAGAGACATGAGTATACAGATTGGGATTATTCCGGCAATGTTATTGAAACGATCACGACACCAAACATGGGACTTGCTGCGGGGACATATTATTTAGAAGTTGATGATCTGAGTTTTTATGATAACCCCTATAGTATAAAGTATTCATACATGCCATCATCTGAGTGGGAAAAGGAATTTAATGAGAGATATGATGAAGCCACCTTGATGAGCAACAATACAATCATGAATGGTAATCTTATGAAATCCGAAGACAAGGATTTCTACAAGATAGTTTTGCCTCAGGATGGAAGCATGAAATTTTCCTTTGGGCACACATATATTGAGACTGGATCCTATATTTGGAGAGTGAAGCTGTATGATGCCAATTTACATGAGTTTGTGGATTGGGAATATGCCGGAAATGTTATTGAAACGATCGTAGAGCCAGGCATTGGTTTACCTGCCGGAACTTATTATATAGAGGTAAGCAGTCTTAGTGCCTATGATGAGAACTATCAGATAAAGTATTCATATACAGCGTCAGATGCATGGGAAAAAGAGCGAAATGAATTATTTAATACGGCCAGTGACCTGACTATAGACACCTATATAAACGGCAATACAATGACATCTGATGACATTGATTTTTACAAGATTGTTTTGCCAAGTAACGCTTATATTAGTCTGTCATTTATGCATGATTATGAGGATACCAGAAGCTCATGCTGGGAGGCATATCTATTGGATTCAAGTCTAAGAGAACTTTCGGACTGGGACTACTATGGAAATGATCCCAATGAGAACTCTACCCCTAACATGGGATTATTCGCCGGAACTTATTACATTAAAGTAAGAAGCACAAGCTGGACGGACGTAAATTATAAGCTTAAGGTCAGTCAGGCAGTACCGGTTTCAAGTATTGAAATCAAGGGAGTCACAGGTGCATATGTAGGCGAGAGTGCACAGCTCACAGCCTATGTATTACCTGAGAATGCAACGGATAAAACTGTCACCTGGTCATCAAGTGATACATCAGTTGCGACGATTGATAATCACGGCGTCATAAAGTGTATAAAGAGCGGAACCACGACTGTTAAGGCTAAAGCGAATGATGGCAGTGAAGCTGTGGGATCAATGGTATTCACTGTAAAAGACAAACCTGCCACAGAAGAGAAATCATCCATTGTTAAGAAGGCAACCATAAAGAAGGTTTCATCAAAGGGCAAGAAGGTCAAGGTTACCTGGAAAAAGCTAAACAGCGCCGACAAGTATGAAGTGCAGATTGCTACAGATAAGAAGTTTACCAATAATCTTAAGAAAGCAAAGGTTAAGGGAAATATGCAGAAGGCTTCTATCAAGTACAAGAAGAGAGGAACGGTTTATATCAGGGTTAGAGGTATAGACAGATTCGGAAAATTCGGAGCCTGGAGCAAGGTTAAGAAATTTAAGATAAAATAAGGTGAACAATAATAAAGAGGCCGCCTCATGGCGACCTCTTTGCACATATAAATGTAGCTTATTCAATTTACTTTTTTGATGAAAGTGCTCTTCCGCCCCAGATGCAAATGCATGCACCGATTACTGAAACAATAAGGCGTCCGATAAATCCGGTTGCTGATAATCCAACAAGATTAAAAAAGAATCCGCCAACAAAACCGCCAAGCAGTCCAAGAACGATATTCTTAATTGTGCTTGAAGATTCTTTCATGATGTAGCTTGCGATGCCACCGGCGATTGCACCGAATATGATTCCCCATATAAGTCCCATAGTTCTTCCTCCATTTCCCAAAACTTTTTCTATTGCACTATTTTATAATCATTCCCGTTTTAAGGCAAATGAAAACTATGGACTTTTCAAAAGCGATGACTTAAAGATAATGGGTCCTTTCAATACGCATTCCAAATGGCGCAATAGCTATCTTTGCAATCTTGAAAAACTGTTTGCCAAAGGGTATGCCAATAATTGTTATGCATAGGAGGCAGCCCAACAGGAAATTTCCTAAAGCAAGTTCGATTCCGCCAAAGATGATCCACAAAACGTTCAAAAGGCAGGAACCTGCTCCGCCCTCATCTATAATTTCCTTACCAAAAGGATTAAGTGAAATGGATGATAACTTAAAGCATTGAAGTCCCACCGGAATACCGACTACCGTGATGCACCATAGTATGCCTGTAATCCACCATCCAAGTGCGCTGGCAAAGCCTCCAAGAATAATCCAAATAATGTTAGTTAAAATTCGCATGATTTTCCCCTCCTCATAAGCGATTTTATCTGTGCCATATTTTTGTCTTATTATAACAAAATTGTCGTTATTTCAATCATAAACAATATATAAAGAAAAAGGAGTAACCAGCTGATTACTCCTTAACTCATCACTATATTTATTTCCGGACAAAACTAATCCTCAGCGGCTTACTCTGCTGTATCTGCTTCAGCCTCAGCTTCTTCAGTTGTGTCCTCAGCTTCTTCAGCAGTGTCCTCAGTCTCCTCAGCATCTGTTGCTTCAACTTCAAGGCTGTCTTCAGCTTCATCTGTAGGAACAACGTCCTCAACAGCCTCTGTTTCTGCTACTTCAGCAGGGTGCTTAGATGCATATACTCTCCATGAAGCGAAGGAAACGATTCCGAGCAAAGCCAGAAGGCAAACAACCTTCATGATCTTGCGGTTTCTCTTCTGCTTAGCAAGTCTTTCCTTTCGGCCCTTCTTTTCTTTTTTGTACGCGTCAACTTTTTCCTGACTCATTTTTATCTCCTCCCAACATTAAATGATATAAAGTGATCAGTCACATTTTAAAAATATCATTGGTCTGACACATTCATAACGATAACAAATAAATGTGTCTTAATTTTGAAATTATCACATAATTTTCAAATGTTAAAGAGTTTTTATCCTCGAATTCCATAAAATGGTATATCCCATATCAAATATTAAGTAGGCAGCATTCCGCTTGCACTATAATATTTATAAAAAACACCCCGGAGGGCACATCTATGAGACTTGGTACTTCATCCCCATTAGCACATAAATCGCCGGAAGAATGGGCTTCTAATCAAATAAAGCTTGGCTGTACAACTGTAGTTTTTCCTATACAGAGCTATAATCCCGATCAGCCTCTCACTTCAAAAGAAAATAGTGAGCACGAAAAAACGATAATCGCCTACAAGGATGCTGCCGAAAAAGCAGGACTCACAATTGCGGAGGTTGGCATTTGGAGAAATGCTCTGGCTTCCGATCCCGATGAACGAAAGGCTAATCGCAACTATTGTATCGAGCAGCTGCGGCTTGCCGATTTTCTTGGGGCGAGATGTGCAGTTAATGTGGCAGGAGCTCTTGGGCCCGTATGGGATGGAGGATATAGAGAAAACTTCTCAGATGAAGCATGGACGATGACGGTAGACATGGTTCGTGAGATAATTGATACAGCTAATGTTAAAAACACATATTTCACGTTGGAGCCCATGCCGTGGATGATTCCCACAGGTCCCAAAGAATACTTAAAGCTCATCGATGCGGTTGACCGCGATAATTTTGCCGTACACATGGATATCATCAACATGATAAATTCAGCCGACAGATATTTTCATCCGGAGGAATTTGTAGATGAATGCGCAGAACTTCTTGGAAACAGAATAAGGAGCTGCCACATTAAGGACGTCCACCTGGATAGTCGTTACACACTAAGGCTTGAGGAGTGCGGTCCGGGCTCAGGGGAATTCCCGCTTAGGCACTACGTCACAAAAATGAATGAGATTGATCCCGATATGCCGATAATCCTCGAACATCTGGATACCGACGAACAATATATAAAATACATGTCATACCTAAAGGAGGAACTCAATGGCTTATACAAGACTGTCTGATGCTAATGAAATTACTGAGAGATACATGGATTCTCTACTGATTGAACAACGTCTTATCGATTCGGTGGTAGCTGATACAAAGGCAACCCTCTTTGGCGAAGAGTTTTCCATGCCGGTGCTTACACCTGCATTTTCACATCTCTCAAACTATAACGGTCGTGAGTACACGGGACTTGAGGAGTATTCTATTGCAGCAAAAGAGAGCAATATCCTGAATTTCTGTGGAATGATGGAAAATGACATGTTTCAGAAGATAATGGATACCGGAGCAAAAACGGTAAGAATCGTAAAGCCCTATGCGGACAATGGAAAGGTGCGCGATCAGCTTCAGTTTGCTGAGGCGGCAGATGCTGCCGCTGTGGGAAGACCAATGCTTCCTTCCCTTGAAAAAGACGGCGCACCGGGAGTGGTAAAATTCCTTGAAGGAATAAGAAATGAACTTCGATTTATAATGAGTAACACTGGCTTTAAGACTGTATCCGAGATTGATGATTCGGCATTGTACCAATATTAGACTATCTGACTATCAGCTCAAATACCACCATTGTTGAGGCCTCAGTCACAAGCGGAATCATGCCGAATATGTAACCGGTCATGGGTTTTACTCTGTAATACTGCAAATAGAAAAACAGACTAAGCACAGCTGCGACTGCGACAATGGCGATGAAAAGCTTTGCATTTTGATAAGAGACACCGCTCTTGGTGAAGGCTCTATTGATGGCGGCAATCTCAAGCATGGTCCATCCGACAATTAGGAAAAGCTCTGAAGTCACCATTCTGTGCAGAAGAACTTTGGATCCCAATAAAAGAACTACATATGCGATCACTCCAACAGCTATGATCGTGATTCCTGAAACAAGCCCTGTCCTTGTGGCAAAACCGTTTGCCGGGGGCTTGTTTATTATGCCCAGCATAGTCATAGCAAGGCCTGCAAGACCAAACACGGCTGTGATTATCAGCAATATTCCATTTTTTCCTGCTGTATGGCCATCTCCCTGTGATGGATGAAAAGCTACCGCCCACCAGATAAGATAGAAAATGCAGCACACTATCAAAAGTCCTTGTCCAAATTTAAGTTGTCCCATATAAATTCCCTCGATTTTCTGTAAGCTTTGTTTTTGTAGTAGAAGGCATATTTGCTTTGTTTTCTTAATCTGATGGTACTATTGCTTTAGCAAAAAGTCCAATAAGATAAACAGTGCTCTGCTTATTGAGGTGTATAATGGTAAGGTATGAACAAAAATAATAAGCTAAAGGATAGGATTAGGAGAAGAAATGATAGATAGAATTAAAGAGATTGCAAAAGAAGCCGGAGAGATCATGGTAAATGCCGTGCGTCCGAAGATTATGGAAAAATCCGGGCATGCCAATTTTTGCACGGAGACAGATGAAAAGGTCCAGAGATTTTTGATGGAAAAGCTTCATGAGGTTTTGCCGGAAGCGCAGTTTCTGGGTGAAGAGGACGGGCAGGATGTTTTTACTGAAAAGATGAGCAAAGGGTATTGCTTCGTTATTGACCCAATAGATGGCACCTCAAATTTTATTTATGAGTACAGACCATCAGTTGTTTCGATAGCTCTTCTTAAGGATGGAAAGGCACATATGGGAGTGATTTATAATCCCTATGATGACATGCTTTTTTCAGCTATAGATGGTCAGGGTGCCTATATGAACGGAGAGGAGATCATGTCTTCCGATGCGCCGCTTTCCGATTCGCTGGCGGTATTTGGAACGGCTCCGTACTATACAGAGCTAAGGGACAGGTCCTTTGAAATAGCAAGAAATCTGCTTCCTTTATGTGTTGATCTAAGAAGGTCAGGAACGGCTGCCTGGGATATGTGCTGCGTGGCACTCGGAAGATGTGCGCTTTATTTTGAGATGAGGGTTCAGCTTTGGGATTATGCGGCAGCAGCGCTTATTGCCAAGGAGGCAGGCTGCAGAATTACTGATATCGAAGGGAATCCGCTTTCATACACGGGACCAACCTCTGCACTCTGTATGGCGAGAGGTGTTAAGGAAATACCGGAGTGTTTTGAAAAATAAGCACTTTTTTATATGTTTTAGCGAATATCAGTATTATAATGGAATAAGGGTTTATATGTATCAAGAAATGTGGGGGGAGAAACATTGCTGGATAGTATTAGAGTTTTTACACATAGCAGTATCAGGATTGAGAGCAGATTCGGAGTAATTTATGCGGATCCATTCGGGCTTAAGGAGAGCTTTAATGATGCGGCTTTCATACTGATAACGCACGATCATTATGATCATTTTTCACCTGAAGATATCGCAAAGGTTATTAAGAGCGATACCATTATTGTCGGACCTGAAAAAATGGAGGATAAGCTTCGTTCGGTTGCCGGCGAAAATAATAAGGTGTATGCCCTTGCGCCGGGTGTATATAAGGAGATAAACGGGCTGGAGATTGAGACCGTTCCAGCGTACAACAATCTTAAGCCGTTCCATCCAAAGGTGATGGGATGGGTAGGATATATCATAAGGCTTGATAAGCGTGTGTACATTGCAGGTGATACCAGCCTTACCAAGGACAATCAGCAGGTTAAGTGCGAGGTTGCAATGGTGCCTATAGGCGGGAAGTTCACCATGAATCCTGAAAAGGCGGCTGAGCTTATCAATATTATTCGCCCCGAGTATGCTATTCCTACTCACTATGGGAAAATAGCCGGAAATCCGGAATGTGCTGTAGCATTTAAGGAAAACGTGAAGCCTCCGGTGAAGGTTGTGGAAAAGATCGAGTATTTTGATTGATAGATGTGAAAGTGGCATGTTTTTTAGGAAGAAATCAGAGAAGTTTTACTGGAAAAAGAATTAGTTTAAGCTCCGGAAGTGATTCCGGAGCTTTTTGAAAAGATAATATGGATTCATATATAGGAGGACATATGTTAGAAGTAGGAACAAAGGCACCATCATTTGAACTGCCCGATCAGAACGGCGATATGCATAGGCTTGAGGATTACCGCGGAAAAAAGGTTATCCTGTATTTCTATCCAAAGGACAACACTTCAGGATGTACTAAGCAGGCCTGCGGCTTTTCGGAGAGATATCCGCAGTTCACCGAGAAGGGTGCGGTTGTGCTTGGCGTAAGCAAGGATACAGTGGCATCTCATAAGAAGTTTGAGGAAAAATATGGCCTTGCCTTTACACTCCTGGCAGATCCGGAGCGCAAGGTTATAGAAGCCTACGATGTCTGGAAAGAGAAAAAGAATTATGGCAAGGTTTCCATGGGCGTGGTAAGAACCACCTACCTAATCGATGAAGACGGAATCATCATCAGAGCTAACGACAAGGTTAAAGCAGCTGAGGATCCGGAGAAGATGCTTGGGGAAATTCTGGTTATTAAGTAATTAAAGTATTGATTGCGCAAAATTGAAAAAAGTGATAAAACAGAATTCTGTGTCTATTAATTAGTGAAATGAAATGGATACAGGAGGATGGTTAATAATTTTCATGACTAAAGGCTCTATTACAAAGAATTTAATACTGTTTGCTGTTCCACTTTTTCTTGGGCAGCTTCTTCAGCAGTTATATAGCATCGTTGATTCTGTGGTTGTCGGAAATGTCCTTGGAAAGGAAGCACTGGCAGCTGTTAGTACTACGGGAAGCCTTATCTTTTTGATGGTTGGTTTTATCAACGGCCTCTTCATGGGAAATAGTGTTATCATCGGTAAGAGCTATGGCGCGAAGAATTATAAAGAATTATCGATAGCGACTCATACAGGAATTGCATTCGCGATTCTAATGGGACTCGTGATGACTGTATGGGGCTATTTTTTTACGCCGGTTCTCCTTGGATGGATGGGAACACCTGCGGATGTTATGGACAATTCCGTTCTGTATTTCAAGATATATTTTCTTGGCGGGCTTGGAAATATTCTTTACAGCGCATGTTGCGGCGTTTTTCAGGCTGTGGGAGATTCTAAGCGCCCGCTGTATTACCTGATAGTCAGCACGGTAATCAATACAGTGCTTGATATTGTGTTTGTAAAATATCTGGGATTAGGAATTGGAGGAGCGGCGTTTGCCACTGTAATTGCACAGTTTATCAGTGCTCTTATGGCATTCGTAAAGCTCACAATAGTTGATGGTCCCCATAGAATATTTTTGAACAAGCTCAAAATGGATATGAATATTTTGGCAAAAGAGCTGAAGATAGGTGTTCCGACCGGAATACAGAACAGCGTGATTGCTATAGGAAATGTTGTGGTTCAGTCTAATATAAATGCCTTTGGATCGGCTGCCATGGCAGGTTGCGGAAGCTATTCCAAGCTGGAAGGATTTGTTTTTCTTCCAATTACATGTATTTGTATGGCGCTGACAACTTTTGTAAGTCAGAATATTGGTGCCGGTGAAATCGAAAGAGTAAGGAAAGGTTCTGTCATTGGAAGTGCTATAGGTGTGGGAAGTGCGGAGCTTATTGGCGTGGCGATTTTTGCTTATGCACCGATTTTCCTTAGAATGTTCTCAAGTGAACCTGAAGTTCTTGCGATTGGTACAACTCAGGCAAGGACAGAGAGCCTGTTCTTTTTCCTTCTGGCTCTTAGTCATTGCCTCGCCGGAATATACAGAGGTGCCGGAAAAACTACAGTGCCGATGATTGTCATGCTTTCCAGCTGGTGTCTGCTCAGAATTACCTATATTACCATAATTGTGAAGCTTATTCCCGTAGTCAACGTGATTTTCTGGGCTTATCCGCTTACATGGTCTGTTAGTACCATAATTTTTATTATTTATTATTTCAAAGGAAAGTGGCTCAAGTACTAATCTTCAAAAAATAAATCAATTTCTTTTCTGATAACCGTAAGAGCATTTTTCATGGACTCATTTTGGGTGGGAAAATCGAACAGTTTGTACAGATTCCCCTGCTCCATTGTGAGTTCGCGGCTCTTTGGGTATACCAGTTCAAATGCCATTCCGATGTGCCCGATCTGGCGGTCGGCAGTTGTGAGCGTGGGCGTCCTGAGAACGGCCTGATGCGCCATGACCTGCTCGAGAGCAGACGGTGTTACCTCTGCGGTGACAAGCTGCTCCATCGGCTCATTAAATAGTTCTTCAGGCGGAGTGTCGACTATAACTCTGAAAATATCAATCTTATCAGCATCCCTTAAAATGTTGCAGAACATGAGAGCTTTATCTGTGATATTCTCATCTATTCTATATTTGTTGTGCTGCCTTATTACTGTTTCGAGCATGTCATCTATAGACCTGTCATCTGTAAAGAGGTCTGTAAGACGCTCTTCTCCGAATAGAAGATCAGCGCCAAATGCTGCGTGATCGATCGACTTTGCATCAACAAAAGTGTTGTATCTTCTTAGCTGTTCAAATCTTCCTATGTCATGGAGCATTCCTGAAAGCCAGCTAAATTCAATATCGTCATCTGAAAGACCAAGAGACTCTGCAATGCACTCGCAGTTGTCAGCTACCTTATAGGTGTGGATAATCTTAAGTGCTATCAGAGTATTATCAGGATCATAATTTTTTGTATATGCTGCGAACTGCTCTCGCACGCGCTTTCTATCTATGTTCATGTGTGTAATAACTCCCGATTGAAGCTGTCAATTTTCATCATAATAGTACAGGGACAAAGTTGTTGTAAAGGATAAACATTGAGTCTGGTGAGTGATTAGTCAGTACTGTCCAATAAACTTCTCACCACAAGATATTGGGGTTGATTTTAGGAACAAAGGTTCGTATAATGGGTGCACCGCGGGAACAATTGTTCGAGGAGGTGAATAGTATGGTTAGTGATAGGATAATACTCCATTCGGACTGCAACTGCTTCTATGCAGCAGTTGAGATGCTTCATAATCCTGAGCTCAGGGATGTTCCTATGGCGGTCGGAGGAGACCCGGAGGCCAGACATGGGATAATTCTCACTGCGAATTATATTGCCAAGAGGCGCGGAGTAAAGACAGGGATGGCTCTCTGGGAGGCAAGGCAGGTATGCAGGGATATAGTTATAGTGACGCCCAATTATGACGAATATATCAGGTTCTCAAGGAAGGCCAGGAAGATATACGGCGATTATACGGATCTGGTAGAACCCTATGGACTTGATGAATCCTGGCTGGATATAACCGACTCAGCCCATATGCTTGGAACATCAAGTGGCATGTCCATAGCAAGGGAGATATCGAATCGTATCAAGACTGAGCTTGGAATTACGGTTTCAGTAGGTGTGTCATGGAATAAGATTTTTTCAAAATTTGGTTCGGATTATAAGAAACCGGATGCTATAACTCTTATATCCAGGGAGAATTACAGAGATATTGTCTGGAGAAGTCCTGTATCTGACCTTTTGTATGTCGGGAGACGCACAACAGTGAAGCTTCGAAAATATGGGATATTGACCATCGGAGACCTGGCGGAAGCAGATCCTGAGTTTTTACATTCGGTATTTGGGAAAATAGGTTATGTGTTGTCGGCGTTTGCCAGGGGGGAGGACCAGACTCCTGTTGCGGCAGCAGGAGATTACGCACCAATCAAGAGTGTGGGGAACAGCACGACAACACCAAGAGATCTTGTGACCAACGAGGATGTGAGAATGGTGATCTATTTGTTGTCCGAGAGCGTAGCTGCAAGGCTCAGGGAGAACCATTTTATAGGCGATGTTATAGGAATCAGCATCAGGGATAACGGGCTATACAGCTTTACCAGACAGCATAGGGTGAAAATAGCGACTAATATCTCGGAGGAGATCGCAGGGTATGCGTGGCAGCTTTTCCTGGAGAATTACAACTGGGAGCATCCGATAAGAAGTGTCGGAGTGAGGGTGTCGAATCTGGTACCGGATACGATGCCTCATCAGACTGATCTTTTCATGAGTGAGGAGATACGGGAGAAGTATTTGAAGGCCGATCTTGCAGTGACGGATATACGCAGACGCTATGGATACGAATCGATTCTAAGAGGGCTTATGTATTTCGACAAGGCTCTCTCAGGGCTGGATGCTAAGGCTGATGATCACATGATCCATCCTGTCGCATATTTTCAGAATGGCAACAATGTTCTTGGGGAAAATGAGAAGTAGGAGCAGCATTATAGTGTTAAGGATAGTTAAAAACAGAGCCTGGAATTCCGGAATTATAGCGGAGATAATATACGATTTATCGTGAAAAATATGAGTATTTAGTGTTATGGCGTGATATAATAGATAAGATTCACGATTTGGAATATAGAGGAGGAAATGTATGAACTTAGGGGCAGATGCTCTCGATTCTTTTCGCGAGCAGATGAATGAGTTTTTTGTGGGGAAAGGTGACACAGTAGATAATGTTCTCTGCTGTTTTTTGGCAGGGGGACATGTTTTATTAGAGGATGTGCCCGGTGTTGGCAAGACTACTCTTGCAAGAACCTTTGCCGGGTCACTTGGACTATCTTTTGGACGTATTCAGTTCACACCGGATACTATGCCTGGTGATGTGACAGGTATGTCCGTCTATGATATGAAAAACGGCGAATTCAAGTTTCGTCCCGGCGGAGTTATGAACAATATTGTTCTGGCGGATGAGCTTAACCGTACATCTCCCAAGACACAGTCAGCGCTTCTTGAAGCAATGGCTGAGTCACAGGTTACGGTTGATGGTCAGGTATATCAGCTGCCTCAGCCGTTCATGGTTATCGCAACACAAAATCCCATAAGCTTTTCAGGTACATATCCGCTTCCGGAGGCTCAGCTGGATCGCTTTATGATGAGGCTTTCTGTTGGCTATCCTTCCGCAGAAGAGGAGCTCAGACTTGCGCGGGACAACATGGAAGGAAGAAGCATTAAGGATGTCAAAGCTGTGCTGAATGCGGAGGATGTAACCTGTTTCAGGCAGAAGGTTGCGGAGGTCCATGTAAGTGATGGAATGCTTCAGTATGTTCAGCAGATTGTGGCTGCAACCAGAAGTGACGGGGCGTTTTCACTTGGTGCAAGCCCGAGAGCTATGCTTCATCTTCTGCAGGCTGCCAGAGCTAAGGCCTTCCTTGAGGGACGTAGCTATATTAAGCCGGATGATGTGAAGAAGATGGCTGTTCCGGTGTTGTCACACAGACTGATTCTTACCACACAGATGAGGCTTCAGAAGAAAGAAGCTTCGGCTCTTCTTGAAGCTCTTATTCTTAAGGTCAATATTCCCATGGAGGCGGACCATGAAAAATAAAGGGGTTCTGATTCTTGCTGCGCTGTTCATACTTTCGCTGGTTGGGATCTCCTTCTACGGAGGTCCGGTTACGTATGTGTTCTTCTGGACAGTGCTTATGATCCCCATAGTTTCATATCTGTATATTTTGTGTGTGATTATCTCGCTGAAGATCTATCAGCGGACGGAGGGGCGTGATATGGTAAGCGGTACGCCCTCTGAATTTTATATCACTTTGCAGAATGAAGGTTGGTTTTCCTTTTCGTCTCTCAGGATTATTTTCTATTCTTCTTTTTCGACCATATCGGATATTGACGACGGGGCAGTCTACGAGCTCCCGCCTCATTCTTCTATCGTGAGAAAGACAAAGCTTCTTTGTAAATATCGCGGTAATTATGATGTTGGGATCAAGAAGATTGTAGTTGGTGATTTTCTTGGGATATTCTCGGTTACTTATAAAATAAAGGAACCTCTTAACGTTATTGTAGTGCCGGCTATGGTGCAGTTTTCGGAGCTTCCGGGAAGCGAACTTTTATCGGACGCTGATCGTGACAATATGAACAGGAAGACTGAGCCGGATATACCGGTCAGAGAGTATGCCGACGGCGATGATATGCGTTTTGTGAACTGGAAGGCAAGCGCAATCACGCAAAAGCTTATGGTGAGACAGCGCCGCGGAGAGGAGAAGAGTGGCATAGCGATCGTAATGGATCCGGGGAGATATCAGAGTAGTATGGAGGAATATCTTCCGCCTGAGAACAAGGTTATAGAGTGGGTGCTGGCACTTTCTCTTTATTATATGGAAAACAATATACCCGTGGATGTGATATACAGAACTAGTTCTGTAGCTAAAATTGCTGTGGGAGGTGCAGGTGATTTCGAGCTTCTCTATGGCGAGATGAGCAGATATTCATTCCGCGAGGATAACAATAAAGAAAAACTGTTTGAAGAGCTTTATGGAGCATCGGGACTTTTTGGATATCGCATGCTTATTTTTGTGGCGCAGAACTGGTCACATGAGGATAGTGAGTGGGCTGACAGGATAAACGCAGATTTCTCATCTATAAGAGTTTATCTTGCCCAGTGTGAGACAGGAAGTGATGTTACTGACACGGTCAGCGGCAGATTTGATGTTGTGAAGATAGGACAGAATTCTCTTGCGGAGGCAAAGGCATGATTGTAGAGATTCTTTATGATCTGTTATTTATAATGCCATTTTCACTAGGAGTATCATCGTTTGTTTATGGGTATATTGAGCCTGTAGAGATTGAGTTTAAATATACATGGATAGTGATAACGGTTCTTACCACGGCATTCCTTTTGCTTATGAAGCATCTTAAGCTGAAGGGCAGAGCTGTGCTTGCAGGGATATTACTGGCTTTTTTACTGGGACTTTGGCTGCTTATTCCTTCTAAGGAGCGCCTTGATCTGATAAAGGAGAATATCTGGATTTTAAGAGAGATTGCACTTTCTGTAGTTTCATTTGCGGTCGGTATGGTCTCAGGAAAATATCGGAAGCTTAGAATTGTTGAAGTGCTCGGCGGTATTGCCTTACTTGTGGTTCTTCTTATTAGAAATGTGGAAGTTGGCAAAATCAGCGTTTGTATGATCATGATATTTGCACTTTTGATAGCTATTGATGAGATTCAGAGGTTGTCTACAAAGGAAGGAGATACAGAGCCAAAAAAGCATCTGGTGGCAGTATCACCCTTTATTATTGTGGGTTTTGTTCTGATCGGATATATAGAGGTTCCGGAGAAGCCCTATGACTGGCGGATAGCCAGAAGTATATCCGAGTTTGTTGTCAGCGAATACATAATGCTCAGTGAGAATGTATTTGGACAGAACGGATGGGATTCAGGGTCTCCGCTTATCGGATTCTCTAACAGAGGTGAGATCGGAGGAGATCTTGCCAAGTCGGAGAGAACGGTCATGAGGCTTGAATCAAGAAGTGAAAATGACCCGAGGCTGTATCTTTCTGGAAAGAGCTTTGACAGCTTTGATGGTCATAGTTGGACTAAAAAAGATGATAATAAAGCAGATGAGCGCCTTATGGACACCTTGGAGACCATGAGCTTTGTTCTTGATGAGAATGGAGATGCTCCTGTGACAGATATCCTGAAAAGGGTAGCCCTTACTGTGCAATATAAGGATATGCATACTCAGTGCCTTTTTTTACCTGAAAAGTATCTGCCTGTAGGTAAGGCATGGGATAAGAAAAAGATTGAAGGCGGAGATGTGCTATTTCCTAATAAGAGAAGCGCCAGAGATCCTTATGATGTGGTCTTTTATAGAATTAACAAGGACTCGGCCAGCTTTAATGCCCTTGTCAGGAATGCCCATGAGGTGACCGAGGATAGTTTTGAGGCTGCGAAGGTGGAATGCGAAATAAAGAGCGATGTGAGCTATAGTGATTATCTTACTTATCGCGATGCTGTGTATAAGTATTATCTGCCTGAGGTTTCCATATCTGCGGAGCTTAAGACCCGCATGGATGCATTGATGGATGGAGCTGACAGCAATTACGAAAAGCTAAGAAGGCTTGAGGGTGTCTTTTTGGATTTTAAATATACGAACAGTCCGGGAGCGCTTCCTGATACAATCGCTGACGAATCGGACTTTCTTGATTACTTCATATTGGAGAAAAAGGAAGGCTATTGCAGTTATTTTGCGACTGCATTTGTTCTTCTGGCAAGAAAATATGGCATCCCTGCAAGGTATGTTCAGGGCTTTTGTGTTCCTATGGGAAGATACGGAAAATACGAAGTTAGTTCCTCTCTTGCACATGCATGGGCGGAGGCGTATATTGAAGGAGTCGGTTGGATTAATTTTGAGCCCACACCGGGGATGCGTAAGGATGTGGTATGGGCAATCGACGCTGAAAAAGAAGATATAGCAGAAGTAGTAGAGGATGAATATGCGGCCTATCGCGCTTCGCTTACTGAGGGTGAAGTTGAGAATCAGTTGGAGGAAGAGGAGCAGCCGCAGGTTATCGTGATTGACTGGTATAAGGTTGTCATTCCCGTGGCGGCAGGCGTCACATTTACTCTGCTTCTATTTGCAATAGACAGATTGTTAAAGAGAAGAAAATATCTGAAGCTGAGTGAGCGCGGCAAGGCAGCTGTGCTTTGCAAAAACAGTATGGAACTTCTAAGGCGTAAGCATCTGGGGAGACGTGCGGAGGAGACTCTTTCCGAGTATAGCGAAAGGCTTAGAGAAGATCTGACGGAGGAACAGGTTTCCTTTATCAGAACTTATGAGGAGATTTTGTATTCCGAGAGGGATATTTCCGAGGATGAGCGTAAGCTTATGGAGGAGAGATTTGCAGGGCTCCGTAAGTTCTTCCAAGGAAGAGCTGTCAGGCAGTTTTGGGACAGGTATGTAACAGGTTAGGTATGTTAGTAAAAAGTTGTAATTTGGGGATTTTGAAAAAGGACGAGGCAGCAGGCAGTAGCTTTTTTACTGCACTGTTTGCGGCGTTTATGACAGCGCTTTTATTTCTTGCGCTTTGTTTTGTGCTTCATATAACTCCCTTTGGAGATAAGACGTTCCTTTATGAGGATATGAAGCAGCAGTATGTGGATTTCTTTTCCTATTATCACAATGTATGGCATGGAAAAGATGGATTTTTGTTTTCTGAGAATTGCGGGCTGGGCTCAGGTATGTTCGGAATATGGGCATATTATCTGATGAGTCCCTTCCTTCTTATGTTCGCAGTTCTTCCGGCTGAGCTTTATTCCACGGCGGTGACATTTCTCATTATGATGAAATTCTCTGCCATGGCATTTTGCATGTCTTTATTCTTATCACATATTTCAAAGAGATATTGCGAAAAGGAAGTGCTGAATATACCTTTATCAGTTGCTTTTGCCTTTTGTGGCTGGACTGTTTCCAACATGACTAACATCATGTGGCTTGATGCTGTCATTTTAATGCCAATAGTTATTATTGGTTTTGACAGACTTATGCATCGTGAAAAGCATGGATGGCCGTTATATATCATTTCTGTTATGGCAATGGTGGTAGTTAATTACTATATTGCAGCAATGGTTCTGATATTCCTTGGTATTTTTGCTGTGCTTAATATGGCTTCAAATGTATTTTTCGTAGACGCTGACAGGACAGAAGAAATTAGGAGCGGAGTGAGGGCTTTTGGCAGATTTATTGCAGGAAGCGCGGTCGCGCTACTCTTAGATTTGTGGTTCCTGATTCCTACAGTGATTTCACTTCTTGGAAGTAATAAGGATCACTCAGAGGCTATGGCTGAGGCCTTCAATAAATATCTTCCTTCATCGGAAGCAATTGGCAGGAGTCTTTCTACTTTAAGTGTTTTACCAAAGCTATTTACTATGAGCTATGACACCATGGAGATTATGGAGGGTCTGCCTAATATATATTTCGGTGTTGCCCTTTTGATTCCCTGCATATTGTTCTTTATGAATGACAGGATAAGTGTAAGGGTCAGAGCACTGTTTGGAGCATTTCTTGCAGTTGTGACCGCATTTTTCTGCGTTAAGCCACTTAATACCTTGGCACATGGCGGGACAGAGGCATATGGATATCTGTACAGATACTCGTTTGTTTTTTCCTTCACTGCCATTATTATGGTATTTCTGTGCGTATCAAACATATCAGGAATAAGCGCGTACAAGGTGATGGCTGCAGAGCTTATCACATGCGCTGTCATTGGAATAGTGGTTATTAGCAAGGTGAGATTTTTGTCCGGAAAAGCACTTCTTGTAAATACCTTGTTGGTCGTAATAAGCGGCTTTGTTATCGCATTACTGACAGATTCAAAAATCAGAGTGAAGCAGTATGTGTTACCTGTTATAGGCTTAATTCTTGCCGCAGATCTTTCACTTAATTTCATATGTATTTACAGGAATTCTTCCATGAATGCTGAGACGGTTTCAGGCTATAAGGCAAAATATGAAAAGACTGAGCTTGCACTTGAGGAGATAGAAGAGCAGGAAGCCCTTGAAGCTGACGGCGCCGGTGATATGGATGGAACGGCTAAGAATATTTATAGAGTCGAGTCACTTAGCCCCAGAACGCCCAATGACAGTATTCAGTATGGATACAGAGGAACTACTACCTATAACAGTCTCCTGAAGGTTGAGAACAGGCTGTTTATGTATAAGCTTGGGTTCAATGATAATGGACTTTATACCATGTATGAGGCAGGTAATACCAGATGTGCAGATGCTATCCTTGGTGTCAGGTATTTGATTGCAGATGATGAAGCTTCTGAAACGAATGATGATGGATGCGTGGAAGATGTTTTGGAAAATACAGGGCGGGAGTTTTTGACAGATGTCCTTATCAGAAACAAGTATGTTCTTTCTGCAGATTATGTGACGGCAGAGGATATTCCTGAGCTTTTAAAGGATATTGATACCGCTGAGAATCCCTTTGATGCGCAGGAAATTCTTTGGAAGAAGTTCACAGGCTCGGATAGAGATGTATTTGTAAGGAATGAATGTGAGAGTTGTGAGGTTTCTTTTGACCAGGCTGCAGATGAATTAAATGGAGCTTCTGAAAACAGTGAAGGGAATGATCTTGGCTCACACAGCTATAAGGTGACCGCATCGAAGGACGGCGAGCTGTATTTTTATATGAATCGTGATAATACAAATGAGAGGTCGCTGGAGATATGGTGTGACGGAGAATTTGTAAGCAGCTATGGAAATGCCTCCTGTCAGAAGGTTATCGATCTTGGATATCACACCGAAGGTGAGGAGATAAGTCTCATGATCAAGGAGGATGACGGTCCTGAAGGCCTTCCTTCCGAGCCGGTGGTTGTTACAGAGATGATAGAGGCACTTGTTAAGGCAGTAGAGTAAAAAACGCAAAGAATATTGTTGCTTTAATACGGACACATACTCTTCAAAATTCTAAAAAAAAAATTAAATTTTTTTATGTAAAAGGGGTTAAGTTTTTGAATTGACTGTCCGATATTATTAACGGTGGGAAGAAAGAGCACAATACCTTGGGTTTTCTAAAGTGAGACCACAATATCGGGTATAAGAGATCAATTGTCCACAAGATAAAGTGATCTGGGGAGATTCATAAGAGGAAAATGGAAATAATTGAAATATTTTTCAAAAACCTCTAAAGTAAATGTGGAATACGCCGATAAATGTAGTAGAACTAAAGAAATTCTCCAAGGAAGGAGGAAACGATATGCGTATAGAAGCTTACAGCCAGATTCAGCAAGTGTATGGCGCCAGCAAAGTGAATAAGACCGCAAAGACTCAGAAACCCAATACTGTTTCTGATTCTCTGAAGATTTCTTCAATCGGAAAGGATATTCAGGTTGCTAAGCAGGCTGTGAAAGAGGCTCCGGATGTCAGGGAGGACGTAACGGCACGTATAAAGAGTGCAATTAAGAACGGAACGTATGACGTTAGCGGAGAGGACTTTGCAGATAAGCTCCTCGCTAAACTCAGCGAATCGATTGGTTAATAGATCAAGGTAAAAAATAATAATGAAACTATTAGAGCCGGCTTAATCAAACGGTTAAAGCTCCGATGGCTATTAGGCAGGCTCTATAACTTTGCCCTTTTTTACCTGAATTTTGCAAGTGAAATCCTATTTAGAGTTACAGGAGGACAAAATCATGGCAAGCTTATTACAGAATCTTGTTGATGCTCTTGACAGAGAATGTGCATTATACGAAAGACTTCTGGTTTTGTCCGACAAGAAGACACCGGTCATCGTAAAGCAGAATCTTCCTGAACTTTCAAAGATTTCAGCAGATGAGCAGGCGGTTGTTTCTCTGATCCTGGCAGTGGATAAGGAGAGAGAAGCAGTAATGAATAGTATTGCAGATGTTATAGGTGAGAAAGGCAATAATCTCAAGCTGATCGATCTGATTAAACTGCTTGATTCAAGACCTAATGAACAGCGAAGCCTTGCTGTGAAGAGAGATAAGCTTAAATCATTGGCAGAAAGAGTGCAGAGAGTTAATGATCAGAACCAGATTCTTCTTCAGAGCTCGCTTGAGATGGTTCAGTATGAGATGAATATAATTCAGGCTGCAAGGCGTGCCCCGGAAACCGCGAATTACACAAGGAGGGCCGGGACAAGAGGTGATCTCATTGGTGTTGCTCCCATGGGACGCTTTGATGCCAAGCAATGATAAAGCGTAAGGGGTACCTGCCGCTTAATTGATATGGAAAAACAGTATAAATATCAGCAGATTCTATAGAATTTGCTGATATTTTTTTCGATTAAATTAAGAAATTCCTCCGGATTTCTTATATATGCGCCTAAGAAATATGCGTATTATGCCGATAAACAATATGAAAACAATTGATAATTGGCCCATATACATATATTCGAGGTATTTAAATGGCATCTTTAATGGGAAGTTTATATATTGGAGCATCCGGACTTCAGGTATCTAACAATGCACTGAATACCACAGCTCACAATATGGCCAATATAGACACGGAAGGCTATACAAGGCAACAGGTTTCGCAGGGCACTCGCCCCTATATCACCACTGAAAAGGATTTCAGAGTTATATCGTGGAAGCAGACCGGACTCGGCGTTGCTTACAACAACTGTAAGCAGGTAAGGAGTCTTTTCCTGGATCAGAGCTACAGGCAGGAGACCGGAAGAGAGGCTTTTTATGACGTTTCTGTTACTACTCTTGAAGAGATAGAAGATCAGCTTCAGGAGATGAACGGAACAGAGTTCGCTGATTCTTTGAGTAATCTCTGGGTCGCTGTTCAGGAGATGAGTAAGAATCCTACCTCAGCCGTAAATCAGAGCACTCTTGTAACAAGAGCAAATGAATTCATAACAAGAGCGAACAGTGTTTATGAGGGCTTTACGAATTATCAGGACAACATGAATCTTAAGGTGGCTGATCTCGTTGAGCAGATCAACAAGATAGGTGACAGAATAAGCGAGCTTAACCTTCAGATCGTTGAGATAGAATCAGGGCAGCAGGAACATGCAAACGATCTTAGAGACGAGAGAAATCTTCTTCTCGACCAGCTCGGAGAACTTGGAAAAATCAGCTACTATGAAGATATTTTTGGAAATGTACTTGTTCAGTTCGAGGGAACACAGTTTGTTACAACAGATCATGTAAATCATATGGCATGTGATAACGTGCTTACTTCAGACAAGGGTGGAAGCCCTGTTGGATATAATACTCCTTATTGGGAGTTTGCAGCGAAAAAAGAGTACGACGAAGTCCAGGAAGAATGGGTAGTTACAGATATCAGAGGCGCTAAAGTTTTTGACCTTACTAAGACAATATCAACGGCAATGAATACTGATATAGGTGAACTCAGGTCAACTCTTTTGGCAAGAGGTGATCATCACGCTAACTACCATGACATCACAGAAGACGGAACAGGAGCTTATTACAATCAAAACATCGCACAGTCAGTAATCATGAATGTAGAGGCAGAGTTCGATCAGATGATCAAGAATATCTGTACCGCTATCAACCAGGTATACAGGGAAGCCGGAAGTAACCCAGTTACACTTGGTGAGGTAGATGGAAAAACTTCCGACTATGATCTTTTCAAGGTTATGGACGAAGAGGATTGCCTTAACTACGACATCGATGAAAATCATAAAGCAGGAACAGTCAGAAAGGAATACATCATCACAAATCTGGCGGTTAATTCGATTTATTTAGAAGAGCCAACTGCCATGAAGTTCATTCTTGAAGACGGAAGTGAAGACAACACCACAGTCGAGAATTTAAAAACAGCTTTTACTACAGCACAATATCTCATAAACCCCAATGTAGCGACTAAGACGGATTTTGTAGGGTATTACAACATGCTTGTATCACAGGTTGCAACGTCGGGTGACGTGTATAAGGGAATCAGATCCAATCAGGAAATCACAGTTGCTGCAGTAGAAAATGCAAGAGAGCAGATAGTTGGAGTATCAAGTGATGAAGAGCTTGAGTACATGATCAAGTTCCAGAATGCATTTAATGCCTCCAGCAGATATATAAATGTAGTAGGAGAGATGCTTGAGCATGTAGTGACAGCACTTGGCTCATAACTCATTAGAAAGGATTACCATATGCCTTCAACATTTTTCGGATTAAACATAGCTGCATCGGGACTTAGGGCGGCGAACGCAGCACTCAACACAACAGCAAATAATATCGCCAATGCCAATACTGATGAGTATAGCAGACAGAAGGTTGATCAGAGGGCATCTGATGCGCTTCGCGTCTTTACATCCTACGGATGCGCAGGTGCGGGTGTGGATACCATCGCGATAGAACGAGTAAGGGATGAGTTCTATGACGTGAAGTATAGAACAAATGAGACTCTGCTTGGAAGAGTTACTCAGAGAAATTACTTCAATCAGCTGACACAGGAGTATTTTAAGGACGATGGTATCACAGGATTCTCAAGTCTGTTTGCAAAGATGCAGTCAGCACTGCAGGATGTTATGAAGGCATCCGGAACTACTGAAGCTAAGGCTACCTTTGTATCATCTCTGTCACAGATAACCGACTACTTTAATCATATGTCGGAATCACTAAAGCAGCTTCAGAACGATATCAATCAGGAGATAAAAATGGACTGCGATACGATAAATTCATATGCGCAGCAGATTTGCTCCTTGAATGAACAGATAAATATCATCGAAATGCAGGGCTCAAGGGCTAATGAGCTGAGAGACCAAAGAGATGAGCTTTTGGATAAGCTCTCAAAAATAGTGGATATAGAGGTCAGCGAGACAAAGGTTGTTGATGTGAACAATCCCGAGCGTGAAACCGGTGCCACAAGACTTATTGTAAATATAGCAGGAAGACAGCAGCTCCTGGATAGCTATTCATACAGAAAACTGATATGCGTAGCAAGAGAATCCAATGAAAATGTCAACCAAAGCGATCTGGTCGGACTTTATGATATCAAATGGGCACCTACAAACTATAAGGAAGGCGATGATCCAAGCAGACTGGATGTGTTTAAGCTTGACAGTAAGCTTATAGGCGGTGAACTTCAGGGTCTCATTGATATGAGAGATGGAAATAACGGCTTCTACTTCAATGGAGAGGTTGTGGATTCGATAAAAAATAAGAACACCGGACTTACAACAGTTACCATTAAGGTTTCAAATCCGGAGCTTATGGATATGACAAAGTGCACACTTCCCCAGGCAGGAAAGATTGAAGTGGCAAGTAAGATTTATTCCTATGAGGACTGGCAGTATGACGGTGGTGATACATATACTTTCGTACTTACAGCTGAGAGTACCAGATCAACTACACCTCCAAAGGAAAGAACCGCGTCAGTAGGCGGAAGCTTCGAATATCAGGGAATTCCTTATTACATGCAGCAGATGAACGAATGGGTAAGGCGTTTTTCGGCAAGAGTTAACGACATAATGGCGAAGGGGTATACCGCTGACTCTATTGAGGGCAGGTACATCCTGACCGGTACAAGTGAGCTGGATTCACAAGCACAGTTTTCATATCCGCAGCTGACCAGCCTGTCCAATAATAAAGGCTACTACGATGTTACAGCCGGTAACTTTGTTGTAACAAGGGAACTCAGAAGTAATGCAGATCTTCTTGCAACTAAGATGGATGTTACCGAAGGTGAGTCGGAGTATAAGAATATTGAAATGTTGAATGAGTTCCTTTCAAAGGAAGATATTTTCAGAGGAGCCACCAGTGGAGAGTTCCTTGATAAGGTTCTTGGAGATGTGGCACTTAATACCAGCAATTCAGAAACTCTTGAGTCAACCTATACCGCACTTGAAAAGACAATCGGAAATCAAAGGCTGAGCGTAATGGGCGTGGATGAAGACGAAGAAGCTTCGGCCCTTGTTCAGTTCGAACACAGCTACACTCTTAATTCAAAAATGATAAATACACTGTCAAAGGTTTACGACAGACTGATTCTTGAGACAGGTGTATGACGATAACAGAATAAAAAGGCAGACGTGACAGGGATGGTCAATAAGTCTTCGCTAATCGGGCAATTTTTCAGAAAGGACTCAGAAAGACCCGGCGAGAGGATTTACCATGAGAATTACCAACAAGATAATGAACAACAACTCACTTTACAACATCAATAATAATAAGGTGGCTGAGGATGAAGTCAACACTCAGATGGCTACCGGAAAAAAGATTGCGAGACCTTCGGATGACCCGGTTATTGCTATCAGAGCTTTAAGACTCAGATCAACGGTTTCACAGCTCGACCAATACTATGAAAAAAATGCAAAAGATGCAAAGAGCTGGATGGATGTAACTGAGGATGCCCTTTCTACGATTACCGATGTTCTCACGGATGCAATCCAACAGGCTAACAGAGGTGCCAACAAGGATCTCACAATGTCTGACCTTAATACAATAGTTACGCAGCTTGAGGCTCTTTCAGCTGAGTATTATTCAACAGGAAATGTTGATTATGCAGGTCGCTATATTTTTACAGGTTTCAGAACAGACACTGCACTCTCATACGGAGAGCCTACAACCGAGAACTTCACGGATATAAATGATGAGTTCAATGCATTAGATGTCAGCAGATCCTGTCGTACATTAAATACGCAGTATCTCGATGCCGGAACAGTACTTAATAAGGGTGTGTCCGGGAACTATGTCTATGAGACAAAGGAAGATGATATCAGACAGATTGATATAGGAAGAGTCAGACTCTCTTATGATAATCTTGATTACACTGAGGAGGACGGAAAATATGCGGAATTAAAGTTCAGGGAAAACCTTGAACAGGAAGCAACATCTTCAATTACTGATACCGCTCTCACCTATTTTGATATTACTTTTTTGAACGAAGAAGGTGTGGAACAGAAGGCATATGTTCCTCTTTCAAATAAGTATTCGGTAACAGTAGGAAACTATCGGTATTCAGCTGAACTTGTCAGCGCAGCACATCCTGAAAGAGGATATTTGCTCAACGTTGAGGACCTTACCACTTATGAGTTATATCAGTTTGAGGTTAGTAAGGATGGCGTTCTCACAGATAATGACGGAGATGGACAGTTCGACATTCCTACCGGAATTCAGAGTGCAATTGTATCAAGACATGAGACCAGTGTAACTACTCTTACATTTTCAGATGGAGAAAATACAGAGGTTACAATGCCGCTTCTGGGACCTGTTGGACAGCAGTACACGGTGGAAGTCGATAATGGCTTTGTTGCAACAGTAAGTGGTGATGGAACCTATAAGCTGGAGAAGGATACTGACGAGGATGACTATGAAAATGCAACCAAGACAGTTCTTCAGGTAACAGCCAATGGAAGTATCCATTCCTCATATACTGAGACAACAATCAGAATTGATAGTGGTCACATTCTTTACTCAACATCAACCGATGACGAGATTGATAAGGCATACAAAGAGCTGAAGGGTGAATATGCACCGTTGAGATCTCAATTTAATAGTGGAAATACTACGAAGGACGAAGAGGACTTGGCCTATAATGAGTATTCAAAAACTCTTAATAACATGGTCTATCTGAATGCGAAGACAGGAGAAATACTTTTAAACGATTATCTTTCAGAGAAACTTTCATCACTTTCTTTCATCGGTAATGCAAATACTATAGATGTAGTGTATGACAAGAAAGAATGGGAGCAGGGTGATATCAGACCTCAGAACCTGTTTGGATGTGTGGACTCCAATGGAGTTATCTACAACGGTGGTAATGCTGCTCACGATATTCAGTATGATGTTGGATATGCGCAGAAAATCACAGTAAATACCACAGCTTCAGCTGTTTTCACTACAACAATGAAAAGAAATGTATACGATTTAAGTCAGTTGGCAGCCAAGATCAATGTTGTAAATACTACATTGGAAACTCTTAAAGACAGACTTTCATCTCTTACGGATGAGGATGAGATAAGAATCGTTAAGAATGAGATTGATGCTTGTAAAAAAGCATATGATTATCTTAGAGAGAATATCCAGGAAGAGTTTGAACACAAAATCACAAGTATTCAGGAGGCTCTTGATAAGGCTAATGTGGCAGTTACCGATAACGGAACAAGAAGTAAAAGACTTGAGCTTATAAATTTAAGACTTCAGGACCAGAATACGACCTTTAAAACACTTCAGTCTGACAATGAGGATGCTGATCTTGCAGAGGCGGCAACTAATCTTGCAACCGCACAGCTGACTTACCAGGCAGCCCTTATGGCAACCGGTAAGATAGGTAAGGATACACTTATGAATTATATCTAAACTGCTTGCTAAATAACGTATATTTGCATACAATGAATAGTAGTGATGTATTTTCATATGGAGGGGTACCAGAATGAAATTAACAACCAGAATTTTCGGAGAGATTGAGATTGAAGATAGCAAGATCATAGAGTTTCCGAAGGGTATTATTGGTTTTCCGGACATGACGCAATTTGCGCTCATGCATGATAAAGATAAGGAATCTAATGCCATCAGATGGCTTCAGTCACTTGATGACCCGGTTTTTGCGATGCCGGTTATGGATCCTCTTTATGTTAAACCGGATTTTAATCCTGTGGTTCCGGAGGAAAATATAAAGGACATTCTACCTCTCGAGGATGAGGACCTTCTTGTTCTCGTAACTGTTACTGTCCCTCAGGATATAACCAAGATGACTGTCAATCTTAAAGGACCTATTATTATCAATTCGAGTAGCTGCAAAGCTTGTCAGATCATTATCGACGATGATAACTATCCTGTTAAGTACCCTATTTATGATTATCTTCAGAAACAGAAGGAAGCAGCTCAGGGAAAATAACGTAATGAGGTACTTCTGTGAGGAGTTCGGTATAAAAAAGGAGAGAGAGGAAGAGTTATGTTAGCATTATCGAGAAAAAAGAACGAGTCTATCATCGTTAACAATAATATTGAGATTACAATTTTAGACATCAGGGGAGATCAGGTGAAGGTAGGAATTGCCGCACCGAAGGAGGTTCCGATCTACAGAAAAGAGGTTTATCTGCAGATCCAGGAGGAGAACAAGGCTGCAACAAATACGGATGGAATTTCCGCATTGGCAGATCTGCTTAAATAATTCTTAAAAGAGTGCTATTGTATGCGAAGTTACAGAGAGTTGTCATACCCAAAATGGTGTGAGGCTCTCTTTTTTGTTATAAATTCGTTGATTTTTCCTAAGCTAATATAAGTTTTGCTTTTGGTCGATATAGAGAATGGATACTATAACCATTCGCCTTGGGAAAGGGTAGAAGCATGATCATTCAGCACAGTTTGGCTTCTATGAATGCAGCAAGGATGCTGGGAATGACCGCTTCAAGGCAGAAAAAGACAGCTGAGAAGCTCTCGTCCGGGTACAGAATAAACAGAGCATCAGATGATGCTGCAGGATTGTCCATAAGTGAAAAGATGAGAAGACAGATCAGGGGACTCGATCGCGGATCCACAAACAGCAACGATGGAATATCGCTTGCTCAGACCGCGGAGGGTGCCCTTGCTGAAGTGCATGATATGCTCCATAGAATGAGTGAGCTTTCTATACAGGCGGCGAATGAGACACTTTCAAGAGGCGACAGACAGGCTATACAGGCTGAGGTTGATCAGATTTTAACTGAAATTGACAGGGTATCGGAAACAACGAAATTTAATGAGGAATACTTACTTAAGGGCGGAACAGGAACAGAAAAAAGATATGTGAACATCCATGATGCAGGGCTATCCGGCGTGATTGCGAACACAACAGATGGACCCGGGCATGGAGCATTTGTCATGAAAAGGCTGCAGGAAGGCGATGGGTTCATGATTGCCGGGAGGAACTATACTTTAGGATCAGGTAAGGCTGATGTTCAGAATGCGATAAATACAACAGGGGTTGCAGGCGATACTGTAGTTATCAATGACAATATTACATATCACATTATTGATCCTGCAACAGGTCCTGGTGGACAGGTTGCGCCTGCGAAGCAGGCGAGTGAAATCGCGGGCCAGATCAATTCCTCAACAAGAAAAGTCAGCATAGATGGGAATTCAGAAGTATATAGTCTTATAGATGGGTATGGAACTGCAAAGACGGCCGGAACAGTTGCAAATATGGTTACCGGTACTACTTCTTCTGTCACAATTTCAGGAGATAATAATGGGCATAATGGGACATATACACTTCTTAGCGGTGGATATAGAGCAGAGCTTAGAGGAAATATTGCAAATGGAATAGGCAGTTCTACCTATAATGTTACTATCGGTGGCACGACTTATCATCTGAAAAATTCTAACGGATATGTTGCGACACTTAAAAGTGACATTGCCAATATGGCGTTCTCGGCAAGCACTATCAGTTTTGGTGGCAATACATATACTTTGAGAAGTGGTGGCGCAGTAGCTGAGACGAAAAGCAATATACAAAGTAATCTCAGTTCACAATCACTTCCATCAATTATAACGATAACGGATGCTTCAGCAAATACTATGTCTTTATATCAGGTGATAAGTGATAGTGATACGGTGGATTCTACCGCAATTCCCCAGCAGATCAATCTGAGCAATATGAATAGTGCAATAGGAAGTCTTGCTAATAATTCCACAGTAAAAATCGGATCGAATACATACTCTGTACAAAATTATAATGCGGCATCTGTCAGTTCACAGCTTGCTTCCGTGGCTGACAATACGGAAGTGCTTGTGAACGGAAGCGGTAAATATCTTGCTGAATCGGTAGTTAAAAGTGTTTCACAGCTTCAAAGCGAAATAAATAATGCATCTTCAACAAGTCTCGGGACAAATGTTTCTATAACAGGACCTTCCGGTACAAGCAGCTTTACAGTCAGAGATTACAATGCATCTACTGTCAGAGGTTATATATCCGGAGCAAGTGTCGGAGCAGGTGACCGGGCAACTACAAGTGTTTCCATAGACGGTAATACATATGCCCTTCGGGATTATGATCTGAATACAGTTAAGTCAAGAGTAAATGGATACGGAACATCTGAATACGACGATTCCACAACTGTCGGAAAGGTAATAAGTGTTGATGGGGCTGAGTATACAGCTGAAACAGAGTATTTCAGGCAGGCTATATGCATTGCTTACGGAGAGGATCAACAGACGGATGTTTCTGCGCTCGGCGCAGGAGATGATGATGTTATACAGGGAGGCGGAACAGTAACCTTTAAGGGCATCACATACAAACTAATGCTGGACAGAGATAATGATGGATACGACGATGATGATCACTTTGTTGTTACTGAGGGAAGAGCTTATAAGATTATCGCTAAGGAGCTGGAGAGAGCCAGTAGCATAGGGGCTACAGATTCTCCTGCAGTTGTTAAGGATAAAAACAATAATGCAATTGTTGATGGAGTTACAATGGCGGCAGATTTTATTGAGGACCCCAACAATACTCTTTCACTTGTCAGATTTGAGATAGATAAGGGCAGCATGAGTGTGGTGAAAGATATGTACCTCAATATTCATGCCGGAACCGATGCTGATATGAATAATAAGATTGGCATTAATATACAAGCCATGAGCACGCAGGGATTGGGACTTAAGAATTTGAACCTTGTGGATGATATTGGAATAAGTGCGACCTATGCTATAGACGCAATAGACGATGCAATAGCTATTGTTTCATCGCAAAGATCCGAGCTCGGTGCGGTGCAAAACAGGATGGAGCACACAATAAGGAATCTCGACAATATAGTTGAGAATACCACGAGTGCTGAGAGCAGGCTGCGTGATGCTGATATTGCAGATGAAATGGTGGCTTTAAGCAAGGATAATATTTTGGCACAAGCCGGACAGGCGATGCTAGCTCAGGCTAACAAAACAAGTGAGTCGGTCATGAGCCTTCTTTCTTAGGTAATATGCGGCTTTCAATTATTTACAGGGTATAAATATTTTATTAAAAAAGTATAAGAACCTAAATGTTTGACATTTACATCCGATATAATGGATAGAGGAAACTATAAGTATATCTATGACTATTTATAGATATGCTTTATAAGCAAATGTGGAAAAGGATAGCCACTGAAAATAACACAAGGAGGTGAGAGAGATGGCTATGGATGCAATTAGTAACGTCGGTGCCGTAGGCGCAAGTCAGATTCAAGATGTTCAAAGAGCAGAGCGCGTAGTCACATCCCCTGAAGGAGGTACCGGGCAGGGCCAGGAGAAACCGGATTTTTCCCTTGAGTCCAGTAGCAGTCAGGCCGCAGCTGCACAGGCAGCTAAGGCAGAGGCTCAGGTCCAGGAAAATGCGCATAGTAATGTGCCTACCCGCCAGGAGAGGACTAAGGAACAGATTGACGCTGAGAATGAACGCATAAAGAATGCAATCAGTGAGATGAACAAGAAAATGTTCAATAATTCTGAGGCAGTGTTCGGAATCCACGAGGATACAAACCGTATCACTATAAAGATCGTGGATAAAACAACACGTAAAACCATAAAGGAACTGCCGCCTGAGAAGACTCTGGATATGATTGCAAAGGCGTGGGAATTAGCTGGTCTTATGGTCGATGAAAGAGGTTAATTAAGGCTTCTGGAAGGACTGTTTTAACTGTGCAAGGGGTAGTCTGCGCTCTTTTCCCCTCCGGGAAAAAGAGCACTCCGTGGGATGCACAGCTCGCTGATAAGGAGATAATTGCTTCGCAATTCAGCGAGCGCGCAGAGATTTCGCAAGCGAAATCTCATCTTAGGAGATGATCCCTTAATAAGAAAGGAGCACAATATGACCATGAGAATAACCGGACTCGCTTCCGGACTTGATACTGAGAGTATCATCACAGAGCTTACGAAAGTAGAGTCCAAAAAAGTAGACAAAATTAAGAGTGATCAGAAAAAGCATGATATGAAGCTTGATAAGTGGAAGGAACTCAACAAGAAGGTTGTGGACTTCTACAACAAGACCTTAAGTAATCTGCGTTTTGATTCATCCTATATAAAGAAGACAACAAGTGTATCAAATTCTGATGCCGTAAGTGTTACAACAGCAAGCACAGCTATGAACAGTAATCAGACTATGTCTGTAAACAAGCTTGCCAGCAGCGCATATCTTACTGGTAAGAAGCTAACTGCTTCCGAAGGAGATTCCGTAAGGAATACGACTACGCTAGAAAGTCTTTCAGGATTCAGTTCAACTGAAAATGCGCCATCTGATGAAAATCTAAACGGGAAAATTCGAATAAGATTTGGACAATTGCCGGATCCGCCTCAGGTAAATGATCAAGGTCAGATAATTGATAACAGGGAATATATTGATATTCAGCTTGAGGGTACGGAGACGGTAGCTCAGGCTATTGAGAAGTTTAAAACAGCAAAAAGTGAAAGCGGACTTGGTGTAAATGCAAGCTTTGATGCAACACAGGGGCGTGTTTACATGAGTGCAAGCTCGTCGGGAGCTGAAGATAGCTTCTCGATTGATTATAGTTTTAGTGATGCCAGGGCGATATCTGCGCTTGGGCTTGATTACGAAGCTGGAGACGGAGCTGTATATCAGAGCGGCAGTGATGCTGAAATTACTCTTAACGGAGTTGATTATACATCCAAGAACAATACCTTCGAGATCAATGGGCTTACAATCACGGCAAAGCAGGTAGCTGAAAATATCAGCCTTCAGACAGCTGATGACACCAGTGGAATTTATGATATGGTCAAGAATTTCCTTAGTGAGTATAACGACCTTATCGGAGAGATGTATACCTTATACAATGCTGACGATGCCAAGGAATATGATATCCTTACAAAAGAGCAGAAGGATGAGATGACAGATGATGAAATAGAGGATTGGAACAAGAAGATAGAAGAGAGTCTTCTTGCGAAAGATCCTACAATTTTCAGAGTTATGTCAGAAATGAAGAATATCATGATGAATACCTATGACCTTGGAGAGATTGATGAGTCTACCGGGAAAGAAGTAAAGACTTCAATGTGGTCATTTAGAATTGCTACTTTAGGTTATTTTGAATCCGAAGAAGGTGATAGAGCAAAGTGGCATATTCACGGTGATGAGGACGATGAAAAGACCAGTGGTAAGGAAGATCGTCTTAAGGCCATGATTGAGAAGGATCCTGAACTGGTAAGGAATTTCTTCAAAAATATATCTAAGGATATGTATTCTAAGCTTGGTGATCTCATGAAGTCCACTGATTTTTCAAGTGCATATACTCTTTATGAGGATAAGCAGATGAAAAAACAGGTTGATACTTATAAGACACAGCTCAAGGAAGCACAGGATAAACTGGGTGCGATGGAAGATAAGTACTATGACAAGTTTGCTCAGATGGAAAAGGCTATGACTAAGCTAAATGAGCAGACTAATTCCCTGGCCGGAATGCTTGGAACAGGCTGATGAACAAGCTTGATTGGCTAGTTGATGGATTAAACTAATGCCTTCCCCCTTTTAGGGGGAAGGTGTCAGCGAAGCTGACGGATGAGGGTTATCAACACAACACACGGAGGTAGGTTATGCCGGTAGCAAGAAATCCTTACGCAAGACAGAGCAATATGATGAACCAGTATCAGAATACCAAGATCCAGCAGGCAAAGCCGGAGGAGCTTACACTGATGCTTTATGATGGTGCCATAAAGTTCTGCAATATTGCGATAATGGGACTTGAGAAGAATGATGAGAAGAAATTTACAACATATCTTCTCAAGGTGGAAAATATTATAGACTATCTCAATAATACTCTGGATATGAAATATCCCGTAGCAAAGGATTTTGAGAACGTATATAACTATCTTATGAAGAGACTTGTAGAAGCAGATCTTCACAGGGATGAATCTCTTGAAATTATGAATGAGGTGAATAAACACATTCATACGATGCGAGATACCTGGGCTGAGGCGATAAAGATTGCCAGAGGACAGGCACCTGCACCGCAGAGTGTTCAAGCCGGGGCATAATAAGATATTTACTATGAAGAAAGTGGGGAAAAGAACGTGACGGAATCATACCTGGATATGATGGAGGAGAGTCTCAGGGATAAAATTACGGTTTTGGAAGAAATCGTAAAGGAAAATGAGACTCAGAAAAAGATACTTGAAAGTACGAAAGAATTTGATGGGAATGGCTTCGATGAAGCAATAAGTCGCAAAGGCGAACTGATCAGGCGGGTTGAGAATCTAAATGGCGGATTTGAAAGCTTGTATGAAAGAGTAAAGAAGGAGCTGGAAGGTAATAAGGATAAGTACCGGGATAAAATAAAGGTTTTCCAGGATCTTATCAGGGAGATAACGGATTTATCTAATTCTATAGAAGCAGGCGAAAAGCGCAATAAAGCGCTCGCACAGAGCTATTTCAGTTCATCAAAAGGTCAGATAAATCAAAGTCGAAAATCTTCGCAGGCAGCCCTTGATTACTATCTTACAATGAACAAGTCCAAGATTACACCGCCTCAGTTCTATGATACGAAGAACTAGGTGATAATGTGAATGAACTTCCGATTGTAAAGGAATATGAAAACAGAATAGTTGAAATACTATCATGTGATGATATCACAGAGTGCTTTGATGAGATGCTTCAGATAGGGGCAAGGATCATAAGCGGTGCTCTTTCACCTGAGGGCAAGCGGGAGCTGGCTGAAAGAATCAGAAAGAGCGTTTATTTCCTCCCTAATGAAGAGACACCTGATATGTTAAGGCATGTGGCATATCTTCATTTGATGGTAAGACTTACGGATAGCAAGGATTTCTATACTGAATTTCTTACTTATATTGATGGAATGCGCATTGATGAGAGATACAGATTTTTCCTGGTAATGCAGGCGCGGTATCTTTCTTACCAAAAACCGTATATAATAACATTAGAATCCGATAGATTATTTCATAAGATTTACAAGAGAAGTAAGAAATATTATCAGGGCAGGCTTGGAGAAGTCGGAGGCTTTATTAAACTTGCACAGAGAAGAGCCGACCAGACAATCATACTTACACAGCAGTATCTTACCGATACGCATAAAGAGACGCATTTGACCAATCTCATCGCGCAGGAGATCATGGTTAGTATGTGTCAGAATACATTTATTATTAATACGAACGATCTTTTACCGGTCTCAAATGTGGTTCCGCTGTTTGGAATAGAAGGTCATAATTCCATGCAGTATCTTGCAAATGCTAATAATGTTTTTGTAAGAGGCTTGTCGGTACCATATTTCCAATGTGATGACAGGATGCCATCTGAGGATGAGATGCACATTATTCTGAGCACTATAAAGGATGTGAGACCTGAATATATAATAAGCTGCGGTGACCATTCGATAACGGCATCAATGGCAGCGGGGATTGTTCCGGTGATACCGGGTTACCAGATAGCACCGGTTGACGATCCGCAGGTGATTCGGGAGAATCTCCTTGATTACAGAAGAATGATAGAAGAAAAGAGATTTTGGCAGGTCAGATTCAAGGTACAGGAAGCAAAGCACTGATGTTCTATGAAATAATATTAGGCAATGTTGCATAGTATTTGCCTTCTCCCTTTGGGAGAAGGTGTCGGCGAAGCCGACGGATGAGGGTTTTCAGAAGGGAGAAAAACAATGAAACTTAATACCAGAATCTTTGGCGAAGTAGACATCGAGGATGAAAAGATACTAACAATGCCTTTTGGACTTGTAGGCTTTCCGCAACTTCAAAAATTTGCACTAATCCACGACAAGGATAAGCCTGTTGGTTCGGTGTGGTACTTGCAGTCAATGGATGATCCTGATATTGCACTTCCGGTAATAGATCCTCTTTCGGTAAAGCCTGATTACAATCCTCAGATTAAAGAGGATGATGTTGAGCTCTTGGAACCTCTTACAAACAAGAATCTTCTTATGCTGGTTACTATTTCTGTACCTGAGGACATTACTCAGATGACAGTTAATCTTAATGCACCTATCCTTATTAATACTGATACGTGCAAGGCAGCTCAGATTGAGATCATATGGGGCAAAGAAGAATATGTCACAAAGTATCCTATTTATGATTATCTCAATAGTAATAGGGATTAATTTGGTGCATAATGCAATTATTTAAGACCATCAAAATAATGGAAAGATTATTTTGATGGTTTTATTTATGGCTTTACAGGAATGAATAATAATCTTGGAGTATTTCCCAGGATAAGAATGATTGTAATATACACAGCGGATGTTGTAAGAGGAACCACGAATCCTGAAATAGACATGAATAGCTTGAAGTTCACAATTACTGAAGCGTTTTTATCAGAGCTTGATTCTGAGAAAGTTTATGGGACGATATTAGATAAGATTGAGACAGGAGAAGATATATCTCCTGAAGATATGATGCAATTGATTGTATATCCGCTTGCATTTAAAGATAGAGAAGGAAAGCAGAAAGCAATAAGAAGGGTAATTGAGGTTGCAAAAGGACTAAAAGATGATAAAAAGGTAGTGTTTATTTTAAAGTGTTTGATGGTCTTCTCTGATAAAGTTATCAGACAAGAGGATGCCAGGCACATTAAGGAGGTACTTATGATGACAAAAGTTGAGTGTTTGATCTACGAGGACGCTGCTAAAGATATAGCTAAAAACTATTTAAAGGATGGCGATAGTGTGGATAATGTTGTTAAGAATACAGGGTTATCAAAGGATATTGTCATTCAGCTAGTAGAGGATATTGCGAAAGAGAAAGAACAGTGAAATAGTTTATTCGTATCATATCGGACAAGGGTTTCGTTTTACTTGAGGGGGTAAAATATGCCGGATGAAAACAGAGAACAGTTGGAAAAATACATAGCGCCCAGAAATATTACTATTATTGAAGCTATGCAGAAAATTGATAAGAATGCCAGAAACATTCTCTATATAATTAATGAAGACGGTTCTTTGTTTGGCAGTCTTACTGATGGTGATGTGAGGAGATGGATCCTGAATTCAGGGGATCTAAATGCAAGAGTTGAGGCGGCAACCTTCACCCATACAAGATGCTTGCATGAGGAGGAAGCAGATAAATGTGACTTTCTTATGGATAGCGCCCTTCTTAAGTCAATTCCCATATTAGACAAGGATAATAAAATAGTTGAAATAAGATTTCGGGATAGGAAGGAAGTCGGATATATGGAAGGGGCGGATTTATCCCTGTCCGATACGCCGATAATTATCATGGCCGGAGGCAAGGGAACGAGACTGTATCCCTACACTAAGATATTGCCAAAGCCACTTATTCCAATCGGCGAAATTCCTATACTTGAGAGAATAATGAATCGTTTCCATGAATATGGGGCCAAATCATTTTACCTGACAGTTAACTATAAGAAGGAAATGATTAAGTCGTATTTCACTGAGCAAAAGCTGCCCTATGAGATAAAATATGTCGAAGAGGATAAGCCTCTTGGTACGGCAGGAAGCATAAGGCTTATTCAGGAGAAGTTTGACAGACCGGTTATTGTAACAAACTGTGATATTCTGATCGATGCAAATTATGACAGTATAATTAAGCACCATGTAGCTGCTGAAAATGGGATTACAATTGTATCATCACTTAAAAATTTCCCAATTCCGTACGGGGTACTTGATGCAGAGAAAGAGGGAATGGTAAAGGCTATTCGCGAAAAACCTCATCTTGCATATTTTGTTAATACCGGAATGTATGTGGTTAACCCTGATTGCTTCGAGATGATACCTGTAGATCAGATGTATCACATGACAGACCTGGCAGAGGATCTTATGAAAAATGGTGGCCGGGTGGGAATGTATCCAATCAGTGAGATGTCATTCCTGGATATGGGAGAATTTCAGGAAATGAAGAGAATGGAGGATAGAATAAGCGAAGTTTTGTGAGAATTACAGTGACTTTAGAGGCGACTTTAATAGTTTATAAATAATTTAGAATTATTTTGCTAAAAGGGGTTAACTTTATGATTAACCTTCCGATATAATGAATGTAAGAAGTCAAGGTGCACGTAGTTTGTGGCACGGAACGCAGATCGATGCACATGACTATATAGTAGGATAGACATTGAGAAGTAGCCTAGGAACCTGCTCAGATGTGTATCCGAATCGGTACAAATTCATTTTTATAACTACCGCAAAAGGATTTGCGGCGTACACAAACAAGGAGGTAACATATGGTAGTACAACACAATTTATCAGCAATGAACGCGAACAGAATGCTCGGAGTAACAACCAGCCAGCAGGCTAAGGGAGCAGAGAAGCTTTCATCCGGTTATCAGATTAACCGTGCAGCAGATGATGCAGCAGGTCTTTCAATTTCCGAAAAAATGAGAAAGCAGATCAAAGGTCTTGATCGTGCATCCACCAACGCAGACGATGGTGTAAGCGCAGTTCAGACAGCAGAAGGTGCACTGACAGAAGTACACGATATGCTGCAGAGAATGAATGAGCTTGCAGTTCAGGCTGCTAACGGAACAAACTCTAATACAGACCGTGATTCCATTCAGGCAGAGATTAGCCAGCTGACAACAGAAATTGACCGCGTAGCTGAGACAACAAAGTTCAACGAGACATATCTTCTTAAGGGCGGCACCGGATTCTACAACAAGTACATGAATGCTCATGATGCAGGTCTTGACGGTAAGCTCGGAGATCTTGGAACATCTGCTAAATTCACAACTTATATTACCAACGATTCAGATATGAAGATAGCTGGAAAAGAGTATCATATCTATGATAATACTACTGATACTCTTGGCGCTTTGCAGGCTGGTATTGGAACACAGAATATCAGTACAGTTGATATTAATGGTACACAGTACAAGAGAGGCACCAGCAGTTATGATAACACAACCACAGTATATAAGGTTGGTGACAGTGAGTATACTGTAGATGAAATCAAGGGCATGATTGTTGACGGAGCAAAGGTTAAGAGAAATGACATGCAGAGTTCCCGTACAGCAGTTAATGCAAGTCTTTCCAAGAACATCGTTGTTAATTCAGCAATAGCTAAGATGAAGGATGCTCTTCTTCAGGCTAACAAGATTGGTGTTGATTCCAACAAGATCGGTGATGTTAAGGTAACAGCTGTTGCACAAAACACAGTTACCGGACGTACATCCGAGACAAAGGTTCAGTTCTCAATCAGCAAGTCAACAGCTCAGGTTGCTAAAGACCTTGGTCTTCAGCTTCACGTTGGTGCTGATGCAGACATGACCAATAAGATCATGGTTGGCGTACAGGTTATGAATGCTAAGAATCTTGGTATCCAGGATCTGAACGTTATCGATGACACAGGTGTTGCAGCAACATATGCAATTGACGCTATTGAGGATGCTATCAAGACTGTATCAGAGCAGAGATCCGCACTCGGAGCTGTTCAGAACAGATTGGAGCACACAATCAAGAACGTTGACAACGTAGTAGAGAATACAACGGCAGCTGAGTCCCGTATCCGTGATACAGACATGGCTGAAGAGATGGTTAGCTACAGCAAGAATAATATTCTTGCTCAGGCAGGTCAGTCAATGCTTGCTCAGGCTAATCAGTCCAACCAGGGTGTTCTTTCACTTCTTGGCTAAGTCTTTTAGCAAGAAGACTTCGAGTAGATTACTTGGTACAACCATAGAAAGGGCTCTCCCGAAAGGGAGAGCTCTTTTCAATTAATTACAAGTCATGGTATAATTGTCTATATATTATTTGAATTGTATGACTATTTGGAGGTGTTCCTATGCCGTCGTCTATGGAAAGGGAAAAGCACTACACATTAGATGATTATTATGCATTGCCAGATAATGTCAGAGTGGAACTAATCGATGGAAAATTTTATGATATGGCATCACCTAGTCAGATTCATCAGGAGATATCCAGAGAGCTTGAGTTTTGCATTGCTGAGTATATAAGAAGTAGAAAAGGAAAATGCGAAATGTTTCACGCGCCCTTTGATGTTAAGCTTTATGAAAAAAAAGATGATATTGTTCAACCGGATATTTTTGTGGTGTGTGACAGAGATAAGCTTGATGGAAAACGATGTAACGGAGCACCTGATTGGATTATTGAGATAGCTTCACCAAGTAATACGACCCATGATTATGTGAGAAAACTGAGTTTATATGAAAAGGCGGGTGTACGTGAATATTGGATTGTGAATCCGGATGATAAAATGATTACAGTGTACAATTTTGATAATGGAAATCATAGTATTAAGACATACACATTTGATGAAAGTATAAAAGCAGGTATTTACGATGATCTGATCATTGATTTTAAGGAGATTATGTTGAGAATTAGTGAATAAAGAGGGAAATATGGGACAGTTACAGGACATGGGAAGACAGGTTATAAAGAATAACGAAAAGGCTGCGGATACTATATATCAGCGAAAACCGGGAGGACCTGAAATGGTTGCACCGGTTATGAAAATGCTCGTGACATTTACTGAGTTATTGGTTCAGAGCGGAAAAGTGGATGCGGATCATTCTTTGCAAATGCAGGAATGGCAGACAAACTTTTCAAGACTTGCAGAAGCAAACGGTCAGGGAGATTATATCCTTGTAGCAGATATTCTTCACCATGACCTTAACAGGGAAATAGAAGAATGGATTAAATAAGTTAGATGTTTTTGGATTCGGTTGAGGGGGAAACATGACGAATCTTAATGACGCTATATCTGTTCCGAAGGTTGATGAAAATCTCCGGAAAAAGAATTTCGATGCGTTCAGCAAGAGATATGGCGTAATACCAGAAATTGTTAAAAATGAGGAAGATAAATACAGAATGGGGAAAGCCCAAAATGGTGAACCTATACTCTATATAAAAGGTGCATGCGAAGGTTCTGATTTAAGAATGAACAGTAGCTATGATCCTTCATATGAAGCTATGAAATGGAGCGAGGGAATAGTAGTCTCACAAAGGCGGGCTACTATTGCACTTCTTGGGGTTTCAACAGGAGTATATTTACGTTCGCTTGTTAAGAAGCTAAGGCCTGACACATGCTTTTTTGTTTATGAGCCCAATGAGGACATGTTCTCATATTTGTGTGGATATATCGACTTTACTGATTTGATAGAACTTGGCAGAGTTTTTCTATTTGTAAGTAAGGATCAATACAGGTTTTATTCAGAATTATTAAGTAATGATATTACAGCTTCAAGATCAGAAGCTGTTGCAATAAAAGTTCCTTATTATGGTTTTTGTAGAGAATTCGAGGATGCCTGTGAGGCTTCACGAAGGATTATGAGAGCCAATGAGAATTATCTGAGACAGAGAGGCAGAGCGGCGCTGCTGGCGAGAATATACGCATGGAATCATTTAAAAAATGCTACGTTTCTGCCGGATCTTAAAACACTTGTTCCAGATGACACTTATGCTGTAATAGTTGCTGCGGGACCATCATTACTAAGAAATGTTGAGGAATTAAAAAGAATTAAGAATCATGCGATTATAATCTGCACTGACAGGGCGGCCAGTGTTCTTGATAAGCATGAAATAGTACCGGATCTGGTTGCTTCGTTTGATACGCTGAAGAGTGAAGATTATCTTCGAGTGAATATTCTTGATAATGTTCCGCTACTATGCTCATATCAGACCAATATTGCGACTCAGGAAATGTTTTCAAACAGAATAATATATATGCATGCTCTTTCTTACGAAAACAAGCTTATTGGTGACAGGGCAGGTAGCAGGAAGATGGGTCTTGACCTTGGCGGAAACGTTGCAGGAGGGTGCTTTGTGGCATGTAGAATGCTAGGCATAAGAAACATAGTTCTCGTCGGACAGGATCTTGCATTTTCGGGAGAACAGCACCATGCAGACGGGATTGACGAAGGTGTACCAAATGCAGAACTTCGTACTGTTAAGGGCATAGATGGTGGGGATGTTAAGAGCCTGGATATGTGGCTGATTTTTAAAGAGTTTTACGAAAGGCAGATAGCGCTAAATACTGAACTTAGAGTAATTGATGCAACAGAAGGAGGCGCATTTATAGAGGGTACAACGGTAATGAGACTTCGAGATGTGGCTGACATGATCTGCAACAAAACGTTAGATCTCGGGGAGTGTATAAAGAATTTGCCACGCTTATCCGAAAGTGAGCTGCAAAAGGCAGCTATAACCATGAAAGAATGGTCTAAGGAACTTTCTGTGATTGCTCAAAAAAGTGTAGAGATATCGGATTTGTGCAGAGCCTTGGTCAAAATTTGCAAATACCAGGATATTACCGATATTAAGGTGAAAAATAAGCTGGTAAGGCTTGAGGCATTACTAAAAGACATATACAGTACAGATTGCTGGGATATGCTTAAAGAGTACTGGATAGAGGATATGTATTCAGTGCCTTCTAAATATCTGATGTTAAGGAATAATGAAGAGAGCATTCCTGTGCTGGAGGATCTTATTACATTTTTTGATCATTTACCTTCGGATACAGCAAGCCTTAATGAAGCATTAACAAAACATTTACTTATCAATAATGCTTAGATACTGTGACTGTAGTGAATCCCAGTCTTCATTTGAAAGTTTGTAAAAGGCAAAGTCAATAAAGTCCCTCTGATATTTATATTCTAATGAGGAATATAGGGATGAAGATCTGATATCGGGAAATTGTTTGCAAAATCTTGCCGTAAACTCATTCATCTTGTCGTAAGGGACTGGATTAAACCTGGTAAATGCAATATGGAGCGTGGCAAAGAAATATATATCCAGAAACCATTTATCGAGTTCGGACTTTAATTCATAGTAAATGCCTCGCTTTTTCAATTCTCTGAGCAGTAAGTCGAGAACATCGACTCTGTCAAAATGAGACAGATTATTCATCCTATGAGAGGATGAGGATTCATGCATATTCCAAATATAACAGACATTATCAAGAATGTAATAGCTATGAATTGATAAAGTGGTAAGCACTGCAAAATAGTTGTCTTCGTATAACTTTTTTTCCGGGTAGGAAATATCATACATTTCAAAAATGCTTTTACGGTATAGTTTACTTATGGTGCTTCCTCGGAGACCCTCGTGCCATAGCTTAATGCGGTCTTCAATCCCCTGAACCAATGCTATGTGCTCAGTTTCTCCATTATATCCTTCGGGATCACTATAGGTACCATCCATATTATGGGAAATAAGGTCTACAGATACGACTTCAACGTTTGTTGTTTCTGCGATTTCCAGAGTGACTTCGCAGAGGTCTTCCGTTACTGAGTCATCGGCATCAAGGAACAATACATATTCTGTAGTAGCCTTTTTGACTGCTATATTTCTGGCACGTCCCTGGCGTCCGTTTTCATCAAGGTGGATAACGGAGATGTTTTCCGGGTAATCGTTCTTCCAGGAGGTTATAACTTCAAGAGTATCATCTGTGGAGGCATCATCAACGAGGATTATCTCCAGCGGATTTATGCCGATGGTTTGATTGCATAAATCTGACAATATGCCATTTATGTAGTTTTGTGCATTATAGCAAGGGATGATTACGCTGAGGATTTTTTGGGAAGGAGAAATAGTGCTTTCTTTGAGTTTGGCGGTAAATGATGATAGCTTCCCTTCAACGGAGGTTCTGTCTTCAGTAAAAAGGCATTGATTATTTGATGAATGCGCTTCAAGAATGCTTTTATAAGAGGTGATGACCGGAATAATTACCGATTCCATACAACTGGAACTTATTTCGTAGTTATTGGCTGAAAGAGCAGTATTAATCAGTTCAATACCGGATATCAAAGTTGAGACGTTTGGACAGTTTTCATTCAGAGAATGGGCGATTGTGTAGATTTCAGATATGTGGTTTTTTATCATTGAAAAGGTGCGTCGTATCCACCAGGATGAGTATTTTTGATAGTTGTTTTGAGCGTACCAAATCATTCTCCAGGCCGCCTGTATTGTTTCATTTAAAATGGTGATGTATTTAGAATAATCCATGCTAACTGCTCCATTAATGATATAATCAAATATACAGTAATTAGTTTATAATTACATGTTATCACGTGTTATAGCTGACGTACAAATTAATAATTCGGCAAAGAAGTCTGCGATATAGTGTAGATATTTTTTATCAGCGGGATATGCATATGAGTGGATCTTTCGAAGGTAAAATTATTAGTACAAATAGTAGCATAAGGGACAAGAATTTTCGGGCCTTTTTCGAGAGATATGGGGAATACCCGTTAATAGATCCCGGAGAAAACGAGATATATCTCCTGGAGAAAGCTAAAAATAATGAAGCTGTTTTATTTGTAAGAGATAAGACAACTGGCAGTGGAGTAAGGATGAATAGCTTGTATTCACCTTCTCATGAGGCTGGAGTATGGGCATCAAAATATGAAGTCCTTAACAGAAATGCTTCGGTTGTTATCCTTGGGTTTTCTACGGGCGTATTTTTAAGGGCACTGATGAAGCATATGCGCCCAAATACTAATTTCTTTTTATATGAAGCTGAAGAAGGACTGTTTTCATATATATGCAAGGTTCTTGATATTTCGGATATTATTGCCGATCAGAGGGTTAATCTGTATATAACTGATAAACAGAGAAGCAGGATGCAGCAGGCATTGCTGTTTGATGTTGCAACTTACAGACCGGAAACAATAGGTGTTATTACTCCGGGATATGCTGATAATAAAGAATTCTCAGGTATGTGTGACGCTATGCGCATCTATGCCACCTCACTTAGAAATTATCAAAGGAACAGAGGACGTAATGCGCTTAGATGTAAGATGTACTCCTGGAATCATATGTGGAAATCCTCAACGATTGTAGATTTCATGAAATTGATACCAGAAGATATACCTGCAGTAATAGTGTCTGCGGGTCCATCACTTAGGAAAAATGTTGATGTTTTGCAAAGAATCAAAAATCATGCATTGATTATTTGTACAGATAGATCGCTAAGCGTTTTGGATGAGCGGGGAATTGAACCTGATCTGATTGCTTCTGTAGATGCTGAGAAGTCTTCGGCTTATCTGGATTTTGAAGTAGCTCGTAATAAGAATTTGCTGTGTACATATCAATTGAATACGGAAACACAGAAAATGTACAACGGGAGGTGTATTTTTTATTGCGGATATGATTGGGAAAAAGCGCTGCTTGGCGATAAATGCGACAATGGTAATGGTTTTGACCATGGAGGTAACGTAGCAGGAAGCACTTTTAGTATCTGCAGAATTATGGGGATCAAAACGATAATTCTGATAGGACAGGATTTGGCTTATCTAGATGGAAAGCACCACGCTGACGATATAGAAGAAGGTGTTCCCGATACAGAAATCAGAGAGGTTCAGGGAATAGATGGAAATCCGGTTAAAACTTGTGATATGTGGGTTAATTTTCGAAATTTCTTTGAACGACAAATAGCTATGTATCCGGACCTGAATGTTATCGATGCAACTGAAGGAGGGGCTCTTATACGGGGAAGCAAAATAATGAGTTTATCCGAAGCTGCTGATAATATTTGCGTCAAAGAATATGATCTGGATAAAATATTTGAAAAGCTTCCCGCTGCACAGTCGATAGAGGAATATCAGGAGTCGGTTAAGATTATGCATGACTGGATGGAAGATCTTGATAGGATAAAAGATATTTCGGGAAGGCTTGTTGAGATTTTCGGACAGCTTATAAAAATTTGCAGATATCAGGATATGAATGATAGTAAATACGATAAAAAGCTGAGGAAAATGAATGAGCTTAGGACAGAAATTGTAAGAATGGTGATCAACAGTGCTCTTGAGAGCTATTGGGTTGAGGACATATACAGCATACCCGGGAAGGCCTTGGTTATTGGAAACAAAGAGGAAGCAATAAGTGTTTTTGAAGAAGCAATAAAATATTACGAAAAACTTCCTGAGGATTGTCAAAGTCTTAAAAACGAATTAGACGAAGCTATAAAAGCAGGATTAAGAGATTGCAGGGAATATTTTGGTGATACATCGTTTTAGAGTTATTAGTGCAACAATTACTAAAGGTGCGCAAAATGGATTTGATAATAAATGAAAATATCAGAAAGAAAAACTTTGATGCTTTTGAAAGACGATATGGCTTCAGGCCTTTAGTAGATCCTGAAGAAGTATCGAAATATCGGGCTGAAGCATCCGCAAATTCTGAACTTGTCTTATATATCAGAAATGCATTGCCTTCCGGAGATTTAAGGCTTAATAGTGTGTATGATCCGGGATATGAAGCAGAAAGATGGGCGGATAAGCAGGATATTCTTAATAGGAGAACAACTATTGGCCTATTGGGGTTTTCTACAGGTGTTTTTTTAAGAGCTTTGAGAAAAAAACTCAGACCGGATACTGTCTTTTTTGTATATGAGCCTGAAGAAGGACTATTCTCATTTGTATGTGGTTTTGTGGATTATTCAGACATAATCGATGATAAGGATATCAGGTTGTATATAAGTGAGAAACAGTATGGGTCACTTTCGGCTACTATGATAGATGATATAGTGACGTTCAGGGCTGAAGCAAGGGGGATAATAACACCATTTTATGCAGGAAGTGATTTTTTCACTGATTTATGCAAAGAGATTGAGAGAATTACTGACGCAACCAAAAATTATCAGGAAGAAAGAGGGAGAAATGCTCTAAAATGCAGAATATATTCATGGAATCATATGAGAGAGAATTATCTTCTTTCAGACTTCAAGAAGGAGCTCCCACCTGATCTGCCGGCGGTGATTGTGGCTGCAGGTCCATCTCTTCGCAAAAACGTTGAGATACTAAATAGAATTAAAGGACATGCATTGATCATATGTACGGACAGGGCTGTCAGTGTTCTAAATGAGTATGGAATCATTCCGGATGCGGTTACCAGTCTTGATGCAGAGAAAGATCCTGCTTATTTAAAAGCTGATATTACCAGGGATGTTCCTCTTATCTGCTCCCATCAGGTAAATTCTGAGACCCAGAAACTTTTTGAAGGGAGATGCATATTTTATCATCAACTTGAATATGAGAAATATATTTTGGGAGATAAAATAGAGGCTATTAATGGACTTGACCAGGGAGGAAATGTAGCCGGGGGGTCGTTTGTTGTATGTAAATTACTTGGGATAAAAACAATTATACTGATAGGTCAGGATCTTGCATATCTTAATGGCGAGCACCATGCAGATGGAAAAAGCGAAGGTGCCGGTGAAATGATTACCAGAAAGACGGAAGGCATTGATGGCAGTATGGTTGAGACTAATGACATGTGGCTATCATTTAAGGATTTTTATGAAAGAGAAATAAGATTAAATCCCGATATTACAGTTATCGATGCTACAGAAGGAGGGGCTAAGATAGAAGGAACAAAGATTATGACCCTTTCAGAAGTTGCTGATATGGTAGAGAATAAAAGCTATGACCTCAAGGGGATTTTTGGCAGTATTCCTAAAGCTCAAACAGATGAAGAATATGAACAGTCAGTTAAAAGGCAAAAGGGGTGGATTGAAGATCTTGATAGGATTGCTGAAGAATCGTTAAAGGTAGCTGATTTGTGCAGTCAGCTTTTAAAAATAAGTAAATATCAGGATATCGGTGATCCTAAAGTGGCAAAAAAATTGCGAAAACTGGATGAGCTGCGAGCGCCAATAGTAATGTCTCTTACGTGTATCATGATGGAAGAATTCTGGATAAAAGACTTATATAGCATTCCTGATATAACTTTCATGGTAAGGAATAATGAGGAAGCAATTCCGGTTTTTGAAAATGCAGTAGAATTTTATAAGAGTTTTCCAGAGGATTGCAGATCTTTAAAAGCAGAAATGGAAAGAGCTATTTCTGAACAATAAGCTTTTGAGAATTGTTGTGAATATAACTACTGAGGTTTTATCATGACGGCAATAGATGAACTTAGAAAATCTATAGATCAAATATTTAAGACAGGTGTCTTTTATGAACATATTAAGGAGATGGGGGCGGTTAACGACTCTATTGCGACATTCGAGGGGACTAAGGATACACTCCGTGAACTCAGAGTTATGCTGGATAATGATTATCTACCTGATTTATGTAAGGAGGGGGCAGATCTTTTTGTTTTGATTGCTTTTTTGCAATTACGAGTGCTGCTTGATCCATGTCCTGAAATGTTTGAAGATATGCTCGTCTGCATAGATAGTGATCAGCTTTCTAAAGAAGCAAGGTATTACTTGTGGGCGCAGTGTAGGAATATGAAGTTCAATATGCCTTCGATTAATTCTGATAAAGCATATGACATATGGATGAGGATATATAAGGGAATACTTGAGGATTACAGACAAGTGATGACAACATCACTTGAAAGGATACCGCTTAATGAGCGTGACCACAAAAGCGTAGTATTTATTACTTCTCAATTTGTCCAGATTCAACATGGGCCAACAAAGAGCTGTTTTTATAGGGCTAAAGTCCTTTCGGAGGATGGAAGAGATGTCTTGATAATAAACACAAATGATCTTATGCCTGCATCAGGGAAAATACCACTTTTTAGAGCATATAGACATGGCAGTATACCTGAATATGAGAGATTTAGTACAGTAAGCGATGATGAAGTTAGTATGTCATTTTTTCAGTGCGGTCAGGATATGCCAAGAGCTGATGTAATAGATGTTTTGCTTCAGAATATAAGGGAGATAAGACCAAAATTTATAGTTAGCATTGGAGGATTTAATATAACAGCCAGTCTGGCAAATAAAATGGTTCCCACTCTTTGCATTGGCATGGGACCAAGTCAGATGGAATATGATTATAGTGACTTTTTTACTTATTCTATGAGATTGACAGAAGATGTATACACCAGGCTTTCGAAGTTTGGCGGAACAAGGATGTCGCTCATACCCTCAGTTTTCACATCAGATTTAAAAGTGCAATCGGAGCATCACACAAGGGAAGAATATGGTATTCCTAATGACAAAGCTGTAGTGTGTGTTGTTGGGGGAAGACTTGAAGTAGAGGTCGATGATGAGTTCATATACTGCATGAAACAGTGCATTGATGACAATATGATAGTTGCATTTATAGGTAAATTAAATAAGTATCGGCAAATTTGTGAGAAGGACAACTGGTTTAAAGAACATACAGTCTGTATTGGTTATGTTGAGGATATTTTGTCTCATATTGAGTTATGCGATATTTATTTGAACCCAAGACGACTTGGTGGAGGAACATCATGTGTCGAAGCTATGAGTAAAGGATGTGTTCCTGTTTCTTTGAATTTTGGAGATGTTGCTTATAATATCGGAGAAGATTTTATAGTTGAGGATTACAAAGAAATGGCCGATAGATTAAATAAGCTGGCATGTGATAAAGAATATTATAAAATTATGTCCGAGCGAGCACTAAAACGGGCAGAGTATCTTTGTGATACTAAAAATCGCTTTATGGATACAATTCATGAATTGGAAAGCAGGCTATGAGGATAGAAGTATAGCGTTGATGGAAAGAGGGATAATGTCAGATAAAATCAGGATGGATTCTCATAAGTTAATATATCATCCGGACAGGGTGGCAGCATGGCAGAGGGGCGAGCTCATCTATCCCATCGAAATGGAGATTGGAATTAGTGGCGCTTGTAATCATCGCTGCATTTTTTGTGCTGTCGATTATATGGAATATCAGCCTAGGATTCTACAAGCCGATGTATTAATAAGGAATCTTAAGATATTAGGTAAAAATGGACTAAAGAGCATAATCTATGCGGGAGAAGGCGAGCCAATGGCACATCCCGATGCGGCTGAAATTATCAATGCTACAAAAGGTTTTGGTATAGATGCGGCTATGTCCACCAATGGGGTATTATTTACTGGGGAAAAGGCAGGTGAGTGTCTGAAATCCCTTACCTGGGTCAGGTACAGCATTGCCGGAGCGACCGATAAAACATATGAATATATACATCAGTGTAAAAAAGGCGATCTTCAGGTGGTTTTGAAAAATATGGAGGACGCAGTCAGGGTAAAAAAAGATCAGAAGCTTTCAACAACCCTGGGGGCTCAGCTGCTTCTTTTGCCGGAAAACAAAGATGAAGTTGTTACGCTGGGAAAGATGATGCGGGAGATAGGTTTTGATTATTTTACGGTAAAACCCTTTTCACAGCATCCTTCCAGTAAAGCAAAGCTGCAGGTGGATTATTCTGAGGCGGAAGAAGTTGGAAAAGAGCTTAGATGGCTGCAAACAGATGACTTTAAAATATACTTCCGTTCACAATCGATAGAGAATCTTGGTATGGAGAAGCCATATCATGATTGCTGTGGACTTCATTTTATGGCATATATGGATTCTGCAGGGGATGTGTTTCCTTGTATAGTGTACATGGGACAAGATGAGTACATATATGGAAATATTTACGAAGAAGATTTTGATTCAATATGGGAATCTGAGAGGGCAAAGGATATAAGAGGCATTTTTTGCGAGGAGTTTATAAAAAAGAATTGCAGGAAGAATTGCAGACTAGATGAGATGAATAAGTATTTAGATGAAATAAGATTTCCCGGAGCACATGTAAATTTTATCTGAATGTATTTCAACACGTGTAATGAACCATAACTTTGCAAATCGTAGTTTTCTAGGAAAGAGAGTAATGATGGGCGAGAAACTAATTCTTGACGGAAGTAAGGTACTCTATCACAGGGACAGGATCGATGCATACCTTCGCGGTGAGAGGATAGCACCAATCACGATTGACTGTGCACTTACAACAAAGTGCACGTATCGCTGCGTTTATTGTTATGGAAAAATGCAGCTTATCAATCAGTTTCCGAGCATTGAACGGGATATAGTGATGGGCTTTCTTGATGATGCTGCGGAGATTGGAGTTAAAGCTGTCAGCTTTGTGAGTGATGGAGAATCTACCTGCAATCCGTGTTATGCTGATGCAATCGTTCATGGCAAGAATAAGGGGCTTGATATGGCCCTTGGAACCAATGGGTTTCTTCTTACGAAGGAGTCGCTGGAGCAGATCCTGCCATGTCTTACTTATCTTAGGTTCAATATATCTGCCGGAGAGAAGGACAGATATATGGAGATTCATGGAGTTAATTCAGAAGTTTACGAGAGAACTATAGGGAATATTAAAACTGCTGTTGAGATAAAAAACAGAAAGGGACTACCGGTAACGATAGGTCTTCAGATGGTTTTGATGCCGGAATTTGAAGACCAGATCATTCCTCTTACAAAACTGGGTAAAGAGCTTGGGGTTGATTATCTTGTTATAAAACACTGCAGCGATGATGAAGAGCACACTTTAGGAGTGGATTACGGTGCATATGACAGGATGATTGAAACAATGAAGGAAGCAGAGACTTACAGTACCAAGCATTATCAGGTCAGCGTTAAGTGGTCAAAAATCCAGAGTCATGGGCATAAGTGTTACAAACTCTGTTATGGCGCGCCTTTTATAATTCAGATGTCGGGCTCAGGTCTTGTTGCACCCTGCGGAATGTTTTTCAATGATAAGTACAAGGAATACCATATTGGGAACATCAAAGAAAAGCGTTTCAAGGAAATATGGGAGAGCGACAGATACTGGGAGGTTATGAAGAAAATTGCAACACCTCCTTTTGACACAAACAGAGATTGCGGAACGCTGTGCCTTCAACATAAAACGAATGAAGAGATTTGGCGGATAGTTGAAGAAAATGCAGGGAAGATTCCGGAAGTGGATATGAGCAAATTGCCGCAACATATTAACTTTATCTGATTGGGAAACGAAACATATGGGTGATTTAATGACAATCCAGGATAGGGCTCTAAAAATCAGGCAACAGATATTGAAAATGTCCATGGGGGCAAACGGCGGACATATAGCACCTTCTTATTCCATGACTGATATTGTTGCGGAGCTGTTTTTTGACGATATTCTTACATATGACCCCAAAAAACCGGAATGGGAAGACAGGGATTATTTTATTCTAAGTAAAGGCCACGGAGTTCTTGCGCTTTACGCAGCGCTTAGTATGGCCGGTTTTTTTCCTGAGGAGAAGCTCTATACATTCGGCAGGGTAGGCTCAGAGCTTGGTAGTCTTGCAAGAGCGCACTCTGTTCCCGGGGTTGAAGCTTCAACAGGTTCACTGGGACACGGGCTTTCATACGCAGCCGGGATAGCACTTGCGCTAAAAAAGGACAATAAGAAAAACAGGGTTTATGCACTCCTTGGTGACGGTGAATGCGAAGAAGGCTCTGTATGGGAAGCGGTGATGTTTGCTTCGCATAACAGGCTTGATAATCTGACGATAATTGTGGATTACAATGGGCTACAGGCTATGGATAGTCTTCAGAATATTATGTCTCTTGGAGATTTTTCGGGGAAATTTAGGAGCTTCGGATTGGATGCTGCTGATATTGACGGACACAATTTTGATGAGATTAAAGAGGCACTTTTAAGAGCGAAGGGAAACGCTCAGAGCGGATCTGGAAAGCCAATGGCTATAGTAGCTCATACCGTTAAGGGGAAGGGAATTTCGTTTATGGAAAATGTGCCTATATGGCATTACAGGATCCCCAATGAACAGGAGCTTGAGATTGCATTAAAAGAGTTGAAGATGACAAAAGAGGATCTTGGAGATTACGAGAAGCTGTCATACAGAAACGTGATCTGACAAGAGTGAATATTGGGCCATGGCATGGTATTCACATACGGAATTTATAGTTAAGTGATTAAGTTTAATGCCCGGAGCAGGTTATGAGAACAGCTTATCTTGAGACTTTATATGAATTGGCATCAAAAGATAAAAATGTTTACGCGGTTATCTCTGATAACGGCGCTATTGTCTATGACAAGTACAGACAGGATCTCCCGGAGCAGTTTATAAACGCCGGAATATCCGAAGCCAATATGGTTGCCATGGCAGCAGGCATGGCCGAGAGAGGAAAGATTCCCTTTGCTTATACGATAGGAGCGTTTCTTGCGTACAGAGCCTATGAGTTCATTTTGAATGACGTCTGTATGATGAATAAAAATGTAAAATTGGTTGGAATTGGAGAAGGCTGTTCATACAGCCTTCTTGGTGCTTCACATCATACGATATTTGATTTTGCTGCATTAAGGCCGCTTCCTAACCTCACAATTCTATCACCTGCAAGTCCGATGGAAGTGAAGAAGTGCGTAAAGGCTGCATATGAGATAAACGGACCGGTTTATATAAGGCTTGGGACAAACCGTGAGCCTGAAGTTTATGAAGGAGATTATGGCTTCGAAGTTGGCAAAGGTGTTGAGCTTAAGAGCGGAAGTGATGTGACCCTGATAAGTACCGGAAGTATTGTATATGATGTTCTATATGCTGCAAAAGAGTTGGAAAAGCAAGGGGTGTCAACAAGGGTTGTGAATATACATACTATTACTCCGATAGATGAAGAAATAATCATTAAAGCATGTCGTGAAACTAATGCCATTTTAACTGTTGAAGAACACAGCATTATTGGTGGATTAGGAAGTGCTGTGGCGGAGCTTATTTCCGAGAACAATTTAAATGTCAGATTTGGTCGCATTGGACTAAATGATTTTGTGCATGGTTATGGGAAACATGATGAGTTGAAGGCAGCTAATGGTATAGGAGTTCGGGATATTGTTGATGCGGTAATGAGAGTTGGATATTAACGATTGACAATGCTTATTTCATGAGGTTAACAGTATTTATGCCTAATAAGTTTGAATATACGTGTTCTTTGATAACGGATGTTATAAGTGCTGATATTGATAATAATCAATCGGATTATTCTAAAAATATTCTGTTATTGAAGGAAAATATAGATAAGGGGAGGTATTTTGAAGAACTGCTGACAGGACTCAAGGAGCAATTGGAATTCGACGATGTTCAATTATATATATTGTCATTATCGGCAATATTTTGTGCTACAAAAGAGATAGTGTGTCTGGATATGATTCGGGATGCTTTGTTGGAAAACAGGTTATCACTTGTTATCACTCGTGCTATCGCATTTCAGATACGTGTAAGATGTTTTCAAATGGGAATTGCCAGGGACTACAATTCTGAGAAAATTTTAAATGATAATCTTGCGGATAGATTCTATAGAGAATTAAATATAGATATACCATATATTGAATACCCCAAAAGAAACCATAATCTTGTAGTATTGACAACACATACATTACTGAATATAAAGCATGCGCCGACAAAGTGGGTGCTTTCTGTAGCATATATTTTACAGGAATTGGGCTATGAGGTACTGATCGTAATCGAAGGGGAGCCTATTACTCCTGAATCTATATGCGCATATTGGATAGGTGAGAAATATTATACTAAGTATGGATATAACTATGGGACATATTGTCTCGATATAAATGATAAGAAGGTGCAGTGTTACCAGATTAATCTAAATCAATCCTCGCATAATGAAATAATAAAGGCTATTGAGGCTATATATAGCTTGCGCCCGGAGTTTGTTTGGAAAATAGGAGGAGGATTTAGTATGGATCACATATGGTCGAAAATGTCTACGTATGTGACGCTTCCATGTGCTAAAGGTTACGATCCCTGTATTGGAGATCTGATGATAAAATGCCTTGAGGCTGAGACGGATTCAGAGGTAGAGAACATTATTCAATCAACTGGCGCAAGTACTATGCATATGAGTTTTAAAGAAATTGAATTTAAGGATCCGTGCGCTGTAGAAAGAGATTATAGGCGGTCAGATTATAATATAAACGATGATGATTTTGTTGTGGCAGTTGTCGGTAACAGACTCAATGACGAAATCTCCAAAGATTTTTGGAAAGTATTAGAAAGAATAATTTCACAAAAGGATAATATTAAAGTAATTCTTATTGGAAAGTATAATGGTGTAATCCCAGACTCAATAAAAGCAGATGTGATTTACTGTGGATACTGTGAGCCTTTGGAATCGGCAATAAGAATGGCAGATCTTTTCGTCAATCCAAAAAGGAATGGTGGGGGGACTAGTGCAAAAATGTGTTTGAAGAATATGATTCCAATTGTTACACTGCAGGACTGCGATGTTGCCAATACAGTGGGGGACTGTTTTGTTGTTGATGATTATGATGAGATGATAAAGATGGTTATAAGATATGTTGACGATAGAAAGTTTTATAAGAAACAAGTGGAAGGAGCGGCAATCCGCTATAGTAAGTGCTTCGATGTAGATATGCGTAAGGAAATTCGAAGAGTTGTAGATAGAGCAATAGAGATAGCACAGTATTCATAATTATAATAAAGGATGATTCTATAGGTGTGTAATAATACGTACACTAAAAACAAGGTCTCAAAACCTGCAATATTCCTCGATAGAGATGGCGTTTTAACAGTTGAAAAAGGATATTCTATTTCATCGATAAAAGAAATGGCAGTGTTTCCATACGCTGCCGACTGTGTGGGAGCCATGAAAAGGATGGGGTATCTGACGATTGTTATCACTAATCAGAGCGCTGTAGCTAAAGGGCTTTTTACTGAAGCTGAACTTTTGGAGATGAATGATAAGCTGCTGCTTGAAACGGGCGTTGATGCAATTTATTATTGCCCTCATCATCCTCATGGAAAGGTCCTTGAATATACAAAGGTTTGTAACTGCAGAAAACCTAAGACAGGGATGATAGAGAAGGCATTAAGAGATTTTGATATAGACATTAGCCACTCATTTATGGTGGGTGACAGAGCTATTGATATATTGCTTGGAGAAAAAGTTGGAGTAAAAACAGTGCTGCTGAATTCCGGATATGGAGAAGAGAATCTCGAACAGGAATGCAAGCCTGATTACGTAATGAATAATTTAATAGAGTTTACTGAAAAACTGAAGTTTTTATGATGGGTTTTTTATGAGGGGAGAATCTTAATATGAAAACACTGGTAACCGGAGGTTGTGGCTTTATCGGATCGCACATGGTGGACAGACTTCTTGCTGAAGGACATGAAGTTACTGTGATAGATAATTGCAGTACAGGAAGACTTGAAAATCTTGAGCATCAAAAGGGAAATCCTTCACTTAAGGTGGTTGTAGAGGATATCTGTAACACGGATAAGATAATGCCACTCTTTGAAGGCATAGATTGGGTGTTCCACTTTGCAGCACTTGCTGATATTGTGCCTTCCATCCAGCACCCGGACGAATATTTTCATTCAAACGTCGATGGAACATTTTCTGTTCTTCAGGCTGCCAAGGCAGCAGGCGTGAAGCGATTTATGTATACCGCTTCATCATCATGCTACGGTATTCCTGACAAATTTCCAACTGATGAAAATGCGGACATAAGGCCTGAATATCCTTATGCTCTCACAAAAAGATTAGGAGAAGAGCTGGCTCTTCATTACGCCAAGGTGTATGGATTGCCGGTTGTTTCGCTATGCCTTTTCAATGTTTACGGACCTCGATCGAGGACATCGGGAACTTATGGCGCGGTTTTTGGAGTGTTCCTCGGCCAGAAGCTTGCTGGAAAGCCATTCACTGTTGTTGGAACAGGCGAGCAGACAAGAGATTTTACATATGTGACCGATATTGTGGATGCCTTTTACACCGCAGCAAAATCTGATGTAGTGGGAGAGCGCTTCAATGTGGGAAGTGAGCATACATATTCTGTAAACAGACTTGTGGAGCTTCTTGGCGGAACGGAAGAAAATGTTGTTCATATCCCAAAGCGGCCCGGAGAGCCTGACTGTACTTATGCTGATACATCTAAAATAGCAAAGATGCTTGGATGGCATCCTCAGGTAACGCTTGAGCAGGGAGTTCAGAATATCCTTGATAACATCGATTATTGGAGAAAAGCACCTGTGTGGACACCCGAGACAATTAAAGATGCAACAGCTGACTGGTTTAAATATCTCGGAAAGTAAAGTAGTAGAAATCTGTTCAGCATTTTGGGAATTAGTGGGCACTGTATGGGGCGATAATACTAATCAAGAATCATTAAACAATTAAAGCCTTCTCCCTGGGGAGAAGGTGTCAGCGAAGCTGACGGATGAGGGGCATATGCGTAAACCAGAAAACAAAATCATATCCAGGGAAGCTTTCCCCAAGATAAGGGAAAAACTCAGAAAAGAAGGCAAGAAGGTTGTACTCTGCCATGGCGTATTTGATCTTCTTCACCAAGGTCATCTTGAACATTTTGAAGATGCAAAACGTCAGGGAGATGTTCTTGTGGTGTCGGTCACCGCGGCCAAATATGTTAATAAAGGCCCGGGAAGGCCTTATTTTGGTGATGCTGAAAGATTAAAGTTTATTTCGAATCTTGAAATAGTAGATTACGTTCTTCTTAGTGAAGCAGTTACTGTCCATAATATTGTACAGTGTGTTCAGCCTGATGTTTATGCAAAGGGGAAAGAATATGCTGATGCAAAAAATGATCTGACAGGAAACATAGGAAGTGAAGAGGCAATAGTAAAGGAGTATGGCGGGACAGTTTATTACACAGAAGGAAAGGTTTTCAGTTCCACAAAGCTGCTAAACAATTTCTTCTCCGCACTTCCAAAGGATGTTATCGAGTATTCGGAAAAGCTTAGAAAAAAATATGGAGAAGATGTACTTGAACAGATAAAGGCTGATATTGACGCCTTTTCCAAGAAGAAAGTTCTTGTAATAGGAGATATCATTTTTGATGAGTATTCATTTGTAAATGTTCAGGGTGTAACCATGAAGGATGGAAGCCTGTCAACTTTCTTTGAGAGCAGTGAGAGATATGCCGGAGGAGCCCTTGCGATAGCAAGACATCTTTCCGAGTTTGCTGGAAAGGTGACCCTTTGCTCTATGATGGGCACAGATCCGGATCAAATCCAGTTTGTAAAGGATTCGATGAATGGGGTTAGGCTGGAGATCATTGAGGCTGAAGGTTTTGTTACCCCTGTCAAACACCGGTATATAAAGGCAAACAAACAAAGAGAGGATTATGACAAGCTGTTTTCCGTAAATACTTTGATGACGAGAGGTAAAATCAGGGACTTTGATTACAGTGGCTTTTATAAAAAGCTAAAGAAGCTGATACCGGGTTATGATCTGGTCATAATCGGAGATTTTGGACATGGGCTCATAGATCAGAATGCAAGAGAGATTATTCAGGAACAAGCTAAGTTCCTTGCTCTTAATGTTCAGACGAACTCCGCAAACATGGGAATGAATCTGATAACGAAATATGACAGAGCGGATGCTTTTGTTGTGGATGAGAGAGAGCTGAAAATGGCATTTGGACAGCATCTTGCTGATAGAGAAAAGCTGCTTGGAATGCTTATAAAAAGGATGAATGCTAAAACAGGCTGGGTTACAATCGGAGCATCCGGAGCTATTGGATTTAGACCTTCAGAAAAGCAAAAAGCACTATGTCCGGCACTTACTTTGCAGGTTAAAGATACGGTTGGTGCTGGCGATGCATTCTTTGCACTTGCAATGATGTGTGCTGAGGCAGATATTCCAATCGATAAGGCCACAGTGGTTGCTAATGTTGCAGCTGCTCTTAAGACAAATGTGCTTGGTAATAAGGATTTTGTTCATAAGGTAGATTTAATGAAGTTTTTAAGCACAGTTCTAAATGTGTAGAGATTTAGTTGAAAGTGGTTTATAGATAGTAGACGGAGTTATACAGTGAAATTTTATAAATAGCAGACGGAGTTATACAGTGAAATTTTATAGATAGCAGACGGAGTTATATAGTGAAATCTAATATAAAAGCCTTCTCCTTGGGGAGAAGGTGTCAGCGAAGCTGACGGATGAGGGGTTAAATTTTGAGATACTTAGAAGAAATTAAACACTTATTAGATGAGATAAAAATCACACAGGGCACAAAAGAACTTTCTTATGATGAAGGTATCGTGAAACTCATACAGGTAATGGAGGCTACAAGACAAGCTCACCGACAGCTTTTTTTTGCAGGTAATGGAGGAAGTGCCGCCATAGCAGAGCACATGACAGCGGATTATTTAAAAAACGGACATATGCGCACAGTCAGCCTGTATGATAGCCCGGTGCTTACATGTCTTGGCAATGACTATGGTTATGAGCATGTTTTTTCAAAACAGCTTGATATGATGGCGGAACGTGGTGATCTTCTTGTGGCAATCAGTAGTTCCGGCAATTCACAAAATATTATCAATGCTATAGAAGTGGTGAAGAGCTTACGCGGTACGGTTGTAACATTTACTGGATTTAAACCTGATAACAGGGCTAGAGCGATGGGTGATGTTAATGTATATATTCCATGTGAGAAATATGGGATGGTGGAATCACTTCATGAATTGATACTGCAACAAGTTGTGGATGAGATGCAATTATGAATGTTGTTTCCATTGATTATGACATTGCTGAACCAATAACAATCGTAAAGATTTAAGGTGCTGAACTTGAGCCTGTGATCATGTGCTTTTTTCTATGTAAATGATAGATGGGGGAATATGAGAAACCAACAAGAATTGGATTTATTTGAGAAGTCAATACAATCTGTCAGAACATTTTTGAATACCGGGTATACAAATGAAGCACTTCAGATGATAAACGCATTAGAAAAAGCATACCCTGACATGAGGCGAAAACTGCTTTGGGAAAAGACAGAATTGTATAGCAAAACCGATAATGTGGAGAAGGTTATAGTTACGCTAATAGAATTATTCGAGATTTATCAGGACCAGGATGCATATTCTGTTTTGCTGGAAGAATTCGTAAATAACTGTATAGACGAGAGATTATCACTATATATAAAAAACAGGGAATGGTTGTGTGAGAGTAAACAAAGCTATGGAAATATAAGTGAAAAACCTGAGTGGATAGTTTTTTATTTGTCTGATAGTCTTATTATCTCATTAAACAGGAAGAGCAGACAATTCAAGGGAGTTAAGAGAAGAACAATTGATATAGATGAATTAAATAACAGAGTGGTATTTGTGGAAGGAGTGGCATTTAATAGGCAGATTCTTGAGATTGCTAAGACTTCTCGTAAAGAAAATGGGGTGAATGGTGACCAAAATGCTATTTATCTTGCATTTACAGAATGGGAATCTGATGTTTTTTTACAGAGTACACTCATTGAAGATGAGTACAATAATGAACGTTATGTTTTTGTTTTTGGGGAAGAAGGAATAAAAAAGTGCTTTTGTGATTTATCAGCTGCCATTCCTGAAAAATATGTAGTACTTCATAATGATGCGGACTATATGAGTCTGGTTGATGAAGTTTTACGGGAAAACAAAAATGCGTACAAAGCAGCTAAAGAAAGGATAAAAGAATACTATTCAAACAAAGAACACATCAGTGATATGGAGAGCCGTATAAGGGAACATCGCCCGAGGATCCTTTTTATGACATCTAGGTTTACAACTGTTTTGCAATATCATTGTAGAAATGCGATGGAAGCTGCAACTGAGCTTGGATGTGAATGTGAATTGATGATTGAATCCGGTAATGTGAAGATAGTATCTGTCTTTAGTATAGCAGAAGAGTTGGAACGGTTTTATCCGGATGTGTTGTTTTTATTGGATCATTTTCGGTACGAAAATGGTGATATTTTTCCTGAGATAATACCTTTCATTACATGGATACAAGACCCAATGAGTCATATTATGGATCCGGAGAGTGCAAAAAAGCTTACTGGGCGAGACTTGGTGCTTAACCATATGTTTACTTGGGATAAAATGAGGGAATTATACCCCGGAATGCTTGTGGACGCTCCGGTGCCTGCAAATGAAAAGATTTATAAACCATATAAGCTTAGTAACGAAGAAATAGAAAAGTATTCAGCAGATATCTGCTTTGTATGTCATGCTAGCGATGCAGATAAATGGATTGATGATACGATGGACAGGTTAAATGTTCATGGTGAAGTAGGTGATGTTTTCAGAGATTTACTTTTGGGCTATATGGAACTTGCGGCTAAGGGTGAGTTCTTTTTCTCACAGAAGGAATTCGAGGAATATATTGGAAATACATTTTTAGAAAAAGGATATCAAATAAACTCAGATGGATTAGAGATAATGGCGAAGGAAACATTTAATTGGTTTAATCAACGTGTTTTCAGACAAACAATTGTTGATTGGATAATAGATGCCGGATTTACAAATTTGAAATTATGGGGGAATGGCTGGAAATCAAATCCTAAGTATGCAGATTATGCTATGGGACCGGCTGAGAATGGAGAAACACTTTCTAAAATTTACCAGGCATCAAAGGTTGTTGTTGGAAACAACATTATGACGACATCAGCTGCTCGAGCATGGGAAAGTATGCTTAGCGGAGCATTTTATCTTTCGAATTATATCCCACCGGAATGTGATTGGTGTGATATAAGAAAGATTATGCCTGAGGGGACTGTAGAGTACTTCAGAACCAGAGATGAATTGATTGAAAAACTGCACTATTTCATCGAGCACGATGAAGAAAGGAAAGCGGTTGCTAATAAATGTAGGGAAGAGGCATTAAAGAGAATGACCTTTAAAGCGCTTATGGAAAAGGTTCTAAATATCCTTCCGGAACGACTCTGAGTAAATGTGAATACCTTTTTCTGATATTTTTTTATCATAAAATTTCAAAAAATATCAAAGCTCAAAAGCTGCATAAATACGCTGCTTTTGAGCTTTTTAAGATGGAAGAATGATAATTTTTGAAACAAAAAAACAAAAAAATTCAAAAAAGGGGTTAAGTAAATGAAAATCGGAACGATATATAGAGTGTAAAGAATAAAAAACATCGTCAAGGATGATCGATGTGGGAGCGCACTCAACTTAATAAGTAACTATTATTTTGAATTTAAAGTATCAAGCAGCAGGCTCGGGCTCTACGGATTAGAGGGAGAGACTGCACCCACATGGAGGTATAATATGGTTATCCAGCATAATATGACGGCGATGAATTCTAACAGAATGCTTGGCATTACAACAGGCCAGCAGGCAAAATCTTCTGAAAAACTTTCCTCAGGATATAGAATCAATAGAGCAGCAGATGATGCAGCAGGATTATCTATCAGTGAAAAGATGAGAAAGCAGATGAGAGGTCTTGATAGAGCATCAACAAATGCTGACGATGGCGTAAGTGCAGTACAGACAGCAGAAGGTGCACTCACAGAAGTACACGATATGCTTCAGAGAATGAACGAGCTTGCAGTACAGGCAGCAAACGGCACAAACAGCGAGATCGATCGCGATGCCATCCAGAATGAAATTACACAGCTTACAACAGAGATTGACAGAGTAGCAGAGACTACAAAATTCAACGAGACCTACCTTCTTAGAGGCGGCACCGGAAATTATAACAAGTACATGGTTGCTCATGATGCAGGTCTTTCAGGAACAGTAGCAGATCTTGGAACTTACGCTACATTCACTTGCTACCTTAAGTCCAGCGATGACATCAAGATAGCCGGTAAGAACTATCACATGTACGACAACACAATGGATACAATCGGATACCTTCAGGCTGGAATATCCGAGGCTCTTGCAGCAAATACATCAGTTGTCATCAATGGTACGACATATGTATGGGCATTAAGCTCTTATGACAGCACAACAGACGTATTCAAGGTTGGTGATCAGGAATACACTCGTGAAGAACTTCAGGCAAGAGTAGTTGATGGAGCACAGGTAAGAATCCCTGCCGGAGTAACTCATGCTACAGGAAGCACACGTGTTGCAGTAAATGTCAGTCTTGATAAGAATATTTTGGTATCTACAGCAATCAGAAAGATGGATGAAGCCCTCAAACAGGCTAATCTGATCGGTGTTGATAGTAATAAAGTAAATATGGTTCAGGTATCCTGCCGCGACTTCAACGGAACACGGATTACAGGTGCTACCAATGATGAGAGAAGATATGAATTCTCAATCTCAAAGGGAACAGCTAAGGTTGCTAAGGATCTCGGACTTCAGCTCCATGTAGGATCAGATGCAGACATGACCAACAAGATTATGATGAACGTTCAGGTTATGAGCGCAGCTAACCTTGGTATCCAGAATCTGACAGTAACAGATAGCCTTGGCGTCTCAGCAACATATGCAATCGACGCTATCGAAGATGCACTTAAGGTTGTATCAGAGCAGAGATCAGAACTCGGTGCTATCCAGAACAGATTAGAGCATACAATTAAGAACCTGGATAACGTAGTAGAGAATACAACAGCAGCAGAATCCAGAATCAGAGATACAAATATGGCAGACGAGATGGTTACCTACAGCAAGAACAACATCCTCGCACAGGCAGGACAGTCAATGCTGGCACAGGCAAATCAGAGCACACAGGGTGTTATGTCACTACTCCAAGGCTAATAAGGATAACCAAAATCCATATGATAGGTACAAAAGGGAGCGCTCTCCAGGATGGAGGGCGCTTCACTTTATATTAGGTAAAACAACAAAAATTTTGGTATAATTAACGTATATAAGTTCTTTTGTTTACGCAGTTTTGCAATCAGTCAGAGAGGGGAAAAGATGAAGGTTGTATTGCTTGCAGGTGGTCAGGGAACAAGAATATCTGAAGAGGTTGGATACAGACCCAAGCCTATGGTTGAAATAGGCGGAATGCCAATCATCTGGCATATCATGAAAATATATTCCCATTATGGATTTAATGATTTTATAATTTGTGCCGGCTATAAGCAGCACGTAGTTAAGCAGTGGTTCAGGGACTATTTTATTTATACATCGGATGTCACTTTTGACATGGCGGATAATTTTAACGTTACTTTTCACGATAAACATGCTGAACCCTGGAAGGTCACTGTTGTGGATACGGGGCTTGAAACCATGACCGGCGGTAGAATAAAGCGCGTTCAGAAATACATCGGGGATGAGACGTTTATGCTTACATATGGTGATGGTGTATGCGATGTGAATGTGTCGAAAATTCTTGAGTTTCATAAAGAGCATGGAAAAATAGCTACATTGACATCTGTCACACTTGGACAGGACAAAGGCGTTTTGGATATTAAAGAAGATAATTCCGTAAGGGCATTCAGAGAAAAAAAGATTAAGGATGCTGTTGCGATAAATGCCGGATATATGGTCTTTGAACCTGATGTATTTGATTATCTCAAAGATGATAAAACCATACTTGAGAAGGATGTTCTCGGTAAGCTTGCAAAAAAGGGCGAACTGATGTCGTATTATCATAAAGGCTTCTGGCAATGCATGGATACCAAGAGAGAAAGAGATGCGCTTGAGGGTTTGATTGCAAAAGGAAAAGCGCCTTGGATTGTGTGGTAATCATTTGATAGAAATGCCCGGAGAGAAATGTAAAGTCCGGAGAAATTTGTTTTGATTTTGATGGGGGACTTATGTCTGATCAGGATAAGGCTAAGAAACAGATACTTGAACTGGTAGCTGAATATGCTAGGGAATATCACAACAGATCTAAGGATTTCCATGAGGGAGACAGAATCCCTTATGCATCCCGCGTCTATGACGATAAGGAGATGGTGAATCTTGTTGACGCTGCACTTGAGTTCTGGCTTACTTCCGGGAGGTTTACCGATGAGTTTGAAAAGAAGCTTTCTGAATATCTCAGAGTAAAATTCTGCTCACTTGTTAATTCGGGATCTTCAGCAAATCTTCTGGCATTTATGGCTCTAACTTCACCTCTCCTTGGGGAGAGAAGAGTTAGCAGAGGAGATGAGGTAATAACTGTTGCTGCGGGATTTCCCACTACAATAGCACCTATTATTCAATATGGTGCGGTTCCTGTTTTTGTGGATGTTACGATTCCTGAATACAATATTGATGTCACAATGCTTGAAGAAGCATTGTCCGATAAGACTAAGGCTGTGATGATAGCGCATACTCTCGGTAATCCGTTTGATATTGCTTCGGTAAAAGCTTTTTGTAAAAAGCACGATCTATGGCTTGTAGAGGATAATTGCGATGCTCTCGGAAGCAGATATGAGATAGACGGGGAAATGAAATTTACCGGAACTATCGGCGACGTAGGGACATCAAGCTTTTATCCGCCTCATCATATGACAATGGGTGAGGGTGGTGCGGTATACACTGACAATCCGCTGCTTCACAAGATAGTAAGATCGCTCAGGGACTGGGGGAGAGATTGTGTCTGCCCTTCAGGACGAGACAATATGTGTGGTCATAGGTTTGACGGACAGTACGGTGAATTACCGCAGGGATATGATCACAAATATGTGTATTCTCATTTTGGATACAATTTGAAAGCCACTGATCTTCAGGCATCTATTGGATGTGCACAGCTTGATAAGTTTCCCGGGTTTGTGGAAAAGAGAAAACACAATTTTGAGTTTTTGAAAAACTTGCTGATCGAGGGCAGTGCAGAGGATAAGCTGATTTTGCCTGTGCCCACGGATAACTCTGATCCCAGCTGGTTTGGTTTCTTGATGACCTGTAAGGAGAACGTAAACAGGACAGAAGTCGTAAGATATGTTGAGAACTGCGGAGTTCAGACCAGGATGCTTTTTGCGGGTAATATTATTAAGCACCCCTGTTTTGATGAGCTAAGGGCATCGGGAGATGGGTACAGAGTTGTGGGTTCTCTTGAAAATACTGATAAAATCATGCTCGACAGCTTTTGGGTAGGACTTTATCCCGGCATGACAGATGAGAAACTTTCGTACATGGCAAAGGTGATTTTACAGGCAGTAAGCGCTGGCTAATGTGTTGGGGACTGATGGATCAGACCTCAGGGTGAGATTATGGATTTGAAAAATAAGGAAGTTTTTAAGGAGTTCTATTCCGGAAAAAAGGTGTTTGTTACAGGACACACGGGCTTTAAGGGGAGCTGGCTGTGCGCTGTTTTGCGATATCTTGGCGCCGATGTGTTTGGATATTCTCTTGAGCCATCAGGTGATCCTAGTCTTTATGAAATACTTGGAATAGATGACGAGGTAAAAAGTACTATAGGTGACGTTCGTGATTTTGACAGGCTTAGTAATGCCTTTAGAGAGGCGTCGCCGGAGGTTGTTTTTCATCTTGCTGCCCAGCCGATAGTTCGCGAGTCCTACAAGGAACCTCGCTATACCTATGAGACAAATGTAATGGGTACAGTGAATATATTGGAATGCATAAGACTTTATTCGGAAAAGGTGAGCTTTTTGAATGTAACTACTGATAAGGTCTATGAAAACACGGATATCATGGATCACGCATTTAGTGAGGATGAGAAGCTCGATGGGTATGATCCCTACTCGAATTCCAAGAGCTGCTCTGAATTGGTTACGCATTCATATAAGAAATCATTTTTTGCAGATAAAACAGATATAAAGATATCGACTGCCAGAGCGGGAAATGTAATTGGAGGCGGTGATTTTGCGGTAGACAGGATTATTCCTGACTGTGTGAGAGCGGTAATAAACGGAGATAGTATAGGGGTGAGGAATCCTTTTTCGACAAGGCCTTATCAGCATGTGTTGGAACCGATTTTCGTATATCTTATGATCGCAATGGAGCAGGATAATAAGCCGCAGCTATCGGGATATTATAATGTGGGACCTGACCTTGACTGCTGCGTGACCACGGGTGAGCTTGCGGATATGTTTGTAAAAAGCTGGGGTAACGGTGCATCCTGGAAGGATTTATCAGAGGAGAATGCACCGCATGAAGCGGCATTCCTGAGGCTTGATTCATCAAAGCTTAAGAGGACATTTGGCTGGGAAGCGAAGTGGAATATTACACAGGCAGTTGATGCGACAGCCGGTTGGTATAAGGCGTGGAATTTAGGGGAAAATATGAGGGAATTTACGGATTCTCAGATAAATTCATTTTGTGACTAGCATTATAGTAAGTGGCAATAAGTTTTGATTCATTCTACAGAACTTTATACGTGGTAAGGGAACTGAAACATGTGTTTTTACGGGGGAATGTGATATGGAAAACATCGTTATGTTAGGTGGTGGCGGACATTGTAAATCGGTCATTGATGCTGCGCTAAGGTCGAAGAAATTTGGGAAAATTTATATAACAGATGTAAATTTAAAACCCGGGGATAATATCTTTGGATGTGAGGTTGCCGGCACGGATGATGTTCTTCCAAAACTACTTGCGGATGGAGTGAAGAATGCCTTTATCACTGTTGGCTTTGTAAAGCCCAGTGGCCTTCGGAGTAAGCTCTTTTTTATGGCGAAGGATATCGGGTTCTCTTTCCCGAATATTATTGATCCGTCTGCTGTGGTATCCGAACATGCAACCCTTGGCACAGGCATTTTTGTAGGGAAAAATGCTGTGATAAACGCGGGAGCAAGAATTGGCGATAACGTGATAATTAACACAGGTGCAATCGTGGATCACGATTCGGTTGTGGGGGATTTTGCTCACATTGCAGTCGGTACCAAGGTCTGCGGCGAAGCAAAGATTGGTGCAAACGCACTTATTGGCGCAGGAGCAACGGTTCTTCAGGGTGTCAAAATCGGAAATGATGCAATAATTGGTGCAGGGTCAGTAGCGCTAAAGGATATAGGGGCATCCTGTACAGCGGTTGGGGCACCGGCAAGGATACTGAGGCGCTGGAATTGAATGTGTGGTGCGGAAGGTCCTGGTTGTGGATAGTGTAATTAACGATTACTAATAGCAATTTCAGGTTGCATGCGAATAAGCAATTTTATTGAGGGTGCCTATGTCTGAGAGAATTCTTATAATAGCTGAAGCCGGTGTTAATCATAATGGTTCATTGGAGCTGGCGAAGAAATTGGTAGATACTGCGAAGGAATGCGGTGCTGACATTGTAAAGTTCCAGACTGCAAAGCTTTCAAGCCTTGTTTCAAAGAGCGCACCAATGGCTGAGTATCAGAAAGCTAATACCGGAAAGGAAGAATCGCAGAAGGATATGCTGTCAAAGCTCCTTCTTCCTTTTGATGATTACAAGGTTCTCGCTGATTATTGCAAAACAGTCGGAATACGCTTTTTATCTACTCCCTTTGATGTTGATAGTATCGAATTTCTTGATCCGCTTCTTGATATCTGGAAGGTTCCTTCCGGTGAAATCACAAACTATCCTTACCTTGTGAAAATTGCAAAGACCAAAAAGGATATCATATTATCCACTGGAATGTGCATAATGAGCGAGGTTGAAGATGCGGTGAAGGTGCTCCGCGACAATGGATGCGGGAAGATAACAATTCTTCACTGTACAACAAATTACCCAACACCCATGGAGGATGTGAACCTCAGGGCAATGCTTTCCCTTAAGGAGAGGTTTGGGTTTGATGTCGGGTACTCCGATCATACAAGAGGTATTGAAGTGCCAATCGCGGCAGCAGCTTTAGGCGCAACTGTCCTTGAAAAGCACTTTACTTTGGATAGAAATATGGAGGGGCCTGATCATAAGGCAAGTCTTGAACCTTCCGAGCTGAGGGATATGGTCGCAGCTGTCAGGAATATAGAAATAGCCCTGGGGGATGGAATTAAGGAGCCGACAGAAGCCGAGCTTAAGAACCGCCTTGTGGCCAGAAAGAGCATAATCGCTGCAAGAAAGATAAAGAAGGGTGAGATTTTTACAGAAGAGAACCTCACGACCAAGAGACCCGGAAGCGGGATATCTCCTATGAAATGGAATGAGATTATAGGGATGAAGGCGGCCAGAGATTATGACGAGGATGAGATGATTGATGGCTTTAAATGATTTTTTTGCGGAATGAGATAATTGACGCCTATGAATGATTTTCCGGGCGGAATGAGATATTGCAGTGCCAATCTATGAAATTGCTGCAAGACGGAGAGTACTATAGGGAGAATCGGCATTTCATGAAAAAAGTTGCTATCATTACTTCCACGAGAGCTGAATACGGACTCCTAGAGCCTCTTATCAAGAGGCTTCTTGATGATGGAAAAGTGTGCCCGAAGGTTGTTGTTACAGGCGCGCATCTCCTTGAGGAATTTGGAATGACCGGTCGCGAGATCGAGGAAGATGCTAAGCAGTTTGGCTTTGAAATAGATGAAAAGATAGATATACATATGGCAGGAGATAAGCCTGTAGATATTTCGAGAATAATGGGGAATGCACTGATACTATTTGGTGAGTATTTTGACAGGAAAAAACCGGATGCCATTGTTGTTCTTGGAGACCGGTATGAGATGCTTGCGGTTTGCAGTGCGGCCCTGAATGCACGCATTCCGATAATACATATTCACGGAGGCGAGACTACAGAGGGTGCGATAGATGAGGCTGTCAGGCATTCCATAACAAAGATGAGCTGCCTGCATTTTACATCCACCGAAGCGTACAGAAAGCGTGTAATTCAGCTGGGTGAAAATCCTGAAACAGTATTTAACTGTGGCGCTCTTGGAGTTGAAAATGCTCTGAATGTAGAGCTTATGAACAGGGCGGAACTACAGGAGAGCCTGAATGCGAAGCTTATGACCTGTGAGAAGCTTGATGAAAATCTTATCGTGAAGCAGACAGGTATAGAGAATAAAAATAATCGACAAATTGATCTGGAAAACAGATATGCAGTAGGAACCTTCCATCCTGTAACTCTTGAGGATAATAGTGCACGGAAACAGGTTGAGGAGCTAATAGCTGTGATAAAAAAGCACCATGATATTACATGGATTTTTACTAAAGCCGGGGCAGACGCAGGAGGTAGGGAGGTAAATAAACTCTTAGTTGATTTTGCTAAGGAGAATGATAATTTCTATCTCTTTGATTCACTTGGAATGCGCAGATATTTAAGCGCAGTAAAAGGTGCACTTTTTGTTATAGGAAACTCTTCAAGCGGGCTTATTGAAGTGCCTTCTTTCCATGTACCCACCATAAACATAGGTGCCAGGCAGAAGGGCAGAATAGCTGGAGCGTCTGTAATTAATTGCGAGCCTGAAAGGGAGAGTATAGATGCAGCTATTACAAAAGCTCTTAGCAATGATTTCAAGGCTATGATAGCGGAAGCTGAAAATCCATATGAGAAGTCCGGAACATCCAAGATGATTGCAGATACTATAGAGGATTTTTTGCTTAATAATAAGTTGAATATAATGAAGAGTTTTTATGATATAAGTTTTTAAATATTTAAAAGAAATTATGATCGTGATTTGGTGCGATTATAACAGTATGGCCTGCTTTTTTGGCTGATTAGAAGGAATGCTTATGAAGAATCTTGCAATTATCCCTGCCCGGAGTGGCTCGAAGGGACTCGCTGACAAGAACATAAGGCTGCTTAGAGGAAAGCCTCTTATTGGGTATACCATTGAGGCTGCAATTGATGCAGGCGTTTTTGATACCGTTATGGTTTCGACGGACTCTGAAAAATATGCTGAAATAGCTAGGGAGCTTGGCGCTGATGTACCTTTTTTAAGAAGTGAGAAGACAGCGTCTGATACAGCCAGTTCCTGGGATGCGGTTTTGGAAGTCATTGATGGATATAAAGAGATGGGAACGGAATTTGACACCTTCTGCCTTCTGCAGCCTACATCACCGTTAAGATCAGCTGAAGATATCAAAGGTGCTTACGATCTTTTTAATGAAAAAAAGGCAAAGTTCATCGTTTCAGTCTGTGAGATGGAGCACCCGCTTTCCTGGTGCGGGGGGCTTCCTGAGGATTTGAGCTTGAGCGGATTTGTGGAGCGCGCCGGTGCAAAACAGAGGCAAAAGGTAAAGAAGTCATATCGTCTGAATGGTGCAATTTATATAGCGGATATAAACGAATTCGCAGAGGACCACTTTTTTTACAGAGATGGCTGTTATGCGTACATTATGGATAATCGTTCCAGTGTGGATATTGATAATCTTGAAGATTTTGAATATGCGGAGTTTTTGTTAGCACGCAGGTTGGGGAACTAAAAGGGCTGTGGGTATTACAGAGCATATATCAACAAATTTGTCGCATTGGCAATAATAAAAGGTGATGTATGGTACCTTGTACAATAATTTTATGATACAATGTGTTTCGGGGGCATTGTAAAAACAGTCATTTTGGGTATGGGAGTAGAGTAGAAAAGGTCATGAAAAAAACAAAATTATATGTCAAAACATTAGGTGGGTTCGGAATTGAATGTAATGGTAAGGAGATAACTCTTGGAAGAAACCGTGCATCAAAGTATATTCAGCTTGTTGCAAGGGTTTTTTCAGCCGGTGGTGACGGTGTAAAGAAAGAGGATCTTCAGGATGATATATATTCAGAGGATTTAAACGTAAAGAGCAATCTGAATAACAGTATGAACAATCTTATTTATCAGTTCAGGAAGGTGGCTGAAAAGGCCGGCATTCCAGGTGGTAATGTGTTTGTTTTTGCTGATGGTGTCTACAAGGCTGATCCCGGAGTAGACGCTATGGCTGATAATGTGGAGTTTACATCTTTTATAAACAGTGCCAGAAATGCTTCAAAAGAGGCTGATAAGGCAAAGAATTATCAGAAGGCATTTGATATTTATAAAGGTAATTTCCTTCCGGAGCTCAATGAGCTTTACTGGATATCTAAGAAGAGCGAAGATTTAAGAACTCTTTATGAGGAGTGCGTGGATTTTCTTGCTGAATATTACATGAACTCTGAGAACTATGAAGCTATGGCCAAGGTCTTTCACAGTGCATCTGAGATTGATCCTGACTGCGAGTGGCAGGTAGGCGAGATCGATTCATACAGGATGATGAAGGATTATAAGAAGGCATATGCTCTTTATGAAGAGATGATAAGATATTATGCCGAGGAGCTTGGTGTTGCACCGACTGAGAATATGCAGCGCTGCTACCAGGAGCTCCAGGATGCCGCTTTTTCCGGAGACCAGAGTGCGCAGGATGAGAATAATGAAAATAGCTTAAAGAACGGCCTTGTTGAAGAGGAAGAGGGCGGTCCTTATGAGTGTCTTTATCCCGAGATGAGTGCTTCATATCATATTCTCAGCAGAAATATGGAGAGACATGGTCTTACTGTTTATCTGCTTCTTCTTACAATTGCTGATTACGAAGGAAAAGAGATTAAGCAGGAAGAAAAAGCTGAGAGACGAATGGAGTCTCTTAGAGATGCAATAAATGAGACTTTGAGAAACGGTGATGCGTTCTGTAGATATTCCAGAACTCAGTATCTTGTTCTTCTCACAGGAACTGGTGTTGAGGAATGTATGCTTGTGCACAGAAGACTTCAGGACAGACTTAAAGTGCTCGCAGGTCCCAGAGCAACGCTCAATTATCGCATAATTTCTTATGCTGATATGACCGCTGAAAATGATAATGAGTAACTTGTGAAAGTTATTTTCGATTTTTTTATAATTTGGTGATGTTTTACCCGTAACATTATAAAAGCTTTAGAATTAGTTTATAAATAGATAAATCTAAGTGATATAATTGTAATGGAGGGGGCATATATTGTAGTTTGGAGGAATGCCCATGGCTATTGGAAACCTTGACTTGACTTCACTTGACCGAACACTTATGACCAATGAGCAGAAGTCATTGTTGAACGTTAGCAATGTATCACAGAAGGAAATAGAGCAGCTGCTTATCATGAGAGGGCAGGTGCAGGAATTCCAGATGATGATGATGAAGTATGATTGCGCATTATCTGAAGTTAGAACCAAACTTGAAGTACTCAATAAGGAACTTTCCCTTAAGAATAACCGCAATCCTTTTGAAAGTATAAAGAGCAGAATCAAGACACCTGTAAGTATATATGAAAAGCTTACTCGCAAAGGTGTTCCGTTTTCCATAGAAAATATCGAGAGTAATATTTCAGATATCGCCGGCTGCCGTGCTATCTGTTCCTTTGTTGATGATATTTATATGGTTGCTAATTGTCTGAAAAAGCAGGATGATGTAAATGTTCTGGTTGAGAAGGACTATATTGCAACACCTAAGGATAGCGGATATCGTAGTCTTCACCTTATAATTGAGACACCAATATTCCTGACAGATGTAAAAGAGTACATGAAGGTTGAGGTGCAGTTCAGGACAATAGCGATGGATTTCTGGGCAAGTCTTGAGCATAAGATGAAGTACAAGAAGGATATTGAGAATGCTGAGCTTATTTCCGAAGATCTTAAGTTCAGCGCAGACCTTATAAATCAGCTCGATAGAAGAATGCAGCAGATCCGTGAAAGGATAGATGCCGGGGATGGAAAGCCATATGGCATGACTCCCACCGAGGAGGAAGAGAGAGCTGACTGCGAGACTATGGAGATAATCCGCAGAGAGATACAGGCTGAGCAGAGTGCAGCTAATGCTCGTCGCAAGAAAAAGGCACAGTAACTACTTTATATAGAAGGTAATGTTTCTTCTATATAAAAGGATTATTGTTAGAGATTATTAAAATGAAAAAAGCCATTCTAAGAAAGTCGATTAACGGCATCTTAGGATGGCTTATTTGTTTCCTTAATAATCATATAGCGAAAACTGCAGTGAATGACAATCGCTTATGATATATATGAAGCTTTTTTGTTAATCGTTTTTGGCTGTCCATCTGCCGCTGGCACCGCAGGGAAGAACAAGTCCGTTCGATGAAACAGGAAGACCAACTTCGTCAGCCTCAACCACTCCTTCATGAAGCGGATCAATGGCTGTATGGATCATATAGGAAAGGACAGCCGGCTGGAGTCCGGTCGTATATGAATTAATAAGGAAGAAAAGAGGTTTGTCTGAAAGGAGCTGAACGCTTCTTAATATAAGATCGTAAACGCAGTCCTCAATTTTCCATATCTCACCCTTGGGACCTCTTCCATAAGAAGGGGGATCCATGATGATTCCGTCATAGTGATTGCCTCGTCTGATTTCTCTATCAACAAATTTGCCACAGTCATCAACCAGCCATCTTATTGGAGCATCCGCAAGACCTGATGCAGCAGCGTTCTCCTTTGCCCACTGTACCATGCCCTTTGCGGCATCAACATGAGTTACTGAAGCACCCGCCTTGGCTGCTGATACAGTAGCGCCACCGGTATAAGCAAAGAGATTCAGAACCTTTATCGGTCTGTCTGCACCGCGGATAAGCTCTGAAAACCAATCCCAGTTGGCTGCCTGCTCAGGGAAAAGACCGGTGTGTTTAAAACTGAAGGGCTTTAAATGAAAAGTAAGGTCTTTATAATTTATTGCCCATTCCTCAGGGAGTGAACGGAAATCCCATTCGCCGCCACCTTTGTTGCTTCTCTGATAACGGGCATTCCACTTTTTCCAGCCCATGTGTTTTTTATTGGTATTCCAGATTACCTGGGGATCGGGACGAACAAGCATATAATCGCCCCATCTCTCGAGCTTCTCGCCACCTGAAGTATCTATTACTTCGTAATCTTTCCAATTTTCTGCAATCCACATAAATTGTGACTCCTTATCTGCTTATGTGTCGGCTTCCTATTATATAGAAGAAATAGGATTGCCATTTAGATCCGACGTGGTATAATGCAATAGTTTAAATGTTAAAACAAGTGTACCACGTTTGTTTTGATAAAAGTATATGGTTTGTTCTATTAATAATAGAAGAAACAAATATAGATTGTATCCGAAAATGCATAAAATGCTAGCGTATGCATAAAATAGATTAAAAAACATCAAGTCGGAATTGCTAAAATTGCCTATATTTATAAAAAAGTGATTAATTTTGAAAATAACGCTTGCATGAAATGAAAAAATAGGATATAGTTATCCATGCTGTGACATGATAGCTGTGAAGCGTGAGGTTGCTGCCTTATCCAGTGAGGCAGGTTTTCCGTGGAGCGAATGTCAAGAGACCGCAAGGTCAGACAATCTGACGACAAGTCACTGTACAAACAAATTGTCTACGAAGCTTAGCGAGTAGAAACGACGTGTGAGAACGGGATGCGAATGGTTCGGGTCCATGACACACACGGGAGAGTGTACAGTCACCGCTTGTCGTACTTATCTAATTAAAGTGCGAAAAGGAGGCGACTTTTTTTATGGCAAATCAGGTAATGAGAATTACATTGAAGGCGTATGATCATCAGCTCGTTGATGCTTCTGCTAAGAAGATCATTGAGACTGTAAAGAAGAACGGATCTCAGGTTAGCGGACCTGTACCGCTTCCGACAAAGAAGGAAGTAGTTACAATTCTCCGTGCTGTACATAAGTACAAGGATTCCAGAGAGCAGTTCGAGCAGAGAACTCACAAGAGACTGATCGACATCATCACACCTACACCTAAGACTGTTGAGGCCCTTCAGAGACTGGAGATGCCCGCAGGTGTCAACATCAACATCAAGATGAAATAATTCATCGATAACTAATGTTAAACCTCTACTAGTATGATGCGAGACGAATGATGCCGTGAAAACTGGAGAGTTGCCAATGTGCAATTAAAGCGACATTTCGAACGATTTAAGCATCCGCTGTAGATGTAATAAGGAGGTAAATACAATGAAGAAGGCTATCTTAGCTACGAAGATCGGTATGACACAGATCTTCAACGAAGACGGTTCACTTGTTCCTGTAACTGTTTTACAGGCAGGCCCCTGTGTAGTAACACAGATCAAGACCGTTGAGAACGATGGTTACAGTGCAGTTCAGGTTGGCTATGTTGATAAGAAAGAAAAGATCATCAACAGAGACAAGAACGGCAAGAAGACAATCGTACATGCACATGGTGTAAATAAGGCTCAGCAGGGTCACTTCAAGAAGGCTGGCGTATCATGCAAGAGATTCGTTCGCGAGTTCAAGTTTGAGAACGCAGCTGAGTACGAGCTTGGAAGTGAGATTAAGGCAGATATCTTCGCTGCAGGCGACAAGATTGATGCTACAGCAACATCCAAGGGTAAGGGATTCCAGGGCGCCATCAAGAAGAATGGTCAGCACAGAGGACCCATGGCTCATGGTTCTAAGTTCCACCGTCATCAGGGTTCTAACGGATCCAGTTCTGATCCGAGCCGTGTATTCAAGGGAAAAGGAATGCCTGGTCACATGGGAAGCGTAAAGGTAACTGTTCAGAATCTTGAAGTTGTTCGCGTAGACGCTGACAAGAATCTGATCCTTGTAAAGGGCGCAATACCCGGACCTAAGAAGGGACTTGTAACAATCAAGGAAACCACAAAGGTTGAGGCATAACTTTTCACGAAAGGAGGAACATACAGATGGCTAACGTATCTGTTTACAATATGGAAGGCAAAGAAGTTGGCAGCATCGATCTTAATGATGCCATTTTCGGAGTTGAAGTAAATGAACATCTTGTACATCTGGCAGTTGTTCAGCAGCTTGCTAACAATCGTCAGGGTACTCAGAAGGCAAAGACACGTTCCGAAGTTAGCGGAGGTGGTCGTAAGCCTTGGAGACAGAAGGGAACCGGTCATGCAAGACAGGGTTCAACAAGATCTCCTCAGTGGACAGGCGGCGGTGTAGTATTCGCACCCGTTCCGAGAGATTATTCCTTCAAGATGAACCAGAAGGAGAAGAGAGCAGCTCTTAAGTCTGCACTCACAGATAAGGTTCAGACAGGTAAGCTTATCGTTCTTGACGAGCTTAAGATGGATGAGTTTAAGACCAAGAAGTTTGCAGAGGTTATGAACAACCTCAAGGCTACACGTAAGGCACTTGTTGTTGTTGCAGACAACGATGCTAAGGTTGTTAAGTCAGCAAGCAATCTTCCTGAGGTTAAGACAGCGCTTACAAACACAATCAATGTATATGATATCGTAAACGCTCATACACTCGTTCTTACAAAGGACGCAGTTGCAAAGATTGAGGAGGTGTATGCATAATGGCAGCATTACAGTACTATGACGTAATCCTTGAGCCTGTACTTACAGAGAAGAGCATGAATGCCATGGGCGAAAAGAAATACACTTTCTTCGTTCATCCTGAAGCTAACAAGACTCAGATAAAGGAAGCAGTTGAGAAGATGTTCGATGGCGCTAAGGTTTCTAAGGTAAACACACTTAACGCAAACGGCAAGCTTAAGAGACGCGGAATGACCTACGGCAGAACTGCTAAGATCAAGAAGGCAATCGTTCAGCTTACTGCAGACAGCAAGGACATCGAGATTTTCCAGGGACTTTGATAACAACTAATTAACTATACGCACAGGATCAATGCAAAGTCCGGATCCGGGTTTATAACCGTGCGTGATATCTAAAAGGAGAAGAATCATGGGAATTAAGAAATACGGCCCATATACACCGTCCAGAAGAAATATGACAGGTTCTGATTTCTCAGAGATCACAAAGACAACACCTGAGAAGAGCCTCCTTGTTTCTAAGAATTCTAAGGCTGGACGTAACAACCAGGGTAAAATCACTGTAAGACATCGCGGTGGCGGTGGAAGAAGAAAATACAGAATCATCGACTTCAAGCGTTACAAAGATGAGTGCACAGCAAAGGTTATCGGTATCGAGTACGATCCTAACAGAACTGCAAACATCGCACTGCTTGAGTATGAGGATGGCACAAAGGCTTATATCCTTGCTCCTCAGGGACTTAAGGATGGCATGACAATCATGAATGGTCCTGCAGCCGAGGTTCGTATTGGTAACTGCCTCCCTCTTGCAAACATTCCTGTCGGTGAAAGCGTACACAACATCGAGCTTTATCCCGGAAGAGGCGGTCAGCTTGTTCGTTCAGCTGGTAACTCCGCTCAGCTTATGGCTAAGGAAGGTAAGTATGCAACACTTCGTCTTCCTTCTGGCGAGATGAGACTTGTTCCGATCGAGTGTCGTGCAACAATTGGTACAGTTGGTAACATTGATCATAACCTTATCAACATCGGTAAAGCTGGTCGTAAGCGTCACATGGGCATTCGTCCTACAGTTCGTGGATCAGTTATGAACCCGAATGATCACCCGCACGGAGGTGGTGAAGGTAGAGCACCTATCGGTCGTTCTGGTCCTAGCACACCTTGGGGTAAGCCTGCTCTTGGTTACAAGACACGTAAGAAGAAAAAGGCTTCTAACAAGATGATCATTAGAAGAAGAGATGGTAAGGCTATCAAGTAATTGATGCCTGATTGATAGAAAAGGAGAATGACAATGTCTAGATCACTTAAAAAGGGACCTTTCGCAGATGCTAGTCTGCTTAAGAAGATCGATGCAATGAATGCAGAGAATCAGAAGCAAATCGTTAAGACATGGTCCCGTCGTTCCACGATTTTCCCTTCCTTCGTTGGACACACAATCGCTGTTCATGACGGAAGAAAGCATATTCCGGTATATGTAACGGAAGATATGGTTGGTCACAAGCTTGGTGAGTTCGTTCCTACAAGAACCTACAGAGGTCATGCAGGCGCCGAGAAGAAGGGCGGAGTTCGCTAAGTCCGTGTGACTTGGTTCAACATTGAAAGGAGGCAAATCTATGGCAACAGCACATAGATCTCAAGTAAAGAGAGAGAGAAATGCTCAGAAGGATTCAAGACCTTCAGCAAAATTATCTTACGCAAGAATCCCTGTTCAGAAGGCATGCTTCGTAATGGATGCCATCAGGGGTAAAGACGTTGAGACAGCACTTGCTATCCTGGAGTACAATCCGAGATACGCTTCCAGCGTTATTTATAAGTTACTTAATTCTGCAATTGCAAATGCTGAGAACAACAACGGCATGAACAGAGCAAATCTGTACATTGCAGAGTGCAATGCAAGCAATGGCCCGATTATGAAGAGAATTCAGCCTAGAGCTCAGGGTAGAGCTTACAGAATTCAGAAGAGATTAAGCCATTTGACTGTAATTCTGGATGAGAGATAAGAAAGGAGAAAGTAAGTTCAATGGGACAGAAAGTTAATCCTCATGGCCTCAGAGTCGGCATCATTGCAGATTGGGATTCCAAATGGTACGCAGAGAACAATGAGTTCGCAGACAACCTTGTTGAAGATTACAAGATCAGAAAGTTTCTGAAGAAGAAGCTTTACGCAGCTGGTATCTCCAAGATCGAGATCGAGAGAGCATCCGATCGCGTTAAGGTTATCGTTTACACAGCTAAGCCCGGTTTCGTTATCGGTAAGGGTGGTGCTGAGATCGAAGTTACAAAGAAAGAGCTTTCAAAGCTTACAGACAAGAAGGTTCTTGTTGATATTAAAGAAATCAAGAAGCCAGATAAGGACGCTCAGCTTGTTGCAGAGAACATTGCACAGCAGCTTGAGAATCGTGTATCCTTCCGTCGTGCTATGAAGTCCTGCATGAGCAGAACTATGAAGACAGACGCACAGGGTATCAAGGCTTGCTGCAGCGGACGTCTTGGTGGTGCTGATATCGCTCGTAGCGAGTTCTACAGCGAGGGCACAATCCCGCTTCAGACACTTAGAGCAGATATTGATTATGGATTTGCTGAGGCAGATACAACCTATGGTAAGGTTGGTGTTAAGGTATGGATCTATAAGGGTGAAGTACTTCCCACCAAAGCATCCGAGAATTCAGATAAGGAAGGGAGCGATAAATAATGTTAATGCCGAAGAGAGTAAAGCATCGTAAGCAGTTCCGCGGTTCTATGGCTGGTAAGGCTACACGCGGCAACACAATCGCATACGGTGAGTATGGAATAGTAGCGCTTGAGCCCTGCTGGATTCGTTCAAATCAGATCGAGGCAGCCCGTGTCGCTATGACTCGTTTCATCAAGCGTGGTGGTCAGGTTTGGATCAAGATTTTCCCTGACAAGCCTGTTACAGCAAAGCCTGCTGAAACTCGTATGGGTTCCGGTAAGGGTTCTGTAGATTACTGGGTAGCAGTTGTTAAGCCTGGACGTGTAATGTTTGAAATCGGCGGAGTCGATGAAGAAGTTGCAAGAGAAGCACTTCGTCTTGCAACACACAAACTTCCTTGCAAGTGCAAGATCGTTTCAAAGGCTGATTTGGAAGGCGGTGCATCCAATGAAAACTAATAAGTATGTAGAAGAGCTGAAAGCTAAGTCTGCTGAGGAACTCAGCCAGGAGCTTGTATCAGCTAAAAAGGAACTTTTTAATCTGAGATTCCAGAATGCAACTAACCAGCTGGATAACACAGCAAGAATTACTGAGGTTAGAAAGAATATTGCTAGAATTCAGACTGTGATCACACAGAAAGCAGCACAGTAATGGAATCCTGAAAGGAGTATATCGTGGAAAGAAATTTAAGAAAAACGCGTGTTGGTAAAGTAACAAGCGATAAGATGGATAAGACCATCGTTGTTTCCATCGAAGATCATGTAAAGCATCCTCTTTACAAGAAGATCGTAAAAAGAACCTATAAGCTGAAGGCTCATGATGAGAACAATGAGTGCCATATAGGTGATACAGTCAAGGTTATGGAAACAAGACCGATCTCTAAGGACAAGAGATGGAGACTGGTTCAGATTATTGAGCGTGCTAAGTAATTAGCTGATAGTTGATTATAAAGGAGAAATAACATGATTCAGCAGGAAAGCAGACTTAGAGTTGCTGATAACACCGGTGCAAAAGAGCTTTTGACTATCCGTGTTATGGGCGGTTCTACAAGAAGATATGCGAGAATCGGCGATGTGATTGTTGCTTCGGTTAAAGAAGCAACACCAGGCGGCGTTGTAAAGAAGGGTGATGTTGTTAAGGCAGTTGTAGTACGTACTGTTAAGGAGACTCGCCGTAAGGATGGTTCTTACATCCGTTTCGATGAGAACGCTGCAGTTATCATCAACGATGAAGGTAACCCGAAGGGAACTCGTATTTTTGGACCCGTTGCAAGAGAGCTTCGTGATAAGAAATACATGAAGATTCTTTCTCTCGCTCCGGAAGTATTATAAGGAGGCACCGAATGTCTACAAGTAAGATTAAGAAGGGCGACACCGTTAAGGTTATCGCTGGTAAGAGCAAAGATAAAGAAGGCAAGGTACTCTCCGTTGACACAAAGAATGGTAAGGTAGTAGTTGAGGGTGCTAACATGGTTACAAAGCACACAAAGCCCTCAGCAGCTAACCCCAACGGCGGTATCGTTCAGCAGGAAGCTCCCATGGACATCTCCAATGTTATGTATGTTCATAAGGGAAAGGCAACACGTGTTGGTTTCAAGGTTGAGGATGGTAAGAAGGTCCGCATTGCAAAATCAACTGGTGATGTCATTGACTGATAGGAAAGGAGGTAAGGAGCTTTGAGTAGATATAGAGATTTATATAAAGACGAGATCGTGAGCGCTATGACAAAGAAGTTCGGTTACAAGAACGTCATGGAAGTTCCGAAGCTCGATAAGATCGTAATCAATATGGCTGTAGGTGAAGCTAAGGAGAACGCTAAGGTTCTTGAGAATGCTGCAAACGATATGCAGATCATCTCCGGTCAGAAGCCTGTTTATACAAAGGCAAAGAAGTCCATCGCTAACTTCAAGATTAGAGAAGGTATGCCGATCGGATGTAAAGTAACTCTTCGTGGTGAGAAGATGTACGAGTTCATGGATCGCCTTGTAAACCTTGCACTTCCTCGTGTACGTGATTTCCGTGGTGTTAACCCTAACGCTTTCGACGGCAGAGGAAATTATGCTCTTGGTATCAAGGAGCAGCTTATTTTCCCTGAAATCGAGTACGATAAGGTTGATAAGACAAGAGGTATGGATATCATCTTCACAACAACTGCCAAGACTGATGAAGAGGCTCGTGAGCTTTTAACACTCTTCAACATGCCTTTCGCTAAGTAATAAGGAGGAATCGAACACATGGCTAAATTATCCATGAAGGTAAAGCAGCAGATGAAACCGAAGTTTTCTACACGTGCATACAACCGTTGCAGAATCTGCGGTCGTCCCCATGCTTATCTTAGAAAATACGGAATCTGCAGAATTTGTTTCCGTGAGTTAGCTTACAAGGGCGAGATCCCGGGTGTACGTAAGGCTAGTTGGTAATAAAAAACATTGCGGCTTCGTGTCTCTGTGCAGACGGGCACAGTAAGGCGGAGCAATAATAGAAAATTAAGGAGGCTTTTTCAAAAATGGCAATGAATGATCCTATTGCAGATATGCTTACAAGAATTCGTAATGCTAATACTGCAAAGCATGACACAGTTGACGTTCCTTCATCAAAGATGAAGCTTGCAATCGCAAACATTCTTCTTGAAGAAGGTTATATCAAGAAACTTGACGTTGTTGAAGAGAATGGTTTCAAGAATCTTCACATCACACTTAAGTACGGTGCTGACAGAAATGATAAGGTTATCACCGGATTGAAGAGAATTTCCAAACCCGGTCTGCGTGTATACGCAGGTAGAGAGGAGCTTCCGAGAGTACTTGGTGGTCTCGGTATCGCTATCATCTCAACAAACCAGGGTGTTGTAACTGATAAAAAAGCAAGAGAGCTCCAGGTTGGTGGCGAAGTTCTTGCATTTGTATGGTAAATTGGAGGTACGGGCATGTCACGAATTGGAAAAATGCCAATCGCGATTCCTGCTGGTGTAACAGTTGAAGTCGCAGAAAATAATAAGGTGACTGTTAAGGGTCCTAAGGGCACTCTTGAGAGAGTTTTCCCTGCAGAGATGCAGTTTGAGGAAAAAGACGGTCAGATCGAAGTAAAGAGACCTGATGATCAGAAGAAGACCAAAGCACTTCACGGACTTTCAAGAAGTCTTCTTAATAACATGGTTGTTGGTGTAACAAGCGGTTATGAGAAGAAGCTTGAAGTTAATGGTGTAGGTTACAGAGCAGCTAAGAATGGTAAGAAACTCACCTTAACACTTGGTTATTCACATCCGGTTGAGCTTGACGATCCAGAAGGAATCGAGACAGTTGTTGAAGGTAACGCTATTATCGTCAAGGGAATAGACAAAGAAAAGGTTGGCCAGCATGCAGCAATCATCAGAGAGAAGAGAGCTCCTGAGCCGTATAAGGGCAAGGGAATCAAGTACGCTGATGAAGTTATCCGCCGCAAGGTTGGTAAGACCGGTAAGAAGTAAGAGATAAGGAGAGTAAAAAATGGTTAGTAAAGAATCCAGACAGAAAAGTCGCGAAAAGAAGCATCTGAGAATTCGCAATCGTTTCAGCGGCACTGCTGAAAGACCGCGTCTTGCAGTTTTCAGAAGTAATAATCATATGTATGCTCAGGTTATCGATGATGTTGCCGGTAAGACACTCGTTTCTGCTTCCACACTTGAGAAGGACATTAAGTCAGCTCTGAAGGTTACAGATAATGTTGAAGCCGCTGCATATATTGGTGATGTTGTTGCTAAGAGAGCAATGGAGAAGGGTATCAAGGCTGTTGTTTTCGACAGAGGCGGTTACATCTACCATGGTAAGGTAGCAGCACTGGCTGAGGCAGCTAGAAAAGCAGGCTTAGAATTCTAAGGAAGGGAGAAAGATAATGAAGCGTACAATCGTTGATGCAAGTCAGCTTGAATTAACAGATAAAGTCGTTACCATCAAGCGAGTTACTAAGGTTGTAAAGGGTGGACGTAACATGAAGTTCACCGCACTCGTTGTAGTTGGTGACGGAAATGGTCACGTAGGTGTAGGTCTTGGAAAGTCAACCGAAATACCTGATGCTATCCGCAAGGGTAAGGAGGATGCTACAAAGAACCTCATCTGTGTACCGCTTGATGAGAACAACAGTATCACACATGATTTCGTTGGTAAGTTCGGTTCCGCAGAGGTTCTGCTTAAGAGATCTCCTGAAGGTACCGGTATCATCGCTGGTGGTCCTGCTCGTTCTGTATGTGAGCTTGCCGGAATCAAGAACATTCGTACAAAGTCTCTTGGTTCTAACAACAAGCAGAACGTAGTTTATGCAACCATCAATGGTCTTGCAAACCTTAAGACACCGGAAGAAGTTGCTAAGAAGCGTGGTAAGTCTGTAGAAGAAGTTATCGCTTAATCTAAGGCAACATCTAGTAAAGGAGAAAATCAATGGCAGCTAATAAAGAAAGTGGAAAGATGCTTAAAATCACATTGGTTAAGTCCACTATTGGTGCTGTTCCGAAGCAGGTTGCTACGGTAAAATCAATGGGATTTAAGAAGCTTAACAGCAGTGTTGAACTGCCGGATAACTCTGCAACCAGAGGTCAGATCCAGCAGATCAGACATCTCGTTAAGGTCGAAGAACTGAACTAATAAAGGAGGAAAGTCATGGAATTATCTAATTTGAGACCTGCTGAGGGTTCTGTTCAGAGTGACAATTTCAGAAGAGGCCGCGGTCATGGCTCAGGAAATGGCAAGACTGCAGGTAAGGGACACAAAGGACAGAAGGCTCGTTCAGGTGCTCCGAGACCCGGATTTGAAGGTGGACAGATGCCCCTTTTCCGTCGTCTTCCTAAGAGAGGATTCAAAAACATCAATTCAAAGAAGATCGTAGCTATAAATGTAAGTTCACTTGAGCGTTTCGAAAACGGTACCGTTGTAGACGTTCAGGCTCTTAAGGATAACGGCATTATCAAACATGAGTATGATGGTGTAAAGATACTTGGAAACGGTGAATTTACCAAAAAGCTTACGGTTAAAGTAAATGCATTCAGTGCATCTGCTAAAGAGAAAATCGAGGCTCTTGGGGGAACGGCAGAGGTGATTTGATGTTCACAACAATTAAGAACGCATTCAAAATCAAAGATATTCGATTAAAGTTATTATTCACATTTGCAATGCTTTTGGTGATTAGACTTGGATCAGCAATTCCTGTACCTGGAATGAATGTTAGTGTCTTCCAGGAGTGGTTTGCTGAACTGTCCAAAAACAATGCCTTTGGTTTTATGGATCGATTCACTGGTGGATCATTTGAGAATATGTCAATTTTGGCACTCAATATCACACCTTACATCACATCTTCTATTATTATCCAGCTTCTCACGATTGCTATTCCTAAGTTTGAGGAATGGCAGCGTGACGGAGAGGATGGGAGAAAAAAGCTTGCAGCACTCACACGTTATATCACTGTAGCACTTGCTCTTATTGAGTCAGTTGCTATGGCTATCGGCTTCTACAGAAGTGGATTCCTCATTGAGAAATCACCTTTGTATGTAGTAGAGATTGTTGCAGCGCTTACTGCCGGTAGTGCATTCCTTATGTGGATCGGTGAGCGTATAACAGATAATGGTGTAGGAAACGGTATATCTATCGTACTTACTATCAATATTATTTCAAGAATGCCTTCTGATCTGAGCAGTTTGTTTACACAGTTCGTAACAGGTAAGAATATTGCTAGAGGAGTGGTATCAGTAATCATTATCATTGCAGTAATTGTAGCAATGGTAGTTCTGGTTGTTCTTCTGAACGGCGCAGAGCGTAGGATTCCGGTACAGTATGCAAAGAAGATTCAGGGGAGAAAGACTTATGGTGGTAATCATTCAGAGATTCCGCTCAAGGTCAACACCGCAGGCGTTATGCCTATCATTTTTGCGATGTCTCTCTTCCAGTTCCCTATCGTTATCAGCCAGCTTGTTGGTTATAAGGGAACAGGTGCATGGAGTGAGATCCTTAAATTCTTGAATCAGGGTTATTGGTGCGATACCAAAAATCTTAAGTATTCAGTAGGTCTTGTTGTATACATATTACTACTTATATTCTTCGCTTATTTCTATACATCAATTACCTTCAATCCACTTGAGATTGCGGATAATATGAAAAAGCAGGGTGGCTTTATTCCTGGAATTCGTCCCGGAAAGCCCACAAGTGATTATTTAACAAACATTCTCAACTACATCATTTTCATAGGAGCTGTAGGACTTACAATTATTGGTGTCCTTCCTATTTTCTTCAATGGTGTATTTGGAGCAAACGTATCATTCGGTGGTACGAGCCTTATCATTGTTGTAAGTGTTATTCTTGAAACGGTGAAACAGATTGAATCACAGATGTTGGTACGTAATTATAAAGGTTTTTTAGATGATTAAAACTTGAGAGGTTTTGGAGCATACCGAAAGGTGTGTCTCCTAACCTCTTATTGTACATTTAAGAAAATACAATTATAGGAGTAATCTAAAGTATGAAAATAATAATGTTAGGTGCACCCGGTGCAGGTAAGGGAACACAGGCAAAAATGATTGCCGACAAGTATCAGGTTCCGCATATTTCTACAGGTGATATTTTCAGAGCAAATATCAAAAACGGAACTGAGCTTGGAAAGAAAGCTAAGTCATATATGGATCAGGGTCAGCTTGTTCCGGATGAACTTACTGTTGAGATTCTTCTTGACAGAGTTGCTCAGGATGATTGCAAGAATGGCTATGTTCTTGATGGATTCCCGAGAACAATTCCTCAGGCTGATGTTCTTGACAAAGAGCTTACAAAGCTTGGCGACAAGGTCGATTTTGCAATAAATGTTGATGTTCCGGATGAGAACATTATTCGTAGAATGTCAGGTAGAAGAGCTTGCCTTAAGTGCGGCGCTACATATCATATTGAGCACATTCCTCCGAAGCAGGAAGGAATTTGTGATACCTGCGGAAGTGAGCTTGTTCAGAGAGATGACGATAAGCCGGAGACAGTTAAGAACCGTCTTAACGTTTATCATGAGCAGACACAGCCTCTCATTGACTACTATACAAAGAAGAATATTCTTAAGACAGTCGATGGAACTAAGGATATGCAGGAAGTCTTTAATGAGATTACAGGTATTCTCGGTTAACCGATGAGGTAGCAAGTAATGCCGGTTACTATTAAAACAGACGAAGAATTGAACCTCATGAGAAAAGCAGGTGAGCTGCTGGCACAGGTTCATGAAGAACTGCATAATGCGCTCAGACCCGGGATTTCCACATTGGAGCTGGATGCTATCGGTGAAGAAGCTATTCGGAAACTTGGTGGAATACCAAACTGCAAAGATTATGAAGGATATCCCGCTTCAGTATGTATTTCTGTGAATGACGAGGTCGTACACGGAATACCCAAAGCGGAAACAATATTAAAAGAAGGAGATATTGTTTCTTTTGATACAGGGCTGATATATAAAGGATTTCATTCGGATGCGGCCAGGACCTGGGGAGTAGGACAAATATCTCCTGAAGCTCAGAAGCTGATAGATGTCACAAGGGAAAGTTTCTTTGAAGGCATCAAATATGCCAAGGCAGGTAATCATCTATATGACATTTCCAAGGCGATTGATAAATATATCAAGCCTCATGGTTATGGAATAGTAAGAGAACTTACCGGCCATGGGATTGGCAGAGAGCTTCATGAGGAACCTTATATCCCAAACTTCAGGAAACTGACAAGAGGAATTCTTCTTAAGCCTGGAATGACTCTATGCGTTGAACCAATGATCACAATGGGAAAAAGAAATATTGCATTCCTTGATGATGAGTGGACTGTTGTAACGCTTGACAGTTCTTTGGCAGCACATTATGAGAATACTATTGCAGTTACTCCTAATGGAGAACCCGAGATACTGACAATTTTAAAATGAACCATGTAAATAATGTGATACAGAAATGAGGTTAAATTAGATGTCTAAAGCAGATGTAATTGAAATTGAAGGAAAAGTTGTTGAGAAGCTTCCTAACACAATGTTCAGAGTTGAGCTTGAGAACGGTCACATCGTTCTTGCTCATATCAGTGGTAAGCTCAGACAGAACTTTATTCGTATTCTTCCCGGAGACAAGGTAACACTTGAGCTTTCACCCTATGATCTTACAAAGGGAAGAATTATTTGGAGAGATAAGTAATCACTTGGCTAGGTCCTTTCGAGCCTTTTGTATTACTTGATTTTAGTAAGTGAAGCGAAAGCAAAACTTCTTTTAAAATAGTACTTGTAAATAAACTCTATATATGTTATTATTGAATGCGGTCGTTTTTGAAAGGGTATAAGTATGCCCTTTTATACGCGTATATACCAGAAAGGAGTTACAAATGAAAGTTAGGTCTTCTGTTAAGCCTATGTGCGAAAAGTGCAAGGTTATCAAGAGAAAAGGCGTTATTCGTGTAATTTGCGAAAACCCTAAGCACAAGCAGAGACAGGGCTGATTCGAGTCATTTTGACATTACTTTTTGATACCAATGCGTATTGGAAAGATCGGATTAACTACTGTCCGATTGGGCTGAGTATTCGCCCCAATCAAACAAGTAACATTAAATTCGGAAACATTTGATTTCCGCAAACAAATCTTTTTTATTAAATGGAGGAATTTTAAAATGGCTCGTATTGCAGGTGTAGACTTACCTAGAGATAAGCGAGTTGAGATTGGTCTTACATACATCTATGGTATTGGTAGAACAAGCTCAAACAAAATACTTGCTGCTGCAAATGTAAACCCCGACACACGTGTTCGTGATCTTACAGATGATGAGGTTAAGAAGATTGCTGAGATCATCGGTAACGATTATGACGTAGAAGGTGATCTTAGAAGAGAGATCGCTATGAACATCAAGCGTCTTTCAGAAATCGGATGCTACAGAGGAATCCGTCACAGAAGAGGACTTCCTGTTCGTGGTCAGAGAACAAAGACCAACGCTAGAACAAGAAAAGGTCCCAAGAGAACAATCGCTAATAAGAAGAAGTAATTATTCTTATTATATAAACAGTAACTTTAGATAATTCATAGGAAGAAAGTAGGTTAGTTTAAAATGGCAAATCAGAAATCCAGTGCTTCAAAAACAAAGAAGCGTGTCAAGAAAAACGTTGAACACGGACAGGCACATATCCAGTCATCTTTCAATAACACAATCGTTACATTGACAGATGCTGCAGGAAACGCTCTTAGCTGGGCAAGTGCCGGCGGTCTTGGTTTTAAAGGTTCAAGGAAATCTACTCCATATGCTGCACAGATGGCTGCAGAGACAGCAACAAAGGCTGCACTTATTCATGGCCTTAAGACTGTTGATGTCTTTGTAAAGGGACCGGGTTCAGGAAGAGAAGCTGCTATCAGAGCTCTTGCTGCAAGTGGTCTTACTGTTACCAGTATTACGGATGTAACTCCCGTACCTCATAACGGATGCCGCCCGCCCAAGCGCCGCAGAGTATAATCCTATTATGATATTCACTCAGAGCCTGCGTTTTTACGTCTGGCTCTGATGGAGTATATAGACACTATTAACATTTACTCGTTGGAAGAAGGCGCATTTGTGTCGCGCTGTAAACAACAGTCAGGATTTATCCTGAACAAGAAAGGAGCCTATAATGGCAGTAAACAGAGTTCCAGTACTTAAGAGATGCAGATCACTTGATTTGGATCCTACATTCCTTGGATATGACAAGAAGTCCAAGAGAACAAACAGCAGAGCAAACAAGAAGATGAGTGAGTATGGTCTTCAGCTCCGTGAGAAGCAGAAGGCAAAATTCATTTATGGCGTTCTTGAGAAGCCTTTCCGTAACTACTACGACAAGGCTGATCGTCAGAAGGGACAGACCGGTGAGAACCTTATGGTCCTTCTTGAGCGCAGACTTGATAATGTAATTTTCCGTATGGGCTTTGCAAGAACAAGAAGAGAAGCTAGACAGGTTGTTCTTCATAAGTTCATCACTGTAAATGGTAAGGTAGTTAATATTCCTTCTTACCTCATCAAAGCTGGCGATGTTATCGAAGTTAAGGAAGCTTCCAGAAGCATCCAGAGATTCAAGGATATCGCAGAGATCACAGCAGGCAGAATCGTTCCTGAGTGGCTTGATGTTAACAAGGATAACCTTAGCGGTACAGTTAAAGAATTCCCTTCAAGAGATGTCATCGACGTTCCTGTAGACGAGATGCTTATCGTCGAGTTGTATTCTAAGTAATTTAAAATGATTCAGAGAAGCCATTACTTGAGGATGCATGCATTTTCAAGTGTGGCCCTGAATTGTTTGATATTTTAGAAACACCATAAAACCATAAGGAGGGTATGTCAGTGTTTGATTTTGAAAGACCAAATATTGAAGTTGCTGAGATTTCAGAGGACAAGAAGTACGGCAGATTCGTTGTGGAGCCTCTCGAGAGAGGTTATGGAATTACTCTTGGTAATTCACTCAGAAGAATTATGCTTTCCTCTTTGCCTGGAGCAGCAGTAAGTCAGGTCAAAATCGAAGGTGTACTGCATGAGTTCAGTTCTATTCCCGGAGTAAAGGAAGATGTAACTGAGATCATAATGAATATCAAGAATCTTTCTATTCGCAATAATTCTGAGACTAATGAGCCCAAGACAGCATACATCGAGTATTCAGGCGAGGGTGTAGTTACAGCTGCGGATATTCAGGTTGATCAGGATATCGAAATCACAAATCCTGACCAGGTGATCGCAACACTGTCCGGTAAGGATGCAAAGCTCTACATGGAGCTTACCATCACAAAGGGCAGAGGATATGTAAGCTCAGATAAAAATAAGCTTGCAGATCTTCCTATCGGCGTTATTGCAGTGGATTCTATTTATACACCTGTTGAACGTGTAAATGTCAGTGTAGAGAATACACGTGTAGGTCAGGTAACTGACTATGATAAGCTGACACTTGATGTTCACACAAACGGAACACTTGCTCCCGATGAGGCTGTAAGCCTTGCAGCAAAAGTTCTTAGTGAGCATCTTAGCCTCTTCATCGATTTGTCTGAAAATGCCAAGACTGCAGAAGTTATGGTAGAGAAGGACAATGATGAGAAGGAAAAGGTCCTGGAGATGAGCATCGATGAGCTTGAGCTCAGCGTTCGTTCCTTCAACTGTCTCAAGAGAGCAGGAATCAATACCGTTGAGGAACTTACAAATAAGACTCCCGATGATATGATGAAAGTTCGTAACCTTGGACGTAAGTCTCTTGAGGAAGTTCTTGCTAAGCTTGATGAGCTTGGACTTGCACTCAGAACAGGTGAAGATCAGAACTGATCAAATTAGTTAGTATTCGCTGATGGTAAATCCAATGTGTACGGATGCGGATTCTCATTAGGTAAAAATACAACATATCGGAAGTAAAGCCAAAGAGTATTCCGGTATGCACCACAGCAGAGGGAACTCTGCGATTGAGAAAGGAAGTAAATTATTATGGCAATGTACAGAAAGTTAGGCAAGGCAACAAAGCCTAGAAGAGCACTCCTCAGAAACCAGGCAACAATGCTTCTTTACAATGGTAAGATTGTTACAACCGAGGCTAGAGCTAAGGAAGTAAAGAAGATCGTTGAGCCTATCATCGCTCTTGCAGCTAAAGAGAGAGACAACTACGAGACAGTTACTGTTGAGGCAAAGGTTGCTCGCAAAGATAAGGACGGCAAGCGCGTTAAGGAAGTTAAGGATGGCAAGAAGGTAACAGTTTATGATACTGTTCAGAAGGAGATCAAAAAGGATAAGCCTTCACGTATGCACGCTAGAAGACAGATCCTCAAGACCCTCTATCCTGTAACTGAGGTTCCGAAGGAAGGCGCTGGAAGAAAGAAGAACACAAAGCAGATCGACCTCGTTGAGAAGCTTTTCACAGAGTATGGTCCTAAGTATGCTAGCCGTAACGGTGGTTACACAAGAATCGTTAAGATCGGTCAGCGTAAGGGCGATGCAGCTATGATGGTTGTTCTTGAGCTTGTATAAGTCTTATAATTAACAAAAAAGAAAGCGGTACGATTTAGGTCGTATCGCTTTTAATTATTAATCATGGATCTGAAATATCATCAGAGACGGCCTCTGTAGTTGTTCCATATGCCTTATCAGGGTGTTTGGAGGCATACTCGGCCAATGTTTCGCCGCCTCCGACAAATCGAGCCAAAATGGCGCATAAAATAATAAGTGCAAATATAATAATAAATGGTTTAAGGTTTTCTTTAGACATATGCACATTGTATCAGACTTTGAAAATGAAAAAAACAAAAAGTGATTACATTTTTACGGTTTTTAATAAGTGTATGACTGAAAAAAGCGCGCAGCTGCGCTTGTTTTTCAGTAGTTCATATAATAAAATAGATAAGATATACAGCAATAAACCGTAATACAAATTAAGAGGCGACATGAGTTCAGAAACTATGCTCCGTACGGAGAATCTGACATTTGAATATATTAGAAGAGATGAAGAAGGAAACGTTGAGGGCATAACAACTGCTGTAAACGGTGTCAATCTCGAGGTAAAAAAGGGAGAATTCATTTCTATTCTTGGGCATAATGGTTCAGGAAAATCTACACTTGCAAAGCATTTTAACGCTTTATTGTTCCCAACCGAAGGGGCAGTATGGGTGGATGGAATGAATACTTCAGATGCCAAGAACATTTGGGATGTGAGACAGGAAGCCGGAATGGTTTTTCAGAATCCTGACAACCAGATCATAGGTCAGGTTGTTGAGGAGGATGTGGGGTTTGGTCCTGAAAACATGGGAGTTCCGACTAAAGAAATTTGGGAACGAGTTGAAGAGAGTCTCAAGACAGTAGGAATGTATGAGTATCGAAAGAGCTCACCCAACCATCTTTCGGGTGGACAGAAGCAGAGAGTTTCGATAGCAGGCGTAATAGCAATGCATCCTAAATGCATAGTTTTTGATGAGCCGACTGCGATGCTTGATCCAAATGGAAGAAAAGAGGTTATCCGCGCAGCACGAGCTTTGAATGATGTTGAGGGGATTACAATAATTCTTATAACTCACTATATGGAAGAGGTTATTTACTCGGATAAGGTCTTTGTAATGGACAAGGGACAGGTTACTATGCAGGGTACACCCAGGGAGATCTTTTCACAGGTTGATAAGCTTAAGGAGTTAAGACTTGGAGTTCCGCAGGTTACTTTGCTTGCGCATGAGCTTCAGAAGCGAGGTTTGAACATACCTGATGGCATTCTTGATAGGAAAGAACTTGTCAGTGCCCTGAAGGGATTGAGATATTGATTTTGAGAATTTGATTTTTGTGATTGCTGATAAGACAGTAATTTAGATATTGGAGAGGCATGGCTATAATACTTGACCACGTAAATTATATATATGAAGCTGAAACGGCCATGGCCCGGGTGGCACTTAACGATGTGTCCTTACAGATTCCGGATGGCCAGTTTATCGGTCTTATAGGTCACACCGGTTCCGGTAAGTCGACGTTAGTACAGCATTTAAACGGACTTATGAAACCAACATCCGGGGCAGTATATTTTGATGGCAAGGATATCAATGATCCGGAATATGACAGGAAGAACCTTAGGGCAAAGGTTGGGCTTGTTTTTCAGTATCCGGAGCATCAGCTTTTTGAAATAAACTGTTTTTTGGACGTGTGCTTTGGACCTAAGAATCTGGGTTTGTCTCAGAAGGAAGTTGAGCTAAGGGCATATGATGCTTTGAAAAAAGTTGGGCTTCCTGATGAGTACTTTTATCAATCGCCTTTTGATCTATCCGGCGGACAGAAGAGAAGAGTTGCGATAGCCGGAGTTTTGGCAATGAAGCCCGATGTTCTTATTCTTGATGAGCCCACAGCGGGACTTGATCCTAAGGGAAGGGATGAGATTCTTGATCTTATATCTGAGTTGCATGATACCCTGGGGATAACAGTTATTCTGGTTTCTCATAGTATGGAGGATGTTGCAAACTATGTTGACAGAATAATTGTAATGAATAAGGGAGAAGCCGTGTTCGACGGTGCTCCTAAGGAAGTTTTTTCTCATTATAAGGAGCTTGAAGAAATAGGACTTGCGGCACCTCAGGTTACTTATGTGATGGAGGAACTCAGAGAAGCCGGTTTTAATGTAAATACCGATGCTACCACTATCGAAGAGGCAGCTGATGAAATAATGCGGATTTTTCAGTAAGAAATTAGATCCGAATTTAGATGAAACAGGAGCTTAAATGCTTAGAGATATAACTTTGGGGCAATATTACCAGACGGATTCCTATGTGCATAGGCTGGATCCTCGAGTAAAAATTGTTGCAACGCTGGTATATATTGTATCCCTTTTTGTAGTTGATAATTTTATAGGATATTTAATAGCGGCGCTAATATTGGCTGTTGCGATTATGCGATCAAATGTGCCCGTAAAATTCATTTTTAAGGGCATGAAGGCTATTTATTTTCTTTTGGCGATAACTATGGTGTTTAATCTGTTTTTGACGCCTGGAGAGCCGCTTATTACTTTCTGGAAGCTGAAAATTACGAAGGAAGGTCTTAAGATTGCGATAATGATGGGAGTGAGGTTGGTTTTCCTTATCACAGGATCGTCTATCATGACACTGACCACCACACCGAATCAGCTTACTGATGGTCTTGAGAGCCTCATGAACCCTTTAAAAGCACTTCATGTGCCGGTTCACGAGATATCAATGATGATGTCGATTGCTTTGCGTTTTATTCCTATACTTATGGAAGAGACGGATAAGATAATGAAGGCCCAGATGGCAAGAGGCGCGGACTTTGAGAGTGGATCTCTGATCCAGAGGGCTAAGAGCCTGATTCCTCTTCTTGTTCCACTGTTTATTTCAGCATTCAGAAGAGCCGGAGATCTTGCTATGGCAATGGAGGCAAGGTGCTACAGAGGCGGCGAGGGCAGAACAAAGATGAAACCGCTTAAATACAAGCAGCAGGACATTATCACTTATGTGGTTATTTTACTTTATTTATGTCTTATGATAGCTGTAGGAATAATATTCTGATGTGAGTTTTGATCAAATATAACTTTGCCACTATGGAAAGTAATAATTTTGTTTGTGAATGAGGAATTTGTCTTGAAAAACATAATGCTGACAGTTGCATATGATGGGAGCGGATATCATGGCTTCGCTTTTCAGGAAAATACCAAAACTATTGAGGGTGAGCTGAAAAAAGCAGTTGATGCACTTACAGGTGAGGATACGGAGATTATCGGAGCCAGCAGAACGGATGCAGGAGTTCATGCATATGGAAATATCGTGGTTTTTAATACCTCATCCACGATTCCACCTGAGAGCTTTGCACCTGCCCTCAACAACAAATTACCTGAAGATATCAGGATTATGAAGTCCGAAGAGGTTCCTTTAGGATTCCATCCGAGAAAGTGTCATTCTGAGAAGACCTATGAGTATCGGATACTTAATGTTAAGACGATGGTACCTACAAAGCGACTATATGCGTGTCATAATAGCTATCCGCTTGATGAAAAGCGAATGAATGAGGCTGCGCAGTATTTTGTGGGTGAATATGATTTTTCAAGTTTTTGTGCAGCGGGATCGCAGGCGCTGACTCATGTTAGAAGGATAGTTTCTGCTAAAGTCAATCGAAACGGTGATGAGATTGTAATTAGGATCACCGGCAATGGCTTTTTATACAATATGGTGAGAATCATTGCAGGTACTCTTATGGAGATTGGCAGAGGGAAGGGCGAACCTTCGGATGTAAAAGCCATGATCGAGGCGAAGGACAGAGCGTCGGCAGGACCTACAGCCCCTCCGCAGGGATTATTTTTAATAAAATATGAATTCCAGGATCTTTGATTTAAGCATATTATTTTTCAGAGATTTGTTATTTTTGAAAAAATTATTATTTGTAAATTTGAGGTATTGAATTAATAAGAATTTTATTATATTCGGGGGCGGATTTGAGGTTGACAAATTTGCAAAAATGAGCATATAATATATGACTGTGTGACGATAATCGCTGAATAATCCCGGTAAGTTATGAGGCGTGCATCTATATATACAAGCGAACGGATCAGGTGAAGGGTTCTTCGCACCAGAGATTTAACTGTTAACTTGTTATGGAGGTAATTAGAATGAACACATATATGCCTAATGCTTCTTCTGTTGAGAAGAAATGGTATGTTGTAGACGCAACAGATATGACACTCGGTCGTCTTGCTTCTAATGTAGCTAACGTACTTAGAGGAAAGAACAAGCCGATTTATACACCCAACATTGATACAGGTGATTATGTAATCGTAATCAACGCTGAGAAGATCAAGGTTTCAGGTAAGAAGATGGACCAGAAGATGTACTGGCACCACACAGATTACGTTGGACACCACAAGGAGTTCACTCTTCGTCAGATGATGGAGACACACCCTGAGCGTGTTATCGAGCATGCAGTAAAGGGAATGCTTCCCAAGGGCTCTCTTGGCAGACAGATGTACACAAAGCTTCATGTATATGTAGGTCCTGAGCACGATCACGCAGCTCAGAAGCCCGAAGTACTTACATTCTAATCTGAAAGGAGAATTTGAAAATGGCTAAAGCAGCAAGTTTCTATGGCACAGGTAGAAGAAAGAAGTCTATCGCCAGAGTTTATCTTACACCCGGTAAGGGCAATATCACTATCAACAAGAGAAGCATCGATGAGTATCTTGGACTTGAGACTCTCAAGGTTATTGTTCGTCAGCCCCTTGTACTGACAGATACTCTTGATAAGTTCGATGTTAACGTAACAGTTCGCGGTGGCGGCACAACAGGTCAGGCTGGTGCAATCCGTCACGGTATCTCAAGAGCACTTCTTCAGGCTGATTCTGATGAGTACAGACCTGCACTTAAGAAGGCTGGATACCTTACACGTGATCCTAGAATGAAGGAGAGAAAGAAGTACGGTCTCAAAAAGGCTCGTCGCGCTCCTCAGTTCTCAAAGAGATAATCAAAAAATTATTCCCTGCAGCACTTGCTGCAGGGATTTTTTTGATTATCTCTGTGAACTGAGGAATCTTCTCAGCATAGCTTCGAAGATCCGACACTAAAACCGTGCCACTGGCACGGTTTTTTACGTGTCGGCAGTTCACAAAGAGATGATTTTTGCGAAACAACGAGGTGCCTCGTTGTACTCAGTGTTTCTGGGGTTTTTCTTTTGTCTATAATTGTATTCAGCCTCGGTGAAACACAGAAAAAAGCAACCAATGACTGATGTTTATTTGCAATGATTTCCTTTACATTAGTCTTGGAGCGGACCGTATACCTATCATGACACATATGTGGGCGGCGAGAAGTTTGCCGGAGAAGAGGCAATATGGCTTGATGGTAAGATTCAGTACGCCATGAATCATCTGGGACGAGTACTGGATCAGCAGTTTAGCGGAGATTTCTTAAAAGAAGCTCTTAGAAAAGCTGATAAGAATATGCCTTACAGAGGACCTGAGTATTTTCAGTCCGGTGAATATACTTATAAGTGCTGCGTTACCGGGGATTAAGCTGGTTTCAGGGATACGAGGAGATTTATTGCAATAATACCAGAGTTTATGAATGCTATTTCCATGGGGGAATAATGAAGTAGTCAGGAGGAATAAAAAGACTTACACGAAAACAAAATATCTGTAATAATCAGCAATTGCTGACAAAAAATGAGATATGCTACAACATTTCACTGAATGTTGGCGGAATGCAGAACTTTATCTTTTTCGCAGGACCGCTGGTAAGAAATGTCTTCGGATTTGTTATGAAAAGAATAGAGCAGAAATAAGAATTGGTGAAAAACAGACCAAAATCCGTGTACGGAGCTGGTCTGTTTTTTATTTTACGTTAATATATAATTACAAGAGAGGATGACCATGAAAAAACTTACAGACTACAAGAAGATCAGGCATTTGACCGATCAGATCAGCGTTGAAAAAGTATACCCGCTCTCAATATTAGAGGGGATTCAAAGTGGCGAGATATATGTTGATGATACTGATGCTCCGAATGCTGCACTAATCTGGCACTACTGCGGCTTTGCCAATATCCTGGGGAATTATAATGAGAAATTCATTGAAGAAACCATGACAATGATGCTAAATCCGCCGGAGGGTCACTCTGGACGCATGGCGCTGCAAGCAGAAAACGATCCCCGGTTGCAGGAAATGACACTGAAGACTCCGGGAGTTTCTAAATATGATAGGTATATTTTCGATTTCACTGGGAAAAGAGATATCATCTCACCCACCATGGAATCAAAGCCGGAAGAAATAATCCCCGATAACTACGATCTGATGAGCGGAAAGATAATACCTACATTTTCCTGGGAGGATAAGCGCACATTTTTAGAAAAGGGATTCGGATACTGCCTGATCAAAGACGGACATATGGCAGCCTGCGCATTTTCTTCGGGAGTCTCCAAGGATTATGTGGATATCGGAGTAGAAACAGCAGAAGAGTGCCGCGGAAAAGGATATGGCAAGATCGTTGCTTACGCAATGGTAAAAGAAATTCTTCGAAGGGGAAAACTCCCTGTGTGGGACTGTGATACAAGAAATGAAGCATCCATGCGACTTGCCTGTTCCGTCGGATTTGAAATAACCGGAACGCATCCGTGGTACAAATATGAAGGGTAGATAGTGAGCTTATGAGCAAGAAATATATACCACAGCAAATGATATCGCAAAGCCGGTTCATAGACCTGTATAACAAATGGAACGAGGATTACAGAGCTCTTTTAATTGACAGAATGAATACCCTCATTCAGGAGAACTCCCAGTATACCGATTCTAAGAATTACGGGTTTTTGTGTAATCTTCTTACATCTCTTGCCATCGTTCAGGTGCTGGAAAGTAAGGGCATGCCCATAAAAGAGGCACAGCAATATGCGGCCGATGCAATGTATGAGTTCCTAGAGCCGCAGGTCAAATCCATGAAAAAGCTTGCGAGCCATGGATGGTTTGTTCCTATGCTAAAGCTTACAATGCCCTTGATGTTCAAGAAATCTCTTGGCTATGGCTGGGATGTGGAGTTTCCGAAAAGTTGCAAAGATGAGTTTTCTATGACTACACATAAATGCATTTTCCGTCAGATATTTGAAAAATACGGTATGCCTGAGATGACAGCGATATTCTGCAAGGTGGATGATATTCTGTACAGTGATCTGCCGCGTGCGGCTTTTCTGTATACTCAGCAGATAGGTACCGGCGGTACTATGTGCGATTATACTTTTAAAAGAAGATAATTGGAGATCTTAAATATCATGAAATTGCAAATGCATCAGATAAACAGATGAATCGGCATTTGTCGAGCTGTCAGCTTAGGAAAAGAGTTCAATAAATTCCATTTGTCTAGGAGGAGTTTGTCGATCTGGCGCAAAATGGTCTAAAAATGGAAAAAGTGACCTAGACGCGAGGGAAATGCAGTGAAAAACAGGCCTATATCCGTGTATGTCATATGTCCGTTTTTTGCTGTGCGCTAATGTATTAAACCGGATTCGTATGGCTTAAACAATAAGGGGGGAATATGAAAGAACTGCCGTGCAGCGAAATATATAAACTGGAAGGCTGCCTTAAAGCACTTGCTGATCACCACAACATGGTTTCTGTTAATTTTCCCGGGACATATCCCAAAAGACCTTACAGCGAGACTCTTCAATCCTTTGAGACAGATGTAAAAAGCGGAAAATCAAAGATCATGGTCATTGAGTCTGAAAACGAGATCCTGGGTTTTTGCAAAATAGATGTTTGCGAAGGCCAGGGAAAAATAGACTACCTGATCGTACTTAAGGAATTCCGTGGCAAAGGGTACGGAGATATGCTTATGAATTGGGCAATGGACCAATTCAAACAACGTGGTGTGGATCAAATAGAAATAAAGGTCGCAGACGGGAATAATGCAATAAAGTTTTATGAGAAATATGGATTCAAAATGAATGCGCATATATTAAGGATGATGTGATGGACAAAACTAATAAGGTTGCATATGACATTGCGAGGATAAATTTGAATGGATATGAAAATTAGAATTACCGATGATGGAGACAAGAGAGACATTAACGAGATTCATGAAATGCTAAAGGAATATAACCTCAGTAATCGTGAGGCTTCAAAGAATGTACCTATCGGTATATTTTATGAGGATGAAAATAACAAGAAGTTAGCTGGACTCACCGGCGAAACTTTTGGTAATTGGCTTTGTATTCATTATCTTTTTGTTGCAGAACAATTAAGGAAGATGGGCATAGGAAGTGACTTATTAGCAGCTGCAGAAAAGGAAGCTAAGCAACGTGGATGTAAATATGCGTTTGTTGATACCTTTTCATTCCAGGCTCCTGAATTCTATAAAAAGCATGGATATAAAGAGGTCTTTTCTCTCAATGAATATCCATATACAGGTAAGAGGCATTATTACACAAAAGAATTAGAATAGTTGAACTACCGGAAGTTGTTAAGGGATTTTGAAGAGTAAATAAATTCAAGAAAACCAGGATTTTTGTTTCCTATTATTAAAGCGACTAAAGGAGGTCGTCGTGGGAAATAAAGGACTTGACCAAACAGGCAGAGCAGGGGCGTGAAAACGCCCTTGTTTTCTGTATTTAAGTGTTGATGAAAGCAATATATTTCAAATATAATTAGAGCTATTATGAGTATAATTTGTAAATGAGAAGGAAAAATTGGGAGTTGTCAATTTTTCTTTACTTAGGGAGGAAGCCTATGGAGATCATCATTCGAAAAGAGACGTCGAATGATTTCAGAAAGGTTGAAGAGGCTACGAGGCAGGCATTTGGCTATCCTGAAAGGATAGAGCGTGGCGGGATAGGATGCCCGTATGAACATTGGATGGTGAATGAACTTCGCAAAAGAGACGGGGTGAAGGACCTTAGCCTGGTAGCAACCGTTGGAGGGGAGATTATCGGGCATGTCATTTGCAGCAATGCCATAGTTAAGAACGACGAAAATGAAAAAGCGGTGCAGAATCTTGGTCCTATCAGTGTTTTGCCGCAGTATCAGAAACAAGGCGTAGGGAAGGCTTTGATAAATGAATTGATCAGGAATGCAAAGGAACAAGGCCATGGAGCATTTTTGTTTTTTGGGAGACCTGAATACTATCCGCAGTTTGGTTTTGTGGAAGCAGAAACCTTTGGGATAAGCGATTCTGAAGGATACAACTACCCATCTTTTATGGGAATGGAGTTGATTCCCGGATACTTGGGAGATGTTAGAGGCGGAAGATTTTATGAATCTGACATCTATAATGATGAATTGAATCGAAATGCTGTAAGAAGATTTGATCAGCAATTTATTGATTAAAATGGAGAATTAATGGGAAAAGTATATTTGATATGCGGGAAAATATGTAGTGGAAAAACATATTATGCGAAAGCACTTAAAGAGAAATACAACGCAGTCATTCTATCAACAGATGAGGTGACGTATGATTTGATTAATAATGAGCAGGGAGAATTCTATAATGTTTTTGCTCAGCGTGTGAATAATTATCTGAAAAAGAAAGCTGCAGAGATCTGTAAAGCAGGCGCCAATGTTATATTGGATTGGGGATTTTGGACTAAAGAGAACAGAACCGATATTTCAACATATTTAAAATCATGTGATGTAAGCTATGAATGGCATTATATTGATGCCAATGATGATACCTGGAACCGTAATATAGAAGAGCGCAATAAAAGAATCGAAGAAGGAAATGGCGGTTCAGACTTTTATGTTGATGAGGGGTTGCTAAATAAGCTACTTTCAATGTTTGAAATACCTGACAAATCTGAAATAGATGTCTGGTATGAATTGAAGCGCTAATTCAGATATAACCTTATCCGGATGCAGAGGAATCATATTATTTTTTCCGTACACAGACTCTATAGAGTGGCTTTGGTATCCGCTTCCGAAAAGTAGTGGAGACAGAGGTCTGCAATAATGATCTCGATGGTACGGTAGATCAGCTGTTTAGAAAAAACTTGGTATAATATTTTGCATTGCTCTAAGGGGTTTTGAGGCTTTGCGGATTTTATAATAATAAAAAACTAGATTGGGGTAGACAAAATGGAAACAGAAAAAATAGTAGTGGATGCGACAGCGAGCGTATCTTTCAACAATAACGTAGATTATTGCGTGGGCACAGGTCGACTGGGTCTTGCTCTTACGGAGGAATATCTAAAAGAGCTTAAATTTGTGCAAGACATGATCGGCTTTTCCTATATCAGAGGCCATGGCCTTTTTTCAGATGATGTGGCTATTTACCATGAGTATGAGGAAAATGGCGAAAACAAGGTAGAGTATAACTATACTTACATAGACAGGATTTTTGACAGGTTCTTAGAGCTTGGAATTCGTCCATATCTTGAACTTGGCTTTATGCCGGAGCAGCTTGCAAGCGGCACTCAGACTATCTTTTACTGGAAGGGAAACACCACTCCTCCGAAGGAATATAAGAAATGGACGGACATGGTTATTGCTCTGCTTGAGCATTTGAGAGGCCGCTACGGTGAGGAAGTTACGGACTGGCCTATTGAAGTGTGGAATGAGCCAAATCTTCCCGGCTTTTGGTATAAGGCTGATATGGAGGAGTATTGCAAATTATTTAAAGAGACCTTCTTGGCAATAAAGGACTACGACGCACGCTTTAAGGTGGGCGGTCCTGCAATCTGCGGTGTCAGAGATGCAGAGTGGATTAAGGGGTTCCTTGATTTTTGTAAAAAAGAGGGAATTCATCCCGACAGGATTACGAGACATCATTATACGGTGGAATTTCCTGAGAGAATCGGTCACTATGACTACTCAAAGCTTGAGGATTCTAAGATGCGCTTTGAAAATCTTCAGTCCACAAGAGATATTGTGGATTCTTATGAGGAGTTTAAGGGACTGCCTATTCACCTCACAGAGTTTAGCACTTCTTACACACCAAGAGGCGTGATTCATGATACCAACATCAATGCAGCTTACCTTGCTAGGCAGCTTGCAGGTCTTGGGGATGTGAATGAGGCTTATTCATACTGGACTTTCGGTGATGTATTTGAGGAGCAGGGTGTTCAGAATTCCTTATTCCACGGCGGATTTGGCATGGTGGCAGCAGGCAATATTCCAAAACCAACCTTCTGGACATTCTACTTCTTCAAGCAGCTTAAGCTCTTTAGCCAGAAATGTGTTTATAGAGATGATAATGCTGTAATAGTTAAGAGCGACAAGGGCTTTGCAGGAATTCTCTGGAACATAGACGAAGGAGACAGGGTTAAAGAGATTTCTTTTAATCTTATAGCTGAGGAAAATGAGTACACACTGATAACCAAGACTGTGGATGAGACATGCTGTAATCCGCTTAAATTATGGCATGATCTGGGAGAGCCTGCTTATCCGACGAAGGAAGAGACTGAGCTTATAAAGAGTGCAGCCTGGCCGCTTGTTACGAGCAGTGTTGTGATGGCTGGAGGCGTGGCCTGTTCTGATGCTAACGCTAATAAAAATGCTGATAGTAACAAAACACTCATATCTGTACCTGTAAGAAATAACGGTGTTGTATATTTCACGCTCACCAAGAGAAATTTCACACCGGACAGAGGTTACGACTACGACAAGGTAGTTACATTTCACTAAATTTTTATAAAAAAATAAGATACGCTTTAATAATATGAAAAATGTATGCCATTGATATTTAACAGACGGATTATTGCCTACTTTATGTTATTATAATGATAACATCGTGCCATTTTTCTTTGCTGGAAACCGGAGGGCAGAGGGTGAAAAGAGGGCTGATTATAATAATAAATCTTTTGATAATGGGATCCATTCTGTTCTTTATCATCAGGTATGCGAATATTAAGGCGGAAGAGAGCAACAAAAATGCGATCATCGCCTTTGAAAAGATGACTGTAACTACAAATCAGATTATCGCCAATTACCTTGAGGATGAACAGCATCTTTGTGATATATGGGCGAACTATATCAATCGTTCAGCGGAAGGTGGCACTCCAATGACTGCCGAGGACGCTGTATCATTCATCAGAAAGGCAAAGGTGTCTTCAGAGATTGAGGGGCACCTTATCTTTCTTGACACTTCAGGGCGGGAAGGCATATCCACTGCAGCCAAGGTATCTGACCCCAATGTATACACGGTTTCTTACAAGAATATAAATATTTTTGACAATATTGAAGATGAGTCTGATACGGATGAAGTAGTCAGCCTCACAAGAGCCTATACAAACCCCATGAACGGAGTGCAGTCTATTGCATTCCTGAATAAAGTGACTGTTTTTGACGAAGAAAGAGGTGAGACAAGGGAAGGCCTTTTGCTGCGCGTTGTTCCGTTAAGTCGCCTTGAACAAAAGCTTGTTTTCTTAAAAGGTGAGTACGAGAACGTTGAGATAAGTATCGTGGACAAAGAGGGTAATTACGTAGTTCATGGTAAGTCCTTTAAGAACAGTAATTTCTTTGAGTACTACAAGTCTTATAATACATCTACGTCAGAAGAATATGAGCATGTGATCAAAGAGATAGCCGGTGGTACAGGCACCATGCCGATCAAGAACTTTAAGAAAGAGGACTGTATTTTATCGTACACTCCTCTTGAGACTATGACGACATGGTTCCTGCTGGCGTATATACCTGCAAAGGATCTGGTGGTAAGCAGGTCGATAGACTGGCAGCTTCTTGGTATAGCATCAATTGGCTTTTTACTTCTTTTGATATTCAATTCGATTGTCATGATGATCTACAACCGCGAGCTCTCAGAGGCTGCGAAGCAGGCAAATCAGGCAAATGAGGCCAAATCTAACTTTTTATCTACTATGTCCCATGACATCCGTACGCCTATGAATGCAATTCTGGGCTTAAATGAGATGGTCCTTAGGGATTCTCGGGATGACAATATCAGAATGTATGCGGAGAGTATAAAAACTGCGGGAAGTACGCTCCTTAGCATCATCAACGATATTCTTGATTTTTCCAAAATAGAGGCCGGCAAAATGGAAATTATAAACGTTGAATACAGTTTTGCCTCCCTTCTTAATGACCTTGTAAATATGGTGCAAAAGAAAGCGGAAGACAAAGACCTTTCTTTTAATCTGGATATAGACAGGAGTATTCCCAGTGTCCTTTACGGAGACGAGATCAGGATCAAACAGGTCATCATAAATATTCTCTCGAATGCCGTAAAATATACAAAGCAGGGAGCCGTAACATTTTCTGTACATGCTAATAAGCTCCAGGATAAGCCGGATATCGTCATGCTAAAAGTCAGTGTTGCGGACACCGGTATAGGTATAAAACCTGAAGACCTTGACAAGCTGTTTGTTGCTTTTGAACGTATTGAGGAAAAAAGGAATAGGAACGTTGAGGGCACGGGTCTTGGAATGACCATTGTTCAGCGGTTTCTTGACATGATGGGGAGTCATCTTGAGGTTGAGAGCGAATATGGTAAGGGCTCAGTATTTTCCTTTGAACTTGAGCAGAAGGTCGTTAAATGGGATCCCATTGGAGATTTCGAGGAGGCCTTCAAACGTTCAATAATTGAAAGGAAGAACTATCATGAGAAGTTCACGGCACCGGATGCTAGAGTACTTGTGGTAGATGATACTCCTGTTAATCTTACTGTGTTTGTAAACCTGCTTAAAAAGACAGGGCTAAAGATCGATACGGCTGAAAGTGGTGATGAATGTATATCACTTTTTACTAAAAATAAATACGATGCAATTTTCCTGGACCATATGATGCCTGATAAAGATGGTATTGAGACGCTCATGGAGATAAAGGCCATAACGGATACACCGAATATAGGGACTCCGGTAATCTGTCTTACTGCCAATGCGATATCGGGTATGCGGGAGATGTATACAAATGCAGGATTTGATGACTATCTCACCAAGCCGATTGACGCAGAACGACTGGAGATGATGCTGCTACAGTATCTTCCGAAGGATAAGGTGATCATTGCATCTGATGACGATGACACTGAAGAATATGCACTTCCAAAATTCCTATATGATATTAAGGAGTTGGATTTAGACTCGGGGATTTCATATTGCGGCGACGAGGAGGATTATCTGGAGACTCTGGAGACGTTCCTTGGAAGTGCTAAGAAAAAAGCGGACGAGATTGAGAAATACTGGTCTGAAAGAGATTTAAAGAACGTAACAATAAAGGTTCATGGGCTTAAGAGCTCTTCAAGAGCGATAGGCGCATTAGAATTGGGAACACTAGCCGAAAGGCTTGAGAAGGCCGGAAACAGCAGTGACGAGGAAGTGCTGGATAAAGAACTGGGAGAACTACTTTCCAGGTACAGACAGCTGGCGAAGGATCTTGAACCTTTAAATGACCTGGATGATATCTGAAAAGTGGATGATTTTCATTGAGTATAAGTGGAGGTATTGCTTATGACAAAGACAGCTAAGACGTTATTTTCTTTGAGCATGGTCGCTATGCTTCTTTTAGAGGGCTGTGGCAGCGGGAAGAAAGCGGAAGTTCCTTTTGAACCAAAGTATGACAAGGATACGGAGTTTTCTTTGACTGTTGCGGGTAGTTACGGTAACTTTGAGTCGCTTGAAGCAGAGTTTGAGCGCTTTTACGAATACTACCCAAACGCAAATCTGCAGTATGTCACAATGGATGATTACAATAACGTCATATCCAGCGCTATTGTAAACAGCGAGCCGCCGGATATTTTCACGACTAACAGCTATATGATCGGCAATGAAATGTATGACGATATGTTTGAAGCCTGCGAGGTTTTGTCAGATTCTTCTGTTGGCATTGATTATTCCTGCATTAGGGAATCACTGATCAGAACTACGGATTCGGGTGATGTTGTTATGCTCCCGATTTTTACCACATCCTACGGAATGCTAGTCAATATGGACATCTTTGAGAAGGAAGGATTAAAGGTTCCGACTAACTTTAAAGAGCTAATGGATGTTTGCACCAAGCTTAAAAATGCGGGATATGAATCTCCTGTGATGGGAACGGACAGATTCAGCGGATCGGGACTCTTTAATTGCTTTGTCTATCCGATGTATGCGTATAATGTTATTAAGAATAGCGATAAAATTGACGACCTCAACAATTTAGAGCCATCAGCAGGTGAGCTGATGCGCCCTTCATTAGAGAGACTATATGAATTTGTGAACTCTGACTGCATTGATGTGGCAAAATGTGAGGAGGAGATAGTAGACGAATATGACTCCGTAATCATGAGATTTTTTGAGGGCGACGTACCGATGATGCTTGCTACCGGTGATGTGGTTTCGGGAACGGCAAAGAGAGAGAGTAAGTCTGATGCTTTTTCTGCGAATCCGTTCAAGTATAGATTCTTCACAGCACCTGCCGGGGACGATGGTGGATATTTTATCAACTCGATCAGCATCTGTTTTTCAGTAAATAAAAACAGCAGGAATATCGATATGGCCAATGAATTTATGCGGTTTCTTATCAGTAAGAAGGAGCTTGATAATATGGCCGGATTAAAGCGCCTTATCACGCCTGTAGATGATTTTTCGGCTGACGAACTATATTCGGCACTTGCTGATGTACCGGACGACAGGAGCTTTAGTGACAAGGAAACCGGTCTTCTGGATCAGGCAGTCAGACAATTCAGGGCTGCTATTTATGCTGTCGGCAACGGGACAATGACAGTGGATGAGGCTGTTGCAGCTTACGGAAGTATCCCTGAGGAATAGAACAGAATTCATTCTCTAGATTAATTATAATCAAAGAGGAGATTGCGATAGCGCATTCAAAAGCGTACTATCTTATTAGGGTAGGAGAAGGAGGAAAACGTATGAAAAGATATGTAATCGCTCAGTAATCTGAGCTTAAAATACAATAATCATTAAGCTCAGATGGATCCGAAAAAAGACAGGAGGATTTGATGAGCTATTTAAAAGCAGAAGATATTCTGCCACAAGAACTGATTGAAGCTATTCAGCAGTATGTAAATGGGACAAATATCTATATCCCATGTATAGACAAAAAAGATTGGGGGAGCAGGACCTGCTCAAAGAGATATTATGAATTAAGGAATCAGGAGATTCATGCACAATATATGGAAGGAATGTCAGTGGCTTGCTTGGCTGAAAAGTATTCACTTTCCGAGAAAACTATATATAAGATTCTGAGTAAATTCCATATTGGTGCTACAGGTGAAATTAATAAGTCATTTGCTTAAAAGTATTGCTGATAAAAACTATTGTAAAAGGTTCGAATGGGAGAAGAGCTTCCGTTCGAATCTTTTTTGTTAAGGAGATAAGAGCGAAATGAGAATTGAGACCGATAGATTAGAGATTAAAGAATTTACACTGGATATGGCATATGATGTTCACAAGAACTCGCTGGATGAGGATAACAGGAGATTTGTACCGGATGAGGTTTTTGAGACAGAAGAGGATGCAAAAGAGACGATAGAATTCCTGATGTCACAGTATGGCAGTGCAGATGGACCTTTGGTATATCCTGTGTTTGTAAAAGAAGACAACAAAAATATAGGCTATGTCCAGATGGTTCCGATCGATGATGGTAAGTGGGAAATTGGATACCATATTGCGAAAGATTATACAAGAAAAGGCTATGCCACAGAGGCAGTGACTGCCTTTTTACCTGTTGTGGCGGGGGTTGTGAACACAAAAGAAGTGTATGGCATTTGCCTAAGTGAAAATGTGGCATCCAAGCACGTACTTAATAAATGCGGCTTTGAAGCCATTTTTGAAGGCCTTGGTGATTACCAGGGAGAAAAGCGAGAGATATTTAGGAGTGTATGGAAAAGTAAGTAAGGAGAAAAAGTGGAAGAACAATATTATTATCATGTAATATCTGATGTTCGAAAGCATGCGGGGGAGCATCTTATTTTGGATGAAAAACATCCCAATGGAGTATATAAGCGTATTCAGGAACAGAAAGAAGTAGTTGATGATATTGCAGCGAATCCTGAGAAATATAAGGATGCGGAATTATCATATCCTGTGCAGGTGGCAATAAGGGAGCTTGCTCTGGAAAAAGTAAGGAAGGAAAAATATCCTCAATATCCATCCAGGATGGCATCTTTATATGTATCAAAATCATTTAAAGAGGCTGAGCAGTGGGGAGACTATTTTGCCAAGCTCGGAAGACCCACCTATGGAATCGCCAAGATCAAGGTTAACGGCAATGTCTACGAAGGCGATGCCTACAAGTGTTTTGATGGAACCCCTGATGAGGAAGAAAATCTGAAGATGGCTGAAATCTATTGGCAAAACGGAGAAAATGAAGATGGCCGTGAGCGCATAGTCGAGATCCTTGCTGACGGAGATATTGAATTCGTCGAGATTGTAAAAGAGATAAATGCAAATATTTAAGTTGGGGGAGTTCAAATGGTAGACGGACATATTCATATAGAGTATGGCGATTACACGCTCGAGTGGATTGAGAAGTTTGTGGACAAAGCGGTAGAAATGCAGCTTGATGAGATTTACCTTCTTGAGCATAACTACATGTTTAAAGAGTTTGCTCCGATGTATGAGTCAGTGTGTGCGGGTAGTGAGTTTGTAAATGATTGGTTTCACAGAAACGCCGGTAGAAAGAACTATGATGAGTTTCTGGAACTGGCTGATAAAGTAAGAGAAAAAGAGTATCCGGTTAAGATCAAGTTTGGGCTTGAGGTATGTTACTTCAGAGATTATGAGGATTTTGTGGTGGAACATACAAAGGATAAGGGCCTGGACTTTTTGCTTGGCAGCATTCATTTTGTGGGTAACTTTGCTTTTGACCATACCGCAGAATTATGGGAAGGAATAGATGTAGATAAGACTTACAGAGACTATTTTGAAGACTCGATAGCACTGGCCAACAGCCATGTATTTGATGGAATAGGTCATCCTGATGCCATAAAACTTTTCGGACATAAACCCTCTTATGCTCTTTCTGATTATTACGAGAGACTTGCGAAGGCACTTTCCGATAGTAATATGTATGCTGACCAAAATAGCGGAGTGGAGCGAAGATGCCATGATACTGCACCCCTTGGCATGGATGCAGAACTGATCAGGGCGCTTAAGAGGCATAACGTAAAAATCATTACTTCTTCAGATGCTCATCATCCTGAGGATGTTGGCTACAAGATCAGAGAGCTGAATGAATGCGTAATAAATGCATAAAATATATGGACCCGGGTACGGAGTTAGTGATCCATTTTCAAAATGCAAGTCTAATACCCACAGCCATGCGGATGTGGGTTCTTTGTTGTCCAAGTTACATTTTCACATCGTGGCTGTCCAAATCAGTGCAAAATCAGGCTAAATCAGTGTAAAATAGAAACATGACATATAGATGACATGTTTTGCGTGTTAAGCTAAATTCAGAAGGTGATCAAATGAAGATAGACAGACTTATAGGAATACTTTCTATTCTTTTGCAAAAGGAAATGACAACTGCACCGGAGCTTGCTGAGCATTTTGAGGTGTCGAGAAGGACTATCAACAGGGATATTGAAACACTAAGCCAGGCAGGGATACCTATTCAGACTACTCAGGGAGTAGGAGGCGGAATCAGCATTATGAGCGGGTATCGCATGGATAGGACGATACTTACGTCCAGAGATATGCAGATGATACTTGCCGGACTTCGAAGCCTTGATAGTGTCAGCGGTAGCGGGTATTACGGACAGCTTATGGAAAAAATCCAGGCGGGGTCTTCGGAGTTTATCAGCGGAAGGGATTCCATCCTTATCGACCTGTCGTCATGGTATAGGGATACGCTTTCACCGAAGATTGCGCTTATCCAGGATGCCATTGAGCTTCATAAAAGAATGGAGTTTTCCTATTATTCACCAAAGGGTGACTCCAAAAGAGAAATTGAGCCGTATTATCTCATTTTTAAGTGGGCCAGCTGGTATGTGTATGGATATTGCCTTTTGAGAAAGGATTTCAGGCTGTTCAAACTGAACCGAATGGATGGAATTGTCCTTGGGGATGACTTTGAAAAAAGAGGTGAGATACCTACTCCGGCAGTTTCAAATGAGGAGGTTTTCCCGGCAAAGGGCAGAGTTAAAGCAATTTTCGATTCATCAATGAAATGGCAGCTTGTGGAAGAGTATGGCACTACTTCCTTCAAGGAACAAATTGATGGGACGCTGCTTTTTGAGCACGAGTATTCGGATGATGAAGGCTTGATATCATGGATTCTTTCATGCAGGGATAAGGTTACGGTACTCGAACCTGAGTCTGTTAGAGATAAGCTTTATGAGATCGCCAGAGAAATGACTATTAAATATGCAAATAATAATTAGGCGAAGAAGGGCCACCGGTTTTCAAAATAATAACGTAGTTGTGGCTATCTTCTGAAAATGAAAGGATAAAAACATGGTGAGTAAAGCACTGGTCGTAATCGACATTCAAAATGATATAACTAAGAATTATAGGAAAATCGTTGATGGTATCAACAGGGCAATTGATTGGGCTGTTGCAGAAAATATGCAGGTTGTCTACATTAAGCATAACAATCTGTCGGCGGGAACAAGGACCTTTAAGCCCGGTACAAAGGGGGCGGAACTGGTTCCCGAAATGAAGGTGGTATCTGACAACATTTTTACCAAGTCAAAGTCAAATTCACTAACATCAGAAGAGTTCTCCGGATTCATCAATGATAACGGGATTTCGGAGTTTTATATTGCAGGTGCTGACGCCACCGGCTGCGTAAAATCGACGTGCTTCAATATGACAAAAGCGGGATATACAGTTCATGTGATCTCCGATTGCGTCACAAGCTATGATCTTAAAAAGCTGGATGAAATGTATGCCTATTATGCAAGCAAGGGGTGCGAGGTTAAAAATCTTAATGAGTATATGGAGGTAGCGTAATGAGGTTAGACGGTTTTGGCCTTTTTGTAGAGGATATGGGAAAAATGATCCGCTTTTACAGGGATGTTCTTGGGTTTGAAATCAAGGAATCAGAGGATTCCGGCAACGTGTATCTGGTGAAGGATGGAACTCTTTTCCTGCTATATGGGAGAAAAGACTTTGAGAAGATGACGAGTCGTAAATATGAGTATATAAAAGGATTGAATGGTCACTTTGAACTTGCTCTCTACGTCGACACATTTGAGGAGGTTGACGAGGCATATAACAAAGCCATAGAAAAAGGAGCTACATCGGTGCTTGCTCCCGAGCTTGAGCCCTGGGGCCAGAGAACCTGCTATATAGCGGATCCTGAGGGGAATCTTATTGAGATTGGATCCTGGAATAAACCCTATGAGGAAAAAGACCTGTCTTGAAGATGCATGACGGATTAGATGGAGGGGATAATTATGGCGTTCGATTATAAGAAAGAGTATAAGGAATTCTATATGCCAAAGGGCACGCCTTCAATAGTGACAGTTCCGAAGATGAATTATATTGCAGTGAGAGGCAGCGGTGATCCCAATGTTGAAGGTGGCGAGTACAAGGAGTCGATAGGACTCCTTTATGGCATCGCGTTTACAATTAAGATGAGTAAAAAAGGAGATCATAAGATTGATGGCTACTTCGATTATGTGGTTCCGCCTTTAGAAGGATTCTGGTGGCAGGAAGCTGATACGGCAATAGTTAATGATGGCACAGAAATAGAGACTGATGCTAACGACAATCAGAAGAATCTTGGTGGAATAGATTACACCCGCAAAGATGACTTCAACTGGATCTCCGTTATTCGCCTGCCGGACTTTGTTACAAAAGCAGATTTTGATTGGGCTGTGGCGGAAGCAACTGCCAAGAAGAAAATTGACTTTTCAAAGGTAGAATTTTTTACATATGATGAGGGATTATGCGTCCAATGTATGCATGTCGGAGCATACGATGATGAACCTGTAACAGTGGAGGCAATGCATCGCTTCATGGAAGAGCAGGGTTATATTTTGGACATCAATGAAAAACGATTGCACCATGAAATTTACCTAAGTGATGCAAGGAGGGTGGCGCCTGAAAAACTGAAAACAGTAATCAGGCATCCGATAAGAGAAGGTTGAATTGGCTGAGGTGAGTAAGCATTAATAAAAAAATGCAGTTTTAGTGGAAGTACAGAGAAGGAGGCTTTAAGATGGAGTATATACAGATTACGAAGGATAATCTTGATAATGAACACATCTGCTGTGCAATATCCAATAATAAGGACGTTCAGGTATCGTCCAAGAAAGCCTGGCTTGCGGACAGATTTGATGAGGGACTGGTTTTCTTAAAGAGCGTAGAGCGCGGAAAATGCTTTATAGAGTATATTCCAGCAGAGAATGCCTGGAATCCCATTGATGCTCCTGGATATATGTATATCGATTGCTTGTGGGTTTCAGGTTCCTTAAAGGGACATGGCTATTCCAGTGACCTTCTTAATGAGTGTATTAAGGACAGCAAAGAAAAGGGAAAGAAGGGACTGTGCATATTAGCTGCAGCAAAGAAAAAGCCGTTCCTCTCAGATCCGAAATTTCTGACAGCCAAAGGCTTCAAGGTCTGTGACGAAGCGGATAATGGAATTCAGTTGTGGTACCTGCCGTTTGATAATGGTGCAGAAGCTCCGGTTTTTAAGGAATGTGCAAAACACCCACATTTAGGTGAAATGGGCTACGTTCTATACTATACGAATCAGTGCCCTTTTAATGCCAAGTATGTCCCTGTTGTGGAGAAGACTGCTGTGGAAAACGGAATACCATTTAAGGCAATAAAAATAGGCAGCAGGCAGGAGGCTCAGAATGCGCCAACTCCCATCACTACATATGCGCTGTTTCATGATGGGGAATATGTGACTAATGAGCAGATGAATGATAAGAGGTTTTTAAAGCTAGCAAAGGGATGAGAAAAATGGACCACTAACCTCGTACCCCACTAGGTCCATTTTTGGAGAGATTTATGAAAACAAGAGAAGAGGCATTACAGTATGGTCTATCGCTTCCTGATACCTATCAGGAGGCTCCTTTTCGTGATCAAAACTGGCAGCTTGTTCGCGTAAAAAAGTCGAAGAAGGCCTTTTTGTGGACCTATGAAAAGGATGGTTACATCAATATCAATGTTAAGGTTGATGCTGAGTGGAGAGATTTTTGGAGACAAACATATAAGTCAGTTCTGCCGGCTTATCATCAGAATAAGGAACACTGGAGCACTATTATTCTGGACGGAGAGGTGCCGGATGATGTCATAAAAAGGATGATTGCCGAGAGTTATGATCTTGTTACAGACTCTCCTACAAAACGAATTTACGAGGCGGTAAAGAAAATTCCAAAGGGGAAGGTCGCTACCTATGCTGATGTTGCAGAGATGGCCGGCGACAGGAAGATGGCGAGAGCGGTTGGAAACGCGCTTCATAAAAATCCTGATCCAAGTACGATACCCTGTCACCGGGTGGTGAATTCCAAGGGGGAGCTTGCCGGTGAATATGCCTTTGGCGGAGCATGGAAACAGGCACAGATCCTTGAGAGTGAGGGTGTTGAGGTCGTTGATGGGAAGGTGGATTTGGGAAAATACAGAATTATTGTGGAGGGAATGTGATGCCGGCACTTGATGGACTAGGATGGACTTTTGATACTGCGGCTTCCAAGTATGAGAAGATGAGACCGGGGTACGTGCAGGACTTGTATTTTCAGGCATTTTCAAAATATCTGACAGGTTTGTAGATGAATTAGCTGACATGGCTCACCTCCATACAAACTATTATCCGTCAATAATTACACTTAAAATTATACAGAAGAAGTTTATAAAATGGAAGAAGGACCAATGCTTTAAATACAATATAAATTTTTGTATGATATTGATAACATGAAAAACTAGCATGGTAACAAGGCAATTCCAAGTATCGAATATGGCTGCTTGTGATCCCCGACTAAGAGTGCACAGAATGTCGGGTTAGATTTTTCAGGATTGATATACTGATAGTACAGAGAACGAAAGGAGTGAGCGGGATGCAAGGCTGGATCGAAGGTTTTCAGGAATCCATCGACTTAATTGAACAGAACCTGACGGAAGACCTGGACATTGAGGTAATAGCCGGCAAGTCGGCATTATCGCCGTTTTATTTTCAGCGCATCTTCGGGGCTTTGTGTGGTGTGACTGTTGGCGAATACATTCGTGCGCGCAGAATGACGCTGGCAGCACAGGAGCTTAGCAGGAAGGATGTAAAGGTGATTGATGTTGCTATTAAATACGGCTATGATTCACCGGATAGTTTTTCAAAGGCTTTTCAGAAGTTCCATGGAATTACACCATTGCAGGCCAAGGAACCGGGAGCGCCGCTACGCTCTTTTGCTCCGCTGCATATTAAAATCACGATGGAGGGTGGTACTATGTTGGATTATCGTATTGTTGAAAAAGCATCATTTACAATTGTAGGAGTGAAGAGACCATTTAATTCGGACACAAGTTATCAGGAGGTTCCGAAGTTCTGGGATGAATGGCTTGCACAGGGTGAAAAGCGTCCTATTATGGGAACATTTGGCGGTTGCCTTGATATGGATGGAAAGAACTTTGATTATTGGATTGCAGATCTCTATTTCCCCTGGGAGGACATTCCGGAAGGGTGTGAAACCAGAGAGATTCCCGGAGGCTTGTGGGCTCAGTTCCCGTGCACAATGGACAATCTGCAGGATGTTAACACGAAGATATGGTCAGAGTGGCTGCCATCACTTCAGGGTTACTCGCTTGCAGGAGATTATGACTTCGAGGTATATCTTCCTCCCAAGGAAGGTTCAAAGGATATGACCGTATATATCTGGATACCGATCAAGAAGGATTAACCGGAATTATGCGAAGTTTCCAAAGATGAAATGAATGATTGACATTACTTTTTTGAAGTAATATATTCAAATCAGAGCATAAAATGTGCTTGACCATAATATTTTAAAGAGGAGCTTTATGTTAAGCGTGGTAAATTAATTCATTGCAATACGGCTACATGATATTGCAATGGGCAGATTCAATGAATCAATATTTGTGGGTTAGTGGTGAAGACTACTGGCTTATTAGATTACGCTTAATAATATTATGGTAAAGAGGCCGCATTTTATGAGGTTATTTTTTGATATGTTTGATTTTGGAACCATGATATCTTGGCGTAAGATATCATGGTTTTTTATGTGAAATTCTTCCGAGTTGCATGGAGTCGAGGAGATACAAGAATGTTAGAAAACTTAATTATAAGAGCAGAAAAGTCTGCTGATTACAAGAATACAGAACTAATGGCTATGCGCAGCTTTTTCAACAAATATGGCCCTGCTGCAGATGAGCATTTCCTTATAAGGATAATAAGAGAATCCGAGGACTATATTCCGGAAATAAGCAGAATTGCTGAGTATAACGGACGCATAGTCGGAGCTGTTTACTACACAAAGGCATGGATAGTGGACGGCGATGTGACACATGACGTGGTAACCTTTGGCCCGCTGGCGGTGGAGCCAACCATGGAGGGAAATGATATTGGCGGCGCACTTATGCGCGAAACTATAAGGCTTGCAAAAGAAGCAGGTTTTGCGGGAATTGCGCTTATGGGAGAACCTAATTACTATCCCCGCTTTGGATTTGAGCGCGGTTCAAAGTATGGAATTACTGATGAACAGGGCAACTCCTTTGATGCACTTATGGTCCTTCCGCTAAACAGGGATTTTTCAGAGATCAAGGGAAAATTCATTGAGAGCAAGGACTTCGAGAAGCTTGAAGACAGAGAAAGGCTTGCAAAGATCAATGAGGAGTTTCCCAAATACCGCGTAGTTAAGGTACAGGAAGGTTTTATGCAGATATTTGAGCAGCACCTTGGAGTTGTTGAAGCGATTGAAGGTGATACCTATATGGTTCGCTACTGGGAGCTTTTGATACCCACAAAGCTTTCTGAGAATTTAGACAAAAAGCCAGAAGTGGGAAGCGATGTGCAGTTTATCTGGAACCATAAGGATGAAAACGAATCCAGGATTACGAAGGTGCTTAAGAATTTGTTGGAATGAAAATATGTCACGGGGACGGTTCTAATGACTCATTGGGAACAACCAGTCAGAGGGACGGTTCCAATGACTCATTGGGAACAACCAGTCAGAAGAACCGTCCCCATGGCTCGAGGAGGAAAAATGAATACAGAAACACAAATTGAATTCAATAAAATTAAAGATATGTGGGCGGGGCTCACAAGTACAGATTATGCAAAACAAAAGATAAGTGAGATAGACATCATGCTAAATGAACGCGACCTTAGAAAGGCGCTTCAGGATACTACGGACAGCCGCATGCTGATTGAAAAGCTTGGTAATCCACCAGTGCAGAATGTCACTGAGATAAGAGAGATTTTGACGATAGCAGATACAGGAAAATGTCTTACATCCTATCAGCTTGAGAGGGTGGAAAAGGTACTTGTTGCTGTGGAAAGGATGATGGATTATCTTTCACGTGGGAAACAGTATGAAAACTCGCTTGCTTACTATGATGAAAACTTAAATCCGCTTTCCGAGCTTAAGGATGAAATCTGCAGACAGATAAGAAATGAAGAGGTGGATGACAGGGCAACAAAGGAACTCTATGAAATCAGGAATCAAATAACTTCCACTGAAGAAGCCATGAAGCAGAAGGCTGAGCAGATCATCAGAAAAAACAAGACATATATGGCAGACTCTTACTACACCATGAGAAATGGCAGAGTTTGCGTGCCTGTAAAGAAGGAATACAGATTAAAGATACCGGGAAGTGTGATCGATAAATCAGCGACAGGGAATACGCTTTTCATCGAGCCCGAGGGTCTTGCCAAGTGCTATGAAGAGCTAGAGCTTCTTCGCATAGATGAGGAGAATGAGGTATATAAGATTCTCTATATTCTCACCGTGATGGTATCAGATAGTGCTGCGATATTGGAAGAAAACGTCAAGATGATGGAAAAGCTGGATTACGTTTTTTCGAAGGGTAAGCTCAGTATTGATCTTGATTGCATTGAGCCGACCATCAATCTTGAGAGGCGCATAAAGCTTGTGAAAGCAAGGCATCCACTTATGGACAGAGAAGTAAATGTCCCGCTGGATTTTTCACTGGGAGATGGAGATGTAAACGGAATAGTGATAACCGGTCCGAACACCGGCGGTAAAACAGTTGCCATCAAGACGGTTATGCTAAGCTGCTACATGGCTCAGTGCGGGCTTCACGTTGCCTGCAAGGAGGCGGATATCTGCATGAACAGTAACTATCTGTCAGACATTGGAGATGGGCAGAACTTGTCAGAGAACTTGTCGACTTTCTCGGCACACATTAAAAATGTTCTGGATATTCTTGCGCAGGTGAACCATGAAAGCCTTGTTATCATGGACGAGCTCGGCTCAGGAACAGACCCGGCAGAGGGCATGGGAATCGCAACCGCCATACTTGAAGAACTTAGAAAAAGCGGAGCAAATTTCCTTGTTACAACCCATTACCCCGAGATCAAGGATTACGCTTCAAGGGCTGAGCATGTTGTGAATGCAAGAATGGCCTTTGATAAAGAGACACTACGCCCGACCTATGAGATGATAATCGGTGAGGCCGGAGAGAGCTGCGCTTTCTATATTGCTGAGAGACTTGGCATGCCTGAAGAAATGCTGAAGGTTGCTGCTAAGGCTGCTTATGGTGATGATGCGGTAAGGGAGCGTGAGGTTTTAGATAAGGCAGGTATGGGTTCCTCAGATGGAGTGGGGACAGACTGTGGTTTTGAGCCATTTGATGAAATTGGGACAGCTAGTGGTTATGAGGCTTCCGATAAAAAGAGATCAGCAAGAAAGCTGAGTGGAAGCAGAATCGAAAAAATCAAGAAGACTCACTACACCGCAGAGCTGGAACAGAAATTCAGCATAGGTGACAGCGTAATGGTCTATCCTGACAAGAAGATAGGAATTGTCTGTGAACCCATAAATAAAAAGGGGATCCTCAGGGTGCAACTGCCAAACAAGAAGATTTACATAAATCACAAGAGGGTTAAGTTGCACGTAAAGGCAGAAGAGCTTTACCCTGAAGATTACGATTTTTCAATTATCTTCGATACTGTGGCGAACCGTAAGGCGAGGCATGAAATGAGTAGGAAGCTCACAGATAAGGTCATTGTTTATGATGAAAATAGCTGAAGTCCTTTGACAAAGCCGTGTAAAAGCAGACTGAATGTGTGATTTGATGCATCAGTCTGCTTTTTTTGCTATGCTAACTGTGGTGTTTAAGGGGAAGGTTATGACAAAGAAGATTATTAGAAGACTGATTTTTGTTTTCATATTGGTGTTGGCAGTTGTTTTCGGGATAATGCACTACGACAAAACTGAATACACAAGGGATAATCTTGAAGAATATGTCTGCAGGATGTGCGAACTCTCTGATGTTCCCGGATTCTCAGCTGCCATAATAGATGGTGATAACGAATATTACATAAACTATGGTGAAGGAATTGATGAAAACAGCAGATTTGAGCTTGCATCGACCACCAAGGCTTTTACAGCGCTGGGCATTTTGAAGCTTGAAAAAGAGGGCAAACTAAGTATTGCTGATCCTGCAACTAAGTATATTCCTTGGTTTAAGCCTACTTACAAAGGAAATGCCTACGATATTACAATTGAAAATCTTTTGTGCCACACAAGTGGAATACCGGTGTGGACTATTACAACAATTCCGGAAGGTGATGCCACCAAGGAAGGGGAGCTTACAAAAACAATTGAGAATATCAAGGATGTAAAGCTTAGCTCCAAGCACGGAACGCATCACGAGTATGCGACCATCAATTATGATGTGCTCGGACTTATTATCGAAGAGGTGACTGGTGAAAAGTATGAGGATTATATTTCTGAGCAGATACTTAAGCCTGTGGGAATGGAGAATTCACTTTTTAGGGTAAGTGATGAGGAAAATGATGAGTGTGTTCAGGGATATAAGACCATGTTTTTTAAGGCTCATCCTTACGATGCTCCGTCATATTACGGCAATACAGCAGCAGGATACCTGGTTTCTTCAACATCGGAGCTTATGAAGTGGATAGAGATATGGAGCAGGGAAGGTTATGGGACACTGGATTATTCTGATGTTGAAAATGAGACCATAGAGTCTAAATCCTTAGACAAAGAGAATAAGTCTTTAGGATATGTTTTTTCAGATATTGTCGGAGAGACTCTGGGTCACGATGTATCAAAGACAGATAATTACTACGCGGGTTGGAACATTTATGATACGTATATCTGCCATGGCGGGAATAATCCCAACTTTTCTTCACAGGTGATAATAGCCAGAGACAGGCAGCAGGGCGTATTCGCGTTATCCAGTCTGGCAGGCTCATCGGCGACCAGAATAGCTGACGGGATTTACAGAATTCTCCTGGGAGAGAAGCTGAAGATCGGACTTCAGATTGATGATAATGAACTGATAGATTTTCTTTCTATTGAGTTGATGCTGCTATTTATATATTTTACTTTGCTATTTTGGGATAAAAAATCGAAGGCATCATGCGTGAAAAGAATTGCGGGAAGTGCAGTTTTTATTGCAGCATTGGTTATCCTGCCGGTTGTTTTCCACTATCCGCTGACAATGATTTATGTATGGTTCCCTTTTACGGCCAGTATTGCTTTGGGGGTGAGTGTAATACTAGCGGTGATAAATATATTAGCGGGATGTACTTGGGTACGCCAAGTGTGAGACAACCGGGACGGTTCTCATTGACTCACTATTTAGCCAGAGAGAATGGAATGGGATACTAGAGTCAATGGGAAGTCAGGGGAAAGCTTGTGGTACTAAAGCATTAAAAAAGAGCGTAGATTCTGAATGCACAGAATTGTTGCCACAGTAAAACATAGCGAAAAGACATGTTGGAATATGCCAGGTGAGCTGCGAACATGTCCTAACATTGAAATATAAAACAGTGTAAAAACAGGCTAAAGGCGTGAAAGCAAAGGCCTGTTTTTTGTTTTGTGATAATTTGTATCAAGAGAAGGAAGGAGGTATAGATAATGGTAGTAAGTAAGACAAAATATGAGGCTTCGGAAGCGGAGATTAAGGAATTGTTTGCTTTACATAAAGTTGGAGATGTAACTGAAATTGCACCGTTGGGGAATGGAGAATTCAATGCAGCATATAAGGTTACATGTGATAATGGAGTTAGCTACGCTTTAAAGATAGCACCCCCGGAAAATGCGAAGGTTCTTAGCTATGAGAAAAATATGATGGAATCTGAGGTTTTCTGGTACTCGCAAATGCATGAAAAGACAGATATTCTCTGCCCTAAGGTTTATGCCTCTGATTTTTCAAAGGAAGTGATAAAGAGTAACTGCTTCATCATGGAGATGATGGAGGGGGAACCCTTGTGGGCGATGAATTTCTCCGATAAGGAATATGAAGAGGTCCAAAAGCAGAAGATCTGCATGCTCACAAAAATCCATAGAATCACAAATGACAGATTTGGATATATGCAGATGGGACTTATGCCTTCATGGTATGAGGCGCTTAGGAATATGGCACTTAAGCTTGTTACTGACTGTAAAGAGCTTGGCTATGGTACACCTGATGGAGAAAAGTTTATAAGCCTTATCGATAAACATGAAAAGCTCCTTAGAGCAGTGCCTTGTCGCATGGTGAACTTTGATCTTTGGGACAGCAATGTTTTATTTAATGCAGGGACAGGGAAAATTTGTTGGATTGACCCTGAACGTGGTTTTTGGGGTGATCCTGTTGCAGACTTTATCACGCTTGGATCCGGCCAGAAGTCGCCGCTTTCAGATAAGCAGAAGGAACTTGATATTTATAATGAGATGGCGGAGGAGAAAATTCAGCTGACAAAGGATACAGAGATCAGATATGCCCTTGCTGTTTGCTATCTTGCGCTAATTGAAGAAGTAGAAAAATATGTCAGATATGAGTCAGATGATCCCACATACATCAGGAATACTGTTGATTCAAGAGACATGTATGATATGGCATTTGGGATCCTCTGACAGATAAAGAGGAGTTAAAATGAACAAAAATATAAAAAGGATACTTGCTATAGCGATTCCTATCATGCTATCTAACCTGATTTCTCAGCTTCAGATGATGATAGATCGCGTATTCATAGGAAGACTTTCTCTCGAGAGCATGAGTGCCGTGGGTAATGCCTCTACACCTATGTGGACAACCATGAGTGCAATCTTTGCACTTACTACCGGTGCAACCATACTTGTGAGCCAGGCCTATGGTGCAAAGGAAATTGAGAAAGCAAAGAAAACACTTGCATCGCTGTTTAAATATAATAATGCACTTGGAATAATCTTATTTCTATTCTGGTTTATATGTCCGCAGGTTGCGTTTAACCTGATGGGTGTGGATGAGAGTATCATCGGAATGAGTATCGACTATGCCCGCTATTTTGCACCGATATTCATATTGACCGGAGGTGGGGCTTCTATAAGCTGCATGCTTCAGGTGAGCCAGAAGACACAGATAATGATATGGTACGGCGTATCGAGATCCGTAGCAAATGTAATACTTGATTACGTGATGATCTTCGGACATTTCGGATTCCCTGCTATGGGAGTAAAGGGAGCAGCTCTGGCAACAACTATTGCGGAATTATTAGGTGATGCAATAGTACTTATATACGTGCTTACTACAAAGGATCTGGAGCTTAGACCATCGTTATCAGACATACTAAGAGCAAAGTTTGGACTGTTTGTTGAAACAATCAAATACGGTGCACCTGCTGCTTGCGAAGATTTCGCGTGGAATCTTGGGAATCTTTATCTTATAGCAATGCTTAATCAGGTTTCAGTAAAAGCTGCGGGAATCCATTCCATCGTATTCGGAGTAGAGGTTATGGCGGTTGTTTTGGTTTCATCAATAGGAACCGCAACGCTTTCTCTTTCGGGATTTGAAACAGGTAAAAAGAGTGTTAAGGGCGTATGGGACGTTGTGCTTTCGTCAGCATTCCTTAGCTGGGCGATTTGTGCTGTAACACTCATAATATTCGTCATATTCCCGGGACAGATACTCGGATTATTTACAGTTGATAAAGAAGTTCTTGCTGCGGCCGGCCTTTATCTTCTTATTGCAGGGTTAGATTTGTTCCCTAAGGCCGGTAACATGATCTTTGGCTCCGGAATCAAGGGGTATGGAGAACCTTCATGGATGCTTAAGACTCAGCTTATCGGAACTGTGTTTGTTATCACAGCAAGCACTATTATGATCACACAGCTTCATATGGGTATTATGGAGATATTCATTCTGGTAGTTGTGGATGAGACTCTTAGATTTGTTCTTAATTATGCAAAACTGAATCATATTAGAAGGAAAAGCGGAGTTCTGGAGAATTCAGGAAATGCTGCTGACCAGCTGGCCAGGAAATGCGTTTAATATAGGACGAGAATCAAAATTTTTTCCGCAAAAAGTCAAGAAACCTTCCTCCTTACATGCTATAACTTATTTATCGGACCGATATGTAGCAAAAAATGGAGAGCTTAAGAATGGCTAACAGTGTTGAAACTCACATTGGAGCTTTTATCGGGTTCCCTGACAGAGTCAGCGCCAAGAACGTCTTTGATGAAATTGCAAAAAACATTGATGAAATTCATAATCTTTAAAATGGAACCTCATGTCGGCAGACATGAGGTTTTTTACTTAATAAGATATTTCCTCGTTTTTTTTCATGCAAAAAAGCGCAATGACAATGGGCTTTAAAAGGAAAGTGTAAGCCTCATTATTAAATTGTAAAAAATCTAATTGACAAGATACCCTATAGGGGTATATGATGCAACTATCAGGGAATACCCCTTGGGGGTATGTTAAGGAGATATCATATGGCAAAAGATTTAGATACAACAGAAGAGATACAGGAAACGTGCGAATGCTGCTGCTCAGGCAAGACCAAGGAGAGAGACGAAAAAGAGTTTAAGGACCTCATGAATAGATTAAAGAGAATTGAGGGACAGGTCAGAGGCGTTGAGGGGATGCTTCAGAATGACGCATATTGCACGGATATTCTGATGCAGGTTTCGGCGATTACCAGTGCTCTTAATAGCTTTAACAAGGCACTTCTGGCTAATCATATGAAAACCTGCGTTGTGGACAACATAAAAGAAGGCAACGAAGAAGTGATAGATGAGCTTGTGACAACTTTGCAGAAGCTTATGAAATAACTACTTTACAGAAGTTTATGAAATGATTGTTTTGCAGAAGCTTGTGAAATAACTAAGAAGATATAGGTGAAAATATGGAGCAATACAAGGTAACAGGAATGAGCTGTGCCGCCTGCCAGACCAGAGTTGAGAAGGCGGTTAGTGCTGTTGATGGTGTTGACAGCTGTGCGGTGAGCCTCTTAACAAATTCAATGGGCGTCGAGGGAACTGCCAGACCGGAGGATATCATAGCTGCGGTCGAGGCAGCAGGCTATGGCGCCAGCATTAAAAATGGCAGTGATAATAAAGGTACGGCAGCAGCTTCTGATGATTCATTAGCTGATACTGAGACACCCAAAATGAAAAAGAGACTGATAGCTTCGGTCATCTTTTTAATTCCCCTTTTGTATGTTTCTATGGGACATATGCTTTGGGACTGGCCTCTGCCGGGATTCCTTGATGGCAATCATGTGGCCATGGGACTATATCAGCTATTGCTGTCCGGAATCATCCTGGTGATCAATCAGAAGTTTTTTATTAGTGGCTTCAGAGGTCTTATCCACCGTTCTCCGAATATGGATACCCTGGTAGCGCTGGGAGCTACTGCATCGTTTTCATATAGCGTAGTCGCGCTTTTTGGAATGACAGGCGCGGTGCTTGATAATAACACCGATCAGGTCATGTACTACATGAATCAGTTTTACTTTGAGGCAGCAGCCACGATTCTTACGCTTATCACCGTGGGGAAAATGCTCGAGGCAAGATCCAAGGGAAAAACCACTAATGCTCTCAAAGGTTTAATGGATCTTTCTCCGAAAACTGCGGTTGTGCTGCGTGATGGCATTGAGAACACAGTTCCGATCGAAGCCGTAAAGGTCGGAGACAGATTCGTGGTTAGGCCCGGGGACAGCATACCTGTCGATGGTATTGTCAAAGAGGGAGAGAGTGCGGTAAATGAGGCAGCACTTACAGGAGAAAGTCTCCCGGTTGAGAAGAGCGCAGGAGATACAGTATCTGCGGCCACCATAAACACTTCAGGTTATATGGTTTGCGAGGCCACAAGAGTAGGCGAGGATACAACTCTTTCGGCTATTATAAAAATGGTAAGTGACGCCGCTGCAACAAAGGCACCAATTGCTAAGATCGCTGACAAGGTATCGGGAGTTTTTGTTCCGGTGGTTATTGGAATTGCGGTTATTACATTTTTTGCATGGCTCCTTGCTGGTCAGGGCGTAGGCTATGCGATGGCCAGAGCTGTTTCGGTACTTGTTATCAGCTGCCCCTGTGCGCTGGGACTTGCAACTCCGGTGGCGATCATGGTAGGAAACGGCATCGCTGCGAAAACCGGAATCCTGTTTAAAACGGCAGCTTCACTTGAGCAGGCAGGCAAGACACAGATAGTCGCTCTTGATAAAACAGGAACAATTACAACCGGTGAGATGAAGGTTACTGATCTTATCGCAGCACCTTCGGTATCCGAGGACGAACTTCTTAGAACAGCGTACGCGCTGGAGTCCAAGAGTGAGCATCCAATTTCCAGGGCCGTGACTGAATATGCATCAGGAAAAAATGTCGAGCTTTCAGACACTACAGAATTCGAGGCTTTGTCGGGAAAAGGACTTAAGGCAAGACAGGGCAGCGATGCTATATATGGCGGAAACCTCCAATATATTGAGAGCGTTGCCGGTAAGATTACGGATGAAATCAGACAGAAAATTGACAGTCTTTCAAGACTTGGAAAGACACCGATTTTGATAGCTAAAAACGATAAACTTCTTGGTGTGATCGGTGTTTCGGATGTGATCAAGGAAGATTCACCGCAGGCAATTTCGGAGCTTAAAAAGCTGGGAGTTCATGTGGTCATGCTGACAGGTGACAATGAAGTGACGGCGGAGGCTATAGCAAAACAGGCGGGTGTCGATGAGGTTGTCGCTTCAGTTAAGCCTGATGGAAAAGAGGCAGTTGTAAGACAGCTCATGGAGCATGGAATGGTAACCATGGTTGGAGACGGGATAAATGATGCACCTGCTCTTACTTCCGCAAACCTTGGAATTGCCATCGGTGCAGGAACGGATGTTGCCATCGATGCAGCAGATGTTGTTTTAATGAAGAGCAGCATTAAGGATGTTGCAGCGGCCATCAGAATATCAAGAAGTACACTTCGGAATATTCATGAAAATCTTTTCTGGGCATTCTTCTACAATGTTTTGGGAATACCGCTCGCTGCAGGCTGTTATGTGGCAGCCTTTGGATGGGAGCTTAACCCTATATTCGGTGCTGCAGCCATGGGACTTTCAAGCTTTTGCGTAGTATCAAATGCGCTGCGTCTCAACTGGATAAAGCCCTATGACAATACAAAAGATAAAGCCATTAAAAATGCCGTAACAGGTATTTTAATAGAAAAAGAAATTAAAAATGAAACAGTAAAGGAGACAAATGAAATGAAGATTACAGTTAACGGAATGATGTGTGAGCACTGCGAGGCACATGTAAAGAAGGCACTTGAGGCAATAGATGGTATTGACAGCGCAGTAGCATCTCATAAGGATAACCTTGTTACTATAACCAATTCAAAGGATGTAGATGAAGCTGCTATTAAAGCTGCAGTTGAAGATGCCGGTTATGAGTTCGCCGGAATCACTGAATAATTTACTAATTCCCATAACCGGAAGGTTACTGAGCCTCGGTGCCCCCAGAGCCAAAGATATTGCCAAAAAGTAAGAAGAGGCCGAGGCTTAGTTACCTTTTGGATGGGGAATTTTAGTGATTTAAAAAATACACTTTCTTCCTATTGATATCCACTCGTAAATTTATTAAGATTTAATCTGTGTAATTGCGCGAGAAACTGCCTTATTGTGCAATTACACGGAGGAACAAAATTTTACAAAAAGAGAGGAACGAAAGGGGAAAAGGTATGAAAAAAGGTAACACCTTAAGACGACTGTTAGTTGTACTAATGGTCATCTTTCTTTGCTTTGGCAATGCTACGCCTTTAGCAGTGCCGACTGTTATTCACGCGCAGGCAGCGTCTGTAAGTATCAGTCAGAAAAAAGCAAACCTTGTAATCGGTGAGACACTTCAGCTTAGTGTCAACGGTGCAAGCAAAGGCGTCAAATGGAAGACTTCAAATAAGAAAGTCGCATCAGTCTCCAGTTCTGGAGTGATAAAAGCTAAAAAGAAAGGAAAGGCCACAATTACTGCAATCGTTGGCAAGAAGAAATATACTTGCAAGGTTAAAGTTAAGATTGGCCTGTCTGAAAAAACAGTTGCACTTGGCAAGGGTGAGAGCAAGACGGTTTCACTTAAGGGTGCAAAAGCTAAATCTTTTAAATCCAAAAATACGGCAGTAGCAACAGTAACAAAGACAGGAATGATTACGGCTGTTAATGAAGGAACAGCTAAGATCGTCTGCACATCCAAGAGCGGTAAGAAATATTCCTGTAAAGTAAAGGTTACAGATCCTAAGATCAATAAGACCAGCACAACTATTCTTGTAGGTCAGAGCGAGCAGCTTTCAGTAAGCACATCACTTAGTGTAAGCTGGAAGTCATCAAAGACAAGCATTGCAACCGTTGATAAGAACGGTGTCGTTAAGGGTATCAAGTACGGCGATGCTAAGATCACAGCTACAGCAGGTTCTAAGTCATACTATTGTGATGTTCAGGTTAGATATGACAGCAATGTTATTCACACCATTAACTTTGATACAAATGGCGGAACACCTGCAACAATTGCACCTCAGCAGGTTCGCGGAAATGATAAGGTAACTCAGCCGGCTCCTCCATATATCACAGGAAAGAGCTTTGACGGATGGTATAAGGATGGTCAGAGATATGACTTCACAACACCTGTTGGTTCAAGCTTTACACTCGTTGCACGTTATTCGGATATATCAGATAACCTTACTGATGATATAACAGATCTTGGTGATATTATTTATCTTCAGTCACAGGGAGTAATCAGGGCTAACTACAATAAGGGCGGCGTTGTCGGTGCTATCGATGGTAAGTTTACTCGTGAAACTGCTACAGATAAAGCTTCTGCAGCATCAGTGCTTAACCATGCTAAGAAAATCATTGCTGGAAGTAATGGCAACTTTAATGCCGATGCAGATAATATAACTGTTAAGCAGAACGATTCCGGAAACGGAGTAGAGAACTATTACAGTGTTAGCCAGGAGAAAAATGGAATTCCTGTAATAGGTAATGAGGTTATCCTTTCCACAAAGGCTAACGGTGAGGTAACTGGTCTGTTTAACAACTATGACGTTAAAATCAAGGATGTCAGCACAAGTACAAGTATAAATGAGGAAGCTGCAAAGACAGCAGCAATCAACAGCGTAAAAGCAGACGAAGCCCTTGGCGCATATATGGAAGAGCATGCAAATGAGACATATAGCAAAGAGGATCTGATCAACAAGTTCTGTGAATGCCTTGATACGGATGCAAGACTTGTCATTTATGTACCCGATGAGGGAGAAAATGCTGCGCCTGCACTTCTTTATGAAGTAACAGTTAAGGTGAACTATAACAAGGTAACAACTGCATCTGTAAGTGTTGATAACGATATCCTTATGGGTGCTGCAAGCGTTATCGGAGAGACAAGAGTACTTGTTAACGAAGAAGGCGAAGATTCTTCAGTGGCAGAGACACCTGCAACTACTGAAGAAAATGCTACTCCTTCAGAGGATACTGCACAGACAGATGAGCAGCAGCCTGCAACTGAAGAGACAACAGAAGCAAGCAGCAACGCTGAAAATACTGAGGCCGCTGAAAATGCTTCAGATGATACAAATGTACAGCAGACTGAGGCAGAGACTCCTGTAGAAGAGCAGGTATCAGAGGAAGAGGCTTCTAACGTAAGCGAGGAAGCTGACGATACTAAGAAGTCAGAGGATGAGAATGCTGAGCAGGCTACAGAAGAGACACCTGTAGAAAATGCAGAAGAGGCACAGCCTAAGGATACAGAAAACGAACTTGCAGATCCTACTGCTACAACAGAGGAAGATGCTGAAACTCCTCTTGAGGAAAAAGAAGTAGAGCCTGCTGCAAGAAATCTTGATGTTGATGATGCAGCTCCTGTAGTTCCGCGTCTCGACAGAACCTACTATATTTTTGCAAATGGTAGTGATGCAGGAACAGTTGATTTCGTTGTTGATCATCATGAAGGTGTATCTGTAAGTGCTAAGGATCACAGAGATGCAGATCGCAACATCGAAGTAACTAAGGATGGCGATAACTACAAGCTTTCAGATACTGTAAGAAACATCAAGTCACTTAAGGCTGATAAGGGAAGCTTCCTTTTCTACAAGTATCCTATAACACCCGGAAGCTTTGAGACATTTACAGAAGGTAACTTCAATACCAAGGCTGTTTCAGCTCATGCAAACATGGAAACAGTTTATGACTTCTACAAGAACGTTCTTGGAAGAGATTCCTTCGATGGTAATGGAGCAGAGATTAATGTGACATATGACTACTTCAATGCAGGAGTATGGAACACTAATTACTACAATGCTTACTGGACATCAGATGATCAGCAGTTTGTTATCGGTAATGATGGTAACCTTGCAGACGGACTTGACGTTCTCGGACATGAGTTCACTCACGCTGTTGTAAACTATGTAGTTGGTAACGGAGGAGACAGAACTCTTACATACCATGGTGAGTCAGGTGCCATGAATGAGTCTTATGCTGATATCATGGGTAACCTTATCGAAGGTAAGACCGGCGATGATCGCTGGCTCCTTGCTGAAGATACTGATGAGACCTTAAGAGATATGCTTAATCCTGAATCAAAGGGTGACATCGGACATTACAGCAATATTTATCGTGGAAATGAAGATAATGGCGGAGTACATTCAAACAGCGGTATCTTCAATAAGGCAGCAGCTCTTATGATGTCAGATTCAAGAACAGCAGATGTATCACGAGAGACTTGGGCTAAGTTATTCTACAATTCACTTTATGAGCTCGGAACAGATTCTAACTTCCTTGCAGGTAGAAGAGCTATCCTGTACGCAGCTAATAAGCTTGGCTTTACAGCTGATCAGACTCAGGCAATCAAGGATGCTTTCGATGCTGTTGGAATTACAGAGCTTAACGTAGTACAGATCACTCTTACATGGGGTGAGACACCCAGAGACCTTGATTCACACCTTGTAAAGCTTAATCCGGAGAATCCTTCGGGCTCAAAGATCTTCCATGTTTACTACCAGAATAAGACTTACAAGAAGGATGGAGAGTTGGCTGCAGATCTTGACTACGATGACACAACATCATTTGGTCCCGAGAATACAACTATCTACGATATGACACCCGGTGTTTACTACTTCTTTGTACATGACTACACAACAAGAGACAGTGAGACATCAACAAAGATGGCACAGTCTAACGCAAGAGTTAAGATGTACAAGGCAGGTGAGCTTCAGAAGGATTACTTTGTATCACCTGATTCAGCAGGAACAATCTGGAATGTATGTAGAATAGAGGTTAAGGAAGACGGATCCGTAGAATTCACTGATAAGAATATCTACTCAGGCGGTAATGTACAGTATCCTTCAACCGCAGTTCTGAATGCTGATGGAGTAAATGGCAGCGAAAGTGATGAAGAGATTTCAGCACTTATGGATGAAGTAATCGCTGACATCGAGAACTCTGTAAAGGAATAATTATTGATTCCTGACTATTCATCATGGCTTGGAATTTTAATTAAACTTCAAACTCCTCTCAATGTGTTTTGCATTGAGGGGAGTTTTTATATTATGAAAATACTTTCAAGGGCTGTAAGAGCACTTTGAAAAGCAAATTCTTAAGAAAAACTTAATCTTGATTAAATACGCAATATATGCGCAGTAGAAGCAATTTGTGACAAGTTTAGAGAAAAGAAACTTGTTATGATGTATTTAATTGAACAAGCATTAATGTACTAAAAAAAGTTTATAAAGAAAGGAGGCATCAAAGAATAGGGAATTGAGGGGGCTTTACGGAAGCTCTTTAATGAACTCCACCGACTGAGGGGGTGGAAGCATGATAGGGGTTGCTTTCAAAGGTGCAGGGAATATAGGGACTTCTCTAGGTTACATGTGAATACTGATTGTTTTTACAAAAAAGGAGAAGGTATGAAAAAGCGAGATAGAAAGAGCTTATTTTCTAAGTTCTTGGTTATTGTTTTTTTGTTATGCACACTTGGAACGTTTTTTAAAACAGAAGTAAAAGCAGCAAGTTACAGCTTCATGGACACATATGGAGCTAAGTATGGTTATTCAGGAAACTGCGTCCACACATATATGCTAAGGGACGCTAATACAGTTAATGCTATCAAAAAGGATTCTAATATCGTCACACTCGGTAATGAGATGAAGCCCGATTATCTTCTTGGAAGCAGACAGGCAACACTTATTACTGTTGATGAAGCGAGAAGACTTGGATATTATATTCCGTCTAATTATTCAGAGCGTTATGTGCCAAAGCTCGATTTTAGTACAATCGATGAGGCAATAAAGATCTGCTATCAAAATGGTCTCAAGATGAGAGGACATACTCTGGTGTGGCACTCTCAGACTCCCACATGGCTTTTCAGAGAAAACTATTCCGGAAACGGAAGATTTGTCAGCACAAGTACTATGGATGCACGTCTCGAGTTTTATGTAAAAACAGTTATGGGACATGTTTATTCCAGTCAGTACGGAAGCACTGTTGTTTTCTGGGATGTTGCAAATGAGATCCTTCACGCCAACAATTCAGGTTGGGAATCAGTTTATGGAAACAATAGAACAAACGCTTCTTATGTGAAGAAGGCATTCAATTTTGCTTATGAAGTTCTCGAGCAGTACAAGCTCACGGATTCCGTTAAGCTTTTCTACAACGACTACAACACATACATGGTAGTTAATGATGCCATCACACTTATCAACTATATCAATCAGGGTAAAAAAGTCTGTGCCGGAATCGGTATGCAGTCACATGTCAGCACAGAGTATCCTTCAGTAGATTACTACACAGCTGCACTTAATTCCTTTATCAAGGCAGGCTTTGAAGTGCAGATCACTGAGCTTGATATTAAGAATAAGGGTGACCAGGATCTTAACAATTACACCTACAATCTCTTTAAGAACATTAATACAGCCAAGAAGAATGGCGGAAACATCACCTGTATTACTTGGTGGGGACCTTCTGATGCTGAAACATGGCTTAGAGGCGAAAAGCCCCTTCCGTGGTCAACAATCGGTAATCCAAAGGGCGCTTATGATGCTCAGGTTAATGCTTACCTTGATGTATTCGGTGCACCGGGACAGGGTTCATCTCAGACAAATCCTCAGCCCGGACAGCAGAGTGGACAGACAGGAAATGAGAATTCCACAGCACACATAGATGATGGCTGGTATTACTTAAAGGCAGTTCAGTCACAGAAATATCTTTCCGTGCAGGGTAACAGCGCAAGCGGATGGACAAATGTATGCATCAATACAGGAACAGGTGTTGATGGCCAGAAGTGGTATGTAACAAATACAAATGATGGATACATCAACCTCACATCCAAGCTTGGCAACTTCATGCTGGACGTTGCTAACGGTGAGAACACTAATGGAGCAAATGTCGGAATCTATCAGGCATATGGCGGAAATGCTCAGAAATTCGTAGTTAAGAACACTTCTAACAGCGGCTATTACACAATTGCAACAAAGTGCTCAAACGAGAGCAAGTACCTTGATATCTATGAAAAGAAGACAGCTGATGGTACAAACGTATGCCAGTGGACTTACAACGGTGGCGCTAATCAGCAGTGGCAGTTCGAGAAGGTTGATGCTACGCAGTCTCAGGATCCTCAGCCTACACCTGATCCGGAGCCTACTCCTCAGCCTACACCCGATCCTGAGCCTACACCTGAGCCCACTCCTGATCCTGAACCCACACCTGAACCTACACCCGAGCCGACACCTGTAGCATCAGGACTTAGTCTTGATTATTCTGTAAACAGCTGGGGATCAGGCTATCAGATCAGCTTCAAGATTTCCAACAATTCAGGAAACACAGTAGATGGATGGACACTTAAGGTAAATAAGAATCAGGTTAACCTTGATTCAAGCTGGAACGTGAATGTAACAACTGACGGTGATTATTATGTGATCACACCTGTAGACTGGAACAAGACTATTGCAAACGGACAGAGTATTGAGTTTGGTTCAATAGGCGTTGGACAGGTTGGAGATTCATTTGACTATTCACTTGATGGCAACGGAGTTGGCACAACAACCGGTGGAGAGAGCGGCTCTCAGGCTGGTGGACAGACCGGCGGAGAAACAGGCGGACAGACAGGAAGTGAAACCGGTGAGCAGCCTTCAGGCGGTGAGTCAGGTCAGCAGCCCTCAGGCGGACAGGCTACAAATCCTAATTACAATCCTACAGCTACAATAGCAAATGCAATTCCTTCGAAGTATTCTGCGGTTAGAAATGGTGATGGGGCCGGAACTATTGTTAATATCTCTTATACTGCTCATGACACTCAGGCAAACGGAAGAGCATATACAAAGAAAGCTAACGTATATCTGCCTGCAGGCTACAGCCCGGATAAGAAGTACAGTGTACTTTATCTTCTTCACGGCATCGGCGGCAATGAGAATGAGTGGGGTATGACAGGTAATTCATCTACAGTAAAAGCTATCATGGATAACCTTTCATATTATGGAGATATCGATTCCTTTATCGTTGTAACACCTAACGGAAAAGCATCAGCAAGCGGTTCCGTGGATTCTTTCTACAACTTTGGAAAAGAGCTTAGAAATGACCTTATTCCTTACATTGATTCTCACTACAGCACCTACAGTGACAGAGATCACAGAGCATGTGCAGGTCTTTCAATGGGTGGAATGCAGACAATAAACATCGGTATCGGCGAGTGTGTTGATCTGTTCAGCTACTTTGGAGCATTCTCAGCAGCACCTACAAGTAATACCGCATCAAAGACAGCATCTATCCTGAATGGTAATCAGTACCCGATTCACTATTTCTACAATATCTGTGGACTTCAGGATGGAACAGCTTATGCAAGCGCATCTTCTGCTGCAAAGAATCTACCTTCAGTATGCAACCAGTTTGTAGACGGACAGAACTTCATGTGGCAGGAGCTTGATGGCGGACATGATTTCAACATCTGGTATCTTGGCTTCTACAACTTCGCTCAGATCGCATTCAAGTAATGTTCTGTTAAAAGCATTTAGAAAGAATTTGATTTACAAACTATATAGAAGTACAAAACAGGTCCTACTCCGAAAGGGGTAGGATCTGTTTTTTTATTTAATAACTAAAACTTTACATACCCGAAAGTGCTCTAAGCCTCTGTCTCTTTTGGATATGCTGCTTTTTGTAATAATGTCTGCAATGTTTGCAGCAAGCCCGGAAGTGGTCTTGGACTTTATATATCCAAAAAGCTCATGGAGAAGATGGGCGGAGAGATTTTTTCATCTATTGATGGCGGAGATATCAGTATTACGCTGGTGCTCCACAGGGTGAGATGAATGGAAAAGGATAGAGGTTTACGATAGAGTTTTTGCCTAATAAAAATTTTGAAATCTAATATTGACATAATAATGTCACTGTACTAACCTATGAAAAAGGCTGTGAAGGGAAAGAGTAGGTTGTTTGGAGCTTTACAGAGAGTCGGCGTTTGGTGAGAGCCGGTGAGCAAGGAACGTCTGAACATGGTCCTGGAGCTGCGTACCGAGGTGAAAACTTAGGCTACGACGGGTGCGCCCGTTACAGTGCTAGACTATCGATAGGGAGATGCCATCAGCGAAGCTGATTATAATGCATCGACAGTATTGCCGCCGACTGAAAGGGAGGGGGCGACACAAGCAGATCATTTCCCGTCCGTAGTTGATAAGGCTCATATCGTGAGGTGTGAGTGAATTAGGGTGGTAACACGAAGCTTATAGCTCTCGTCCCTGAATTTAATTTCAGAGAGGAGGGCTTTTTTATTATCGTAAATGGCTGATCGATGATAAAGTTCGCGTCTCTCGGGATACTATCCAGTATTTCCGGTGCGAAAGACCTCCGCTCAACACAGTTTCATGTTGCAAAAGGAGGTAATGATTTATGAAGAGAAACATTTTAATCGGAGGGGCATGGCCCTATGCAAACGGATCACTGCACATTGGACACATAGCAGGATTATTGCCGGGGGATGTACTGGCAAGGTATCACAGAGCTATAGGTGATAAGGTATATTTTGTGTCCGGAAGTGACTGCCACGGGACACCTGTGGCAATCCGCGCGAAGTCAGAAGGAAAGTCACCAAAGGAAATCAGTGATCATTATCATGAGGAGTTTGTGGATGCTTTCAATCGTCTGGGATTTAGCTATGACTGCTACACCAAGACATCATCAGAAGAGCATAAGAGTTTTATTCAGGATTTCCACAGAAAACTTTATGAGAGTGAATATATTTATGAAAAGGAGACTCCGCAGGCATACTGTGAGCACTGTGAGACTTTTCTTGCTGACAGATTTGTAACAGGAATCTGCCCCAAGTGCGGAGAACCTGCCAGGGGAGATCAGTGTGATCTCTGCGGTACAGTTCTTGATCCGGAGAGTCTTAAGGAGCCTATCTGTGCTGTCTGTAAGAACCCGGTGACATTCCGGGATTCGAAACACCTTTATATTGCCATTTCCAAACTTGAAAAACAGCTTCGTAACCTTGTGGATAATGGTAAGGATTGGCGTAAGAATGCAATAGCTTTTACAAACCGCTATATTGATGAAGGGCTTCGGGACAGAGCACTGACAAGAGACCTTGATTGGGGAATTCCTGTTCCCAAGGAAGGCTATGAGAATAAATCAATATACATCTGGGCTGAGAACGTGCTTGGATATCTGTCTGCTGCGAAGGTTGCGGCAGATAGAAGAGGTGAGAGCTTTGAAGAGCTTTTTGGAGTAGATGGTAAGGATGCCTTCAATAGTACTGATGAGAATATTGAATCCGGTAGTAAATGTGGCTTTATAGAGCGGAGTATAAAACACTACTATGTACATGGAAAGGACAATATTCCCTTCCACACAATTATTCTTCCGGCGCTGCTTATCGCCCATGGCGCAGGTTACCATCTTCCTGATCAGATTGTTTCAAGTGAGTACCTTACACTTGAGGGAAGGAAGATTTCCACAAGCCAGAACTATGCAATCTGGGTTAAGGACCTTCTTGATAAATATGATCCTGACTCTCTTCGATACTACTTCCTTGCCAATGGACCTGAGAAAAAGGATGCAGATTTTTCATGGACGGAATATGTGAATAATCACAATGGTGAGCTCCTTGGCGCTTACGGCAATTTTGTGAATAGAAGTCTTGCGTTTATAAACAAGTATTTTGACGGTGTTGTGCCTGAGAGGAAGAATTCAGATGATGGTGTTAATAGAGTAGAAGCTTATGAGGGAAATAAAGTTACAGATGGTTCAGAAGAAGTGACCTGTGACAATTCAAAAGAAAAGACTGGTAGTGTTAAAGGTGATTGGAATAGAGTTTTGGATGATCTTTTTACCTCTACAGGTCAGAGAATTGAAAAAGGGAATTTCAAGGACGCAATTGAGGGAATCTTTGAAGTGGTTCGAAGGGCCAACAAGTTTTTTGATGACGAGGAGCCCTGGAAGACAAGAACAAATGATGATGCAGCTTGCAGAGATACGTTGTATCAGTGCGTGCAGATTATTGCTAATCTTGCAGTTCTTCTTGCACCCTTCCTTCCTTTCTCTTCCGAGAAGGTATGTAACTGGCTAGGGATTTCTGGTGAGTGGGAATTTAAGAAGGTTCCTGCTGGATACAGACTTCCCAAGATTCAGATATTGTTTGAGAGACTTGATAAATCAGTAATTGAGGAGGAGAGGGGTAAACTGAGCCTTTAATATGTTGGCAAGCTTAGTGTTCTGGTTATTTGAATGGACTAATTATTTATGTGAAATAAGATATAATGAGTATCGACATGAGAAACGATAATTAACAATATGGCAATAGAAGCAGCAATAAAGCGATAAAATAAAAACGGAGTAGTCATAAAGATTACTCCGTTTTTGTTTTTTATGCTATTATCATAAACAGAGAAGATATTTTACCAGACATTTTTACAAGGTGTTTTGCGATTTTCACCTATCAATAATGGCCATGACTATGGACAACCTTCACCTGCTCTGTCTGATTTGTTCGCGCCGGCAGGCATGTGAATGCTAAAGTAGCCTCCTGCGTTTGGAGGTTAATAGGATTAGGTAGTAAACATAATCGCAATATAGGGAACATGGGTATGAAAAAAAATAAAGTGGACTATGCGCCAGGCCATTCTAGGGCTGGTCATCTTGTGTACGCTCTTTGCAATTATTACTCAGACAGTGGTGTTTGAGGTGGTGTCGAGGCAGCAGATTCGTGGGGAGAGTTTGCTTAATAATGATGAGACACTTCAGCGCATTGAGACGGAACTCAATTCCTATATTCATGGCATTATTGTCAAAATGCAGACCATTTACAATGAAAAGCAGCTTGTCTATGACATGAGACATGCAGATAAAAAGCACAAGAAACGCACGGATCATTACTGGGATGCGTGGCACATTTCTGAGAAACGCTTTGATGCATCGGATCAGCTCCTTGCCATGTATATCTATGACAATAATGATAATCTTGTAAGTTCCTTTAGAAAACAGCCATACAATTATTCATATGATCTTTATAAAACTGAGCAATACGTCAACATAGCACACCTGAAAAGTTTCCTTGATTCAGAAGACTATGCGGTTGTTCTGTCAGGTTATCACAACGAAGAGGCAGATCAGGATGTGGTCAGATTCATGATGAAGCTCCACACATATGATGGTGACAAATCTCAGTTTGGTTACTACATCTGTGACTTTGGATCACTGAATATAGCTGATATCATGAGCAAATATATCTCATCAAGAGATGTGTACGTGTGGTTGCAGCCCCAGGGAGATGCAGCAATCGCACAGGTGGGAAATACCACAAAAGAAGAAAGTAAGCTGTTTACTGGATTATCTAAGATGATTGCAACTTCCTCAGAGGAATTCCCTGAGTTTGAGGATGAGTATGGAGCTTTTTACTTAAACAGCAGACCTTCTGAAAAATACAATCTTCACATTGTGATGCTTACGCCACAGTCTCTTATGATGCATACACAAAGTGCATTGGCAAGAACGCTGACATTCATTGCGATTTTTATTATTCTTGGAACTCTTTTTTTGGGAATTCTTATGTCGGAATATATCTACAGACCGATGGCACAGCTCAACAAGACAATCAAGAAGATCAAAAACGGAAATACTGATCTTAGGGCGAAAACCGATGGCTGGAGTGAAGAACTTAAGGTCATGGGTGAGGAATTCAACGAGATGCTTGACCGAATGCAGCAGATGGTCAAGGAGGAATATGAGGCAAAGGTTTTCATGGAACGCACACAGTACAAGGTGCTACAGGCTCAGGTTAATCCGCATTTCCTGTACAATACTTTGGACACCATGAGCGGAATTGCGGCATCTCAGGATTGCACTTTGGTGAGCGGACTCTGCCAGTCACTGTCTGCGATTTTCAGATATAGTCTAAATATCTCGGATACACAGTCGACGCTGCAGCAGGAAATGGCCCATGTAAGAAACTATCTATATGTAATGGATGTGCGAAATGGTAATACAGTAAAGTACACCTATCAGATAGATTCCGATACACTTGATGACAATATTCCAAGGATCACCCTGCAGCCTATTGTTGAAAATGCGTTGCAGCACGGGCTTCGCAATACCAGAAGGAAAGACAAGGAGCTAATCATCTCATCAAAGCATGAAAACGATAAGCTTGTGATAACAATAGAAGATAACGGTGCAGGCATGGATGCCGCGGCAATGAATGAGCAGCTTGAAAAGGCTGACATCGGCAGAATTGAGCTGGGACGGTCTATTGGGGTTATGAATGTAAACGCTCGTGTTAAGGATGTTTACGGTGCCGGATATGGAATTCATTATGAAAGCATTCCGGGTGAGGGGACAAAGGTAACAATCGTTCTTCCTATCGTCAGAGAAGGCGAAGATGAGCAGCGGATAGGTGAGACTATCATAGCAGCGAAGAGTGAGCAGGAAATAGCTGCAAAAAACGAGCATGTGATGACAGCAAAGAACGAGAAGGGAAAAGCTGTAAAGAATGAGAGCGTTATTGAGACACCTGCATAAGAAGTAAAAATGGCAACTTAGTTTGAACATAATATAGGGAGGTATAAAATGGGGTCAAAATATAAGGTCTTGTCGGCTGATGATGAATTATGGAGCCGTGAAAATATCAGACGTATGCTGGCGTGGGAGGATTATTCAATTGATTTCCTTGAACCGGCCTGTGACGGGGAGGAGGTTTTAGAGAGAATACCCGAGGAAAAACCGGATATTGTCATAACGGATATCAATATGCCTTTTCTGAGCGGCCTTGAACTGCTTGATAAAATTCACAGTGAATATCCGGAAATTATAACTCTGGCAGTAAGTGGCTATGATGATTTTCAGAAGGTGAAGGGTGTTTTCATGGCAGGAGGAATTGACTATCTTCTTAAGCCTGTAGGGAAAGCACAGCTTGTGGATTCACTTAGTAAAGCACTGAAAACGCTGGAGGAGAGAGAAAAGGAAAAGGCTGCCACAGAGGATAGTCGTCTTCGCGAGAGCTATGTTTCATCATTTCTTGAGGATGATGAATTTTCATCTCTCTTAAACGGAAAGCTTTTCAGACCAAGAAAAGAATCCCATGTGCCAAGTACAAATGTGTTTTCTGAGATATCAACTATCCTTGTGAAATTTCATGATGTTGAGATTTTAAAACAAAACTATGACAGGGATGTTTTGCGGATGTCCTATGACATGAAAACAAAGCTTCGGGAACTTATCGATGTAGAGCGGTCGATAGTTTTCAATTATACAGATAAGGTGAACGAATTCATTATCGAGCTAAATGCAACTCCTGCTAAGCTGCGACTCATCGCTGATCGGATACATGCGACATTTCCTATTGAGATGCAGGGGCCTGTGACAATTGTCATTCATGATCAAGCGAGCTCACTTGATGATATCGCTACGGTTTACAGAGAGATGATTTCCGAACTGGTAACGAGACCATTTAGCAGGGAGCATAGTATTGTTGCCTGCTCAGGTGGCGAGAGGATCATGAAGCTTCGAGACCGCTACACTGACAGAATAGAGCTGCAGATAGCAGGACTCCTTGGAAAACATGATATAAGTCAGGCGAGGAATATTATCATGGAAACAGCTGGCCTTAATAGGTGTGACACAGCCGGATGGAGTCTCTTTGAAGTGACGCAGTTTACAACAGGTGTCATCAATACAATTGCTGAGCTTGACCGCGACGGGAATTATCGTACCTATGAGGAAGTGCAGGATGCCATCAACTATGGTCTTAGGACTTTGAATAAGGAGATTATTCTGGACAACATTGAGCTCGCACTTCAGATAGCAGCAGGTACCGGGGCTTCTGAAAACAGCTCAATAGACAGTCAGGTTGAGAGCGTACATGATTACATACTTGAGCATTTCATGGATCATCTGTCTCTGTCAGATCTTGCGGAGCAGTTCTATGTTGAGCCAAGCTATCTCTCCAAGAAGTTTTCACAAAAGTATGGGGAGACCATAACTGCCTGCATCACAAGATGTCGAATGGACAAGGCAAAGGAGATGATGAGGGATGAGTCTAATAAGCTGGAAGTAATCTCCTTCGAAGTGGGATACGATGACTACAACTATTTCAGTCGCGTATTCAGGAGGTTTGAGGGTGTGAGCCCCACGGAGTATAGAAAAAAGCTGTGATTCAGGTGGCTGTTGGAGCTATGGTTTGAGCTTGTGATTCAGGGAGATGACATGGTCTTGTGATTTGTAGTGATTGCTAGAATTGCTAGAGTTGCATCAAAGCGCGGCCGCAACAACAATTTAGGAGTAGTTTCGGCCGCGCTTTTTGCTTGCTTAATGATTTTTTAGAAGGACTATTGTAACAAGACGCGGCCGCAACAGCTATTTGGGAGTAGTTTCGGCCGCGCTTTTTGCTTGGCTTATGATTTTTTAGAAGGACTATTGTAACAAGACGCGGCCGCACTAACTGTTTAGGAGTGATTTCGGCCGCGCTTTTTGTTTGCTTAATGATTTTTAAGAAGGACTATTGTAACAAGACGCGGCCGCACTAACAATTTAGGAGTAGTTTCGGCCGCGCTTTTTGCTTGGTTTATGATTTTTTAGAAGAAGAATTGCACCAAGACGCGGCCGCACTAACAATTTAGGAGTAGTTTCGGCCGCGCTTTTTTACTTGCTTCATATGATTTTAGAAGATGTCCTGCGACTTGAACCAAAAGCCTACGTAACAGATTAAAGAATTAGAAATAGACAAGTAAAAATCTACTTCAAAATTTTGACAGTGACTTTTTCATAATTGTGCTAATTACAAAAAAATACAATTGCTAAAATAACATCGTAGACAGGAATAAATGGCCTGTTTGCGATGTTTTTTCTTTGAGCAGGGGGCTTCTTTAAGAATAAAATAAACGTTTATAACGCATGAATCTTGCAGGAAAGTACTGCTTAGGGGATAGAAAATGGGAGGGAAATCCGGTGTTCAATCATAGATCATCAAGTGATAGGAAAAATATGAATAAAGAAAGCAGAGTATTAAACAAGAATAAGAAGCATATAAAAGAATTACTTAGAGTATTTGTAGCAAGTAACAGGACACCAGTTTTAGCGGTGCCGGTAATACTAGCATTGGTATTAACAGTAGCATTAACATCAGCGTTTACACTAACCGGTTGCAGTTCAAAGAAGAATTCTCAAATTGACACAACAGATGGCATAACAAATATTCTCGACTACGTGACGGTAGATTTTAGCGGGAAAAATGGGGAAGGTACCGCTTATGTAAATGTGGACTACGACGGAATTGAGACAGAGATGGTTGGCGGAGAAGAAAAGATAAAAGAGATGGATGAGGTTGAGGATCTTTCTGCACTTACAAAATATATCAACGCTGTTTCATCAATCTCTTTCAACATTGACAAAAATGCAGGACTTTCCAATGGGGATCAGGTTATCGTCTCTGTAAGCTATGACGACACTGCAGCCCAGGCAGCAGGAGTGAACTTCGGAGATCAGAGCAGCAAGACCTATGAAGTGAAGGGGCTAAAAAAGTAAAAGACCTAAAAAAGTAAAAGGGAAGAACAAGTATTACTGGAAATAGTAAAAGACAGAACAAGTTAAAAATAAAAAACTAAACAGAAAACAAATAAAAGAGTAAAAAAACGGTACCATAGTCGGTCCACGGCCGGGATCGATAGAAAATATCTATTTCAATGTTTCTCCGGACGCAGAATATACAAATTGATAATTGAGATATCCAGTGATCGGAGCAATACAACTTAAGGAGGGTTACGGATATATGAAAAAGAGTATCAAAAGATTGGGAGCACTGCTCATGGCAGGTATTATGACCGCTTCTCTGATAACCGGTTGCGGAGGCAGTGCCGGCTCAGGTGCGGCAGCAGCTTCAGCAGGAGGAGATGGAGGAAAAATCAAGATTGGTGTATCAATCTGGAGTTCAACAGACGTTCTTGGCAGCCAGTGTAAGAAGATTGTAGATAAGGCTGCAAAAGCTACAGGCGTTGATGTTCAGTATGTTGATCAGGGGCATGTATCCGAGCAGGTTACAGCATCTGTTGAGCAGCTTTGCGCAGCAGGATGCCAGGGTATCATTATTTGTAATTCAGCAGATTCTGAGATGACTTCAGCAATCAATACATGTACAGAGCACGGTGTTTATATAGCACAGTTCTTCCGTATTATTTCCAAGGACAACAGTCCTGAAGTTTATAAGACAGCATGCGATTCCAAGTATTATGTCGGCGCAGTTCATGAAGATGAGGTTACAAACGGATATACACTTGTTAACCTTCTTCTTGAGAATGGCGACAGAACAATCGGACTTGAGGCGTGGACAGTTGGTGATGCTACATTCCAGCTCAGATGGCAGGGATATCAGCAGGCAATCGATGAGTGGAACGCAGCTCATTCAGATGATCCCGCAACTATGACAGAGCCTGTATATGCAAACACTTCTTCAGAAGAAGGTGCTGCAGCAGCTATGTCACTTTACAATTCAAATCCCGGAATGGATGCCCTCATCGTTGCAGGTGGCGGTGGCGATCCCCTTGTAGGATCAATCGGTGCTTATGCTAACGAGGGCCTCACAGGACAGATTGACGTTGTATCAACAGACTTCCTTGATGACCTTGCTGATCAGCTCAAGTCAGGCGGAATGTTTGCAGAGTCAGGCGGACACTTCTGTGATCCTCTCTTCGCATTCTATCTTGTACTTAATGCAGTAAAGGGCAACTATGTGAAGGAAGAAGGAACCTTCGGTTATGAAATTCTCTTCCCTTATCTGTATGTATCATCACCTGATGACTATTCAAACTATGAGAAGTATTTCGTAAACGACGATCCTTACACAGATGAAGAGCTTGCAGAGATGGCTTCTTACAGCTTCGACGAACTCAACAAGGCTGCTTCTAACCTTTCAATTGACGACGTTATTTCCCGTCATAACAACTAATCAGATGATAGGGCAAAAGATCGAAATATGATCAGGCCGATGGCTTGGTAAAATGGGCCATCAATACAAACATAAGATGATAAGTGCTACGTATCTCCATGATTCTGAGATGCGTAGCACATTACCACGACTACTTAGTGAAAAATGAATGAAGCTTTAAAGATGTAGAAAACAGAGCTTCATCATTCGGGAGGTTTTATGAGTAAGTTTCAGGAATTTAAACAGAGCCATTGGTATGGTCTTGCCATGCTGGCTGTGCTTACATTTGTGTTTTGGGCGTTTTTCAAGATGCTGGCGCCACAGACCTTCGGAGATTTAGGAAAACTTCAGACATATTTAAAGACGGCTCTTTATTATGCTGTGGGAGGCTGCGGTCTCTACTTTATCTGCGTAATGGGCCCTTTTGATATGAGTGTCGGAGCAAACATCGTGCTTTCTTCGGTGCTTGCAGTAAATATGAGCGAAAGGTTCGGATATGCAGGACTCCTTATAGCACCTATGATAAGCGGCGTGCTGGTTGGGCTTCTCAACGGACTTGTATATATAAAACTCAGGATTTCATCACTTATCGTAACAGCAGGTCTTTCCCTGGTTTATGAGGCCTTATCCATTTTTGCTACCAATGGAAAAGAGGCAATTCTTGCGCCGCAGTACAGGGCTTTCGGAGACTATCCGGGAAATCTTGTTCTTGCCCTTGCAGCATTTTTCCTCTGCGGATTTATCCTTAAGTACACTAAAATCGGAACCTATACCTATGCGATTGGCTCCAACGAGGTAGTTGCTAAGAACATGGGTGTCAATGTTGATAAATATAAAGTGGTTGCATTTGTTCTTTGCGGATTCTTTGTAGGTGTTGAGGCTATTCTGACAATATCCTACGGGACCTCCATGACAAGTGCTTCAAACCTTGCATCAATGAGCCGAAATTTCCCGCCTCTTATGGGAACGTTCTTCGGACTTGCTTTTAAAAAGTATGGGCATCCTGTAATCGCCATCGTGGTAGGCGAATTCATAATTCAGCTGCTTTTCCAGGGCTTTGTTGCTCTCGGCGCACCCACCACGGTTCAGAACATCGTTACAGGTGTTGTTCTTCTTGCAATAGTAACCATGACCATCAAGCCTGTGAAGGCTGTAGTTGTTAAGTAAGGAGGGGGAGACATGAGTAAGGTTTTGCTCCATGCCGAAAAAATCGATAAGAATTTCGGTGTTACACATGCGATTGACCATGTCACTCTCGACTTTTACGAAGGCGAAGTACATGCTCTTATCGGTGAGAATGGTTCCGGTAAATCCACATTCACATCCTGCCTCACCGGCATATACCACAAGGATACCGGAACCTTTTCTTTAAATGGAAAGGAAGTAAACGCAAAGGATCAGGTTGATGGCAATTACCAAGGTGTCGCAATTATCGTACAGGAGATTGGAACTCTGTCGGGGCTCACTGTTGCTGAAAATATCTTTTTAGGAAAAGAGGATGAGTTTACAAGCTTCAAGGTAAAGCACACAAAGTCCATGAATAAAAAGGCACAGGAGCTTTTGGACGCCTATGGTTTTAGCTATATAAAGGCCACGGATCTGATCGACAAATATAACTTCGAGGACAGAAAACTCATTGAGATAGTGAAGGCAACTCATTTTAAGCCGCAGGTTCTTGTTGTGGATGAGACTACAACGGCTCTTGGTGAGAAGGGAAGAAAAGAGCTTTTCAAGGTTATGAAGCAGACTAAGGATGACGGAAGATGTGTCATTTTTATCTCACATGACCTGGATGAGGTTCTTGAACAGTCAGATAATATCAGTGTTCTAAGAGATGGCGTGCTTATTGATACGGTTAAAGCCGACAACGTAAACACAGATGATCTGAAGAAGCTGATGGTTGGCCGTGAGATGAGCAACAACTACTATCGTACGGACTACGATGAGAAGGTGTCTGACGAGGTTGTATTAAAAGGTGAGCATCTGACGGTGCCCGGGGAAATAGAAGATTTTGATATCGAGCTTCACAAGGGTGAGATTATCGGAATCGGAGGCCTTTCCGAGTGCGGAATGCATGAAGTTGGGAAGGCCCTCTTCGGAGCATCTTATGATAGAGAAGGGAGTGTTACCCTTGCTGATGGCACAAAGATAAATGATATCAAGACTGCCATAGACCACAGCATAGCGTACGCATCCAAGGACAGAGACAATGAGTCGCTGGTTATAAATGATACGATCCAGGACAACATATGCCTGCCATCGCTTGAGGACATCAAGAAGAATCACATTCTTCATGCCAAGGATGAGAAGGCTTTTGCTGAAAAATATGCAAAGCAGATGAGCACCAAGATGGAGGGCGTGCACCAGTTTATGTCAGCGCTTTCCGGTGGAAACAAGCAGAAGGTGGTCCTTGCAAGATGGATTGGTAAGGATTCCGACATCATTATTCTGGATTCACCGACCAGAGGTATTGACGTCAAGGTCAAGGCAGATATCTACCAGATGATGGATAGCATGAGAAAACGCGGCAAATCAATAATCATGATTTCCGAAGAAATATCCGAGCTTCTGGGAATGGCTGACCGGATTATCATCATGAAGGATGGCCGTCAAAATGGTGAGTTTAAGAGATCTGCAAATCTAAAGGACACTGATCTTATTGCCAAGATGGTATGAGTTTTGTGGAGGTTAATATGGAAAATGTTGAAAAGCCGGATGTATCATTTGAGAATGAATTATTGATTGAAAAGCCGGAGGTTAAAAAGAATAAGGTTCCCTTAATGGACCGCCCGATAGTCAGGAATATAATGCCCTTTGCAGGATTTTTATTTATAGTTATTCTGTTCGCGATCCTGACAGGGGGACAGCTCTTTACAGCAGGAAACCTAAAGCTCCTTTTGTCGCAGTCCTATGTACTTCTTATAGCCTGCGTGGGAGTATTTATGGTAATGACCATGGGAGGACTTGATTTTTCACAGGGGTCCATGCTTGGCATCTGCTCTGTTGTTATCTGTTTTTTGTCAAACTACAACATAGTACTAGCCATAATTTGCGGTGTTATCACCGGCGGACTTATAGGACTTGTAAATGGTTTCTTTAATGTAAAGCGCAAGATCACATCCTTCATCGTTACTATTTGTAACATGTATCTGCTTCGCGGAATGGTTGCATATGCCACCACCAAGAGTCCTGTTTACGGAGCATCAAATATCACAACCTTTAATACAATGCCCTTTAACCTGACGTTTACGATCATCATTATGGTAGTCGCATTCGCTGTGTTTCAGTACACCGGACTTGGAAACAGACTTAAGGCAATCGGTGCAGGCGAGACAGCAGCCCGCTTTGCAGGTGTAAGAGTTGAGAAGACAAAAATGCTTGTTTACATGTCGGCAGGAATGATCACCGGACTGGCAGCTTTTATCAACAGTATCAAGGTCGGCTCCGTTACTTCAACTGCAGGTAATCAGCTTGAGACACAGATCATGATTGCACTGGTTCTCGGCGGAATGCCTGTAAACGGCGGCGCCAAGGTGAAATTCTACAACATCATTCTGGGCGCCCTCACATACAAGATCCTTACAGCGGGCCTTGTAATGCTCGGAATTGAACCCAAGACTCAGCAGCTCATCATGGGCATCGTATTCCTCATCATGGTCGGCGTTTTCGCAGACAGAGAAACCGGAATGATAGTAAAATAATCATCTAGGTTGACGCATAGTAGTATTCTTACTAAAATATTAGGAGCACCCGACATGCTCCGCATAGTGATGCGGTCCAGTTGGGGCTTCTTTTTATTTAATAAGAAATTCCTCCGGATTTCTTATTAAATAAACGCTCCGCTATGGATGCGCACTCGCGCGATAGGAATATGTTGCTTGCAGCAACCGCGCTCGGCGCTAGGATTTCGCAAGCGAAATCCTTTTAGATACGTTTATATTATATGATTTTGAGGGGTATATGAAAAAATGAGTGGAACAAAAAGAAAAGGAAATATAGCAGGGATCATTCTTGCTATTTCATTTGGAATATTGGCAATGGTTTACATTGGGTTTGTGGTCTACTTCATGACACATTTTTTATACAATACCTATGTAAATGATATTCCTGCCTATAAGCTTACTGCCAAGGACATAGAGAAAGAGGTAGTGAGCGGAATCAAACAGTATTCGCTGACAGTAAATTCAAGAGGTGGCATTACGGACACGATCACTTCGGATGATATAAACCTGTCGCTTCGTATTGACGGACAGTTTGACAGAGCTTTAAAGGAGCAGAATCCATTTTTGTGGCCTGCGTATCTTTTCAAAGAGACACATATCACTACTGATAATATAGTTGTTTATTCCAAGGAAACTCTTGAAGCAAAACTGGATGGTCTTAACATGTTCCTTCCTGAAAATGTCAGGGAGCCTGTGGATGCATACATGCCCGATGAATCCGGAGAGGATGGATTTTACATCGTTCCTGAGGATTATGGACAGTCACCAATAAAAGAGATGGTTATCAGTAGAATAGAGTCCGCAGTCGATGTTCTTGAACCTGAGATTACAATAGAGGATGACTGCTATAAGGTGCCTACTATTTTCTCGGATAATCAGGAGCTAAATGATCTTTGCAATAATCTGAATGCATTTTGCAAGGCCAGAATAGTTTATACATTTGGTGATGAGCAGCTCGTTGTCGACGGAACCAGAATCAAAGAGTGGTGCGATATAGATGGCACCAGCGTCACATTCAACGAGGAAAAGGTAAGGGATTTCGTAAATACCATGGCCCGTCAGTATGACAGCTTTGGTAAAACCCGCACTATTGTCTCACATACAGGAGAGGAAGTTACTGTCACCGGCGGAGATTATGGCTGGTGGATGGACAGGGGTACTGAGACCAGAGAACTTATAGAGGCTGTTAAAAACGGTGAAAAGACCGAGAGAACTCCGGTTTACTATGGCACTGCCAAGCAGTATGGAGAAAACGATTGGGGAGATTCTTATGTTGAGATCGACCTGACAGCGCAGCATCTCTGGGTTTACAAGGACGGTGCGGTTGCCATTGATTCTGACTTTGTATCAGGCTGTGTAAACAAGGGAAGAACGACGCCTACGGGTACCTATGGAATCACATACAAGCAAAGAGATGCAACTCTTGTGGGTGAAAACTATGCATCTGATGTTAAATACTGGATGCCATTTAATGGAAACGTAGGTATGCACGATGCCAGCTGGAGATCAGAGTTTGGAAGTTGGTATTACATAATTAACGGTTCACACGGCTGTATCAATCTGCCGACAGAAAAAGCAGCCCAGATATACGATATCGTCGAGAAGGGTGAGTGCGTATTTGTTTATGGCGGAAAAACAACACCTGAGGCTGTTGTAGAACGAGAAGTAGTTAATCCTGAAACAGGCGAAGTAAAAGTAGTCAAAATGCCTATCAGTGCAGCTCAGCAGATGGAAGTGGATGAAAGACTGGCAGCAGAAGCAGCAAATGCGGAGACTGTTTCTGAGACAGAAAACACACCTGTAGAGGCTACAACACCACAGCCTACGGAGCCTGCTCCCACTGAAGCACCCGCTGCTGATCCTGCAAATGCTGAAACACCTGTGGCAGCAGAACCCGCACCTGCAGAAGTACAACCCGCAGAGCCCGCTCCAACCGAGACACCTACTGAGAGCACTGCACCCACGCAAGGATGATGATTTAATCATATTGGCGATAACCTATGCATAATTGAAATAATTATGCTTGGAGATATCTCAACCAAAATTATACCGAAAAAATGAGGGGCAAATGACATACTCTGGGTTCAGCATCGCTGAGCGTAGAGTGCGCCATTTGCCCCGTATTATTCCAGAAAGGTTTTAACAAAATGAGTAAGAACAGCGGAAGAAGAGAAATGATGACGAAGACACCGATACCGAAGTTGATACTGACGTTATCGGTACCGACCATAATCAGCATGCTCGTAACTGCAATATATAACACTGCAGACACTTTCTTTGTGGGAAGAATATCCACACAGGCTACAGCAGCTGTCGGACTCGTTTTCACTGTTATGGCCCTGATACAGGCCATAGGCTTCTTTTGCGGACACGGATCAGGTAACTACCTCTCAAGAATGCTTGGGGCAGGAAACCACAAGGAAGCTAATGAGATGGCATCCTCCGGCTTTGCGCTTGCTCTTATAATCGGGATCATCATAGCAGTTGTCGGAAACATGTATATTGAACAGCTTTCATTCATGATAGGTGCAACAGAGACTACTCTTGAGGATACTCAGAATTACATGAGAATCATCCTTCTCGGAGCACCCTTTATGATCGGACAGTTCGTTATTAACAATCAGCTCAGATTCCAGGGAAGTGCCATGTATGCCATGGTAGGCCTTATGTGCGGCGCTGTGATGAATATGGGTCTTGATCCGCTACTTATTTTTGTATTCGGCCTTGGAGTAAGAGGCGCAGCAATCGCGACAATCGCAGGTCAGATCACAAGCTTTTTTGTTCTATTTATGGGGAGCATGAAAGGTGAGAATATCAGACTTAGTCTCGCAAACGTCCACTTAAATCTGCATTTCCTTAAGGAGATAATCAACGGCGGAGCACCTTCACTTTTCAGACAGGGTATGGCTGCCATTGCAACACTTCTTCTTAATACAGCAGCCGGAAGTCTTGGCGGAGATGCTGCCATTGCCGGAATGTCCATAACAACCCGTGTCATGATGATGATGATGTCTGCCCTTATCGGATTTGGACAGGGATATCAGCCTGTCTGCTCATTTAACTATGGAGCAGGACTTAAGAAAAGAGTACGTGAGGGTTATTTTTTCTGTGTAAAGTACTCAACCTTATTCCTTCTGGTTGTTGGAACGGTATGTTTTGCGTTCGCACCGCAGGTAATAGGGCTGTTTCGTGATGATAAGGATGTAATTGCTGTCGGAACAGTGGCCTTAAGATGTCAGTCCGCCACACTTCCGCTTGGAGGAGTTTTAGTCATTTCCAATATGATGCTTCAGTCCATCGGAAAAGGATTAAAGGCAACCATCACTTCATCGGCAAGAAACGGTATATTTTTCATACCTCTTATACTCATACTCCCCAGAATACTTGGTATTCTCGGAGTCGAGATAACACAGGCCTGCGCTGATGTTCTGTCACTTCTACTTACAGTTCCTCTTGCAGCCTCAGAACTTAAACAATTTAAGGATTAACATTTTACTTCCCATACCCAAAAGGCACTAGGCTTCGGCCTCTTCTGGCCTTTTGGCAATATCTATGTCTCTGTAGGCACCGGACAGGCTCACTTCTTACTTCCGTGCCTCAAAACATTTCAAAATATGCCACGGGTTATATGAATGTGTGATTTTGCATAACTCATAATTTTCAGACGGTACCGGCAGTGCTACCGTCTGAAAATTACTCAAACATGTTGCAAAATCACACATATAACCCGTGGCATATTTTGGAATTTCGGCATAGGAAGTAAGAAGTGAGCCTGTCCGGTGCCACAGAGACATAGATTTTTGAGTAGATTCAGAAGAGGCCGAAGCCTAGTGCCTTTTGGATAAGGGAAGTATTTTAGATTTTTATCATTAAATCTTAAAATTAATTTTCGGGTATTTAATGGCCGGAGTAATGTTTTACCCGAATAATTAATGTTATTATGATATTAGTTATACTATGCACCAAATAGTTTTTGGATTTAAAAAGTAATATGTATTTCCTATAAGACAAAATCGTCCTGATCCGGGGGACTAACATGGTTAATTGGGATTATAGCTATATTATTCCGAGCTTTATGATTTTGATCATTATTATGGGGTACTATTTCGCATTGCCAAGACTACCCATAAGGATGAACAAAACATATCTGGCTATTCTGATAGTCGAGGGAATGGTAATAATTTTTGATGTGTTTGCCAGTTGGGCTGACAATATGTACGCTGTATTGCCGGCATGGCTTCTGGTTGTATTGAATTCAGCTTTTTTTCTGGCATTTCTTGTTCGAGCTTATCTTTTCTTTGAAATTACCATTACTATTCTCAGGCTGAATCTATGGAAAAATAAGCTAAGTGGATTTATTCTTTCGCTTCCCTATTTTGTTTCGCTGTCTATAGTTTTGATAGGCTTTTTCAGAGGAACCGTTTTTTATATTGATGAAAACGGATATCATCAGGGCGCATTTTATCCTGTGATTTACCTTTGTCTTTATTTCTATTTGGCGGTTTCTTTTGTAACAATCTATAAATATCGCCATAAGATACGACGCAGAAATGAGAGAGTCAGCACGGTAAGTTTCAATATTATTCTTCTTTTGGGGTCGATTTTCAGGATAATATTTCCCACATTGCTGATCTATGATACCTTTTGCCTGATGGCATCTATTGTGCTTTATCTGTCATTTGGTAATCCTGAGTATTACTTAGAGCGCAGGAATATGGCGTTTAACAGTAAGGCTCTAAGGAGTTATATCGAGGAAAATGAAGGCCGCGGAAGGTTCAAAATGCTTGCATTTTGTATCCGCGATTACCATGATGTCAGGGAAATCTATGGCAGTACTCAGATGAATCAGGGAATAGCGATGATTTCCAACTTTTTGAAAAGTAACTATCCTGAATGTCTTGAGTTCTATTATCAGGGTGGCAGGTTCATTATCTTAGGTGATGTAACAATGAATTGGGAGGATATTCATGAGGAAATGAGGCATAGATTCATGCTTCCATGGAAATCCGATGATGCTGAACTGTATCTGGAGGCCGGATTTGCTCTGATTGACTGCTCAAAGGGCTATAACTCTGCGGATGAGGTGCTGAATATTATCGGAGTTATGCTGGAAAAGGCGGATGCACTGGGAAGTGATTTCAATATTCTGGCGGATGAGAATGCTCTTGCGGATTTTGAGGAGAGAATTTCACTTAAGCGTTCCATGGAGAATGCAATCGATAAGAGAGAGGTTGAGGTATTCCTTCAGCCAATTGTAGCAGCTAAAAGCAGAAAGGTTGTCGGAGCGGAGGCACTTGCAAGGATACGTGATAGCGAAGGTGATATAATTCCACCATCAGCTTTTATTCCGCTTGCTGAAAAGAACGGAAGAATAAATCAGCTCGGTGAACAGGTATTTGAGAAGGTTTGCCAGTTTATAGCCGAAAATGAAACAGAGAAATGGGGCTTGTTTTTCATAAATGTAAACCTGTCCCCGATTCAGTTTATGAGATCGGATCTTGGAAAGAGATTTCTATCAACGATCAAGGCCTATGGGGTTTCACCTGACAAGATACATCTTGAGATAACAGAAGAAGCCATGATCGATGAGCAGCAGATGGAAAAGCAGATACAGATCATGCAAAGGGATGACTTTAAGTTTGTGCTCGATGATTATGGAAAGGGGTATTCTAATCTTACAAGATTAAAGAAGAGTCCCTTCATTAACGTAAAGCTTGATATGGAAATTGTCTGGGACTACTGCAATCATGAGGATGAAATTCTTCCGATGATGGTTGAAGCTTTTAAAAGGATGAATTTTGAGATCACTGCTGAGGGAATTGAAACAGAAGAGATGGCAAGGAAAATGACGGATGTAGGCTGCGATTATCTTCAGGGCATGTTGTTCTCTTCACCACTTCCGCTTGATGATTTTTTGAAAAAATATAAGACTATAGAATAAAAGGAATGCGAAGCTATGGAACTTAAGAGATTAGAAAACAATTTTACTGTATGCAAGGTGGAGGATTTCTCAGGAGTTGATATGAACAGGGAGTTTGTTTTCGTGGGAAAAACAGATGAAGAGATATCCCTTGTTTGTGACACAGAGATTGTTCCTGATAACACCACTGAGAGAAGTGATGGATGGAAGGCCTTCAGAATCGAGGGGAAACTGGACTTTACCCTGATCGGTATTCTGTCGAAAATATCTACTGCCCTTGCTAAGAATAATATAGGTATTTTCGCGGTTTCTACATATAACACGGATTATATTCTTGTCAAAGCTGAGGACTTTGAAAAAGCGATGGCGGTCCTTGATGAAAAAGGCTATCGCATTACGGGTTAAGCGGCAATGGATTTAAACAAGATTCTCGGTGCTCATCGTATAAAATTCATAATCTATGTAATCCTTACTCTCCTTAGTCTTTTTATGGGAGGCGTGGCATTATCCTACAAATGGGAAATTTTGTGGGTTCTCTTTTTTACGCTCCTTTTTGCCTTTTTCCTTGTTATGTCAGCATTTATTTACATATCCGGCCAAAGGGACAGTGCTTATGAGACACTAAGAAGGCAGAAGGAAATCGATGAAGAGGATGCCAGGCGCAGAATGGAATATTTTGCGAATATGTCGCATGAGCTAAGGACTCCTATAAATGCTATTTTGGGTTATGATGAGCTGATACTTCGCGAATATAATGATCCTGCGCTCAGGCAGTATGCCTACAATATACGTTCTGCAGGAAATACTCTTTTGTCACTTATAAATGATTCACTTGATTACTCCAGGATTGAAGCCGGAAAAATGGAGCTTTTCATAGCCGAATATGACCTTGGGATGGTGGTTGAGGATATGGTGAGTCTCATCCGTCCAAGGGCTCTTGCCAAGGGATTGGATCTAAAGGGATATGTTAATGAAAATATTCCGAGGAGGCTCTACGGTGATGCTGACAGATTAAAGCAGTGTATAGCCAATCTTCTCACTAATTCGGTCAAGTATACCGATGAGGGAGAAATAGATTTTTCCATTGATTATGAGGCTATCCCCAGAAGGCAGAATTCGGATACTGATGAGATATTCCTTAAAGTATCAATAAGAGATACCGGAATCGGAATAAGAGATGAAGATTTAAAGAAGCTCTTTATGCCCTTTGAGCGTATAGAAGAGGATAAGATAAAAAATATAGAGGGAAGCGGTCTCGGGCTTTCGATTGTGAGAAAGATACTTTCACTTATGGATTCCGATCTTGAGGTTGAGAGTATCTACGGAGAGGGAAGTAACTTCCATTTTTCAATCAGACAGAAGGTGGCAGACAGTGAGCCTGTAGGCGATCTGGAGCAGAATTATGTCAGAAATGTAGCAGATAAGAGTAACTTTAAGATAAACTTTACTGCTCCTGATGCGAGGGTGCTTGTCGTTGATGACGCGGAGCTCAATCTTTCGGTTATGGAAGGTTTGCTCGGCGGGACCGGGATACAGGTTGACTCCGCTCTTTCAGCCATGACAGGACTTGAGATGGCTGAGAAAAATGATTACGACCTGATATTTGTAGACCTCAAAATGCCGGGATTAAACGGCGGTGAGATGATACGAAGACTTCACGGTGAGTTTGACAAAAAGGGAGAGAAGGGTAAAAGGCATAATTACCCGGGCGGTAAGTCCCGTAGAAATCACTCATCCAATGCTGAAAACACTAAAGCGGATGATGGGAGAAATACAAAATTACGAAACAGAAAGACTCCCTGCATAGCACTTACGGCAGGGGCGCTTCAGGAGACAAAGAGTGAGTATAAAAAGCTTGGTTTTACCGACTATCTGTTAAAGCCTATTGTTTATACGGAGCTTGAAATGATCCTTGGAAGATATCTGCCAAAGGAGAAGATAAAGAAGGTTTCAGATAGTGGCAGAAGGAGTAAAAATAAGGATTTACCGCTTCTTGCAACTGAGGAGAAGCTCAGGGAAGCATATGAAATATTAGCAAATCGGGAGCATTTAAATTGATACTAAAATACAATATTTTTCTGGAACTTGCAGTAGTTCCGCTAAATTTCATATTGTGTGTGTTCTTTAGAATCAGATACACGGAGAATACCAGGGTAAACAGAGAGTTTAAGTTTCTGGCTTCTCTGGTTTTCTGGGGAACGGTTGTGGACGTGGTAGATGCAATATTGCTTAGTCTCGGGCCCAGGGTTCCGATTTTTCTCATGTATCTGATGAACACAGCCAACTATCTTCTGGCTACCTTTGGAGCATATCAGTTCATAAGATATGTTATCTCCTATGTAGGGGAACAGTTCAGCAGGACTACAGGCGCCTTTATTAACAGAGTGCTTCTTGGGATTTACGTGATAATGCTATTGCAGAACTTTTTTACAGGCACGGTTTTTGCATATGTTGATGGAAGGGGTACCGCAGTAGGACCACTTTTCATGATGGTTGTGTATGCGTATCCACTCTACTATATTCTTTATGGCGGAGTGTTTATTCTAAGTCATTCCGAGAGCTATGCGAAAAAGATGAAATACGCACTGGCTGTTACATTTATATTTATGATTGCTCTTTATGCGCTTCAGATGTTCTTGTACAGAAATCTTCTGGTGACCTTTTTTGCGGCTTCGCTGGCTATTCTTGTAATGTTTCTTACACTTGAAACTCCCGATTATGTGAAGCTGAGAAAGACTCTTGAGGAGCTGTCAATTTCCAAGAGAGAGCTTGAGGCATCCAACATCAGGGCAACTGAGGGAAGCCGTGCGAAGACAAGGTTTCTGGCTCAGATGTCAAACGATATACGCACTCCTGTCAATGCGATAATGGGCTACTCCAATCTTATACTTGCAGATACAAATGAGGAGACAACAAAGGAATATTCAAGACGTGTAAAGATTTCAGCAAAACGTCTTCTGACCTTTTTTGAAAACGTGCTCAATTACGTATCCGAGGAGTCGGATGAAAATGGTCCAAGGCGACTGCCGTCCATGGCAGATCTCATTGAGAGAATGGATGAGAGTGAGTTTTTGGATGAAAGCGATGAGGATGGAGATCGCAAGCTCCGTGGGGCTCATGACATGAGAATTCTTGTTGTGGATGATGCTCCCCTTAACCTTGATCTGATGCACAGGATGCTCACATCCATGGGATTTACGGTGGATACGGCAAGTGATGGTCAGAAGGCTATTTTACAGGTAAGGAAGTTTAGATATGATCTGATTTTCATGGATCATCTGATGCCGGTTATGGATGGAATAGAGGCATTAAGAACACTTCGAAGTGAGAGACTTTGCGATAATACTCCGATCATAATGCTTACTGCCAATGCAATTGCAGGAGAAGAGGAAAAGTATCTGAAGGAGGGCTTTGCCACATATCTTACCAAGCCCTTTACAGAAGACAGCGTGAGGGAAGTGCTTAAGAAGCACCTTCCCAAGAAGGGCGAGAAGTTCGATAGTGATTTGGATCTTAGTGCCTGGGAGAATCTTCAGGAGAAGTTCCCGATGCTTAGAGTTGCGCATGCAAGGGAATATCTTCTCCATGACATAGGGCTGTATAAAAAGATACTCATGGCATATTCTGAGGAGGATATCGGAAGCAGGCTTTCAAATGCTGTGAGAAATGCGAATTATAATGAAGCAATGTCACTTATCATGTCAGAGAAGGATATGGCGAGTTTGATAGGTGCTGACAATCTTCTGAAAATTGCAGAGAAGCTTGAAGCACTATGCAGGAGGAAGGAATTTGAGCCTTTAAGAGAGCGCATAGGCGCCTTTATTGAGGAGAAGGATGCACTTTCAGATGCTGTATATGAGAGGCTGCAGGTGGAAAAAGAGTGAGCAGAAACATACTATTAATAGATGATTCAGCTGCGGAGAGACTGTATTTGTCGGAGCTGATAAAGAAAATTGAAGATGTGGACGTTGATGTGGCAGACGGTGCTGATGAAGCGATGGAGAAGCTTTTATCAAAGAAGTATGATCTGATTTTCATTGATTATTACATGCCAACACTTAGCGGAACTGAACTTCTGGAGGAAATACTAAGTCAGAATCCCGGGGGTAATGCTGAGACGAAGGCAGTAGTCCTGGGAAGCGCTGCCGATTTTCGAGGGGATTTTTTGAAGGTGAGTTCATTTATTAATTATCTGGAAAAGCCGGTAGAATTTAACATGCTAAAGGCTGCGATTTCTATGTATGCTTAAGTTTTTGATGAAGGGGGAACCGGATGTTATTTCCAAAACTGTCTTTTGAGATATCAGCGATTTTTTACAATATAATGATCTGCCTTTTCCTGACGATCACTTATACTGATGCGTCAAGGACAACAAAGGCTTTTAGAAAGTTCGCATATTATCTTGGCGTAGCAACGGTAGTTGATGTAATTACGGAATGGTCTCTTATACAAGGCGATGCGATTCCGCTGGTGGGACACTATGTGATTCAGGCATTCATTATTCTGGCAGCGACCATTGCGGCAGACGCATATGCTGAGTACATTGTTGCCTGCGCAAATGTGGATATCAAGGATACTCTTTTGCACAAGATCAATCTCGCAGTTGTTATTGGTCAGTGCTTTCTTATAGTACAAAATGTTTATACCGGTAGTGTTTACACTTATCAGCCGGGAAAAGGCATTACGTATGGTGCATTTTACTTTGCAAGCGCATTTCTTCTTCCCTGTTATTATGTGCTTCTTGCCACGGGTTTTACTGCGGTCAATCATGAGTGCTACTCGATCATTCAGCTTTTCAGCATAGGTATCGCTACAATTCTCGTAATAGGAACCTACTTTGTTCAGAAGTTTATTCTGACAGATATGGTGCTTATATTCTTCTCGGCATCCCTTGCAATGCTGGTGCTGTTTTTCTCACTGGAAACACCTGATTTTCATAGGTTGGAGAAAACCATCGGCAAGCTGGAAAAGGCAGAGAAGGAAGCGCTTGATGCAAGAAAAAAGGCCGAGGAAGCCAGTGAAGCAAAGAGTGAGTTCTTGTCTCAGATGTCACATGAGATAAGGACACCCATCAATTCTATCTTAGGGTTTGATAACCTTATTCTTGAAAATACCAGGGAGCCCAGAGTTTCTGAATATGCATCTAAGATAAAGGGTGCGGGAGAGACTCTTTTGGCATTTTTCAATAATCTTCTTAACCTTATTGCGCAGAACCCAGGAGAGGATGTGGATATCAGCAGTCTTTTTGATTATTCTGCTCTTCTTGAGACGGACATTGATGAGACAATAGTTCCGATCATGCCTAAGGCACAGGTTCTTGTTGTTGATGACAATGCCATGAATGTGGATCTGCTACTAAAAATCCTGAATAAAACTGAGGCCTCTATAGACACTGCCGTTGATGGACAGAAGGCACTGATGAAGCTTAGAAAAAAGACATATGATCTTGTTGTTATGGATCATATGATGCCGATAATGGATGGCGTCGAGACCCTTAGTATCATGAAGGAGGAGCGTCTTAGTAAGGACGCCCCTGTAATCATGCTGACTGCGGGAGGACTTCGCGGCGATGAGGAGAGATTTAAGGAGCTTGGCTTTGATGCGTATCTGTCAAAGCCTGTGGTTGCCGATAAGCTCTACGATCTTCTTATAGATATCATGCCAAGTAATCTTATCGAGAGCAGAGCATCGCTTGAGCATCTTTTCTATAAAGAGAATATGCCTGTAAACCAGGTTCCTGAGGAGAGGGAGAGGGTACAGGAGACAAAAAGTCTTTCTGAGATATTCGCTGATATAAATGTGGAAGCGGGCCTGACATTTTGCATGGGTGATGAGGAATTTTACCTGTCTCAGCTTGAGATGTTTGCGGATAGCAATAAGGGGAAGGAACTCACTGAATTTCTCGATAATAAGGATTGGGAAAACTATCTTATATCAGTGCATTCACTAAAGAGCACAGCAAAGACAATAGGTGCGGATGAGCTGTCACAGGAGGCTCTGACGCTTGAAAATGCGTTAAAGGAAGGCAAAAAGGAAGTTGTTATTGACGGACATGCTAAGCTTAATGAGCATTTTGATCTGTTAGCTGAATACCTTAAGAAGGGTATTCAGGAGTATAGGAATCCTGCCAAATCGCTGCAGGTTGTGGATAACGTTAGTGGCGCTCAGGGATTACAGGCTGAGTCACCTCTTGGGAATGGTCTGTCTGCGCAGATACTTCTTGCACTTGCAAATACAGTTGATTCAAGAGATATAAATAATCCCGGAAGATCCATGCGTGTTGCCAGGTATTCATCGGAAATTGCAAGAAGACTTGGGAAAAGTGAGGAGGAGCAGCAGAATGTGTATTATATGGGTCTTGTACATGATATAGGAAAGCTTGTCATCCCTGAGAAGATTTTGAGAAAGCCGGACGTTCTTACTGAGGATGAGGCTGAGATAGTAAGGCAGCATCCGATAATAGGATATGAAATCCTCCGCAATATTTCAGAAATGCCGGGACTCGCAACAGGAGCCAGATGGCATCATGAGAGATATGACGGTACGGGATATCCTGACGGTCTTGCCGGGGAGGAGATTCCGATCGAGGCTCGTATCATAGGAATAGCAGATGCCTACGACGCGATGACTTCAGAGAGATCGTATGCTCCTGTAATGCCGCCTCTTCGCATAAGAAAAGAGCTGGAACGAAACCGCGGAAAGCAGTTTGATCCGGCCCTTGTGGATGTTCTTTTATCAATGATTGATGAAGGGTGAAGCTTTATGTTTTCCTATAAAAGATGCGACTTATATTGCTTTCGGAAAGGATGACATTAATAATTGCCTTCCCCCTTTTTGGGGCGCACAACGTCCGGGGGACGTTGGTTCTGCGCGGACCGAAGTGGAGCGAAGACAGGTGTCAGCGAAGCTGACGGATGAGGGGACTATCCCTTCAAAGCATACTCTGCCAGCAACCGATTTGCCTCGCGGATGCTCTCTCTTCTGATGTGAACTGAGTCGCCGTCCTTCATCTGGAACATCTGGAGATCCTTATCGACATTTTTTACATGTGCGAGATTTACCAGATAGCTCTTATGACAGCGCATAAATGAATCATCCGGAGTCTGAGCTTCAATATCGTCGAGCTTGCCTGTCAGCTGAATGGTAGCACCATTGGCCATGTGCATGTAGAGAGTATGTGAGCTCTGCTCGACGTAACAGATTTTTTCATATGAGAAGGTCATGTCCTTGCCGTTAACTCTGACAGAGACACCGCCCTGAGCGCCCTTCATCTGGGCTGCCAGCTCAAGTACCTCTCCTACTTCGGTAGGATTGAAGGGCTTCATAAGGTACCTGATAACGCGATTTTTATAACCCTCCATAGCGTGATCCTGACTGGAGGTTGCAAATACAATAGGTACTGATGCATCTATACTTCTTATCTTACTCGTAGCATCAACACCTCCCATTCCGGGCATAAGAATATCCATGAAAATAAGGTCATAGATTCCGGGGCGAAAAGCTGCAAGAAATGCTTCGCCAGATTCAAAAAGATCTATTTCGGTACCGGGACGTGTTTTGTCGATGATAAATTGAAGTTGACGCCTTTGCGCCATTTCATCATCGCAGATTGCGATTTTTAAATTATCGGAAGTACCCATACAGAACTCCTCATAAGTGTCAGTATTTTATTAGTACGATGATAGAGTTAAAAGAAAATTTACTCTTATTATCATAATATCATAGGAACTAAATCGAGCCAAGACATCGCAATATAAGAATTCTACTGAATTTTTGGAGACACAAAAACATTGAAAAAACAATATCATAAAAGAATTAAAATTTGAAAAAATCCATCATTATAATATTTGTCAAGTACGAATTATGAATGAAACTGTTCATTTTTCGTAATTTTTCGAAGGACTGCAATTGGTATAATTATATTTGGTAATCTATGTTAAAAGCTCAGAGATGAGCGAAAGGTGATGGGGAGATGGATAAATACAGTAAGGGAAGCAGAATGATCGCATATCTGTGTATTTGCGTTGCCATTTGTGCGCTCATTCTCTGCCCCTTCTGCGGATTTAGTTCTAGAGCCTGGGAACAGGGGTATTACACCGGAAAGGTAATCCTGACTGCTCCAAGTGCGGAGAAGCTGTTTGACGGCACACCGCTCACAGAGCAGATAGATGTTACAGCACAGGGACTTCCTCCGGGATATACATATAAAGCAGTTGCAGAGGGGAGCGTTACATATCCCGAAGATAATGAAGAAAACAATAATGTAGTCACGGACTATATTATTTATGACCCGAGCGGACTTAACGTTACAGACAGGTTTGTTAACGTTGAGCTTAGGCCAGGTACGCTTAGAATCAGCGACAAGGAGGCTGTTCTTGGAGCCAAGAGAAATGAGGATGGTTCCGAGGTTATAAATGAGGACAAAACTAAGAATGACGTAAGTGATGAAAAAGACGTCATTGAAATTGAGGAAGAAGATACGGCTAAGTCAGATAAGCCTAATATGATTGACAGAAATTATTTTCTGGACATCGTTATGTATACTATCTTAGTAGTTATAATGCTAGCTGTTTTTGTTATTTTTTTAATGGATAGCCATAATATGAGGGAAAAATGAAATCTATTCAGGAAAAAATCACGCTTCTGACTACAATAGCAATTCTAATGGTAGCACTTATCGTTGGTGGTACTGCGCTCTATACTCTTGGGCAGGCCGGTGAGTATGACTCTGCCAGGATTCTGCATCTTACCTGTAAGATGGAAGCGAATACAATTGATCGAAAGCTTCTCGATACTGAGGAAGCTGTCAATATTTTGGCCGATTATGCTGTAGAGAGACTTTTCTCTGTGGAAAAGCTTGCAGGCGATGAGACCTACAGAGATAGTTACACGGTTCAGCTGGCCAATCTTTTTACTAATATCGCAGAAAATGTTCCCGGGACAGTTTCATATTATGTCAGGTACAATCCTGATATTATGCCTTCCACAAGCGGCCTCTTCTATAGAAGAGATTCCCTTGAGGAAGAATTTGAATGGGTTGAGCCCACAGATATCAAGGCATATGATAAGAATGATGATGGAAGGGTTATCTGGTGGTATGAGCCTATTAATAATGAGGCGCCTACCTGGATCGAGCCATATTATAATGAGAACATTGATCAGCATCTTATATCATATGTGGTACCTCTTTATGAAAATGGGGTACTTGTAGGTATAGCCGGGATGGATATTGATTATTTTGATCTGGTCGAAATGGTCAAGACTATAAAATGCTATGATACAGGATATGCCTGCCTTGGAAATGATCAGGGGGAGGTTTATTACAATCCTAACTTTGAACCCGGTACTGAATTGGCAGATATGGATTTAAGAGGTATCATGTCCTTTACCGATGAGGATAGCGGAGACATGCCACTTGATTATTATCTTGGTAATACAGAAAAACAGCTCTCTTACACTACTCTGGCAAATGGAATGAAGCTGATCATAACTGCACCTAAAAAGGAAATCATGGATATGAGTAATAACCTCATGAGAAGAGTTATCATATCCACTGTAATAGTGCTTCTTACATTCCTTTTCCTGACAATAATGGTTAGCCGCAGGATAACTGGACCTCTTAAGACACTTGCTCATGTGGCAAGGGAAATCAACGATGGAAAGTTGGAGGTTGAGTTCCCTAAGGAGACAAACGATGAGATCGGAGATCTGGTCCATGCCATGGAAAAGATGGTACATCACTTGAAGCACCATATTGATGATCTGAATTCGCTTGCTTATCATGATTCGCTTACAGGCGTTAAGAATAAGACAGCCTATGATGATGCCGCATCAAAGCTTGATATGATTGAGGGAGAGAAGGAGTATGGTCTGGTTGTTTTTGATGCAAACAACCTTAAGAAGATCAACGATACCTATGGTCATGAGCGCGGTAATATTTATCTTCAGAATGCATGTCGTCTTACCTGTAGAATATTTAAGGGAAGTCCTGTTTTCAGAATAGGCGGAGATGAGTTTGTTGTAATTCTTCAGGGCGATGATTACGACAATTGTTATAAGCTTTTAAGGGATTTTGATGTTGAGGCTGAGCGTCACAACTTAGAGACAGTGAATGAATGGGAGAAGATCAACATTGCGAAAGGCATGGTGAAGTATGATCCCGAGACGGATTCCAATGTGGAGTCAGTCTTCAAACGTGCAGACGCCAGAATGTACATCGCAAAGCAGAAGATGAAGCTCGCAGAAATGGGATAATTTTTGACATCCATTTAAATAACGGCCAGACACTAAGTAGCGCTACTTAATGCCTGGCCTGTTTTTTATTTAATAGGAAATTACTCCGAATTTCCTATTAAACAAAAAACGCTCCGCTATGGATGCGCACTCGCGCGTAAGGTATATGTTGCATAAATGCAACCGCGCTCGGCGCGAGCATGTTGCGAGCAACATGCTTTTTTAGTTTGCGCGCCATGGGCGCACTCTAACAGGTGAAAGTCCTGAACACGCCCAGATAGTGGGAAGTGTATAGCCGAACAGCAAGGGTGTCCATCGCGAGATGGAATCTGAAGGAAGCTGTAAGCAAATCTCTGGTCCGACGGACAGAAATCACATATAAGGCTAGGCTACGAGAGATAAGTTGGCTAAAAGCAACGAAGTCTTATAACTATCACCTTTGTAGTAGCAGAGTAAATGTGGCGGATATATGGAGAGAAAGAGCGTGCACCTTAAGCGTGGAGGTCTCACAGAGGTTTCA